>CP079215.1:0-1226863 GCA_019316985.1 Paraniabella defluvii
CCGTAACCTGACATACTCTTGCCATAATAAAAAATTTTTGGATTGCAAAGGTAAGGGAATTTCGGGGTAACTAAATCTATTTTTACAGATTTTTTTAACCATTCTTCCGGCAATGTTTTACAAATATAGTGCAGGCCGACAAACGATACATGTTGTACCTACACTGAGCGGCTATTTTAGCCCTTATCTTTTTATATTTACCGAAAAATGCGACCCCTACCCGGCGATTACCCTGTTTTTTACGACACCTACATCAGCCTCACTACCGGTACCGATGTACAAAACCTTCTTTCCGGCTCATTAGCAGGCCTGGAAGATTTTCTTTATTCCATTGCCGACAATCAGTCTGATTTTGCCTATGCAGCAGGCAGGCAAGTGGACGGTAAAGGAAGTGCTGCAGCATTGTATTGATACCGAGCGCATCTTTGCTTACCGGGCCTTATCCCATGCCCGTGGAGAGCAACAATCGTTACCGGGTTTTGAGCAAAACCATTATGCTGCTATGGCTACGGTGAATCACCGCACGCTTTCCAGCCTGGTTGAAGAATTTATACTGGTAAGGCGTACAACCCTCCTGTTGTTTGAAAGTTTTACGCAGGAAGACCTGGCCAGAATCGGCACCGTAAACGGAAATGCCATTAAAACCCTTTGCTGGGGATTTATTATTGAAGGCCACTGGCTTCATCATCAACGCATTTTAAAAGAAAAATACAGGCTCTAACTACAATTCATGAGAAAGAGATAGCAGGCCTGGTTACAGGCCTGAATTGTGAACCGGGAAAAAACAAAGCCGGAACTAAACGGCAATAGATCGTTACCTACGCCACCGGTACTTTTTTAAACTGAAAGAGCTCTAAATAAATATCTCGCCTTTCATGTAAAGTGCTGCTTTACCGGCCAATTCAACTCTATCGCCGGCCAAACGGCAATTCAATTCGCCGCCTCGTTTTGATAATTGAAAAGCCTTCAACTCAGTTTTATTAAGCTGTTGCGCCCAATAAGGCGTGAGTGTAGTATGTGCTGACCCTGTAACAGGGTCTTCGTTAACACCAACTGCGGGTCCAAAAAAACGCGACACAAAATCATAGTCGTTCCCTTTCGCCGTTACAATCAGCCCCTTGCATCCAGTTTTGCTATTAATGGCAAATCAGGCTCCATACGTGCAATTTCTTCCTGCTTTTCGAAAACCAGCATATAATCAGTCTTCCCCTTAAAGGCTGCCAACGGCTTTTGGTTCGTTGCGGACCTAAGCTCCTGCGTTAGTTCAATTTCTGAAAACTGATCTTTGGGAAAGTTCAATATAAATTTATCCTCAAGCACAGTTACCGGCAAACTGCCACTTCTTGGCGAGTAAAAATTAATGCTGTTTTCGGGATAATCTTCATAGTTGCACAATACGAATGCGGATGCCAATGTAGCATGTCCGCAAAGATCTACTTCTGTATAGGGCGTAAACCAGCGTATTTCAAAACTATCGTCCACAGGCACATAAAAAGCGGTTTCGGCCAAATTATTCTCCGCGGCAATTGCCAACATTATATCATCCGGCAACCATTCTTTTAACGGGCATATTGCGGCTGGGTTTCCTTTAAATATGGTATCGGTAAATGCATCTGCCTGGTAAATGGTTAATCTCATTTGTTGTTTTTTAGAGTGATCTTCTGCTATAAATCATGCCGTATAACCACCGCCTTTATTTATTGCCCATTAAGTTCAGCTCCATTTGAATATTAGCACGTTTATAGGGGTAGGCCGGCCAGATAACTTTTGAAACCCTAATTTATAATAAAGATGAATAGCAGGCTTCAGAATAGTATTACTTTCCAAATAAATCTTTGCAGCGCCCGCTTCCTTTGCGGCACGTACAACCGCCTGTCCTAATAACCAGCCGATATTTTTCCCTGGGCCTGGGGCGATACGGCCATTTTCGCCATTTCGAAATGATACTCAGGATCGTTCATTTTAATCAATGCGCAAACACCCACCGGCCGGCCCTGGTAAAGCGCCACGAAGATCTTTCCCCCTTTGTCCAGTATATATTCCTGCGGATTATCCAGCGCCTTGTAGTCGGCCTCTTCCATTTCAAAGTACTTGGAGATCCACTCCACATTCAGTTCCCTGAAAACTTCCCGGTATTGCGGCTCATAAGGTATAATTGCTATGTCCTTGCTTTCCCGCAATTTCTTTTGCTCCTGCACCCTTTTCAACAACGATTTTTTCTTCAACAGTTCTTCCCACTCTCCTATAGCCTCCCATAAATTGTGAGTGGCTTCGGCCATAATGCCATCAATAGCCCGGCCTATATCGCTACCCTGTATCTTGATTCTTGCCACCAGCTTTTTACCTTTTTCCGTCAGGCCCGCAATATCCTGCGCTTATCATCTGACCTGAGGTTATCCCGTACCAGGCCGGCTTTAGCCATTTCCTTTACAATTTTCGTTACCGAAGGTTGAGAATGTCCAATTGCAGTAGCAATTTCGGTAATCGTTCTTTCGCCGTCTTCAGCCAGAATAAAAAATACCGGGAACCATTTAGGTGAAAAATCTATCTCGTATAATTTATAAATACCCTCGGCATCCTCCGTTATTTTACCCGTTAGTAAACGCAGGCGGCTACCCAGGGCCATTTTACCGGTTTTTTCAAAAAAATCCATAAATACATAATCAATTACATAATCAATTATGCAAATATAGTATTTTTGCGGTATTTTGAATTTTTCATATACTAACAAAACCTTTGCCGTGCATCAGGCCAGGCACCCTTTAGATACGCTTCTGCTGAGCCGGATAGTACCTTTTGCCATTTACTGTAATTCAGCTAAATTCGCAGGGTTTAATATTTGTTGTCGGGCCATTCTGATGGATCAACTGAAGTTGCCGACACAAAAAGGTTCAGGCAATCACTCTAAAGCGTCTTAAATAACAAAAACAGACGGTTTTAAACTGCAGGCACCTTAAAATTGTTCTTACTATCAAATTAAAATATAAAAACTATAACACATGGCATACGATGTAGTAGTGTTGGGAAGCGGTCCGGGCGGTTACGTAGCGGCTATCAGGGCATCTCAACTGGGTTTTAAAACCGCAATTATTGAAAAGGAAAGCCTGGGAGGTATCTGCCTGAACTGGGGTTGTATTCCTACCAAAGCATTATTAAAGAGCGCGCAGGTATATAATGATATTAAGCACGCGCAGGATTTTGGTATAGAAGCAACAGGTAAACCCAACTTTGAAGCTATTGTAAAACGTAGCCGTGGTGTAGCAGATAAAATGAGCAAAGGTGTTCAGTTTTTGATGCGAAAGAATAAAATAGATGTGGTAATGGGCTTTGGCACCTTAAAAGCCAAGGGCCAGGTAGAAGTAAAGGGCGCTGATGGCAAAACGCAGATCGTAGAAGGTAAGCATATTATTATTGCTACAGGAGGCCGCAGCCGCGAATTGCCCGCCTTAAAGCAGGATGGTAAGAAAATTATCGGTTATCGGGAAGCAATGGTATTACCCCAGCAGCCTAAAAGTATTATTGTTGTGGGTAGCGGCGCGATAGGTATCGAGTTTGGTTATTTCTACAACAGCATCGGCTCTAAAGTAACTGTGGTAGAATTTTTACCACGCATTGTGCCGGTTGAAGATGAAGATATTTCGAAAGAACTGGAGAAGAACCTGAAAAAACAAGGCATAGATATACTAACCAGCAGCGAAGTTACCTCGGTAGATACCAGTGGTAACGGTGTGAAGGCTAAGGTAAAAACAGCCAATGGCGAAGTAGTACTGGAAGCTGATGTTGTATTAAGCGCTGTGGGCGTTGCAGCCAATATAGAAGGTATTGGTTTGGAAACCCTGGGCGTGAAGACAGAGAAGGGTAAAATTACCGTAGACAAATACTACAAAACCAATGTGGCTGGCGTATACGCCATTGGTGATTGTGTTCCGGGCCAGGCGTTGGCCCACGTGGCAAGTAAAGAAGCTATTACCTGCGTGGAAGCTATTGCGCATGCCGAGGGCAAATACAAGCACCAGCCTGAAGCTATTGATTACAACAATGTGCCGGGTTGTACTTATTGCTATCCCGAAATAGCCAGTGTAGGTTTTACAGAAGCGAAAGCAAAAGAAGCCGGCTATGAAATTAAAGTGGGTAAATTCCGCTAAGCGCCAGCGGTAAAGCCAGCGCGGCCGGGCATGCGGAAGGTTTTGTAAAAGTGATCTTTGATGCCAAATACGGCGAATGGTTAGGCACCCATATGATCGGTTATAATGTCACGGAAATCATTTCTGAAACAGTAGTAGGCCGTAAACTGGAAACCACTTACCATGAAGTATTAAATAGCATTCACCCGCACCCCACTATCAGTGAAAGTGTAAAAGATGCTATTGAAGTAGCTTACGGCGAAGCAATACATTTATAATGAAAATGGGTTAATAGGTAAGCCTCCCTCCGGGAGGTTTTTTTATGCCCGGCTTATACCATCGGATGCGGCAGCTTTATAATTTGCGAACAAATGGAATACGCCCCGATCGGCAACCACAAACATCATCCGGTTTGGCCAACGGCTGGCCTGCTTAAACAAAAAGGTTGGCCTTAATGACCAACCTTTTTGTTTCTCCGTTTTTGAATTTCTTTTAATTAATTTTCCCAGGTAGGTACTCCTTTCTTCATTTTATTTAAAGTTTGCTCATATGCGGCAATATCTCCTCCTTCTTTCCGGGCTGCCTCCAGCGCTTTGGTTTGCTGCTCAATGGCTTCTTTGTTATTACCCGTTTTATAAAGCAGGTTGGCATAAGTATCTAAAAAGGCCGCATTATCGCCGTCTTTTAACGACTGTTTACTCCACCCGAGCGCTTTTTCAAGGAGCGCTTTATTTTTTACATTTTCAAAAGCAGTCCACGCAAAGCTATTCAGGTTGCCCGATGGTACATCTCCTGCCTGCACCACCGCATCGGCATATGTCACAAAACCACTCCAGTTCTTATTATTCATGTAGTAATACATTCTCGCGTAATCGGACACTTCTTTAGCATACTTCGGGTATTTTTCATTGAGGCTTTTGTCGAATGCATCAAAATCGGGTGTTCCGGCTCTTCCCATCAGGGCGCCCAGCGCTTCATTCAAAATAATTCTTTTAGCTATTTTTTTGCTGGCACCGGCGTTTTCCAGGATTTTATCAGCCTTGTCCGGTTCGTTTAATGCAATTTCAAACCCCTTATCATTACTTGTTTTTGCAATTTTGTACAGGAGCTTAATATTATCCTTTGTGTACAGATCCGTTTGTGTAGACAGATAGGCGTCTGTAAATTTCTTTTCTCCTTCCTGATCGTAAGATTTGCCTGCGATATCAATTAACTTTAACAGTAATTGGGGCGATTTGTCTCCCGCCTCATATTTTCTTACCTGCGTATAATATTGATTATCGGGAATTAGAGTTTCCTGCCTGCCTCAATAAAAGCACTCCCCGGCATAGAACCAACAAACCTGTGAATAATCTCGCCATTGCTGTTAAAAACAAGATACGTAGGATATGCTCTTACGCTATACCTGCGGGCAAGCTCCTGCCCGTCTTTATACCAGCCTTTTACATATTCATTATCGGCATCGGTGGTATCCAGCTGTACTTTTGTATTGATAAAATTAGCATTGTAGAAATCTCCCACTTCTTTTTGTGTAAAAACCTGCGAACTCATCATCTTGCAGGGGCCACACCAGGTGGTGTAACAGTCCAGAAAAATCATCTTATTTTCTTTCTTTGCCTTCGTAAGTATTTCCTGCCAGGAAGGTAAATGTTCAAAATTCATCCCGGTGGAGGTAGTGGATTGTGCCAGAGCAGCCAGGTTCAATAGGATTGCTGCAATGAGCAGCGGCAAATATTTCTTCATATAGGTTTTTACCTGTAAATATATTATATTTTTTCCTGCTTTATGCAGTATTGTTTTGGGGTTACCCGCCCTGCCCTGCAGGAAAACTTTATGATTACTCTTAGAGTGTAAAGAAATGGCACATAAAAAATTTTATGTACGTTTGCCGCTAAAAAATCTGGCCGATGCCTTTCAATCAATTAGTTGTTATATACCTGATCAGTTTACTGCTTGTTTTTTTACCATCCTTTGGTTTGTCTAAATTATTCAAGAAAGCCGGTCGCGAATCGTGGAAAGCTTATGTACCATTTTATAATACCTGGATCATGCAGGATATTGCACAGCGGCCCAAACACTGGGTTTTCTGGCAATTTATACCGGTAGTAGGCTGGTTTATTACACCCGGTATCTTTATCGAGTTTGCAAAAGTATTCTGCCGTTTTTCCTTTCTGGACCATGCGGCTGCATCTTTACTGGCTCCCTTTTACTTTCCGTGGCTGGCGAATAACAAGGACGCAAGGTTTATAGGTGCAGAAGGCGTAAAGAAACACAAAAAACCAGGCTGGCGGGAATGGGTAGATGCGGCTATTTTTGCTGTAATTGCGGCCACCCTGATCCGCACTTTTATTTTTGAGGCCTATACCATCCCATCCAGCTCGATGGAAAAAACCCTGCTGGTAAGAGATTTTTTTTTGTAAGTAAATTCAGCTATGGTCCGCGGATACCCAATACACCGTTATCAGTTCCGTTTGTACACAATTACCTGCCCAGGATTAATACCAAATCCTATTCAACCTTAATAGAATTACCATATATCCGCTGGTTTGCAGCGCCGGTAAAACGAAACGACTGTGTGGTGTTTAACTTCCCGGCAGGCGACACAGTGATACATCGACCTGAATTTGAATCGGCCAACCCCTATTATGATATCAAAAGAAGAGCAGCAGCCGGGTCGGAATCTGATCAATATATCCTGAGCAATCCTGATGAATTTCCTGTTGTATCACATCCGTTAGACAAAACCGATAATTACATCAAGCGTTGTGTGGGTGTAGCCGGCGATTCGTTAAAGATCGTAGATGGCATTGTTTACATTAATAATAAGCCAGGTTATGTATCTCCGACTTCGGCAACTTATTATACTTTTAAAACAAAGAATAACCTGCAGATAGATGAAGACTTTCTCAGAGACGCGGGTATAGCGCTGAATATGGAGAGTGGAAGCCCCGATTTCAGCCCCTGGCAGGATGGGATATACCATATCAATCTTACTCTCCCGAACTGGAAATATTGAAAAAGCTCCCTGCGGTAGATGCAGCGAGCATTACCAAAGAAGTAGCACGGGGCGACGCCGGTTCTGAAAGTCTTTTTCCTTACTATGATGTTGCCCATGCCTGGACGGTAGATAACTATGGGCCGATTTGGGTACCTAAAAAAGGAGGTACTGTAACTTTGAATGCCGAAACTTACCCCATGTACGAGCGCGCTATTCGTACTTATGAAGGCAATACCCTCGAAAACAAAAACGGCGCCTACTTCATCAACGGCCGGCAAACCAATACCTATACGTTTAAAATGGATTATTACTGGATGATGGGTGATAACCGGCATAAAAGCCAGGACAGCCGTTTCTGGGGCTTTGTACCCGAAAGCGCTGTGGTAGGAAAAGCATGGATGATCTGGTTCAGTTATGATAACGGCCCCAGATGGAAAAGGCTGTTTAATATCATTAAGTAGTAGTTAATGGTGTATAGATCGTGGTTCATGGCAGCGGCCTGCGGATTACGCTATAAGCTATGATCTGTAACTATCATCCCTTTCTGTTTAACCGCCAGGGCGAAGACGCCAGAGGTACAAGAAGAGTTAACCACTCGTCTCATTGCACTTCTTTGCCATACAACCACCCGTATCTTTTAGACAGGCCCAACTTTGCATATTATCGTTTACCATCAGCCAGTCAACATATCAACTAAAACAGCTACCTTCGCACCGCTTTTAACAAAGCCAGCGTCCCGGGGTGCCTATTCGCCAGTTGGCGGAGAAGCTGAGATAATACCCGCAAACCTGATCAGGGTAATGCCTGCGCAGGGAAGGAAGAACTTTCTAATCCTTTCTCATATCAGCATTTCCCTCTCATTAATTTTTTTAACCCGCCTGCCGCGAGGTATGGCAAAAAGAAAAAACAAATGAAGAGGATTTTCATGTTCATTGGCTTGTCGTGCACAGCCGGTTCATCTCTTTTCGCCCAGAGGGATAGCATCCCGTCAGACAGTGTTCAACTGCTAACTCCCGTTGAAGTACGTTCTACCCGGCTCAACGAAAAATCACCTTTCGCCGTGAGCAATATCGGTAAAAAGAAATTGCCAAACAGAACCTGGGACAAAACTTCCCTTACCTGCTCAACCAGGTCCCTTCTGTGGTCACCAGTTCTGATGATGGTGTGGGAGTAGGCTATTCTTCTATGCGGATCAGGGTACCGATATTGCACGTACCAACGTCACCTTCAACGGGATTCCCGTTAATGATCCCGAATCGCAAGGGGCCTTCTTTGTTAATTTTGGCGATATTGCTTCGTCTACCAGTTCTGTTCAATTGCAACGTGGCGTGGGCTCCTCTACCAACGGAGCCGGAGCCTTTGGCGCTTCGCTAAATATTTACAATATCGAACAAGGCAAACAGGCATCTGCGAGCATGAGTAATGCATATGGCTCGTTCAATACCTGGAAGCATACGCTGCAGGCAGGTACAGGACTGCTTCAGGGCGGCTTCCAGTTTAACGTACGCCTGTCAAAGATTAACTCGAGCGGGTATATACAACGCTCTAACAGCGATTTAAAGTCGTTACAGTTTTTAGCCGGCTGGACCTCTAAAAATGAGATGACCAATATTAAATTCAACTTATTATCAGGTAAAGAAAAAACCGGGCAGGCCTGGAATGGTATCGGCACCATTTTCTTTGACGGGCAGGGACCAAACGGACAAACCTATAGCCAGCAACTGGATATAGCAGGCAGAAGAACCAATACGCTTGGTAAAATGGCCGACGGTAACTATTACGACGATCAGACAGATAACTACCAGCAGGACTATTACCAGTTATTCCTGAATCATAAATTCAACCCCTACTGGTCGGCCAACCTGAGTTTCTTTTTAACCCGCGGTAAAGGCTACTATAACGAATACCGGCGCGGCGATCCATTTTCGGATTATGGCTTACAAAACCCCGTAATTGGAGATTCGGTAATTACCTCCACCAATTTAACCCGTCAGCTCTGGCTGGACAAC
The DNA here is from genome assembly GCA_019316985.1 of Paraniabella defluvii. Lineage (GTDB taxonomy): Bacteria > Bacteroidota > Bacteroidia > Chitinophagales > Chitinophagaceae > Niabella > Niabella defluvii. The sequence goes on from CP079215.1 coordinate 9,132, forward strand.
CATTACTACGGAACTGTTTTTTCTGCAAACTATAACAGGAACAACACCGACCTGAACATTGGCGGTGCTTACACGCAGTATGACGCTAAACATTACGGGTTTGTGAGATGGGCTGAAGTGGGTGTTCCTGTAAATTACCGATGGTATCACCTGCCGGCGTCTAAAAACGACTTTAATATCTATGCCAAATTACAACAGCAGCTCCTTACCAACTTTTATGGCTTTGTTGACCTGCAACTAAGATCGGTTGATTATGTGATTGACGGGTTCAGAAAACACCAGCAATTAAAATCGGGTGGCAACTATACATTCTTTAATCCCAAAGCAGGCGTCAGTTACCTGATAAAGCATGCTAATACGGCACAGAGCAAAATATATGGTTCGGTTGCTGTTGCCAACAAAGAGCCCAACCGCGACGATTTTGAGGCCAATACAACCGAGGCGCCCCAACATGAACAACTAACCGATTTTGAACTGGGGTACCAGTTTAACGCCAGGAAATTCGAAGCTGGAGCTAACGGTTATTACATGCGATATAAAAACCAGCTCATCGCCACAGGTAAAATCAATGATGTGGGCGCTTATGCCAGGGTGAACGTCGACAACAGTTACCGTGCCGGCGTAGAGCTAACCGCAGCCTATCGCCCGGCTTATTGGCTGCAAGCCAGCGCTAATGCTACATTCAGCCGTAACAAAATAAAAAACCTGGTACAGTACAGCGATGATTATGACAACGAAGGCCAGATCAGCGAGTCGTTCCACAATACAGACATATCTTTTTCACCCAATACCGTGGCGGGCGCTGTAATAACATTCGAGCCCTTTACCCACCCCGAAAGCAAACAGCACTTCTATGTTGACTTATTGGAAAAATATGTAGGACGGCAGTACCTGGATAACTCGCAAAGCAAGCTCCGGAGCATCAATCCTTATGCCTTAACAGATGCCCGGGTTCGTTACCAGTTTTCGTCAAACGTATTTAAAGACATCAGCCTGATACTGATGGTAAATAATGTCTTCAATAAAAAATATGAAAACAGCGGCTACACATTCAGTTATTTGTACGGGGTGCAATGACCACCGAAAATTATTATTTCACGCAGGCCGGTACCAACTGGAATATAGGACTAACATTCGGCCTTTAAAACATAAAGACCTGCCGGGCTATAGCATCCGGCAGGTCTTTGTAAATATATCGTCGTAATCAATTATTCCGCTTCAAAAGCATCTCTCCAGGCCAAAACACCACCTTCCACATTCACTGTTTTTTAAACCCTTGTGAATCGAGGTAAAGACATGCTGCAGCGCTTCTTTTGCCACTGCGGCAATGTATAATAATTTCTTCATCTTCTTTACCTGCCAGGGGACCGAGGTCGCCGTTTTGTATATTTCAAGAGGTATTAAAGTTCCCCGATATTATACTCTTCGTATTCAGCCGGTTCACGGCAATCGATGAGGTTTACTTTTTCACCATTGTCAATTTTTTCTTTTAATTGCTGAACGGTAATGGTTTCCATAATATTTAAGTTTGCTTTTTGTTATTTATTCGGTGCTTATGCTATCATGATGCGAAGGCTCCTGCCCGCCTAACGAGTCCGTTACAGGCGCGGTAGCGCTCACCCAAACGTCCATCACCTGGCCAGCCCTGATACTGATAATATGTCCTCGTCGTCAAAACGTTCAGGGCTCTGCCGGTACACAAAGGCATTGGCGGTATCCCGCACACCGGGGTCGGGAATAATAGACGCCAGCATAATACCTTTGCTTTCTAAAAGTTCCTGGCCTGGGCCAGCGTTAAACCGATCAGGTTGGGGATCGCCAGAGCCGTATTACTCAGTTCGAACCTATTACCAGGTCTATCCGGCTGCCTACTCTCACTTTGGCGCCTGGCTGGATCATCACTCCGTTGTACAACTGCTCCAATACCGAGTTTTTAGCGAAGTCGGGCCGGAAAGTAGTATCGCCCAGCTTGAGACCGGCATTTTCGAGGAACATCAGCGCATTACGAAAACTGTAACCTACAACGTTGGGCATTTCGGTGTAAGGCGGTTGCGACATATTGTATTTGAGATAAACCGTACGGCTCGATTTTACCACTTCCAGTTCGTCGGGTACCTGCCTGATTACCTGCATGGGCGGAAGAGAGTCGTAGTAAGCGCTATCCTGTATCTCTACCGTAAAACCGGCAGCAGTCAGAATCTGCTGTGCCTCAGCCAGGATTTGCCGGTTACGCTTGGAACAGTTTTAGCATCGTCGTGGTTCGTAAACCAACCTAAAGAGCTGATGATAGCTACAAATACGGCCACCGCTAAAAGAAACCCTACCAATATATTCACCCAAAGTGGCTTACTCGTAATAAATCTAAACATTCGACAAATTTATATGGTAAACGTACATAATTTTTTGTTCTCCTGTTAATTTACCTCTCCCCGAGGAAAAATTTATGCAGCGATTATCCTTTCGTAATGAGCTATATAAAACACTCCTCCACCAACAGGCTGTAAAAGTCTTTTAAATTACCGCCCGCCGCCGCTACCTGCTGGGGTATCAGGCTGGCAGCACTCTGGCCGGGGATGGTATTGACCTCTAACATAAACGGGGCTCCAACAGCCTCATTATAAATAAAATCGATGCGAATAACTCCCCTGCAGTTAAAAATAGCATACACCTGACGGGCCGCCTCCTTATTTTTCAGCAATCAACTCATCCACCTGTGCAGGTGTTACCTCCGTTGACTTACCTTCATATTTGGCCTCAAAGTCAAAAAACACTTTAGAGGCATCGGCTTTAACCTCGGTCATGGGCAAAGTAATAATTTCGCCTTTCGATTTATATACGCCAATAGTAAACTCACGCCCTACGATCATTTCTTCTACCAAAACCTGGCTGTCTTCTTTAAAAGCCTTTTCAATAGCAGGTTGCAACTCTTCCGGTTTCAGCACTTTGCTCATACCAATGCTCGATCCGCCGCTGTTGGGTTTACAAATAGCGGTAATTGCAAATTTTGCAATATCGCAGCCGTATCAACCGGTGAGTGGTCAAATAATAAAACAGACCGGGCCACATTGATCCCCGCTTTACCGGCTACACCCGTAGTATAGCTTTTATTCATGGTAAGCGCAGCCGTTGCCGCATTACAACCTGTATACGGGATATGCAGCATATCGAAGTAGCCCTGTAGCTTCCCATCTTCACCGGGTGTACCGTGCAGGGCAATGAGCGCCGCATCAAAACTTACTTTTTCACCTTTATCCCGAATGGTAAAGTCGTTCTTATCAACGGCTATTTTATCGCCGCCTGAAGGCTCGTAAAACCAACCTTCTCGGGTGATATCAATTTTATATACATTATATTGCTCCGGATCGAGGTTGTTTTGAATGGTGCTGGCACTTTTATAAGAGATTACCGCTTCGCCGGAATACCCTCCTGTAACCAATGCTATATTTTTTTCATCTGTCTTTTTTATGTTTTAGGTTTGTGATGCCCGCCTGTCCGGAACGGGCAGAAAATGAGCCCGGTGAGCGGCTTTGCGGCTATTGTATAGTATTTATTACCGAGGCTGCCCCAGACGGCCCTGCCAATAGGCAACTATAGTGCGGCCGGGCTTTTGCCGGGTATGAAAAACCTCACAGGCTGCATATCCTGTGAGGTTCAAAGCGTGGCTCATAAAAGAAACACGCCATTATTTTTAAACGTGTAATTTTTCCTTTTTCTCCATCAGCTGATCAACCGTTTCCTGGTACATTTCGTCGGGCACACAGCAATCTACGGGGCAAACCGAAGCGCATTGGGGTTCTTCGTGAAATCCCTGGCACTCCGTGCACTTATCGGGGTAATGTAATAGGTGTCTACTGCTAATGGCTCATTCTTAAAATGCGCATCTACAACGTTTCCGTTCATTAATGTAAACGTCCCGTTTACCGATGTACCATCTGCAATAGCCCATTCTACCCCACCCTCGTAAATTGCATTATTCGGACATTCGGGTTCGCATGCTCCACAGTTTATACACTCATCTGTAATTTTTATTGCCATATCCTGTTATTTGTTTTATGAAACTATATTTGTTCGTATAATCTGCAAAATTACTGAATGCACTTGAATGGGCGATAACAACCCTTAAACAAAAATTCATATAAATAAGAAGCTACTATTAAATTCGTCTTTTAAAAGGCTGGAAAAAATAAACAAATGAATTTACAGGAACGTATTAAAATATTGGTGAAACTGGGACAGTACATGCAGGAAAACGGCGAAGAGTGGCAACAGGCAAAGCACAGGGCTTACCTGCAAAACGGGTGGTTTCTGCCTGAATTTATTGATTTAAGCGTCCATAATATTGTCAGCTATTTCCTGCAAAAACAAGCTTTGCAAAACTGGATCAGCCAGTACCCTGTATTAGAGCAGGAGCCTGCTTCCCCCGCCTGGTGGGCATTGTAATGGCGGGCAATATACCTTTGGTTGGCTTTCATGATTTTCTTTGTGTATTTATCTCGGGCCATCGCAGCCTTATCAAACCGTCATCGAAAGACGAGGTGCTGATCAAACACCTGGCGGGCAAAATGATTGAGTGGTCACCTGATTTGGCAAAAACATTGCCTTTGCCGAGCTGCTGAAAAATTGTGATGCCTACATTGCTACGGGAAGCAACAGTACCGCCGGGCATTTTGAATATTATTTTGGTAAATTCCGCATATTATCAGGCGTAACCGTACCTCGGTAGCTATAATTACCGGAAATGAAACGAAGGAAGAGCTGGAACAGCTGGCTGACGATGTTTACCTGTATTTTGGCATGGGTTGCCGTAATATTACCAAAATATATGTGCCCCGGGATTACGATTTTGAAACGCTGATCAATATTTTTAAGAAATATGATTACCTGGCCGATCATCATAAATACAAGAACAATTATGACTATAACCTGGCCCTGCATATTCTTAATAATAAAATTTATATGAGTAATGCATCGCTTTTGTTGGTGGACGAGGCAAGCCTTTTTCGCCGGTTAGCCAGTTAAACTATGAAGTATACGACAATATTGCAAAGATTAAAGAAGAGCTAGATAATAATAACGATGTGCAATGTATAGTAGGCGGCGGATATACGCCTTTTGGCCGTGCTCAACACCCTTCATTAACCGACTATGCCGACGGGGTGGATACGATGCAATGGCTGAGCACTCTTAAGTAAGCTGAAGACCTTTAACATTTAATTGATGACGAAGGCGAAATAAAAGCTTATCATTCAACGTCAAAACAAAACAGTTCACAAAGTACGAAGACTTTAGTAAAACTTTGTTAAACTCAAATCTGTCAAAAAGAAATACATCTGACAATTTGTTATTTTGTGAAGAAATAGGAATAGTTTTTGAATAACTCAAAAAAAAAAGTGAACAAGAGTATGAAAGTTAAACAGTTAGTACTGGTAGTAGTAGTTAGCATACTATCAGCTTTTGCGGGAGTTTACATTTATGGAAAATTCTTCAGAGGGGGCGCCTCTGCAGGATTAGGACAACCGGTTGATGGAAAACTTCCTGTTAACTACGCCAGTTTTTTTGACAATAAGGGAAATGCGGCAGAGCCCACCGATTTTACCAAGGCGTCACAATCGGCAGTACCGGCTGTGGTGCACATCAAAACAAAAATACCTGCCAAGCAGGTGACCAACGATTTGCCCAATAGCCGTGGCCGCGATCCGTTTGAAGATTTCTTCGGCGACTTTTTTGGCGGCGGTATGGGTCCGCAAATCATTCCTGAGCAAAGAGCTTCCGGCAGCGGTGTTATCATCAGCCAGGATGGATATATTGTAACCAATAACCACGTTATTTCGGACAGGGATGGTAAAGGTATTGCCCCTGAAATAAAAGTAACTTTAAACGAAGGAAGAAAAACCTATACAGCTAAAGTGGTGGGCCGTGATCCCAGCACCGACCTGGCTGTTTTGAAAATAGATGCTACTAACCTGCCTTACCTGATCTATGGCAATTCGGACAACCTTCAGCTGGGCCAGTGGGTTTTAGCGGTAGGCTATCCGTTTAACCTGGAAGCAACCGTTACAGCGGGTATCATTAGCGCAAAAGGCAGAAGCATTGGCATCAACAGCCAGCAGAGCCAATCGCCGGTAGAGTCGTTTATACAGACAGATGCTGCAGTAAACTCCGGTAACAGCGGTGGGGCATTAATTAATACGAATGGAGAACTGATAGGTATTAACTCGGCTATACTGGCGCCAGGCGGAACCTATGCAGGATACTCTTTTGCCATTCCTTCTACTATTGTCAGAAAGATAGTAAATGATATTGTGAAATTCGGGGATGTAAAACGCGGCTACCTGGGTATCACTTATTCTCCGCAATCAGCACAGAATGAAGAGTACCTGAAAAGGGCCGGTTTACAGGACGGTGTGTATGTATTAGGAACCGATCCTGATGGTGGCGCAGGAAAAGCAGGTATTAAGAAGGGAGATATTATTACAAAGATCAACGGCAGGGATATTGTTTCGGGACTGGAAATAAGCGGCGCTATTGCCAGCGCGCAACCGGGTGATAAAGTAAAACTCACTTATGTTCGCGCGGGTAAAGAAAACACCGTTGATGTAACATTGTCAGCACAATCTAAAATCGTTCAGATCACTTCGGCTGAGGCCATTGGCGACCGTTTGGGCGTAGATCTGAAAAACGTGGAGGCACAGCGTGCCAGCCAGTTAAAAATTAAAGGTGGTGTGGAAGTAACCAATATAAAACCTGATGGTCCGCTCAGGAGAACACGCATGGAAAAAGGATTTATCATTACATCTGTGAACGGAAGAGAGATCAAGAATGTGGATGAATTTGCCCAGATGCTCGGACAAGCGAGAGGAAGCCTGATTGAGCTGGTGGGTATCTATCCCGGCTATAGCGGAAGGTATAGCTACCAGATCAACTTATCGGGAGATGAAGCCGATGGAGGATCCTTCTAAAAGTAAATCATATAAAAGTAAAGCCGGTTATTAGTAATAACCGGCTTTTTAATGTGTAATATTTTCTTTAACGGTTCATAGTTTTACTTTAGACACACGGAAAGGTTTTTAACGGCCTTATGCGCTGCGGTTTTGGCAATGGTCGCTTCCAGGCTGGTAAGCTTTTCGGGCTTATAGGCATTTTTACGAACATCCGAATCAAAGAGCTTCTCATACCAGGTACAGGCGGCTGTAAAGCGCCCGTATCCTAAATTTAAATGATAGCCATCTCTGGTATAATGATCACCAATACCAGAAGTGCGGCCGTTTTGAACAGCAGTGCCGGAAGGAACAATAAATTTAAACCAGCCCGATTTACTGAGCTTTTTCGACACCTCTACTATTTGTTGATACATTATTTTTTGCTGCCGGTTATAATTGGCAAACCCTGCATGCTTGGAATCCTGCTGATAAGCCCAGGTTTGATGATACACCAGGGCAACACCAGGAGCTTTTGACCTCACATAGCTGATCAACAACGGCAGATGTTTCATAATTACGTCATATTTGCCTGATAAAGGGCTTGCCTGCTGTAAGCTGATATAATCCCATTTTTCGTCCGCAATGGCTTCTTCGATACTCACATTTTTCCTGCTTATCTTCTCCCCGTCAACCTGTATCTTACGGTAATCGTACGCTTTTTTATTGCTGTCTGCATTGCTTACATGTAATTCGATGGGAGCGCCGCCGATATACATATTGCCAATAATGATCTTTTTATTACCGGCCTTGGCCAGGTCGTATAAATAGTTCTCCAGCGCATCTTCAGAAAAACTGTTACCAATGGCTAAAATTTTTAAAACCTCCCCATCGCTGCCTTTTTGAGCGGCTAAGGCGTATACCTGAAATAGGGCAACCGTAATTAAAACAATAATTTTTTTCATAGGGATAAAAATAGAACTTTTATACAGTTGATACACATCAGCACGTGATAGCTACAGCAGCTCATATATACTGCGGCGCTGCTGAGAGCCGAGGTCTACAAATAAAAAAACCGGCTTAAAAGCCGGTTTTACAAGATATTATCAACAACCTATTTCTTTATATATACCAGGTATTCCCAGGGCTGCATGTCGAAGCTTTTGGAGCTGCTGAAATCATTAGGAGTTTCCGAAAAAGCATTTACGAACGAGCCGTTCAACGCATTATCAGTAATATCAAATCTGGCCCCGTCTCTCGAAAGGTTAAGCACTACCAGCACTTCATCAGCCCCGTTTCTGCGGAGATAGGCAAAGATCTTGTCGTCAGCCGTTGTAGAAAGTTTTACTGTTTGCACTGCCGGATCACCTCCTCTCAAAGCTGCATGAGTGCTGTGTAAATTCAGCAGTGTTTTATAGAAATCATGCAATTCGTATTTACCTGTCCATGGAATAGGATCCTTATCAAAAAATTTCAGTCTTTTGTCTTTAAGCGGCAATTCCTGGCCGCTATATATTAACGGCACACCGTTCCAGGTACAGCTAAATACGGCTAGCGCCTTAGCCATATCGCCATATTTTTCATATTCAGTGCCATTCCAGCTATTTTCGTCATGATTGGTAGTAAACCAGGCTCTCATACTGCTGTCCCCGATATTACTGTATTGCTGCAAAAGATCTAATAACTCATGCAAAGGCTGGTGTTGCTGGTAAAAGTCTTTGGTTTTATGCATCCATTTCCAGGAGTAACTGGCATCGAATACCTTACCATAATCAGGACTTTCCAGCTCATCAAACTCACCCAACCAGAACAAGGGCTTCAATGCATCTACCAAGGGTCTTGCTTCCTGCCAGAAATCTACCTCTACCCATGACGCCAGGTCGCACCGGAAACCGTCTATATCGCACTCTTTCACCCAGAATTTCATAGCGTCAATCATGGCTTTACGCAACGCGGGGTTTTGAAAATTGAGTTCTATAATATCATCCATGCCACTGGCCACCTGGAAAGTGCCTGTTGTTGAATCGTGCAAATAATAGTCTGGATGTGATTTTGTCCATACATGATCCCAACCGGTATGGTTGGCCACCCAGTCGATGATCACTTTAAAACCCATACCATGCGCCGTATCTACCAGCCTTTTAAAATCTTCCAGGGTACCAAATTCGGGATTGATAGAAGTATAGTCAGAACAAGCGTAGTAGCTCCCCAGGAGCCCTTCATTTTTTCTTTAGCAATAGGTGTTATGGGCATAAACCACAATACCTGTACACCCATATCCTTCAGCCTGGGCAACTCTTTTACAAACGCATTAAAAGTGCCTTCCTGTGTATACTGCCGCACATTTACCTCATAAATATTGGTTGCATGTTTCCAATCTGTGTTCGTCGTTTTTGCTGCCATTGTACCGGTTTTATTTTTTTCGCCATTATTTTCTTCTTTAGGCATTAGCTTGCAGGAGGTTAACCACATAATGCTTAATGCCAAAACTGCGAGTTTGCTCATAAAGAATCTTTAAATTGAAGATAGGGAAATATTTGTATTGAGTAGTATTGCTTTTCGGTCGGCTATTTATCTGATTTTCCTGTTTATCTTTGCATGCATGAAGCAGTTCGACGTACCGGTTTTTTACAGAAGCTCCCTTATATCTACCATCAAAAACTACGCAAGGAAAAGGATAAGCTAAAAAAGATTTTACGCCTACCCTTCTCGATTTTGGACCGGTACAGATATACCTGGCAAGACATTTCGGATTTTGTTATGGTGTTGAAAATGCTATTGAAATTGCGTTTAAAACAGTAGAGGAAAACCCCGGGAAACGTATTTTTATTAAGCGAAATGATACACAATCCCCAGGTGAACGCCGATCTCAGCCGCCATGGCGTTCGGTTTTTACAGGATACTTACGGAAAAGAGCTGATTCCTTTTGATACGCTTACCAGGGATGATATTGTGCTGATACCGGCCTTTGGCACCACGCTCGACATAGAGAAAAAACTGAACGACATCGGCATTCCTACAGAAAAGTATAACACCACCTGCCCTTTTGTTGAAAAGGTTTGGAACCGCAGCGCTGCTATTGCTAAAAAAGATTATACCATCATTATACATGGCAAACCATCGCACGAAGAAACCAGGGCTACCTTTTCACATGCAGCTGCCGGAGCTCCTGCCGTAGTGGTAAAAGACATGAAGGAAACGCAGCGCCTGGCGTTATATATTACCGGTGAACTGGACGCAGCCGGTTTTACGAAGAATTTAAAAACCAGTACAGCGAGGGCTTTGACGTAAGCAAACACCTGGAACGAATCGGCGTGGTGAACCAAACCACCATGCTGGCCAGCGATACACAGGCTATTGCCGACTATCTGAAGCAGGCGATGGTTGAAAAATACGGGCTCTCCAAAGAAAACCTGGCGGAACGATTTGCCGACACAAGAGATACGCTTTGCTATGCTACCAATGACAACCAGACCTCCGTTTCGGCGATGCTACAAACAGACGCAAACCTGGCTATTGTGGTAGGCGGCTATAACTCGTCTAATACCTCTCACCTGGTTGAACTGTGCGAAGAAAAACTACCTACCTATTATATCAATAGCCCGGAAAAAATCGTCTCACGCAAAGAGATCATTCATTTCAACTTTCACACCAACCAGGAATTACTAACAACAGGCTATCTGCCCGAAAAGGAACCGGTAAAAATATTGATTACCAGCGGCGCATCCTGCCCCGATATACTGGTGGAAAAAGTAATTGAAAAAATAACGGGATTCTACAGCCATGCAATCCCGATAGATGCAGTAACGCAGCAGCTTACTTTTAATTCAGGCGCCAGTGCTTAGTAGGAGGTTTCCAGCAATTGCTCCAGTTGGGTTATACCTTTCGACAATATATTCTTAATGATCCGGTAGCTTCTTAATGCATTATCGGGCAACTCGTCTTTATGGCCTTTTCTTCCAGCAGCTCAAAATGCGGCATCAACTTCTTGCCGATAGTAACCGCGGTTGACGATTTAAGTTTATGCGCCAGCATTTTTATTTCCTTATAATTCCTCGTATTAATAGCATCATCCAGGTCTTTCATTTGTCCCGGCACCTGCGATAAAAATAGTTCTATTACTTCCTTTTCAAACTCTTTGTTGTTGTCAGAAAGCTCTCTTAGGTAACTGAGATCCACAACACTTGCATCGGTAGAAAAGAGCTTTTGTGAAGTATTGGCGCCGAGCTTTACAGTGGGCTCTATGGGCGCGCTGAAGTCCCGTGCTACAAGTGTACTTATTTTCTCGAACAGCTGTCTTGTATTTACCGGCTTGGTTAAATAGTCATTCATCCCCGCTTCCAGACATTTATCCTTCTCTCCCGCCAGCACGTGGGCTGTTAATGCAATAATAGGAACCTGAATATGCAGCTCATTCCGGATGATCTTCGTGGTATCATACCCGTTCATATCGGGCAACTCTATATCCATTAATATAATGTCGTAAAAATTCTCCTTTACTTTCTCTATCGCCTGCAAGCCGTTTTCAGCAACATCTATTTTTACATTAGTACCCAGGAAAATACCATTTACCAGCTTTATATTAAGAGAATTATCTTCTACCAGTAATATACGCAGATCGTCGAGAAACGATAGGTCGGTTACCGTTTCAACCGGTATTGCATTACTTAACCTGGAAGCATCGAAATTCGCAAAAGGCATGGTAAACGTGAAGATCGACCCCACTCCCAGTTCGCTGGTTACAGAAATTTCTCCACCCTGGCTTTGAACAATATGCTTGGCAATACTCAACCCTAAACCAGTTCCCCGTATAACCTGGTCGTTTCCACCCCTGCCTGCTCAAAGCGTTTAAACACCCGCGACAGCTTATCTTTTGAAATGCCAATGCCCGAATCTTTGATCTTAAATTCAATAACAGATTTTTTTCTCATCGAAGGAAATCATTTTTGCAAAAATGAGCACACTACCCTTAGGGGTAAACTTAATGGCATTGCCCACTATATTAGTAATTACCTGCGTTAGCCTTACAGGGTCGCCCACCACAACTTCGGGTACATTGCTATGGCATTCATAACTTAAGGTTATGCCCTTGTTGCGCGCCTTGGGATGGTATAAAACGCAAATAGAATTCAGAATACCATCGATACTAACCGGGTGCTCCTCAAAAACCATCATATTCGATTCAAGCTTCGAAAAGTCGAGGATATCATTCAGCAGTCTCAGCAAATTTTCACCGGCAGAACGGATGATACGTACATATTCGTTTTCCTCCACACCAATATCTCTTTTGCCCAGTAACTCGGCAAACCCAAGGATCGCATTTAGGCGTTCTGATTTCATGGCTCATGTTACTCAGGAACGACTCCTTCAGCTTAAGTGATTCCTCTACCAGCTTCTTAGCTTCTATGAGCTCATTTTCAAATTGCTTGATATTACTGATATCATCAAAAACGGAGATCGCATACTCCAGCTGGTTCTTCTCGTTATAAAGCGGAATAGCACTTACCCGTAAGGGTATATGACGCCCGTTCACTTCTACAGTGGTTTCATTAAAGCCGATATTCTCCTCGCCGTGGATGGCGTGCGTGATAAACAGCTTATCGCGCAGGTCATCCCTTAAAGCACCGCTGAAAGTGTAAGTATCATCTGGCGCTTCAAATACTTTTCCATCCGACTGTAATTGCTGATCGAGCAATATAACCGCTTTATGGTTGGCATGGTACTCATTACTCTTCGTATTTACAATTACTACTCCTACCGGTAGCTTGTCTAATATACTCTCCAGCCTTATCTGCGATTTCAGCAGCAACTTTTCTGTATCCACTAACCGCTGGTAGATCTTCCTGATATACAGGAGCGTTAGCATAATGATCAATACGGCAGCCACCACGCTGAGGATCACTACATAGATCACCATGTTAAAGCTATCGTTTTCCCGTTTTAGCTTTCCCGATTGTAGGGCTTTTTCGGTATTGATAAAGTTGAGCACATTATACCGGAGCTTATTCACCAGCCTCGTTTCATCACCGCTATTTAAAAAATTCCATGCCTCTAAAAAAGATACGTATTTTCTTTTAACAATTATGCTGTAAGCTACCAGCTTCTGTTCGCTCACCAGATCGGCGATACTATCCAGCAGTAAACGCTGGCTATATATCATCGGTAGATTTTTAAGGAATTGACCCTGGTTTGCAGTATGCGGCTCGAAATACCGAAAGATTTTAGAAAAGACGAATCGTTGGTGATGATATATCCTCTGTAGGCAGATTGTACATCCTGTATATCATTTAATATATCCTGCGAACGGGTAATAATGATACCGGATAAATTTACGTCCCTCATAGAACGTTTATACCTGATGGTCCTGGAATTGGCAAAGATGCCAAGCCCTATAAGGATAAGCGCACTGACACTTAGGGCAATAGTTATTTTTACCTTTTCAGACAATGCTATGGGTTTTCCCGAATTCACTTTTTTAAGTTACTCTAAATTCTTCAGGTTTAGCCTTTGCTATAAGCTATGCTAGACTTGGTTAGAAGGTAGCTGTAAATGTAAGCATTAATTAAAATATCACCAATATTAGTTATCTGATAAAAAGAATTAATAGTTCTATATTTGACATTGAAAATACCTTGTTAAATATAAATTTCCGTTTATGAAAAGCCCATTGACTACGCTGCGCATTATTGGCAGGAAATTTTTAAAATCTTCCGGGCAAAAACCTGCTAAAAGTTTATCTAACCTGCCTATCGAACGAAAATGGTGGATGGGTGAAGATCTTTTACCGATCAAAAGCCTCTTAATAATACGTTGAAAAAAAAAAAGAGCTGTCACGGGTTAAAAGGCCTCTACTCTCTTATTGTATACTAATTGTCAAAGATTTTAATTTATTTTCAAAAATTACTTTGCCGGAATTGCTATTTCCCTTAATTTTGCTCTCCCATTACGGGAAATGGCTGCGTAGCTCAATTGAATAGAGCATCTGACTACGGATCAGAAGGTTTTAGGTTTGAATCCTAACGCGGTCACTAACAAGAAGTTGTTTCTTAATTGAGACAACTTCTTGTCTTTTAAGCCTTTACCAACCACTCTAACTTAAATCCTCCAGTTAATCTTCAACCTGCCATTTGCCACACTCTCTAAATTTGCCAGCAATTTACCAGCAAAACCACGGCGTCCTAGAAGATGTTGATTAATTAATAAATATCATCACAAAGTTAGAAACGACCTCGAATAGAGGTCACGCTATGTCGATAAAAATAATAACACCGGCAAAGGCCTTGAATTACCAGAGTTGCGGCATTACCGCAAAACGTTGCCACCTACCGTACATTTACTCCTGGATAATCCCGGAAGCATGTTTTATGACAACGAGCCTTTGTCCAATGCACTGGCAGCCGTTTACGTTCTTCGCCAAAATCCGCCTGATGCCGCTATTCAAAGAAATGTTGGTAATGCCTCAGTTTAACCGTAGTTAAAGTTTATTTCAACCTGGATGTTTCATTTAAACCTTTTATATAGTTTTGTATTGATGAGAATGACTGTAATGTTATAATATCCTTTCCGCTCAAATTTGAGAATGCACGGTAAAACGACCGTGTAATTATTTCCTATTCTAGTATTTTTTAATAATCAAGTTTTCACGCGTGCTATGTTGCCGGGTGCCGGCTTTTAATTTAACTTAATATAATAACATGTCATCCTTTTTAAATAAAGAACAAATTGAACAATTCGTTTACGATGGATTTGTTCGCATTGATAACGCGTTTTCCAACGAAGTAGCCAACGCTGCCTTAGATATTTTATGGCAGGATATTCCTTTTGATCGCTCCAAACCCGAAAGCTGGACAGAGCCAGTCATTCGCTTAGGGATGTATTCACAGGAGCCGTTTATCAAGTCTTTGAATACGCCTTCTTTATACGCGCTATTTGATGCGCTTTTAGGTACAAATACATGGATTCCCTGCAAAAGCGTTGGCACCTTCCTGTCAGGTTTCCTTCTAACAAACCACCTAACGATACCGGTAAACATGTAGATGTGAGTTTCCCGGGCCATGAACCAGGAAATTACTTTGAATGGCGCGCCAATATCAAATCAAAGGGAAGAGCATTGCTGATGTTAGTTCTATACTCTGATGTAAGCAGCAACGATGCGCCGACTATTATCTACAAACAGTCACATATGGATGTTGCCCGGCTACTTTATCCGGAAGGAGATCAGGGCTTATCATTTATTGAAATAGCAACCAGGCTCAAGAACTTGCCAAACCGTGATGAAATATTAGCAACAGGCAAAGCGGGTACCATATATCTTTGCCATCCGTTCTTGGTTCATTCTGCCCAACCTCATAGAGGTGTTAATCCTAAATTTATGGCCCAGCCACCGCTGTTACTCGAGGCGAATTAAATCTTACCGATTCTAAACCCGGGCTTTCGCCGGTTGAGAGAGCTATACGTTTGGCAATTGATGAACCGTTAAAAATGGCTTCCTAAAGTAAAACATGTGGGCCCGAAAGCAAGGCTCCCCGGTATAGACAGCCCCAAAAAGTTAGATGCCCATTGGGGGCATTTTTGTGATCGGAGCCACAGCGTAAAAGCGCTATCCTATTTTAGGTAAGGGATAAGCTCCGGCTTATTATATGGCAACGTTTCAAAAATGCTTACAGGCGTCACGGCTTACCGGCAGCTGATGGTTGATCCTAAAAAGTCGAAACCAGAAAGGATGGCTTCAGTTTCACTAGGGATTGCGACACAGCTAAGCTGATCAAGGGCATTTCAGAGATTCTGTTACAACTTCCCTTCATTGAGATACTGCTACCACTAAAAGGCTGCTGAAATTTGCTGTATCAAAAATTACAGCATGGGCATTGTCAAAATTCTAATCATTGTTACCAATATCAATATATATGCAAGCGGCAACTATCCCACAGGATTGTGGTTAAGCGAACTCACACATATTTATGACGCCGCGAAAACAAAAGGCCACGATATTACCATAGCGAGTCCTAATGGCGGGGATATTCCTATAGACCCTGAAAGCCTGAAATTTTTTACACTGGATAAGGTTTCAAAAAAATACTGGAATAATAAGGTATTCAGGGAACAACTGGAACAGACCCAAAGTCTGAAAGCGGTAGAAAATGAAAATTTTGATGTGGTATACCTGGCAGGCGGACACGTAACGATGTATGATTTTCCCCAAGATAAAACGCTTCAAAAGATCATTGCTGAACAATACGAAAACGGGAAGATAGTGGCTGCCATTTGCCATGGCGTTGGTGGATTACTTAATGTAAGACTATCCAATGGACATTACCTGATTAAAGACAAAAATAACCGGCTATAACTGGTTTGAAGAAAGCCTTGCCCATAGGAAAAAGGAAGTACCCTTTAACCTGGAAGCAGGCCTAAAAGACAGGGGCGCAGATTATAGAAAGGCCATTATCCCAATGACTTCCAAAGTTGTAGTGGATCGCAACCTGGTTACCGGGCAAAACCCGTTCAGCTCAAAGAAGATGGCTAAAATGGTGATGAAGGAAATTGAAAATCAAATCAAAAAGATTAAAATAAAACAACTAATAAATTCAAAAAATGAAAAAGCTAAAAATTCTCGCAATTACAGTAGTCATCGGTGTAATCCTGTTGTTCGCACCCGTTTTTTTCCTAAGTAACGCTGCTATTAGTACCGCTTCAAATAAGAATACCGCAAAACCGATCACCAACAATCCTACCGATAAGGATACGCTGATTGAGTTATTGGGTCATCAGATACCTGTATTGAAAGGCGGTTTGTTCGATAGATTTCGTTCCAATTCGCCGTTGGACACAGTCGCGAAAGAAAGACCCGATATTGATCTGAGTTGGTTTAAGACCATCCAGAAGCAGAAAAAAAGAAGTGGGCTTTACTACCTATTCTCCTAACTTTTATTACAGCAACAGCAGCATTACTGCCATTTATACGGCGGATATGTCAAAAATAAAAGCGCTGATCCCCGAACAGGTAAAAGATCTTGTAAAACCGGTTTCCTATACGCCCGGCAGAGGGTTGATCGCCATTACATCGTATGCCTACCATTATTGCGACAACGATTTCTATAATGAGTTATCCATCTCCATCGTAACTACAAAACCAGGTAAAAGCAACTGGGGCCTTATTTCGCTGGTGGGTGAGCTCAATGATAAAAACCTGTGGGGCTACGTGCTGAAACTGCCCGTAAATACGGAGCTGGCAAGAGTGAGAGGTGTTTATGGTTACAATTTACCCAAATGGCTGATACCTATCGATTATACCAACGATGGCAACAACCTGACCTTTAATTATTATGATGCAAAAGGAAATTTTGATTTCTCAATGTCGGGGAAAAAGCTGGATATTGCTGCATTAAAACCGGAAATCATCCGTTCCAATTTTATCAACCTGGATAAGCAAGGTCGGCTTACACACGGCTATACCGATGTTCGTGCTATAAAGAAAGCAAGCAGCAAAAGGCGAATGACATTCAGCTAAGCCTGTCGGATGGTCCCTTGTCAACTTTCATCAAATCGTTAGGCTTAAAGAAACTGGTCAAATATGATTACCAGCCGGAGTTTCAGGCAGCATTATATACGCCTGAGCTGGTACGGGAAGAAAAGAAATAATCCACTCAACTTCAACGTTTACAAAAATGGAATTTAGCAGCATATTTCAGTCACAAAAAGTTTTTTTCAATTCGCATCAAACAAAGGATATTGCCTTTAGAAAGGAAACATTGAAAAAGCTGAAAAGCCTTTTGAAGGATAATGAGCGCCGGTTATACGATGCCATCTACAAAGATTTCCGGAAAGGGAGATCCGATACGTTCTTAACGGAATTAAATCTCATTTATAATGAAATTGATTTTTTCCTGAAGAACCTGGACAAGCTCAGCAAGCCCAAAAAAGTAAAGACAGCGTTGAGCCTGCAGCCGGGTAAAAGCTATATCCACTACGATCCATTGGGTGTAACATTGGTGATTGGCGCATGGAACTATCCCTATCAGCTTACACTGGTCCCCTGATAAGCTCCATTGCAGCGGGTAATACCTGCATCGTAAAACCCAGCGAATTGCCCGAAAACACCATGCACCTTTTGGCGGAGTTAATCAATAACAATTTTCCTCCGAATTATTTATTCGTGGCAGCAGGTGGCATTCCTGAAACAACGGAACTGCTACAGCTTCGTTTCGATAAAATTTTCTTTACAGGAAGTCCTAAAGTAGGAAAGATCGTTTACGAAGCTGCCGCCAGGAACCTGGTGCCCGTGGTGCTGGAACTGGGCGGAAATCACCTGCCATCGTTACCCAGACAGCCGACCTGAAAGTAGCTGCAAAACGACTGGTGTGGGGTAAATTCCTGAATGGCGGGCAAACCTGTATTGCACCGGATTATCTTTTGGTAGCGGAAAGCGTGAAGCCCAAATTATTGCAACTGATGAAAGAAAAACTGGAAGCAATCAATTATTCGGATGGTGCAGAGCATTACACCAGCATCATCAATAAAAGAAATTTTGACCGGGTTTCTTCGCTCATTGATAAAGATAAAATTTTCTATGGCGGCAAAACCAATGAAGAAACTTTATATATCTGGCCTACGATTTTGGATAACGTGAGCTGGGAGGATGCTGTGATGCAGGAAGAAATTTTCGGCCCTGTTTTTCCAGTCATCAGCTTTAGCAGTTATGACGACGTGCTGCAAAAGATTATTGATGGCGAAAAGCCGCTGGCTGCCTACCTGTTTACCAAAAGCGATGAGGAAAAATCCAAATTACTGAAGCTTGTTTCTTTTGGCGGCGGCTGTATCAATGATACCCGATGCACATTACCAGCGATTATCTTCCTTTTGGCGGAATAGGAAATTCGGGCATAGGAAATTATCACGGTGAATATGGTTTTCTGTCATTTTCCCACCAAAAGTCAGTTATTGAAAAAACAACCTGGGGTGAACCTGACTGGAAATATCCACCTTACTCGGATAAGAAAATGAAGTGGCTGAAACGGGTGATGTAACAGAGATTATGTTACAACTTTCGTTGATCCGGATACATTGCGTTCAAACAGGTTATTGAACTTTGTATTATAATTTAAAGGCTGCAAGGATATGCAAACAATATTAGGAGCTAACGGGCAAATAGGTGAAGAACTGGCAAGAGAGCTGAAAAGAAATTTCACATCCGACATCAGGATCGTAAGCCGTGAAGCTAAAAAGATTAATGATACAGATGAAGTTTTTTCAGCAGATCTATCTGTCCGCGAAAAAGCCATTGAAGCCGTAAAGGGCAGCGAGATTGCCTATTTCACCTTAGGCTTGCCATCAGTTCAGATTTATGGGAACAGCAGTTCCCGCTTATTTTAAGAAACGTAATTGAAGCCTGCAAAATCAACGGCGCCAAACTGGTGTTCTTCGACAACACGTATATGTATCCACAGGACGACAGGGTGCTTACGGAAGATACCATTTTTGATCCCGTTGGCAGAAAAGGAAAAGTTCGCAGGAGATGGCTGAAATGGTATTGAAAGAGATGCAGTCCGGAAAGCTGGAAGCAGTGATCTGCCGTGCACCTGAATTTTACGGCCCCGGAAAAACACAGAGCATTACCAATACTTTAATCTTCAACAATATTAAGGAAGGTAAAAAGCTGAAAGTGCCATTAAGCGACAGCAAAAAACGCAGCCTGATATGGACGCCGGATGCAAGCCGCGCTACCGCTTTGATCGGTAATACCCTGATGCTTTCGGACAAACCTGGCATTTGCCTGTTGATGAAAGCCACCCGACATACAGGCAATTTATTGCATTGGCGGCTGATATTTATGGTAAGGAACTGAAATATTCCGTTGTTCCAAAATTCGTCTTTAAAATAGGGGCAAGGTTTAACCAGCGGGTAAAGGAGCTACAGGAGCTATTGCCGAGATATGAACATGATAATGTTTTTGACGACACCAAATTCAGGAAACGTTTCCCAGAATTTGAGGTAACATCTTATAAACAGGGAATAGCGCAGATCAAGGAAGAGCAATTAGCCGTACCAAAATAAAATCAGTAAATTAGCAATGTATAAATCGGAAAACCAGCAAATGAAGGCTCCTTCAAAAGTTTCATCTATCAGTGCGCTGCATCAGTTCCTCGGATTAGGCAAGCCATCCAATCCGCTGATCAGTGTATTTAATTTTGATGAGGTGAAACTGGAGCCTGAAACCATCTTAAGTGCGGTGGCTACGGATTTCTACGTGGTTGCCATAAAGAAAGACTGTGCAGGCGGAAAGTGCAAATACGGGCAGCAGTATTATGATTTTGATGAAGGCATCATGTACTTCATCGCTCCCCACCAGGTGCTGCAGTTTGAGGACGTGTTGTTAAACGGTGTAAAAGGTTTTGTATTGGTCGTTCATCCCGATTTTCTGCAAGGCTACCCCTTGGCTGCCGCCATAAAAGAGTATGGTTATTTTTCTTATGCAACCAATGAAGCGCTGCACCTTTCTGAAAAAGAAGAAAAGTCGGTGATGGACATTGTAGAAAACATATCCCGCGAAATAGATGCCAATATGGATGCGTTCACACAGGATTTGCTGGTATCTAATATTGATCTGCTCCTGAAGTATTGCGACCGTTTTTACAACCGCCAGTTTCTGACAAGGAAAAAAGTCAATAATGATCTGCTCATTAAGTTGGAAACGTTGCTGAACGATTATTTTAAAGGCGAACAATTATTGACCCATGGCATCCCTACAGTACAGTATGTTGCAGGACAACTACACCTAAGCCCCAATTATCTCAGCGATATGCTACGGGTGCAGACCGGGCAAACCACGCAGCAGCATATACAGAACAGGGTTATAGAAAAAGCAAAAGAGATGCTTTCAACAACTAATAAATCGGTTTCCGAAATTGCCTACGAGCTAGGCTTTGAGCATCCGCAGTCCTTTCACCGATTGTTTAAAAACAGAACCGCTGTATCGCCCCTGGATTTCAGGGCTTCGTTTAATTAATTACTAGAAGCAAGACGGATACATTTAGTAGAAACTTTAAGTTTCCGATGTTTTGTGCGCATATATGACCAGGAGAAGCCTATTAGAAGAACGTTGCAGGGTGCTGTTTGAAGAAGGGTTTATCAGAAACTACTGCTCCTTTTCAGAGATATGGTTACAAAGTTCTGTAATTGGGTTACAGGCAGCGCATTTTTTAGAACGAATTTTGTTAATCATAAATACCAAATTCTTTAAAATGAAAAAACTCTTGTTAATAGTAACGAATGTGGGTCATTACGCAAGCGGATTAGATACAGGCTTGTGGTTGAGCGAACTGACACATATTTACCATGCAGCCAAAGAAAAAGGCTGGGATATTACCATCGCTAGCCCGAAAGGCGGAGCAGTTCCTATTGACCCGGAAAGTCTGAAACCGCTGGTATTGGACAAAATTTCAAAGAACTATTATGAAAGCCCGGGCTTTATGAATGCGTTAAACCATTCTAAAAACCTTCCTGAGGTGCAGAACGAAAGTTTCGATTGTGTATACCTGGCTGGCGGGCATGCAACGATGTACGACTTCCCTAATGATGCCACTTTACAATCCATCATTAGCCGTCAGTATGAAAGTGGGAAAATGGTAGCGGCTATTTGCCACGGAGTAGGTGGATTATTAAATGTGAAATTGTCTGATGGAGCTTATTTAATTAACAGAAAAAAACTGACGGGTTTTGATTGGTTTGAAGAAAGTATTGCCCGCAGAAAAGAGAAGTTCCTTTTAATCTGGAAGCATCCTTGAAAGAAAGTAGTGGTGGATGGGAATTTAATAACCGGACAAAATCCTTTAGTTCTAAAGAGATGGCAAAAGTAGTTGTAAAAGAGTTAGAGAAGTAGTTAATCAAATAACAATTAAAAATTTACACAATGGCACAGTTCTTACCAGCGGAAAAAGACCCGCAAATTTTAAGACAAATCAGGGAATTTCTGAATGCACTCAACAACAGCGGAGGTAAACCATTAGAAACAATGACGCCACAGGATGCAAGACAGGTACTGGTAGATGCGCAGCAATCTGTTGAGGTAGATTACTCGGGTATTACCGAAGCCGAAAGAGAAATTACACAGGACGGCATCACTGTAAACATCCACATCGTAAAGCCTGCAAATGCAGCTTCGGAAAACCTCCCGGTTTTTATGTTCACCCACGGCGGCGGCTGGGTTTTGGGCGATTACCCCACCCATAGAAGATTGGTAAGAGACCTGGTAGTGAACAGCGGCGCCGCGGCTGTTTTTACAGATTATACTCCATCCCCGAAGCAAAATACCCTGTAGCTATTAACCAGATCTATGCCGCAACAAAATGGGTAGCTGAAAATGGTGCTGAAATCGGCGTCGACGGTACAAATTTAGCCGCAGCAGGAAACAGTGTAGGCGGGAACATGACCGCCGTACTTTGCTTGATGGCAAAAGACAAAGGCGGCCCCAAATAAAATTCCAGTTGCTTTTATGGCCCGTAACCGATGCGGATTTTACCCGCGAATCCTGGCAGAAATATGCTGATGGCAGATTTTTAACTGCTTCATTAATGAAGTGGATGTGGGATAACTATTTACCCGATGCCGCAAAACGAAATGAATATTATGCCACACCGTTTAATGCCACATTGGAACAGTTGAAAGGGCTTCCGCCGGCATTGGTACAATTGGCAGAAAATGATATTCTTTTTGATGAAGGCCTGGCTTATGCCCGTAAATTAGACGAAGCCGGAGTGCCTGTCACGATTGAAACCTACAACGGCTTTATCCATGATTATGGTTTATTAAATCCTTTGGACCACATTGAAGCCGTTAAGTTTTCTTCGCAGCAGGGTGCTTTGGCATTGAAGAAAGCATTGTTTTCGTAAACCGGTTTTTATATAAATTTTAAAGGCGGTCTTATTGATTACAGGACCGCCTTTTGATTGGAATATGGCGATGGATTATTTTAGAAATGTCAGCAGGCATTATCGTCTTGCTAATTCACTGAACCTGAAATATGCCACAACCGCCGACAGTATAAAAACCACCATCAACAGTGAAAGCATTTTGTATTCCTTTTTTGTAATGTAAACAAACATGCCGGCTAGCATGATTATACAAAAGGACGCTACCACCATCGGCGCCAGGATTGGCGCGATTCCTGAAAGCCAGGGAACTATAATGCCAATGCAGCCTAGCCATTCAAGAACACCTAATACCCGGATTGGTATTATAGAACTGTTGGGGTTTTAAATGTCCGCCTGCGGCGTGTTGTGCTTTGCTGCCGGTAATTTTTCCATAGCCTGGCATAATAAAAAATAGAGATAGCAGCCCCTGCATTATCCAGAGAAATATATTCACTTTTTGCTCTTTATGAAGTTAAAAAGTAAGCTGTTGTAAGTATTGAAGGATGAGCATAAAAAATCGCCCTGAAAAAATCAAGGTCGCTCTCCAAAGATTTTGCTTCAGCAAAACTCTTTTTGATCTTTTACTAATCTCTTCTTGGCTGGTCTAACCAAAGATTGGCATCTTCCATTTTAGGGGCTTATTGAAGTAATATGTGCAAAGATAACCGCTATCCCCTACCACTACTCCTCGATTGCGTTCCGAAAGTTGTGTTGACAGGCTTTTTGCTCTTTTCACAATTACTTGTTTCTACTACCTATCCTAACGCCGTCAAAAAAGTCGCTGTACAGCGGCTTTTTTATTTATACAAACCTGTATCCTCTAAAAAATCTTCTACCGGCATCCGCTTTTTGCCTTCCAGCTGAATTTCCAGTAAATCAATCACTCCATCTGAACAAACCAGGTGCAGGTAGCTTTTACCGTCCGTTAAAAACTCACCTGCTGCTGCCGTTGGTTTTGTATTGATTTTTCCGGCACGGTAAATTTTTAGCTTCTTCTCTTTTAGAAATATAAAGGCTGCCGGGTAAGGCGAAAGTCCGCGAATCAGATTATATACCGCATCAGTTGTCTGGCCGGGATCTACTTCACAGGTTTCGGTGAAAATCTTTGGCGCATGATGTAGGGTTTCATTGGCAGACAAAAGCTGGGGTGTTTCTTTCAGGCTATTGTTAGCCAGCCCTTTTACTGTTTTAAGCAGCAACGCCGCTCCTATATGCATCATCGTATCATGCACGGTTCCCGCTGTATCGGTTTCATGTATGGGAAAGCGTTCCTGCAGCAGGATATCGCCGGTATCTATTTCATGCTTCAGTTTAAAAGTGGTAACGCCCGTTTCTTTTTCCCCGTTAATTACCGCCCAGTTAATGGGAGCAGCGCCACGGTACTGTGGCAGCAGCGAACCATGCAGGTTAATAGTGCCCATAGGCGGCATATTCCATACCAGCTCCGGAAGCATTCTGAAAGCAACGCATATCTGGAGATCGGCCTTCAACGCTTTTAATTGCTCCACGAAAAGAGGATTTTTAATTTTTCAGGTTGCAGTACCGTCAATCCTTTACTAACAGCATATTTTTTAACTGCGCTTTGCTGTAACTCCATACCGCGCCCGGCAGGTTTATCAGGCGCCGTAATTACCGCAACTATATTACAGCCGGCCGTTACTAAAACATCCAGGCTGGTTACGGCAAATTCGGGGTACCCATATAAACAATACGCAGGTCCTTATATTTATCCACACTCATAAACGCGAATATCGCATGCTTTTCCCAAAAAACAGGTAACAAATTAAAAGGCCTACCTTCGAATATCAAGACAACCGGTTTTTTACAGCAGGGGGAGTATTGCGGCAATATGGCTTGCGCAATACCACAACAACAATGCAGAGCAATACTGATGATAGTATTGATGAGCCGGTATAAAAAAACAAACTAGAAAACAAATGCAACAAGTAAAAAAAAAAGGTGATAAAGTAAAAGTGCATTATCACGGTAAATTAACCACAGGTGAAACATTCGACAGCTCTGAAGGCCGCGACCCGCTTGAGTTTGAGGTAGGCAGCGGTATGGTGATCAAAGGCTTTGATGACGGTGTTACCGGTATGACCGTGGGCGAAAAGAAAACAATCAATATTCCTGTAGAAGAAGCGTATGGCCCTAAAAGCGCCGAAATGCTGATCGATATGCCCAAGGATCGTTTTCCTGAAGATATGCAACTGGAAGTGGGAATGCCTTTAGTAATGAGCGATCCCAGCGGCCAGCAATTCCAGGTAGTCGTTACCGAGATTAAAGACGACGCGGTAACGCTCGACGGGAACCATCCGTTGGCAGGAAAGGACCTTATTTTCGACCTCGAACTGGTAGGTATTGAAGGAAAAGCCCCTTAATTATAACTCCTAATTCGTAGTATTGTACATATAATTTCCCAGGGTATATTGAATATACTTTGGGGTTTTTTATGTTTGGATTTATTGGTTTCTTTATATGGCAACCCGTAAATTTGCACAGAACCTGGAAAAGCATCCATAACCGATAAAATTATAATGAATGATCAGTGAATACGATTTTAGTGTTGCGAACCGTTTTCTGAAATACGTTACCGTTGATACGCAAAGCGACCCCAATGCCAGCTGCTTTCCTTCTACCGAAAAGCAAAAAGATCTGAGCCGTATATTGGTAGATGAATTACAGCAAATGGGTATAGCTGATGCGCATCTGGACGAACATGGCTATGTATATGCTACCATACCGGGCAACAGCGATAAACAGGTTCCGGTAATTTGCTTTTGCAGCCATGTGGATACAGCGCCCGATTGCTCAGGCACGGGGTAAAACCTATTGTTCATAAAAATTTTGACGGAAAAGATATTGTGCTTCCCGATGATCCGTCACAGGTCATCTCTATACGGCAACACTCGTATCTTAAAAAGCGGATTGGCGATGATATTATCACCGCATCCGGAACCACTTTGCTGGGCGCTGATGATAAAGCAGGAGTTGCCATTATTATGGACCTTGCCAACTACCTGGTTACACATCCGGAAGTGAAGCATGGCGATATTAAAATATTGTTTACCCCAGATGAAGAAGTAGGCCGCGGGGTGGAAAAAGTAGACCTTAAAAAACTGGGCGCCGATTTCGGCTATACGCTCGACGGCGGAAAACGGGGAACTTATACCGATGAAACCTTTAGCGCCAACGGGGTTACCGTTACCTTTACGGCATCAGCGCTCACCCAGGCTATGCCAAGGAAAACTGGTTAACGCCATGAAAGTGGCGGGCACGTTCTTAGATCTCTTGCCTAAAGACTCATTCAGCCCCGAAAATACCGAAGACAGGGAAGGCTTTGTACACCCTGTACAAATGGAAGGAACGGTAGAGAAAGCTACCGTGCAATTTATTATCCGCGACTTTGACACTTCCATGCTTAAGCTGCATGAAAAAGACTGGAACAATTTGCCAAACAAGCTACGGGCAGGTATGATGGCTCCACCTATACCTTCGAAAGCAGGAGCAATACCGCAATATGAAAGATGTACTGAAAGATTACCCCGAAATTGGTGCGTATGTAAAAGAAGCCATGAAACGCAGCGATGTAGATTTCAGGCAGGATAGCGCGAGAGGCGGTACCGACGGATCGCGTTTATCATTTATGGGCCTGCCCTGCCCTGATATTTTTACCGGCGAGATGGCCTTTCACAGCAAACAGGAATATGTAAGCGTACAGGATATGCAGAAGTCGGTTGAAGTGCTGATCAACCTGGTACAGGTATGGGAAGAAAAGGGGCAGGCTCCGGCGGTTTAGGGCACCTGGAGGTATGCATTGTTTTACAAGTTGTGCCTGGCCATACAGCTTTAGCTCCGTGCCGCAATTTGACTGATTTCTGATTGACTAAATCATGTATTTCTATCTATTTTTATAAAAATAAAACACTATGGATTTTTTAAGTTACTGGTGGGTAGTTGTGCTGCTCATCATAGTATTTAGCGGCCTGTTTACCATTAACCAGGGATATATAGGAGTAATTACGATGTTTGGGAAATACCAGCGTATTGCCCGCCCGGGTTTAAGGTTTAAGATCCCGCTGATAGAGCAGCTTTTTAAAAGAGTATCCACGCAAAACCGGTCTGTAGAACTGGAGTTCCAGGCGGTAACGCAGGACCAGGCAAATGTATATTTTAAAGCAATGTTGCTATACGCGGTTCAAAATGAAGATGAAGAAACCATTAAAAAAGTAGCTTTTAAATTTATCAGCGACCGCGATTTAATGCAGGCGTTGATCAAAACTATTGAAGGTAACGTACGTTCCTTTGTAGCCACTAAAAAGCAGGCCGAAGTGCTGGGTTTGCGCCGGGAAATTGTTCAATATGTAAAAGTAGAGATCGACCAAACCCTGGAAGAATGGGGTTTTCACCTGCAGGATTTGCAGATCAACGATATCACTTTTGATAAGATGATCCTCGATTCCATGAGTAAGGTGGTGGCCAGTAATAACCTGAAAGCAGCCGCTGAAAATGAAGGGCAGGCACTCCTGATCACCAAAACCAAATCGGCAGAGGCCGAAGGTAACGCCATTAAGATCAGTGCAGAGGCCGAGCGCGAGGCGGCTAAGCTGAGAGGTCAGGGTATTGCGCTCTTTCGGGAAGAAGTAGCAAAGGTATGTCTTCTGCTGCTACCGAGCTAAGACAGGCAAACCTGGACACTAATTTTATCCTGTTTAGTATGTGGACAGAAGCCATTAAGAACTTTGCCGAGTACGGTAAAGGCAACGTTATCTTTCTCGATGGCAGCACCGAGGGTATGGAAAAAGTATGAAGCAATTCCAGGCGCTGATGATGAGACCTGCCGGAACAGATGATGATTTAAATAAAACGAAAATTCAGGGTAGCTAAATAATATTTGTATTTATTTTTCATTAGCTTTGCCACCCCAAAACGAGGGATGCCCGGGTGGCGAAATTGGTAGACGCACCGTCTTCAGGTGGCGGCGCCGCGAGGTGTGCTGGTTCGAATCCAGTCCGGGCACTAAAAAGCATTGTAGATCGTTGATTTACAATGCTTTTTTCGTTTTAGTCTGTCAATAATTTCCTCTTTTTTACGCTTTCTGCCACATTTTTTGACAGACAAATGACAGGCAGAATGACAGGCACTTTTAGGAGGTGGGCGATCTCCCATTTCTACCGTGTTATCCTCTTATTGTGGTATCCTACCAGGGCAAGCCTCCGCCCAAAGCTTTATCGACACAGATCGGTTGTGCCCCTGCATAACTCCTTTTTAAAGTTTCACTTCTCTGCACTTCTTATCAGGGCAAAAGGTAAACACATAAAGTTCGAGGTAATTGTTTTCTTTTGAATTAAGATCATACAGAGGAGTATTGTTAACGTGAAATTGATAATTTATGAATCTTAGAAGCGCCCAACAGGAAAGGGGACAAAATATATTACTATTACGACTTTGGCCGCGGAAAAGGACAAAGGCCAACTACCGGGATTTTTACCTACACAAAACCCAAAGATCAAATACAGCGTAACCATAATAAAGAAGCGCTTGCGCTGTTGGAGGTAAAAAAGCCAGCTCACAATTGAACAACAATCCATAGGCAGTACGTTTATTCCACAGCATAAATTCAAAGCGAACTTTGTGGAGTATTATGAACAATACGTGAAGGATAATACAAGGAAGGGGAACCGTCATCTAGCCAACAGCTTTACACAATTCAAGCTGTTTATCGGCAATGACTTTATATCTCCCACCGCAATTACGGAGAATTTCTGCAAACGTTTCCGGCAATTCCTTATGGATAAATTCAACGGAGAAACGCCCAAAGACTATTACAGTCGCTTTAAATGGGCGCTGAATGCCGCCGAAGCTGACAAATATTTTCAGAAAAGTCCTTCTGCAAACGTTCTATCAAAAAGTAAGCCATCGGTTAGGTTAAAGGAAAATCTTGAAGTGCCGGATTATTTAAAACTGCTGCGGACACCCTGCCACAACGAGGAAGTACGGGCCGGTGCTATATTTAGTTGCTATACCGGACTTCGTTGGTGTGATGTTAAGAAAATGGAGTTCTCTGATTTGAGGAATGATCTACTTACCACCCGAATTATCCAGGCGAAAACAGGTCAACCTGTAGTATTAACGTTGCATCCGATAGCATTGGCCATTATTGAACAGCAGAGACAGAAGGCGTATCTAATGGAAGGAGAAAGTAACGTTGTATTCCGACTTCCTAGCGCAAATGGAGCCAACAAAATAGTTGGCCAATGGGTAGCCGATGCTGGCATTGAAAAATATATCACCTGGTCATGCTTTCGATTAAGCTTTTCAATCCTTTTACAGGACGAAAATGTGGATGATGCTACTGTTGCCTGCCTTCTAGGTCATACAACCACTACCCAGGTGCGAAAAGTTTACCGCCGTCATCGGCCGAAAGATCAGTCGGATGTTATCCGCAAACTTCCGTCTCCGGATGGCCAAAGTCAAAGTACAAGGATAGAATACATATAATCTAAAAAAGAGAGGCTGCCGAAATATTGGTAGCCTCTCTTTATTTTCGCCTTTAAATCTTCATCTTGGCGGCAATAGTGCTGAAATCTATGGGTCCACTTCCACCCATCATTTTGTCCAAATCTTCCTTTCGATAGTATCCGTTCTCATTTTTGTAAATCCCCTTTTCAGCGCATTTCTTTGCAAACTGTGTATGTCCAAGATTACAATATATGAACGCCTCCTCCGGTTTAAGAAATGGCTTAAAACAAAGCGCAATAGCACGCATAACCACCGTTTCATTTTTCTTCATCATTCTTCGTGCTTTGAGTTATTAAATAAGGACTGTCCAGAAATCTTATACAGCTTTTCGTCCAACGGCTTTTTCCTTTTACATATTCAATGTAGGCCCCCCTCGCATAGCTGCCGCAGTATTTTATAATAAGTCCGTGAACTGCTTATTTTAGCCATACTCCGTAGCTCTCTGCCATAGCAATAGAAGGTATCAGATCCCTGCTTAGCGCAACCATTGCCATGAACAAGGCTATATGAGTTGTACCTATAAACGGATCATCGCGGATTCTATCAAAAAACTGTCTGACTATGTAAGAATGTATCATTCCTATACAAAATCTAAATTAATCCGAAAGCCGAAGCCGTATTTTACTGCCTTTTCTCGCGTCATGAGATGGTTCATAGTCAATGTAGCCATCGGCCTGCAAATCCCTTAATACACGGTGATAGGTGGCCCTTCCGTGTATACGGGCTATCTCCATTAAGGAATGCCCGTATATTATTACCGGGCATTCCTTGTTTTGATCCCTCCAGCATTTTAGGATCGCAGCATAAATGGCAATATGCGGCGGGCCTATTACCGGGCTATGGCTGCTTGTTTCCATAAACCGGTAAAGTAATTCTATACCATCCATGATATGACCTATTAACCTACTTTCCGGGCTCTCGAACGTTT
This sequence comes from Paraniabella defluvii, assembly GCA_019316985.1. Taxonomy (GTDB): domain Bacteria; phylum Bacteroidota; class Bacteroidia; order Chitinophagales; family Chitinophagaceae; genus Niabella; species Niabella defluvii. The sequence goes on from CP079215.1 coordinate 39,404, forward strand.
TTGTTTGTTGGGGTCATCCTCTTCAACGTTTTCTTCCTGCTTCTCGGCTTGTTTTTGCTCTTTTGAGCTGTTGTCATTGTTCGCGAGATTCCGCGCCTGCTTCTGGTCTTTTATCTGCTCCATATTGTTGTCATAAACATTAATGGTACGGAACCTGGGGTTTGCTTCTATAAAGCGAACCTCTGATCTGCCGTTTTGTTCAAAGGTTACGGACTGAATATTGCCTTTGCGCAGCGAGTTCATTAATTCCAGCTTTGATTCGTCGTTACTTAGCTGACGGACCGGTAATTTAGCCACCTGCTCCTCCAAGTTGAAGCCCCATTTCTCACCATAGGTGAGTACATTAAAGTTTCCGTTCTTATCAACATCGTTCAGGTCCAGTTTAACCCATTGATTATAGGTCGAGTCCTTGATCGGCCTGTATGTGATGTTATCACCTTCACCAATTTTTTCACGATGATTATACCTTTTCTCAACAGACCGGCCATCCAAGATGGTTAAAGGCTTCTTTGGCTGTAATTCGCTGGTCAGCGTAAAACGTAGTGGATACATTATTTTTTCCATCGGACAGACTGGCTACATAGCTGTTGAAAAAATACATATCGCTTTTAGTCGATTGCCGGAAATTCAACGTGTAATTCATTTCTTTTTCACCGTACTTGGCCTGATGTGTCAGCTGAAAACCTGTTTCACCTTGCAGCATCTGATCTTTTAGCTGCTCTACCACACCTGAAAAGCCAGTCATAGTAAGCTGATCTTTCAGGTATTCATAATTTTCGTTGTTCATAATTGTACTATTTAATATTGTTGTTTTTACAAATCCAATTGTCTGATATGGCACAGGAAGAAAGCGCCCTTCACAATTAGGGTTCATTATCTTCCTCCACCTGTTCTTCTTCTTGACTGCTACCGCCAAAACTTGAACTATACATGCCCGCTGTGTAGGTGTCACCCCAAAGCATCAAATACACGCCCGCATCGATCCAGAATGCTTTGGTAAAAATTTTCCATTTAGAAACTGCACCCGATTTAGAATGGGTTGGTACCATAAAATGCATCCAGTAGTATATGGAATACCTGGCCAGTGACGCCGTTTTTAGTAAAAGCGTGCGCTCCTCTTCAGACAGCTGTCTGTTATCAACAACCTCACTTTCGTATTTCACGATATAGCTCTTTATTTCTTCGTAGCTGCTGCCACTGTTATAAAGCGTATCTACCGATTGTTTTAACGTCTCATACGATTCGAGAAGCGTTGTGCTCTTAATTGTCTCCTTTAAAAAGCTATCCTGGTTACTGATGATCGGCTTCATCAGTTCAAGGTTTTGCTTCAGTTGTTGTCTTGGCAGCGACGCGCCTGTTTCATGCTCATAGAAGCCCTGCAGACAGTCCAGCAATATTTCAAAATCCTGCCCGGTATAGCATCGGCTTAAATGATCAACAACCCGATTGTGTAACCATCCGATATCATTGTAGAGGCTACGAGGATTTGACGGCGCCACAGAATCCATCAGCACATTATGAACAGACGCTATTGGTAAACGTATTGATGAATTATCAAGAAAGCTGAATGTTTCCGACAAAAACAAACAAAAAGATGCCTTAATTAGTAGGAACATCAGCAATTGCTTTAAGGTAAAGCGGCTCCCCGCCCCACAAATGCGGGCAACCGCTGATATCCAGCAGCAGGCCGTTCGACGGATCGATAGCGGCAATGGGAGTAAAACGCAGGCACCATTCAGCCAGCCGGGTTAAGAGCTTTTCCTCAACACCTTCTTTATGATCCAGTACCTTTAATTCCGGTAGTATTGCTCTGGCATCAGCCGCAGTCATACCGGGGTTGATGCCTTGTTTCATTGCTTCCGGGCTTGCCGCTTTTATAACCATACGGCCACGCTCCGGAGCGGTCAACACAAACGCAACACTTTTTAACTCCAGCCGGCTTCTTGTGATCCTGTCTGTAAGTAAATAGGGGAACCATATTGACATATATCTTACCATGCTTATCCTGTTTTTCTGATAGGGATAATTATTGATTGCTGGGTAGCCCTATCATCGACAACTTTAAATCCTGTGTCAGTCCACTGTACAGCCCAGCTCCCTGGCTTTCCATTGCGGATCTTTTGCAGTTCAACCTGCCACTGGAAAAAGCCAATGCCGGGCATGTGTTCTTCTGTAACGCTTGCCAGTGGTTTAATATTCCATCGCGATACACAGGCGACATTATTAACGGGCTTACGGGTATGGCGATGAATAAGCCCCGTGACATGACTTTTCTCTACGGCTAGCTGTAACCGCCTGGATTCAGTGAAGGTTAGTTCACTTACTTCTCCAACTACCGCAGACAGGGCTTCACATTTCAACGCTTCTTCGATCACCCACAACCGTTTCCGGCTGTCAGCAACTTGTGCAAAAACGACCTGATCAGGAGCGATGTTAAAAAGGACAGAGCTGGCGGGAAGACCATAGGCCCGGAACTGACCCATAGGCATGCACCCTTAGACATGACAGCGCTGAGCAGAGCAGTGATAAAGCCAGTCGTAGCGGCGGCGGTTTCTTTAGTGGCGCTTACAAACTCATGAACGGCTGAAAAAGGAAAATGGCCGTTGGGGAAGGCGTCATTGAGGATGCCCAGACCGGTATCCCTCCGTTCACTTTCCAATGGCGCACGAAGTCCCTGCAAATCGAGAATCTCTTTTTGCAAAGTCTCTAATATCTCCGCTTTTGATACGCCGCCATTCATTTTTCAAAAATTGGAATGTTACTATTAGTAACATATCTTTGTTATCAATTATAACAATCGGTAATGGCAACAGCAAAAATTTTTTTCACAGTAACATCCGGTTTCTCCGGGAACGGAGGGATTTAGTCAGGAAGATTTTGCGCAGTTGATTGGGCTTAAACGCATTACACTTCAGGCTTTAGAATCTGGGAGAACTAAAAACCCCGCTACACTCGATTTGCTAAAATTTTCTGAGGAGTTTAAAATTTCTGTGGACAGCCTTCTGAAAGTAGACCTTTCCAGACTTGGTGAACTGCAATTGCGGGAACTGGAAGCAGGTAACGATGTATATATGATGGGTACCAAAGTACGGGTACTCCCTTTAACCCTGGATAAAGACAATTATCAAAACAGCGAGTACGTGCCGGTAAAAGCTAAAATGGGTTATCGGACCGGATTTACTGATCCATCGTTCATTGCATCTCTGCCTAAATTCAATATCCCCTCTCTGCCCAGGCATGGTACTTACCGGACCTTTCCGGCGTCCGGGGACTCAATGTTGCCAATACCCGAAAACGCAGAAGTGACGGGAGAGTATGTAGAGAACTGGCTGGATTTAAAACCTGATACACCCTGTATTATGGTGCTGAATGGTACTGCAGATTTTGTGTTTAAATTGGTAACGGTTAATAAAGCCGACAAAAGCTTTACGTTAAAATCGTTGAATCCTGTTTACAAACCTTATACCGTTACTGCTGCTGAAGTATTAGAGATATGGAAGTTTAAAAAGCTACATCTCGATGAACTACCGGATGCACCTACAGATTTACAGGAATTAAAAACAATGATACAGGAATTAAGAGCTGTAGTAGAGCATGGAAAAAAATAGCAGTGCAGGTATGGAATACGCGATCGTTGATATAGAGACAACGGGAGGCAATGCAGCGTCAGGAGGCAGCATTACGGAAATCGCCATACGCATTTTCGATGGTAATATGGTAATAGACAGTTTTGACAGCCTCGTAAAGCCAAACCAAAGAATACCACCTTACATAACCTTGTTGACTGGTATTGACGACGCGATGGTGCAGGATAGCCCTTCTTTTGATGCGATTGCTCCGCAAGTGTATGCAATCCTTGAAGCCAGAATATTTGTAGCGCATAATGTTCATTTTGATTATTCTTTTATTAAGCAGCACTTGGAAAGCGCAGGATATCGCTACCAGGCAGCTTAATGCGCTCATTCGTGAAATAATTAATCTATACCTTCCTTTTCTCTTCCCTTATCACGATTAGACTTTACAGAAGCCGGTGATCTGCTGGTTTACCAGCTTGATAAAATAGACAATGATTATCTAATATAGAGAATCGAAATGTATTTATTTCTCTTACCTAAGTTGTCTGAATGAAAATCAAAGCGAAGTCCTGCTTCTACTGATCGAGGAAGCGGCAGCCAAACTGAAGCAGCAACTGCAGAACCATCCCTCGCAACAGCCACTCTAGGATGGGGTTGAGTAAAAGCAGCCGATTGCGCCTTGCAAATGAGCTCGACGCAATCGGCGGATCATCCTTTGCCATTGTATTTTCCGGAGTGCGAATCCTGACCTTGTACTCGAAGTGCTGCATGAAGCACTAAGGCATAATTTTTAGTATGAAGGAAGCGCAAGCAAGAAAGTAATGGTGTTATCTGGGATGTATAAATAGAAATCCTCAAAGGTTACCACACAGAAAGTGATTATATTTTTTGAGTTATTCTTTCGACTAATTCAACAATAGAGCTATGTACATTAACGATATTCTGCAGCAGCTTTGAATCGATAATTAGCTCATCGGAACGACCAACCGTCAAGCTTTGATAATTGTCTAAGTGGCCATGAAGAATAACATTATAGTCGATCTGGAAATAGTCTGCAATATCTTGTAGGCGGCTCAGCGTAATTTCAGTTTTTCCTGTTTCAATGTTACTGTAGGAACTTTTTGTGATCCCAATTCCCTTGGCAACAGATTCAACTTTAATTCCTCTTAGCATTCGCAGCACTCGTAAGTTTTCAGAGACTTTCTCAATCTCAATTTTGGTTTGATGCACTTTTTGATAGGTTTAGATGAAAAAAATCAGTTTTACGAAACAAAAGATAGATGAAAAATTAAAAATAAAAAAACAAAGATATATTTTTGGCATGTTTGTTATCTATTATTAACATCATTTAAACTAAAAAATTTGCACATGAAAAAACGAAACCTATTGTCAACAACTTTTCTTCTAGCTATCATTTGTGTAGCTATTTTAGGAATTACATCCAGCTTCTCAGATCTAGGATCAGAACAAGCAAGTATCGCTGTATTATCTGACGATACAGGTACAGATACGGACACGGATACAGGTTCAGGCACCGATACTGATGATTCAGGCTCCGCACCTGAACCGGGAATGGTATTCGACAAGCCTGTAAGTAAACCCATTACTTGTGCGGCACAAAGCGTTACTTGGACGAAGAGCTACACTGCTGGTGGCTCATTAATTAGTTGGACTTACAGCAATGGCAAGGTGGTAAAAGGACCGTCTTGGGGTAGTACAGTGAGCTACACAATCACAGGCTCAGCTGTTATTGATCAGTTCAACACTGACTGGATAAAATGCGAAAATAAGTGGAGCTGGGGTTGCGAACCATGCCCTCCGACTGATGCATGTACGGTTGGATGTGGTTAGGCTCCGATTTGCTTTTTTGTCGATAAGAACATTTGAAGGAGGTTTCGGCTCCTTTATTCCCCTTCTTCATGCGTGGAAATAATCTTTGAAAGCCATTAATAGTTGACCATCTGGAAAATACTTAGAAGGGCTAATCATCTCTTAAGATATTTCAATTCAAAAATCCCCAAATAATCAACCTTACATTATAACCCGCTAACGCTTTTACAAGTGACTAGTTTAGAAGTACCAACTTTTAGACCTCGATATATTTCAAAATATCCATTCTTCACTGCTTTATAAATCAAGATTGCATGTTTGCCACTTTAAAGACGGACACAAAAGATCCCATGTTTAGAATATTAATACTATCCCTACTCTTCAATACATTTTTATGCTCATGTAACAATAGTACGGATCGCGCTAAAGTTTTAACAGTTGAGAGTGAAAGTGGTGATAAAACCACAACTCTCGAGATACCCAGAAGTTTATTTGACAGTTTGAAATTTGATTTCAATGCTGCTACGAATGATCCCGAATTCGTTAAGTTAGAAACCTCTGATCAAAATCGTATCGGACGCATTGACAAGCTCATCGCAACTAAAAAGAGTTACGTGATAGCAGATTACTATCTTGCAAACTCTGTCTTTTTCTTCGATAAAAGCGGGAAATTTCTAAATCGAGTAAGTGCTGTCGATGGGCAAGCGGTCCCGCTGGTATTTGATGGAATGAGCTATGATAACAACAAGAGCATTGTATATGTACATTTTCATAACAACGATGAATCATACTTGAACTCTTATACGGAAACTGGCGAATTTTTAGGCAAGCATAAATCAAATGGGTTATATTTCAGCGATTTCGCAATAATGCCTGACTCTTCGTTTGCCTTTTTTATGCCAGGTGACAAATCCAAAAGCATCGTAAACGATTATGAATTAGCATTTGGTAATCGCGAGGGGAAAACTCAAAGCGTGGCATTTTCCTATAATTCAACTAGTACCTTGTCGAATTATGGATACAATTATAATCTTGTGACCTTTGATGATTATATATTGTATAGTAAAAGTTATTCAAAATATATCTATCAGATTTCCAATCAGCCAATCAGGATTTTCCCCGTTTTGAGTTGATCGAACGAAACAACGATTCGCTATTTATTGAAATAGACCCTAAATTATCCGATCAGGAAATAAAGAGCTTGTCAAAATTAAAATTTCGATTTAGTGGTCGGGTAGTTCCGACACAAGACTGTTTTTATTTTGAATTTACCAAAAAGGGTGATCGTATTGGCTTTTTTATGATCTTAAAGACGGACACCGTATCGGAGGTCGGCCAGAAGCTCGAGTTGCTTCCGGAGATTCATTGAAACTTGATTATTATTCTTATCCGGTAAGCAGTTTTGAAGACAAATTCATAAGTGTTATGGATCCTAACCAGGTTGCATCAAGCGAGAAAGCGTTTAGTGTAATTAGAAAGTCGTCGCCACAGTTTCAAGGGCCATTGAGGACAAAGAAATTAGAATCATTGCTTCGTTCTGTCAAGGAGACTGACAATCCCATATTAGTGATTTATCGATTGAGTTCATTTTAAATTCTTAGGGAACACGCGCATATTAATATCATAACTATTATAGTAATGCCACTGAACCACAATTGTAACTTATGAAGTTTAACTTACGGCTTGTAATAAGTATTCTTTTAATCGGTGCTGTATTTTTTTCGTAAAAACGTATTTCAAGCGATACACCTCGATTGTTAGCTCTATGACCCAAAGGGAAAAGGATGGAGTAGCCGTTCAGGACCTGTTGCTGAAATCCGTTCTTGCACAAGTGAAATTAAGTTTTTTCCAGTTAAAGAATAATCCCTCGATTGAGGACGAGAATGGTAATATTCTTAAATTATTTGACGCAATAAGTAAAAAGGTATTGGTCTATCGGATTTCTCAGTCATATTGCTCTGAATGCAACAAAGCGCAAATGTCCTATGTCAAAACACTAAGTAATCAGTTGGGATCGGATAAGATCATTGTCTTGGGCTCCTTTTCCACATACAAGGATTTAGCGATCTATGCTAAGTCCAGCCAAATTACGGTTCCTACATTCAATATAGCAGATTCATCTTTATCGATTTTGCCAATGGAGGCACTTCAGACACCATATTATTTCCTTTTAAGTAAAGAAGGCATGATAAATTCTGTTTTTATAGCAAGGAAAGAAATTCCACTCATGTCAGACGCTTATAGCAAAATGATAGCAACTGAATTTTCAAGAAATCTGCCAGATTAATAAGTGGTTGAATGACCAAACAGACCATTCAGTCACTATATATGAAATTATTACTATTATACGTATTTTAGTAAAAAATAACATAGATGAAATTTGCCATATGCTTACTATTAACCTTCCAAGTTTTTACGCTCAACGCAGTTTATTCTCAAACGGAAATTAGAATAGATCCATCTGCAGCGTATGGCGGGGCCGGATCGCAAATTTTTGAAAATATACATTACATACCATTAGAGACTAACAATGAGTCTATATTTGGAGCTATCGATCGTTTAGCTGTCACAAAAAAATATTTTGTTATACTAGACCTTTCAACTAATAGTATTTTAATATTTAAACGGGACGGAGGCTTTTATACACGTATCAGTGGCGGGGATGTGAGCTCGTACAAAGGCAGACAAGCAAATGCAATAAACGATTTTGCAATTGATCGTGATAGTAATAAAATAGTTTATAATAAAGGAATAGGAAATATTATATCCTACAATATAGACCAACGAAAACCGACATACTATCGAATTCGGGTACCCGGAAAAAGATGACGCTCGATGGGGCATCCTTCTTTTTGACAGCATCACTCGGGTATATGTAGATTATGACGTTACCTCTCCCCGCCAGGATTCTGTAGATTATGAATTGAAGTTCGTTAAAAAGGACATGTCTACAACCGACAATTTCCTTATAAATGGCAATCCCCTCAATTACCGGATGATGATATAATATCCCTTAATGCCCCATCCTTTTACGAGAGCAGTAATCAAAAGGTATTTCTTTATGTGAGACCATACAATTACAAAATTTATCAAATAGTACCGGAGGGATGCCAACCTTTGTTTTCATTTATTTTCCCACAAGCCTATTCTTTGCCCAACGATTTTTTGACAACCCCAAATACCACAACAACCGGGTGAAGTTTTGTAAAGAAAACCCCAACATAATTCATTCCATATCAAACGCTTTCTTGATAAAAGGTAACTTATTCTTTCGGATTAACCGATCGGGTTTGAGCCCAGGATCTCCGTCCTACATCTATAATCTTAAATCCGGGAAATTAATCGATGTTACTCGTGTGGTTCCGGATGCAGGGAACGGATATCTCCCTATTGCTGCTGACAAAATTCAAACTACTGATTTTGAAAATTCTAATTTCCTAGCGTCAGATGGTGAGTCGGTATTTACAGCGTACTCTTCTCAGTTTATGTTCAGCGTTAAAAAAGCAACCGTCGGTAAATCGCCAAAATACGACTCAGTACTTAAGCAATATTTTACTACTGGCAACAGTAAGAGTAATCCGGTAATAGTTCAGGTAAAGCCGAAGGAATTTTTTTAAAGTCTAATGCGCAAGGAAATTGTCATAATAATATTGTTTTCTCTGACGATAGTGAAGGTGTCATATTCGCAAAGCGCTGATAGCAGTTATTTCGGGGTCGTTAATGGCGCCATTAAAGACTCTATACACAATTACTATCTGAACTCAGCTACCGTAAGCGCATATACCGTCGCTGACTCAAGCCTTCAAAATTATTTGCTAACAAATAATTTTGGAGAATTTAGCATTAGTAGGCTCCCAGTTAAAACTAAACTGAAGTTAATCGTTACTTACACTGGATATAAAACGCTTGTCCGAAACTTTGTAATAGGAGAAGAGGGTAAGTTGGACCTCGGAATACTGAACATGATTCAACAAGAAGCCGGAGTACTGGATGAAGTGATTGTAAAAGTTGTTCCTCCCGTACGATTGAATGGAGATACATTAGAATTTAATGCGGATGCTTTTAAATTGGACTCCAACGCTGTGGTTGAAGACCTCTTCAAACGCCTTCCAGGGTTAACCATATGGGGAGACGGAGCAATTACATTTAACGGAAGGAAGATTCTAAACGTGTATGTTGAAGGTAAGCCCTTTTTGGTAGCGACGCGCGGGTAGCTACTCAAAATTTGCCGAAAAATGCTGTTGATAAGGTGCAACTGTATGCAAGGACTAAAGATCAAAATAATCCGTTAGACTCACTGATGGATATCAATATAAAATTAAAAAGAACAAACAAAATGGCGGCTTTGGAAAAGTTGGATTTGGATTGGGAACACGTCGAAGATACGATGCAGATGGATCTTACAATATTTATTCACCAAGAACTCAAATCGGTCTTGCTGCGGCGGCCAATAATGTAAATAAACGAGCTACTGAAATGACAATGCTTCTTCGAAATGCTTCGTTCAAGGGAATAGGCACCTATGTCGATTATCAACCTGACTTTCGCCTGACTGGAGTCAGTGAACCCGTGTCGGGTGGCATCTCGCTTCAACATGACTTTATTGCCAATCCCAATTATCAAAGAACCAATCGCCTAACTTCCAACTATTTTTACTCTTATCTGCCCTTAACTTCAAATCAAAGCACAACAACAATCATCTCTTTAGACAACTCGGTTCTTACTCAAGATTCAAAAACTGAAAGTCAAAGCAAGGAAATTGCGCATAAGCTCAATTCCAGCTATGAGTTAACAAATTCAGTTAAATCATTTACGCTAAATGAGCAGTTCAGTCTTAATAGGGGCCAAAATGATTACGTACAAAGAAGCACTATAACTAAGGCTGATGGTGGTATCCAAAGTGAAACAGCATCATCTGTGCAGGATGAAAGCTATGAAAAAAAAATTCAAATGGGAGTCGGATTCTCGAAGGCCGGAGGACAACCAAGTCGGCGGAAGCATATTCCATCTTCTTATGACATTAGATATAATGTAGATTTAGGAGAACTTCAATTGGACCGTGCCGAGCTAATGCATTTATGTCCCGTGTAGATCCGGAGACGGACTTGCATTTTGCTAGGCAATATGCTAGTAAAAAGAACTATGCTAATCAGCAGCTGAGCATGAAGATTAATGACTTAAATCGATTGCTTTTTGGAGCCGGAGACATTATGGGTATAAGGTTAGGTTTGCAAAACTATCTAGCTATCTACAGGGATAGAGAACACAATGACGTTACCGATTTTGATTCTTCCATCAACTCTTCCATCAAAAATGCCTACTTAAGCAATAAAAGCAATTACACTTCCATTGATGTGCAACCTGCAATTAGCTTGAAAAGAGTTTTTGATAAGAAACTGGTTAATCGCTACCAAAAAAGCCTATCGATTGATTTGTTGGCAAAAATGCAATTCTACAATCAAATAAACGTGTCTCAGAAGTCGTTTCAAAACTTAAATAGGGCGTATCATTTCTTTTTGCCCTCGGCCGTAGTTAGCTACAGCAATCGACAATTTGGTGAATACAATACCTCATATAAATTAAGTTATGCAACTAGCACAGAATATCCGACAATATATCAGATTGCACCTCTAATCGATAGCACGAAGATCACCGATTTGCTTATAGGTAACCCTGACCTTTCCAATAGTTATAGAAGAGAACTTTCGCTGTCTCTAGCTCATTCCAGTGAAAGGTCAAAAACCCATTTACTTACAATATCAAGGCCACCGTCGGCCAAATTGATAACCGATTATCAGATAGTATGGTATTTGATGATCAAGGTCGCAGGAAAAGGTTTATCGTAAACTTAGATGGTAGTCAATTCCTGGCGATATCCGGAAGCTTAGACAAAGCGTTAAAAATTAAGCAAAAGCTAATAACAATTGGAGTCGATAGCAGATTCGATATGGAAAAAGTGCCAAACTATATAGATTCGAAATTCTTGATCTCTCGAGTGACTCGCAATAGTAACTCTCTCAAACTTGACTTTACTGCTAATGACCTGCTCTCTTTTAATGCGGTCCAGGGAATAAATTTTTATCAATCGAAGTTTACCTCGGGTGACATGTCTGATTTTAAAAGTTCCCTCTATAACACGGCTTTTAGTCTCAGTGTCAATTGCACGAAAAAAATTAAATGTTAGCAGCAGTATCAGCTATAATAAGAATGTCGTTCCTGGTTTCACTAATACAGAGTTTACAATCTGGAATGCGAGCATATCCCAACGCCTACTGAAGGGTAACAACCTTGAAGCTAAACTCTCTGCGCTAGACCTTTTGCGGCAAAATAAGGGAATAATAAATTACGGTAATGGCAATACCCTTACAACGGGCGCTGTTAATGTTTTAAGGCAGTATTTCATCCTAACGGTCGCCTACTATCCAAGGAAATTTGGCAAAGAATAAAATTTTTCTAATCTAATTACTCGATGGAACTTCAGAATGTTTTAGACTATACAAAGACCACCTGGGCAGATAAAAATTTAGTTGCTGGTGCGAGTATTTATTTGATATTGTTCTTCACTTTTTGCGCGTACTCGCCGGTAACTGCTATTTTCTTTTCAAAGCCTGACGATCCCTGGATGTTACTAAAAAGCGAAAAAGTGATATTGGATCTTGATTGGAAGTATATTATAGCAATTTTTGATCCATCCGGGGAAATCCAGTATTCGCCTCTGAACACTCTTTACTACTCTTTAATTTATAAGATAAACGGCTTTGATCCTTATTACTTCCATCTAAGCGCGTTAGTATTGCACTGTGTCAATTCTTTGTTGGTTTACCTTGCCAGTAAAAAGCTCCTTCACTATTTTAAGATAGGTAAAGCTGATGTGATTGCTTATACCATTACTTTTCTTTGGTCTATACATCCTCTTAATGTCGAATCAGTGGTTTGGATATCGGCATCGAAAGTTCTACTGTTCGGCTTCTTTACGCTACTTTCTCTTATTTCATTTTTGAATGGAATTGAGAAGCAAAAAGTATCTTCTTTTTTTTGTTAGTTGTTTTTGGTATTTATGCGCCTGCCTTTGTAAAGAACAAGCGATAGTCATTCCAGCAGTCTATGTTGCCCTTCTTTTTGCTATAGAAAGAACTGGCGTTTATCTAAGGCGGTCATAAAAACGTCCTTCTTCTTTGTACCTGCAACAGTTGTATTAGTATTCATTGCGATAGTAAATTCAGGCATGAATGCAAACAATAATTTTCCTACACCCATAGCAAAATATTCCCTTTGGGAAAAGATCGTTCTTTCGTTTTATTGCGTACGGTTTTACACTTTTAGTGTGTTTTTTCCGGTTGGTTTACGCTTTCATTATAAGTATCCATTTCAGCCAGACCAGGCGATCAACTGGTTTGATACCTTGTTCCCGGTTTTGTTTTTGACATCTTTAATATTTATTCTGTTTAAAATACAAAAGAGTAAGAATAGTGCTTTCTATTTTTTCTGTATGCTAGGTTTTCTTGTTCATATTGGGTTAGTCTTACAGATTATCCGCTCACCAGACACACAATTATGGCAGACAGGTATATGTACATTCCGTTGTTGTTTTTTCTTCTACCCATTATTGCTGTTTCAGTAGGAGTCAGTGCCAACAGAAATAGAAAAAGGCTACTCCTTATTGCAGTTGGAATATTTGCTTTTGTCTTTGTAACATATTCGAATGAGCTGGTAATCAATTGGACCGCAAACAATTTGGCCGATTATGGAAAAAAATAAACTGATATTGTTTTTGATTAGCCTGTTATTTGTATCGAACGGCATCCTGTTTTTTCTCCTTTACAGGAAATCGCCACCGGCAGCGCCTGTTATTGTTGCATTCGAAGGTAAAAATGCCGCTTACTCCAAAAAATTTAGCGCAGGTCATGATAGTTTTTGGAATAACTATCCATACGTTGTCATAACCAATGAGGGTAAGCTTGTTGATACAACAGCATATTTTGATAGAAGAACCTTTAGCAGATTGGATAAGTTAAAAATAAACAGATTCTTAGATATATTCAGAATAAGGATTATTCCGCCACGAATGACAGTGTGTTCAGTTCGCTACGGGGTTTTGCCGATGTAGTTATTGTTACCGATTCTGTTTCCGCTCGCTATCTACATAAAAGAATGAATATTCTCAAACTCAATAATGATGTGTACGTGCTTGTCAAAAGGAAGATAAATAATCGTACCGACGTACTCGGATTGTCGTATCTATTTTCCATCAGTAGGGATGGAAGGATGACTAATCTTTACTACCCACGATCGCAAACTCCAGAATTAACAACAAAATACTTGAGTTATGTTGCAAAATCAGTTGTCTTTAATTGAAACTTGTTTAAAACACTTAAAATCTTTTAAAAATTAGACTATGAAGCCAGCACCCATTTTGTCAATTATTGTCCCTTGCTATAATGAAGAGGAAGGGATTTTAGACACAATTCATAAACTGGAGTTTTTGATTTGCGAATTAAAGAAGGATAACTTAGTAGCAGCGGAAAGCTTTATTCTTTTTGTGGACGATGGTAGTATCGACAGCACTTTCGATGTGCTTCGAAATAATAAACATTCGAGTCAAAAAATTATTCGACTTACAACGAACAAAGGACAGCAGTTCGCCTTGCTAGCAGGTCTTGATTATGTAAAGGAATCAGTCGATTGCACTATTAGCATTGATTCAGATTTACAAGATGACCTGACCGTTATCGAAAAAATGTTGATGGCATACCGAAAGGGGGCGGAGATAGTTTGTGGTGTTAGGAGCAATAGAGATACCGACAGCTTTTTTAAAAGAAGGACGGCGAAGCTGTTTTATAAAATAATGCATGCAATGGATGTACCTTTAATAGAGAATCATTCTGAGTTTCGTCTTTTGTCTAAGGATGCAATTATAGAGTTAGGTAAGTACAAAGAGCGAAACGTTTTTCTCCGCGGATTATTACCGTTAATTAACCTGAAAATTGTTTCAATATCCTACACGCAGAATAAAAGATTAAAGGGAGAGACAAAATACTCATTCGGAAGGTTGCTCTCTCTTGCAATTAGAGGTATAACATCTTACAGCAATGCTCCGATAAGATTCATCATGATAATTGGGTTCATACTCTTTATACTTACGATGTTTCAAAGTGTATATGTGTTAGTAGTTTACCTTCGGGGTAATACTGTTCCTGGTTGGGCTTCTATTACACTTCCTTTGTGTTTTTTGGGAGGTATTCAGTTAATGTCACTTGGAGTGATCGGTGAGTATATAGCCAAAATTTATACAGAAACTAAGCAGCGGCCTCTATATCATATAAGTGATATAGTTGGATAGGTCAAATGACATGAAGTTCATAGGTAACGCATACGCAGGAGGTCGTAACAGCGGTAATTGAAGTTGTGGGAGAATGTAATTTCACTCCTAAGCAACTAGAAATCGCAATGCTGGCTGCCTAGCTTCACGATTGCGGCTATGTAAATACCTGTAGCAATCACGAAGACAGAAGTAAAGCCATTGCATTAGATTTTTATTTTTCCTGACAAATTCACAAGCCAGTATCATTGAAGATTTTTTCAAAAACATTCTTACCTTTGATGTGGCAGAAATCGTAAGAAAGTGGAAGAGCATTTTCTCCCATTGAATATTGACCGATTTTTGACAGACAATGCTTTATATTTCTTGAATTTCAATAACAAGGAAATCCAGTCCTGGGCACCGAGGCTTAAAACCTTCAGATTATGGCACGCTTTAATATAGCTGACAGACATTTGACAGGCAGGCTTGGTAAGCAATTGGGACTCAATTCTTAGGAATCCAGTCCGGGCACAAAAAAGGTTGTAGACCGGTAGTCTACAACCTTTTTATTTAATACCCGGGTTATGTAACCTGCATTTATATTTTTCAAACTCAGGCTTCATCCTTCGTATTTTTCACCAACCCGATACCGGAAAAAAAGAAAATAAGCCCTATAACTCCCACTACAATTAAGGTGGTGTAGCTGTTACTTTTGTTGATCAATTCATAGCCGGTATAAATAAGACCAATGATGCCTAAAATAGTGAGGACAGTTCCAAAAATACGTTTCACATTCATATACCTGTTTTTAACTGTTGCTACGCAATATCTATGCCCAATGTATAACAATGCATGGATGCCCCTCACCTCCGCTGCGATCAGGCACAGTCCAAGCGCTCTCCGCCATCAGCTTTTGTATTAAAAACAGATATTATAACCCTTCGTTTCAGCCGGCGCCAGGCAGCTACTCAAAACTGCCCCGGTCCGCAATTAACCGTCCAACATTAGTTTTCCTCTGACCAGGCCGGCAATATTAAAATAAACACATTGAGCCCGTTTATTGCCTGTAATTGCAAAGTGCCCCTGTGTAAAAGCGCCAGCGATTTCGACAAGGCCAGGCCAATACCCGTACCTGGCTGATTTTTATTCGGGTTTAAACGGGTGAAGGTTTCAAATACTTTTTCCCGGTCTGCAGGTGCGATCAAAGGGCCATTACTGGCTACACGGATTTGTACCCCACCAGTATCCCTGTCATGCATTGCCGAAAGGTTTACAATTCCGTTGCCATACTTTATCGCATTATCCAGCAGGTTGGTGATGATCTTGGTAAGAGCCTCCCGGTCTGCATATACCAGCTTCAGGTCTTCATCTATCTCTGATTTAAACACAACTCCCTTCTCCTTCATAAGCGGGTCGAAAATAAAATAGATCGACTCAAGCAAAGGAACCAGCTTTATTAGCTCCAGTTGCAACTGTACCTGTGCACTTTCCGTCTTTTTTAATGTCAATAACTGATTGATCAGCTGTATAGTTCTTTGAACACCCTCCTCCATGATCTTAAGATATTTTTGCGTACGCGGCAGATCCTTACTATCATTCCTGGCCATTTCAGGGAGCTTTCAACAAAGTTACCGGCGCCCTTATCTCATGAATAACATGGGTAAAAAACTCTGTTTTCGATGCGTATATCTCTTTCTCTTTCTCAATCTCATATAACATCGTCATTCTCTTTTGTTTTTCGGCTAACCGGTTTTTATAGAACCTAAAAGCTAACAATACTAAAAGAGCGAGCGATAATGTATACAAGACATAGGCCCATATGGTTGTAAAAAAGGGGCCATTAATTTTAATCACCAGTACCCTTTCATTCTGCTGCCAGATGCCCCGGCTGTTGGTAGATTTCACCTTAAAGACATAATTACCAGGAGGCAGACCGGTAAAACTTACATTATCTTTTTTATATAATGCCAGTTCTTATCCAGGCCTTCCATCATATAGGCATACTGCACTCCTTCCGGGGCAGCGTAAGTAAGGGCGGCAAAGTTGATATCAAAAGACGATTGACGATAGCTAAAAGAAATGGCTTCTGTCATAGTAGCAGAACGTTTTACCGGACCGTTTCCCTTATCTATCGCAAGAGGCTTGTTTTGCATTGAAATACCGGTTATGCAAACCGGTGGCGTAAAATTTGCCTGGCGTATCAAACCGGGTTTAATTCTAATCAAGCTACCCTGGGTTGCGATGTAAATATCCCCATTCCGGGCTTTGTAAGAAGTAACGTAAGAAAACTGGCTGCCGGAGTATCCCTTCATCTGATGATAACTGGTAACAGCCCGGTTTTCGGGGTTGAAGAATACCACTCCTCCGGCTGTTGTAACCCAAAGCCCTCCTTCATTATCCTCTGCAATACCGGTTACAATATCAGAGGGCAATCCATGCCGGGTAGAATAAATACGAACCTGGCCGGTTCGGGATTTACCCCTATTAGCCCGTTCCCCGTCCCAAGCCAGAAACCGCCATTTTTAGATATAACCAACGCGGAATTAATACTGGTAGGCAAAATATTTTCTCCCTGAACCATTATCTTCACCTGTCCCTGCAGGTTTAATTTTCGTTGTAAAAAAACAAACCATGACACAAACCCCATATCGTGCCATCTGCGGTTTCGCCAATCGCGTTATAAGGCGTATGCTGGGGAAAAAGCATGCCTACAACAATGCTTTCCTGATACAAATAATAAAGAAACTGGAACTTATAGAGAATTATTTCTATTTGTTTTTCACCAATTTTAACCCATCAACATACCGTTTGCAGGAGACGTTCAAACACATGGGTATTATGAAAATTAACGGTTAAAAAAAAAGGTGACTTCTCGGGCACTTACGTACAGTTTGTTCATCATTCATTAATGAACAATACAGCGCTGGGCGTTTTACAAAAACTCGCCAAGCTATCTGATTTTAAAAAACCCAGAAGTTCACCATAGTATATCCACCAACCGGGAAGACCTTTGATAAACATTTTTTTACAATTAAAATCTAAAACATGTCAAGAAATGATGCAAAAGACAAAGTTGTACTAATAGCCGGGGGCGGCAAAAACCTGGGCGGCTTATTAAGTAGAGATTTTGCGGCCAAAGGCGCAAAACTGGTGATCCACTATAACAGCGAAAGCTCCAAAGCAGAGTCGAAGCAAACCTTGCAGGAAGTACAGGCTACAGGAGCTGAAGCAATCCTGGTGCAGGCCGACCTGACTAAAGTAGGAAACATTACCAAACTTTTTGATGCTGCCATTGAAAGGTTTGGCGGCATCGATATTGCCATTAATACCGTTGGAAAAGTATTGAAGAAACCATTTGGGAACACTACTGAAGCTGAATATGACAGCATGAGTGATATTAACGCTAAAGTGGCCTATTTCTTTATACAGGAAGCCGGCAAAAAACTGAACGACAATGGCAAGATCTGCACGATTGTAACCTCTCTCCTTGCAGCCTACACGGGATTGTATTCTACGTATGCCGGTATGAAGGCTCCTGTTGAGCATTTTACAAGAGCAGCTTCAAAGGAGTTGGGCAGTCGTGGCATTTCCGTTACGGCAGTTGCTCCCGGTCCGATGGACACGCCATTCTTTACGGACAGGAAAGCGATGATGCGGTGGCTTATCACAAATCGGCTTCGGCATTGGGCGGGCTTACCGATATCAAAGATATTGCACCTTTGGTAGAGTTTCTGGTAACAGATGGCTGGTGGATTACCGGTCAGACCATTTTCGCGAACGGCGGTTATACAACGAGATAACTTTTCTAAACCCTTTGAAAAGATAATTGAAAGTTCGCTTCCTTCAGTTATCTTTTATAATTATACACTTAAATTATGGCATTAAAAATCATCAATACGGCATTGATCCTTGTAGCTGTTTTTATGGGCTTCAAGCAAGGCTATGCCATGTTTTCTGGCAAGCCGGAAATGCTGGAAATGTTTGGCAAATGGGGATTTAATAAATCTGGATTAATGATGAACGGAGCCATAACAATAATTGCAGCACTACTCATCCTGTTTCCTAAAACATTTGTCTGGGGTAATTTCTAATGGCTGCGGGTATCTTACTCATTATCTGCTTTCACCTGATGGATAAGGATTTTAAAGGCGTGCTGGTTGAACTTCCCTTTCTGCTTCTCAACCTGGTTATCATCTACCTGAAACATCCTTTTAAAAATACATAGGTAACCCACCTGTCCGTCACATTAAAATAAAGCGATATGAAAGTTCCTTCTATC
The DNA here is from genome assembly GCA_019316985.1 of Paraniabella defluvii. Classification (GTDB taxonomy): domain Bacteria; phylum Bacteroidota; class Bacteroidia; order Chitinophagales; family Chitinophagaceae; genus Niabella; species Niabella defluvii. The sequence goes on from CP079215.1 coordinate 58,389, forward strand.
ATCACCTTATTGATACTAAGCCTTTCGCTTACCACCTGCGGGCAAAACAAAAGTCGTTCTGCTACTACAACATCCCAACAACCCACTAAAAAAGAAACCACTATGGATTATCAAAAATCACCAACGAAAAAAGTAAAGCAAGCTATTGAAGCGTTACAATCGGGCGACAAAAGCTGGTATACATTTTTTACAGACGATCCTGAAATGACCGACGATGGCAATACAGTAGATTTCAAACGCTTTTTTGAAAAAGCATTAGGTGTTGAAAAATTTTTAACCATCGACAAAGTTGAAAATGATGGAAAAAACATATATGGCAATTTCAGAGCCGGCCAATGGGGAACTTTTAAAGTCTTTTTTAAATTTCGCTTAAATACCAATGGCAAATTTGATCGCCTGGATATCGGCCAGGCACATTAACCTGAATGAGCGGGGTGCCATAAAGCATCCACATGCAGCGGCAGCTTAAACTGAAAAACTGCGGTTTATCCCAACCCAGGCTATATATCTAAAAACAGATGTACCTTCCATTTTACCCGTAGCTTTATAACATGAACGGCTATTCGGAAGTAACCGGCTCAATTGAGATTGAATTTTTAAAGGAACATGATGACGAAATCAGCAGCAGCAGCACTGATAAGAAAAGGAGTAAACAGCAATAATATCCCTCAACACTGGGCCGACCTGGGTTGCGGCTCGGGCATATTTACAGAAGCCATAGCCGGTTTATTACCGCCGCATAGCACCATAATGGCAGTAGATGTTAACCACCAATCATTACCCCGCACCCTGGGTAAGAATGTTTCAGTGCAGTTTGTACAAGCGGACTTTATCGCTTCCGAAATAAATATTCAGGCGCTGGACGGTATACTTATGGCCAACGCCCTGCATTTTGTACAGGATAAAACAGCATTGATTCAAAAGCTGGAAAAGTATATGAATGATCATGCGCGTTTCCTGATCGTTGAATACGATTATCCTCAATCTAATCAATGGGAACCCTATCCCATACCTTATACAGCATTACAGCAACTTTTTGAGCAGCTGGATTACACACAGATTGAGAAAATAAGCGAGCGGGAATCAATATACGGTGGAAAAATGTTTGCCGCCTTGATATCTAAAAAGCAACTGTCAAAGTAACAAATAGTATGCACCACAACCTACTCCTTATCCTGGGTCTTTTATTTGTAGTAATGCTATTGGTGCTGGTAGCGCGGCGCATTAAAATTGCCTATCCCATCTTTCTTGTCCTGGCGGGTCTGGGCATTAGTTTTATACCCGGGATGCCGCGATTACACCTGGATCCTGACCTGATCTTCCTGATCTTTTTACCACCGCTTTTATATGAAGCTGCCTGGTATACATCCTGGAATGATTTCTGGAAATGGAAACGCCCGATTGCGCTATTGGCTTTTGGCCTCGTTTTCTTTACCTCCACCATTATAGCTTATACGTCTGCATCAATAATTCCCGGCTTTACACTGGCATTGGGTTTTATTGGGAGGCATTGTTTCCCCTCCCGATGCGGTAGCTGCTGCTACGGTATTAAAAGGAATGAGCGTTCCTAAAAGATTACTGACGATACTGGAGGAGAAAGCCTGGTAAATGACGCGTCGTCCTGATCGTCTTCAAATTTGCCCTGGCCGCCATATTAACAGGAAGTTTTTCGCTGCAGGAAGCCTCAGGCCAGTTCTTCCTGGTTGCCGGCATGGGCATCATAACAGGATTGGCGGGAGCGCATGTGATGTATGTTATCCATCGGTTTCTGCCTACTACACCGGCTATTGATGCCGCGCTAACCGTAATGACGCCTTATTTGTTGTTCCTGGCGGCAGAACAATTTCATTTTTCAGGTGTAATGGCCGTGGTAAGTGGCGGATTGTTTATGTCGTACCGGTCACACGAAGTTTTTAAAACCGGAAGCACGCGTTTAAACATGCTGGGTGTGTGGACCACTTTAATCTTTGTAATGAATACGCTGGTGTTTGTTTTAATAGGCCTGGCATTGCCGGATATCATAGAAGGCCTGGGCAAGTACGCTATTATGGATGGCATCAGGTATGGATTATTGATCAGCGCTATTACCATTGCCCTGCGTTTTCTTTGGGTGTATCCTGCAGCTCATCTACCCAGGTGGTTGAGCGCAAAAGTGCGTAAAGACCCGTCACCGGGCTGGAAAGGTCCTTTAGTGATCAGCTGGGCCGGCATGCGGGGCGTGGTATCGCTTGCCACGGCGTTATCCATTCCATTGCTCACAACAGGCCAAACTGCTTTCCCCAGCGTAACCTGATCATCTTTATAACTTTTGTGGTGATCTTTATTACCTTGGTTTTCCAGGGCCTTACCCTACCTCTTATTATCAAACTGATCAGGTTGAAAGAGATCGACCCGATCGCTTCCGAAGACGAGCAGCAGGCAGGGATACAATTGAGGTTGGATACGGCCGCCTTACAGCTGGTGCAAAGCAAATATGCCGCCGCTATCCAAAGCAACAAACTGATTGAATTCTACAAAGCTCATCTCGAAGACCAGATCAGCCATACCGATAAACGGTTACAATCCTTATCGCATGAAGATACCGAGCATGAAGAAATAGAAGCGTACCATCGTATGCTGCTGGATATTTATGGCCAACAACGCAGGGTGCTGTTTCAATTACGCAAAGAGAAACATTTTAGTGATGAGGAGATCCGCAAAACCGAGCTGCAACTAGATCTGAATGAACTTAAGATTACAGGGGCAGGTCATGGGTAGTACCACTCTTTCCAGCTAGCAGCTGCAATTTACCGGTAATAGCTTCACCCGCCTCTGCGCTTCAGGTGTTCCTGAGATAGCCTAACGGCGCCTTACCATACTTTCTTTTAAAACTTTTAGTAAACTGTGATGGAGAAGAAAAGCCGGTAAAGATGGCTATTTCATTGATCTTAAATCGTCCTTCATGCATCAATGCAGCGGCCCTCTTCAACCGCACCTGCTCAATAATCTCGTAAGGCGAATAGCTTGAAGTAGCTCTTATTTTCCTGTAAAGAGAAGAGCGGCTCATATGCAGCTGTTCTGCTAAAAATTCAATACTTAATGAAGTATTCCCTATATGAGTTGTAAACCGGACCACTGCATCTGAAAAAAACAACAGGAACTTCGCAATAGAAACTCTGCAGATGGTGTTCATTTTGCCACCATCGGCACCGTAGGTTCTAAAGCTACCAATGGCAACTCCGATAGTCCTTTAAGCTACGAGTTCTCAGCGGATCTGTCGGGCACTGCAATGGCTACTTCGGGCTTTATAATAGCATTACTTGCATTAGGTGGTTTAATAATGGGATTACGGCGCAACAGCAAGCTGCTACTGGCAGGCTTAATGCTGACCGGTATTCTGGTAAGTTTTATTGGTTGCGAGAAGAAAAATTCAGAACCTGCACCTAATAGCAAAAACACCTATATCCGTATTGCACAAATTGATGCAAATGGAAGCAAATCTTATTCTAAAATTATAAAAGTAGTGAACAATTAAGCCGAACGCTTCTATTATAAAAAGGCCTGCCCGGGACAACCGGGCGGGCTTTTGCTATTATGCAGTTCGTTATAATAATTCAGAACAGTTTGAGCCCGATCAAAAGCGAAAGACTTACTAATAGCAATGCTGCAATAAAAAAGTTTATGCTTTTCTGCATGCCCGTAATACCTGATGGTATCGCCTGAGGTTTACAGGCCTTTTCGTTCGCATGGCTTAAAATAATCCCTATTAGACAAAAATGATGTCATGTAAATACTAAAGCTCCTTTTTAGTCTTTATGCTTCGGGATCATCATTTCGCTGACCGGGTGCTACATAGCAGCCGACATTGCCCGGCCTGTATAGAAGTCTACCCGGTCGCGGATATGATCAATATTAAACGGCTTATTAATAAACTCATCGGCACCTGCAGCCATAGCGGCCTCAGCAATGTCTATCGTCGCGGAAATCATCAATACCGGAACCTGGTTGCAACGCATGACCTTTAATGTACGCACACAATTCTACTCCGCTATAACCGGGCAGCCTGTGATCAATAACGAACAGGTCCGGGATATAATTGAGACCGGCAATAATGGCGTCGCCGTTTTCTAAACTGGTAATCTGATAATTTCTTCCGAAAATAATATCGAAAACTTCCTGATGCTGGTATCGTCTTCTACTATAACTATTTGCTTCATGATCCAATCTTTTAGAACATTTTCATCAGATTGATAATGAAAATGCGGTGCCAATACACGCAGATAGCATGCATTACCACAGTTAATAATAAAAAGCTCTGGATTAATAGAAGGTTTGCGAAATCTGCTAATTGGGAATCTGATTCCTAAGAATGAAGAGCGATCCGTGTTTTTGTTTTACCGCAATGCAAATCCCTATGCAAGGCAGTAATATAAAGTTACACTAATTAAATGATATTGAACGATAAACTTACACACCGTACGCTGCAAAAACAAGCATTACCAGCTGTTTCAAAGAAATATTGAAATACGCTGGCTTTGCAAACAATGAGTTTTCAGAGTGTTAACAAGGCGTATTATTATTTCTTCTGCAACCAATGTTACAACAAAGACCTGCATGTAATTTAAGAGTTTCATAACATAGCTTCGAGGAAAGGCATCAAATCTTTTCCGGATCTCATGTGGGTTATCATGCAATGATAGCCTGCGATAGCGCGATTCAGGGCATTCCTGATACATACGATTCTTCCGGAGCAGTAAGCACATTCCTTAAAAACGCCAGCCTAGTCGGCGGCATTTTAAATGAGCTTCCCCCTCCTGTTATTGTTCATGACTAAGCCCCTAACTTTGCAACCGGCTTGACTGAATTATTGGTACAACCCCTTCATTTTTTGAACTGATTATTGATATGAGAATCTCTTTCTGGTCTATCGGCAAAAATCACGAGCCCTATGTAAAAGCAGGTATCGAAGACTTTTCCAAAAGGATCAACAACTACTTTAAGCTGGACTGGGAAATTATTGCGCCGCTTAAAAACGCTGCAAAAATGGGGATTGATGATATTAAGAAAAATGAAGGTGAACTGATCTTATCTAAAGTTCAAAAGGAAGATTTTCTGATCGCCCTGGACGAAAGAGGTACGCAGTTCAGCTCTGAAGGACTGGCACAGCAAATACAGCTATGTGCCAACAACTCTAGTAAAAGGGTTGTTTTTTTAATAGGCGGCGCTTTTGGCATTCACGAAGCGGTATTAAACAGGGCTAATTTTAAATGGAGCTTATCAAAACTGGTATTTCCCCACCAGCTGGTAAGGTTGATACTGGCAGAGCAGGTATACAGGGCCTGTACTATTTTAAAAAATGAGAAATACCACCATCAATAAAATCCAGGTTGCCATAAAATATAAGTAACGACAGCAGCAATTCCTGAGCACCATTCAACGAAATTTCATTCATCCCGCAGGCAATGTATTTGAATAAAGAAAGGCCTTGCCCTATAGCAAAGCCTTTTTCTTTACATAGCAATAAGCTGTTTGCCTATTGAGTGGGGTTCTGTGTTAAAGTACCAGGATAAGAATTAATAGCATCCTGTGGAATATAATAAACAACACGATAGTCAGTAGGCTGTATCGCTTCAAATTGCTGATGAGGACCAGGATACCTGCGGGTAAGCGATCCGCCATTACGGAACACATCATAACTACGCTCTGCCTGATAGGCTAATTCCAGCTGGCGTTCTTTATCGATACGTTCACTTGCATTGGATGCATCCAGCGAAGTATAACCGCCGCCAACAATAGAACGCGTGCGGATAGTATTTAAATCTGCAAGCGCCATAGTATAATTTCCCAGTTTGGCGTATGCCTCCGCCCTGTTCAGGAAAACTTCTCCCAGCCTGCTGATAACCGGAGAATGAAGATGGGAATCTTCTCCTTCACGGGAACATTTTACAATATAAAACTGTGGGTATACCCGATTAAGGGAAATAAAATTATCGATCACGCCTGTATATTTTTTTCCATCTTTATATTGAATAGAATAAATCTCCTGCGCTGCATCAACCGGAGTTAGCGTATAAGTAATGTCGCCTTCTTTGCATGTAATAGTTCCTCCGCTACGCGTAATGGTTGCCTGCACGTAGTTCAATATATTGGGGCCGTCTTCTTTAATAAAGCGAAATACTTCAGCTCCTCCTGCGGCATAGGTGGGTTCAATAAAAGCTGCGCGGGCATCCACTATTTTGTAACGGGCAGGGCGCCAGTCGTTACGGCCGGTTTCATTCAGCAGGTCGATATACTTGGCACTTGCATACATTTCACCCCAGCCCATACCACCTATATTGGCATACATTCCGCCAACGCCATAATAATGATCGAATCCTGAAAACTCAGATGCAACACGTTTAACAGCAAAAATAGTTTCAGAGTTATTTTCAGGTTTAAACGTATTATATTTCATAAACTGATCCCGGGGCAGCAGTGCGTAATCCTTGGAATTGATCACTTTGTCGGCGTAATCCACAGCCAGTTGTGCATATTCCCTGTTGGGCGACTGATAAGTTCCGCTCATATAAAGATACACCCGCGACAGCATTGCCTGGGCAGCACCTTTTGAAGCCCTGATATGGCCATTATTGATAGTTAACAAAGTTTCGGCTTTCTTTAAATCGCTGATCACCTGTTCGTAGGTTGCTTTTACAGTGGCACGGTCGGGCAGCTCCAGGTTTATTACATCTTTGGGTGTACCGTTTACAATAGGCACGCCTAAATTGGTTTCGGGGTTTTGATAATAGGGACGCCCATAAGCCCTCACAAAATAAAAATACAACATACCCCGGATGTAGTAGCATTCTCCCAGTTTATTGTCGATATCGGCACTTTTCCCTTCTTCTATCATATTAATGACGTTCGAAGCCTGTGCTATGGCCTTATACCCCGAGTTCCAGAACTGGTTTAAGCGACCATTATTAGGTGTGCGCGAAAATGAAATAAACTCGTAAAAAGCATCGGTTGATGAACCTCGTATCATCATATTATCCCCGCGTATTCACCACAGCGGTGCATGGGGTCAGACCAGGCTTTTAACTGCGCATAGGTACCATTTAGCAAAGACTGTAACGAAGCTTCGGGGTCGTTAACGATCCGGTCTGTGTCCATTGATCCATACGGGTAACGGTCAATATCGCAGGAAGCAAACGCCGCAGATATAATCAGTATCGTAAATATCTTTTTCATGTGTATATTTTTTGTGCTTCAACCAGCTGCCTTTTGAGGTGCAGCACCGGAGAACATGTGATTGTTTTCCTGCTGACTGAAGCTTTATTTAAGTATTTGCAGATATTTTAAAGTTAAAATGACACATTCAATCCAAACATATACCTGCGCGTAGACGGGTATACTGAAGGGCCGGTTGAGCTTAAAACAGACCCGTCATTAGCGGGTATTTCAGGATCTACTCCCGAGTAATTGGTAATAACAAACAGGTTTTCGCCCGCAAAGAATACACGCAGATTATTGACATTAATCCTGCTCAGCTTAATATTATAACCAATGGTAAGAGAACGTAATCTCAGGAAATCCCTGTCTTCCAGATAGCGCGAAGACATCTGGTTTGCCTGGCTGCTGTTGTTATATCTTGCTACAGGATGCGTTGCAATATCTCCCGGTTTTTGCCAGCGGCTCCATTCAGGCATTAACTTCATCTGGTTACGGTCGGTATATGTTCCGTCAGAATCATACTCCTGTCTTGAGTAGTTATAAATCTTACCGCCGATTGCATAACCCAATACCGCATTCAAATCAAATTGTTTGTATTGCAGATTGGTTGAGAAGCCTCCGAAGATGCTGGGTGAGGCTCTGTGCAGCTTTTCGAAAGTGGCTTGTGCATATCGCGAGGTGGTATCCCGGCTGGTTTCATTTCCGTTGGCGTCGCGCTGCACTTTATACCATAAAGGAGAGCCGTTTTCGGGGTTCACGCCGGCCCATTCTTTCAGGTAATAGGTATCTACAGGCCGGCCTGGTTCGAGCACACGCTGCGCGGAACCTGCAATACCAAGACCGTCACCAATAATAACCGGCTTAACCGAATAGGTGCCGTCAGCATTTTTGTGGGATATAGCTTGGTGAGCTTATTTACATTACGTCCTAAATTAACATCCAGGCTCCAAAGCCAATCTTCATTACGAATAATATCGCCGCCTATCGAAAGCTCAAAGCCTTTATTATTCATCTCACCAATATTCCGCCAAATGCTGGTAACACCCGTCAGGCCGCTTATAGGAACCATGTAAAGAATATTATCGGTATTCTTATTGTAATAGTCCAACGTCATTCTTAAACGGTTATCTAAAAATGCCATGTCCATGCCTACACCCGTGGTGTACGTTCGTTCCCAGGTAAGATCTTTATTACCAATCTGGCTGATTAAGGCGCCTGGTGCTTCATTATAGCTGGCGGCTGCGGATACAGAATAAAGGCTGTATTGCGGATAAAGCGTATTAGGCCGGTTGCCCGCAGATCCGTAGGAAGCACGAAGCTTTAAAATATTGACCCAGTCGGCCTTAAACCACCGTTCTTTATTGATATTCCACCCGCCGCTAACCGAAAAGAAATTACCATATTTGGCATTATCACCGAAGTTGGAAGCGCCGTCTCTGCGCAGTGAGGCCTCAAGCAAATACCGGTTGTCATAAGTATAATTTACTTTCGATAAGTATGACTGAACAGCCCACTCGGTAATATTTCCTCTTGTGCGTTCTGGTTTTGATACCACATCCAAAACCTCAAAGCCAGGTATAAAGCCCGTACCATAAACATCGAGGGTTTTTGCATAGTAGTCATTAAATTCATAACCGGCAACGGCATATAAAACATGCTTGTTCCAGGTTCGGTTTACAGTGAACATCTGGTTGGTATATCGTCTTGCGTATTCATCGCGATAATCGGTTAAGCGCCCGTTTACATTTAAACCAGAATTAGAACGCGGGTCGCTGTAACCGCTGGCTGAGTAGGTATTATACCTGTAGCTGTTTACCGAAGAAAAGGTTAACCAGTTAGTGAGCTTCACTTCGAAATCGAGATTTCCCATTAACTCGTAGTTTTTATTCTCCGAATGATCCCACTGCAAATCATAAAGATAATTGGTGCCCGCGCTATTTACCCAGAGGCTAGAACGGTGAGGTACCAGGTTGCCGTTGGAATCGTAAGGACTATCCCAGGGAAATTGGAGTACATAGCAGTGGTAGAATACTCACGGTTCTTAACATGACGGTATGATCCTACAACAGACGGCTTAATCTGCAACCATTTAAACGGTTTGTAAACCTGGGTAAGACGTGCGTTATAACGGGTATAATCATAGCCCTTAACCGCACCCTTTTCATCATAGAAGCCTACAGAGAAAAAAAAGACTGAAGTTTGTCTGTCCCGCTTGAAACAGAAACATTGTGGTTTTGTGTAAAACCGGTTTGAGTGGCCAGGTCCCACCAATCGAAATTGCTGTTGCGCAAATTTGCATTCCAGCGCGGAAACGATATGCTACTAGCATTAGCAAAAGACGCGTAATAGTCGTACAACTCGGCGCCGTTCATCATTTTCAGGTTTCCGTTGGTTAGCTTACTTACGCCCATCCGGGTTGCATAGCTCAGGGTTGTTTTACCGGCTCTTGCTTTCTTGGTAGTAATTACCACCACTCCATTAGCTCCCTGGGACCCATAAATAGCCGTAGAAGCCGCATCTTTGAGAATGGTCATTGTTTCAATATCGTCGGGGTTCAGATCTCCCGCGCCGGAACCAACAATTACCCCATCAATCACCCACAAAGGACTTGTAGTGCCGCTTAAGGTAGCCTGGCCGCGAATGACAACAGCACCTCTAGACCCCGGCCTGCCTGAACCGGGCGCAACAAAAGCGCCTGACACTTTACCATTCAGCATATTTTCAACCGAGGGCGTAGTAATATCCCTCAGTTCTTTTCCGGTTACCGTTTGCAGGGCCCCGGTTAAGCTTCCTTTTTCTGAACGCCGCCTATCCTACTACCACTACTTCGGTTAAACTGCCCTGGGTAGCCTGCAAAACCAGCTCTATGGTATCCTGTGCAGCAATAGTAATTTCCTGCTCCTGGTATCCAACACGTGAAAACACTAATACATCACCTTCTGTTGCATTAATGGAGAACCTCCCTGTTGCAGATGTTGTTACTCCCGTAGCTGTGCCCTTGATTACGATTGACACATTTTCGAGAGGTGCGCCGGTATTATCAGTTACTATACCTGTTATAGTCCTGATCGGCGACTCGCCGGTTACAACAGGCGTATTTTCGGCAATAACGATCCGGTTACCCGAAAGCTGCTTCCACGAGAGATTGACACCCGCTAATATCTTCCCCATAACATCCTCCAGGCTGGCCTTGTCGGCATAAACTGATGTAAAATGCTTTTGCGGGAGCACATCGCTTGAAAAATAGAAACGGTACGGGGACTTTTTCTCTATCTTTTGAAGATCTCGGTTAGTGATACATGCTCTTCTTTTCAAACTGATTGTTTGCCCGTAATTGGTTGCAGATACCTGTAATGCCAAACAAAGTAATATCAGAGATAGCTTCATAGTGAAGAGAATTTTCCTGAAGCGCAGGCACAGGGGCCTTGCTTCACGGCAAGTGCATTTTTGCATATATTTGTTTTGAGTTAATGAATCAAAGCCACTGAAGTTGGCGCTTTAGTGGACAATTACTTGGGGAGAATGTATCAGCATTCTCCTTTTTCTTAAACGATTGCGTTCGAAACTATTTTTTACTCATATAATCTTATTTAAGTTTTTGGTTTACATAAATTAATCGATATAAATCGTGTCCTTTTCACGATGGTATTTAATTGGCTTAGACATATTAATGATATCAAGTATTTCATTTAAATCTGTGTCGCTGTAAGACCCGTTATACCGCACCTGTTTCATTTTATCAGATCTAAATATGATTTTAACCCCGAATATCTTTTGGAGTTCTGAAGCAATATCCACCAACGGCTTATCAGCAAAAACCAGCTGGTCTTTTGTCCACGATGTTTCTGCTACCAGGCTGTCCATTATGGTAATGGTGTCAATTTTAACAGAACCCGCATTCCCACGACCGGATTTGTTTTCATCGTCTTCAACAACCAGCTTCTGTCCGGGCCTCAATACAAAGCTTCCTTCCGCCTTATTTTTTAAATAAACAGATACTTTCCCTTTATCAGGGCTGTTTCAAAATAATCTCCTTTAAACGACCGGACATTAAATACGGTACCCAAAACCTTTATATCTGCTGTATGGGTATGAATGATAAAGGACGCCCGGCGTCGTGCGCTACATCAAAATAGGCCTCCCCTTCCAGGATGACTTCCCGTTGATCCTTTTTAAAATCCTCGTCGTACTTTAAGCTGCTGTTAGCATTTAGCATCACTACCGTTCCGTCGGGTAGTTTCACAGTAGATTTAGACCTCTTTGTAGTTGCTGTTTCATTGCTGCTGTGCAGTATTGCATTATGCTGCTGCCTCAGTATCACACCTATACTAACGGCAATTATTAAGGCTGCCGCCACAGCTATAGGGTATCTTTTCAGTTTGAGCGGGTAATGTCGGCCGGTTTCGGGAATGATCACGTCGTTGTCCCATACACCCTGCAGCTGCATATTCATTACATCGGATATATAGGAATTCTCGGCTAATTCAAGATCTTTATCCTGCCGTTGGGCAGGCTTTACCAGCTCATTATAAAAAAAAGTAATTCAGGACGCCTGTTCAGCATCTCTTCCAGCTCCTCCAGTTCTTCGGATGATGCATCGCCGGACAGTTTCCTGGAAAACAAAATAAAAAACCGATCTTCCTGCATGTCTCTACTCTATATCCTTCATAAGACTACAGAAACAAGCGTTACCCTTAGTGGAGCTAAATATTTTTTTGAGCAGATGAAAATCCAATACCCTGCGAAGTTTTTTTAAAGCTGCCGACATATGGGCCTCAAGCGTTTTCTGAGATATTTCAAGCACCTGGCAGGCTTCTTTATAAGGCAGGCCCTCCTCTTTGATAAGCCGGTAGGCCAGCTGGCTCTTTTGAGGAAGATTGGTAACCGCCGCTTCAATTATCTGTGAAAGCTCCGTGTTAATCACTTGCTGGTCCGGCAGGTCTGACAGTTCTGACTGCGAACATGCCTCGCTAATTTCAAGGTGACTGTTTTCTTTGTATTTTTTGAGATAGGTAAGTGCTGTATTTTTTGCGGCAACTAATAAATAAGACTTTAAATGTTCTACATATGCCAGTTTTTTTCCATCGTCCACATACGGATCATCACGTCCGACACAATTTCTTCTGCCAAACTTTTTTGTGTAACAATAATGGAAGCTACCTTATAAACAGCAGGGTGAAAATACAGGTACAGCTCTTTTTGTATGCCAGCTGATCCCTGGCATAGGCCACCCTGTTTTGCAAGTATAATAATTGCGCTTTTTCCATATAGCTCCTACCGTTTCAAGTTGAACATTTATGAATATAGGAGTAAAAAAGAAAACCCAAACACTCAGGTATGCGCTATCGATTGCACAACCGGATATTTTAAGTAGTTTGCCCCAACCGGAGGCCGATATCTATTGTGGGCAGAAAATCAGGTCAGCTTTAGCAGCAATTCCCACAGACCCTGCGCATCTGGCAGAACAGTATGCCTTTTAGAAGGATAGAGCCTTAAATTATCTGTGCAGGATATGTAAAAGTTGCTAATAATATCTGTCCAAATCATATTCCTGTTTACATTTAGGCCGGCATGAAATACCGTACTATTATTTTATTGAGCTTCTTTACAGGCAGTCTTATCTCCCTGGCTGGACTTATCATCATAAACCTACAACACCCCTACCTGTACGCCCGCATCAGGATAACGATATGGTAGGGCTGGCTTATGGCCTGGCCATTGGATTTAACATAGCCCTGGCGCTTTTTCTTTACCTTCTTTACTTGCGCCGGACAAAGCCCGGAGTAAATGGTGGCTGCATGCGCTATTGCTACTCGGCCTGCCCTTTGCTTTTACCCTATATAGCGCCCTCGTGCTGGATGCTTATACGTTACTGTACTGCCTGCCTTACCTGCTGGCGAATGCTGTTTTGCTCATCATTCGTATTAAAAGAGATAATCACTGATAACTTTCCATTAAAAGTATTAGATGAACGGTTATAAATATCCTACCCATCCAACGGATTTTTTATTTCAATTGCATTAAATCGAAGCGCATACTAAAGTGCCCCAATGACTAACCTATTTTTAGCTGGAAGGCAATACTCCGATGCGATAGAACGTTCCCCGATCTTCAAAGAAGAGAAGCCAGTATTAGCTCCACTTTTCTTCTGTTTACGACTTTTTCTTTAAAATCTTTTTGGCCCTGGACCTGAAGGCTGGCGCAGCATTCTGCAACCTCACTTCTACTACTGTCTTTAATTCAGGTAATATTTCGGGATACAGTTTAGTGAGCTTCTCCAGTATGCCTAATGCATAAGCCTGCGCTGCTTAGTTTCGTCAGGATTGGCTATATATTCAAAACAGCGATCCATAAGCACACCGTGGTAATCGTCGGGTATCCCGGGAAGCTGATCGAATATCCGTAGTATATTTCTTCTTACAGCAGCAGGTTGATCCGGAGCATCGAGATGTTTGACAATTTTCTTATAATGCTTTTGAATTAACTGCGGCTGATTGACGGCCGCATAGCTTAACGGCCAGGCAGCTCTTTGAACAATGCGGTAGTCATTATGTGTGAGGAAGACTTTAAGCAGTTCATCAAAATGTTTTTGATTGTTGCCCACCCACCCTACCACTTCATTAGCCTGCTGCTTTGAATAGCCATTTTGTAAGAGTATATCAAGGTTCATTGCACCAAAATAAAAAAGTAGAATTTTTTTCAAAAATTGTTTGGCTGTTAAATTTTCCGCTCCTATATTTGCACTCCCAATTTGGAAGGATCGGTAGTTCAGTTGGTTAGAATGCCGCCCTGTCACGGCGGAGGTCGCGGGTTCGAGTCCCGTCCGGTCCGCAAAAAGGCTCTGAGAAATCGGAGCCTTTTGCTTTTACCCTTAAAACACCGCACCTGATGCCGCACTATGTTTATATTATCAAAAGTTTGAAAGATGGCACCTATTACAAGATCAAATAAACTCGGGGTTAACTCCAATAGAAGAGCAGTTAACAGCACCTGCCTGTCATATTTACCCCCTGAGCCTTGAACAAATATTTTATTCCACTTAAGCTAATTCAGACTCTGTATGAAGTGCACAAACCCAGCTGCCGTTTTCTTTGATCCAGGTAGAGGCACAGGCACATTTTACCGGCGGCTTTTGCTCGTCGTTTTTTCTCCGATTTCTATCAAATAAGCGATTATTGCGCCGTTCCCGCCAATAAGCTGGGCTTCCACGCCTGAAATATTAACAACTTTCAAGTTTGCTCCGGCACCCGAATCAAACATCGCTTTAAAAGATGCTTCATCCACGCTCCTGATTCCATTTTTACCAGCCACGATACAGGGAAAACGTGTCAGACTTTTCACTGTATCATAATCATGGTTTTCCATAGCCTGCCAGTATTTTTTTCCATTTCCAGAATTTGTGTTTCCATGAGTATTGATTGATACGATTAAAGTTTTTGCTGATTATATAGAGAACAAGAATCAGGCCCGATTAAAAGCGCCCGTTTTCTGGTCTCAGCCGATCCAAAAGCATTTATTACGCGGTTAGTTTACCCCGGAAACAAAAACACCGTAGACCTGAACTTGTGTGTATATTTTTTTTACAAACCCCGCTTCTGCCCATTTCAGAAATTCAGCGGCCGGTAACTGGCTTTTCTTCGCCAGCAGAAAAGAAACGGACAGTGTTGCTGGTGTACATTATTTCAGGAATTGAAATAGCGCCCATTGGAACGGCTTCAGGAGTACCGGAGGGTTTTAGTGTTACGGCTTGTTAAAATCGCGAAATATTTATTCAGATAGAGCAATTAAAAAACCGATACAATTACACATTTGCAAGCTTAAAAGAATGAACGTTGAGAAGATTTATAGTTTTCCTTTGCCTGGCTTTAGTGTTTGTTGCCTGTAAATCAGGTTCTTCCAATCCCACCCTCACCCCGGGAGATTCGAGTTTTCCTGGCATTACGCTCCCAACTCCTGAAAAATTAAAAGATGGAGAACTGGCTATGTACCAGGCACGGTTGAACGAACTCTTCGACAAGCACCTGATCAACCGTAATTTTAATGGCGGGATACTGGTTGCCAAAGGCGGCAATATTGTGTATGAGAAATATGTTGGCTTTACAGACCCCAAAGCAAAGATCACCCCCATTACCGATAGCTCCTCTTTTCACCTGGCGTCAACGAGCAAACCTTTTACCGGTGTAAGTATTTTGAGATTGGTACAACAGGGAAAAGTGCATCTCAACGACGACCTTACGCAATACTTTCCCGGCTTCCCTTATCCGGGTGTAACAGTGAAAGACCTGCTCAGCCACCGGAGCGGGCTGCCTAATATCTGTATATTATGGAGGATAAGGAAAAGTGGCCTGCCTACAAAATGGTCACCAACAACGACGTGCTTAATTTCCTGATACAATATAAACCGAACCTTAGCTACCGCACCGGCTCCCGCTTCAGCTATTGCAATACCAACTATGTACTACTGGCGCTGATTATTGAAAAGGTAACCGGAATGCCTTATCCGCAATACCTTAGTGAAAACATCTTCAGACCGCTGGGTATGCAGCACACTTTTGTATACACACCTACCGACAGTGGCCGCGTTATGATGTCTTATAAGCCTTCGGGAGCTTTATGGGACCAGGATATTTTTGACCATACGTATGGCGATAAAAATATTTATAGTACACCGCGCGATATGATGAAATGGGATGCCGCCTTATATAATAACCGGTTCATCAGGCAAACCCTGCTCGACTCTGCATATCAGCCGCTCAGTAATGAAACACCCTCCACACATAATTATGGTTTAGGCTGGCGCTTGCTGAGCCCGCCCAACGGTAAAAAGTGATTTACCATAATGGCAAATGGCACGGATTTAGCCCCGCTTTTGCCAGGCTAACTGACGAAAAAGCCGTGATCATTATTTTGGGCAACCAGTATAATAGCAATATTTACAAAGCTGCAAAGCTGGCTTATAATGTATTTGGCGATTATATGCAAAACGATACACAGGCAGACGAAGAACCCAATATTGCCCTCCAGCCTGTAGCCGTACAAAAGAAGAAGCCGGTACCGCCACCACCCGCTAAAAAGGTAAAAGAAACCCTTCAAAAAAGCAGCCGGGCAAAAGAAACAATAAGGCCCAAAACCTTAGCAAAATCTTCAACAACATCCAAAGCGAAGGCAGTTACAACCAAAACCACTACCACAGCGAAGCCTGTTGCAAAAAAACAAACAACGCCATCAAAAAAGCAGAAACCTCCAGAAAGAAAAAGCAAGTTAGGTAAAGCTATATATGCAGGCGTAATAAGGCATTGCCTATCTTTAGTGCTCAATTGTGGGCTATGCTACTACTCGATGCATCTCAAATAAGAAAATGGGATCAGTACACTATTCAACACGAACCGGTCCGCTCCATCGACTTAATGGAAAGAGCTGCTACCGCCTGTGCTAACTGGATTTTAAAGCACTTCCCAGGTCATTCATTTGATATCTTTTGCGGAACCGGTAACAACGGCGGTGACGGCCTGGTTATAGCTCGGCTTCTGGCACAACAAAACCTTATTATCCGGGCATTCGTCATTAATACCGGTACAAAAAAAAGCGGAGACTTTCTTACCAATCTTGACCGGTTGCGGAGATTTCCCCGGTCAGCACTGTTGAATTGACTCCGGACACGCCGCTACCCGCCTCTTCGCAATCAACTATAATCATCGACGCCTTGTTGGGCACCGGCTTAAACCGCCCCGTAGAAGGTTTTACAGCAACAGTAGTCAGGCACATTAATAACGCTTCGAATAAAGTTATTGCTATTGATATGCCTGCAGGTTTGCAGAGCGATGCTTACTCCGGCACGGTCAATATCATACAGGCCGACCATACATTAACCTTTCAAAACCTCAAGCTGGCTTTGTTGTTACCCGGCAATGCGGAATACTTCGGACGGGTTCATGTACTGGACATCGGTTTAGACCCCGCGTACCTGACTACTGTTGAATCGAAGTATGAATTAACCGAAGGGGCTCTGTTTCATTCTTTTATAAACCCCGGGAAAATTATGCGCATAAAGGCAATTTTGGACACGCCCTGGTAATCGCCGGCAGTTATGGTAAAATGGGTGCCGCCGTACTGTGCACCAAATCCTGCCTGCGAAGTGGCGCCGGCCTGGTAACCGCTCATGTTCCAGATAAAGGTGTTAACATCATGCAGATCAGCGTGCCCGAAGCAATGTGCAAAGCAGATGCAAGCACGGATGTGGTTACTACCGTCGATTACCCCTGGATCAATTTTCAGCATTAGGCATAGGACCCGGCCTGGGCAATCACCCCCATACACAAAAGCTGTTACAGTTCATTTTAGAAAATTACAGGCGACCGTTGGTATTGGATGCCGATGCCCTGAACATTTTATCAGGAAACAAAAACTGGCTGAACCACATTCCCGAAAACAGTATACTCACACCTCATCCCAAAGAGTTCAGCCGCCTGTTTGGCGAACAATCTAACGACTTCGAACGAATTGAAACAGCCTTGCAGCAGGCAGCCCTTTTAAAAGTCATCATTGTATTAAAAGGACACCATACGTTTATTGCAACACCTGCGGGCAGAGGCTATTTTAACACCACTGGTAATGCCGGAATGGCAACAGGAGGTAGTGGCGATGTATTAACCGGCATTATAACCGGATTACTGGCACAAGGCTACGCCCCTGCAAAAGCAGCTATTATGGGTGTTTACCTGCACGGAATAGCCGGAGATAAGGCTGCCGCCCTGTACGGAATGGAAGCAATGATTGCCGGCGACCTGATCGAAAATTTAAAATTTACCCAGGCAGATTAAGAGGCGACAAAGTTATTTATGCAACAATGTTGCATTTTATAACATATAGACTATCTTTGTATAAAAGATAGTTTATGGAAAACTTTGATGTAATCATTATAGGCGGAAGTTATGCGGGCCTGTCCGCAGCCCTGGCGCTGGGTCGGTCTCTTCGCAAGGTATTAATAATAGATAGTGGCCTGCCCTGCAACCGGCAAACACCCCATTCACATAATTTTTTGACGAGAGACGGTGAAACGCCGAAAGCCATAGCAGCTATTGCAAAAGAACAGGTACTACAATATAAAACCGTTCATTTTGTTGAAGACTTCGCAACATCGGCCAGCCGGGTAGAAAAGGGTTTCGAGATTTTTACTCAGTCAGGAAAATCCTTCAGCTCCCTCAAGCTCGTTATCGCCTCGGGAATTAAAGATCTTCACCCGGATATTAAGGGTTTCTCCGAATGCTGGGGCATTTCAGTGATTCACTGTCCTTATTGCCATGGATACGAGTTTCGTCATAAGCAAACCGCTATTATGGCAAATGGAGAAAGAGCCGCCCACCTGGCCATGTTGGTGCACAATCTTACCAGCCGGTTAACCATCCTAACCAACGGCCCTGCTGCTTTTGAAACAGAGCAGCTACAGCAATTCCGGCGGCATAATATAACCATTATTGAAACCAGGGTCAAAGAAATACAACACGTCAACGGCCAGGTACAACAACTAATTTTTGATGATGGCGACGTTCAACCGTTTGATGCGGTATATGCAGCCATTCCTTTTGTTCAGCATACTGATATACCTTCCCAATTGGGATGTGAACTCACAGAACACGGACATATCAAAACCGATGGTTTTCAAAAAGCCACCGTACCAGACGTGTTTGTGTGTGGTGATAGCGCCTCTGCCATGCGCTCCGTTGCCAACGCAGTGTTCAGCGGTAACATGGCTGGTAGTATGATCAATGCAGAACTTTGCCGGGAACAATTCTGACACTCAATTAATTCACCCAGTGATATTATACGTCAGGCCGCACACCTGTACATGCAATTGCCGGAAACTATAGCCAATACAAAACAATAGATTTTATTTATAGGGCTATTAATAATTACAATAGAGTTTCCGGCTTAAAACCTTTGACACAGTATGCGAATCTGATACTTTTGCGCCGTCAACGAATTGCCGCCATAGTGAGAAGCTCATTATTGATTTTTAAATTATAAAACTTATACAATGGCATTAACAGGCAAAAAAGCGCCGCACTTCATCTCCGGCGCAGTGATCAACGGCGAAGAGATCGTAGACAATTTTTCTTTAGACCAGTACCTTGGTAAAAAACATGTGATCCTGTTCTTTTATCCGAAAGATTTCACTTTTGTTTGTCCTACTGAAATTCATGCTTTCCAGGAAAAGCTGGCTGAATTTGAGAAAAGAAATGCAGTAGTGATTGGCTGCTCTACTGATACAGAAGAAACGCACCTGGCCTGGTTAACTACTCCAAAAGAAAACGGTGGCATTGAAGGAGTAACCTACCCTATCATTGCGGATGCAGCTAAAACCATCTCTATGAATTATGGTGTATTGGCCGGAGAATATTCTTTTAACAGCGATACCAGGCAATGGTCTTTCAGCGGCGCTCCTGTAGCTTTCCGTGGCACATTTTTGATCGACAAAGAAGGTATTGTTCGTCATGAATCGATCAACGATTTACCGCTGGGCCGCAATATCGATGAGTACCTTCGCCTGCTGGATGCGCAATTGCACGTAGAGCAATATGGTGAGGTTTGTCCTGCCAACTGGGAAGAAGGTGAAGCGGCAATGAAAGCAACTAATGAAGGCGTTGCTGAATATTTTTCAAGAAACTAAAAAGAATTATGTTAATAGAACTGGAACAGGATAACCTCGAAGAAATTGTTGCGCAACATCCCAAAGTGGTGGTGCAGTACTCGGCCGGCTGGTGTGGCAACTGTCGTTTAATGAAGCCGAAATTTAAAAGGCTTTCCGGTGAAAATGAGTCTGCAGTATTTGTGATTGCTGATGCAGAGAAATTCCCTTTAAGCAGGAAACTGGCAGCAGTAAACAACCTGCCTACTTTTGCAGGCTTTAACAACGGAAACCTGGTAAACCAGGTGCAAACCAATAAAGAAGACCAATTAAAAAACCTGATCAATGAAGTTACCGGTAATTAGGCATATACAAAGGAACTGCTCAGTGGAACAAATAGAAAATACCATTGCCGTGCTGGAAAGCATTAGCGAAGCTTCTTCTATTAAAGAAGAGGAATTAGATGTGATAGGCGAATTGATTTCTAATTGCTGTGGTGCTTTAGAGGTACATGAAATGGTGGCGGCAGGAGCAACCGAGAAGGACGCTTTGAACGGTTTTATGAAAAAGTGATGGGGTCTATAGACCAGTAATCCTTCCTTCTATATTTTTTACAGCCTGCACTTTGATGCAGGCTGTTTTTTTATGCACTTATGCAAGATAAGCTCCTGTAATATTATCACCGGTGGCTTCCACAACAATATGCTCCTGCAAGGTAGTGGCCAGCGATAAACCTTTATAATTCGCACTAATGGGAAACTGTGTATGAGAGCGCTCTACCAATACCAGAGTCTGTATTTTTTTAGGATGAAATGCCAGGAAAGGCTTGATAGCATAAAGCAATGTTTTCCCGCTGTTCGTGACGTCATCCATAATAATAATCACTTTATCGTCAAAATTTCCCGTTGCGCTCAGCTTTATTTCCCCGGGTTTTGCCTTATCAAATTGTATGGTAAGCAGCTCTACCTTTACATCGGCAAACTTCTTTACGATCTTTTGAAGTTTCCGGGCCAGTAAAACACCTTTTTCCTCTATTCCGGCAAAAACCAGTTCCTTTTCTTCAATATTGTTCTCAATAATTTCAAGCGCCAGCCGGTTTAGCTTCTTTTCTATTACATCGCTTTGTAAAATATATCGCTTTTCCTTTGACATGTTTTCAATTTTAAATATTCAAACTACACTCTCCTGCACAAAGTGTTTTTAATAATCAATCTTTTCCCTGCTACCTAACTGCGGGTTGCTATATTATTAATCTTCGTCAACAAAAATATAAATACTCGTTCACATGGCGTAAATTAGCGATAAAGTTGTTTCGAACTTCCTGGTATACGCAAAACAATTATTAATGAATTTGCCATGCATATAGTACAGCAATCCCTATTCGCACTCCTTTCAGCCGTGGCTATATTTCTGTTTGCCAAAAAAGTGCTTCAGATACGCCGCAACATACTGCTGGGCCGCGGGAAGCAATTAACGACAATAAACCGCAACGCTGGAATAATGCACTGTTGCTGGCGATGGGCCAAAAGAAGATGTTTCGTAACCCGTTGGTAGGCGTGCTTCACTTGTTGGTATATGCCGGCTTTATTATCATTAACATAGAAGTACTGGAAATTGTGCTGGACGGGCTGCTGGGCACACACCGGCTTTTTGCAGGTTTTTAGGGGCTTTTATATATTCCTGATCAATGCTTTTGAAGTATTGGCCTTTTTAGTAATTGTAGCCTGCGCTGTATTTTTGATTCGCAGGAATATTATAAGGATTAAACGCTTTACCAGTAAAGATCTGAACGGGTGGCCCAGAAGCGATGCCAATTATATATTGATCACCGAAATTGTATTAATGTGTTTGTTTTTAACTATGAACGCATCGGATACTTTGCTACAATCCCGGGGAGCTGAGCATTACGCCGCAGCCAACACCGGCAACTTTATTATTTCACAATATATACAACCGTGGCTGGACCCCTTCAATAATGCCACGCTGAGTTTTATCGAAAGACTGTGCTGGTGGTTGCATATAGCAGGTATTTTTACCTTTTAAACTATCTCCCTTACTCTAAACATTTACATATTATCCTGGCGTTCCCTAACGCTTATTATAACAAATTGGCACCTATGGGAAAAATGGAAAATATGCCCGCCATTCAAAATGAGGTACTATATGCCATGCAACCCGAGTTGGCACCCGCCGATGCAGCGCCTCCGGGAAAATTTGGGGCAAAGGATATTATGGACCTTAGCTGGAAAAACCTGCTGGATGCTTATTCCTGTACAGAATGTGGCCGGTGCTCTGCTGCCTGCCCGGCGAACATAACAGGCAAAAAACTATCTCCCCGGAAAATAATGATGGATACCCGCGACAGGGCTGAAGAAGTAGGTAGCAATATCAACACCAACAAAGAATTTAAAGACGATGGCAAAAGCCTGCTGCATGATTATATAACGGTAGAAGAGCTGAGAGCTTGTACCACCTGTAATGCCTGTGTGCAGGAATGCCCGGTGAGCATCAACCCGCTTGATATTATTCTACAACTACGTCGCCAGCTGGTAATGGAAGAAAGTAACGCTCCCCAGGAATGGAACGTTATGTTCAGCAACGTAGAAAATAATTTTGCGCCCTGGAAATTTAGCCCGGACGACCGCGATAAATGGACAGAAACCATTTAGCAACATAGATTGATATGCAAAACCGTATGGAAAAACGCTGCTGATGTCATCTAATCAGTATGACTCAATGGAAAATACTAAATGGAATTCTCTTTTTATTATTGTGGGCGACAATAACAGGGGTTATTACAGCTTTGTTTATCCGGCATCTTTTACCATGGAATCGTTACTGAAACAGGTAGAGTGGAAATCATTTTCCCTATTGTATATTGGATTACTATTATTAGCTTTTACGCCTGGTTTTATTCGATTTGGCCGATACTCTTTTCAAAAAACTTTCTTCAAAGCATTATTGATTTTACATCTTTTAGCAATAACAAGCATCAGTATATTGGTCGGTCTAACATTGAATGATAAAAGAAGCGAATTCAAAAAAATTTTGTCAGAAATAAAACAGCAGGCGGCCCGCGACATTCAGGCGGCACTATCCGCTACATTTCCTATGGGCTCCCTCATATAGATAGCAACTATATGAAGCGGGATAGCATTATGGCCCAATACGGCATACACCATACCTTTAACTGTATTATCGACCAATTTATAAAGGAGCGCGATACCTATTATAAACAGTTAACAAATGCTTATCTTGATAAAAGGAACGGAAAAACTGGAAAAAGAAAATGCAAAGGGAATTAGAACAATTCCCGTCTTATTAAAAAATGATTCAGGAGGTTTAGTGCGCAGTTTGTCCTTCTCTTTTTCTTCTTCGTCGTGTATTTTATCTGCTACATCCTTTTTCTTCACAAACATGCGCCACATTTGAATCAGCGCGGTGATCACGAAAATTCCTGCAATCACATAATTCATGACGGATTGATTATTCTGAATTTTCGACGCGATAAGACGTCCTCCGAAAATAAAAAGACTATTTCCTATCAGTGTTCCGATACCGATGCCTATGGTGTAAAAATTATAGTGATGCCTATTGGGCAATAATACTTTTTAGTAAAGAGAACAGTACTCCATCCAAACCAAAAGGGGATCTGCATGGGATTTACTGCCCCCATGGTCATACCCAAAATATAAGATGGCAGGTTGTTGTTTAAAATAACGTTCTTGCTCTCGTGAGGATGCGAGGCTGCAATGAAGCTGGTTACTGCCAGCGCTACCACAATCAAAAGGGTTAACCACTCCAATAGCTTAAAGATTTTCTCCTGCTTCCTTACCCAATCCATTGCTACCAGTGATATGCGTACATAGATCATTTCTGCGGTAAGCGCGCCCAGCGAAAACAGCATGGCATTGCGTACCGATTCGGCTATAGCAATCTGCATGGCTGCTATATTAAGCGTTCCCAGCGGCAAAGTACCCAGGAAGCTTACCAACATTCCCGTAAAAAGATCCGGATTGTTCCTTTCATCGGCAAGTATTAAGCATTTTTACCTTGTAACATAGGAACAAATGAGAAATTATCAAAATATTCTACTTCTATTCCCTGCTCTAACCTGGTAACTCTGCGCATTTGCTGTGTGTTGCCATTATTTACCGGTATTACCATTTTGCCGCCTATTTTCATTTGCTCAATGAGCCTGGGCGGGATTTCAGGGGCGGCCGCCGTTACAATTACTTTATCAAAAGGGCCGTAAGTAGGAAGCCCCTGGAAACCGTCTCCGTAAAAAAACTTAATATTCGGGTATTGCCTGAGATAAGCAAAGAGCTTATTCTCGTCGAAGAGTTTTTTCTGGCGTTCGATCGTAAATACTTTGGCGCCCAGCGCGGCAAGTACCACGGCCTGGTAAGCACTGCCTGTACCAATCTCCAGTACCTTATCGTTTTTTTGAATTTGCAACAGTTCGGTTTGATAAGCAACCGTATAAGGTTGGGAAATGGTTTGCCCCTCTCCTATAGGAAAAGCCTTATCTACATACGCAACGTCTAAAAACGCTGAATCAAGAAAGAAATGCCTGGGCACCCGGTTGATGGCTTCCAGTACATTTTCATCTTTAATACCCTTTTCCCTGACAGTATCCACGAGCTTCTTTCTAAGCCCCTTATGCCTGTAGCTATCTTCTAAACTGCGCCTCATGCCGCAAATGTAATTGATAGTTGATAAGATTACAAGTTGGAAGATTGGAAAGAAAATGTTACTGATACAATAAAATATTATCTAAGATACTTCACTGTATTATTTTGGCCTTAACCGGTTTCGGCTCAACTCCCTCAAACAACTATATTTGCTGCCAGATATGGCTAAAGTTATTATTTTAGGTCCGGCACACCCGCTTCGTGGCGGGTTGGCTACGTTTAATCATCGTCTTGCTAAAGAATTCATTAGCCAGGGACACGATTGCACTATTTATTCTTTCAGCCTTCAGTATCCCGAATTTCTTTTTCCCGGTAAGTCACAATATACAGATGAGCCTGCGCCTGCGGGTATTACCATACACAGCGTTGTGAACTCGGTAAATCCCTTCAACTGGTTAAAAGTGGGAAAGCAGCTGCGGAAGGAACGCCCTGATATCGTGGTGGTGCGGTACTGGCTGCCTTTCATGGGCCCGCCCTGGGTACCATCCTGAGACTGGTAAAAAGAATAAACATACACGGATAATATGTATTGCAGACAATGTTATTCCTCATGAAAAGCGACCGGGAGATAAACCCTTTACCCGGTATTTTATAAAATCCTGCGATGGTTTTATCACCATGAGTGAAAAAGTACTGAAGGATTTAAGAACTTTTACCAAAACCAAGCCTGCCTTGTTGGTTCAGCATCCGTTGTATGATAACTTCGGGGCAATTATTTCAAAAGAAGCAGCCAGGCAACACCTGGGTATTTCACCGGAGGATAAGATTATCTTATTTTTCGGATTCATCCGGAAATACAAGGGACTAGACATCTTACTCAAAGCCGTACAACAGCTAAAGCTGGAGTTAAACAACTTCAGGCTTTTGGTAGCAGGCGAGTTTTACGAGGATGAAAAGAGCTACCAGGACCTGATTGATCAACTGGAAATAAGAGACCAGCTGATTTTGAAAACCAATTTTATCGCTGACAGTGAAGTAAAATATTATCTCTGCGCAGCTGATGTACTGGTACAGCCGTATAAAAATGCCACGCAAAGTGGCGTAACGCCGCTGGCCTACCATTTCGAAAAACCCATGATTGTAACCAATGTAGGCGGTTTACCAGCCCTGGTGCCTCACAGAAAATCTGGATTGGTTTGCGAGCCAGATCCCGGTTCTATCGCACAGGCCGTTAAAGAATTTTACGAATTAGGAGAAAACCATTTTATTCCACATCTTCGCAGCGAAAAGGAAAAATACAGCTGGAAAAATGTAGTAGACGCGATCGTGCAATTATCTGAACAATAACGGAAGGATTCGCTATAAACCGGGCTGCTGACGAATATTCAGGTGTTATTTCAAAAGTTGCGGATGGTTCAATAACGGTTTCCGGTTCTACATCGATAAACTCATGAGATAAGTAGTGATAAACCAGAAACAGCCGTTTGGTGTGGGTGGGCAATGGCCGGGAATGAATATTACCAATACCCGGTTGCTGCAAAATGGCCCGGGTTCTCGTCTTGATCACAAAATACTGGCGATAAAGGCTTCGGCAACTATTTTGAATCAGAAAAGCATAGCTAAAAATAATGATACATAGAAGTAAAGCGCCTTTAAGAATTGGCCTGGCCGGCGGGGGTACAGATGTAAGTCCTTATTGCGACAAGTTTGGCGGGGCCATTCTAAATGCAACCATCTCATTAAGCGCCAATGCCACCATCGAGCCTATAGAAGGCGACCGCATTGTGTTGGAGGCATTCGACCGCGATGAAACGGCAACCTTTGACTGGCACAGCCAATTACCTATAGACGGTCATCTTGACCTGCTGAAAGGCGTTTATAACCGCATTCAAAAAGATTATCCCTTTGAAAAAGAGGATTTAAACTCAGCACTTACGTGGATGCCCCGGCCGGTTCGGGATTAGGCACGTCCTCAACCCTGGTGGTTGCTATAGTAGGCGCATTCGCGGAAATGCTGCAACTGCCCCTGGGGAATATGACATTGCGCATTATGCTTACGAAATAGAAAGAACCGACCTGAAGCTGGCAGGCGGCAGGCAGGATCAGTATGCCGCCACCTTTGGTGGTTTTAATTTCATGGAGTTTTATAGTGATGATAAGGTAATTGTAAACCCTCTCCGCATCAGGCAGCGTTACCTGGATGAGCTGGAGAACAACCTGCTGTTATATTACACTTCAACGAGCCGCGAGTCGGCTAAAATTATTGAGGAACAAAGTAAAAATGTAGCGGAAAAAAAGCAAACATCTATCGAAGCCATGCACCAGTTAAAGCAACAGGCCCAAATGATGAAAGAGGCATTGCTTAAAGGGCAATTGCATGAAATAGGCCATATACTGGATATAGGTTTTGAGCAAAAACGAAAAATGGCCCAGGGCATCAACAACCAGCTGATAGACGATATTTATTATGCAGCAAAAAAGCAGGCGCAACCGGCGGCAAAATCAGCGGCGCCGGCGGTGGTGGTTTTATGATTTTTATTGTCCGGGTAACGCCAAGTACAAAGTACAGCAAACGCTGGATCAATTCGGAGGAGTAAACCGGAGCTATCAATTTACTAAACACGGATTAAAAACCTGGAGCGTATAAGCAATCAGCAATGAGTAACAGTAATTAAACATAAATAATGAGTAAACAGATAAAAGAATTAATACAATCATCTATAACTACCAAACAACAGGTACTCGAAAACGCAGCACTGATCGGCGTGGTGGATCATGTTACCGATATTATCGTAGCGGCGTTTAAGAACGGAAACGGTGTTTATTTTTGTGGTAACGGCGGCAGTGCAGCGGATGCGCAGCATCTGGCTGCAGAGTTCAGTGGTCGCTTTTATAAAGACCGTAAAGCTCTGCCTGCCGAAGCTTTACATTGCAATACCTCGTACCTTACCGCGGTAGCCAACGATTATAGCTTCGACCTGATATATGCACGGCTTATACAGGGCCTGGGCAAACCCGGAGATATCCTGATAGGATTGAGCACTTCGGGAAACTCAAAAATATTGTTCAGGCATTTGAAATAGCACGGGAAAAACAAATGACAACCATCGGGTTTACGGGTTTAAGCGGGGACTCATGAAAGCATCAAGCGATCACCTGATCAATATTCCAAGTATCGATACACCCAGGATACAGGAATGTCATATGCTATTAGGTCATATTATCTGTCAACTGGTGGAAGAAAAATATTTTTCGGAATAATTGCTGCATTCAATTATAATGTTATGCCGTCATGAAGAAAATCCTTCTATACCTTTTCGGTGCCGGATTACTGCTGGTAGCGCCTGCTGCTGCTTATGCATCAGATACTACTATCAAAATCAGTAAACAATATCTGAATCTCCCGGTATCGCAGAAAGCCGAAAGAAAACAGATGCGGTTCGAAACCGGGGAAATCAGAACGTTTTTTACGATAAGGCTGGCCGATGCAACACCCGACTATTGGGTATTTTGCGACGTAACACATTTGAAAGGTAAAACCGTCACCATAAAATATGACGGCTTATCAACAGGTATTAAAAAAATTTACCAGGACGATGCCATTGCAGGCCAGGACTCTTTATATAAAGAAAAGAACCGCCCGCAATTTCATTTCACGACACGCAGGGGCTGGATCAATGACCCGAATGGCCTTATTTACTTCGATGGAGAATATCATTTATTTTATCAGCATAACCCATACGAAAAAGAATGGGAAAATATGCATTGGGCACATGCGGTTAGTACCGACCTGGTACACTGGAAAGAACTGCAGCTGGCATTAAGTCCGGATAGCCTGGGTACCATGTTCTCCGGATCTACAGTAATGGATTATAAAAACAGCGCTGGATTCAATAAAGGAAATCAGCCGGCTATGATTGCCGCTTATACTGCGGCATCTGATCAAAAGCAAACGCAGTGTATTGCTTACAGCCTTGACAAAGGCAGAACATGGATCAAATACAAGGGTAACCCGGTTATAGATTCTAAAGAAAAATGGAATAGCGTTGATACGCGCGACCCGCGTGTATTCTGGTACCAGCCGGGCAAACACTGGGTGATGGTTTTAAATGAAAGAGATGGTCATTCTATTTACACTTCTGCCAATCTGAAAGAATGGACCTACCAAAGCCATACGACCGGCTTTTGGGAATGCCCTGACCTTTTCGAATTACCTGTTGACAATAAGCCCGGGCAGAAGAAATGGGTGATGCTCGGTGCCTCCAACTCTTATATGATTGGCAGCTTTGATGGTAAAAAATTTACCCCTGAATCGGGCAAGCATTATTTCTCAACGGGATCCATTTATGCCGCTCAAACCATTACCAATATACCCGATGCTGATGGCAGACGTATACAGATCGGCTGGGGACGTATTTCCCACCAGGACATGCCTTTTAATGGCATGATGTTAATGCCTACTGAGCTCACCTTGAAAACCACAAAAATGGCGTTCGGCTTTTCAGCAATCCTGTAAAGGAATATAACCAGCTTTTTACGCCGGAGAATAAATGGACCGGCATCAGCGCTCAGCAGGCCAATGATTATTTAAAGGCTTATAATGAAAGGGACCGGTTTCGTATTAAAACCACCATTCGTTTGTCGCATGCTACCAGTGCAGGCCTTAGCCTGTTTGGCCAGCGGATACTTGATTATGATATGAACAACAATCTCGTAAACGGTGTCTTCTATTCCCGGAAGCTATGACCAGCATGGAGATATCTGCAGACATCTATATGGACAGGACCTCCATTGAGGTATTCATCGACGGCGGCGCTTACTCCTACTCTATGGAACGTAGAAGCACAAATGATAATAAAGAGGGACTTCATTTCTGGGGAACTAATATCGAAGTCAAAAACCTGGAAGTGTTTGGAGTACAATCAATCTGGAATTAACCAATCAATTTAACCATCGTGTCATCAGATATTAACCGGAACGTAATCTCATCAGGACCTATACAGGAAGCAATCATTTTAGCCGGCGGCCTGGGCACCCGTCTCCGGTCTGCGGTTCCTGACCTGCCCAAATGCATGGCTCCTGTTGCTGGCCGGCCTTTTCTATTTTATGTAGTGAACTACCTCCGCATGCAGGGCATTGAAAAAATTATTTTCAGCCTGGGTTATATGCATGAGGTAATTCTGGACTGGCTGCAACAGGAATTCCCTACGCTCCATTATGATTATGTAGTAGAAGATGAGCCATTGGGAACCGGCGGCGCTATCCAACTGGCACTCCGGAAAGCTGAAACAGATCATGTATTTGTTGCTAATGGCGACACCCTATTTAAGTTTGATGCATTGGCGATGCTGGATCAACATTTTGAAAAAAAGGCTGAATGCACGCTGGCCTTAAAACCAATGCAACAATTTGAGCGCTATGGCGTGGTTGAATTGAATGAACAGGATACTATCCTTTCTTTTAAGGAGAAACAATACTATGAATCAGGCCTGATCAATGCCGGATTGTATCTTATCAATAAGCAATCATTCCTTGCCAGGGATTTCCCGGTGAAGTTTTCTTTTGAAAAAGATTACCTGGAAAAATTCGTCGGTGAGCTTGTATTCTCAGGACTAAGCAGGGACGCCTATTTCATTGACATCGGTATCCCTGAAGATTACAACCGGGCTCAATCTGAATTCAATAAACCTCAGCTGAACCTCTCTGCAATTGACAAAAGCTGGACCTTGTTTTTGGACAGAGACGGTGTGATCAATCACGACAACCCGGGTGGTTATATTACAACAGCCGATGAATTTCGCTTTATGGATGGTTTGCCACAACTTTTTAAAAAGCTGGCGGATGTATTTGGTCGCATTATAATAGTAACCAATCAGCGCGGTGTAGGCCGGGGCATTATTAAATACGATGACCTGATGGCAATGAATGCCAAAATGCTGCTGGGAATTCAGGAAGCCGGAGGAATTGTTGAAAAGATCTATTTCTGCACTGATATTGATAACCGGTCTTTTGGCAGGAAGCCCAATCCTGGCATGGCTGTACAGGCAATAAAAGATTTCCCGGATATTAATATCAATAAATCTATCATTGTAGGTAATAGCTTAAGTGATATGAAGTTTGGTTGTTATGCGGGCATGTACACTGCCTTCGTTACAACGACCAATAAATCGATTATGCTGCCTCATAATGATATAGATATGATATTTGAGGATTTAAGTAGCTTTGCCTCATCTTTGAAATAAAAACCAAACATAACTAATGGTAATATTATTGCAGTGTAGCGATCGCGTGGGCCTGGTGGCCGACATATCAGCAGTAATGGCAACAGCCGGACTGAATATCGTTTCTATGAAGGAGTTTGTAAACGTGGATGAAAACCGATTTTACATACGCCTGGAAATACAGGGTTCTACTGATACAGAACAGCTACAACAGCAACTCAAAGCCCGCCTTCCCGAAGATACCGAGATCAGCATCAGGCCCTATGAAAAAAAAGAAAATCGCTATATTGGTAACTAAAGAGCATCACTGCCTGGGAGATATTCTTTTAAGGAACTATTTCAATACCCTGGGTGCCGACGTACAGTGTGTAATTGGCAACTATAACAACCTGGAGGCATTAACGAGAAAGTTTGATATCCCTTTTCATTATATCAGCCACGAAGGAAAAGAAAAACATGCATTTGAGCAGGAAATACAGGAAGCATTAGCTGCTTATGACTTTGACTATATCATTTTGGCTAAGTTCATGCGCATTCTTTCCCCGAGTTCAACTCGAAATACGCGTCGAGGATCGTAAACATCCATCATTCTTTTTACCAGCCTTTATAGGTGCACATCCTTACAAACAGGCCTACGAACGCGGTGTTAAACTGATTGGGGCTACAGCTCATTTTGTCACCAATGTTCTGGATGATGGCCCTATTATAGCACAGCAAACTATAACGGTCAACCATACCCATTCAGTGAAAGACATGGTAAAGCTTGGCAGGGAAATTGAAAAATCGGTTCTGGCCAATGCCTTACAGCTGGTATTGCAGGATAAGGTGCTGGTATATCATAACAAAACAATAGTGTTCGAAAACTAATACGCTGGTTAAGCAACTACTGCGTCAACTTCTTTCCAAGCAAGTTAAGTTTGGTGTAAAGCTGAACATGGTTAAGAACAAATATTTTATCATACTTTTTAATGACGAAGTATTTATCACAGGCTTTTTTGATAAACCCGCTGCCTGAGGTATTATACCTGGTACCTGACAAAAATGCCGCACTCCGGGGAGTGCGACATTCAGTAAACCAAAACACCAACCATCAAACTTTATAAATGCGTGGGCGTAAATCCATCTTCAGTCAACGCCCTATGCTCGTAATCTGCCACCATCAGTTCTTCAATGGATTCCTGTTTTTATTCTTATTGAACCTTGCGATCAGCTTATCGAAAATGGCGTACATCACCGGTACAACAATCAGCGTTAAGAATAAGGAGCTTAATAAACCACCGATAATAACCCAGGCCAGCCCGTTCTTCCATTCTGCGCCGGCGCCGCTGGCCAACGCAATAGGTAACATGCCGATCACCATGGCAATGGTTGTCATCAGGATCGGCCTTAACCTGGCATGGTTTGCTTGTATCAACGCATTGTAGGTAGTTTCACCTTCTGCTTTTCGCTGGTTGGTAAAGTCTACCAGGATGATCGCGTTCTTGGCCACCAAACCAATCAACATGATCAGACCCAATATGGTGAATATATTCAATGAATTATTGGTAAGCGCCAATGCCAGCAATGCACCTATAATGGATAGAGGAATAGAGAACAAAACCACAAACGGGTATACAAAGCTGTCATACAAGGCCACCATAATTAAATACACCAGCACAATGGCAATCAACAATGCGATACCCAGGGTTCCAAAACCTTCACTTTGATTTTCCATATCGCCACCCCAGATATAATTAACGCCTGTTGGCTTTTGGATGTCTTCGATAGCAGTGCCCCACTCTGCTGCAATGGTACCCGTAGGCCGGCCAACCGATTGCGCCTGCACCGTTACGGACGTACTCTTATCCCTTCTTTCCAGCATGCTTGGCCCCGAGCTTTCTTTTACCGTAGCAAATTGAGATAACCGTATCTGCTCTCCCCTGTCATTCACGAATAGCAGGTTATTTACGTCCCCAATGCTCTTACGATTGAACGCCCCATAGCGCATATTAATATCATACTCATATTCACCCGCACGGTACTTCCCGTCTGTATTACCACTAAAAGCGGTTTGCATAGTAGCACCCACTGTTTGCAGGCTCAGGCCTAATGCCGCCATTTTATCCCTGTCCACCTGCACATTAATCTCCGGGTTCCCCGTCTCTACCGATAATTTAATTTCAGTAGCACCTTTGATACCGGCCAATTTATCCTTGGCTGCATTAGCGAAGCGCATCACACTATCCAGGTTAGGCCCCGTTACCACCAGGCCCAAAGGCGCATTTTCTGCAGAACCTAAAATACTTACCGGCACCGTTTTTACTTTAGCACCTACCAGTATTTTTTCGAGCTCTCTTTTTGTTTTAGCCGCATATACATTGGCATCATCCTCCCTGTCTTTTTTTTTCTCTACCAAACGCACGCTGATCTCTGACTTATAAGCCGTAGCCTGCGATGCACCCATACCATCACTGCTTTGTCCAACCGTAGTAATCAGATTGGTTACTTCGGGCTTGGTTTTCAAAAAGCTTCTGCCCTTTGCGTCATCTGGTTGGTTTGTTCAATAGAAACATCTTTCGGCATTTCTATCTGCACCAGGAATTCGCCCCGGTCACTTTTAGGAAAGAAGTCTGTACCCACAAAGCCAGCACCTATCATAGAAAACGAAGCGATCAGCAATACAAATACCGCAAGCAATGTGGTCTTTTTATATTTCAAGCTCCATTTCAAGATACGAGTGATAGCATCGGTAAATTTGTTAAGGCCTCTCTCAAAGCTCAATATTATTTTACCGAACCAGCTTTTGCCGGTGATATGCTCCAGTTTACCAAAACGGGAACTTAACAAGGGTACAATAGTGAAAGAAGATAATAAGGACAGTACTGTGGCTAACGCTACTGTTACGCAAAACTCTCTTAAGATATCCGACACTAATCCTGTGCTTATAGCAATAGGAATAAACACCACCACAATTACCAGGGTAATAGCGGTAACCGTAAAACCGATTTCCTTTGTGGCATCAAATGCAGCTCTCACCTTGTTTTTCCCCATCTCCATATGACGGTAAATGTTCTCTAATACTACGATAGCATCATCTACCAATATACCCACTACCAATGAAAGGCCGAGTAAGGACATCAGGTTTAAAGAATAGCCCAGCAGGCTCATACCTATAAATGTCGCGATCAGGGATGCAGGTATAGCCACCATAACAATCAATGCATTTCTGATACTATGCAGGAAGAAGAGCATCACCACAGCTACCAGGATAATCGCCAGGATCAGGTCATGTATTACTGCATCGGCAGACTCCAGCGTATAAACAGATGCATCATTCGCTATGGTTAATTGCAAACCTGATGAAGCATATTCCGATTGCAGCCGGTCTACGATGGCCTGCACGCCTTCACTCACGCTAACACCATTGGCATCCGATTGCTTCAATACCTGCAGCGCAATAGAAGACTCATTGTTCACTCTTGCGAGCTTCTCTACATCTTTTTGCGCATCCTGAACATCAGCTACATCTGCCAAACGCACTTGTCCGCCGGTAGCAGAAATCTTCACCACCAGGTTTCTTAACTCATCAATAGTTTTGAACTTACCGGCCAAACGGATGAGAATATCCTGTTCTCTTGTTTGTACGCTACCGGTAGGGAAATCAAGGTTAGCTGCCAACACCGCCTGCTGTACCTGCAGTACAGAAAGACCATTTGCCTCCAGTTTCGCAGCATCAAAGCTCACTTGTATCTCTCTTTCCTGGCCGCCAATAAGGTTTACCTGTGCCACACCAGGCACACGGGAAATAACCGGTCCGATCCGCTTATCCATCAGGTCGAAGAAGCTCGCTTCATCCAGCTTAGCCGTAGCTGATAAAGTAACTACCGGCAGATCATCTAATGAGAACTTGTTCAAAGACGGAGGGTCTACATCATCAGGAGATCTTTCAGTATCGCGTTTACTTTTCTTTGTGCATCATTTAAGGCGTAGTCTACATCAGTACCACTATTTAGGTAATAATCACCGTAGACAAACTTTCATAAGATTTTACATCTATCTTTTTAATGTTTTCCATAGAAGATACCGCATCTTCTATTTTTCTCGACACTGTATTCTCTACTTCGCTCGGCGATGCGGGATAGATCGTGGTAACAGAAACTACCGATGGACTAAACTTAGGCAGTAGTTCGTAATTAAGCGTTGTGTAACTGAGAATACCTCCCAGGGTAAGTATTGTAAACAATACTATGACCAGTGAGGGCCGTTTAATGGATAATTCAGCAATTTTCATTTAAAGTATTTTATAGGACTTTATATCCCTTATTCTTAGTAAATCATGGGCCTGTGGCAGCTACAACCGGCTGCATAGCAGACCATTTATCCAGCTCGCATCAATAGCCTTGGGCTACTTGATAATGGACACAGGGCTTCCGTTCACCAGATTGATCTGGCCTGTGATAATTACCTGCTCCCCTGCTGCCAGGCCTTCCAGCACTTCTACTTTATCGCCGAAAATCCTGCCGGCTACCACTTTACGTAATGCGGCTTTGCCTGCATTGACTGTAAATATTTCGTTGCTGCTTACACTGCCTACAAAGGCAGCTCTTGGAATCAGTATTGCAGGCGCCTGTTGTGCAAATACAAAATGAGCCGTTCCATACATACCTGCTTTTAATGATTGACCTGCATTATTAGAGATGGCAATTTTTACCGGGAAATTCAGGTTAGCATCTGCTTTCGGTGCAATGAATTCTATTTTTCCAACAAACTTTTTGTCGGGGAAAACACTTGCCTCAATATCTACCATATCACCAATATGTAAATTAGCAACCTGTTGCTCTGAAACGGCAACGTTAATGTAAGCCTGGATACATCTACGATTTCAAACAATTGAGTACCCGCTGACAAAACCGAGCCGGGCTCAATCATACGCTTGTTCACAATACCATTGATAGAAGCCCTGATGTTCGCATCTGTTACTTTAATACGGGCCTGCCTTACTCTGGCCGCTGCGTTCTTTAAAGACAGCTCGGCCTGGTCTACCTGCTGCTGTGTTACCCCACCTGTTTTAAAAGCGCTTTCATAACGTTCCTTATCTTTTAATGCATTTTGATATACTTCGTTTGCATTCTGTACATCCACATCCAGGTTATCGGTTTTAATCACAGCCAGGGTTTGGCCTTTTCTCACATAACTACCTTCATCTACCAATACACTGATCACGCGTCCGGCAGTTTCTGCCGCAAAGTTGATTTCTGGCCGGCAGCAAAAATCCCGTTAGCATTGAAATCAATATTCAGATCTGCGGTCTTTACCGTATCTATCTTAACAGCTATCGCGCTGTTGGTTTCTGCCACTACAGCCGTTTTGGCTTCATTCTTCTTTTTATTATTGGTTAATACATAGGCTATCAATGCCAGTATACCCACAACAGCCAGGATGGTAATAATGATTCTTGTACTCTTTTTCATCTGTTCGTATGTTTTTTGTTTGTTTGATGGTTAATTCATGAGGGTCTTTAACATCCCTTTAGATTTGATCAGCTGTATTTCGGCCACGCGGTAATTCAACATGGCAGCTACATGATTATTCTGCGCTTCAGATAAAGCATTTTGAGCATCCAGCAGGTCTGTCAATGGCGCTAATCCCAGTTGATAGTTGCTACGTGTATTGTTAAGCACTTTCTGGGCAAGCTCTACATTCACTTTTTGGTTATTCAGAATGATAATATTGTTTTTTATCTGCGTTTTTGCATTCTCGTAAGCCAGATCCAGGCTATTCTTCGTCTTAGCCCTGTCCTCCTGTAACCTTTTCAATTCTACATTAGCCTGGTTGATCCTTGCCTTGGTGGCATGCCCGTTAAAAATGGGTATCTTAAGGTTTAACCCAATGGCAGCCACATCAAATGAGTTACCGTTCCGGCCGGCGCCTACAGGAAGCGATTCGATAAGCTTTGGTAACTATAGTTACTGGTTAAAGAAAGCGTAGGATAATATTCAGCCACAATAGATTTCTTTTGATATTCCAGCAGCTCTTCCTGTTTATTTAGTACCCTGATCTCCGTACGGTTGTTCGTGTTTAAGCTATCCGGCAGGTCCAGTTGAAATACAGCTATATCCAGCTGTTCAGGATCTTCAATCACAACCGGCTGTGTAACCGGCATACCTATATAAAATTTCAACTGGTTTTCATATTGTGTTACAGCATTAAGAAGCTGCTGGCGCTGGCTTTGAAGATTTGACAGCTGAACAGTTACACGATCTACATCTATCTGCTTCCCTAAACCGCTCTCAAACTGGCCCTTAATAATATTGTAAGCTTTTTGGGTAGTGCTGATATTACTGTCAACATTGGCTATTTGCTGGCGCTGTACAAATACCTGGTAATAGCTGGTAGCTACCTGCTCTAACACCTGCTCTTCTGTAAGCTGGTTATTCAATGTATAAAACTCCTGGTAGTTTTTGCAGCCTTTAAACCCGTAAACACCGATTGGTCAAAAATATTTTGAGTAAGATTCACGCCCACATTAGCGTTCCATTTTTGTCCAAAGGCAATTAACATATCCTGCCCCGGATTTGCGGGGTTCAATGCACCAGGAGCACGCTTTGCTGCAGTAATGGGTTATAATTTAATTGTCCTGATCCACTGATCTGGGGCAACGCTCTTGAGCGAACCTCATCTATTTTATACTGGGCATTCTCCAGGTCAAGCCGCGCTTTACGCGCATCGGTATAATGCTGAAGGGCGTAATTTAAGGCCTCCTTAAGGGTTAAGGCCTCCCCGGTTTGAGCCATAACGCTGCCTGTAATAATACTCATGACCAGGGAAAGCAATAATGGTTTTAGATTTTTCTTGAACATATTTGATGATTAAACTTGTACGGTTGTTGAATATTGATTTAAATGTTGGGTGGCCAGGTCTTCTCCTGGTGCGTGGTTATCCCATACAGCAAACAGGCCACCAGCTGTTGTTGTACGTCTTTACCGGAATGCTGATGTCCTAAAAGAGTGATATCTTTATTATAAGCCGTTAACTGGCTTAAAGACAGGTGCGCTATAATATTGCTGTTCACATCCGGCTTATACAAACCACGGCCCTTTCCTCTTTCAATATTGTAGGAAAGAATCACCGGCAGGAACTGGGTTCTGAAAAGGCGCAGCTCGCTATACACTTCCACATTATCCTGTTTAAGCTGGCGTATCACTGCCGGCGGGAAAAAGCAGAAAACTTCAATATCAGCCTTGACACATTCAAGAATTCTGCAACGGCATCGTCCGCCTGTTCTAATAACTGCCGGATCTTTACCTCTACATGATGGATCAAACGCCTGTATAAAGTCTCGACCAGGTCAGCCTTGTTTTCAAAATGCTTATACAAGGTTTTTAGAAACGCCGGAGGAAGCAGCCACATCATCCATCGTGGTGGTTCTGGGCCCGTACTCCGAAAAAAAGAATCAAAGCCTTTCTTAATATTTTCTTTTTACCTGCTAACATATTTGTTTGACTTTTTGTCAATTATTAAACATAAAAAATGACCTCAATACTTTCCAACCACAGAACATTAACATAAATGTTTGACAATATTGTTAATACCGGGTCAAAAAAATTTACTTCAGGAAAAGCGTTTTTAAAATAGCAGCTTCGCGGTCGGCCATAATAGCATCAAATTCTTTTTTAGAGATAGGCAATGTACGCTCTAAAAGAGGCCGCATAATAATGGGGTATGAAATAAGAGATGCCATATTCAGTAAAAAATGTACCGGGTTCATGGTTACGATATTACCCGCCTTCATTTCTTTTTTATCTCCTTTAAAAAGCCTTCGATCTTTTCATTATCAGGATGCTTGCCTTCTTCAATCAGCGAATCAGTTCTTTGGGATCAATAATCTGGGACAACAGGTAGCTATCCAAAAAGGATATTTCAGTCCCTGCTCCATCCAGATATTGATGAGATGCTTCATTTTCTGTTTAAAAGAAAGCTCAGGATGATCCATTTCCTCCATCTTTTTATGAAACTCATTCCTGCCATCTTCCATTACTCTCTTAAAAAGCTGGTCTTTCGAGCGAAAATAATAATGCACCAATGTCCGGTTCACCCCGGCAGCATCTGCTATCTCCTGGGTAGTAGCATTAAACCTCCCCTCTGCAAAAAATATCCTTTTTGCAGTATCTTTGATCAGGTCTTCGGTGGCACTATCTCTCTTAGACATAAATGTTTGACAAAATTGTTAAACAAAGTTACGATGCTTCCTTTCAAAAAAACAAGTTAAAACCTAAATTTCTTTTTCTTTAGCCAGTCGGGACGCAATGATGCTCACAATAAAGATTTGTATAGCATGAAAAAGCATCAGCGGCAAAAAGGATCAATCCTGCAGGCATCGAAGCCGGGAACAACACTTTGGAGAAAACAGTGCCATGCACCAGCGATTTCTTGGTGCCACAAAACCTGGCAGTGATGGTATCTTCCTGTTAAATCCTAACCGGCGTGCGATCCAACCAATGATCACGTAAATTCCGTAAAAGAGCAGCACTACAGCGACGGCAATAAGCAGCAGGTCAAAAACACGTACAGAACTGAATACATTTTTTTCGAAAGACTCTGCAAAGCTCTTATAAACGATCAGCAATACAATTGTTTTATCAAACAATGAGGTATTTATTGTACCGTACGGTATAAGAATGTCCAAATTTTTGCAGCGCCAGGCCCAGTACTACGGGCAACAGTATTTCAACTAGCAGCTTCAGGTAAATATGGCCCAGATCAAAATCAGCCGCAGCCTGCTCTAAAAAGTCCTACCCAAAGCGGGGTAATAGCTATACCAATCAAACCTGATATACTGGCATTAAAGATAGCCGCGGGTATATTTCCTTTTGCAATGGAAACCATCACCACTGAAGAGGAAACCGTGGAAGGCAAAGCTGCCAGGAACAGAAATGCCAGCCAAATGGGAAAATGCGCTTCCTTCAAAAACGGGTAAGCGATAAGCACAATAGCCGGGAATAAAGATACGTAGCTGCCTGTATCAACACATGCAGCTTCCAGTTCTTGAGACCTGACCTGATTTTTTCGGGACTTAGCTTTAACCCGTAAAAGAAAAAAATAAGAGATACCCCGATACTACTGATCGTATCCAGCGGAATTTTACTTTGCCCGCTTCCGGGTTCCGGAAAAAAGTAGGCGATAATTACCACCGCAATTATCGCCAATACAAAATTATCTATCTTAAATTTCACTATACCTATTAATGGACCAACTCAAAAACAGTAAAAGCCTCCAACTACATGCGACCGATCGCCTCTTTTACTTTGCCCAGTACATTGGTGTTCAGCATACGTACCGCTACATCTATCATATTACAGAAAGCGGTGCCAT
The DNA here is from genome assembly GCA_019316985.1 of Paraniabella defluvii. Classification (GTDB taxonomy): domain Bacteria; phylum Bacteroidota; class Bacteroidia; order Chitinophagales; family Chitinophagaceae; genus Niabella; species Niabella defluvii. Next base: position 98,411 of record CP079215.1, read on the forward strand.
GCGAAATACCATGACCAATAATAACGGGCTTCTCTACTCCCAAAACGGGAGTACCGCCATAAATTTCAAAATTGAACCGGTTCAAATAAGGATTGTCAATCTGCTGGTTCTGGGCGATATCATAAACAGATTCAGCCAGCTTTAAGATAACATTACCGGTAAACCCTTCGCAAACCATTACATCTGCTTTATCACCAAAAACGTCGCGTCCTTCTACATTACCAATAAAATGAATGGCCTTATTCTCTTTTAAAAGCGGGTAAGTTGCCTGCGCCAGTATATTGCCTTTCCCCTCTTCCTCACCTACGTTGATCAGGCCCACTTTAGGCTGCTCCACGCCGTAAATATATTGGCTGAAAACAGAACCCATCACTGCAAACTGATTGAGCTGCTCTGGTTTGCAGTCGGCATTCAGGCCAACATCTACCAACAAACCGGTTCCGCCATCCTGCTTGGGAATAACAGAAGAAATAGTGGGTCTTAATACGCCTTCTACTGTTTTAATACTGAACATAGCGCCTACCAGCATGGCGCCCGTATTACCTGCGCTGATAAATGCATCAATTTTACCGGTGGCCAGGTATTTAAACCCTACAGAAATAGATGAATTTTGCTTTTCTTTCAAAGCCCTGGTAGGATGCTCATTCATCTCTATGATCTCGGTGGTGGGTATTACCTGGTATTTATCCTGCGGTACGTCCTGCTCAGCCAGCAAGGCGCTCAATTGCACCTCATCTCCAAACAACACCAATGATAACCCGTCAAAATCATGCTCTAACAAAAATTGCTTTACACCTTTTACTGCTTCCAAAGGTGCAAAGTCACCTCCCATCATGTCTAATCCGATATTCATCCGCAGATTTTTTGCTTTTCAATTGGGGAAATCCCCTTTACTTCAACCCCAGTATACCAGCATCCTGTATCGAAAATACTGCATACTGTCCGTATCGGCTAAAATAAAAAAATTCCAGATACATCAGCCAATGAATAGCTGGTATGTACATGGAATTCCTAAAAAAATAATATAGAACTAAAGATACTAAGCCTTTGCAGGTGCTTTTTCAGCTACCACTTTGCCTTTATAGATCAACTTTCCTTCGCTCACGTGCGCACGGTGACGTACATGAATTTCGCCAGTAGTTGCATCTGTAGTTAAAGTTTGTGCAGTAGCTTTATAGTGTGTTCTACGTTTTGCGCTTCTTTGCTGGCTGTGCCTGCGTTTAGGATTTGGCATAACTCTTTATTTATATGCGTTAAAAATTCTGTTTATCTAAAAAATCAATCTTTCTTGTCCTTAAATTGATCCAACCCTTTCCAGATCGGATTTACATCCGGCTTGGCCGGTTGATCGCCCTCTAATTTATCTAACATTTTCAGCGCTTCCTGATTGCATTGCGGTCCGTCGGCATTATCATAACCACAGGTTTTATGCATGGGGATACTCAGGTTAATGAACTCGTAGATCCAGTTTTCCACGTTAATATGGCTTTCACCACGGCTGATATAGAAAACGTCGGGATCGCCCTCCTCTTCATTCATCAACTCAGGTTCTTCCACCATCTTTACGGTGATATTGAATTCATCCCAGAGATCGAGCTTTAAATCGTTATTACAACGATCACAGGTCACCATCAGGTCTCCGCCAATTTCAAACTTCAACTGCATAAAACTACTCTTCTTATCGAGGAGTAATTTTACCTGTGCATGGCAATCAGTAAAATCCTGTTGCTGAAATGTCTCAAAGAACTTATCCGAGATTTCGTAGTTAAACTCATGAATACCAGGCTTTAACCCCACAAATGCGATATCGTATTCTCTCCTGTTAGCCATAAAGACCACTTACCTCAAAATTAGAGCGTGCAAATGTACGAACAAATTTGCAAAAACAGACGGTTTGTTAACAATATTATTTTGGGCGCTCTGTTGCATTTCACATAGCGCCTGCAAATCCGGCTGTTTCAGGCTCCGGTGCGCTGCTGCTGCCTTGGGGCCAGGCCTTTCCTATCAGACAGCCTTTCAACATTTTAGCAATATGAAAAGCTATAATGCCAAATAAAAGTATTATTTCTATTTAACGCTAACTTTTAACTTTTCAAACTGTCATCCTGTCATAAAACTATCAAAATTAGCCTATCTTTGTACGCTTGAAACTATTAAAAAGAAATTAATGCTTGATTTAGTAGCTAATAAAACGCATGATGAGAAACGGCAGGGAGAAAGTTACGCTCCTTTTTCGGTGGATCCTAACGAATATAAAAAGAAGTTTTATATAGAAAGCTATGGCTGCGCCATGAATTTTGCGGATAGTGAGGTGGTGGCCTCTATTTTAAATAAAGAAGGCTTTGGCGCCACCCGCAATGTAGAGGAGGCTAATCTTATTTTTATCAATACCTGCTCTATCCGCGAAAAAGCGGAGCAAACGGTTCGTAAACGCCTGACAGAATTCAGGAAGCTGAAGGCCCGCAACCCCGGTACCCTGGTGGGTGTATTGGGCTGTATGGCAGAGCGGTTGAAATCTAAGTTTTTAGAAGAAGAGAAACTGGTAGATATTGTAGTAGGCCCTGATGCTTACCGCAGTTTACCCAAACTGGTAGATGAGGCTGCCGACGGACATAGAAGCATTGATGTATTATTGAGCCGCGAAGAAACCTATGCCGATATCGCGCCCGTTCGCTTAAACACCAATGGCGTATCTGCTTTTGTAAGCATCATGCGGGGTTGTAACAATATGTGCTCTTTTTGTGTTGTGCCCTTTACAAGAGGCCGTGAGCGGAGCCGCGATGCCCAAAGTATTATTAATGAGTGCAAAGACCTGTTTGAGAACGGATACCGCGAGGTAACCCTGCTGGGGCAAAACGTAGATAGCTACTACTACAATCCTGAAAGCAATAGCACCGAACACGCTGTAACATTTGCACAATTATTGGAAAAAGTAGCACTGATATCCCCGCTGCTAAGAGTTCGTTTCTCTACTTCTCACCCTAAAGATATTACCAGCGACGTATTGCATACCATGGCCGCGCATGAAAATATATGCAAATGTATTCACCTGCCGGTTCAAAGCGGCTCTACCCGCGTACTGCAGCTCATGAACCGCACTTACACCCGCGAATGGTATATGAGCAAGGTGGATGAGATCAGGTCTATTTTGCCCGACTGCAGCCTCACATCGGATATGATTGCAGGCTTCTGTACCGAAACGGAGGAAGAACATCAGGAGACCCTTTCCATTATGGATTATACGAAATACGACTACAGCTATATTTTTTACAGCGAGCGCCCGGGTACATTGGCACAACGCCGTTATAAAGATGATATTCCCCTGGAAGTTAAAAAGCGCAGGCTGCAGGAGATCATCGAAAAACAAAATGAGCTGTCGCGTATAAGCTTTGCCCGGGATCTCGGAAAAACCTATAAAGTGCTGATAGACGGTGATAGCAAGCGAAGCGCAGATGATTGGGTGGGCCGAACCTCGCAAAACAAGGTAGTGATCTTTCCTAAGAACAACACCGGCTTGCAAAAAGGTGACTATGTGGAAGTAAGGATAAAAGATTGCACGCAGGCTACCTTATTTGGAGAGATCGTGTAAACTAATACTTAAATCTGAGTGCTATGATACCGGTTGTTAGAGAAAATATTAATGCATTGCAGGAAGTCTGCAGAAACTTAGCGGTTGGTCAATTATACCTTTTCGGCAGTGCTGCACGCGAAAGCGACTTCAACGACTCAAGTGATATAGATTTTCTTTTCCGTTTCGAAAGCGACGCTGAGCATTTGAAAACTGATAAGAAGCCGGATTATCTGGACTTACTCTTTCAATTAGAAAATGTGCTGAAAAGAAAAGTTGATCTGGTTTGGATAGATGGTATCACCAACCCCTATTTTATTCAATCAGTAAAAAGGATTTAACACCTATATATGAAGCTTGAAGTACTGAAATACTTACATGACGTTTTAGAAAGTATTGAACGATTGCTTACTTACTCGTCTCAAATAGACAAAGTAGAGCAGATTCAACAAAGCGATATGCTAAAGGATGCTATTGAACGAAGATTAAGTATTATAGGAGAAGCTCTCTATAAAGCTAATAAAATCAATAAAGACATTCCAATAACCAACAAAAATAAAATTATTTCATTACGACATATTATTGTGCATGATTATGACAGTGTGAATCCTGCAGGTTTATTTATTATTTTAAAAGACCACCTGGCATTATTGCATGAAGAGGTTAAACATATATTGGAACAATTTCCTCCCGAAAAAAACATCAGCCTGGATATTTAAAAGACCTTAAAATTAAATGGATTTACAATCAATAAAAAACCGCTTCGGTATCATTGGCAACTCGCCTGAGCTCAATTATGCATTGCAGGTGGCGGCACAGGTTTCAATACCGACCTTACTGTTTTGATTATAGGAGACAGTGGTGTGGGTAAGGAAGCATTTTCTTCGATCATCCACTCTTTATCATCGCGCAAGCACACAATCCCTTTATTGCGGTAAACTGCGGCGCCATACCCGAGGGAACGATTGACTCTGAATTATTCGGTCACGAAAAAGGTTCTTTCACGGGTGCCGTAGATGCCCGGAAAGGTTATTTCGAAACCGTAAACGGCGGTACCATTTTCCTGGATGAAATTGGCGAAATGCCGCTGGGTACACAGGCCCGTTTGTTGCGTGTGCTGGAAGCCGGAGAGTATATACGCGTAGGATCAAGTAAGGTTCAAAAAACGGATGTAAGAGTTATTGCGGCTACCAATAAAGACCTGCTGCAATTGGTACAACAAAACAAATTCAGGGAAGACCTTTACTATCGCTTAAGTACAGTGCCTATCAGAGTTCCTTCTCTCTCGCACCGTAAAGAAGATATTGTGCTGCTGTTCAGGAAATTTGCAGCGGATTTTGCCGACAAATATAAAACCCAGTCGGTGCAGCTGGACGAGGAAGCAAAGAACTTGCTGCTATCTTACCCCTGGCCCGGAAACGTGCGTGAATTAAAGAATATCGCCGAGCAGATTTCAGTTCTGTCTCCCGAAAAAAACATCAATGCCAGGGAACTCAGCCGTTATTTGCAACCTTATTCCAATAACCGGCTACCGGCTGTGGTAGTAGGCGGGCAAAACCAGCAGGAGTTCCAGAATGAAAGAGAGACTCTACAAGCTTTTCTTCGATATGAAGAAAGATGTAAATGAACTTAAAAAGATGTTCCTTGAAGTGTTGCAAAACCCTTCTATAGCCGAGCAAAATCCTTCTTTCATCAATAATTTGAAGGATATGAAAAACAGTCCGGATAATTTCCAGCATTTACCAACGCCGTCGTTACAGATTGAGCTGCCTAACAACCTGCCGGTGTCGGCGCAACAGCCTATGCCTATTCATATTGGCATGGATACCGGCATTCACGACCATGAAGAAGTTGAGGAAAGCCTGAATATTATGGACAAGGAAAAAGAACTGATCATTAAGGCATTAAAAAGCACAAAAGCAAGAGAAAGGATGCGGCCCTCGACCTGGGCATTAGCGAACGTACACTTTACAGAAAACTTAAAGAATATGACATTGAAGAGTTATAGAGGCTTGCTCGTTTTTCTTACCGTTGCCGGTGTTTTCTTTCTTGCTTTTACGCAAAGCAGTTGTAAAGTGCGCTATGGATTCCAGGATGCCAAGTCTATCCCCGATTCATTAAAAATAGTGAAGATCAACCCCATAACAAATACAGCCTCTTACGTTAACCCAAGACTCGCCCCCGAGCTTACCGACAGGTTAATACAAAAGGTAATGCGCCAGACCAAGTTGCAACAAACAAGAGGAGACGATGCCGACTGGATCATTGATTGCAAAATTACCAGCTATTCTTTCTCTACTGCGGGCATCTCCAATCAGCAGGTGAATTCGAACCGTTTAAATGTGGGTGTGAATATCATTGTAAGGGATAAAACGCAAAAAATAATCGGCAAATACGATGTAAGTACACCCTTTGATTATGCGGGTACCCTGAGTTTACAGCAGGCTGAGCAGGGCTTGCTCGACCAGATGCTGCGCGATATACCCGACGCCATATTTAACAGAATTTTCTCCAACTGGTAACCAGCGAGCATGAACAGTTTTATCAATACATTATCTGACACGATCCTTTCTAAAAATCTTGAGTCACTGGACCTCGAAGCACTCAGGACGCTTTCTAAAGCGCACCCGTATGCTTCAGCCGTACAGCTGCTCTATGCTCAAAAATTAAAGCAGGCCGGCGGCGCCGGCTACGCTGAACAATTGCAGAAAACATTATTATACTACAGCAACCCGCTTTTCATAAAACACTTAATTGAAACAGAAGAACGCGTACCCGGTATAATAATAAGCGAAAATGTGCCAGAGGCCACCGAACTGCCGGCAGCGGAGTCTGTGGCTATTGACGGCTCTCTTCAATCAGACCTTGCCATCGCCACACCCGCTGCAACGGCAACTGCACCTGCTGAAACGGAAAAGCCAGAAGCAATAACAATACCTGAGCCTGTTGAAGAAAACCCTCAAAGGGTTGATAAAGTAGTGAATATTGATGATGAAATACAAACGGGGCAGATGAAGATGCCGAACCGGTTCAGCCGGAAGAGGAAGCCGACCTTCCCCATTGCCTCAGTTTAAATTTGAGCCCATTGATCCTGCAAAAGCTGAATTATCATTTACACCTTACCATACTATCGACTATTTTGCGGCCCAGGGTATTAAACTGGGCGACGAACAAAATGCGGCTGACAGGTTTGGCACCCAATTAAAGAGTTTTACGGCCTGGTTAAAGCAAATGAAACGTTTGCCCGGCGCCACCGCAAAAAGTAATATCAGCCTCACCGAAGAAAAAAGCATTGAGAAAATGGCTGAGCAGTCTTTACAGGGAGAAAACGCTGATACTGAGGCCATGGCACAGGTTTGGGCCAAACAGGGCAACTCAAAAAAGCCATAGAGATCTATAAGAAATTAAGTTTGCAAATTCCCGCTAAAAGCGCTTATTTTGCAGCCAAAATAGACCATTTAAAAAAATAGACATGACCATTTTATTTGTTATACTCATTATACTCGTTGCGGTGATCTTAGGATTTTTCGTTTTGATACAAAATCCTAAAGGCGGTGGATTATCGGGTAACTTTGCCGGTGTGAGCAGCCAGTTTATGGGCGTAAAACAAACCAACGATATTTTAGAAAGAGGTACCTGGATCTTTGCAGTTCTGATTGGTCTTTTAAGCCTTCTATCTACTTTCTTTATTTCCGGCTCCAATAGCGGTACAGATGGCGGCAGATTACAGGATATTGGCAATGCACCTATTCAGCAACCGGTTACCAAACCCGCAACTCCGCAAAACGCGGCGCCTGCGGCAACATTACCGGCAGCTACAACTCCTGCCACCGATTCTGGCAAGTAAACGGCGGTACCGTTTACATTCAACTAATTTTTCTAAACCTGTAAGATTATTATCCTTACAGGTTTTTTCATTTTCGGCTCTACCCTTTTTGTATTATTTTCACCCTGTTAAATCGCTATCCATCTCATACAGTTTAAATATCAATGAATAAAATCTTGAAAATAGTTCTGGCTATTGTTGTATTGACGGGCATTTTTATTGCCTTCAAGCTTATTGGGCCTGCTACCCGAAAACCGGAAGATGGCTTCCTGTATGTAAAAACAGGTACCTCGATGGAACAATTGAAGCAACAGCTCATTGATGAATCCATTCTTCCCCGCCTCACCTGGTTTAATATAGCGGAAAAATTTTTGAACTTCGACCAGGTTAAACCCGGCAAGTACAAAGTAGGCGGAGGCATGAGTGTGGTAAACCTGTTGAGAATGTTGCGTAACGGCAGCCAGACTCCTGTAAGTTTTGTAATAACCAAACTGCGCACGAGGGAGCAACTTGCCGGCAAAATGGGTAAGGCTTTTGAATTTGATTCTACAGAAGCAATCGGGTTTTTAAACAACAATGATTCGCTAAAGCCGTACGACCTTGATACCAACACGGTGATGGGCGCTATCCTGCCCTTAACCTATGAAAGCAAATGGAACACTACCCCCGATGCGGTCTTCGGCAAATTTTATGAAGCTTATAAAAAATTCTGGACGGCTGAAAGAAGACAAAAAGCCGCTCAAAAGGGCTTTCCGTTATGCAAGTGATTACATTGGCGTCTATTGTGGATGAGGAGACCAATGCCGCAAAAGAAAAGGGCACTATTGCCAGCGTATATATGAACCGCATTGCAAAGGAATGCCCCTTCAGGCAGATCCTACTGTAAAATTTGCCTTGAAGGATTTTGCTATAAAAAGGGTACTTTTTAAACACCTGGCCACACCCTCTCCGTTTAATACGTACCGCAGCAAAGGGCTACCTCCGGGACCTATATGTACGCCCCAGGAAGCAACGCTGGATGCTGTTTTAAATGCACCGCAAACGGAATACATTTATTTTGTTGCCAGCCCGGCATTTGACGGTACGCACGATTTCTCTACCAATTATGAAGATCACATGAAGCTGGCTAAGCAATATCAGGAAGCTTTGAATCAGCGCTTTGGTAAAATCCAGGATTCCACTAAAAAATAATGGGGTAGGTAAAAAAATAAAAGAAAGAGTAGCAGAATCAGGATTCTGGCGGCGACTGGTAGCGCGAAGCCGGTCAGAAAAACTGCCCGGTTTCAGGAGCGTGTCCCTTTTCAATACTATAAAAAATTCAGGGAACATGTGGTTTGGGATGATTTAATTGAAAGGGCTTCAGCAATTTCATTTAACTCGGCAATGGCTTTGCCGCCGCTTTTGCTTTTTTTTATGTACGTTAATACCAATTATTGCACGCTCTACGTTTATTGTACAGTTAGATCTGGCCGAGCAGTTATATGATCTCATCAGAGATATCATTCCAGATAGCAACAACAATGAGCCTGTCGTAAACTTTGTTTATGGCATTATTAACGAACCAAGAAACGGACTTTTAGTATTCAGTATTTTTCTTTCTATCTTTTTTTTCGTCGAATGCCATGATGGGTGTCATGCGATCCTTCGACAAGGATTACACGGGCTTCACTAAGCGAAAAGGAATCAGGAAAAGATTAACAGCCATACGAATAACGCTTGTACTGGTCTTTCTTTTTATCCTGTGCCTGGCACTACTTATTGCCCAGCAGTCTGTGCTGGAATGGCTGGGTATTGAAAATGAAATACTGGCTGCTGCCCTGGGTAAAGCACGCTGGGTACTTATTATCCTACTATTATTTTTCATTATATCTTATATCTACAGACACGCACCATCCGTGCAAAAAAATGGAAAATTCTGACTCCCGGATCTATTATAGCTACCTGTCTTGTCATTATTTGCTCTTTGGCATTTTCATGGTATGTAAGCAAATTTGGCACTTATAATAAACTGTACGGCTCTATAGGAACCATTATCGTTTTACTGGCCCTATATTTTTGAATTCGTTGATCCTTCTGATCGGGTTCGAGATCAATGCCAGCATTTACGCATTGGCTAAAACCCGAGAAGACAAAGAAGCGTTGAAAGATCAGGTTATTAACTAACTGTTCTTATGCCACTATTCTTTTGTCATACCTCACCCGGCATTTGCCGGTAATAAACTGACACACACAGTGAACCTGCTTCAAAGCTTGCAAACAACAATCACCACCCGATCCGCCCTATCCACCATCAACCATCAACTATCAACTATCTATTATCCCCACCTATCATATCAACCATTTGATTAACTTTATATAAGGGCTTCATCGCCTGTAAAACACAAACTATGAATTTTGAGATTCAGGCTGTTGCCGCCACCGCGCTTGGAATTGCCCTGGCTGCCTGTTGCGGTTTCCGCGTATTTCTGCCCATGCTGGTAGCCGGTTTGGTAAGCCGATTTCAGCTGTTTCATTTCTCCGAAAGCTTTCAATGGCTTGCTACAACACCCGCGCTGATTTGCCTGGGAGCGGCAACCATACTTGAAATTGCAGCTTATTATGTTCCATTTATAGATAATCTCTTAGACACCATTGCGGCTCCTTCAGCAGCTATTGCAGGCACCTTACTGGCTACCTCGGTAATACCGATCGAGAATGAATGGATGAAATGGGTTATTGGTATTGTAGCCGGTGGCGGTGGCGCCAGCCTGGTATCTGCCGGTACCGGCCTGCTGAGACTATTGAGCAGTAAAACCACCCTTGGCACAGGCAATGCTGTTGTAGCAACCGGCGAAAATACTGCTGCCTTAGGCGGAGCCCTGCTTAGCTTTCTGGTACCGGTGGTAATGGCCGTTCTCTTTTGCTGCTATTTATATGGGTCATTAAAAAATTGTTGACACGGCTCCGGTCACGCCGCCTCAAACATAATGATGCCCGTTATTAAGGCTTTATAGCCCGCACTATTTCTCTTTTTCCCGATGGACCCGGTATTTTTGTATATTAAAACCTGCGGCCTGTAATGTCCTGCGAACGATGCTTTTAGAACAATAGGTCACGAGCACCCCACCGCTCTCAAGGCCATCAAACATCTTTTTACAGATTGCTTCACTCCACATTTCTTCCTGGTCTTCGGGGCAAAAGCATCGAAATAAATAATATGCTGCAGTTCTGTAAAAGTATATTGCTCCAGCCCCATCCTTATCTTTTGAAGCTTAAAGAAAGGATCAATATACAATAATTGCTCCCACCCGTTTGCATAATAGCCCTGTACAATTCAATCTCATCCAGTATTTGAGGATAATTGAGCCGGTTAAAGATATCTCCGCCCAGGGGATAGAGGTCTACCGCTTTATACACCACCTGTTTGCCCCTTTTACGGGCTGCCTTAGCTGTCAGTAAAGCATTAAGTCCGGTTCCAAACCCCACTTCGAATATTTTCACCACTTTTGCCGAGGGGTTTTCCTGCGTAAAATAATCAAAGCCGGTTTGTATAAAAACGTGCAAAGACTCCTGTATAGCCCCTTTTTTTCGAATGAAAGGTTATATCAGTATCAACCAGCTTCAGGGTATGACTACCATCTTCTGTTTCAACTATTTCATATTTTCTAATCATTTGCTCTTCTTTGATTATTTGAATATATTGCGTTTCTTTTGAAGTAATCAAATTTCAAATAAAATTCTAAAAACTTAGATTGTTTGCAAATAGATCATTTAAACCCGATTGTATCATTAAAAACACTGGGTAAAGAGGCCTTCCGTTTGAATAAAGAAGATTGCAGGCCCTGCTCACCCGGACTATTAAAAACAAAAATTTTATAAATGAAAAAGTATTTTCTTCTTTTCGCAGCTACTGCCTCGGTTGCTGTTTTTTCCTGTAATAGCGAACCTAAAAATGAGCCGGGCGAAGGAACCGAAGCTACGGCGGACAGCAGCAAGGTGAAGCTGGCTGACAACGATGCATTCAATGACACCCTGAACGGTAAACTGGTAAGCATTTTTTACCTGAGGAACAATGGCATTGAAGCATCCATTACCAACTATGGCGGACGGGTAGTGAACCTGTTTGTACCCGACAAGAATAACAATATGGTAGACGTGGTAATAGGTCCGGGCAATTACAAAGACATGTATGAAACCAAGGACTATTTTGGCGCTACTATCGGCCGTTACGGAAACCGCATTGGCAAAGGTAAATTTAAGCTGGATGGTGTAGAATATATATTACCCCAGAATAACGGAGCCAACACATTGCACGGCGGTCCTGATGGCTTTCATAACGTAGTGTTCGATCCTAAACAATTAAGCGATAGCTCGCTTCAGTTAACCTATCTATCAAAGGATGGAGAAATGGGTTTTCCCGGCAACCTGAATGTAAAAGTAGTATATACTTTAACTGCCAATAAAGAAGTAAAAATAGAGTATGAAGCAACTACGGATAAAACAACAGTTTGTAACCTTACCAACCATACTTATTTTAACCTGAACGGTGGGGAACGATCAACAACCACGTGTTACAGGTAAATGCTGATGAGTATACACCCGTAGATTCTACTTTAATACCATTTGGCAAAAACGAACCGGTAAAAGGTACACCTTTTGATTTCACTGCGCCTACCGCCATTGGAGCAAGGGTAGATGAAAAAAATACACAACTGGAGTATGGCAAAGGCTACGATCACAACTTCGTGATTAAAGGAAGCGGCTTTAAAAAAGCAGCTGAGATCAAAGGAGATCAAAGCGGTATATTAATGGAAGTATGGTCTGAAGAGCCAGGCCTGCAGTTTTATGGCGGTAACTTTATGAAGAGTGAAAAGCCCATGAAAAATGGTACAAAAGATGATTACCGGACAGCATTTTGCCTGGAAACCCAGCACTATCCTGATTCGCCTAATATTCCATCTTTTCCAAGCACAACTTTAAAACCCGGACAAGTTTACAAAACTTTTACAGTTTACAGGTTTAGTAAATAATGGAGTCATCCTAAAAAATTTGACTCATCAAAAAGGCCATGGCTTAAGCCATGGCCTTTTTGATGGGCTTCGCCATTCTATCTTCAGAACAGATTGCGTTTTATCGGTCACTTTAAACCGGTCATCAATACGGTAGCCCACCACCCATATGATTTTACGGTTCATTTCCAATACCCATACCCTTTCTTTATCGGCCAACGACAGCTTTTGGTCTACAAAAAATTTGGCCAGCTTCTTCTTCCCTTTCATACCTAAAGGATAAAAATAATCTCCCGCTCTCCAGGGTCTCAATAACAGCGGATAGGCTATCAATGCGGCATCAAGCAGGGCCACATGCTCACCAGTTCCGGGCGCCGTTTTTGTGTTTGCATAAAGTGCAATACACCTCCGGTAAAATCGATCGTCCCCGGTTCCTCAACAACTACGGTTGCCTTATGAAAATCTTTTAAAGGAGATATGATCAGATGTTTCCTGTCCTTTAATACACGATGTGAAGATGACAGTATATATCTACCTGAATCACTGTCCAGCAATTGTACCACTTCATTTAACTGCGTTGCCTTGAAACCAAAGGGTTTGATCAGCTCCAGCAACACCGTTTTCATCGCCGGCGTTTTTGAAGCAGCAACACGGGCATATACCATTCTTCGCCTTTTTGCACCAACAATTTCCTGGCAACCCTCGACAGTTCCTGCCGGTATAATATATCCACCTCTTTAAACCTGCTGATATTCTCCAATAAATTCTGCTGCACTTCCGGATAGGTTTTAGCAATCATCGGCAGCACGGTATTCCTGAAATAATTACGGGTATAATCATCATGTAAGTTAGACTCATCCTGTACAAATAACAACTCATGCCGCTTCAAATAGGCTTCCAGCTCCGATCTTTTGGCAAACAATAAAGGTCTGCGTATTTGCTGGTGAGCCGGCTGCATTCCTGTAAGTCCGTTGATGCCCGTACCCCGGAAAAAGTTCATCAGCACCGTTTCAATATTATCATCGGCATGATGGGCAGTCAGAATAAAATCATAACCCTGTTCCTGGCACACCTGTTTAAACCACTCGTACCTGAGGTTGCGTGCCGCTACCTGTGTGGATAGCTTTTTTCTTCGGCATACTGTTGGGTAGCAAACTGTACAACATGAAAAGGAACGTCCAACTGCTTACTCCACTCCCGTACAAATGCCTGGTCCCGGTTGCTGTCTTCTCCTCTCAGCTGAAAATTACAATGGGCTATGCCAAAGTTAAACCCGGCTTCCTTACACAAGTGACACAGCACCACTGAGTCCACTCCCCGCTAACCGCTACCAGCAAACGGTGGCTTTTAGTAAAAAGATGGTGCTCATTAATAAATGTTGTAAACCGATCGTTTAAGCTCAAACTTCCTTTATTTTCTTGCATTAGTAAATCAGGTATTCGTAAGCACTTTTCAATTCACCATAGGCATGTTGCTCGCCTAACTCTTTGGCAATATCCATTCCACGCTCATACACTTTGATCGCTTCATCATCCTGCCCCAGGCGCTCCAACAATTTAGCGAGGTGGTAATAGCTACCCACATAATGAGGATTATCTGACAGTAATTTTTCAAAAACACTTTTAGCCTCAGCATCATTTCCAGCCTTTACATATTCTAAAGCCAATGCATGCTGCAAAAAACTATCGGATGGATTCTCCTTTAATAGCTCGGTTATCTGTTCAATTCTGGACATGTTAATTTTTATACGAATCTTTTTTTTATACAAATATCCTTTTATCTTTGTTTTAGTTGCATAAACAACCTTTTGCATCATTTGTCATATGAAACCGGGTCGTTACTTGGCTCTGCAACAGGCCATTCAAACAACCGGGTTCCGGTCAATACTATTTATAAACCTAAATATCAACAGATGAAAATACTAGTATGTGTCAGTAAAACGCCTGATACCACGGCAAAAATAGCCTTCACAGATAACAACACGAAATTTGACTCAGGCAGTGTACAATGGATCATTAATCCCAACGATGAGTACTATGCCCTGGTGCGTGCTATTGAGCTAAAAAGAAGCCGATGCATCAACTATTATTCACCTGGTAACGGTAGGCGCTCCTGATGCCGATGCGATCATACGAAAAGCATTAGCCCTGGGAGGTGATGAAGCTATAAGGGTTAATACTGAAAGCCAGGACAGCTTTACCATTGCGTCGCAAATTGCAGAAGTAGCGAAACAAGGTAGCTATGACCTGATTTTCCTGGGTAAAGAAACCATCGACTACAATGGAAGCTCGGTAGGCGGCATGGTGGCAGAATTGCTGGACCTACCCTATATTTCACTGGCTACCAAGTTTGAGCTCAATGGTGCCGCAGCCACGGTTACACGTGAAATTGAAGGTGGTGAAGAGGTTTGTGAAGTAAGCTTACCACTAGTGGTGAGTTGTAATAAGGGCATGGCCGAGCAACGTATTCCTAACATGAGAGGTATTATGGCCGCAAGAACCAAACCGTTGAAAGTAGTTGAGCCTGTTGCTACAGAAGCGCTAACAAGCATTGCTGAGTTTAGCCTTCCCCGGCAAAAGCGGGCGTTAAGCTGATAGATGCCGATAATGTAGCAGAGCTGGTAAGACTTCTGAGAGAAGAAGCTAAAGTGATTTAAAGTTCAGCATCGGGGTAACTCAATTATCTAATTTCAAATTTTTAATTTATGGTTCTAATATTTATCGATATAGCTGAAGACGGCAACGTAAAAAAATCATCATTGGAAGCGCTTACTTATGGCGCGCAGCTGGCTAAGCAACTAGGCGTGGAAGCCCAGGGTGTGGTGTTGGCACCGGCTACTGAAGACTTAAGCGCATTAGGAAAATACGGTGTAAGCAAGATATACCAGGTAAAGAATGATGCCTTAAAGCATTTCGATGCACAGGTATATGCAAAAGTGATGGCACAGGCGGTGGAACAATCCGGTGCCACGGTTGTGGTATTTTCAAACAATAGCGACGGCAAAGCCGTTGCACCACGTCTTTCAGCCCGCTTAAAAGCCGGATTGGTGGCAGGCGCCGTTGCGCTTCCCGATACGTCTGGTGGCTTTACGGTCAAAAAAGTGTATTCTCAGGCAAGGCTTTTGCACATGTAAACATTACTACTCCCGTTAAGATCATCTCATTAAATCCTAATGCTTTTAAAATAGCCGAAGGAACCGGGACCGCCGAAGTAGTAGAATTAAATGCCACCGTAGACGCTCCTAAGGTAAAAGTAACTGCCGTTAAAAAACAGAGCGGGAAGTGCCGTTGGCTGAAGCTGAAATTGTAGTGAGTGGTGGCCGTGGCCTAAAAGGTCCCGGAGAACTGGGGCATACTGGAAGACCTGGCCAAAGCGCTGCATGCCGGAATGGCCTGCAGCCGCCCGGTAGCTGACGCGCACTGGCGTCCACATAATGAGCACGTAGGACAAACCGGTGGCGCTATTGCACCCAACCTGTATATAGCAGTAGGTATTTCCGGCGCCATTCAGCACCTGGCGGGTGTTAACCGAAGCAAAGTAATTGTGGTGATCAATAAAGACGCCGAAGCACCTTTTTTAAAGCAGCCGACTATGGCATTGTTGGGGACCTTTTGAAGTGCTGCCCAAATTTACTGAAGCAGTGAAGCAGTTGAAATAATAATAAAGCCTTTTTGCAACAAAGCCCACGACTAAATTGTGGGCTTTGTTATGTTTTAATCCGGGCTTATACCACCTGCCAATGCTCTACAAAAACAGCAACCAGATAAAAGTGAGAAATAACCCAACCAGATTTAAAACAAGGATGGAAGGACTTTGCATAAAAAATTGCCTGGCAAAAGAAAATAGACTGACCATAGAAAATATACTCACGCAAATGCAAACCATTAGTACGGCCATATACTTCCCCGCATTACCGGTGCCCAGTACTCTGGTCAAAACAGGTATATAATACACCAGGTTAAAAAATACGATGAGCAGGAGCTCATCCAGTTAATGTACTTGATCATATGGAGGGCTTTTAAAGGGTTGAAAAATTAACGCTGCAGCGCCTTATAAACGGCGCGGGCAACAAGGGCACCCACCAGGTAATAAGAAACCGTCAATAATTTCTTTTGAGGCGTTGCAGCCACAGGAGCATCATTCAGTCCCAGGTGCCGTGGAATTTTTACCGCACCGATACCCGCCAAAGCGCCGGATATTAGCGGGCTGGTTGTCGCAGTCATCCCATAATAGAGCGCATTGGATACGATATCAGAAGACAGAGTTGCCCAATAAGCTAATTGAGGATTGTCTAATGTTACGTTAAAAGGTCTGAGTGATTTCTGAAGCGCTTCTTCTCCTAACTCGTTGATTCTCGGAGCCCCGCGACATAGCTCCTGATGGTTTCATGCAGGATATTTAGCACTATCGCACCTGCGAGGCCAGCTACTACTTTTTTAAACATAGGATGATTTTTGTTTTTTTATACAAGAATTAAACCAAGTACCGGTTTTAGTTCGCCTGCTTTATAGGCAAATCTTATATTTGCGCGCCAGAAAGATGAATATGGCAATAGCGAACACGAAGACCTACTTACTATTTCAACCGGCGTTGTTATTCTCGAAAAAGAGTGCAATAGCAATAAAGCAACTGATTAAAACGCCGGATGGCATTACTACGGGCGAGCAACCTTTAACCCGTGCTCATATCAAGGCGCTTTTTAAAAGTTTCAGCGACGAGACCATCAAAGCATTGATGGCATTTAATACAGTTGACCTGGAGAAAATATCTGTTGCGCTTTATCAGCAAACCAGCTATATAGTTGACAAGGAAGAACAAAAAGCTGCGGTACAGGCTGCTTATACCCGCCATATTCAATCTATTACAGGAGCGCTGAGAAGACAACCGGTTCAGGACTGGTATCATCCCGTAATATCCGGTGATAAAAGAGTACAGAATATCAAATGCAGCTTTTACTCTTATCCTGTAGAAGTGAGCTTTTATGCCAACAAAAAAGATACGCATTACAGTATTGATACTTTTATTGAGATTGGGAAAGAAAAGTTTCCTATAAGTGATTTTAGCCGGCATTATTTTCTGCTGGAGCGCGATAACTGCTACTACCAGGTTTCACCTAAAAGCTATGAAGCGCTTGATTGGATCTGCTCACAGGATGCTTCGCAATGGGTTCTTGACCAGCCTGATCATTTCGAAGCCGTGCTGCTGAAATTAGCTCAGTGGGATGTGAAGATAGAAAAAGGGGATCTTGCTGAAGCTGAAATGATCGTTGCTGAACCCCAGTCGCAGGTAATGGTAAGTGAGTTGAGCAATACTTTCTTAAAGCTGGAACCTCAATTTGTTTACGATGGTTTTACCATTGAAGGCCCGTTTGAACCGGTCACAAAAGTAGATACACCTAAAAAAACAGTATTAGTACAACGCAATAAAGAAAAAGAAGAAGAACTGGTTCATTTTCTCCAATCTCTTCATGAAAAATTTTCCGGCCAGCATAACGGCTTCTTCTATCTGAGTTTTGCCGAAGCGCAAAAGAAAGGATGGTTTTTAAAAACCTATCACTTATTACTGGATAAAAATATCGACCTGCTCGGCATCGATCTGTTAAAACATTTTCGCTATTCACCACATAAGCCCCTCACTACCCTCCATAAACAAACCTGGGAGGGCGACTTTGCTTGTATTGAGATCAGTGTCAAATTTGGCAAAGAAGACGTCCCTTAACAACCTTGCAGAAGTCGCTGCTCAATAACCAAAAAGCCATCATGCTGAAGGATGGCAGCCTGGGGATTTTAGGAGATGAATGGTTACAACAATACGGGCTTTTATTTCGTCACGGTAAGGTAAGGAAACATGAGCTGCTGGTTGCCCGCTGGTTAACCTTAAGTGAGGGCACCGATAACGAGAATGATGGCGGCCTGATCAATACTGGCATCACTGCCGAGTGGTTTTCACGCTGGAAGCGCTGGGAAAAGCAGGAAGAAGCATTATATACCTTGCCGGCCGGCTTACAGGTGCAGGCGCTCCGCCCCTACCAGCGTACCGGTTATGAGTGGCTCAGGTTACTGTCTGAAATAGGCGCCAGCGGCTGCCTGGCCGATGATATGGGATTGGTAAAACCCTTCAAACCATTAGCTTCCTCCTATACAAAATAGAAACCAACCCGCAAAGCAAACAGCTGGTAATTGCACCGGCGAGCCTGCTCTATAACTGGTTAAAAGAACTGGAAAAGTTTGGCCCCGGTGTAAAAGCTACCGTGCTGCATGGCTCTAAAAGAGATAAGGCGCTTTTACATGACGATGAAAACCGGATCATTATTACCAGCTATGGTACGATGCGACAGGACCTGTCATTGCTGGAAAATATTGCCTGGGAAACCATTGTTTTGGATGAAAGTCATCATATCAAAAACGCTGCCACTCAAACAACGCGTGCCGTATGGCAGCTTACCGCAAAGACCAAGATAGCATTAAGTGGTACACCGATCATGAATAGCACCAGCGATCTGCATAGCCAGGTGCACTTCCTAATGCCCGGCTTATTAGGCACCGCTGAATTCTTTAAAAAGAATACGCCATACCTATTGAGCAGCAGGCCAACGAGGAAAAAGCGGCTGCTTTACAAAAACTGATACGCCCCTTCATTTTACGGCGAACCAAGGAACAGGTGGCACAGGATCTGCCTGAAAAAACAGAGTCGATACTCTGGTGTGAAATGGATACTGAGCAGCGTGCAGCTTATGAAACGATCAAAAAACATACGCACCAATATATTTACCGAAATAGAAAGTAATGGCCTAAATAAAGGCAAGATGAGTGTATTGGCTGGGTTAACCAAATTAAGGCAACTTTGCAATAGTGCTGAACTGGTTACCGGCGAAGACCTGTTTACTTATGATAGTGTAAAGACCAAAGTGCTGATCAACGAGCTAAAGTGCATTATTCCCCAGCACCGTGCCCTTGTATTCAGCCAGTTCACCTCCATGCTGGATTTATTGGAACGGGACTTAAATGCAGCGGGCATCACCACCCTACGCATAGATGGTCAAACCCAGGCCCAGAAAAGACAGGAACTGGTGAACGAATTCCAATCAGAAGATAGTAAGGCCGAAGTATTCCTGATCAGCCTCAAAGCCGGAAATACCGGTTTAACACTTACTAAAGCCGACTATGTATTCTTATTCGATCCCTGGTGGAATGCAGCTGTAGAAAGCCAGGCGATAGACCGTACGCACCGTATAGGCCAGCAGCAGCATGTATTTGCTTATCGGATGATTTGCAGGGACAGTATTGAAGAAAAGATCATTAAGCTGGCGGGTGGCAAAAAGAAGCTGGCAGAAGACCTGATCACTACCGAAGAAAGCCTGATGAAAAGTCTCTCTATCGAAGATATACAATACCTGTTTGAATAAAAGACTTTGCCGGCATCGCTGATGCGGTAGTAAATGACATGTCAGTCCGCATTATGCAATGACTAACACCAATGTTTGCCCGGTGCCTACATTTATAGCGGTATTCAGAACAACTTCTAGCTCATTACCCCGCTGTGAATACTTTAGTGATATATTGCGCCCATCTATGCGGGCTGTTACTGTTCGGAACTTCTTTAAATGATTATCTATGCCAATGGTTTGCAGTTGTAAAGTGCCATATTTAACAGAAAAAAATGTTGCTGCTTTTCGCCAATCTTTTGTTCATAACAACCCCATCCTTCTGCCGCGGTAAAAGCTGCCTTAAAATTCTCTTTACTCCATTGGGGAGCAAACCGTATATACCCTTTGGGTCCATGATATTTAAAACCGCAGGCAGATAAAAAAGTACCGTAACTGGCCATTGCACGACCATAATGATCACTACATTCAATTTCGTTAAAAGGGTTTCGTTTAGCTGCATGATACCTGTCGTGTATGGCCCTGGTAAGTGTAAGCGCTTCTTCTATCATACCTTCCGCCATCATATGGCTGGCCACCTGGTGTTCAAAACCCGTCATGCATTCATGAAAATATCCTAATTGCCAGGAAACATTGTCGCCATAAGGTTTGGATTCATTTTTAGGATTGGTATTCATTACCATCCCCGCTTCTCCCGCCAATGCATAGGGTCTTCCTCCTTTATTTTTTTTTCAATATAGGGGCCTACGTCCTCTTTGAAATTATATTTCCATAAGGCCCGCAATGCCGACAGCGTTTTTTCTTTGTCCAGTACCCGTTCCAATCCTACCTGCCATATCCAGCTTTGACCATACACCTGGTCTATATGACAGGTATTATAGGAGCCTAATGTTGAGCGTCCTTTCTCTGCATCAGGCCGGTGAATAAAATATTCTCCATTAAAAAGCTTTTCTTCCATATTCTTTTTACCGGCTTCCACGTATTTTTTACATACCCGGGCAAAATCTGTATCCTCCATTTCCTCTGCCATTGCCTGGGCAGCTTTGACAGCTGCAATACATAGTCCCACTATCCAGGCAATCTCACCATCCCATATAGCATCCAGTGTATTTTCCAGCGGTGTATCTTCCATGCCGTCATTATTCCGATCCTGGTTTAATATAAACTGTGTAGCCTTCTTTATTTTAGTCCAGTTTCTTTCCAGGAAATAATGATCCCTGCTTAACTGGTGCTCCCTGTAGCATCCTAATATTCTGCCAGCCTGCCCATCTATAGCCGGTCGTTTATCATATTCGCCCCTGAACCATATGCCTCCATTTTCCTGGAGCGATACGCCAAGGTCTACCCGTTCCCGGTTATCTCTTTCCATCGCCGGGAAAATTCTCGCCGGGGCCTGCGCATACTGCCACACATGTGTACAATTGCCCTCGCACGCGCCTACACCCTCCCAGGCCCAATACCTGCCGGACCTGAAGCGATGAGAAGTGGTGGTAGCCAGCGCCGCAATATTTACAAAAGTTCTTTCTAAAAACCAATAAGGCAGGGTACTGTCGTACCATGTTTTTTTCCAAAGTAAAGTAGTAGAGGAAAGCTCTTTAAAATTCCCTGCCACATACGCTGCCACTTCTTTGGCATTCTTAAAGCTGTTATCATAATACCGCCCTCTGTCGGCCTCTGGTAACACTTTGCCATCGTGGATCATAAAATTGGGAGTATGCCAGCTGATCACGAAATGACGCTCCACAGTGTCACCGGGTGAAACGGACAATGATTCCGTTACATTCCCGATCAACTTTTGCTGTGCCGATTTTGTTGCAGTCTCCGGCCCGGTTGTTTGAAATAACGCTTCCTTGGTCCCGCTCACATCGGCAACTGCACCGGCATTCCTACCCAATGCTGCAATGCAAAGTGTTCCGAAGTCAAAACTCTTATCCGCATGCCTATTTCCGAAGCCTGTTTTTTCCAATGTACTAAATACTCCTGTATGATCCTTGTCTCTAAATACGGTATTAACTCTTTGTACCCGGTTGGTAGCTGCCGTATGCAAAGCGGCCTTGTTTTCCAACCAGCCGCATATAACCACATTTGCAACCGCAGAAGTATTGTTCTTTATCCCGATCGAAAAAATAGTTGCGGGTAGTCCCGACTTATCTTCATCAAGCGGAATAAAGGGGCTATAGGCTTGTAAAACAACTTCAAATGGAAAATGCTTTTCGCTATAAGTTATAGTTGCCACAGGATAAGTGGCCTCAAATGCAACTTCCTCCCAATCATCGCACAAGTTGCGGCGAACTTTTTCCCATCATATTCCAGTTGTATAGCAAATCCCTGTTCCAGTGGCATTATTCCTTCGGCGCGGGGCGGAGCTATATAAGCCGATCCATCGCGCGAACGTATTTTTTTACCTGCATGAACTTCGTCTTTCCAGGGCACATCAACAGGGTTGATACCTTCCTGGTTGAGATTAAAGATATCCCAAAGCCATAAGCGCCCGTCTCCTCCAAGGTAAAGCGTACCGGTATTTATACCACCTACCGGCATGCCTATATATTGCAGCTCTTCTCTCGATTTCAGATAGGTAGTAACCTTACCCCGCTCCATCAGCTTTTTTAAAGGAGTCGTTTGGGCGGACCTAAGCGGTTCACCCAGTTTAAAGGTCTTTCCGGCCCCGGCTACCCAACCTGCCGCAAGCACACTGCTTTTCTTTAAGAAATCACGCCGGGGATATTCTGTTCTTTTCATAATTCGGGCATTTTACC
Organism: Paraniabella defluvii; assembly: GCA_019316985.1. Taxonomy (GTDB): domain Bacteria; phylum Bacteroidota; class Bacteroidia; order Chitinophagales; family Chitinophagaceae; genus Niabella; species Niabella defluvii. The sequence goes on from CP079215.1 coordinate 120,936, forward strand.
GCTGGTCATTAGTATACGCCAGTGGATCAATAAAAAGGCCTGTAATGAAAACAGTAAAAAATCAGACACAAGTGTATTTCGAGATAACGGAAGCTCTCATTTTCTAACCGTTTTTTACAAGCTATCTATGGGCATAAAAATAGGCAAGCTTTAACATATATCGGGTAACCTGCGCAAACGATTGCCTGAAGCCCTGTTCCCGCCATTCGGCATAAAAGCACCTAAATGATATCATCGTATAACGATATATCAGGATGTAACGGCTGCCGTATTAAATTAACACTATTCAACAACAAACGTAACCGTAAAATAATTTTCGTCGCCCTGGTTGTTATAACTCACATCAGCATTATGGACGGCAAGTATTTTTTGTGTCAATACCAGGCCCAGACCATAACCGGCTTGTCCCCTGCTGTTCTCGCCCCGGAAAAAATGTTGAAATAACATCTTTTGTTCCTCTTCTGTAATAGTTGCGCCTTTATTGCTGATGTGAATCCGCAGGAAGCCGTTTTGAGAAGCATCCATTTCTATGCTTCCCTTATTTTCAGAACTATAAATAATACAGTTGGACAGCAGGTTTTGAAATGCCTGCTTTACTAAAAGCGGGTTAACCCAAACCTCCAACCTGTTTTCATCAAACTCCTGGGGAGTGTATTTGATATGGAAATTAAAACCGGGATAAATAATGTGGAGCTCCCCGATAATATCATAGATCATCTCGTCAATACGGGTGCTGTACTTCTTTAGCTCCTGGCCCGCTTCCACTTTCGATATTTCGAGCAGAACCGTGATAATATTGCCCAGCGACTGGGCTTTCACCACCTGCCGATCCAGCTCCCGCTTTATTCCTTCATCAGCAGCAGTGCTGCTGATCCGCTCCAACTCCGATACCAAAACGGCCAGCGGCGTTTTTAACTGGTGCGAAATATGATCGATGGTACGCTTCTGAAAAACGAACGCTTCATTGGTTCTTCTCACCAGCTCGTTAAATCGTTCCGTAAGATGTTCTATTTCGTAGGTATTGGTTTTAACAGATAGCGGCTCGTTGTTACTGCTGAAATCGTAACGTTGTATATTATCAGCCAGTAAAACTATAGGTTTGGATATTTTGGAGGATATATATAATGAAACCAAAATCACCAACAAGCTGAAGCCAATAAATAAAGCGATCAGCACATTTCTAAGGTAGGAAAGCTTGTCGTAACCAAATGCATCATAGGCTTTAATAATGGCATAGTAAACCTGGTGGTTACTTTCTATATAAGCGCCCAACACATCATAATGCTTTTCCCCGGTCTGAACAGATTGCTGCGCAGGAGAAAGCTCGTGGAGCAGCCCGCGTGCCGAATAGATCTCAAGGCTATCCAAACTGGAAAAGATCAGATCTTTCTCTTTATCGTATACCAGCAGCTTCTCGTCAAAAAAATCATTGATATCCTGCTCATCCAGTATAGATGATATTTCGGCGCTTTGCTCCCGGTATTTCTGAATCAACTGAACCGTATAACGGATCTTATTCTGCTGTTGTTTGCGAAAGGATTGTTCGCGGTAAGAATAAAATAATATATAGATCAGCAGGAAGGTAACAGCCGTAATACCGATAACCGTTGAACAAACATACACTAATATCCGTTTCTTAATTCTCATGAAATATCCCAGTAATAGCCGTAACCCACTTTTGTTTTTATCGATTGCTGCCCGAAAGGCTTATCAATCTTATTTCTTAAAAAATTGATATATACTTCTATAGTGTTCGTATTGTAATCAACATTACCTCCCCATATTTCCTTCATCAACTCTGCTTTTGATACTACCCGGTCCTTATTATCGATTAGCATATACAGTATCTGGTACTCCTTGGTGTTAGCGCTATCTCCTGCTGCCGGCGATATACTTTTTCTGATCATCATTAATGACCACATCGCCGGCTACCAGGTTGGATGACACTTCTTCCTGTAATTGCCTGGATCTTTTAACCAGGTTTTGCACCCGCAGGTACAATTCCCGCATATAAAAAGGTTTGGTCAGGTAATCGTCAGCACCTGCATCAAACCCGGTCACCTTATCCTCCAGCTCGGCAAAGGCAGTCAACATTATTACCGGTGTGCTTTTATTAAACTGCCGGAAGGCCTTACATAACTCGAAGCCATTTTTACCGGGGAGGTTAACGTCCATAATAACACAATCAAATGTATCCTTACGCAATACGCGTTCGGCAAGCATCCGTCGTATATAACCTTCACATTGGCGTGTTCGGCTTTTAACGCTTCCATTATATTCTGGGCCAGTGTATGATCATCTTCAATCAGTAACAGGTTCATATAACCAAAGGTATTACATCTCCGCCGAAGCCCGGAAATCGCAGCCTGCTTTAAGAACAATTTTATCGGCTTTAAGCTTTTCTTAAGGTGTTAAACAGCAGTTTTGCCGGCATCATGAAACGGATCCCTTTACTCAGTACGGCGCTCATTTTTTTATGGTTCAACACTATGGCACAAGATACATTAACATTATCACGCAGCCAATGTGAAGCCATTTTCCTCAGGGAAAATCTTTCCCTCATTGCAGAACAACTCAATGTTCCGATGGCGGAAGCCGAGGTAAAACAAGCCTCTTTATGGCCTAATCCGCAATTCACGCTCGACGAAATCAATTTATGGGCCAACAGGCACCAAACCGGCGGGCAGGAAGTTTCTCCACCCATTATCGGCAACTGGGGACGAAACCAGCAGTATGCGGTATCGCTGGAACAGTTGATCTATACTGCCGGGAAGCGAAAAAAACTAATGGCGTTACAAAGTGTTGGCGTTGAAAAATCAAAACAATATTTTAATGATTTGCTGCGGCATCTGAAACTGGAATTACGTAACCAGGTAACAGAGCTGCAATACCTGCAGTTAGCCGAGCAAACTTTTAAAACACAGCTGCAGTCTATATCCGATTTATTAAGCGCTTATGAGCGCCAGCTTGAGAAAGGCAATATAGCAGCAACCCAGGTTACACGCCTCCAAAGCAAACAGTTTGAATTGCAGAAAGAGCTACACCGCCTTCAACAGCAAAATAACGAAGTGCAAAAAGAGCTAAAGCAGCTATTACACCTGTCACCCCAGGCATTTCTGATATTGGATACAGAACCATTTAAGCGACCTCTTAGCGACGAAATGATGCCAGCCTACTCAACCCTGGTGCGTGAAGCATCGGCACACAGGCCCGACTACCAGTTGGCATTGCTTGAAAAAGCTATTTCGAAAAGTCCTATTCTTACGAAAAATCGCTACGCACTCCAGACATTACGGTTAATGGCCGCTACGACCGCAACGGGAGCACCATGTTAAACTTTATAGGGTTTGGCGCTTCAATTGATCTTCCCTTTTTAATAAGAACCAGGGTAATATCAGGAAGGCTGAACTGGGGATACAGCAGGCCCAAACACTTTCGCAGCAAGCCCTCCACAATGTAGAAACCGAAGTGGCAGCCAGCTATAAGTCGTTGCTGAACGCTTATACATTTCAAAGGAATATCGACCCTATGTACCTGCAAAGACTGGATCAATCCCTGCAAGCGCATACCCGCAATTTCTTATCTAAAAATATCAATATGCTCGAATACCTCGACTTCCTGGAAGCCTACCAGCAAAACCAACTCGCCATACTGGATGCTTCGGGAATTAAATAATGCAGTTGAAGAAGTAAACTATGTATCAGGCACCGAATTGATACGGTGATTAACATACAATATATCTTAAGTTATCTAATCAACATATAATATGCAAAGAATATTCCCACTCTATATCATCATCGCACTTATGGCCGGCTGCAAAGAAAAAGAAGCAGCACCGGTTACACGGCAGTTTTGCCTGGATAAAGACCTTAAATCAAAAATCAGTATTGAAGAAGCAAAAACAGAGCCCGTTACAACCGGGGTACATTTAATGGGTAATGTTGAAGCGAATGCAGACAAGCAGGTCACCTACTCCAGCTTAACCAATGGCGTGGTCAACAATGTATTTTTTTCTTTGGGCGATAAGGTACAGAAAGGACAGGTACTGGCTGAAGTAAAAAGCGCGGAGCTCAACAGCTTACAATCTGAATCAGGCAGTATCGTTCAGCAGATCAGGATAGCCGAAAGAAAACTGGAAAGCCTGAAAGACCTGTACACCGATGGGATGTTGTCTGCAAAAGAATTACAGGAGGCTCAAAGCGAGCTTGACATCCTGAAATCAGAACAAAGAAAAACCAGTGCCAATATGAGCCTGTATAATGCCAGCGCCTCAAAAGGCGTATTCCAGGTAAAGCTCCCTCAAGCGGTATCATAACCGCAAAAAATATCGCACCCGGCACACAGCTTCATTCAGAAAGCGAGCCACTTTTCACAGTATCCAACCTGGACGAGGTTTGGGTAATGGCCAATATTTACACCAGCAATATTGCCGAGATAAAAGAAGGCATGCCGGTGAATATTACCACGCTCTCTTATCCCGGCAAAACATTTCAAGGCAAAGTATCTGTACTCTCGCAGGTAATGGATAATGACTCAAAAGTGCTGCAGGCCCGTATTGTAATGCCTAATAAAGATCTATTATTAAAACCCGGCATGATGGTAGATATTACTGCGGTAAAAATGAACAGACCATGCAAATCTGCCTGCCGGAAGATGCTTTGATATTTGACAACAACGAATACTATGTGCTGATTTATAAAGAAGATTGCAGCATAGAAGTGCGTAAAATAAAGATAGGCAGCCGGAGTAACACCAGGATCTATATACCGGAAGGTATTGCGCCCGGTGAAAAGATCATTACCCGTAATCATCTGCTGATCTACCAGGCGCTTCAATCATTCTAATCACCGCAACATAATTACACCAGTATCGGTGTGTGATTCAACCAGCATCAACATGACAAAGATCGTTCAGCGAATTGTTTCGTTTTCTTTAAAGAATTATATCATTGTATTATTTCTGACCGCCTTGTTGGTGGTATCTGGAATAGTAGCTTACCTGCATACACCTATTGAAGCATATCCCGATGTAACCAATACCAGGGCCCGTATTATTACCCAATGGCCCGGCCGGAGTGCCGAAGAGATAGAGAAATTTGTTACCCTTCCGCTGATGAAGGAATTGAATACCATTCCTAAAAAAACAGATGTTCGTTCAATCTCCTTATTTGGCCTTTCGGTTGTAACCGTACTTTTCGATGATGATGTAGATGACTTTTATGCACAGCAGTATGCCGCCAACCGGTTGCAATCAGTAGATTTACCGGATGGTGCGGATGCCAGCATTGAACCGCCGGCGGGCGCCACCGGCGAGATATTCCGCTATGTTTTAAAAAGCAAACGCGATATCAAAGAGCTTACGGCCATTCATGACTGGGTAGTAGAAAGGGAATTGGTTGCGGTACCCGGCGTATCGAATATCATCAGCTTCGGAGGTGAAGAAAAGATCTACGAGATCAAGATCAACCCAACCGAGCTGGCCAACTACGATCTCTCCCCATTGGACCTATATGATGCTGTAGCCAAAAGCAATATTAATGTAGGAGGAGATGTCATTGAAAGAGGTAGCCAGGCCTATGTAGTAAGAGGTGTTGGATTGCTGGAACAGATAGAAGATATCGAAAATATCCTCATCAAAGTAAAAGGCAATACTCCCATACTCGTGAAGCATGTTGCCCGTGTAGAAGTGGCTGCCAAGCCCAGGCTGGGTAAAGTGGGCCTACAGGACGATACCGACCTGGTTCAGGGCATTGTGATGATGTTACGGGGTGAAAATCCGGGGACGTAATACCGAGACTGAAGGAAAAAATAGCAGAATTAAATAACAGTACTTTACCTGCCGATGTAAAAATAGAACCTTTTATTGACCGTACTGAGCTGGTAAATGCAACCGTAGATACCGTTAGTAAAAATATCATCGAAGGAATTCTCTTTGTATCCATCATTGTTTTTATTTTCCTGTTCAACTGGCGCACAACGCTCATAGTAGCATCGGTTATACCACTGTCCTTTTTGTTTGCCCTGCTCATGTTGCGCATACAGGGTTTACCCGCCAACCTTATATCGCTGGGGGCGATAGACTTTGGCCTGCTGCTGGAAGGAACACTGGTTATCGTAGAGTCTGTTTTTGTAACGATGGAGGTCAGAGCCCATCAGCTGGGTATGGAACGATTTAATAAAAGCAGTAAGCTGGGACTGATACGTAAAAGCGCCGGAAGTGTAGGCGGTTATATTGTGTTTGCACAGTTAATATTAATTGTGGCCCTGATCCCCATTTTCTCCTTCCAGAAAGTAGAAGGAAAAATGTTCCGTCCCTTGGCATTTACTCTGGGATATGCTTTACTGGGCTCACTACTGCTTAGTATTACTTATGTACCGGCCTTATGCAGGTTGATGCTTACAAAAATATCAGGGAGAAAGAAAATGTTATTTCGCGGTTCTTTAAGAAAAACCTGTTCCATCTTTTCTTATGGAGTAACCGTCGTCGCAGGATTGTAATCATTGGCTTTATAGTGATACTCGCCGGTTGTGCGGTAAGATTTATGTTTTACGGTACAGAATTCATTCCTAAACTCAACGAAGGAGCGTTGTATGTCCGGGCCACGCTGCCTAATAGCGTCAACCTGGAAGAATCAACACGCCTGGCGGAAGAGATGAAAAAGAAGATCCGCGGTTTCGAAGAAGTAAAATTTGTGCTCAACCAGGTAGGCCGGCCTAATGATGGCACCGATCCCACAGGTTTCTTCAATATAGAGTTCCATATACAATTGCACCCTGAAAAGCAATGGAAGCGATCTGTTAAAAAAGAGGAATTGGTGGAAGAAATGAGAAAGTCCCTGGATGTATACCCGGGTATTGTATTGGGCTTTAGCCAGCCTATACAGGACAATGTAGAAGAATATGTAGCGGGCGTAAAGAGTTCACTGGTGGTAAAGATCTATGGCAATAACCTTTTTGAACTGGAAAAATATGCCGACCAGGTAGCTAACAGCATCCGCACGGTTAAAGGCATTGAAGACCTGAATGTATATCGCAATATCGGCTTACCCGAGTTAAGGATACAGCTGCATGATCATAAAATGTCGCGCTATGGCATTGATATAGCAGATGCCCAGGCCGTTATAGAGATGGCCATCGGAGGCAGGGCCGCCACTAAGTTTTATGAGGATGAGCGGATGTTTGACGTACGGCTAAGGTTTGATAAACCCTATCGCGATAACGAGGAGAAAATCGGCGAAATGATGATCCCTGCCGAGGATGGCAAGAAAATTCCATTAAAAGAAATTGCCACTATCAGCTACATTACAGGTCCGGCCTTTATTTACCGCGAGGGCAGCAGCCGTTACATTGCAGTTGGCTTTAGTATACAGGGCAGAGACCTGGGTAGCACTATTGCAGAGGCCAAAGATAAAGTGGCCAAAGAAGTGAAAATACCGGTAAAAAACAAAATGACCTGGGCAGGTGAATTTGAGAGTAAAGAAAGAGCATCACAACAACTTTCAGTTATCGTACCGGCGGTGTTGTTACTGGTATTATTTTTATTGTATTTCAATTTCGGTACCATCAAGGATACCCTTATTGCAGCCAGTACCATCCCTTTTGCATTCATAGGAGGCTTTGTCTCTTTGTGGATCACACAAACAGTTTTTGGTATTTCTGCCGGTATCGGGTTTATCATCCTGTTCGGCGTTAACACCATTAATAGTATCATTCTGATTGCTGTAATGAAAGAAAACATGCGCAGGATGGATTTGAAAGAAGCGATATCCAGCGGTGTCCATAGCCGTATCCGTCCTATTGTAATGATAGCGCTAATGGGTTCTATCGGCCTCCTGCCGGCAGCGCTTTCTACCGGCATGGGATCTGAAGTTCAAAAGCCCCTGGCCATTATGATTGTGGGTGGGTTGTTGATCTGTATGATATTGTCGCTAACGGTTCTACCCCAGATCTTCTATTTCAGTTACAGGCGCAGGAGGCCGCTAAACAGCAGTCAGCATAAGAGATCACAGGCTTCAGGTTTTATCAAAATAAAAGCAACTAAGGATCCCGGCAACCCGTTATAGCATGCTATGATGGGTTGCATTGTCGTTGTGGTGGGCCTATGTCAATAACATATGGCTCGTATATAATTTGGTATATTTGTAATAGCTTAGTTAAAACCCTGTTATTAAATTAATCAGTTGATATGTCCATTACAAAAGAAGCAGAGCTTATCGGCATGCAAAAGGCAAGCGAGGCAGTTGCCCTCACTTTAAAACAAATGATCGCTTATGCGAAGCCCGGCATGTCAACAAAGGACTTAGATGAATATGGCGCAAAGCTGCTGAATGAGTTTGGAGCCCGGTCAGCGCCTTATTTAACCTATGGCTTTCCTGGCTATACCTGCATCAGTGTGAACAACGAGTTTTGCCATGGCATCCCATCTGGCCAAAAATACTCAAAGAGGGCGACCTGGTGAATATCGATGTTTCGGCAGAGCTCAATGGATTCTGGTCTGACAATGGCAGTTCATTTGTATTGGGAAGCGACCTGCACCAGCATCAAAAACTGGTGGATGCTTCGAAACAAATCTTACATAAAGCAATATCCAATATAAAAGGCGGCGTTCGTATTGCAGACATCGGGCATCTTATAGAAACGGAAGCTAAAAAGCGCGGCTATAAAGTGGTTAAAAATCTTACCGGGCATGGCGTGGGCAGAAGCCTTCATGAAGAACCGCTGGAGATAGCCAACTACCGGGACCGGCATAATCCCAAACGATTTAAGAAGAACTCGGTTGTGGCAATAGAAACCTTTATCACTACAACGTCAAGCTATGCCGAAACTTTGAACGACGGCTGGACAATGGTTGGAGACAAAGGCGGTTTTATGGCGCAGCATGAGCATACGATTGTGGTTACCGACGGGCAACCTATCCTATTAACAGCAATGAACGGCATTTAAAACTGACGGAATAACTGAACACGCTCAGATAAATTTCCCATAATCAGGCTTAGCAAAGTCTTCAAAATACTCCACAAGGTGATCGAGCCCATGTGCCAGCTCATCGCCTTCCATTACTGCTCCGTGCCCGGGAATAACTACCTGGGGATGAAGATCACGCAGTTTACGAACGGATAAGTAGGCCGCATGCCAGTCGGTGGTAAAATAACGCGGCGGGCCATTTACTTCTTTTTCTGCAGGAGTACTTTGTAAAACGAATCCTGCCTTACCGTAATAAACGCATCCGCCGATAGCAGCACTCCATCCTGTTGGCGAAATAGCGCCACCTGACCCGGCGAATGACCTGGGGTTGGAATCCATCGCCAGTCAGGCAGGAAAGGCACTGTACCATCCCAGGACAGGGGCATGAGCTTTTCCTTTATATCAATCGCCTGGTGGGGATAAATGGAGGCTATTTTAGCAAGCAGCCCGCCCTCAACGCCAGCATCCGGTTCCGGGTAATCACGCAGTCCTGTCAAAAAGGAAACTCTGTTGGATGCGCAAAAACAGGAACATCCCATTTTTCAAGCAGGTATACAATGTTTCCAACATGATCAAAATGTCCATGGGTTAAAACAATAGCCAGAGGCTTGCGACCATCCCCAAAGCGATCATATGCAGCCTCCTCAATTTCCTTTCCACAGCCGGGCATTCCCGTATCTACCAATACCCAGCCCGCATCGTCAGGCTTGCCGATCATTACAAGATTCACAATCTGGTTGGTATAGCAATACAGATCCGCTCCTACCTCTTTACCGGCATTACTGTTTACCGAAGTCATTGGGATAAACCGGTTATCGTCACTTTGTTTCATAAAAAAATAAGGGTTTAAGAACGCTGCACAATTTTGCAGCCAGTGAAATATCGGGAGCATTTATTTCACTATACAGGCATCATCCTTTTTGTAGTCAGCGCGATATACATAATGTTCTTCCTGATAGCAGGAGAATGTACGGGTAATCGTTCCACAAAATGGGAACAAAATGTGCCAACATCCTTTACTGTCAATATCCCGGCATTTAATGTTGGTGCAGGGCACTATCAGCCTTGTCCGCAATAATAAACTGACGCGTGATACCCCGCTCCCACGCATTGGCCATTGAGTCAACAGGCGAATCCGGGATTTTGGCTCTTCGCTCCTTAATCGTTCTTGTATCAACTTTAAACCGCTCATCCCGGTCCCGGAGTAAACGCTGGTCCAGCTGTCCCTCTTTTGTAAAACCCATCATAATCATCGGAGCGCCGATTGGCAAACTGCGTTGCTGATCGGTGTGCCAGGTATGAATGGTTTTCCGTAGGTAGATACGAGCTTCTTCATCAGCTCCGTTTCTGCCGCTTCGGGAATGCCCGGGGCGATCAGCGTTCCTGACTTTACCTCGTAATGATGAGAATGCCAGAGCAGCTTCTCTTCCCGGGGTAGTGTGGCAAAGAGGCGGGATGTAATGATATACTCCACACCCATCAGCTTAGCAGCCGCATCATTACCGTCAAATATCACGGCCTGGTATACATCTTCATTTAACTGATGCACGTAATGATGTGCTTCCATCTGTGCTGATAGATTTCCGTTATAGAAATGAAAGCCATCGAGATAAGTACTGAACTGCTCAAGAGGTGCTTTATCCTGTAACAGCGCTGCCCCGGTATTCAACAGCTTATCTTTTGCCGTTTTATCATCACCGGGAGCATCTACATTCGAGCCGGTATTCCGACCACCGCATGATGCCAGTAAAAATAAGAGGATACAAAATTTCATCATGATCTTTTCGAAAAAGAAATCAATAGTTATGCCGTGGACGGTGGTCAATTGCAAATAACAAGATAGATCTCCTGCGCAATTTTGTGTGGCATTCAATTTGCATCTTAGCTTTCTTAAAGTACAGAAACATTTACAGTATGACCGAATTATCCCCAACAGACTGAAGATTAACGACCCACAGCTCTATCCTTACCAGGTACGGGATCTTAACCGCTTATTCGCAGAAGTTGATTTTTCCGAAAAAAACCTCATCAAAATTACTGTACCAGCTCCCTACCGGTGCCGGCAAAACACGTATCTTTTCTGAGATTGTAAAACGGTATATGACACTGACGAATGACGATGTGGTGGTACTGACCCATCGTTTGGAATTATGTGCCCAAACACACCGGCAATTGAGCAAACAGAAAATCCCCTGCAAAGTCATTGCAGGAACTGCTGCTTCGCTACGCAAAACCAGGTCGGCATACTGTTATGTATCGATGGTTGAAACCATCAAGAACCGTATCAGGGCCGGAAAATTCAATACTTCTTCAGTGGGGCTACTGATTGTAGATGAAGCCCATCATAATTCTTTTGCCAAACTGATCTCTAAATTTCCCCATGCCTGCGTTATAGGTGTAACAGCTACGCCGCTTAGCTCAGATCCATCCCTGCCATTAAAAAAACATATGATAAAATAATAGTTGGTGAACCGATCGAGCATTTAATTCATAACGGCTACCTGGCGCGACCGAGGTACTATAGCTATGACGTGGAGCTCAGCAGCCTGGCAACCGGCGTACGCGGGGATTTCACGATGCAGTCTTCCGATGCACTGTATAGTTCACCGGCTATGTTGGAACTATTGCTTCAAACCTGCCGGCAGCATGCCAAAGGTCGTAAAACGCTCATATTTAATACAGGCGTATTCACGTCTGTAAAGGTTCAACAATTTTTAGCGGAAGCCGGCTTACCGGTTAAGCATATGGATCACAGAACCCCTCCCGAAGAGCGCATCGCCATTCTGAAATGGTTCAAAAAAACAAAATCGGCAATACTCACTTCGGTGTCTATGCTTACTACAGGGTTTGATGAGCCTTCAGTGAATTGTGTCATCCTGTACAAAGCCACTACTTCGCTCACACTCTATCACCAGATGATCGGGCGCGGATCACGGATTAAAAGCGGTAAAAAATCTTTTACGATTATCGATCTGGGCAATAATGAAGAAAGATTTGGTCCATGGCAACAGTCGATCAACTGGCAGGACCTGTTTGACCACCCTGAATTATATACCAGCCTTTATACGCCATCCCAGTCTGCCGGCGACAAGATAAACATCCACCTCAGGCAAAAATTTCCTAACAGCCTGCATATCGACTTTGACATTCAGCAGGCTTATACGGAAGCCAAAGAAATGAACCGGAAACCCCGATATGTTATATCGCAGTCGATACATCAGCATGCATTGATGTGCCTGGACAACAGCAGCGATATCGCGACAGCTTTATCAATATCAAAAGAGTTAAACGACGCCATCAAATACCGCGTTAAACAATATGGCAAATGCCTGGGCAAAGTTACCCGGAGCTATCTTTTATGGCTGGAGGAGCAATATAGCCGAAGATTATCCGAACTCATCGAGCGGCTGGGGAGAAAGCGATGGACCTCAAGCCTCGCAGAACCATTGGCAGCTGCCTGACATACGGCTCCTCTACATCACGCTTACTGTTATACAAGCCTCTTAACCCTGAGCTCATAGATTAATAATAAATGAAAAGGTTGACTGAATCAACCTTTTTGTTTATGTTCGGATATAGTTGACAAAATCAACTAAAATAAATGATCCAACTTGAAGATATACATATCAGGAGAAACCTCATACCTGGTGATCCGGGATTCATTGCTTACATGCATGGAGATTTATATGCCATGGAATGCGGCTATGGGCTTCGGTTTGAAGCCTATGTACTGGAAGGCCTTAAAGATTTCATCATGGATTACGATGCAACCCGCGATGCCATCTGGATATGCGAACATAATAACCGGATCATCGGTTCCTGGTTGCCCAACACCGGGAATCGAAATTACAGTTACGGTATTTTATTTTCCAGCCCGCCTACCGGGGTATCGGCCTGGGAAAACTGTTAATGCGGGAATTTGTTAGCTTTATGAAAGAGCATGGCTTTCAGGAAGCTTACCTGTGGACGACGGCAGATCAACAAGCTGCTATTGCCTTATATCGGCAATTCGGTTTCCAATTGACGGAAGAAGTAGCTTCTGAGGAATTTGGCAAACCGGTAATGGAACAACGCTATGAACTCAAACTCAGTTAACAGACCTTTATAAAATACTTTATGAAAGCACAACAAAAAGCTATCAACGATATCCGGGCCTTTAACCGTTATTATACCGACTTGCTGGGACTACTCAACAATCAGCTGCTGGAAAGCTCCTTTTCATTGGTTGGGGCAAGGGTTCTTTTCGAGATACATACGAATCAGCCGGTGAGCGCCAGGCAGATACTTGCTACAATTGATATGGACAAAGGATACCTGAGCCGGATGCTTAGGCGGTTTGAAAAAGACAAACTGATAAAAAAACGGGTATCCGAAAAGGACGCACGGGTAACAGAGCTTTTACTTACCAGGAAAGGTAACGCTGAATTTAGTAAGCTCGACGCGGCATCCAACCAACAGATAGCCGGCCTTGTCAGCAATCTTTCCGGCAGGAAACTGGCAGCACTGGTTCAACATATGAAGGCCATTCGCCATTTGCTGGGCTAACAGGCTGGTGCCATCCGGTAAATCATCTTTACAATGCAATAGGGCTAAAACTTATTAGGCTTACTTACATACTTATTATTTTTCACGAAAAAACGCCAGGGCAATAAAGCATCTTCGCCGGCATAATCTACACCAACACGGGGTGTGGCCGCTATTTCATTGTCATCGTACCGGAAACCATGATCTTCTATCCATATCGCATTTCCGCAAAGATCTGCTCCGTTAAAACCAAGATCAATTCCTAAAGCCCTGCTCACCGAACCCGGGCCCGAAGATACCGCTGCTTTAAAAACACTCATATTGCGTCTCCGCTCTACTATTTCTTTGCCAGCCAGCGGCTCAACCGCTCTTATTAACACTGCATGAGGCTCGTCTTGAACCGAGGTAACCACATTGAACAAATAATGTATGCCATAACAAAGGTAAACATAGGCAACACCACCCGGCTGGTACATTACTTCGGTTCGGCCCGTACGCCTGTTACCGTAGGCGTGGGAGGCTTTATCTGTCACCCCGGCATAGGCTTCCGTTTCAGTAATGATGCCTGAAGTTAATTCGCCATTTACCTGCGTTACCAGAACTTTACCCAGGAAATCCCGGGCAAGAAATAGTACATCACGGTTACCATAATATGCATTATCCAGCTTCAAGGGCACAAAATTATCGCTTTACCTGATTAACTGTATTTCTGCAGCAATGCGGCGCTGCTTTAAAAGTTTTATACTGTAGGTATCTTTACTTAACAATATATTCCTGACTTTTGTTAAACATAGCGTAATCAAAAGAAAATTTTCGCGAGGCAAAAATGAGGAAGTAGTACTCAGGAACAGCTTTATAAAAAGTGTTGTAGCGATCAATGGAAAAACGAAGAAGAGCAGTAACGCACTAAAATAAGGTTATCGCAAATGCCTGTCGGCTCCCGTCATCAACGAAACCCGTTGACCCGTATAAACACTCAAAATGAAAATAGAAAAGCTACACCATATTGCAATTATTTGCTCGGATTACGAGCGGTCCAAACAATTTTATACAGATATATTAGGGTTCGGAATTGAAAGGGAAGTGTTCAGAGCAGAAAGGAACTCGTATAAACTGGATCTTTCTCTTAACGGGCAATATGTAATTGAACTCTTTAGTTTTCCAAACCCACCGGTCAGGCTTACAAGGCCTGAAGCCACAGGGTTGCGGCATATTGCATTGGCAGTTAAAGACATTGAAGCGGCAGTGCGATTCCTGCATTCAAAAAACATTACACCCGAACCTGTCAGGCAGGATGAATTTACAGGCAAAAAGTTCACCTTCTTTACAGATCCTGATCTCTTACCGATAGAAATTTACGAGCTGTAACTCTTTATAATTATATACAGGGCTCTTCCGCTATAGCAGCTCCAGGTAGCCGGCTATTGGCTATTTATCGAGTTCACCTTTTGCTGCATCTACGCCGGCTTTGGCCGCATCCTTAATTTTCTGTGCGCCTTCCTTTAATTTTTCCACGCCCTCATTTGCTTTTTGCTTAGCTGCATCGCCAAGGGCTTTTGTTCTTTCTTTTATTTTATGAGTAGCGCTATCAATATCTGCTTTTAATGAATCACCGATAGAAGACAGCGTAGTATCTATTTTTTTGAACTATCGGTTATGGTCTTATCAACCAGGTTAATAGAATCTTCTTCGGCTTCTTTTGTGGTAGAAGCTGTATCGCAGGAGGCAAAAAATAAAATACCGGCGCCCAATAGTATAAAGGATAGTTTTTTCATTTTCTCTTTTTTATTAAATCCGAAAAAAATCAAATAGTAACCTTAATAAATTGCTAATTATTTCTTCCTGAAAAACAACCTTACCGGTACGCCGCTAAAATCAAAACTTTTACGCAGCTGATTTTCCAGATAATTACGGTAAGGGTCTTAATATCATCCGGGAAATTACAAAAGAATGCGAAAGAGGGTACGGCTGTAGGTAATTGTGTTACAAATTTTATTTTGATAGCATGGCCACGCACTACCGGGGCATGGTGTGCCTGTACTGCCTTGAGCATTACATCGTTTAACTTAGAAGTAGGCACTTTACGACTGCGGTTTTCATACACTTCAAGGGCCGTCTCCATCGCCTTAAAAATACGGGTTTTCTCCAGGGCCGAAATAAATACCACCGGCACATCGCTAAACGGAGCCAGGCGCTTCTTTAATTCGTTTTCGTAGTCCCGGGCGGTATTGGTTTCCTTCGCAACCAGGTCCCATTTATTCACCAATAATAAAACCCCTTTTCCCTTCCGTGCTGCCAGGCTGAATATGTTCAGATCCTGGGCGGTAATACCCTTCTCGGCATCAATCAGCAACAAACACACGTCTGCCTCGTCCACAGCTTTAATAGCCCGTATTACCGAATAAAACTCAAGGTCTTCGTGCACCCTCGCTTTGCGGCGGATACCGGCAGTATCGATCAGGGTAAATTCTTTCTGAAAGAGATTGTAGTGGGTATGAATAGTGTCTCTTGTTGTACCGGCAATATCACTTACAATAGTACGCTCCTGCCCTACCAGGGCATTCAGCAGGAAGACTTCCCCACGTTGGGCTGCCCGATGATTGCGAATTTAGGCAGTTCATCTTTGCCTTCTTCATCCTTTTTCTCTTCGGGGATCAAATCAGCCACAGCATCCAATAATTCACCGGTACCACTACCACTGGCTGAAGCAATAAAATATACCTGCTCAAATCCCATGCTGTAAAACTCGGTGGCATCCAGCATACGATCATTATTGTCTACTTTATTTACTGTTAAAAAAACTGGTTTCACGCTTTTGCGCAGTACATTAGCCATCTCTTCATCGAGATGTGTAATACCTGTTCCGGCATCTACCATAAATACAATGGCATCTGCCTCTTCTACCGCTATCATTACCTGCTTGGCGATCTCTTTTTCAAATACATCCTCACTGCCATGCACGAAACCTCCTGTATCAATTACGTTAAAATTCTTGCCATTCCAGTCACTGATGCCATACTGCCTGTCGCGCGTAACACCACTTACGTCATCCACGATCGCTTTGCGCTGCTCCAGCAGCCGATTAAACAAGGTGCTCTTGCCTACATTCGGCCTGCCTACTATTGCTAATGTAAAACCCATTTTATTCCATTAATTTATTTCGCTGCTACGCAGCTATTAATATTTCGCCGCCATGCGGCTATTGATATTTCGCTGCTATGCAGCTTGCTTCTATTCAACCAATCAACTTCTCTTACCCCGTAGCCGTATTCTTTCAAGTGAAGATCATTATCCCTCCACTTGGGCTTTACCTTTACAAACAATTCCAAAAACACCTTCCTGCCTAAAAACGCTTCTATATCCAATCTTGCTGCTGTTCCCAGCTTTTTGATCATTGTTCCCTTCTCGCCAATCAGGATCATCTTTTGTGTTTCACGATGCACTATGATATCTGCAACAATTTTAGTAAGGGTTTCCTTTTCTTTAAACTCCGTATTAAAACGGCTGTATGATAGGGAATCTCATCATGAGCCTGTTCATATATCTTCTCCTGATCAATTCACTTACAAAGAATTTCTCCGGTAAATCACTGATACTATCATCTTCGTAAAAGGTTCGCCTTCAGGCAATAGCTCCAAGATAGGCTGCAGGAATTTTTATAGTTAATACCCGTTAACGCCGATATAGCCACCGTTTTTTTTTACATATGGCTTCGTCGAAAAATAAGCTTCAGCTTCCGCTATCCGTTCCTTATTCGTACGATCTACTTTATTTAACACCAATACCGCGGGTACCCTTAATTTCAAGGCACTGAAAATAGCATCGCACTCATCCCAGTTGTCATTGATATCAACAATCAACAGTGCCACATCTGCATCTTCCAGGGCCCCTTAACAGATTGCATCATTTTTTCGTGCAGCTTGTACTCGGGCTTTATGATGCCTGGTGTATCGCTAAAAATGATCTGGTAATCTTTTTCGTTAAGAATGGCTTTAATACGGTGCCGGGTGGTTTGTACCTTATGCGATACAATCGCCAGCTTCTCACCCATTAATGCATTGAGCAAGGTGCTTTTACCCGCATTGGGCCGCCCGAATATGTTTACAAAACCTGATTTCAATGTCAGAATCTGATTTGAATATTAAATGATTGACGGAAAACAGGTAGGCTAGGCAATGCAACACAAGTGAAGTGTGCGACGCAAGACTGACTCCCCATATTTTCTGACGACACAAAAATAATCCTAAAGGTTTTAACACCTTAAAGGATATGATATAAAAAACAAAACCCGCCAAATATGACGGGTTTATTTAGTTGCGAGACTAGGGATCGAACCTAGGACCTTCGGGTTATGAGCCCGACGAGCTACCGCTGCTCTATCTCGCACTGCAAATGTACGAGATATTTTTGACATAGCAAACGGTTTCTCTAATAAATTTTATTTAGCCGGTGTAATCGTGATATTTCTGAATTCGATCGGACCATGATCTCCTGGAAATAAAGAGGTCCGGGCTCGCCTTCATTGCTATCCAAGGCACCACCCGTAATACCCGGAATTTCCTGGTTGCTGATCACTGTTTTACCATTTGCCACAATAGTAACCATTCTGCCGATCAATGTAATATCATAACTCTGCCACTCTCCCGGACCTTTGGAGTTGATCTCACTTGGCGTCAAAAAGCCATAAACACCACTGTATAATACATTTGACGGGTGTTCGCTTTTATCGTTGTCCAATATCTGCACTTCATAACGGCCACGCAGGTATACGCCACTGTTGCTGCCTTTTTGATACCTGAACTCTACATGCAGCTTAAAATCTTCAAACTTCTGATCTGATATCAGGTTCGCTCCTGATTTTGGGCTGGTTAAAACACCATCTTTCACGATCCACTGATTAGCAGCGCCTACCGCTTTCCAGCCGGTCAGGTCTTTACCGTTGAATAATTTTATGGGCGCTCCCCAAACAGGCGCTTTTTCTCTTTTTAAATAGGGCGCTCTTACGCCTGTCCAGCTGTACTTCTTTCCATTAGGATACACCATTGTGCCTTTCAGGCTTCCTCCGCTCAATTCGCCTTCTACCACCAGGTCGTTATCCTCGGCCTGCCATTGCGGGGAATTGCAAAAGAAAATTTCCCGTTTTCCAGCTTTACTTTTGAAACAGGACGGGCACTGCCATCGTCACCTACAAAATATCCTACCAGTGTCTTCATTCCTGATAGTTTTACTTCTAACCAGGATGGCTTGGCTTTACCATCTTTGTCCAGGGTAATATCCCATCTGCCAATTAAATCGTCTGCATTCATAGCCCAAACATTTAATGAAACCAAACCGGCAACAGCAAAAGCAACAACTTTTTTAAACATAAAAAAGGTTTAAGTTTTTTTGAATCAATATAATTTAGAGATGTGAATATAACAATAGTATCTTTATTAACCGGGAACAGGAAGAAAAAACTGCCGGATGGTTCTTGTTAATTACAGCATCACCTTTTGATCTTCCTGAAAATTAAAATCGATGAAAGAAAAAAAGTTACCAGTTCGCATATAAAGTTGCAGCAGACAGTTCGGCATTGGATCCAAAGGATGCAGGCTTGTTACAACAGGCCCGTGAACTCACATCCGTGGCGTATGCACCTTATTCCAGGTTTCACGTAGCCAGTGTAGCACAACTTGCGAACGGGCAAATTGTAAAAGGAACCAACCAGGAAAATGCTTCGTTCCCGGTAGGCATTTGCGCAGAACGCAGCTTGTTAGCGGCTATCGGCACTTTGTACCCGAATGAAATTATTGAAACCATGGCCATCACCTATCAACCGCAGGACGGATCGAGCAACAACCCCATATCTCCCTGCGGGATGTGCCGGCAATCGCTGGTGGAATATGAAAACAGGGTACACCACCCCATACGACTGATCTTGGCAGGTATGGAAGGACCGGTTTATGTTATTGAAACTTCAAAGGACCTGCCTTTTGCTTTTTCGGAAGAGGATCTGGGTTAGTATTCTTTTTCAATTTCTACTCCTATTCTCCCTGGAAGTTGGTAAGAGGCATTTGCAGTTTATATAAACTCATTTTCAGCTTCACTAATTCAGGAAATTGCCTTTTTATTTTTTCGGCCAGATCGGAAAGAAAGGTTTCGAGCAGTTCGCGGGGCTGCATCATTTCGGATTTAGCCAGTTCATAAATAGCCGCATAATTGATGGTTTGGTTAATTTCGGTTATCACGGGCTGGGTAGAAAAGAATGAGGCCGAAATGTTTAGCTCGAACTCGTTACCGAGTTTTTTTTTCTTCTTCGTACAGACCATGGTAAGCGAAGAATTGCAATTTTTCCAGGTGTAATGTTATCAGCATTGTTATTAAGGTACTTTATAGTCGTAATCAATCTCCTAAAATATAAAAAGTCCTCCAATAGAGAACTTTTTATATATAATAGAACAATGTAAAATTACAGTCCTTTCTCGCCCAGGTATCTCTCGGCATCCAATGCTGCCATACAGCCACTCCCGGCCGCTGTTACAGCCTGGCGGTAAATTTTATCCTGTACATCGCCTGCGGCAAATACACCCGCAATATTGGTTTGGATGTGCCAGGTATTGTTTTAATATAGCCTGTTTCATCCATATCTACAAAGCCTTTGAAAATATCCGAATTAGGCTGGTGGCCAATGGCCACAAAGAAACCTCCTACCGGTATTTCACTCACTTGCTGGGTTTGATTGTTACGCACCCGTACGGCCGTTACCGTTTTTTCACCCAGTATTTCTTCTGTTTCTGTATTAAAATGGATTTTAATATTAGGAGTATTAAACACACGTTCCTGCATTACCTTGCTGGCACGCATTTCATCTTTACGGATCAGCATATGTACATTGGTACACAATTTAGACAGATATAAAGCTTCTTCAGCCGCTGTATCACCTGCTCCTACGATGGCTACATCTCTTCCCTTGAAGAAGAAGCCGTCGCAAACGGCGCAGGCGCTCACGCCAAAACCGTTGTACTTTTCCTCGCTTGGCAGCCCCAGCCACTTAGCCGAAGCGCCGGTAGAAATAATCACAGCATCTGCTTCGATCAGTTTTTCATCATCGATCCATACTTTATGCGGGTGCCCTGAAAAGTCAACTTTGGTAGCGATACCATAACGGATATCGGCACCCATACGTTTGGCCTGCTTCTCAAAATCTATCATCATCTCCGGTCCCTGCACCCCTTCGGCATAGCCCGGATAATTTTCTACTTCTGTTGTGATCGTTAACTGCCCGCCGGGCTGAATACCCTGGTATAAAACCGGTTTCAGGTTAGCACGGGCTGCATAAATAGCCGCTGTGTAGCCGGCCGGTCCTGAACCAATAATTAAACAATGCACTCTTTCTATACTCTCGTCTGCCATATATTTTTTGATTTGAATAAATACAAAAATAGAAGGAAAAGGTTTAGAATAGGCTCTGCGCTAACAAATTCATTACCTACCGTTAACATCCGGTGAATAAGTTTTTATGGATGATTTTTAAAATCTTCACACACTTTCTCCAATGTCTTATCATATCCCTTACGATCAGCAAAAATAGACGGGTTATACGCATCGCCCTCTTTTCTTTTAACGTGCAGGCTAAACTGGCTGGCATGGGCGGCTACCCACAGGTCGAATTGGAGCTGTTTCATAGCCGGGATCGTATAGGCGTAATCCTGGCGAATATGAGGGTACGCCGGGATCTTTGAAAAAGGCTTATCCGTAATAATGGTGGGAATATTGGCGATAAGCACTTTGTAAAGCCGCTTTCCGTCTGGCACCTCCAGCAAAAAACTGCAGGAGCCTTTGGTATGCCCCGGATGATGCAGCAGGGTGAGTTGCGTATTGCCAAGGCGAATCACGTCTTTATCTTTTAGCAATTTGTCGGGCATTACAGGTTGAAAGCTCCTGCCCAAATGACCCATTTCATAGTCGTTGGCCCCGCCGGCTTTGCAAACTGCTGCATCAGCTGCATCTACATAAAACTTCGCGCCTGTTTGTTTTTAATAGCAGCCATAGCGCCCAAATGGTCATAATGCGCCTGGTTGGTCAGGAGTATTTTAATATCAGAGAATTTAAATCCCAGCTCCTCTATATTCTTTTTAATAAGAGACGCTGAACCAGACAAACCCGTATTGATCAGTATATTTCCTTTATCGGTAACAATCAGGTAAGAAGCAAGATCCCAGGTACCTACATAGTACAAATTGCCGGCGATGCAAAAGGCTTATAGGGCTTTACCCATTCCGGATTGCCCACCGGTTCATTCACTTTTGAGACCAGACCGGCGTTGCAATACTACCCAACAATGCCCCTAAAAACGCAAACAATAATATTTTTTTCATAGTACTTTTTTTCAACGCATAAACTATGCGAACTTATAAAAAACGGGCTTTCGCCCGTTTCAAAATAATTTAATAGCCAGGTCGCGAAGACGCAATATTTATTTCACTTACATCTTTCCTTTCGTCTTACCGCCTTCGCGGTTAAACTTAATATTAATCCTTATACGTCATCCCCAGGTTATACATTGTAAACGCCCATATATCGGCGGCTTCCTCAATCACTTTGCTGGTAGGCTTTCCGGCGCCATGCCCTGCATTGGTTTCAATACGGATCAATACAGGATTGGGGCCTTTATGGTACTCCTGCAGTCTTGCAGCATACTTAAAAGAATGGGCTGGCACCACGCGGTCGTCGTGATCGCCGGTAGTAACAATAGTTGCCGGGTAAGATACTCCTTTCTTTAAGTTGTGGTAAGGCGAATATTTGTACAGGTAAGGGAAATACTGCGCAGAGTCGGCATTACCGTATTCTACCGCCCAGCCCCATCCTACCGTAAACTTATGATAACGCAGCATGTCCAACACCCCTACCTGGGGAATCGCCACTTTAAACAGGTCAGGCCTTTGTGTCATTACAGCGCCTACCAGTAAACCGCCATTGCTGCCACCCCGAACCGCTATTTTATTGCTATTCGTGTATTTGTTCTTGATTAAATATTCGGCAGCGCCAATAAAATCGTCAAATACATTTTGTTTGTTCAGCAGCATCCCTCCCTTATGCCATTCTTCACCATACTCGTTACCCCCACGCAGGTTCACTACTACATAAATACCCCCTGCTCTACAAAGAATGCATTACTTACACTAAAGCCTGGCGTCATAGGTATATTAAAACCGCCATAACCGTATAATAGCACAGGGTTACTGCCATCTTTTTTATCCCCTTTTTATACGTTAAAAACATCGGCACTTTAGTACCGTCCTTACTCGTAAAAAATATTTGCTCGGTTACAATATCGGCAGTGCTCATATTGATCTCGGTTGTTTTGTACAACTCCGATTTGCCGCTTGCAATATCATACTTATAGATGGCAGGAGGCGTTGCAAAAGAGGAATAACTATAATAAAATTCCTTATCTTCTTTCTCAGCGCCAAAACCGCCCGCAGAGCCAATTCCCGGCAGTTTAATTTCCTGATCTGTTTGCCGTTGTAATCATACTGATATACCCTGCTGGAAGCGTCTTTCAGGTAATTGGTGAATAAGTTGCCACCGCCGGTGCCCACACCTAACAATACTTCTTTCTGTTCCGGGATAATGGTCTTCCAGTTTTCCCGTGCAGGATTTTAGGGTCAACAGCTACCACCCTGAAATTCGGCGATTGGTAATTCGTTTTCACTAAAAGCTTATCGCCATCATTCTCTACTACATTTGATTGTGTGTCGAAGCCTTTCACCAGCAAGCTAAAACCGGTTTGAGCTGCATCTTTCAGATCTCTCACCCAAATCTCAGCGCCACTGGTACCTTCCGAAATGCTCAGAATTAAAAAGCGCTCGTCTTCTGTCAATCCGCAGCCAAAATAACGTTTCGGATGTTCCTTATCTTCATAAACCAGTTGATCTTCGGACTGTGCGGTACCGATTTTGTGATAATACACTTTCTGAAATTCGTTAGCCTTGCTCAGCTTCGATTTTTCATCAGGCTTATCATATGCGCTGTAATAAAACCCTTCTTCGCCTATCCAGGCGGCACCTCCAAACTTGGTCCACTCAATTTTATCGCTCAGTAGTTTTTGCTTTCCACATCCATTAAGAATATTTCCGTCCAGTCGCTACCCGCTTTTGACAGGGAATAAGCCAGCAGTTTACCCGATTTGCTGAAAGATAAGCCGTTCAAGGCCACGATACCTTCTTTGCTCAGGGTATTAGGATCCAGAAATACTTCAGGCTCGGCCTTCAGATCTTTCGTGCGGTATAAAACCGACTGGTTCTGCAAACCGCTGTTTTTGTAATAGTAATACCATTCTCCTTTTTTAAAGGGAGCTCCCGACTTGGGATAATTCCATAGCTTTTCTAACCTGGCTTCTATTTTATCTCTGAAAGGAATTTTAGAAAGATAAGCACTGGTTACCTTGTTTTGCTCTACCACCCATTTTTTGGTAGCTTCGGCATTGTCATCTTCCAGCCAGCGATAAGGATCCTCTACTTTTGTTCCGAAATAATCGTCGGTTACTGTTTTCTTTTTAGTAACAGGATACTGAATCTGTGCCTGCATTTCCATCGTTGTAAATATCGCAATAAGCGGTAAAAGCTGCTTCATATGCATTTGTTTAAAATATGTTCAAAAATATCTATTTAAAATTTATTTCTTTTACCGGTCATCAAAAATCAAATTACCTTAAAGTGTTTTCTACACACAACGGGATTTTTAATATATTTGAAGCTTACAATTATAAAAACCAATATGCAACAAAGTATTTTAATTCTTGCTGCGGGAGGTCCGCTCCCGGCATTAACAGTGTTATTAGCTCCGTATCAAAGATCTTTTTGAAAAGCGGATACAAAGTGATTGGCCTGCACGATGGTTATAAAAATCTTTTTACCGGAAAAGCGTCGACTGTAGATATAGATTTTGAACTGGCTGACAGCGTGTTGACAAGAGGTGGTTCTGTATTGAGAATGAGCCGCTACAAACCTAAAAATGAAGAATTTACGCAAGATTTCTTCGTAAATAACAACGTAAAGTTATTGGTAACGATTGGTGGTGATGATACCGCTTCTACCGCTAACCGAATTTCGCAGTTTTTAACAGAGAACAAATTCCCCATTCAGAATATACATGTTCCTAAAACAATCGATAACGATCTTCCGCTGCCCGACAACCAGCCTACGTTTGGTTACCAAAGCGCCACTGAAGAAGGTGTAAGAATTACGAAAACTGTTTATGAAGATGCAAAAACATCGGCTAACTGGTTCGTAATATCTGCTATGGGGCGTGAAGCGGGTCATCTGGCGTTCAGCATTGGCAGCTCCTGCCATTTGCCTATGATCGTAATGCCGGAGATGTTTACCAAGGCCACATTAAACTTTGAGAATATCACCAGGCTGATCGTTTCAGCTATCTTGAAAAGAAAAATCCTGGGCATCAACTATGGAGTAGCTATTGTAAGCGAAGGTATTTTCCATTTTATGAGCGATGAGGTGATCAAAGAATCAGGCGTTCAGTTCACCTACGACGCGCACGGCCACCCTGAGCTGGGTAATGTAAGTAAAGCGCATATTTATAACGTGTTACTGCAAAACAAATTAAAAGAATTAGGCCTGGATATTAAATGCCGCCCTGTGGAATTAGGCTACGAATTGCGTTGCTTACCACCTGCTGCATTTGATTTGCAATACTGCACGATGCTGGGAACCGGTGTTAAAAAATTATTTGACCAGGGATTAACCGGCTGTGTAGTTACGGTTAACAATAAAGGCGAAGTAAATCCGTTGTTTTTGAAAGATGTAATGGGTGAAAACGGTAAAGTAAAAACAAGACTGGTAAATATTGAAGACGCAAAAACCAAGATGGTATTGGAAGACAATCTGCAGTATTTAACAGATGATGATGTTGAAGCAGCTAAGCAATTCGTGAGCAATCCTGAAGAGTTTGTGTTTTCAACTATCTTAAACTGGAAGTAATTTATATTTAATGGTAAAAAGAGCTGCAATTATTGCGGCTCTTATACTTTTAACAGAATTGCAAAGCCGGTTATATCAACAGATCAACAAACAACCACTTAAAAATATTATGGCTAAAAAATTAGCATCTGCAAAAAAAACCGCTACAAAAAAAAAATTGCTAAACCCGACCAGGTTTTTGCAAGGACCAAAATTGTGGCAACAGTAGGCCCTGCATGCAACACTTATGACAAATTGCTGGCATTAGTGCATGCCGGAGTAAATGTATTCAGGCTGAATTTTTCTCATGGTGCCCACGAGGAAAAAAAAGAATATTATTGAATACATCCGCGAGATCAACCGAACAGAGGAACGCACGTGGCTATATTAGGCGACTTACAAGGCCCTAAGTTACGCGTGGGAGAAATTGAAGGTGGCGGCATGCCCGTAAGCCCTGGTGATAAATTTATTTTTACCAGCCAGAAAATTATCGGCAATAAAGAAAAGCTATACATCCATTATCCTAACTTTCACAAAGACGTAAAGTAGGTAATAAGATCATGATTGATGATGGGAAGCTGGAAGTGATCGTTAAAAAATATTACCCAATACCGATGTGCAGGTGGAAGTATTACTGGGAGGTTTTATTTCTTCTAAAAAAGGAGTAAATCTGCCTGACACAAAAATTTCTTTACCAGCCCTTACACCGAAAGACCTGGCCGACCTTGACTTTATTATCGAGCAGGAGCTGGATTGGGTAGCTTTAAGTTTTGTTCGCCAAACGGAGGACATTAAAAAGCTGAGAAAGATATTAGACAAGAAGAAGAGCCGCAGCAAGATCATTGCAAAAATTGAAATGCCTGAAGCAATTCCTAATATCCGCGACATCATTAATGCATCGGACGGTATTATGATCGCCCGTGGCGACCTGGGTGTGGAGCTTCCTGTTGAAAAAGTGCCTTTGATCCAGAAGAATATCATTAAGAAGTGTATTCACCGTGCGAAACCTGTGATTGTGGCTACGCAGATGATGGAAAGTATGATCGACCGCACCAAACCTAACCGCAGCGAAATTACAGACGTGGCTAATGCGGTGCTAGAAGGCGCTGATGCGGTGATGTTAAGCGGTGAAACCGCTACCGGTTTACACCCCACGCTGGTGGTAGAAACCATGCGTAAGATCATTGTAGAGATTGAGCGTACCGAGTACAACTACGACCTGGACGAGGTATTACAGCCACAGCCACACTCCCTACCCTTACCAGCGATGCAGTTTGTTACAATGCCTGCCACCTGGCCAAAGATGTAGCAGCGAATGCCTTGATTGGTATGACCCAAAGCGGTTATACAGGCTTTATGCTGAGCAGCTATCGTCCTAAAGTACCTTTATATGTATTTACCAAGCATCCGGGCCTGATCAACCAGATGAGCCTGGCATGGGGTATACGCGGCTTTTTGTATGACGATGATGAGCGTGCTTTAGATACTATCTTCTCTGACCAGATTGAAATTTTAAAAACAAATGGCTATTTGAAGAGAGGCGATATTGCAGTAAGCACGGGTAGTACGCCGGTACATTTAAAAATACCTACCAATACTATTAAGATCACCAAGATCGAACAGTAATTGAATAGGTTTAGCTAAGTGAACGAAACCGTCTCAAAATATTTGAGGCGGTTTCTTTTCTATTGAACTTTAGTACTAATATAGGCTTTCGTACCTCCATTTACCACCAAACAAAAAATCCTGGAAAGTTAAACGACATGCTTTCACAAATTTATTAAAGCTGAAAAAGAAAGATTATAAGAACACTTACACTAATTGCCATGCTTTTTACCCAGTTTGCTTTTGGGCAACAAGGATTTTCATTAAACAAATCTTTTACTACTTTCTTAGTGTTTAATTGAAGCGGATGGCATTAATATTGATAAGCCAACTGGCATAGTAAATACCCCGGTAGAAGAAGATGTTTTCCTTTTTCATGGTTTGCAATTTTATGGTATGATTAGCCTGCCGGAAAAGCGGTAATAATCTCCCGGCGGCACTGCTGATCACGGTCATTTGGGCCGTTGTTGGTGTTTTTGAGGCTGACCGGGAGTTATGAGCGCACGGGTAGGTGATAGAGATAATATATCGTTTATGCTATTCTCAAGCCATTAAAAAAGATTCTCGGCCGACCTCCTTTTACCAACATCAAATGAATCATTTTCATACCATCTACATCCTGTAACCAAACGTGAATATCCAGATCACACGCACTACATTTTTGATTAAAAATACACCACAGCGGCACTGTCCGAAGAATCAGTAGTCGAGAATGGAAAACCCAGGTTAAGTAACCTCTCTTTTGTCTTTCCAATCGATGAAGTTTAATTTACCGGAAAACCATATTCAACACGAATCATTGCATTAGTAAGTACTTCACAAGGTACAATTTCATAAAAAGCTAATTTTATTTTATCTTTGACCAATGAGAAAATTCTTTGCTAACTATGTAATTTTCATACTGCTTATTGCCGCTTGTGGAAAAGAAAAGCATGCTCCGACTGTAGCCACAATGCTAAACATAGGTTTAGAAAAGACAACACTTGCTCCCAGGGACACTACTTTTTCCGTAAACATTTCCAGTAATACAGATTGGGAAATTTTGCCATTGCCTGGTTGGTTAACTGTCGATCGAAAGGCAGGGTCGAACAATGGCCGGATAACATTTAAGGTGAACGAAAACAAGGACGACTCAATCAGAACGTTTTCTGTAACAGTTAAAGCAAAAGACGTAAACAGGAAACTTCTAATTGATCACATGCCTTATCTAAAATTAAAAAGAGCCATCGGACTTCCAGGTAATGCACTTAATAAAATCATTGATTCTGTTCGCCTGGAATTTAATCAACCAGTAACTCTGAATTCGATAAGGTCTACCTATAATTTGTGTTTGTCAGATATTCAATATAATTACAAAGACTCCAACAGCACGATTCAATTTTCGTATGCCTGCGGTGCAATG
The DNA here is from genome assembly GCA_019316985.1 of Paraniabella defluvii. Taxonomy (GTDB): domain Bacteria; phylum Bacteroidota; class Bacteroidia; order Chitinophagales; family Chitinophagaceae; genus Niabella; species Niabella defluvii. Next base: position 149,387 of record CP079215.1, read on the forward strand.
GGAGGCGAATATCCATTTACTATCTCTGCCAAGAGCCAGTTTAATGAAACGCTTACGGAGAATATAAAGGCCGGCTTCTATACAAAGCGCATTAATCTGGGAGGGTTTTCCGTAGGAGATTTTGCAGACTACCAAGAAAACAGTTACTGGCTACTATTAAAGAATCCACATGCACTTTATAAAATTGATATGTCTTCTTTCGAAGTATTGCAAAAATACAGCTCACGAAAGAGCCCAGAATGTTTACGATTAGTCCATATAATAATCGGCTTTACCTGGCTTATACCTTGGTGCCCGAACTCCATATTATGAGTAAAGAAGGAGTGCTAGAAAAAGTAATTACCATCCCTACCGTTACCAGGCCAGACTACTATGGTCTTTATCCACCTCCGGAAATTCATCCCCTCCACCTAAAGTTTACCAAATCAGGAATTGGCCTAATTGCTTTAAGTGCAAGGAGTACCGAGGAAGCGAGACTATGGCTTATAGATGCTGCTAACAACCACAGGATATGGTATAACGATGAGCCTGAAATGAACTTTAACATATTTGGTATGAGAAAGATTCATGCTTCGTACGATAATTCTAAACTTTTACTCGCCTATTTTAAGTACAATTATTTTTCTGAATTAGATCCAACAACTTTGAAATTTAGACAAGTGTATGGTTATAACCGTAATAGTCCCATAGGAGACCGATATTTTATAGTACCTTCTCCAAAACAGGATCAGGTATATTTTAATCAAACTGATGTGCATGGTATTTTAAACGCTCAATCCGGCAACCGGGTACCGGCACCTAGCTCCGCTGTTTCTCTTTTGATTTTTCGTATTCGAATGGCAACAAGGTGGTCGGTTATACTTATACAAACGGTTATAATGTGCCGAGTTTCGAAGTGGTAGATATAACAGGAAATAAAGTACCACTCAGATTCGACGCACAGGGATTATATTATGCTTTACATAATACGCTCGATGGAAAATTTACCTTAGCAGTTAGTCATAATGGAAATGGAGCAGTAACAGTAGTACAGTTTCCCGATCAATGGTTTAAATTTGACTAATTGGTCCTGCATGAATAACGACTTCGATTAATTCATACTGAAAGGAATCGGGATAAATGAGTACTGGCTATTTGTATGACCTAATCCCAAGAGTCCGCTAAAATTAATCCCTGATCCCCATATCTTACCATTTTTCATGAAAAATCCGGTACCCCTTCCTGCCTCAATAGCAGTAACTCCGGAATCAATCTTTGTTGGAACTGTTACATAGGTAGTATGCACCTTAATAAGGTCTCCCATTTGACCAAGGATTGTACCTCCAGTCCCCACAACGTAGAATCATTTTTTATCATAAATGAAAAATTATCTCCGCAGGATATTGATTTAACATTCTCTATCTTAGATTTCATGAATGCCAGCCTAATACCTACTGAGCCAGTACCGATCTGCCCGAAATCATCCCTGCCCGTCCCCATAACGTTCCATCATCTTTGATAATAAGAGTTGTTTGATAGCCAACCGAAACATCCTGAACTCCATCCAAAACCTTCGTAAAACGAAAAAGTGTTTCGATATTATTGGTCCCCAATGCACCGCTAGAGTTTAGACCTGTACCCCATAAGCTGTGGTCCTCTTTTATAATCACACTAAAGGCATCGCCTGTAGCTGCCATTAGAACTCCATCCATGAGCTTTACAGGTTCCGCCTGTACACCTACCTTTACATTATCACCTAATTGATTTTGATAATTAGGGCCGAATCCCCATAAAGTAGAATCTAGCTTAATAAATAACGTATGGCTGAAAGTGGATATAGCTGCAACGCTGTCGGCAATCTTCACTGGCCTGTTATAATTGGCAGCTGCTTGACTGCCCGGTAAGGTTATGTTGGCACCACACACCCAAAGACTATTATCACTTTTAATGAAATAGGTACTATTTCCATTTGCCGCAACTGCAAGCACATTATCCATTACTTTGATAGCATAAAGTCTATCGATTGTCGTCCCATCGCCAAGTTGTCCAAACTGATTTCTTCCACAAGTCCAGGCACTGCTGTCAGCCGTAATGAATGCAGCGTGCATTTCGGTCGAAGCCACTTTATTGTGTTTTCCAAAGATTCGTTTAGGAGAATTTATTGGAGGCCCGGGCTCTCCTGGCTGTTCCGGTTGAACAGGTTTTTCCGGTTGATTGGCAGGAGAATCTTTTTTACAGCTTGTTGCTATAAAAAATATGGCGGCAATAAGTAAAAACAGTCTTTGTTTTAGTAGAGTTAGCATACTTTAAAATTTTATAACGCGTAAATATAATACAAAATATATTTTCAAATCGCTTAAGCAAGTATTCTAATTTATATGCATGTCCCTGGTAACTTAATTTTGGCCGCTAGAATCGATAATACTATCAACAACTTTAAGCTAACCTACTGTTATTATTTCATAACATTAATGACCGGTTTCATCACATTTTCGTTCCCGCCGGATTATGCAAGAATAACTTTATAGAAATTTTTAGTTATCGCTAAATCCAGCATCAATGAACTTTGTATCCTGCCATCCTGTACCTATGATTAAAGCATTTATAAATAGAATAGCTATAATATGCTACATGCTTTTGTATTGCACCTCATGGACCATCGCTCAGCCAGCCACTAACCTTGCATCTAACAACAGTGCATTTGTGTATTGGGCCCAACGCCATGTATGGCCATTGCAGTCAAGTGCTAAAGCTACCGACGATAGTGATCTTTATCCGGTAAAGGAAATGATTGGCGAGGCCCGTGTCGTTGCATTGGGTGAACCCGCCCACGGTTACCGGGAGCCGCTTGCTTTTAGAAACCGGTTATTCAAATTCTTTGTTAAACACTGCGGGTTTACCACTATGGCAGTGGAAGGCGGATTGGCAGAATCACAGCTTGCAACTGAATATATCGCTGGTGGGTCGGGCACAGCTGAGGCTGCCGCTGCTGCCTTAGGCATCGGTGATCCCGCACCGGAAAACATTGAGCTATTAGAATGGATGCGCCAGTACAACTCCGATACAGCTCATCAAAAAAACTAATGTTCTATGGAATAGATATCCAGATCGTCGGTTTTCCCGGAGACACCATTCCTAACCATAGAGCTTTAAGTCAGGCCCTGGCTTATTTGCACCAGGTCGATCCGGTTTCGACCCCAGGCTAGATAATGATCTGGCTTCCTGCATGACTCAGATGTCTGTTGTTAAATATCCGCTACTCTCCCCAAAAGACCAGCAGGTGCTTGCTGCGATACTTGATAATATATTGGCGCTATTCGAGCGTCAGCAAATTGATTTTATAGAGCGCAGCTCTAAACAAGCTTATGAATGGGCACACCGGAACGCGATAGCTGCCTTACAAAGAGACCGGATGATGCGTGTAATGCCACCTGATCAACCGGGTAAAATACCTCCGGATGCATGGAAAGCGATGAATGCACGCGATGCGGCAATGGCTGAAAACATCAACTGGATTTTAAACAGCGCTGCCGATGGAGGGAAGGTTTTGTATTTGCACATAATGCTCATATGAAAAATGCGCCCACTACCGGTGGCGTTTGGGATGCTTTTGCACTGCCACCCAACAGCGCAGGACAATATCTTCGGTCCATATTAGGAACCGATCTTTTTATCATAGGTTCGAGCATCGCGCCGGAGCGAACTACCCTGGCCGCTAATAGCCTCGACAAAGCGCTATTGCAGGTAAACCGGCCGCGGTATATCCTTGATTTGCGGGCAGCCTCCCGTTTCACCGAAGTGGCTCAATGGCTTTCATTAACCAGGCCCATGCAGGCGAATAAAGTCAGCTTTTTGATGCTGCCTGTAAGTACAGCATTTGATGCGTTGTTATTCCTGGATAAAGATGACGGCAACTAGCTGTGCAAGTTAAAGAGTCAATTTAGTTACCGGTGTTGCCAGCATCTGCCACCGCCAGCAACTACTCTTTTACAATACCCTCCTGACTTGTTTTTTGCACCGCATACAGACGAAATCGAAGATGAACCTCCATTTCGATTACTTTTCCCCGGTGAAGTTGAAGGAATATAACTTCCAAAACTGGAGGTGCCATTACCATTAACCGTACTGTAGGTAATCTCTGCGCGATTATAGCCAAGATTTCCATAAATCGCTTCCCCGTCTTTCAGAATGTACGCTTGAATAGACTGATAGCCTGGCAGCGTTGTGACAACACTTAGCTTGAGGTTTGATGGTGTTTTCTCCAGGATTTTGAAACTCCATTTACCGGTATTATTTCTTACAGTTCTGCTTTCATCATTTAAATCATTATAAGTTATAGTACAGAAATCGCAATGAACTTCATAAGCAAAAACTGCCGGAGTTGGCTCTGGTTGCTCTTGCAGGTCATCGGCTGTTTTCTTACAAGATCCCATGAAAACCAGCAGCAATAACAGCTTAAAAACAATGGCAATATGCCAACTCTGAATTTCGCGAACATCATCATCATAAATAATTAATTTTTATTGCGCGAAACTATGGAATGCAGAAGCCGGCTTTTTACGGATTCCCGTAAGGAGAAATATTCATAAAAGCACGATCATGTTTTAATGTACCTAAGAATGACTGATATAATTTGAAGGTTTCTCCGCTGCTGGTGTTGTCACCAACGGCAAATGCAGTAATACTGTAAATTAATTATCAACGCATGAGGCAACCTGAACGCTATTGTCACCCCACGCTTCAGTTGTTGGTCAAAAAGACGCAACAACGGCAGCGCAAAGATCATCATCCATCACTTTTTCGCCGCTGCTGGTGTTGTCACCAACAGCAAATGAGCGGTACTGTATATTAATGATCAACGCATGAGGCTGCTTGAACGCTATTGTCACCCCACGCTTCAGTTCTTGGTCAGAAGACACAACAACGGCAACGCACTCGTCATTCATCACTTCACCAAAACCTTCTTCCCCGTTCTTGCCGACTCTTTTGCCGCATTCAAAATTTTTACAACAATAATATTATTGGTCAATGAAGACAGATCATCGCCCGGCGTAATCTCCTTACGCAGCACCGCTGTAACATAAGCCAGGTAGCTTTGATAAGGTGTCTGCGGCGATGCAACCTCGCCGATCTCGTAACCTGTTTTACTAGTTTTGGTGCGCAGGGTTTTGCTATTTACCGCCTGCAGGTAACCTGTTTTACCAAACACTTCCCAGTCTTTAATACTGTAAGGCCAGTTCCAGGAAGCTTCTATAATCCCGGTAGCATTGGGGTATTCTAAAATGATCGTAGCATCGTCATCTACTTTTGGATAAACAGCAGGCTTGATCTGGTGGGTAACGGCATACACTGATACGGGCATTTGGTTATTCATGAGCCCCGTAAATAAATTAGCGCCATAACATCCAAAATCGTTTAAGGCGCCGGCGCCGTTCTTCACCGGGTCTGTCAACCAGTCAAGGAAGAATCGGCTGCAGCCTATTTCTTTAGGCCCTTCATGTCCGTCATGCGCCACCATTTTCACCACATCGCCTATGTCTCCATTTTTTACTCTTTTATAAATCTCCTGGTTGGAGCCATACCAGGTGGTTTCATAGTTGGTAAGCACCATCGTGTTATATTCCTTTGACAAGGCTGCTATTTCTTCTGCATCCTTTACTGTTGTGGCCAAAGGCTTCTCTACCATCACGTCTATTTTCAGAGGCGCACAAACTCGTACCACATCAATATGCTCGCTAATGGCATTGAAGGCCATCACCACTTCCGGCCTTTTCTTTTGAATGAGTTTTTTCAAATCATCATAAAACAAGCTGTCAGGAATAGCCATTGATTTTTTAAACTTGTTTACCAGGTCTTTATTGGGCTCGGCAATTCCAACCAGGTTGATCTCCTTTTTCTTATAATGATTCATGATCAGGTTCACATGATCATGGCTTAATCCGGCAAGAGCAACAGCAAGCGGCTGTTTATCCTGCGCGTTAGCCCCGGCTATATGAAGTAATACCAGCATTATTGCATAAAAAGTTTTCATGGCATATATTTTTTATTTGGCCTTTTCTCCCGGTCTATATACTCATACATAGGGAGGCTGAATTTACTTTACTGTTTGATTTATCGGGTTAAGGGGCTTTTTCAAAAATATGATTTTTTCAATGCTTATCTTTAATATCAAACTACAAGGTCAAGTCTAATTTTCGCTAAAGTCATGCTGACCAACTTGGATGCGTCTCCTGAAATGCAGGAGATTTCCCGACGGCGCTCGAAAAGACGCGCCAAAAGAGTATGTCTCGGGCGAAAAATTGGCATACATCTTAAAACTACATGTATGAAGTCTTTTTTCTTTTTCACGTTTTTCCTTTTCTCAATGGGCAGCCTTATTGCCCAGCCCACCCAAAAGCCACCCCTGCATGGTAAAAACTGGATGGCCATAACGGGTAAGCCTTTGGCTGCAACGGCTGGCGCTGCTGTTTTTCAAAAAGGCGGCAATGCGGTAGATGCTGCCTGTGCCATGCTGGCGGCTACCTGTACCATGTGGGATGTATTAAGCTGGGGCGGTGAAACACAGGCGCTTATTTATAATCCCAAAACAAAAAGGTTATTGCCATTAACGCGATGGGTGTAGCGCCTACAGGGGCTACCGTTGATTTTTTTAAACAGAAAGGATATTACTTTCCACCCGAGTATGGGCCGCTGGCTGCAACCACACCAGGTACGCCTGGCGGCATTTGTTTGATGCTGGCTAATTACGGTACGAAAAGTTTAAAAGAAGTGCTGGAACCTGCGATGCAATTAGCAGCCGGCTATCCTATAGAAGCCCAAACCGCCAATAGTATCGAACGCAATAAAGCACGTATCAAAGAATGGCCTTACAGCAGCAAAACATTTTTAACGCATCCCGGCGAAAAGCGTGAAGCGCCGGAGGCGGGTGAGATCTTCGTGCAGAAAGACCTGCTGGCTACGCTTACCAAAATGGTGGAAGCCGAACAACAAGCATTGCGCAAAAGAAGAGCCGTAGAGAAGCTATAATGGCGGCTTACGATCGATTTTATAAAGGAGATATTGCCCGGGAATTTGTAAGAGGCTGCCAGGAACAGGGCGGCCTGATCACCCTGCAAGACCTGGCTAACTGGAAGCCTATAGAGGAAGAAGCACTGAATACCAGCTATAAAGGCATTGATGTATACAAAATGCAACCCTGGACCCAAGGTCCCGCTTTGTTGCAAGCCCTGAACATACTGGAGCGCTTTGATCTTAAGCAAATGGGCTATAACAGCAGCCAGTATATTCATACCGTGTACCAGGCTATGAACCTGAGTTTTGCAGACAGGGATTTTTATTACGGAGATCCATATGTAACACCAGTAGAGCCCATCAAAGGCTTATTAAGTAAGGCTTATGCCGCAAAGCGTGCGGCGTTAATCAACCCCAGCCAAAATGATCCGGGTATTGGCCCGGGAGACCCTTATCTTTTCGAAGGAAAACCAACCCCTACCTGGAGTTACTTCAAAAGCGAAACTTCAGCACCGACAGCTCAACCCGGCAGTTTATGCCCACACATGATATACGCTCTGGTAATTCCGGCATTTCTCCGGTAACTGATGAACAATATCAGGACAGGCTATGGCGTGGCACTACCAGTGTAGAGGCCGCAGACAAAGAAGGCTGGGTAGTATCTATTACACCAAGCGGCGGGTGGCTACCAGCCTGCATTGCCGGTAACACAGGTGTTGGCATGAGCCAGCGGATGCAGAGCTTTGTATTAGACGAAATGATCAACCCCTTCAATGTGGTAGCACCTGGAAAGAGGCCCAGGGTAACATTAACACCCTCACTGGCGTTGAAAGATGGGAAACCATTTCTTTCGTTTGCGGTACAGGAGGAGATACACAAGACCAAAACCTGTTGCAATTCTTTTTAAACGTGGTCGAATTTGGTATGCCGGTTCAACAGGCTACCGAAGCGGCCAATTTCAACAGCAACCAGTTATGGCTATCGTTGGGTGGCACAAAACTGGAAGATCGCAAACCCAGGCCCGGGAGCATTTTGCTCAATAATAATAATACAAAGAAGCTACACGAAACGAACTGAAGAAAATGGGCTATACCCTAAGCTTTGACGACAGAACCAGCGGCCCCATCAATGCTATTTACTTCGACTGGAAGCATGGAAGCCTATGGGGAGGATCGAGCAACCATGGAGAGGATTATGGAATTGGCTGGTAGGGCTTTGTTTCAGCAGCTATTCAGCCTTTCCTTGCGAGACACTGAAAAAAACGCTCCAGGTTATTCCCTGAAGCGTTCGTATAAGGTTACCGTTTAAAAATTATAACTCTTTAATCTTAATATTTCTGAACCATACATTATTACCATGGTCCTGTAATCCGATACGGCCCACTTTGTAAGTACCGAAATCGGCAGCGTTTCTAAATTTACTGCCGGCAATCAGGGTACGCCAGTTATCATTCCAAAGCTGGGTATCGATGATGTGTACCCCGTTCAAATGCACATCCAGCTTGCCATTCACACAACGGATCACATAAGTGTTCCACTCCAGCGGAGGATTTTCAGCATGGCTTTTTGCAGGTATCAGGTCATAGAGATCGCCCGCCTGGTGTTTAAATATCTTACCATCCGGATGGCCCTCATTGTCTACGATCTGGATCTCGGGAGCTGTGCTCCACATCCATTCATAGCGGGCCTTATCTTCATGACTATAAATACATATACCACTGTTACCGTTTTTGTCGATCTTCCAGTCGATCTGCAACTCAAAATTGCCATATTCCTTGTCGGATACGATATCGCCTCCAGTTTTGGGCTGCCCATCTCTGTTTGCGTCAAGGTACAATGCGCCATCAGCTGTTTTCCAGGCGGTTCCTATCGATTTCGAGCCATAGGCATGCCATCCATCAGTTGATGTACCATCGAACAATAGTTTCCAGCCTGCCGCCTTTTCTTTTGCCGTTAAGCTATTGAGGGCTACTTCGGGGCCGGCGCAGGTTTTGCCGGTTCCGGCTTCGGTTGCGGCGGCGTGGGCGTAACAGGTGCCGGAGTTGGCTTTGCTGCCGGTGGCGGATTTTTGTGGGCTTTGGCGTACAGGAATACACAGCAAACGCCGATGCAGCCACAAAGGCCCATGATGCAAATTTTTTCATATAGATTTCTTAATAAATAAACGTGACGATCAATACCTGTTATTCGCCAGGCAATCACCATTCAATCAACTTTTGGCTGCCGAACTATTTCTTTAATAAAAGAATATAGGCTACCATATCCTTGGCCTCTTGTTCGGTAACATTAGGATGCGGCGTCATCGGTACTTCACCCCAAACGCCAGAACCACCTTCGATCACTTTTTTGGCCAGTTTGGCGATAGTAGCTTCATCTGCCCCTGCATATTTGTTAGCCACTTCACGATAAGCAGGACCTGTCAGCTTTTCATCGATTTTATGACAGGTAGGACATTGATATTTACCTGTAAGTTCTAATCTTTTTGATATACCGGATTGGACGACAGATCAGATGATGCAGATGATTCAGAAGTTGAAGATGTAGAAGTGGTTCCTTCATCCGCCTTCTTTTCAGCATCTCCTCCACCGCAGGCAGCAATTACAGATAAAATAGACAACGAGAGTATAATTTTCTTCATATAATATATTTGTAGCTAAAGTATAAATTATTGTTCAAGCCCTAGCACTTTTTTATTAAAATCGGTATTGGTAGCAGTTGCAGCAAAGTCGTCGAAGGCTTTGTCTGTTACCCGGATAATATGTTTTTAATAAACTCAGCACCTTCCGTAGCGCCGTCTTCAGGATGCTTTAAACAGCATTCCCATTCCATTACAGCCCATCCTTTATAATCGTATTCTGCCAGCTTGGAGAATATAGTTTTAAAGTCTACCTGTCCATCACCCGGGCTGCGATAGCGGCCGGCTCTCTTTAACCAGCTTTGATAACCGCCGAAAGTTCCCTGTTTGCCGGTAGCATTAAATTCCGCATCTTTTACGTGGAATGCACGGATGCGTTCATGATAAAAGTCGATGTATTGAATATAATCGAGGCATTGCAATACAAAGTGAGACGGATCATACAATAGGCATGCCCGGCTATGGTTATTCACTTTTTCCAGGAACATTTCATAGGTTTCACCGTCAAACAAATCTTCACCCGGGTGAATCTCATAACATACGTCCACACCGCACTCATCAAAGTAATTAAGTATAGGTGTCCAGCGTTTAGCGAGTTCGGTAAATCCTTCATCAACCAAACCGGCTGGCCGTTGCGGCCAGGGATGAAAAGTGTGCCATAGCAACGAGCCACTGAAAGTGGCATGCGCATTCAAACCAAGATTTTGAGATGCTTTTGCAGCATATTTCAGTTGTTGAACCGCCCATTCTGTTCTGGCTTTGGAATTGCCACGTACTTCCTGGGGTGCAAAACCATCAAACAGATCGTCGTAAGCCGGGTGAACTGCCACAAGCTGCCCCTGTAAATGTGTAGATAACTCGGTAACATGCAGTCCGCAGGATAAAGCCAACCCAGCTATTTCATCGGCGTAGGGTTTTTTTCTGCCGCCAATTTTAAATCAAAAATATTGGGATCGCCGGTAGGTATCTGTACTCCTACAAATCCTTTTTCCGCAGCCCACAGGCAAATAGACTCGAAGTTATTAAACGGAGGCTTATCGCTTAAAAACTGTGCGAGAAATATTCCGGGGCCTTTAAGAGTTGTCATGCAATGCGTTTTAAGATTAAGGGATAAATCTATAAAAATTATTCCGATTAACAGGGGTAAAAAAAAATTTAAGAAGTTTTAACCCCTAAAAATTAACTTTGATTTTCACTAAAATCCCGGCTCTCTTCCTTTCTTTAATGAGAAACAACGAATATAAACTACTGAAAAAAATTGCCAGCCTTGTTGTAAGGGTACGGTATCCTAAAACACCTGAAGCATATCGTTATTATTTAAGAGACACCATCGTTTGTAAGCTGATACAAAAAAATATTTTGTAGCCGATTATATCAGGAAGCGTGCTTATAAGAACATTGATTACAGAGGTGAATTTGCCAATGAATTACAGTTTGCCCTGCCGCATGCTTACTGGCATTATAAAAACGGTACGCTACATTCTACAAGCTCCTTTCCCGGCACTAAAGATTTATATTTCTTTTCGGAAAATCATTCGGAAAAGCATACAGAGAGAACCAATGATGGCAATTATAATTTTGACCTGCCCAGGATACTGTATAGCCAGGATTATAATATCGGAAAATGGCTCCCCGTTCCTTTAAAAGATCAATACCGGAATGATGTTTATCAATACGAGAAGCCTATATTGATTATAGCCAATAAATACAATACGGAGTGGGATGGTCCGCCTGTTTCTTTTTCAGTATAAAGTTGCTGGATATAATGATTTCACAGCTGAAGCATCAATACCAAATCATCTACAACCGCCCGCAAGCTAAAGATATTGTAAACGACAACAGCATTATTTACGAATTGGGGGAAACTGAGTGGTTAAAAGCAAAGCATCCTGAAGTGTTGCACATGAGCGACCTTTATACCGCCAACAAGATAAAGGCTAATCATTTCAACCATTTCCAGCTGTGCGTTTATGCCAACTGTGCTCATTTTATATCCATACATGGAGGCACGGCCACGCTGGCCAGCTATTTTGGCGGTAAAAATTTAATTTATTCCAAACAAGGCCCCGAACATTATTTCAAATGTTACGCAAAACTATATCCACAATTTTCGGGAGCTGAAATACAACATGCTAAAACTGAAGACGAGGTTGTAGCATGTATTACAAAAATGTTCTGAGCTTTGTAAAGCATTAAAGTACCTGGTTTTTCAACAGGTCTTCAAATACATCCCTTCTACGGATCAAACGGGGTTTCCCCTTCTCTACCAGCACTTCTGCCGGCTTAAAACGCGAGTTATAATTGCTCGACATTTCAAAACCGTATGCACCTGCATTATAAAATACCAGCAGGTCTCCCTCCCGTATTTCAGGCAAAGGCCGCGACCAGGCGAATGTATCGGTTTCGCATATATTACCTGTGACAGTATATTCCTTAATCGCCCCTCCCGGGTTGCTTATATTTTGGATACGGTGATACGCATCGTAGAACATAGGACGAATTAAATGATTAAAACCGCTGTTTACCCCCGCAAACGTGGTGGCTGAAGTTTCTTTCAATACATTAACCTGCGTAATGAAATAGCCGCTTTCACTTACCAGGAATTTACCAGGTTCAAACCATATCTGCAGATCTTTCGTAAGATCGTTCGAATCAAAAGTATGTAATACCTTTTCCGCAAGTTCCTCTATGTTGATAAACGGATCATCTTCCTTATAAGCTACCTTAAAGCCACCACCCAAATCAATCGATTTCAAATGCGGAAAATGAGGAATAATGTCGAACAATACTTCTATTCCTTTCACAAATACATCAGGGTCTTTAATATCGCTCCCGGTATGAATATGAAGATTAGTGATCTGAATCTGGTGCTGCGCCACCACGTTTACCAGCTCACCCAGTTGATCTACGGGAATGCCGAATTTACTTTTATCATGCCCCGTAGATATCTTAAGGTTTCCGCCAGCCATAATATTAGGCCTTAAACGTACACCTACCGGGTAACTGCTTCCAAATTTTTTCCCGAATTTCTCCAGGTTAGAAAGGCTATCGATATTGATAATTACACCTAATGACTGCGCTTCCTCAATTTCACTAAAGGCAATGCCATTGCTGGTGTATAAAATATGCTGCGGCTCAAAACCTGCATACAAAGCCAATTTCACTTCGTTAATAGAACTGCAATCTACATTACACCCTTCTGCCTTCAACAGCTTTAAAATATTGATATTGGTAAGCGATTTACAAGCATAGAAAAAACGCACTTTATCGCTCTTAAATGCCGCTGTCAGCCTTTTATATTGTGCGGCTATTTTATCTCCGTTGTACACATACAGCGGTGTACCATATTGGCCTGCAATATCATTAAGTTGCGTAAGGCTCAGTTCATTTCCCATAATACCAGATATAAAAAAGCAGTACTACTACTGCCTGTTAAATATGATTAAATGTTATTAATATCATTTAGTATGCAGGCTCATCATCCTCATTCTTCTTCTCTTCCCCATCGGCTTCTTCATCTTTGGCTTCGCTTCCCGGAATTTCCTCCGTTACCTGTTTTTTTCGTCATCAAAAGCCACTTCTTCTTCAGAAGCGTCCTGATCATCAGTTACTATTTCATCATCAGTAGTATCAACAACACCCAGCTCATCACCACCCGCTTCTGTCTGCTCGTTGATTATACCCGTTTCGTTGATCATAGTTGTATTTTCAATAAGTTCACCGTTTTCTGAAACGGCCAAAGGATTACCGTTTTCATCTACCAGCTCTTCATCATTAACGGTGGTTCCGTTTACAATGGAAGTAGGCTCTACCATCTGCTCTGCCAGTACTTCTTTTATTTTAGGCAATTCATCAGAAGAATTAATGCCGAAATAATCCATAAAGGATTTAGACGTTCCATATACGAGCGGATGACCGGGGAGCTTCTCATTACGGCCACTTATTACAATCAGCTCTTTTTCCAGTAATTTCTGAATGGCATAATCGGCGCTTACGCCACGAATTGCTTCTACTTCCCCTTAGTTACAGGCTGTTTATAAGCAACTATAGCCAGGGTTTCCAATGCTGCGGCAGACAGGCGTTTCATGAACTTATCGCCGTTTAGCTGGGCTATTGTTTTATGATATTCTTTCTTGGTTAAGAACTGCCAGCCGCCGCCACTTTGTACAATTTCAAAAGGATAGAATTCCGAAACATACTTCTCCTTCACGCCATCTATTGCCGCTTCCACCTGGTCGAGGGTAATTTTGTCTTCCATAAACCCAAAAGCACTGTTCACCAGGTCGGTAACCTCTAAAGAAGATAAAGGCTTTTCGCTTGCAAAAATCAGCGCTTCAATATGTGGAATCAACTCGGCTATTTCCATGAGTAAAGTTGAAAGTTATTAGGTTTAAAATTTAAAGTTAAACAACTATACAATTTTAAACCATTGAACCTTAAACAAAAGTTAACCCTGTAAAGCGGCGGCACCACTTACAATTTCTGTAAGCTCGGTTGTAATAGCCGCCTGTCTTGCGCGGTTGTAAGACAATTTAAGGCTCTTCAGCATTTCATTAGCATTCTCGCTTGCCTTATCCATTGAGGTCATACGCGCGCCGTGCTCTGAAGCATGCGAGTCCAATACCGCCTTATACAATTGTGTATTCAAAATTTTAGGCATCAGCTCTTCAATCAGCTCTGCCTTGTTAGGATCGAAAATAAAGTCGGCTTTAGGACCGCCTTTTTATTTTCGACCTTAGGGATGGGCAAAAACTGCTCGGCAGTAAAAATCTGCGTAGCTGCATTTTTAAACTGGCTGTAAATAATTTCGATAGCATCGAATTGCTTTTCCTCGTAAGCGCGCATTGCCGCCTGGGAAATTTTCTGCACGTTATCGAAGCTCAGTTGTAAAAAAATATCTTTATGCTCGTCGTTGGTATTGTATCCCAATTTGCTTAATGCCTCGTAGCCTTTTTTACCCAGGTTCCAAACGGTTACATTGCCTTTATCGTACTGCGCCTGGTATTTTTCCTGATCACATTACGCGCCAGCTTTACTACGTTTGAGTTAAATGCACCGGCCAGACCGCGATCGCTGGTAATTACAATCAACAACACTTTTTCTACGGGACGCTCTTCAGCTAAAGCCATTTTAATTTCGCCATCGCTGTTACTCACAATATTGCTTAATACATCCTGCAATTTTTGCGCATAAGGGCGCATCTGTACAATTGCATCCTGTGCACGACGGAACTTGGCAGCACTTACCATTTTCATGGCTTTAGTAATTTGCTGCATGCTCTGCACCGACGAGATACGACTACGAACTTCTTTTAACTGGCCTGCCATTCTTTAGAATCTTTGGTTTTCAGGGCGCAAAAGTACGATCAAAACCCCAATTTTCAATATATAAATAAAATATGTGGAAAAGCTCTGTCCATGGGTCTTTATTAAATATAGCAGCAGCTACCGGACAGGTTGCTGATTTCAAATATAAAGGTCTCCTTCCTGGCGGTTAAAAAACACAAAAAACTGTTTTACAACTATTTAAACAAGCCCATTCTGTATCAGGCTGCCTTCAACCGCTGCAACCTAATACGACGGAACATGCTGACTACTGAGCCAATCACAAGGAATACAACACCTCCCCAAACAAGGTTGATATAAGGAAATTTGTAAGCCTTCAGCGTAAGATACTCCAGAACATCGTCAGACTCTTTTACTCCCAACGTAATCTTGCTGCCCCCACATCATCCAGTCTTAAAACCAGGCCCTGCGAAGTAATTGTATCCAGGTTTTGATACAATGTATTACCCTGATTGCGTATCATTAAAAGGTCGGCGCTGTAAGACGGTCCGTTCAGTTGCTGCACTTTTACAGAGGCCGTATACCCGGTATCTGTTTTCGAAAAACCGGCTACCGGCAAATTATCCTTAGCAGCCAGCTTCTCAACAATAATATACCCTTTACTGTAGAATACGGTATCATTTAAATGAACCGTATTGGGCTTAAAACTAACCGTATCACTCTTGCCATCGGGTTTGTAGAAGGACGACACATAAGTGAACACATCATGGTTCCAGTAATGCTTGCTTGACGGATTTGCCATCAACCCTTCATTTCCTTATAATTTACAAATGCATCAGGCAATAAGGTAAATTCCTCGTTGTTCTTCTTAGATTTGAAGTGTACCTTAAAATAGGTTTGTTGCTTTTTAGGATGCGCCGAATCGCCTACATAAGTTACCATGTAGTTGTTCATTTGCATTGGTACACCCTTTACCAGGGTAAGATTCTCCCCGGTTTTTTCCTTACTGTCTTCACCAAACGGAACTGCGATGCCGCTGGTGTTCCAGGAAAGTATTTCTTTTTTGATGAAGATAAAATCATGCCTACCAACATCAATCCAAAACCGAAGTGGGCAATAGAACCGCCGCTGTTCTTTAGCTTCCCGTTCAACCCTACCCATATGTAAGCTGCATTAGCTATGGTGGCATAAACAGTGGCCACCAACGCCAGCCATATATTAATTAAAAAGCCCATACCATGTACATCGTAGTTTATTTTAACCACCACTAAAATAAACGTAGCTACCAAAGCGCTGATGATGGTAGGAACCAGGATCTTGTTCCAAAAGAAACGGGTATCTGTTGCTTTGTATTTCAAATACTGGGTAATAGCGGTAAGTATACCTATCACAAAAGCCACCAGTACCTGGATTTTATTATAGTTAAACTCATCGTTCTCACCCGGCGCTTTATTGGAGTTGAACAGCTTATTGAATACAGGCAAAGAGGTCTGGAAAATAATGATCATTGCAGCCAGGAAAAATACCAGCGATCCGATAAACATCCAGAACCCTCGACGAAACATTTTCTTTTTTTTAATAGAAGGCACTTGCTTGTTCAGCAGTACGATAAACGTAATAACACCTCCCAGTATCACATACAGGGGAACCCTGGAATTTTCTCTGCCAGGAAATAGGTAGCAAGAGATAACACCGCGGTAACGCCTGTAATGATAAGCCGTTGCTGGTTGGTAGATGCGGCAAAAAAAGGCGGCAGCCATACAAATACAATCAGGAAAAGGAATAGCTGCCCGTTCATGCCTATATCGGCAAATGCATGCACCGAAGAATCGCCCAGAACACCGCTTTTGGTTAGGAAGGTAGAATATACGATGAACACGAAAGACAATGCCAAAAACAGGAACGAAGATCTTAATGAATAACCGCTATGCTTAAAGATCAGCATGGTATGCAGGCCGGAAACCATGATCATCCAGGGTACCAGTGATGCATTTTCTACCGGGTCCCAGGCCCAGTAGCCCCCAAAGTTCAGCGATTCATAAGCCCATTTAGCTCCCATCATTATGCCAAGGCCTAGGAAGGCCACCGAAAACAAAGTCCATGGTATAGCCCTGGTTACCCAGCCCTTGATATCTTTGGTCCAGATACCGGCCATCGCAAACGCAAATGGGATCAATGTAGAAGCAAAGCCCAGGAACAATATGGGAGGATGTATTACCATCCAATAATTCTGCAATAAAGGATTGAGGTCATTACCATCCGTTATCATGGATAAATAATCCGGACGTATAGGTTGAGAGAGGTCAAAATTAACATGCATGGCGGGCGCTTCGTTTAATACGCCCGAATCTCTCAGTAAAATAAAAGGATTGGAACCGATCTTCACGTCGAAGATGTAAATACCAACGATCATGGTAGCTAAAAAAACTGGGCAAAGCTTACCACCGACATTACAGGCGCTTCCCATTTTTTTCCCGTTTAATGATAATAACGCCCAGAACGCAGTGCCAGAAAGCCCATAACAGGGTACTCCCTTCCTGGCCTTCCCAGAAAGCGCTCATAATATACTTGAACTCGAGTGACAGACTGGTATGTTGCCAGGCATATTTATATTCAAATAAGTGATGATAAAGGATATGCAGCAACGCAGCAAAAATGATCAATACTGATGCTACCTCGGTTAAAAATGCCATTCGTCCCAGCTTCAACCAGCCTGCTTTCGCATCGGGAGTTGCCTGAACTGCCTTAAAGTAAGCAAATGCCGCTGTAAGCGAAGCAATCAAAGAAACTAAAATAAAGAGATGTCCTACCTGACCGGGCAATAAATGCTCGCCTGCGTACTCCATAAATATTACTGTTTAACTGTAGAAACCCGCGCTACCGTATTATTATAAGCTGAATCCTTTTTATTTCCCGGATGCTTGGACGGATCCTGGTCTTTGTATTTACTGGGGCACTTGGTTTGGATACTCTGGCAAACAAACTGTCCTTCCTCGTATTTGCCTTTCATCACCAGTCTTTCGCTTAACTCAAAGTTCTCAGGCTTGGGACTATGGTAAATTACCTTTACCTTGTCTCCTAAAGTGTCAATAGCTGTAAAAGCGAGATAATTAGGGTTTTTGATGGCATCATACTCCATTGGCTCCGATTTATCCCATTTAGCCATCAGGTGAACAAATTTTCCAGGCTTCGACTTTGCAATGGCAACAGTATCGTAAGTAGTGGTGGTTTGTAAGAAGCTTACTAAAACTGCAATAGCAGCCGCAGTTAAAACCAATAAAATGATATGAATTTTCTTCATTATCCGTTGGAAATTTTTGCAAAATTAAGGCAAACAGCCCGCTTTCGGAAACACTAACAATGAAGCGTTCCTTTTGTTGAAGTAAAGCATAAATTAATTTTCATACACCGGCTTTCATTTTTAAAAGAGAGAATCGATTTAAAGCGCACCGGCAAAACAACCCGTGCTTTTGCCTGAGCCGCCCGGAATTGAGTTGAGACACTTAAAAACTAACAATCGTTAGTTTTTAAATAAAAATTCCTTTACTTCGCTTAAATTTAGATCAACAAAAGAAGAACCGCTTTGTATCCTATTCAATCCAATATCAATACGCAATCAGCTGATTTTACTGCCAATAAACAGGCATACCAGCCCCTGTTGGAGCAGTGGCGCCAACGTATGACCGAAGTAACTCATCCGGCAGCCAATAAAGCTATCGAGAAGCATAAGCAAAGAGGCAAGCTGCTCGCCCGTGAACGGGTGAACCAATTGCTCGACGCCAATACCCTTTCTTGAGCTATCGCCGCTCGCTGCTTACGGCATTCATGATAATCAATTTCCCTCCGCCGGCATCGTAACAGGTATTGGCCTGATGCATGGCAGGGAAGTAATGATCATTGCCAATGATGCTACGGTAAAGGCGGAACTTATATGCAATACACCATCAAAAAGCACGTAAGAGCCCAGGAGATCGCTTTGGAAAACCATCTGCCCTGTATTTATATGGTAGATTCCGGCGGTGCTTTTTACCGGAGCAGGATAAGGTTTTTCCCGACAGACATGATTTTGGCCGCTTTTTTACAACCAGGCCCGCATGTCGGGTTTGGGCATTCCCAAATTGCTATTGTAATGGGATCATGCACCGCAGGTGGCGCCTATGTTCCGGCTATGTGCGATGAAACGATCATCGTGCGCAATCAGGGCACAATATTTATTGGCGGGCCTCCTCGTAAAGGCGGCAACTGGCGAAGAAGTATCTGCAGAAGAGCTGGGTGGCGCAGAAGTGCATACCTCTATTTCGGGTGTTGCCGATCATATCGCCGAAAATGATGCGCATGCCATTGCCATTTGCCGAAATATTGTGCAAACTTTTAAACCGGCAGATAAACAGGCAGTAGACTTAAAGCCGGTTGAAGCGCCGCTTTATGATACTGAAGAATTATACGGCATTATTCAAACCGATCTTAAGAAACCGGTTGATCCTAAAGAGATTATCGCCAGGCTCATTGATGGCAGCCGCTTCCACGAGTTTAAAGAGAAATATGCGCCCACCCTTGTTACCGGGTTTGCGTATATAATGGGATTCCCGGTAGGCATTATTGCCAACAATGGTGTATTATTTGGCGAATCTGCTTTAAAGGCGCTCACTTTGTGGAGCTGTGTACCGCACGCAACACTCCCATCCTGTTTCTGCAAAACATCACCGGCTTTATTGTAGGAAAGGAGTATGAAAGAAAAGGCATTGCCCGGGATGGCGCTAAAATGGTACATGCAGTAGCCAATGCCAATGTTCCAAAATTCACCATTGTGACGGGGGCTCTTTCGGGGCGGGCAATTACGCCATGTGCGGGAGAGCTTATGATCCGCGTTTTCTTTTTATGTGGCCACACGCCAAGATATCGGTGATGGGCGGCGAACAGGCTGCAGGCGTGCTCGTATCGGTAAAAGAGGAGCAATTGAAAGCCCAGGGTAAAACACTGGCCGATGCCGACCGCGAGGCCTTGCGAACATCGATCTTAAATAAATACGAAGAAGAAGGATCAGCTTATTACAGTACGGCACGGCTTTGGGACGACGGTATTATCGATCCGGCTGATACACGCCGTATCATTGCCATGGGCATCGCTACATCGATGAACAGGAAATGGGCAGATACGAAAAACGGGGTGTTCAGGATGTAGGTGGTGTTGATGGATAAGAGTTCATGGATTATAGTTCATGGATCATAGCATATGGGACGCAATACTAACGTAACCTTAAAACACATCATATGGCGTTTAGATTTGAAGAACTTAAAATATGGCATATATCGATGGATTTGTCAAATGATATCGACTTGCTTGCAAGAACTTTTCCAGTAGAAGAAAAGTTCAGCCTGTCTACTCAAATCAAAAGAGCTGCCGATTCGGTTGTTCTTAATATTGCGGAAGGCTCTACAGGACAAACAAAAGCTGTATTTAAAAATTTCCTGAGCATAGCACTCAGATCAGCTATTGAAGTAGTAGCAGCGCTCTTTCTTGCGAGAAAAAGACTTTACATTCAAGAAGAAAAATTCAGATTGTTATATAACGAATATGATATTCTTTGCAAAATGGTTACAAAGCTCAGATCCTCAATTTAAAGCCGATCATCATAATCCATGAACAATCAACAATGAACTATGAACAATGAACTATCCTCCGTGAACTATACAACGCTCGAAATAGAACGCAACTATAAGGTCAGCACTATCTGGCTGAACCGGCCTGATGTAAGGAATGCTTTTAACGAAGTGATGATCGCTGAGCTAATTAACGCATTTAAGGAAGAAGGTGAAAGAGCCGATACAAGAGCTATCGTATTGCGTGGCCGGGGAAAGGTATTTTGCGCCGGCGCCGATTTAAACTGGATGCGGGATGTGGCGCAATACGGTTATGAGCAAAATTATAAAGAGAGCCTGCAGCTTGCCTCCTGCTTTTACACCATTTACACTTGTCCCAAACCAACGCTGGCTATTGTGCATGGGGCCGCGATGGGCGGAGCGAATGGTTTGCTGGCTGCATGTGATTTTGCCTTCTGTGAAGCAGACACTATTTTTTCCTTATCCGAAGTAAAGATCGGTATTATCCCCGCCTGCATCTCTCCCTATATTATCAAACGCATCGGCGAATATCCTTCAAGAGAACTGATGCTTACGGGCCAACGCATTAACGGCCGTGAGGCAGAAAACCTGAAACTGGTAAATCGTTGCTTTAGCGACATACATGCCACAGAAGCACACCTGCAAGCCACTTTGCAATTATTATTAACCAGCGGTCCGCAGGCCATCAGCCATTGTAAGAAACTTATTGATACAGTTGCCAATAAAATATCGATGACAGAAGCATTGGACTATACCGCGAAAATGATCGCGGATATACGGGCCTCAGCAGAAGGCCAGGAAGGCATGGCAGCCTTCCTGGAAAAAAAAAACCCAATTGGATTGAATAACGAAGACTATGGTTAAAAAAATACTGATTGCCAACAGGGGCGAAATTGCACTGAGGGTACAACGTACGGCCCAAAAGATGGGCATTGCAACGGTGGCCGTTTATAGCGATGCCGATGTAAATTCAGCATTTGTAAAACAGGCCGACCAGGCTGTACTGTTACCAGGGCCCAGCTTAGCGAAACTTATTTGAATATTGAGGCTGTCATTGCTGCCGCCCTTGAAACAGGCGCTGATGCGATACATCCTGGTTATGGTTTCCTTTCTGAAAATGCGGCTTTTGTGGAAGCCTGTACAAAAGCAGGTATTATTTTTATCGGCCCTTCACCGGAAGCCATGCGATCGATGGGTAACAAAATTGCTGCCCGGGATTGTGCTACCCGGGCCGGGGTGCCCGTTACGCCGGGTATTACCGGCACTGCTGAGGAACTATTGAAAAGCTATGGCAGCATCGGCTTTCCTATTCTGATCAAAGCTACAGCTGGCGGCGGCGGTAAAGGTATGCGTGTAGTAGAACATGAAAGCGAATTTCAATTAGCGTTGGAAGCTACGGCCCGGGAAGCAAAAAATTACTTCGGTGACAGCACGGTTTATATTGAAAAGTATATTGCACAGCCCAGGCATATTGAAGTACAGGTACTCGGCGATCAGCAAGGCAACCTAATCCATTTGTATGAACGGGAATGTTCGCTCCAGCGAAGGCACCAGAAAATTATCGAAGAAGCGCCCTCTCCCACACTTTCAACCGAAGTACGAGAGCGGATTTGTGCGGCGGCTGTTGCATTGGCAAAATCTATCGGTTACTATAGCGCAGGCACCATGGAGTTCCTGGTAGATGAAAGCCTGAATTTTTATTTCCTGGAAATGAATACACGCATACAGGTAGAACATCCGGTGACGGAACTCACAACGGGCATAGATATCGTAGAACAGCAAATTAATATTGCAAATGGCGACGCTTTACCATTAGAACAGGCTGATATCGTACAAAGAGGGCATTCAATTGAGTGCCGAATTTATGCTGAAGATCCGGCGCAACATTTCCTGCCTTCTCCGGGGCTTTTGAAATATTACCAGGAGCCGTCTTTTGAAACGTCTTCATTGCTGTCAAATTCCGGGATACTGAGAATAGATGGTATGCAATTACAAACCGGTGATACCATCTCCGGCGACTTTGACCCTATGATCAGCAAGGTGATCGTGTGGGCGCCCAGCCGTGAAGATGCAAGACTAGCCATGCTTTCGGCATTACAGCAGTACGTCATTAAAGGTATCCACACAAATATCGAATTCCTGTCGGGTTTGCTACAACATCCAGATTATATCAGCAACAACATATCTACCAAATACATCGATCAAAACCTCGAGGCTATCACAGCAAATCTTGTACAAACAAAGCAGCAGGTGGATATTGCCATTCCATTGGCTGCTGCTTTAGCTAAAAGCTTTGAAGCTAACAAAAATAAAACACCCAATATCTGGCAAGCCATTGGTTACTGGCGACATTGCGCTACCATGGATATATTGATTAACGAAGAAGCTGTGACTATAGATCTTGTCCGCACCTCACCACTGGAATTTAGATATAACAACCAGGAACATAAGGCAGAGATCAGGCATATAAATGGCACTCATTACTCATTATTATTAGATGGAACTTCTTATAAGGTAAGTATCTATGAAAAGCGAACAGGCACCTACGAGATCACCTTAAATGGTATGACACATACGGTCATTCGCCCCGATATGTCTTATGTAGATCATGAAGTTTTCGAAGCCGATTCCGGTACCGGAGGCAAAGGTGGCAATATTACTTCGCCTATGCCTGGCAAGGTAATCAAGCTACATATAAAAGCCGGCGACACAGTAAAAAAGGTGATCTGTTATTAGTGGTGGAAGCGATGAAAATGGAAAATAATATTATTAGTACAAAAGACGCTACTGTAGAAAAGGTACTGGTAAAAGAAGGCGATAAAGTAGACACTACCATAAAGCTGGTTGAGCTCTCGGAGTAATGTCAATCCGGGATTTAACCGTATAAGTACCAGTCCGCCGATATTGAGAACAACCCTATTGAAAAAATAAAAACAAAATTGCTATATGGATTTTAATTTAAATGAAGAACATGAACAGTTACGTAGTATGGTACGTGAGTTTGCAGAAAAAAGATCAAACCACTGGCACAGGAGCTGGATGAAAAAGAATCCTTCTCTTATGAGCTTACCCGCCAAATGGGAGAATTAGGATTGTTCGGCATATACCTGCCAGAACAATACGGTGGTGCAGGCATGGACTATCTTGCTTATATTATCGCCGTAGAAGAGATTGCCCGTATAGATGGCTCGCAGGCCGCTACACTCGCCGCACATAATTCGCTGGGCATTGGCCCTATTTATAATTACGGTACAGAAGAACAGAAGATGAAATACCTGCCGCAGCTTTGCACGGGCAATGCCTTGTGGAGCTTCGGATTAACAGAGCCTGAAGCCGGTAGCGACTCTAGGGCATCGAAAACCACCGCCCGTTTAAACGGAGATGAATGGATCATTAACGGAAGTAAAATATTTATCACTAACGGGTCGGTAGACATCAATGTGGGCACCACTGTTCAGGCAGTAACCCATGAGTCGGAAGACCGAAAAGAATTTACCACCATCATCGTCGAAAAGATGCAGCCGGCTTTAGCCAGCAGGCCATGCATGGTAAAATGATGTGGCGCGCCAGCGATACAGCCCAATTATTTTTGACGATTGCCGGGTGCCCAAAGAAAACATGCTGGGAGAACCCGGGCAGGGCTCGAAGATCATGTTACAAACGTTGGACGCCGGCAGGCTGAGTATAGCTGCCATGGGCCTGGGATGCGCCCAGGGTGCCTATGAGCTGGCTTTGGCGTATGCACAGGAACGCAAACAATTCGGGAAAGTGATATCGCAGTTCCAGGCCATCTCTTTTAAACTGGCAGATATGGCCATGAAAATAGAGCTGGCGCGAACTTTTTTATATAAAGCCTGTTGGTTAAAAGACACAAAGCAACCTTTCACCAAAGAAGCAGCCATGGCTAAATTATATTGTTCTGAAATTGCCAAAGAGGTAGCAGATGCAGCTGTACAGATACATGGCGGTTATGGTTTGATGAAAGAATACAATGTAGAACGCTTTTATCGGGATCAGCGGTTACTACAGATCGGTGAAGGAACTTCTGAAATACAGCGGATGGTGATTGCCAAACAGATCGGATGTTGAGTTGGGTTGAATGATTGATTAGTTAACTGGTTGAAAGGTTAACAGGCTAAAAGGTTGATGGTTCATAGTCATGGCTCATCGATCCAGAAAAAAATATTTCATACCATGAACAATTATCTATGTACAATGAACAAGTAAAAATAACAGAGAGCCCGCGTGATGCGCAACAAGGCCTACCTTTTACAATACCGGTAGAAACAAGGGTAGCTTATATCAATGAATTAATGCTGGCCGGGTTTGATGTAATAGATTTTGGCAGCTTCGTATCGCCCAAAGCCGTACCGCAGATGGTGCATAGCAACGATGTACTGGAGCGCATTGACAAATCACAATCCAACACGCAGCTACTGGCTATTGTTGGAAATACCCGCGGAGCTGAAGAGGCCTGCGCTTCTGCCCAACTGGATATAGTTGGTTTCCCCTACTCTATCAGCAACACTTTCCTCGAAAAAAATATCAATTCATCAATTATAAAAGTTGACGAAACGGCTGCCGCAATCGGTAAAATTTGCAGCGATCAACAAAAAGCCTATCGTGTTTTTGTAAGTATGGCCTTTGGTAATCCGTATGGAGACAATTGGAATATAGCATTGGTAAAGGATTGTGTAGAGAAGCTTGCCGGTAATGGCGTGCAAACCATTACCCTGTCGGATACCATCGGACTGGCGACCGCAACATCCATCCGGGAAATTTTTGAAACCATTATGCCTTTATATCCCGGTATAGAAATCGGGCTGCATATACACACTCAACATCATAACTGGCGGGAAAAGATCGATGCAGCCTGGAAGGCAGGCTGCAGAAGCTATGATGGGGTAATAAATGGCATCGGCGGTTGCCCGATGACAGGCTACGAATTATTGGGCAATCTGAACACACTAGACCTGCTATCGTATTTGCAAGAAGAGCATATCCCACATCGCCTGGATGACGTATTGATCAAAGATATTGCTTCCCGGTACGGAACGTTTGGCAGTAGTGAAAATCATCAAATATAAATCATAAAGTCTCTATGAATAAAGTAGTATCCAACGCAGCAGACGCAATAAAAGGCATCTCAGATGGCATGACACTTTTAGTGGGCGGCTTCGGCCTTTGTGGCATACCTGAAAACAGTATTGCAGCATTGGTCAACAGCGGCATTAAACAGCTCACCTGTATCAGCAATAACGCCGGCGTAGATGATTTTGGCCTCGGCCTGCTCTTACAAAAAAGGCAGATTAAGAAAATGATCTCTTCTTATGTAGGCGAAAATGCAGAATTTGAAAGACAGTTACTGGCAGGAGAACTGGAAGTAGAGCTGGTCCCCAGGAACCCTGGCTGAACGTTGCAGGGCGGGTGGTGCGGGCATTCCGGCCTTTTACGTACCTGCGGGCTATGGAACAGAGGTAGCGGATGGCAAAGAGATCAGGGAATTCAATGGAAAACCTCACTTGCTGGAACATGCTATCACCGGAGACTTTGCGATCGTTAAAGCATGGAAGGGCGATACTCACGGCAACCTGATATACAGGGCCACAGCCAACAACTTTAATCAACCTATGGCCATGGCAGGCAAAATTACTATTGCTGAAGTGGAAGAACTGGTACCTGCCGGCACGCTTGATCCCGCACAAATCCATACACCCGGCATTTTTGTTCAACGGATTTTTGAAGGAAGAATTATGAGAAAAGGGTTGAGAAGCTGACGGAAAAAAAGTTAGTGGAGAGTTAGCTAGTGGTAAGTAGGAAATGATTAGTGGATAGTGGGTCAAAAACTAAGCGTGAAAAATATCACATATCATAAAAACACCAGCTATGTTACAATTATCACACAAAAATTTACAGGTATACCAATTTTCTCTAAAATTAGTAAAAGAAGTATACCAGCATACTAAAGCTTATCCAAAGGAAGAGCAATATGTATTAGTCAGTCAAATTCGAAGAGCAGCTATATCCGTTTGCAGCAATATCGCAGAAGGAGCAGCAAGAGTATCGAAACGGGAGAAAAAAAGATTTTATGAGATATCCCGGAGTTCTTTGGTTGAAGTAGACACGCAATTAGAAATATCGTTAATTTTAGATTACGTTAAAAAGGACAGACTGGATCAGCTGGAAGCATACCTTGAAGCGACATTTAAGATGCTTAGCAAAATGATGAATAACCTACATGTAGCGGAATAATCCTACTCGCTACTTACTATTAACCACTAGCAATAAAAATGGCACTCACAAAAGAACAAATAGCACAACGTATAGCCAGGGAATTACAGGACGGCTACTATGTGAACTTAGGCATTGGGATCCCTACCCTGGTTGCGAATTATATCCCCGAAGGAATTGAAGTAGTATTACAATCAGAAAACGGCATGTTAGGTATGGGCGCTTTCCCGGAAAAAGGACATGCGGACCCCGACCTGATTAATGCGGGTAAACAAACGGTGACGATACAACCGGGAGGCGCTTTTTTGATTCAGCTACTTCCTTTGCGATGATAAGAGGCGGGCATGTAGACCTCACCGTTCTTGGTGCTTTTGAAGTGACGGATACCGGCGATATTGCCAGTTGGAAGATACCAGGCAAAATGGTAAAGGGGATGGGTGGCGCAATGGACCTGGTTGCCGCTGCTAAAAATATAATCGTAGCGATGCAACACACCAGCAAAGATGGCCAATCCAAGCTTTTAAAAACATGTACTTTGCCGCTGACAGGTGTAGCTTGTGTAAAGAAAGTAGTTACCGATTTAGCGGTGCTCGATATTACTGAAGGGATTTGTACTACTGGAAAGAGCACCCGGTGTAAGCGTGGAAGCTATTCAAAAAGCTACGGAAGGACGATTAGTTGTAAACGGAGATATACCGGAAATGCAGTTTTAGCCTCATTGCATAATACATCAGGTGTCTTATTAGTTTTTTCAACGCAAAGATGTGCAAGACGCGATGAATA
Organism: Paraniabella defluvii; assembly: GCA_019316985.1. GTDB lineage: Bacteria > Bacteroidota > Bacteroidia > Chitinophagales > Chitinophagaceae > Niabella > Niabella defluvii. Next base: position 176,931 of record CP079215.1, read on the forward strand.
GTAGTAAGTAATTTTTCCGCCTCCCTGGCGACATAGCGTCTTGGCGGTTAAATGCAGCTATTGAGCTTCTATTTTAAATACAGTATATTAGCCACTTTCCGCTCCCCTTCATGATCCCATTTCCTGTTATCTGTTGGATAGTTAACAACACCCTGATCTTTTACCCATAACGTTGACGAGCCGCCGCCATCAAAATTAATAGCGCTTACGCAGCCCAGCCAACGCATCACTTTCGTCAACTCAAATAAGTTCATGCCCTGCGAAAGGGCGTTTCTTCCATCTACCACCAACATAATAACATGTCCTTTTTAGTTATTCCCATACAGGTGCGGGGATGCCTGGTAATATTGAAGCTGGCAGAGTCCAATATTTCATCCTTCCGGTTAAAAATAAGCAGGGGGCCATTCAGCATAATATCAGGCTCTTTCAGCCATTCTTCCCAATTAACCAAACCATCCCATTTTTTGATTTCCGGAACACCATCAGCTGCTATTACTACGGCAGCCTTCTGATGAAAAGCTGGTTTTTCGTTAGCCTCTTTACGGTTCACATTAATAACCTGCCCCTGTACTTTAGTAAAGTCTACCGCTCCTCCATTCTTTACGTCAAAGAAATTACCGTTTACTGCGGCCAATGGTTTTACTGCTCCTGTAAAATCGTTTACCGTTCTTAACTTCTGAGGCTCGGCCGCAACATGAAATTGATGCCGCCTGCTTCTTTTCACCAATACATAGCTGATGTGCTGGTTGGCGTTAAAAAGATTCTTATTATTAAAATGATACTGGTATAATTTTACCTTGCGATCTATTTTCTTTCCTTTCCAATCTGCACTGACAAAGCTCACAGAGTCATAATATTGGGCATTTGTTACAATAGTCATCAAAAGCAGGGCTAACAGGCCGATAAAAGATTTCATGTTGCTAATTTAGCTATGTTTCAATGTATATAAAAACCCTGGACACCATGCTATTGTTGCAGGCCAATACAGGAGAAGTATAAACTGGCATTAATTTTACAGAAAATACCGTTTTTCTTTATGTAGTTTTACTATGTTGTGCATCATCATCACTATTGCCGGGAGCAGGATTTAACGAAAATATAATGAGTAGTTGAGGTATTCCAGCCCGGTAAAAATAAAAATGAGTAAAAGTTGCTTATTGTGTTGTTTTTTGCGTCATAGCAGCGCGGGGACTATTGTTCCCCGCAAAAATCAGGCGATAACCAGCCGGTAAACCTAAATACAAATGAAAGTTTTAAAAATAACAGCTGTTTTAACAGTATTAATTGTCTTACTCCAAATGAGGACCAATGCACAGGTAAAAAATTATGAGGCCGACTGGAAAACCGTAGAAGACCATATAAAAAAAGGGCTACCGGCTTCTGCTTTGGAAACTGTAAAGAAAATATATGCCAGGGCAAAAACGGAAAAGCAGGATGCCCAGCTGGTAAAAGCTATCGTTTACATGACCCAACTACAGCAGGAAAACCGGGAGGAAAATCCTGTTCAGCGTATTAAGGAGATTGAAAAAGAAATCCAGGTAAGCAAAGAGCCCGTAACGTCTATGCTCAATAGCTACCTGGCAGGTATTTACCAGCAATACTTTTCGGCAAACCGGTACAAATTATATAACAGAACCAATACCGGGGATTTTAAAAAGAAGACGTTGCTACCTGGACCATTGATGACTTTCATAAAAAAATCAGCGCACTTTACCTGCTTTCGCTGGATAATAAAGAATTATTGCAAAAAACAAAACTGGCAACGTTCGACGCGATTATTATAAAAGGAAATGCCCGAACCCTACGTCCTACGCTGTATGACCTGCTGGCCCACCAGGCACTTCAGTACTTTAAAAATGATGAGCGCGATATCAGTAAACCGGCATATAGCTTTGAGATCAATGATCCCGCGGCACTTAGTCCTGCTGCTACATTCGCAAAAATAAATTTCGCAACCAGCGACTCGCTATCATTGCAGCAAAAAGCACTAACGGTATTCCAGGATTTAATTGAATTCCATTTAAGCGACGCCGATCCCAGCGCTTTGATCGATGTAGACATTGAAAGGCTGCAATACGTTCATTCAAAAATGTTGTTAAAACCATCCTCCGGCACCGTGAGCGCGACGGAGGGTCCCAAAGGTTTGGAAGGAAAAGAATTACTTTACTACAATGCGCTGCAGCAGCTTGTTTCAAAGTACAACAATGCGCCAGAGGTGAACCAGGCACGTTACCTGCTGGCGACCATACACCAGCAAAGGGGCAGTCAGTATGATCCCAACGGGGATACCACTTACCGTTACGAACTGGTTAAAGCCAAAGAGCTCACCGATAAAATACTGGCTCAGAAACATGAGAATGAAGGTTGGGTGAATGCGTACAACCTGAATAAAGAATTGGTTCAGCCTTATTTCCTGTTCCAGGTGGAGAGGGTAAACATTCCCGATACACCCTTCCGGATGCTGGTAAATTTTAAAAATGTCAGCAAGCTGTACTGGCGGATCATCCCTGCCACTCCTTCTCTAAAAGCAATCGTTAACAATGAGCGGGGTGACAATAATTATTGGGGCAGCTGCTGGCAGAAAAAGCTCAAAAACATGGGAACAATCCCTGCCGCTCAACGATGATCTGCAAACGCATGCTACCGAAATTAAAGCAGATGGGTTACCCATTGGTGAGTACTTTATTGTTGCTTCATTAAATAACGACTTCTCTACTGCCAATAATATACTGGCAGCACGTCTTACTTATATATCAATATCAGCTATGTAAACCGGAATACCGATTTCTTTGTCCTGGACAGGAATAGCGGCCAGCCTTTATCCAATGCCACAGTGCAAGTGTATAAAAAAGTTTACGACTACAAAACCTATACCCATAGCAAACAAAAATCAGAGGTTTACACAGCTGACAAAAACGGGTACTTTAAATTGAGTAATGCTACCATAAAAGATCAGGGCGGGTCCAACCTGTTATTTGAGATCAAACATGCCAATGACCGGTTATTTATTGAAGATGAGGTTTACTATTACTTTAACGCCTTAAACACGCAAAACGAAAAGAAATTCAGGACTTTGTTTTTCTTTTTACCGACAGGAGCATTTACCGGCCAGGTCAGACCTTGTACTTCAAAGGCATTGCGGTTAACAGTAGAACAGACATGAGCGACCCATCTGTTCAAACAGCTTATAAAACTACACTTACGCTTACGGATGCCAACAGTCAAAAGGTTGCAGATGTACAGGTCACCACCAATGAATATGGCTCTTTTAACGGGAAATTCGTATTACCTCAAACCGGCCTTAACGGCGTTTATTACCTGCGTACCAGCGATGGAACCGGTAATGCAAATGTGCGCATGGAAGAATATAAACGTCCTAAGTTTTTCGTGGACTTTGAAAAAGTGAAAGATGCCTATAAAGTAAACGAAGACGTAAAGATCACTGGCTATGCTAAGGCTTACGCCGGTAATAATATAGATGGCGCCAAAGTAAAATACCGCGTGGTTCGGGAAGCCCGGTTCCCCTACCCTGGATGTTCTGGAGAGGTTATTTTCCCAGATCAGAATTGATGGAAATTACTAATGGAGAAATACAAACTGATGCAGAAGGCAAGTTCAACATCAGCTTTAAAGCCATTCCAGACTCTAAACTGGATATTAAGCTAGACCCTGTTTTTGACTACCGCGTTTATGCCGATGTTACAGATATCAACGGAGAAACAAGAAGTAATTCTGAAATGGTATCTGCCGGGTATAAATCTTTATTGCTTAATACATCCATTCCGGCAAAACTTGCTACGGATAGTTTAAACAAGCTCTTTATCAGAACAGAGAACATGTCGGGCGTTTTCCAGAAAGCAACGATACAGGTAAAAATCACCCGTTTAAATCCTGAGCAGAGACTATTAAGACCTCGCTACTGGGAAAAGCCCGACCAGTTTATACTGAGCAAAGAACAGTATATACAACAGTTTCCCAACGATATTTATAATAACGAGGATGACCCGAAAACCTGGACCAAAGCTGCTCTCATAACGGAGCAGTCAGCACCATCAGACTCAACCGGCATTTTTGCATTAAACTCATTTAAATATCAACCGGGTTATTACACAATCGAGATCAGCACAAAAGATAAAGACGGCAACGATGTAAAAGATGTGCAGTATATCGAATTGTTTGACGCGAAAAAGCCTGAACCTGTTTACCCCAATACCTGTACAGCATCGCTCCCAGGCCGGTTGAGCCGGGAGAAAAAGCTACAACTCAAATTGCTACTTCTGCTAATAAAGTTTTTTTAATACAGTATGTAGATAGGGACGCCCAGCCATTTTCTTTTTATCAGCTGGATCGAAACAGCCGAAATTTTGACATTACAGCAACAGAACAAGACCGTGGAGGCATTTCCAATAGTTACCTGTTTGTGAAAAACAACCGCATCTTCCAGGCAGATCATATGATAACGGTGCCCTGGACCAACAAACAACTGAAGGTTGAATACAGCTTCAGGGACAAAACCCTGCCAGGTGCAGAAGAAAAAATGGACTGTAAAAATATCCGGGCATCAAAAAGAAAAAATAGCTGCCGAACTTTTAGCCGGCATGTACGATGCGTCTCTCGACCAGTTCTACCCGCACCAGTGGAATGCGCCCTATATCTGGCGCAACCATTACAGCAACTATGCCTGGACGGGGAACACCAACTTTGGTCACCTGCAGGCCCGTTTGCAAAATAGCCTGCAATGGGGCCGTAAAACTTTCGACAGGCAATACGACAGGCTTTATTGGGATAATAGCTGGGGAGGACCTATTGGTTTGGCAGGCGCTGTACCATCAGTACGTGTAAAAGGCAGGGTGAATAACGATGTATTAGAGGAAGTAGCAATAATTGGCTACGGCACACAAAGGAAGCAATCTGTAACCGGCGCTGTAACTAACATGTCTGCTGATGCTATGGCTTCTGCCCCTGCTGCTGCTTTGGAGCAGGAGAGTAAGCAATCATTACCAGCAACCACTGATAACAGTGCGGCACCCGTTCGTACTAATTTCAATGAAACAGCCTTTTTCTTTCCTGATCTGAAAACGGACAAAGAGGGCAATATCAGTTTTCTTTTACAATGCCCGAAGCGCTTACCAAATGGAAGTTCCAGGCATTAACACATACCAAGGACCTGGCCTTCGGTTACAGCAGCAGGGAAATTGTTACCCAAAAAGACTTAATGGTTCAACCCAACCCACCCCGTTTTTTGAGGGAGGGCGACAAAATGGAATTCAGTAGTAAAGTAGTTAATCTTTCAGGTAAGGAAATAACAGGTATAGCTACACTGCAGTTGTTCGATGCAGCTACTAACGAACCCATGGACGGATGGTTTAAAAACGTGGTAGATAAACAATACTTCACTATTGGCGCCGGTCAGAGCCAGGCCATACAGTTCCCGATAGAAGTGCCTTACCAGTTTAATAAAGCGCTTACCTGGCGTATCGTTGCCCGGGCCAATGACGGTTCGGTTTCTGATGGTGAAGAAAATATGTTACCGGTATTAACCAATCGCATGCTGGTTACAGAATCCTTACCGATTCATATGCGTGGCAGCGGTACTAAGAACTTTCGCTTTGATAAGCTGATCAACAGCGGAAGCAGCGAAACATTGACCAACCAGGCATTAACGGTTGAGTATACATCTAACCCGGTATGGAACGCCGTTCAGGCATTGCCTTATATGATGCAATATCCTTACGAATGTGCGGAACAAACATGGAACCGCTATTATGCTAATTCGCTGGCAACCATGGTAGCCAATAGTTCTCCCAAAATCAAACAGGTATTGGAGCAATGGCGTACGGAAGATACCGCCGCTTTATTAAGTAATCTTCAAAAAAATGAAGAACTCAAATCGGTGTTGCTCGAAGAAACACCTTGGGTACTGGCCGCAAAAAATGAAGCGCAGCAAAAGAAAAATGTAGCAGTGTTATTTGACCTGATGCGCATGAGTGGCGAACAAACCTGGGCTTACGAAAAGCTAAGGCAGTTACAAAGCCCTAACGGTGGATTTGTATGGTTTAAAGGAGGAGCTGATGACCGTTACATGACCCAGTATATTGTAACCGGTATTGGTCATCTAAAAAGGCTAAAAGCGGTTTCAGGACTGCAGGAGGCTCATTTAAACCGGCTGGTTCAGGCTGCGATTCCCTACCTGGACAATAAGATCAAAGAGGAATATGAGCAGCTGTTGAAATATAAAACCAACCTGAAAGAATATGTTCCTTCGTATTACGTGATCCAGTATTTATATATGCGCAGCTTTTTCCCTCAAAATAAAATATCAGAACCGGCGTTGAAAGCGGTGAACTATTTTAAAGAGCGCGCCAAACAAACCTGGACGAAGCAAAACAAATACATGCAGGGAATGATCGCATTGGCCGGCCATCGTGATAATGACCTGGCAACACCCAAATCGATCCTTAAATCTTTGAAAGAAACCGCCATCCGGAATGAAGAACAAGGTATGTATTACAAAGATGCAGCCCGCAGTTGGTGGTGGTACGAAGCGCCCATCGAAAGGCAGGCATTACTGATAGAGGCATTTGAGGAGGCTGAAAAGATGCGGCAACCGCCGATGATTTAAGAACCTGGCTATTAAAAAATAAACAAACCAATAACTGGGAAAGCACGAAAGCAACCGCTGAGGCCTGCTATGCACTATTGCTACGTGGCACCAACTGGATCAGCAGCACAACGGATGTCAGCATCGACCTGGGTGGTACGGCAATCAACAGCATGGAAAACAAGACCGAGGCCGGAACGGGTTATTTTAAAACCATCATCGAAGGCAGTAAGATTCGCCCGGCAATGGGTAACATCGCATTAACGGTGAAACAATCAGATGCCGGCTCTACCCTACCCACCTGGGGAAGCGTATACTGGCAGTATTTTGAAGACCTGGATAAAATCACGACGGCGGCAACACCCCTTCAGCTAAGCAAAAAATTATTTATTGAAAAGAATACGGCAACCGGCCCGGTTCTTACTCCTGTTAATGAAGGCGGTCAAATAAAAGTAGGCGATAAAGTAAAAGTACGTATTGAATTAAGAGTGGACCGTGATATGGAATACGTGCACATGAAAGACATGCGGGCTTCATCTTTTGAACCGGCAAATGTATTGAGCCAGTATAAATGGCAAGGCGGCCTGGGTTATTATGAAACGACAAAAGATGCCAGTACTAATTTCTTCTTCAGCTATCTGCGAAAAGGAACTTATGTATTCGAATATGCTTTGTTTGCGCAGCTACCTGGCAACTATAGCAATGGTATTACCAGTATTCAATGTATGTACGCGCCGGAATTTAGTTCACACAGTGAGGAGTCAGAGTGAATGTTGAAAAGTAATCAGACAAAGACCCGCGATTTATGCGGGTCTTTTTAGTATGGCGAATTCTAAAGCGTTCGTGCATCTAAGTATTTCCTCAGACAGTATTATCTTTATTAAAACATTCTTTGTGAATAAACTGCTGCTCCTACACATTTGCCTGGTACTCTGTATCAGGATTAAAGCTCAAAAAACCAAAGTGACGGTTGGCCCCGAACTGCTGACTTCTTTTAATCACGCCCCTTCTTTCCTGGGTGTGGGAGGATCTGCTCAATTGGATATATGGATCAAAGAGCGGCTGTGGCTGGGTGTTAATAGCGGCTATTTACATTTCAAAAGCAATAAAAGCCTTATGGGAGGCACTACCAGGCCCGGCTATAGTGCAGTTCCCCTTTTGGGTGTGATTAAATATCCCCTGCCGGTGCTAAAAGGTTTGTACGGCCAAGATATGTTTGGCTACACGTTTGCTCACAATGTAAAATTTGAAGACAATCATGAAAAAGCTAAGGGCGGCTTCACCTACTACTTTGCCTTAGGTTATGAGTTTGCCCAACATTTTGATATTTCTGCCAAGGTTGGCCGTTCGCGCTTTTTAAAAAAAGACCGCCCTGTTGATGTAAACGAACATAATGTAGGACTAAGGTTGGCCTACCTGTTTTAATCATGAATCTCATTGAACTACTGTTGTGTCATGCTTAACAACCTCTCATCCTGTCCCGGATAGCTATCGGGAGGCGAAGGACAATAAAAAACGCGGCTTCGTGGGCTCAGCCTTACATTCTCTGAAAAAATAAGACACGACACTAATTTTTATGACATACAAAAGCCAGCGGTTTAAATCGCTGGCTTTCTCAACAATACCTGTTCATTTATAATTATCCTGCCGCCGGCTCCAACACATTGCTTTTTTCAGTAGTATCGTTCTTTTCAGTTGGCGCTTTCTCTATCAACTCCATAAACTGATCCAGCTTAGGCGTAATAATGATTTCTGTACGGCGGTTTTTAGTTCTTCCGTTATCTGTGCTATTATCGGCTACCGGATTGTACTCACCACGTCCGCCAACAGTTAAACGCTTAGGTTCTATGCCATAGTTGTTCTGTAATGCCTGAACTACCGAAGATGCGCGCAAAGAACTCAGATCCCAGTTATTGCGGATATTAGGACGATTGATCGGCACATTATCGGTATTACCTTCTATCAGTACGTCATACTCTTTATAATCCTGGATAATCTTCGCAATTTTACCCAAAGTCTCCCCTGCCCTTTCAGAGATCTCGTAGCTACCGGATTTATACAGCATATTATCAGCTAATGAAATATATACTACGCCTTTCAGCACTTTTACGTCAACATCTTTCAGTTCTTCGCGGCTTAACGAACGGGTAAGATTGTTCGTTAAAACAATATTGAGCGAGTCACTCTTGTTTTTGTATTCACCAGATGCTGAATGTATTTATTCGAGGCATTTATTTCATCCACCAGTTTCGAGATGTTTACATTGCCCTGGCTGTTCTGACTAATACTTTTATCTAAAGTGGCTTGCAAAGCAGCTAATGACTTTCGCAGCGAGGCATTATTGGCTTTTTCCTGCGCCAGTAGCTCTTCCAAACCTTTTACGCGCGCCTGGCTGGCCGACAAATCGGATAATGCCAATTGTAAACGGCCATTAAGATTGGCATAGTCACTCTGTAAAGCTGTAAATTTTTGGAGCTTACACAACCTGTTAATAACATACCGCTAACCAAAATTGCAGCCGGTCCAACTAAGAAACGTTTATCCATACTATCTGATTTTTTATCATTTTAAAGAAGCATTACCTTGCCTGAAAAAGGGCCTAAAAAAGTATTTCTAATTTAGATAGGATGACAAATTAAATGCCTAAGTTGCACGTTTGAATATCGCGCCCATTCCAAAAACAAACAGAAGGCAAAAACTGCTGTGCGCAAGATATTACATTTTAAAAAGTTATACATTAAAAAATATATAATAAAATATTAAAATTGAATAGCATAAAAATTATCATTGTGGGACAGGGAGTATCGGGAACGCTGTTTTCCTGGTTTTGTGAACAACACAATCTTGATTTTATTGTTATAGATAATGTGCCTGCAAACAGCCCTTCTAAAACTGCGGCGGGGCTCATCAATCCTGTTACCGGGAGGCGGGTTGTAACTGTTTGGATGGATGATATCATTATACCTTTTGCGGAAAATACCTACCGGCAAATAGGAACAAAGCTTGGTATAGAAGCCATCTCTAAAATGGATATCGTAGACTTTTTCCCTAACCCTTTTATGAAGGAAAGCTTTCTCAAGAAAATGAGCCAGCAGGCGCCCTATATCAGCCTTTCAAAAGACGAGCATTACTGGAATGAACATTTTAACTATGAATTTGGAACGGGTATCATAGAGCCCGCCTATATTGTGCACCTGCAGCAACTGCTACCCGCCTGGCGCCAATATCTCATCACGCACAACAAATTTATTAACCAGGTTTTCGATTTCAATAAACTCGTGGTATCGGATTACGGTGTGCAATATGAAAATATAGAGGCCGATGCAGTTATTTTCTGTGATGGTGTTGAAGGAAACGCAAATCCCTATTTCAGCCTGCTGCCGTTTGCTTTAAACAAGGGTGAGGCGATCATTATTGAGGCGCCTGCACTCCCCGGCGGGCACATCTATAAAAAATCGATGACACTGGTGCCTTTCGGCGAACCTGGTATTTTCTGGGCCGGTACTAATTATATCTGGGACTTTGACGATGATCTGCCAACAGACGCCTTCAGGAAATACACCGAACAAAATTTAAGCAACTGGCTGAAAGTGCCCTTCAAGATAACAGATCATAAAGCTGCTGTGCGCCCGGCCACCGTAGAACGCAGGCCATTTGTGGGCATGCACCCGGTTTACCGCAATGCAGGCATCCTCAACGGCATGGGCACCAAGGGTTGCTCGCTGGCTCCGTATTTTGCATGGCAGTTAGTTCAGCACCTGGTTCTGCAAACCCCGATAGAAAAGGAAGCAGATGTAGCCAGACATACCCGTATTTTATCCAGAACCCAGCCGTAAAAAACATCTTCAGCCTCACTTCTTTTGGGGATGCCTCCTGCTTGAAGCATCAATAGCATTTGCTTACTTTTAGCTGGCTAAAGCAGGCCTTCTATTAGCTTTCGGCCAACAACTTAACCCAACTGTATGGCAAAGAAAACATCAGCGTCCACCGTTATTAAAATACATGGACAGAAACAAGCGGTACAACCCCATGCGCCCTCTTTGTTTAATGAATATCTCACCCTTGATGCAACCTACCAGTTAAGCGCCACCAGGGCTGAAGGCCAGGAACAGCTCATCACCCTGGCTCCTGAAGACTACATACAGCTTACTTTCAGCGATTCATCTACCTGGTTCGGCAATAAGGAAACCCTGGCCGAAATATTCCCTGAGATTGATCTGCAAAGCCGTTCGGGAGAACCGGCAGTACTTCCCGTTGTTGTAACGCCAGATGATGCAGCCCGAAGCATTGCCAGCCAGGTTGTATTGAAATTTTTCAGAAATACAGTAAAAAAGCCGTTCATACAGGTGTGATCAAAATTGCAGAAACTTACCAGAAAAAGTCACTCGACAGCAGGAGCGGCTTATACCGGGTAGATGCCAATTTCAACCTGGAACCTTATAAGCATATTGATACTGCCCAACCCATACTATTGCTATTGCATGGTACGGCCTCCTCTACCAAAGGATCTTTCTGGGAATTGACCGCCGGTCCAATCTGGAGCGAGCTGCTCCATAAATATGGAACGAATATCCTGGCCTTCGAGCACGAAACACTCACCAAAAGTCCCCTGCAAAATGTATGGGAGCTGTTGAAACAACTTCCGGTTAATTGTACTGTAGATATTATTTCACACTCACGCGGAGGATTGGTTGGTGATATCCTCATGCGTTTTACGGAGGATGCAGAGGGGTTTATGGAAGAAAGCATTGCGCTGCTGGAAGAAGCAGAACGGAAGGATGACCTGCAATACATTAAAGCCCTGCAAAAACTGGCCGTTGCAAAAACAGTAAAGATCAATCGCTTTGTGAGAGTAGCTTGTCCGGCTAAAGGCACTTCACTTTTGGGTAAGCGGCTGGATATTTTCCTGAATGTATTGATCAACCTCATCCACGTATCGGGCCCGGTACTGATGCCGCTGGTGGAGGGATTAAAGGCCCTCATCAGCCAGGCACTGGAAAGCAAGGCTGACGTAACAGTGCTACCCGGGCTGGAAGCCATGAACCCTGAGTCCGTTTTCCTGAAATGTTTGAATACGGTAAGCAGCTATGAGGATGAGCTTCCCAAAGGATTCAGTAACCGCTTATTTGTGATCTCGGGTAACAGCAAGTTCAGTGTAAGTTTAAATGGGCTCAAAGTGCTGTTAACAAAGTTCTTTTTCAAATGGGATCAAAACGACCTGGTGGTAGACACGGCCTCTATGTACCAGGAGCCCGCCGTAAAACTCCGGTCCAGTACTTTTTAGATGATGGCAGCAATGTGAATCATTTTAACTACTTCACCAATAAAAAAACACAGGACGCTATCCTGCTGGCCTTAACGGCCGCTACCGATCGTATTGCCACTTTCAAAGAAATGGAAGTAGAAAATTATGCGGCACTAAGCAGGGGTGTTTTTGGTTTGGATGGTGGAAAGCTCAGCATCATAAAAGCAAGCGGTAAAAAACCTGTTGTACTATTGCTGCCCGGCATTATGGGATCGTTTCTTGAAAAAGACAATAAACCCCTATGGATTAATTACCTGGCGTTTGCTTTCGGCGGCCTGACCAAACTAAAAATAGAAAATACCGATATTGTTGCTACGGGCATTATAAAAACAGCCTACAAAGACCTGGTGGCTTATTTGTCTGCCAGCTACGACGTAGAGGTATTCCCCTTCGACTGGCGCAAGCCGATCACCCAATCGGGTGCGGCACTTAACCAGCGTATCCTCGAACTGCAGAAACTGAAGCAACCGGTTTCTCTGGTGGGTCACTCTATGGGTGGCTTGATCATCAGGGATATGGCGATTGAATATCCCGATACCTGGGCATGGCTGAATGCCCAGCCTTCTTTCAGAACGGTTTTATTGGGTACCCCCTGGATGGCTCCTACCGCATTCCCCATGTACTGAGTGGCAAGGATGGCATCATCAAACAATTGGATACAATAGACTTCGCGCATTCCAAAGCAGGGCTGATTAATATGTTTGCCCGGTTTCCCGGCCTGCTGGGCCTTTTACCCATCGGCAATAACGATATCGATTTCGGCAACAAAAAGAATGGGAAGTATTTGCTCGGGCTACAGGATTAAAATGGACGATACCTGATGATGAACTACTTTCTGATTTTGCAGACTTCAGAAAAAGATCAACAACAGCCTTAACCAGTTGAATCACCAGCGGATTATTTATGTAGCGGGCAAAGATGATCAAACCGTAAGCGGCTATAGCTACGAAAATGGACAACTCCGGTTTACAACCACCGCAGAAGGCGACCAAAGCGTTACCTGGGCCACAGGTATTCCCTTCGGTATCAACAGGCAAACCGCCTTATACTATACCAATGCAACGCACGGCGGGTTAACTACACAGAAATATTTGTTCCAGGGAATAAAGGATCTGCTGGATAAGGGAACTACGGAAGCTCCGGAGTTTAGTCGCATTCCGCTGCCAGCTCAATCAACCGGGCGCAGCATTGCGAAAGAGGCATATAATTTCGAGATCAATGAAAAGGCTATTGAAGCTAATCTGTTAGGATTGGGCCTGGATGCTTTTGTTGACAAAACCAATACTCCCATACTCAAGGTATCTGTCAGTAAAGGAGATATGATCTATGCCAGCTACCCGGTAGTGCTGGGGCATTTTGCCAATGATGGTATTTACGGGGCTGAAATCATAGCCAATAAATACCTTAACAATATTCTGTCCTTAAAACACTCGCTGGGCATCTATCCCGGCAATATCGGCACTCACGCTTTTTTAAAGACAATGCATCGCTGTTTAAAGGGTGTATTATAACGGGGTTAGGACAGGCGGAGTTCCTGAATAGCTATCAGCTGGCTAAAACCATTGAAAGTGCTGTAGCAGACTACCTGCTTACGTTTAGCAGAACGGATTTCAAAAAAACAGCTTTAATAACAAGATTGGTTTATCCTCGCTGATCATTGGCGCAGGCTATGGTGGAATGGCTATCGAAAGTTCCTGCAGGGCTATCATGCAGGGCATAATCAATGCCAACGAAAAAGTGCAGCAGCTTACCGGCAACGAAGACCTTTACGTAGATGAGCTGGAGTTTGTAGAACTGTTCGAAGATAAAGCGATCACCTGCTTTTACAGTCTTACCAACTTTATCAATGGCAACAGCGATGGTATGAATATTTTCTGGAAAGAAAGAAAAATTAAAAACCTGTTTGGCGCCCGTAAGCGATTGCTGGTAGACAACAATATTACCTGGTGGCAACGCCTAAGCGTTATTACCAAGGATGAATTACAGCACAACCCCAATAAAGCAGATAAGACGCTCTCCTATTTTTCCAGCACCAATAATGCCCGCGAAGAAAAAAAAGAGCTGCATCACAACCTGCCGTTGATAGAAGCTTTGCTGGATGATATTTCCATCAAAAAGAACTGGTCTTTCGACAAAGCCAAAGCCATTTTCGAATTACTTATTCCAGCAGATTTTAAAGAAAATATCCGCCGCAACTCGCCTATCCTTTGGGTGCTGGATAAGTTTACTGCCTCTTTCCCCTGGGAATTGCTGCAAACGGGTTCAGCAGCTGAAAAACCTTTATGCGTAACGGCAGGCATGATCCGCCAATTGGCTACATCAGATTACAAAACCAGCAATCCGGTTAAAACCAATAACGCTTTAATAATAGGCGATCCAGACCTGCACGGTTTTACCAAAGCCGGTCAGCTACCCGGTGCGGCAAACGAGGCCTTAGCGGTAACTGATCAACTCGGGGCAGCAAAAGAACTCACTGTTGAAAGACCGCTTATTAAGGCCGGCAGCGATGAGATACTAACAGCTCTTTTTAAGCAGGATTACAAAATCCTGCATATCGCGGGTCATGGTTTCTTTGACGAGAAAAACCCTGCTGCATCAGGCATATTGATCGGTAAAATGAAAGATAGTGACGAGCCGATGTTTCTTACGCCTCATCATATTAACCAGCTTCCGTCTACTCCGGAGTTCGTTTTTATCAATTGTTGTTTCCTGGGACGCATCAATCCTTACGCCGAAGAATATTCTGCCAACCGTTTTAAGCTGGCAGCGAACATTGGCACCCAGTTGATCGAAAACGGTGTAAAAGCAGTAATAGTTGCAGGATGGGAAGTGGATGACAGCGCAGCACTTGCCTTTGCCGGGGTATTTTATGAAAAAATGCTGGCGGGGTATAATTTCGGAGAAGCCGTATTATCAGCCCGGCAACATGTATACAATAAGTTTAGCTATACTAATACCTGGGGAGCTTTTCAGTGTTACGGGCAGCAGCACTATTCCTTTGAGCTGAAAAGAGGCGGCAACTGGCAGAAAAGAACCTATCACATTGCCCAGGAAGCGGAAAACGACCTCGACAATCTTTTAAGTAAAAGCGAAGTGGCTTTTTATAATCCGGACGACTTACTGAATGAACTTCAATCTATATCCAAAGCCATTGACGAGGCCAAGTTCACGCATGCCGAAATGCGCCAGAAAGAAGCCCAGGCCTACATGGAGTTGAATGATTATGAAACTTCTATAACACTTTACGACCAACTGTTCAGAAATGAAAACGCACGTTTTGATGTTACCGCTTTAGAAAACTATCAAAATATGGCAGTGAATAAGGAGGTAAGCAGATACCTGAAAGACGGATCTGACCCTTCAAGCATTATAGAGAAAATCGATAACAGTATCGATAATCTCTATTACCTGTTGCAGATATGGGAAACCGGTCACCGGCTGGCCCTGCTGGGAAGCGCTTTCAAACGCAAAGGCTTTGTATTACCATCCGATAAAAAAATGAAAAAGATAAAATAGCCGCCCTCGAAGCAGCAGCCAGCTATTACCGGCTGGCTTTTGAAAAAACCGGTAGCAGCTATACGTACTCCAACTGGATTATACAGGAAGCATTTCTTATTAAAAAGAAAAAACAAAGATGGGGGCATGAAGTAACCCGGCATGCGAAACGTTACAAACTACCTACCCTGGCGCAGATAGAAAAGCAGCTGACACGGATGGAAAAAACCAACGAAGAAAATGATTGCGGGCAGGTATAC
The DNA here is from genome assembly GCA_019316985.1 of Paraniabella defluvii. Lineage (GTDB taxonomy): Bacteria > Bacteroidota > Bacteroidia > Chitinophagales > Chitinophagaceae > Niabella > Niabella defluvii. Next base: position 192,592 of record CP079215.1, read on the forward strand.
TGGGATATGACAGAAACAATTGATGTTGCCCTGTGCCGCTATATGTTAAAACCTGCAGAGAAGAACTTCCAGGATCTTGCTAAGAAATTAAAGCACATATGGGCCCTGGCCGGCTCTAAAAACAAACAGCAAAAGCAGGTAACTAACCTGCGGATACTGGCGCATTATGCGGGCTTTACAGGCCTGGGCAACATAGAAAAAAACTGGATTTTTTTGTTAACAACCTGTAATTATTGACTAATGGCATAAACCTCTTACTTATCAATGAAGCACCCGTTATTTTGATCTTTGAATGGACCTAAATACCTTTGTGCCATTCGCGTTCAGGATATAAAACGCTATCAAAACTGAATACAATACATCAATTACATGCAAATTGAAACGCACCACATCAAAGGAATCAAAGTAGCCGAAATTATTACAGATGAAATCATCCTGAAAACTACCGAAGATGGGATAGACTTATTGGGCAACCTTTATTACCAGGGTTTTGACAAAATAATTCTTCATAAAAAAATATTACTCCCGGCTTTTTTGATCTTAAAACCGGGATCGCCGGAGATATCCTTCAAAAGTTCGCGCAATATCGGATGCCTTTGGTGATTGTCGGAGATTTTTTACCTATAACAGTAAGAGCTTACGCGACTTTATATTTGAAAGTAACAAAGGAACGGAAATTAATTTTGTAAGCGCACTACAGGAAGCTACAATGTAATTACCATTAATAATGGCTCAAAGATTCTATGATCTGGATTTCAGTTATTACCTTTAATAGGATATGAAAAAGCTTATTGCTGCCATTAACATGACATTAGACGGTTTTTGTGACCATACTGCCGTAACGCCCGATGCAACCATACATCAGCACTATACCGATCTTTTAAATAGCGCGGGCACCGCACTTTATGGAAGGGTTACCTACGAGCTAATGGAGTATTGGAGGCCTATAATAAGCCATCCGACCGGAGAACCATCAACAGATGACTTTGCCCTGGCAATTGATAAGATCCCTAAAATTGTATTTTCCCATACCCTGAAAAATGTAGATTGGGAAACTGCAAAGCTGGCCGGCCAGGACATACAAAAGGAAGTACTCCAACTTAAACAAGTACCAGGTAAAGACATTTTGGCTTGCAGCCCGGGGCTGATTGTAACGTTAGCAAAATTGAATTTAATAGACGAGTACCAGATTTGTGTGCACCCGGTTATAGCAGGAAGTGGCTTACCTCTTTTTAAAAATATAGAAGAAAAGATTTCTCTTCAGCTTATCAAGACAAAAACTTTTGATTCCGGAGCTATAATATTTTACTATGAGCCTGCCTGATGGGATAGAGAAAACCGGATTTAGTACCGGCTAACAACCGATAAAAAGAAAAGAGTGCCCATGAATTATGAAACTTTCCAACCCCAGGCCCCTTTACAATCGCTGGTTAAATGCTACTGGTCGTTGGAAGTTCCTTCAGAATCACATCCACCCAAACAGCGCATTGTTCCTGATGGCTGTATGGAGCTGATATTTATATTGGGGGATGATATTAAGCGCTATATTTCTGAGACCGACTATATCATTCAACCCCGCGCAATAGTGATCGGTCAGATTACAGAAGCTTTTATTATCCAGCCAACAGGCTACGTAAATTGTTTTGCAGTTCGCTTTTACCCTTTTGGATTCGCCAATTTTATCACTACCCCTTTAAAGAAGCTGGAGAATAAAGAAACACCCATTACGCAGCTTTTTGAAGAGCACGCCGCAAAAGAACTGGAACAAAAAATAATTAACGCAGATAACAACAGGCAAAGAATTAGAGTAGTTGAAGCATTTCTTTGGGAACAGCTCAATAAGAAAGCCACCATCGATGACATAGTGAAAAGAACTATTGACACGCTTTTTTTTAACCAGTGGAAGCACCGCCATAGCCACTATACTTAAGGAAAACAGCTCGAGGAGAAGACAACTGGAAAGAAATTTCTTAAAGCAGGTTGGTTTAAGCCCAAAACAACTGGGTAAAGTGATCAGGCTGCAGGCTGCATTAAAAATGTTACTCACTGAAAAACCCGGCACCCTTACCCAAATAGCTTATCATAGCGAATATTACGACCAGGCCCATTTCATTAAAGACTTTAAAGAATTTACCGGTATCAACCCCAAAGAGTTTTTAAGCAATGAAAAAATGACTTTATCTTCTGTTTTCTACTCCGATAAATAGATGTCGCATTTTTACAATTTATATTGGCAACGCTGCTATTCCTTTGTATCAAACAATACAAAATGATATTACGCATAATAACAACAGCAGTAATTTTTGCGACCGGCTTAACCGCCTGTAAGAATCCCGGCCATCCTGAAAAGGAAGCGCTGAGGCCGGACTCAACTTTAACCCCAAAACCGGAACCATGAACAATTTAATTTCCATCGTAGAGATCCCTGTTATTGATTTCGCAAGAGCGGTCAGATTCTACCAGAATATAACGGGCATTACCATCGAAGAAACTGAAATGGATGGTGTAAAATTAGGAGTGCTCCCTAATGACGAGGAAACGGTAAATGTAGTACTGGCAAAAGGTGATGATTACCAACCAACAACTGGCGGCGCTCTTTTATACCTGAATGCGGGCCGGGATCTTCAGCCCATGCTGAACAAGGTGGAACAAAGCGGCGGGCAGGTAATTGTACCCAAGACAATGATCAGCCCGGAAATGGGTTTCTTTGCTTTATTTACAGATACAGAAGGAAATAAGTTAGGATTACACTCAACGCACTAAAAATCATTGACGAAGGGTTAAAAAGTGCATACATAGTGAGCCTGAACCTTTAGTTTCTTTTCTTATACTCATCTATAGCCCTATTCAGCCAGTCTTTAAACTCCTTTACTCCTTTGGAAGGATTATAACCATACCCCTCTTGTAACAGCCGTTCTTCTTTTCCATCCAAAAAGAAATAGTTGGGTTGAGAGTTACTTCCAAAACGGCTCACCTGTAAATGGGTGTTTAAGTCCCCAGGGTTTCAACCTGCTTGCCCAGGTCTTCAGAATAAAATTGTTCAGTAACAGGCAGCATCACAGTAGCGTCGTGCACATCTACAAACAGGAGGCAATCACAAATTCTTCCTTTAATAATTTCATTACTTCCGGATCGCTCCACACCTGTGTTTCCATTTTCCTGCAGTTTACACAGTTAATACCGGTAAAGTCGAGCATCAGCGGCTTCTTTAGCTTCCTGGCTATTTCTAGAGCTTCTTTGTAATCGAAGTAAGTAACCATTCCGTTATTTACCACTACATCCGGTTCATTTTTTTCATGGCCTCCGCAAATTTTACAGGATGGGGTAAAGCGTTATCCTGCGTGGCCGCTGCCCCGCCGCCTGCCGGAGCTACTAGTTTGGAAGCATCAAAACCCTTAGGCAGGTCATCTGCATTAAAATCCTGGGTGCCCATCGGAGGCAGGAAGGCCCCAATCCTTTTAGCGGCGCGCCCCATAAACCGGGCGTAAGATATACCGCCATAGAAAACGCGGCTATCGCAAAGAATAACCTTGTTACAGACAAATATGGTATACCAAAATCATTTTTCGGCAGGTCATCATCGTGTTTAAATTTAAGCTTGCCGAGCAAATACAATCCCAGCAACAGGAAGATCACAATCCAAAGCACAATAAATATTTCGCGGTCCAGTAAGCGCCAGTTTTTTGCCAGGTCGGCATTCGACAGGAACTTTAGCGCCAATGCCAGCTCCAGAAAACCTAATGTTACTTTAATGGCATTTAACCAGCCGCCGGCTTTTCCCAATACATTCAATTTGCTGGGGAAGAAGGCAAATAAAGCAAAGGGCAGGGCCAGGGCCAGTGAAAATCCGAACATACCTATCAATGGTCCCCAATAACTGCCTTTAGATGCCAGAACCAGTAAATTGCCAATGATGGGGCCTGTACAAGAGAAGGAAACGATCACCAAAGTAAGCGCCATAAAAAATATGCCCCAGAAACTGCCGGTACCTGCTCTGCTATCTGCCCTGGTAGACCAGGAACTGGGTAATTGAATCTCGAAAGCCCCTAAAAATGAAATGCCAAATATTACGAATATGGCGAAAAAAATAAATTGGCAATCCAGTTGGTAGATAGGTTATTGAGTGCGGCAGGCCCGAAGATCAGGGTAATCAGGAAGCCAAGTAAAGTAAAAATAATGATGATAGACAGGGAGTAAGCAATAGCATTTTTAATACCTTCCTGCTTGGTTTTACTGCGTTTGGTAAAAAAGCTTACCGTAACCGGTATCATGGAGTACACACAAGGCGTCAGCAAGGCCAGCAAACCACCACCAAAAGCGCCTAAAAATATCCACAACAAAGACTCCCTTTGTCCCGAAGATCCGTTGCCGGCAGCTGCTGCACCTTTTGCACCTGTGCTGCCAGGCATAATTACCAGCCGAAAATCTTTCTCTACGGAAGGGTATTCATCGCCCATATTGAACATATAAGCAACAGTACCCTTCACCAGCAATGTATCCGTTTCTGCAATATTGAAAGTTTGCATCCACTGCACCGAATCGGTTACGAAAGAAACATCCAGGGAAAGAATAGAATCTCTTTTAGATTGAACATTTCCTTTCTCGGTAATATTTCCTTTTAGATAACCGGCCAGGCTGCTATCGAAACTCACCCTGGAAAAAACCGCATCATCTGGCTTTTTCTGAAGCGTGTAAAGCGTAATGCCAGGTTTTATTGCCTTTGCGGTAATGGTTACGATAACCTCATCTTTGTTAGCACGCTTCTGATCTACAGAAAGCTGCACCGCCGTTGTGTCCTGTGCGATTGCAAAGAGCGTACATAGCACCGACCAAAATGATAATAAAAAACGCTTCATTATTAAATATATATTGTTTCCAGGCATTTATACATTGCCCGCCTGCTCCATTGCAGCCAATTAGTAAGTAAACAACAAAGCTATTGTATTGTTGGTATTATTGCATTTTTCCCATGCAAACTTCCAGGCTGGTTCGCCAATCAGGGATTTCCAATTGGTAGGTTTCCTTGATTTTGGTTTTATCCAGCACACTCCATGCGGGCCGTTTAGCGGGCGTTGGATATTGAATGGTGGGAATGGCTTTTACTTCGCACTGCGACTGCATAATATCTCTGATGGCCAGGGCAAACTCGTGCCAGTTAATACGTCCCTCGTTGGTGTAATGATAGATGCCGGGCTCCCATTTCCCCGAGCTGATGATATGCATAATAGCTGCAGCCAGGTCGGCCGCATAAGTGGGTGTGCCATATTGGTCGCTTACCACGCTGATCTGTGGTTTTTCAGCCATAAGGCGCATCATGGTTTTCACAAAGTTCTTCCCAAAGGTGGAGTACACCCAGGCCGTACGGATAATAACAGCATTGGTATGTTCAGCGGCCAGCTCCTCTCCTCTTAGTTTCGTATTGCCATAAACGCTTACCGGTTGCGTTGTATCAGTTTCTTTATACGGCTCGGTTCCGGTTCCATCAAAAACATAGTCCGTTGAAACCTGAATCAACTTTGTATGATGAGTGGCGCAGGCTTTAGCCAGGTACCCCACAGCATCAGCATTTAAAGCCTTTACTTTATCAAATTCTGCAGCATCTTCAGCTTTGTCTACGGCCGTATAAGCAGCACAGTTAATACAAAAGTCAGGTTGTTTTTCGTTGAAGAATGTATTTATGGCCGCTTCATCGGTTATGGATAAGGTTTCACGGTCGGTAAATAAAAAATCAAACCCAGGATATTGCGTCGCCAGTTCCCGTATATCTGAGCCAAGCTGACCGTTAGAACCGGTTACCAGTATTTTCTCTTTTCCATAGCATTAAAAATTGTTCTTACACCTTTAAAGAGGGCAATATTAAATCTTTGTCAGATACCACTGCTGCACCTTCCGGCAACTGCCAATCGATGGCCAATTCAGGATCATTATAAATAATTCCACCCTCGCTCTCCTTATTGTAAAGCGCATCGCATTTATACATTACCACCGCGGTTTCGCTCAACACAGAAAAACCATGGGCAAACCCCGCCGGAATTAATAGTTGCTTTTTATTGTCGGCGGTTAACTCAATTGAAAATACCTGGCCATAGGTGGGCGATTGCTTACGGATATCCACCGCAACATCCAATATTCGCCCCTGGAGGGCACGAACCAATTTACATTGTGCGTGCGGATTTTGCTGGTAATGTAACCCCTTACCACTCCATAACTTGAAAAAGACTGGTTGTCCTGTACAAAATTGTATTGCAGTCCTTCTGCTTCAAATATTGATTTATTATAAGCTTCGAAAAAATAACCGCGGCTATCTTCAAAAACCCTGGGCTCAAAAATTAATAAACCTTCCAGAGGTGTTGCTGTAAATGGCATTATAAACTATAGTATTTTCTGTTTAAAATTTTGTTCCGGTAAATACCCTTCAAATCTGCAATAAGCGCAGTTGGTCTGGTAATGCTACAAAAATAGTCGTCGTCGAGCACTAAATAGTCTTTATGGGGCACTGCAATAACCACCGCATCGTAATCGCCTGATATTTTTTCCTTCAGCTCAATATTATACTCTTTTTTCAATTCCTCGGAGGCCGCATACGGATCTTCAACATCTACCCGCACCGAAAAGTCCTGCAATGCTTTTACAATTTCAGCTACCTTACTGTTCCTGATATCGCTTACATCTTCTTTAAAAGTAGCTCCTTTTACCAGTACTTTGGCCTGCCCCACGTTTATACCCGATTTGATAATATGTTTCACTATTTTCTCAGCTACATATTTAGCCATCGCATCATTAATATGCCGGGCCGCTAATATCAACTGTGCCTTGTAATGCAGCCTATTGGCCTTATAGCAAGGTAATACGGGTCTACACCGGTACAATGCCCTCCCACCAAACCAGGCTGGAATTTTAAAAATTCCACTTGGTGCCGGCCGCTTCAACACTTCAAAGGTATTGATCCCCAGCTTGTCGAAAATAACCGACAGCTCGTTCATAAAAGCGATGTTGAGATCGCGTTGCGTATTCTCAACAATTTTGGCAGCTTCCGCTACTTTAATAGAAGCGGCTTTGAATACCCCGCTTCCACCACCAGTTCGTATACTTTGGCGATCTGTTCCAGCGCTTCTGCATCACAACCGGATACTATTTTGGTGATGCTGCTTAAAGTATGCACTTTATCGCCGGGGTTGATCCTTTCGGGCGAATAACCTAACTTAAAATCACTGCCCATGGTAAGCCCGGATATTTTTTCGATAACCGGCAAACAATCTTCTTCCGTACAGCCGGGGTAAACGGTAGATTCAAATACAACATAGTTCCCCGCTTCAATTACATGTCCCAGGGTTTCCGATGCTTTTATAATCAATCTTAAATCAGGAATATTCTTATCATCTACCGGCGTAGGAACGGCAACAATATAAAAGCTGGCTTCCTTTAATGCCTCAACCGAACTGGTAAAAAGGATATCGGTATCTTCGAAAGCCTGTGTATCCAGTTCTTTACTGGGATCCACGCCTTTTCGCATGAGATCGAGCCGCTCTTCATTGATATCAAAACCGATAACAGAGAGCTTTCTGGCAAATGCAAGGGCAATGGGTAGTCCCACATACCCGAGGCCAATAACCGCCAGCTTGGCTTTTTTGCTACCAGGTTGGTGTACATGCCGCAATTATTGATTTACGAATTCCAAAACTGCATCGGTTATATAGGCCAGTTGCTCCTCATCCATTTCAGTATGAACAGGAAGGGAAACTACCCTTTCGGTCAGCCAATCGGTTACCGGCAGTTGCTGGTTTTCGGTATTAAAATGAGCAAACATTTTTGTTTATGCCCCGGAACAGGATAATAGATCATTGCGGGAATCTTTCTTTCAGCCAAAAAAGCTACCAGCCGTTCCCTGTCTACGCCGTTAAGTACTAAAGTATATTGATGGTAAACATGGCTGGCAAAATCGGCCTTTGCCGGAACAGTTAACTTTCCGGTGCTGCCGAAAGCTCTATCATAATAAGCCGCCACTGCCTGGCGGGCCTGGTTATAAGCATCTAAATGCTTAAGCTTGATATTTAGTATGGCAGCCTGTACACTGTCTAAACGGCTGTTACAGCCCACCACATCATGATAGTATCTTTTGCTTTGACCATGGTTGGCAATCATCTGCATGGCAGCCGCCAGCTCATCATCATTGGTACAGATCGCCCCTCCGTCGCCAAAAGCGCCGAGGTTTTTACTGGGATAAAAAGAAGTGCACCCGATATGCCCGATGGTTCCGGTTTTTTCACCGTACCATCTAAAAAAGTAAAGTCGGCGCCAATAGCCTGCGCATTATCTTCCACCACATACAGGCGATGCTTTTCGGCAATGGCCATAATAGCTTCCATATTTGCGGCCTGGCCATACAGATGCACCGGCAGGATCACTTTGGTTTTAGATGTGATCTTACTTTCCAGTTCATGAATATCAATACAAAAAGTATTTTTATCCACTTCAACAAATACAGGTTTAAGTTGCAGCAGGGCTACCACTTCGGTAGTGGCTATAAATGTAAAAGACGGTGTAATTACCTCATCGCCAGGCTGCAACCCCAAAGCCATCAGGGCAATCTGCAAAGCATCGGTACCGTTGGCACAGGGAATCACATGCTTCACACCCAGGTAGCCTGCCAGGTTTTGCGAAAACTCTTTTACAACCGGACCATTGATAAACGCGCTGCTATCCAGTACTTCCAACACTGCATTGTCAACCTCATTTTTAATCTTAAGATACTGGCTGCGGGTATCAACCATCTGGATGGGACGCATAGGGATTCAATTTTAAGGAGGGCAAAAGTAATAAAATAAAAAGCAATATTATAGATTGCTTTTACATTTGCGAAAAGGGCAACCAGTGAGTGTTTTAATATATAATATTTCGGTACAGCTATATAAACTGGCGATTTTAATCGCCTCGCTGTTTAACAAAAAGGCCAGGTTATGGCTTGAAGGCAGAAAGGATATTTTTGAGGAATTAAGAAAAAGGTGAATGACGGCGCCCCCGTTGTATGGATTCATTGCGCATCTTTGGGCGAGTTTGAACAGGGCCGTCCAGTACTCGAAAGTTTGAGGCAGCAGTATCCCGGGCATCGCCTGCTGCTTACATTTTTTTCTCCTTCGGGATATGAAATAAGAAAAAAATTATACGGGTGTGGACTGGGTATTTTATTTACCGCTGGATACCAAAGCCAATGCAGCTGAATTTGTATCGATAGTGAAACCTAACCTGTCCTTATTTGTAAAATATGAATACTGGTATCATTATCTCCACGAATTACATAAGCGAAACATCCCGGTAATATTAATCTCGGCTATTTTCAGAGAAAATGCGCCGTTTTTTAAATGGTATGGTGGCGTACACCGCAAAATGGCCGGTTACTTCAACCACCTGTTTGTACAAAACGGGGAAAGTGCGAAGCGAATAGCCGCTATTGTACCTTCCGAAAAAATAACTCTCGCAGGAGATACCCGGTTCGACAGGGTTAAAACTATTGCCGACGGTTTTGAACCACTTCCACTGGTCGAGCAATTTATACAGGAAAAAAATACTGGTTGCCGGCAGTACCTGGCCGGAAGATGAGCTAATGCTGCAAAAGTTAATTGAAAAACAGCCCGGTCTCTCTTTGATCATTGCTCCCCACGAAATTACTGAAACGCATCTTCGTTTTTAAACGATACTTTCGGGGATGCTGCATTTTATTCGGCATTCGTACAGGCAGGCAGCGGTATTTCACCTGCCCGTGTATTGATCATCGACAATATAGGGATGCTGTCAAAACTATACTACTACAGTTCGATCAGCTATATCGGGGTGGTTTTAATAAATCGGGCATTCACAATACGCTGGAAGCGGCAGTGTATGGCAAACCCGTGCTGTTCGGCCCCAATTACCAGAAATTTGCCGAGGCTATTGGCTTAATAAAGATAAAGCTGCCTGCAGCTATACTACTGGTGATGAGCTAATTCAGCTTATACAATCTTTTCTTGATAATGAAAGTCGGTTAAAGGAATACGGGATCAATGCCGGCAGGTTCGTGGCAGCCCATACCGGGGCTACCGGTTTGATACTTAACTGGCTTAAGAAAACCGCCTTTTAACCAGTTGCTCAAACTGGTTAGTTACAGGGTGACCGGGCATCCATCCATTCTTTGTTTTTAGCTCCCGCTCCATCCAATATTCTGCTTCGGTAAGAGAACTGAAATTATTGATCGTCTTAATACTGCGTTCAAACATGGTTTCATCCCCGGAAAAGCTCTCTTACAAAAGCAATACGGTCCTGCGCGGTGATAGCCTTGTGCAGGTCTTTAATTGAATTTCTTCCGGCTTTGGGTGCGGATACCTGCTTGGCGGCTTTAGACCCGGCAGACCTGGTTTGCCTTGACAAGGTAGGCATATCGTCGGGCATATCCGCACTATCATCGCTGAAGCTAAGCGTTGCCTGTCGTTCAGAAGCCTTTAGTTGCTGTTGTAATTTCATCAGCTCCTCGTAACTGGGTATTTCGGTAACCGGCTCGGTTGCGTTTTCTTCTTCTTCACTGCCTTCTACAATCAATTCATAATATTCTTTTTCTTCATTTTCCTGCTTATTAACCTCTTTATCATTAACAGGAGAAAAATGAGACAAAGGCTTTACGTTGGGCACGATCACCGATATGCTGCTGGCTCCCAATACATCTACCTCACGCATCGTACCTGCTATCTCATTTTGAAGTAATTGCACGGTGCTTAGTAACTGGCTCAGCGGTACCTGCTGCGCATATTGCATATTTAGTTTCTCAATGAGACTTTTAATTCTATCCATTCTAATTTTTATTTGCACCAGCAGTAGTATATAACACCGGCGTGTTTTGAACTGTTGCAGATGGTCACACATCAAAGCAGTGGTACATCATCCGTGATCCGCAAAAACAATACCTGTTCCTATTCATTATAGCTCTTCTAAAAAATTTATGCTGTTATTTTTTATCCAACCACGCACACCTTTAAGTCAAAAAACACGATAAATCGCGCAGACATACTACTTTTGGGAAATTTTAAACTAAATACGCCGACTGACAATAAATATTGTGCGGGCCAATAAAATGTATAAATATTAACAATGTTTATTGAACCCAATTTAAGCGGAGAGCGCCGGGGATGGATTGAAGTGATCTGTGGCTCGATGTTCAGCGGTAAAACCGAAGAGCTGATTCGCCGGCTGAAACGGGTAAAATTTGCGAACTTGAAGGTTGAGATCTTTAAGCCCGCTATTGATACAAGATACGATGAATTAAATATTGTATCGCACGACACTAACGCCATTCATTCTACCCCTATCGATAATTCGCAGAAAATATTACTGATGGCGCAGGATGCCGACGTGATAGGTATTGACGAGGCCCAGTTTTTTGATGAGGGTTTGCCTGATGTATGCGACAAGCTGGCCTACAGGGGCATCAGGGTGATTGTTGCGGGGCTGGATATGGATTTTACCGGGAAGCCGTTTGGGCAAATGCCTTTTATTATGGCTAAAGCCGATTATGTAACCAAGCTGCATGCTATTTGTGTAAAATGCGGCAATATTGCCAATTATTCGTACCGGAAAATACCCGATGATGACCAGGTGATGCTGGGTGCAATGGATGCCTATGAGCCCCGTTGCCGCGTGTGCTATAATGAAAAGAACAGTGAAATCTGATATTTTGAAACCTATTCTTACTTTATTTAAAAAGGAACTGGTACTTGAGGTACGCCAGCAATATAGCTTCTATGGTATACTATTGTACATGGGCGCTACCATTTTTGTGCTTTTCCTCGCTATCCAGGATCCCGACGAAAAGATCTGGAATGGTTTATTCTGGGTAATACAGCTGTTTATTTGTATTAATGCAGTAGCTAAAAGCTTTATGCAGGAAAGCCGTGCCCGCATGCTTTATTTCTATACCATCTCCTCGCCCGCCCATTTTATGGTGGCCAAACTGTTGTTTAACAGCCTGCTCATGTTGCTTATGACTTTAATAAGCCTGGTACTGTTTTTAGCATTTATTGGCAACCCGGTTCAAAAAATGCTTCCTTTTATAGGGTTAAGCTTACTCGGCGGGTTCAGCCTCAGCATGGTGTTCACTTTTTGGCGGCCATTGCGGCAAAAGCCCGCCAAAACGCTGCTATTATGGCGGTTTTGGGCTTTCCGCTTATTGTTCCGCAACTCATGCTGCTTATGAAGCTGTCGGCAGCTGCATTTACCACCCAGCAGGGACTGGAGTGGAGTGATGTATTACTTTTAATAGCCCTGGATTTTTTGGTAGGACTGCTGTCTGTTATCCTGTTCCCGTTTCTCTGGAGAGATTGACGTTTGTAGATTATACGTAAACATTATAAACTTTCCACTTACTTTTGTGTTTATCAGTTAAAAATTGATTTTTTAGTATGAGGAAAGCATGGTGGAAGATTCTCTGTGTGCTATTACTGGTATATGCGGTGGTAGGTGGTTTATTGGTTAGCATACCCAACCTGCCGGTGCTTGGAGAAACCATCCGCAATGTTTTTTACCATGTGGGAATGTGGTCGGCAATGTTTGTACTCTTTACCTGCTCCCTTGTTCACTCCATCCGTTATCTGAGTAAAAGCAATTTGAAAAATGATATTGCAGCTCATCAATACGCCTCAGTAGGCATTGTTTTCGGCCTTTTAGGCTATGCCACCGGCGCTGTTTGGGCCAGCTATACCTGGGCAGATCCCAATAACCCTGCTTTTGATTCTTTCAGCGCTGTAGCCCGGGAGCCCAAACTCATCGGCACGGCGGTAGCATTGTTAATTTACTTCGCTTATTTTATTTTAAGAAGCTCGATCCAGGATATTGATCAGAAAGCCCGGATCAGCGCCGTATATAATATTTTTGCTTTTGCAATGCTGTTCCCTACTATTATGGTGGTGCCCAGGCTGTTGCCCAGCCTGCATCCGGGACAGGAAGGAAACCCTGCATTGAACTTTAAAGATTCCAGTCCGGCAATGCGCATGATACAATATCCCGCATTTATAGGATGGGCTTTATTAGGTGTTTGGATCGCGACGCTGAAGATCCGGTTCAACTATGTGAAAGAAAAACATTTTATTAAATAAAGATGGCAATGAGATTTTTGATGTTCGTTTTATTCCTGCTTCCTTTACTGGCTAATGCACAGGCCAAAGAAAACCTGATGTACAGCAGCGGCAGGATATATGTGGTTATTGCCGTTATACTGATCATCCTCCTGGGGCTGATCCTGTATTTAGTAAGAATTGAAAAAAGTAAAAAAGCTGGAAGAAGGAAACACTGACGTATAGCCGCTTCTGCCTCTTTATTTTTGATTGCTTTGCTTAAGTCGTTGGTAACCTTGATTGCGGGGAACCAATGAAAGGAGGCTCCTGTGTTTGCCAGATTACCGGAGACGCCGATAATACCTGTTTACTGCCGGTTAACAAAATAAGTATTTTATTAACCTTAATAATAACGATTAATTTCTATTTTGCCAAGACATTGAAAATCCTATATCTATGCATAACGATGACAACAGCTTTTTTGATGCCGTGAAAAAGAGCTTTAATAAAGCGGCGGAGTTTACCAAATGGGACAAAGGTTTGCTGGAGCAAATAAGCGCCTGTAACGCGGTTTACCGCATGCGCTTTCCTGTAAAAAAGAAGATGGTAGTATTGAAGTAATTGAAGCGTACCGGGTACAACACTCTCATCATAAAACGCCCTGTAAAGGCGGTATTCGTTTTTCGATGGCGGTTACCCAGGACGAAGTGATGGCTCTGGCCGCATTAATGACGTATAAATGCGCCATTGTAAATGTACCCTTTGGCGGTGGAAAGGGTGGTATTAAGATCGACCCTAAAAAATATACGCCTTATGAACTGGAAAAGATCACCCGCCGCTACACATCAGAATTAATTAAAAAGAATTTTATCGGACCTGCAGTAGATGTACCGGCTCCAGACTATGGAACCGGGGAAAGAGAAATGGCTTGGATCGTAGATACCTACGCAGCCATGCACCCGCACGAAATTGATGCCGCAGGCTGTGTAACCGGAAAACCGGTTTCGCAGGGTGGTGTAAGAGGCAGGAAGGAAGCCACCGGCCTGGGTGTTTTCTACGGGCTCAAGGAAGTATGCTCAATGGAAGAAGAAATGCTGAAGCGAGGGCTTACACCCGGTGTAGAAGGGAAAAGGGTTGTAGTGCAGGGACTTGGTAATGTAGGCTACCATTCGGCGAAGTTCTTTAGCGAAGCGGGTGCAATCATAGTAGGGATAGCAGAATTTGAAGGATCTATTTCAAAACCTGACGGAATTGATGTGAAGCTTTGGTAGAACACAGAAAAAGAACCGGGTCTATATTAGATTTTCCCGGCGCCATTAACCTGGAAAATAATGCCGCGGCACTGGAACTGGATTGCGATATCCTGATACCAGCTGCGCTTGAACAGGTAATTACCAAAGAAAATGCACCCCGGGTAAAAGCAAAGATCATCGGCGAAGCGGCTAACGGACCATTAACACCGGATGCAGATGAAATTCTTTTAGCCAAAGGAGCATTGGTGGTACCCGATATGTATCTTAACGCCGGGGTGTTACCGTTTCTTATTTCGAATGGCTGAAAAACCTGAGCCACGTTCGCTATGGCCGGATGGAAAAAGATTTAATGAAACCATGAATGAAAGAATTTTGCAGGAAATTGAAGCATTAACCGGCAAAAGAGTGGATGACAAAAACCGCTCGCTGATCAAACATGGGGCCGACGAAATAGACCTGGTACATAGCGGCCTGGAAGAAACCATGATCACTGCCACACGCGAGATTATGGCCGAATGGAAGAACAACGAGAACATACCGGATATGCGTACAGCCGCTTATGTAGTAGCTATCAATAAAGTGGCTACCACCTATGCCGAGCTGGGTATATTCCCGTAAGCCAGTATTGTAATATCATTAAAAATGCCGCCCTTCCGGGCGGCATTTTTGTACGTTGCAGATTAAAGGACTTTCATTTTTTCTTTAATTCCATCCCGGATTCTGGTTTTTCAACGCCGGGTTGGCCTGCATTTCGTTTAAAGGAATAGGCCACAACAAAGCATACTCCGGTATGGCGCCTGTTTTTGTTGTGCCTTCAGGCTTATTTTGAATAGTTGCAGAAGCTAGTGGAACCCATCTCAGCTTACCCGATTGTGCGCCATCTGCTTCCGGGTAAAGACGTGTTCTGCGAATGTCATCCCAGATTTTAAACTCCAACGGAAATTCATGAAACCGCTCTGTCAGAATAGATTGAATAAGCGCATCACCGCTGGCTGTTTCATTGGGCACACCTGCACGTGTACGCACCTGGTTGAGGTAGCCTCTTGCCTCTCCTTCCCTGCCGGTTCTTGCTAAACCTTCGGCTGCGATCAGCAATATTTCCGCAAAGCGGATCATGGGGATATTATAGTCTCCGTCCCGGCCATTTCTTAACGACGCTTCATCAAACCACAACCAGTTGCCAACATTGTTGAGCGTATGTACTACCCCTGTAGCATCGGTATAATTACGGAAAAAGAATTGCTTCTCCATCCGGCGTATATCTGAGGCGGCATAGCTGTTCAGCAAAACATTACTGGGCAAATAGGCATTATACATCACATCTCCTGCCGGGCGAAAAACGTTGTTATTGGCGGCGTCTTTCCATTGAAATGCTTCGGCACCTATAGAACGGGCAGGATATGAGTTGCCCACATTATAGCTGGTCATGTTATACTCCTTTGCATAAATGATCTCGTTGGATGACTTCGTTGTTTTAATAACGTTAAACGCCGAATTAAGCCCGTTAGTAGTTCCTCCGGCATCAATCAACGCATGCTGGCCGCCGCTGATCACCTTTTGAGCCATGTCGGCAGCTTTTGTATAATAGGCTGTGCCGCCATTGAGCGGAGCGCCGGCCCATTGCAAATATACCTGCGCCAGTAAAGACTGCGCCAGCGGCTTTGTAACGTAGGATCCATTGGCATAAAACGCTTTATTAGGCAAAGCATCTCCCTCGGTGATACTGAGCAAATCCTGCTCAATGAATTTGTAGATATCTGCTGCTGGCGTCCGTTCTTTATAGATGCCTTCTGTAGAGGTAAACGGAGCGTCAATCAGCGGTGCATCGCCAAAATCCTTCACCAGGGAAAAATAGGCCAGCGCCCTGAAAAACTTACCCTGGGCAACATAGTTGTTTATTTTAACAGGATCCAATATGCCTTCCATGGTGGGGATATTGGTGATAACAAAATTGGCTCTTGAAATGCCGATATAATATTCGGCCCATATTTTTTGAGCGGTAGGGTTAAACGACTCTATATTGTAAGTGCTGTTTTCGGATGCATTTGTAAACGTCCTGTCTTTTCGTTTATCCACAAACAATCCCGACATAATGCCTCCCCACATGGTAGCTTTAGGTGTCCAGCCACCATCAACATCTATATTATTCAGGTAAGGCACCCTCCGAAATAAAGCCCGTTTACTGCCGACTCGGCATCAGCAGGCGTTTTCCAGAACTGGCTGCTTATTTTAGTATCAAGCGGATCTTCCTCGAGGAACTTATTGCAGGAGCTGAGAAAGGTTGAATTAGCAATGATGCAAAGCGCAGCTATATATATTTTAGATCTTTTCATGAGCATATAATTTAATGCAGGATTAAAAAGTTACATTAACACCAAACGTAAACGTACGTGGGCGGGGATAAGTGAAAAACTGGCGGTTTGCTCCCCACTTGTTGTCGCCCAGGCGGGAAGAGTTATCCGGGTCATAGCCTAAATAATCAGACGAGGTAATCAGGAAGGCATTGTTTGCATTGGCATATACGCGTAAAGCAGAGAAGCCCATTCTTTTTATAGCATTCGTTGCAAATGTATACCCTAACTGAAACAGGTTACCGCGTAAATAAGAGCCATCGGCAACCCATGTATCGTCTGCATTGGCATTGCTACCCATACCAAAATTGGCTAAACGGATCGCCTGCGCTTTACCGTCAGGATTGAGCGTAGGATGCCATGCTTCCTGGTAAAGTCGGTCAATTCCGCTCGTCAGGAAACGTCCTTCGGTTGAATGAAAGAACTCCTGCATTACCTGTACACCCCAGGTAAACTGTAAATCAGCGGTGAGGTCAAAACCCTTATAGTTTAATGTATTTATAAATGAGCCGGTCCACCGGGGTAAGCCATGGCCAATTACCTGGCGATCTTTGTAGGTAACTTTTTCACCTATCAAACCGGGGATGTTCATGGTTTGAGGATCCCAGTTGCCAGGCACCCCATCGTAAATGCCGGCACGTTTATAGCCATAGAAAGCGGAGAGCTCATCGCCTTCACGAATCAATATATCATAGCCTACGAAACCATCGGTTGTAATTTGCCTTTTACCGGTAATAGGATCAATAGATGCGTTTTCATCCAGTTTTTCCACCCTGCTTTTGTTATAACTCATGTTAACGGTGGACGTCCATTGAAAATTATCGTTCTGAACCGGGTATCCAGTCAGTAAGATATCTACCCCACGGTTGGAAACAGCTCCCACGTTTTGAGTTACACTCGAAAAACCAACAGATGGGGAAGCGGGCGGCTGAGCAGCAGATCCTTTGTGCTTTTGTAATAGTAGGAAAGCTCCATGTTTAAACGGTTATTAAAAAGTCCCATATCTATACCCGCATCCCATTGGGTGGTTCGCTCCCATCTTAAATCCGGGTTAGGCATGTTGCTTAAATAAGAAACCACACGAAGGGCATCGCCAATGATGGTATTAGACTGTCCTACACGAGCCAGCGACGCATAGGTGCCTATCTCTGAATTACCGGTTGCACCAATAGAAGAGTGAATTTTTAACCGGCTCAACACGTCAGAACTTTTCATAAACTCTTCGTTAGAAATGAGCCAGCCCAAACCAACAGAGGGGAAAAAACCATATTTGGAGTTCGGCCCAAATTTAGATGACCCGTCATAACGACCGGTTATGGTAGCCATGTACTTGTTATCGTAAGAGTAAGCGCCCCGGAAAAAATAAGAGTTCATTGCCCATTTATCATAGTCACTACCTACAGTAGGACGATTGGTTCCTCTTCCCATATTATAGAAACCAAAATAATCGTCTACAAACTTGCTGTCGGACGATGAGAAATAATTGTACACATTCTCCTGCCACGACAATCCCAACATGGCATTAATAGAATGTTTATCTATACGCTTTTTATAAGTAAGATAAGTTTCTTCCTGCCAATAAAATGTTGATGCATTGGAGGCGGAAGCAGACCCTTCGGAGTTTTGATTAATCAGCGGCCTTGGTGTAAAAGGGATGTAGTTGGTAGCCCTGTTGTTCTGATAATCCACACCAAACTGGGTTTTTAAATCAAGGTCTTTTGTTAAATGAAAGGTAAGGGCCGCATTACCAAAAATCTGCGTCCTGTATTGCATTGCTTCCATTCGTTCGAGTAATTCAACAGGATTACCAACGCCCTCAGGCTGGAAGCCCTGTGTGGCGCCGCCGGGGTTGTTTTGATCGATAGGAATAGCTGTAGTGCCTATATTGTTTGTTTGTGCATAAGTTCCATCGGCCAGCTTCACCGGTAAAAACGGCAGTTGCTCCACCATGGTACGTAACGCTCCCTGTCCGTAAGGATTGTCTGAAGTTCGGTTACCCCAGGTATGATTGACCAGCAGGTTCACGCCTGTAGATAACCAGTTGGTGGGCTTATCGTCGTACGCCAGTTTTGCATTTAATCTTTTAAAATACGAATTCAGCAAAATACCTTGCTGATCGGTATAGTTTAAAAATGCGCCAATAGATGCATTGTCTATACTACGTTGAATATTTAACTGATGATTGTGGGAAACAGCGGTTCGCGAGGCTTCCTTCTGCCAGTTTGTATTGAACTTTGGCGAGCCATCGGGGTTAAATAAATAAGGATCAGTAAATATTTTTGAAAGATCGGTAGTAAAATTCCTGCCCTGCCAGGCGTTCGCGTTTTCCAACCCTTGTTTAAAGGTAGCCATCCACTCGTTGGCGTCCATCACATCCATATACTTGGCCATCTTCCCTACCGATACAGAACCTGCATAAGACACCTGCGCCTTTTTTGCACCGGTAGCGCCACGTTTGGTGGTTACCAGTACCACACCGTTGGCGCCGCGGGCACCATAAATAGCTGCCGAAGAAGCATCTTTTAGTACTTCAATCGACTCAATATCGTTTGGATTCAAGAACTGGAAGTTTTGCATTACCACTCCATCCACCACGTATAACGGATTTGCTGATGCATTGATGGTTGCAAGGCCCCTGATGATCACGCGCATTTCGCCACCGGGTTGTCCCGTGTTGGAAAAGATGTTAACGCCTGCCGCCCTGCCTTTCAGGCCTTCCAATGCGTTAAATGGCTGGCCCTTAATAATATCACTTCCTTTTGCCGTAGAAATAGAACCTGTTAAGTCCGATTTACGCATAGTACCATATCCTACCACCACTACTTCTTCCAGGTTGGTGTCTGCCGCAGCGGAAGATAATACAATAGTGTTCAGATCGGTACGTCCGTTCACTGGCACCTCCAGGGTGGTAAAGCCCACAGAGCTGATTACCAATACGGCATTGCTACCCGACACGGTAATTGAAAATTTACCCTGGGTATCGGACACTGTTCCCACATTGGTTCCCTTTTCACTAACGGAGGCTGCTGGTATTGGTTCGCCGGTTGCTGTAGCTATAATACCCGTTACAGTAACCGGTTGCTGCTGAAAAACCGACGCCTTTATCTGGGTGATCATAAAAAGCTCAAAACCGAAAAAACGATTTTGCTACTTAGCCTAAAAACAAGGCCTTTAGGAGGCCGTTGAGTTCTTCTCTTCATAGATGATTATTATGAGTGGGTTAAAAAGTTCTCATGTATCAATAACTGCCAAACGGATTTTGAAATAAGGTGAATGCAATCTTTATAACCAACCAGGTACTCATTTATCTCGCCAGATAAACGTTATAGCAAACATTGTTGTCGTTAATACTGATTTTGCACCTAACAAGTCCAAATGCTGAACCTGCCTGTTGAGGCAGCTTCGTTAATATAATGCAAAAAAATATACCGCTTTGAGGTTCAAACTTATATCTTACCGGGAAACGGTCTGGCACAGTAGGGCCCAACTTTTTAAAGCTTTTCGCAGGAAATGGTGTGGATAGCTGACTATCAGCAAGAAAAAAACCATCTACTTTTTAAAGGCAGATGGACTGATACCAATAATAAAAAATCTGATTATTTTTTTGACGGCGTAATTACAGTTTGTGTGGTACTTAACGGTTTTCCAAAATCGGGGTGCCATCTCTCTTCCAGGTGAATTTTTGTGCACGCGGGGAACGGTGCCCTCCGCAACCCTGACCAGGTGCCGAATTGGCATGATATAATATCCAGTCTTCCTTACCATCGGGCGACTTGAAGAACGAATTATGCCCTGCTGCATACACGCCGCTCCCCGGATCGGCCTGGAACACGGGCTCGGGGTGCTTTTTCCAGCTTGAAGCATTCAACAGGTCGGCATCTGCCGATGCGGAGAGCATGCCGAGCGTATAATGATCTGTCCAGCAACCGCTTGCCGAATAAATAATAAATATTTTATCTTTATATTTTAGAAATTGCGGTCCCTCATTTACATTAACCTGGTCGGGAGTCTGGCCAGGTAGTCGTCCATACGTCTCCCATTTCAATTCGGGGCTCGATATCCTGACGCGTTCACTTTCTATGGTCCATGGATTTTTCATGCGGGCTATATAAATGTTTTGCTGGCCGTTTACATCGCCCTCCCACCCTGACCATATCATATACCATTTACTTTTATGTTCGAACACATCAGCATCAATAGCCCATTTGTCGGTAGCATCAGCTACCTTACCTTTAAATTCCCATGTACCCTGCATAGGATCAGGAGCATCATTTTCTATTACATACATCCGGTGGTTATGATTATTGCCGTCGTCTGCTGCAAAATACATATACCATTTGCCATTGATGAAATGAATCTGGGGAGCCCATAACTCTTTAGAATAGGCAGTATTCGCAGGCGGCGTCCATACTACCTTCCGCTCTGCATTTTTAGTTCTGCAATGCTTTTGGCTTTCCATAGCATCAGCCGGTTTTGGGCGGTATGTGTATAATAATAATAACCATCTTTATAAAAACTGTACGGGTCGGCGCCGGACGGCAATACAGGGTTCGTAAATGTTTCAACGGGTTGTTTGACCCTGTTAGCCGAACATCCCGTTATAAAAAGGGTAATAATAAATAAAGTAACTATTCGCATGTTTAACACTTATGTCGTCGAAATAATTATTTGCTTAAAAACCTGAAAGTGCCGGGCACCGCTATTAATTGATCCGGCGCTCCTTTTTGCTGAACGAACCGGATACCTATAACGGCCGTTTTACGGGGACCCACTTTTTCGTTACTATGATGTGTATGAAACACGTAATGCGCCTGTCCCTTTTGGTTTGTAAATACATCGCCGTGCCCTGTGCCCCTCTCTCCTGTATTCTCGGAAGAAATAATGGGGTTGCCTTTAAATTTTTTCCAGGGACCCGCAGGCGTTCGGGCTATCGCATACCCTATTGCATAATCGGGATTCCTGAAATCATTGGCAGAATAGATCATATAATACCAGCCTTTGTGTTTTAATACGGTTGGCCCTTCGGTTACTTTCCATGGTACCCGCTGTGTATCTTCCCACTCGTCGGTAGCGTTGATGCATTCCCTGAGCGTGGTTTCATTCATCGCGGTCAATGAGGAATCCATCTCAGCTACAAAAATCCGGTTACCGTTTTCTAACCTACATGAAAAAGATATATGGTACCGGAAGGATCTATCCATACAAAGGGATCGATGATTTTAACCGGTGCATCAAGCGGCGCCAGCACCTGCTGTTTAAACGGACCTACCGGGCGATCGGCCACGGCTATGGCAATATGCTCATTGGCCGTATAAGCCATATAGTATTTACCTTTATACTTAAATACCTGTGGCGCCCAAAAGCCCCTGGTACCGTAACTGTCTCCACGCCTGAGGGCGAGGCCCTCTTTTTCCAGGAACGTTGGTCGGTTGAAGTAAACACCTCAAATCCTTCACTATCGGCCCTGCCGGAGGTACCATATAAGTAATAAGTGCCTTTATCAAAGAATATTGTAGGGTCGGCTAGTAACGGGTTATCATCTGCCGGCTGTTGCGCAAACAATTGAGCTTGCATTGAAAATGCCATCCCCAGGCGAGCACATAATTAAAGTAAAAACGTTTCCAGTATTTTATTCTCTCCATTACAATTTCCCTGTCATCTTTTTTATAAAATCAACTTCCTCCTGCTTGTAGGGGTGCCATCTTTTCTGAATATATCGTGAAACCAAAGCGGAGGTTCGGAAGTATATTTTTTTGTCCAGCTGTCCCATGGATAAATCGTTTGAGATTTACCGTCTACAAACCCCAGTTTATCATAGCCACTTTGTTTTCCTTAGCTACCGGTAAAGAGCTCTGGAAAGTGCTTTTATTAGGTCTTGCCATATACTCTGTGCAGAACAGCGGTCGATTGTAACGTTTTAGTTCATTGATTTTTTTAGCCAGCGTTATAGAGTCATCATAGCAATGGAAAGAAACAATATCCGATTGTTCTATCTGCAATTTTTCGATGGGTTTTAAAGTACTGTCGCTTTCCCAGTTGCCTGCCCATATACCTGAAGTGAGCGGCTGATCCGGATTAGCAGCTCTTGCCCACTCAAATGTTTTTTCAATAAAGGTAATACCAGCTCCACTTTATTGGGTACCTCTACCTTTTCATAAGACGGCCCCGTCATATTATCCGGCTCGTTCCATACATCCCACAGTACAATTCTTTTATCGTTTGCGAATTTACCCACAATAGCTTTTACATATTTTTCCATTAAAGGGTATTGCGTGGTATCTTTTAAAACGGCCTGCCCCGGGCTTTGTACCCATCCTGAATTATGCACATAAGGTTGCGGTGCCCGTTGCTTGCCCCTTAGGAAAAGGATCCCAGCACGAATCAAAAATAGTAAGCAGTATCTTGATACCGTGCCGGTCGGCAATTGTTAAAAATTTATCGATGCGATCGTAAAAGCCCTGCGCATCGTTTTGCCATGCCAGGTCATGCAGGTACACACGCATGATATTCATACCGATAGCTTCGGCCCAGGCCAGCTCTCTTTCGATAGTAGTGGTATCGAAAGTGTCGGCCTGCCACATCTCCAGCTGGTTGATAGCCGAGCTGGGCAAAAATTAGCGCCTACGTACCAGGGCTGCCCGGCATACCATTGGTTCGCTTTTTTCTACAGACCATCTTTCCGCAGTGGCGTTGGCCCCGGTTGCCGGGTTTGCTTTATTACTGCTACCGCCATCATTACAAGCATACAACAACAACAACAGCCATAATACCGCTAAATAATAAAATGTCTTTTTCATATTTCTTATTTAATCAATTACATTCCCCATACATTGGATATCCTTACAACCACGTAGCACATTATTTAGGTATAACCTGGTTGATACGGGCCCATTTACTCCACAAAAGATCGAGCTCGGCTACAATATCCTGATGATCTGCTGCTACGTCATACGTTTCTGTTTCATCATCCTGTATTTTATATAGCTGCCATTGTTTACCAGGGTGTGCCACCATTTTCCACCCGCCTTTTCGTATATACTTCGCGCCAAAGTGCTCATTGCATAATATATCATGGCCTTGGGCTTTTACGCTTCTGAAAGCAGGCACCAGGCTTATCCCCATCATGGGCGGTACCGGTTTTCCCTTATATTTAGCAGGATATAGTTGTGGCAGCCAGCTCAACAAATGTGGCCATAAAGTCTATAACATGGCCTACACTGCGCGTAATGCGCCCCTGCCCTTTATACCTTTGGGCCAAAAAGCGATCATGGGCGTTCTTATCCCTCCTTCGAAAGATGAGGCTTTAGCAAACTGAAAGGGCGTATTGGCTACATTAGCCCATTGTTCGCCTATAGAAGCAAATGTATTTCGCGGACCGGGCAGTGCCTCTTTATTAACCGGGTACACTATTTTTCTCCGGACCTGGTTTGCCCCGGCCGGTCGAACCCTGGCCCGTAGGCCATCGCATTCTCCGGGCTGGCTCCGTTATCGCTTAAAAAATAATCAACGTATTATCCAGCACGCCTCTCTGTTCCAGTGCATGGATCACCCTTCCAATACCCTGATCCATCCGGTCTACCATTGCCGCATGCACCGCCATAGCCCTGGCATCCCAATCTTTATGCGGGTTATCCTCCCAGTTCAGGTCTGGTTTTATTCGCGGCGAAAGCTTTGCTTTATTCGGGTCAAGTAGTTTTCCGGCGATCATCTTACTGTAGCGGGCTTCGCGTATCGCATCCCACCCGTTTTCATAAGTATGCTCATACTTCTTTATGTCGTTAGGTAATGCATGCAAAGGCCAGTGCGGTGCTGTATGGGCTATATACAAAAAGAAAGGTCGCGCCTGCTGGCTCATTTCTTCTATATAGCGAACAGCAGTATCATTAATAGCATCGGTATGATAGTAGTTACCGGGTATATTCTTTACCGGTGTAGTACCACTAACCAGGCTGAATGGATCGAAAAAATCAACAACACCCCAGATATTGCCAAAGTAACGATCAAAGCCGCGATTTGATGGGTATTGTTCGATGGGGAAAATAAAGGATGCTGCTCCTGGTGATTGAGCCAGCGCATCTGATCCTGTGCACTTGCCTGTTCGATAGTGTTGCTTACATGCCATTTACCCGACATAGCAGTTTGGTAACCGGCCTGCTTTAATACTTCGGCTATAGTAACAACATTATTGGATAGGGTTCCCTATATCCCGGCAGTCCCTTATCACTGGTCATTTCGCCAATGCCCGCTGTATGATTGTAAGTACCGGTGAGAAGCGCCGCTCTTGTAGGACAGCAACGTGAAGTGTTGTAGAAATTAGTGAATCGTATACCCCTGGCCGCCAGCTTGTTTAAATTAGGGGTTTCAATCTCCCCACCATAACACCCTAGGTCGGAGTAGCCCAGATCATCGGCTAATATCAAAATAATATTAGGCCGGCGATCCTTCCCAATATTGTTTTTGTTTGAGCCTCAAGGAGTGTCGCCCCAGGCAATGAGAGATCAATAAAAACCACGCTATTTTGCTCATACAATCAACTTATCATCATTTCACTACAGGAAAGGCCGAGATCCTTAACCTTGCGGCGCCCATTGGAATCAGCTCGATAGTTTCCTCTTTGCTATTTACCGTTACAGGGCTTTGAGGCAAAGTATCTGTTAAACCATATTGATCAATTTTCCAGCTCTCTATTAACTTTCCTTTTGTTGTGATGGTAACAGGAACAGCATCCTGTGTAAAAGGGAAATTATCGGCCGGCCAGTTTCTTTTAACAACTTTAAAAAAATTTGCAGGATCCTGCCCGTTATACGTCAAACCATAATTCCAGGCTGAGCCGGGCAATATTTCGAAAGAAGGCCATTTATTGGGGTCGGCAGACTCCTGCCACTTAGAATCTCCTATTGCAGACTTCCTGCTATCCATTTTTACATACCGCTCTTTAATTTTCAGCGAATATGTTAAGGGACCGCGATTGACACTGATGCTGTTCTTATTAGAGGTCCAGGTATCCACTTTAAGTTGCATGGGTAAGATCAATTCTACTTTATCACCGCTTTTCCATAGCCTGTTGATCCTTACATACGCTGAAGGCGATGGATTTTGTTTTACGATTTCGCCGTTGATCTTAACCTTTGCATTACCACACCATGCCGGTATGCGGAGATAAAACGGGAAGCTGGTGCTTTTTACCATCGTCAAAGTAAAGGCCGTTGCTTCCTCAAAAGGATAATGACCTTTTGAGGTTATGCTCACTTCGGTTCCGTTACCCACTTTAGCTTTCACCATTGCCTCGCTATACAGCATGGCCGCAAGGCCGTTATCAGGAGTAGCCATAAAAACGTGCTCGGCGTAGTACGGCCATCCCTGCGCATGGTTATGCTGGCAGCAGCGCGAGCTGAAAGGATTCATCATTACAAAGGGACCACTGTTATCAATTCCGGGATGATGATTTTTACTGTCGCTGACAGACATATTAGGGCTTGTGATATAACGCAGTGCTTTAAAGTTGGGCATTACAGCTGCGGGATAAGTATTAAATGCTACGTTTTCTGTATGATCGGCCCAGAAAGGATCGCCGGTAATAGCCAGTAATATTTCGTTGGAAGCCATCTGTTCTACCATCCCGCAGGTTTCAACACCCTGGCGTGGATCAACATATCCTTTCCGGGCATTTTCATCTGCGCCAAACATGCCGCCAGGCACATTCCCGAAACGTTCACGAATCAAATTGAATACATTATAAGTGGCGTCCCAATCAGCTTTATCACCTGTTTGCAGGTAATAGGTTGCCGGCTCACGAAAGCCCTGTGCTATATTTACATTATGCCAGTTGGGCAGGTTATCCTTTTGCTTCCAGTTTGCCGTATTCCTATGCAGTTTTGCAGCAAGGTTCAACAGCCATTGCTTATAACCGGTAGTGCGGTTATAGAGCCAGTACACACTTAGCATATTGTCTCCACCACGGCTATTTTCCCAGTAATCTTTTAACAGCATGCTATCGGGTAAATTACTCTGCCAGCGAAAATAGTTCTCCATAAAGGGTAACACCCGGGGATCTTTACTATATTCATAATACGATTGAAGACACCAAAGCATGATCATATTCCCCACAGGTCGGGCTTGCCATTTTTAAGATCATCGGGCCAAAATACCCGTCGGCCCTCTGGCTTTTTAATACAGCATCCAGCCAGGTTCGCGCTTCGTCAATAATCTTTTTATCTTTTAAGATGTAGCCCAGGTTGGCATACCCTTTCAACCAATAAGGCACTTCTTCCCATCCATGATCGCCGCTGCCATCGGTACTTAACCATGCATTATTTTTTTGGCCAGCCAGGCACTGATCTCTCCCAGCTGCCCTGTAAGGCCATCCCGCTGTAATTCCAGGTATTTTTTTAACCAGCCCTGTGGTTGTATAGCTCCAACAGGAAGTTTGATAAAATATAATTGTTGCAGTGGTTTTTTATTGGAAACATAATAATGGTTGGCATCATTATTATCCGGTTTCCCTACTTCTGTAATGCCGCGGGGCATAGCTTTATTAGCCTGAGCCGAAGCCTTTATACCGCTGGCTGAGCACAGTAAAAGCAAACTGCCTGCTGCTATCTTTTTACAGGATATTGTCAGAAACTGATTCATCATTTGTAGTTATTTAACAGAAACATCATACAACAAGCTGGTGCAACTGTTTCAGGGTTGGCTCGGGCATCTTTATAATTTTGCGGTCGTAAGTAAGAATGCCATTCGTTTCCACTTCAACGTCAGTTGTCTGGGTGTATACAGCTGCAGATAACCCTAAAGGAATTAATTTTTTCAGATCGCTCATTGCCCTGGTATACCGCTGCAACAGCTCTTCTTTATTTTTAAAGCTCTGATATCCCCAGTTGTTCTTATCCTGCCAGGTATGACCGTCTACCGGTAATCCAAAGCCACCAAACTCACCCAATACCAGTGCCTGGCCACTTTTGCCGAATATTTCAGGATCGGGCATCTGCGGATCGGGGTAGTGATGAATATCAATATGTGGCCTGTATAAAAGAAATTTCCTCCGCTTGCGCTGTTTATCAAACGGGAGGGATCGTACTTCATCGTCCATTCTGTAATTTCCTTTGTTTTAAACTGTCCCCAGGCTTCGTTAAAGGGCACCCATACTACGATAGAAGGGAAGTTATAGGCGGCATCCATGATGGCCTTCCACTCTTTCCGGTAATAACCTTCGGACTCCGCTGTTCTTTGTTTATCGCGATTGAAACCTGATACCTGTCCTGATCTCATATCCCAGTGATTACCTCCCAGGTCGCCGCTGGGCATATCCTGCCAAACCGCTATTCCAACGCTATCGCAGTAGTAGTACCAGCGTGCAGGTTCCAGTTTAATATGTTTGCGGATCATATTAAAGCCCATTTCTTTTGTTTTAACAATATCAAACAAAAGTGCTTTATCGGTGGGAGCCGTAAACAAACCGTCAGGCCACCATCCCTGATCAAGCGGACCGTACTGGAATAAAATTTTGTTGTTCAAGGCCATCCGGCTAATACCTGCAGCATCTTTTACCAGGGATGATTTACGCATAGCAAAATAGCTTTCTGCATAGTCTATTTGTTTGCCCGCCCTGAATAAATAAATTTTCAGGTTATATAAGAAAGGCGATGACGGCGACCAAAGTTTGGCATTTTCAATTTTAATATCTGCGTCTACACCGGAAGGAACAGTTACCTCACCTATTTGCTGTGCGCCATCCAATGCAACAAACTTTACTATATCTCCGGTTTGAGCGCCTTCTACATTAGCGGATACCCGAAGCAGGCTTCCATCAACATCGGGTGTATGTTTGGTTGAGGTAATGTGGGTGGCGGGCAATATCTCCGTCCATACTGTTTGCCAGATACCGGTTACCGGTGTATACCAGATACCTTCGGGTTTCTTTACCTGTTTACCTCTTGGTTGAGGTCCGTCATCTGTTGGATCCCACACACGCAAAGCTATTGCCTGTTGTTTTCCTTTAGCCAGGTAGGACGTAATATTAAACGAGAAAGGATCAAAACCGCCTTCATGTCTGCCTACTTTTTACCATTTACAAACACATCGCACTGCCAGTCTACCGCGCCAAAATGCAGCATTACCTGGTTGTTTCCCGAAGGCCTGGAGAGGGCGATATTAGTGCTGTACCAAAGCACCTGGTCTTTCCCTACGGTTTTGCCCACACCCGACAAAGCTGATTCTACCGGATAAGGAACCAGAATATCTCCCTGAAAAGATGAAGGAATATTTTGCTCGGAAGCCGGAGTAATTGCGTACTTCCATAAGCCGTTCCAGTTTTGCCAGCTGGCTCTTTTTAGCTGGGGCCTGGGATATTCGGGAAGCGGCTTAGCCGGATTAACATCCTGCGCCCAGGGTGTTTGAGGTTTGCCGGGAACAATTTTCCAGGCAGGCTGGGCATTAACAGCCCATGAAAATGCAACGGCAGCTACACATGAAAACAGAATTCGCATAATTAATTTTTAGTGAACAATGGCAATGAATCTAAATAAGGCAAACATAACGCCTGCTAACTACTATGCAGTTTTAATTTGTTCCAAAATTATACTTTTTGTGCCATATTTAAAAAGAATCAAAGCTGTATTATTTCGATACCATTTTAAATTGGGTAACCCGCAGCATACTATAGGCCGGGCTTTTTTATTTTTCGGTTGAAGGTGGCCCATCTTAACAATAGGCCAGCCATCTTTATATCGAACAGGATCGAGGTACATCAGCCTTGCATATTTACCGCTCCGAAATGCCGCAGCAGGTATAGCGTGATAGGCGATCCATCTTTTTCCCGCTCTATCTTTTATTATACTATTATGGCCCGGAGCTATTAAATGCGTGCCACGCTCAAGCAAAACGCTGTTCCCCGTTTTATTCCACTCGCCTAACCGGGTATAAGGACCGGTTATATTTTTAGCACGCGCTACTAAAACAGCGTAGTTGGCCTGTTCCCCACAACAGTTATCTCCCGAGTAATATAAATAATAAAATCCATTATCATAATCAATCCAGGGTCCCTCCACCAGGCGGGAGTATTGTTTATCCTCAGCTACGGGTATAATTGATAAGGCCGTTGAGCCATTCTCGAAACCAGTCATTGTAGTTTTCAGTTGCCTTATTTTAATTGGTTGAAAGCCTGAACCCCAGGTCATAAAATATTTATGTGTTACCGGATCCTTTATAACCATGGCATCTATCGCCACAAATCCCGTGTCGGTTATTAATGGCTCAGGCTCGGGTATATAAGGCCCTGCCGGACTTTTTGAGAAGGCCACTCCTATTCCCATACCCTTTGCCGCATCATTTGTTTGTGCGGAAAAAAATAATACATATTGCTGTAGTATGTTGTTATAAATTACATGAGGCGCCCAGAAATCCGAAGATGCCCACAATGGTTTTTGGGGCATTGCGTCTCCTTTCATTTTCCAGTTTTTAAGGTCCGGCGATTCGGCTACCTGCACTTTAAATAAAACACCGTTCCTGGTGCTGTTGGTTGCAAAGGCATAATATTTACCTTCCGCCAGAATAACCGTAGGATCAGGGAAATCTGTATCAATAACCGGATGTTTCTGAGCTCTTACAAAAAAAAGCCGTAGCAACCAATACCACTGTTAAAATCGACTCCCGGTATGTATTTCTATGCATCACCTATTTATTATTACTTAGGTTTTAAAATACCTGCGCTATCTATTTTTTTAAGCGGCCTTTTATCATCCATACTTCCATAGCTCCGTTACCCCATCCATTCGTGCTGGTAAGGGCGACAATAGTATCGTCTTTAAGTATGGTTATACTGTTCCATAAACCAGCTTTACCTGCCGGTATATTAAAGGGTTCTGTTCTACCTGAAAAGTTTTGTGCAAGATCATTGCCTACCATCACCTTCATTACCGCATTTTCAAGCCGGTTATCTGTTCGGCCTTCCGTTCCCTGGTAAGACAAAATAGTTTCTCCCGAAGACAATTGCCTTAAATAGGGCGCCCCGGCGTAAACCTTATTATCAACCGGATCTGATATTGCATAAATACGGTTGGGACTTCCTGCATCCACTGTAATCTTCCAGCCTTCTGCCAGGGTATTGGTAATGATGTACGGCTTAAAGTTGCCCAAACCATTATCTTCAATTGCAACTGCTATACGCTGCTTTCCTCTTAATAGCAGGGGCACAGGCATACCATCTCTTTTACCGGCTCTGAAACTTATAACCTGGGGATCAGAACTCCAGCTAAGCCCGTTATCGGCAGAAGAAAGCATTGAAATATTCTGCTCGTCAGAAGTTGTAAAAATGCCTTCATTAGCAAAATATAACTGTATCGTTCCATCTGGCAGCTGTATAGCGCTGGGTTCCCAGCAACCATTTTCAAACTGGTACCCCGCTTTATAAATTTCCTGCATTGTTCCCCAGGAAAGCCCGTTATCTGGGCTAATCTTTACCCTTATGGCAAATCGCCTGGACGGA
Organism: Paraniabella defluvii; assembly: GCA_019316985.1. Classification (GTDB taxonomy): domain Bacteria; phylum Bacteroidota; class Bacteroidia; order Chitinophagales; family Chitinophagaceae; genus Niabella; species Niabella defluvii. The sequence goes on from CP079215.1 coordinate 223,751, forward strand.
TCGATATCATAGGGCCGGGGATTGTACATCAACAGCAAACTACCGTTTTTGAGTTTTAATATATCCGGGACGGCCATATTAATTCCCGGTTCGCGTTCCGCGATAATCTTTGCTCCCTGCCAGGTTTTGCCATAATCATTGCTCATCACCTGCCAGATACTACCATCTGCTTCATACACACATAATAACTTTGAGTCGTTCAGCTCCACCAGCCTGGCATAGCCCGCATAAGGTTTACCCTGGGGAGGTGCGGCCACTTTCACCAGCGTGCTTTTATCCCACTGTATGGCAGAAGTATCCGTAACCGGTTCGATCTGCTTATCCTTCCCAGTTTCAATTTGCCCTTCCTTACCGGAGCAGGCCAACGCATACAAAAAGCAATGAGAAAGAAGAACGCCCACCACCACTTGTATAACCCGGTTTCTATTCATCATAGTATCTTTTCATTATTCAATATTATGGTGCCGGTTCGAACTGGAATAGTTGAGCGTTACTTCCATTCCAAGACCAGGATCTTATGTTACCACCGGGTACTGCACTACTGTTTTCTAAATCCATTACATTTCCGCTGGCCTTTGATATAACCCGATACCATCCGCCTCCCACGTCTTCAATACGCCAGAGCTGGCAGTCGTTAGCCAGCCATGACCAAACCCGGATATCTGTACCCCGGGATAGCTGGCAGGCATCTAAATCCAGCGCCTTATGTGTAGGCTGCTCTGATATGATTTTGTAAAAGCCATTGCCCTGGTACGTCAAATTCCAACGCTGGCCGTTGCAATTGGTCCTGGTCCATGTTTTCACATCAGCATTATCAGTGCTGCATCCTGGTATATCCAAATACAACCCGCCTCCGGAAGATGTTGTTACTTTAGACTTTATTGCATAAATACCATTTGCTACCGGATTGGGGGCATAACAGGGCGTTGTACCGGTGGCCTGTATTACTCCTGAAGTGGTAATATTAACAGGCATAATGTTACCCGAAGCATCGAAAAACATCCGGTCAATGGCTACTGCGCGTTCGTAAACATTGGTACTTGTTCGTCTATGGTAAATAAAGTAATACTCGTTATTGCAGCCAGGTCTTTTTAATACGGCATTATGCCCGGGACCTTTGATGGTGCCCGTAGGAGCGGTTATTCGCCCCTTTGCGGTCCAGGGGCCCATTGGAGAGGTGGATACCGCATATTCTACATGATAGTCATCATCTCTGAAATCCTTTACAGAATACATTAAATAATACGTGCTGCCACGCTTTAACACATAGGGCGCTTCGAAATAATTAGACGGTTTATTGTGGCTTCTCGTGCCGTTTAACGACACCATATCGCTGTTCAACCGCTGAATATTTAAAGTAGTATTACCCCAGTACATATAGGCCTGCCCGTCCGTATCAACAAATACCATCGGATCAATGGGGTCAGTACCATCACCGGTTGCCAGGGTGCACCAATGTCGGTAAAAGGTCCGGTTGGACTGCTGCCTACCGCTACACCTATTTTTTTATTGGCTGTATAATAAAAGTAAAAATTCCCGTTTCGCTGTACCACACAGGGCGCCCATCCATCGGATGTGGCCCAGCTTACGCTATTGAGGTTAAACACCACCCCTTCATCGGTCCAGTTTAACAAATCCGGAGAAGAATAAGCATGAAACTCGTTAACAGAGGGGCCATTAGCCGTAGTATAAATATAGTATTTACCGTTGGCATATATGGCATCGGGGTCTGCTGTAAAGGCGGTAACACAGGGTTACCACTCATTAAATCAAGAGAAGCCAAAAGCTGAACACTGCCCTCACCATTTTCGGCATGTTGCGGAACATCGCTTTTTAATACCGGCTCCCTTTCATTTTTTTACAGGAGATAAGAAATACGAGAAGACAGCTACAGCCTATCATAGTTATTAATGCTGACCGTTTTTTACTGGCTTTCATGGCAAAATATTTTATTGTTATTTATTCCATCGCAATTAATATCCAGGGTTTTGTTGCAAATTGGGGTTATTCAATACTTCTGTTTGAGGAATAGGTAGCCTGACATGCTTGCCTACCACAAAATTTCTGAAATCAGGGTCACGTTCTGCAACTGCATTTACTTTGTCCTGTGTTTCGAGGTCGCCCCAGCGTTTTAAGTCAGCCCAGCGCACACTTTCCCCGCACAGCTCCAGCGCGCGCTCTATCTTTTAACCTGTTCCTGAAGAGATCCTTGTTGTTACCGATTGACGGATAAGCAGTAGCAAGAGGCGCCATTTTTGAACGGGCCCGCACCCTGTTAACATAAGTATAAGCATCTGTCGTCTGCCCCAGCTCGTTTAATACTTCGGCGTACATCAGCAATATATCGGCAAATCTTATCACCCGGTTATTGATCTCATTAAAATAATCTTCGTTAGTACGGTAATAATCCCTGGAGTATTTTTTAAACCAGGCTTCATCAGCATCCCATTGCCATGAACGGCCATATATCTTATCGCCAAAATCGGCTTCAAGCCCGGGATAAAAAAGCGAGTACCTTAAACGCGGATCAATTTGATTATCGGTTGTTTTTTCCTTTTTAAACTCATTCACCAACCAGTATCTTGCCTGTCCATCGCTCCAGCCAATGCTGCGCGGAGCAAAAAACTGCGCCCTGTTAGAGCCCATATTATTGTCAACACAATCACAGTCTCCACCGGTATTTTCGCTCGAATGCTGAATTTCAAATACCGATTCCTTATTATTTTCCTGTGTTGCTCTGAAATTTTCTTTAAAATCAACCAAATCATACAGGCCTTTCCCGGTACCTGTTATAAAGTAATCAAGCGCTGCTTTTGCTTCCGGCCACTTATGTTGCTGCATGTAGGCCCTGGCAAGCATTCCATAGGCCGCTCCTTTGGTAGGCCGTCCTAAATTCGGATCATCCCATTTTCGGGTAAACCCGGCAAAGCTTCATTCAGGTCTTTTTCTACCTGGGCCCATACCTCTGTTAATGTATTTTCCCGGGGTTGCTCGCCCGGATCAACAGGCGGTTCTAATACAATAGGTATTTTTTCCCACAATAAGGCCGCATAATAATAGTGAAACGCCCTTAAGAATTTAGCCTGTGCCAGTATGCGCTCTTTCTTTGTTGCATCGCTGAAGTTGATGTCAGGAACATATTTCAACACCTGGTTACACCTGAATATCGCTTTATAGGTATCTCTCCAGGTCCAGGCATTTCCTTCCCAGAAATTATAGTTTACATACTGAAATCTCGTCCAGTCGGCCAGTTCTATCCAGGGACTTTTACTAAACCCTTCATCCGAAGTAAGATCAAGCCTGAAGAATATCCACCTGGACCATGTGCCGTCCTGATAAAACATCGCGTATATAGCATTTACACCTTTTTGGGCATCGGTTTCCGATTTCCAGAATTCATCAACCGTAAGGGTGTTAGGATTGTCTTGATCCAGCAGGCTTTTACTACAGCCGGTTAAAAAAACCGCGGCTACCAGCATCGTTATAATAAGTCTTTTCATCTGTTTACTTTTAATTTTTTAAAATTGAGCAGATGGAATGCGCCATTATCCTTTACTGTTGTAGGAGCATTTCATAACTCTGTTTTTAATGCATTATTCAAATTAAAATCCCAACTGAAGGCCTAAGGAATACATTTTTACATTGGGGTAAGCGCCAAAATCATAGCCTTTTTCAAATACGCTGCCATTACTAAACTCAGGATCGAGGCCGGTATATTTGGTGAAAGTGATGATATTCTGCCCGGTCAGTGAAACCTGGGCATTGGAAAACCCAACCTTTTTAAAAGATTGTCAGGCAAGTTGTACGCGATACTTAAGAGCTTTAACCGAAAAAAACTTCCGTTTTCCAGCCAGCGTTCTGTATCGCCTCTAGAATTGAGTGTAGAGCCATAGTAAGCCCGTGGCACATCTGTATTAGGATTCTCGGGTGTCCATGGCTGAATGCCCGCCCTGTAGTTAGAGTTATCATCGAAGCGATCCATGACGCTTCTAGGCCCGTTAAACACGGTAGCACCGAAAGAACCGAACCAGTCCATGGTCAGCTCAAAGTTTTTGTAGGTTGCTCCTGTATTCAATCCCATTTCCAGCTTAGGCCATGGATTTGCTACAACCACCTTATCTGCGTTGGTTATCTGCCCGTCGCCATTGTTGTCCCTGTAACGGATATCTCCCGGTTTGGCATTCGGCTGAATAACTTTGCCCTCAGCATTCTTGTAATCGTCTACTTCGGCCTGCGACTGAAACAGCCCGTCTGTTTGCAGCACATACCACATACCAATAGGTTCGCCCAGTTTGGTAACCGTATTACCCACATACAGCTCATTTCTTCCGTATCCGAGTTTTAAAATCCTGTTTTTAAGTGTAGTAAGGTTAACAGTTGCATAATATCCAAAAGGATGATCATTATTGCGATAAGTAGCCGTAAACTCAAAGCCTTTATTTTCCAGGGTCAGGGCATTGGCTCTTGGTGCGTCTCCATCATGCCCGGTGGTCATTAGGATAGGCGACTGATATAAAACATCCGACGTACGGGCGATGAAGTACTCAGCCGATACGGAGAGCTTATTATTTAAAACCGAAAGATCAAATCCATAGTTTTGCTGCTTCAGGGTTTCCCATCTCAGGTCGGCATTAGCGAGCCTTACCTGTGTAGCTGCCAGCTCCTTTTTCTGATCGATCCCCATGGCAATTGTAGTAAGGGTATTGATAAAAGCCCGCGATTCGTAATAACCAATATTGGAGCTTCCCAACGTACCATAGTTGGCCCTTATTTTAAGGTCGTTGATCCAGTCTGCGTTAAAAAACCTTCCTTGCTGATACGCCAGGCGGCAGATACGGGGAAGTTACCCCATTTTAAGCCTTTGCCTAAACGGGAAGAGCCATCGCGCCTTACTACCACATTTACTAAATATTTGTCGTCATAAGAATATTCTGCTCGTCCAAAGTAAGACAGTAAAACCGCCCGGTTCCGGTATCCTCCCAGCTGGGCGTCTACCCCTGGTCTAAAACGTCGTAATAGTGCCCTGAAGAATTGCTTAAGATATCTCTTTTCTGTCCCCATATCTGTGCATAATCATCCTGCTGAAAAGACTGCCCTGCAATGACCGAAACGTCATGCTTTGAAAACTTGTTTTTAAAAGTCAGTGTATTCTCTACCAGCTTTGTAACCGATTCTGCCCGGTTTTCGTTGGCAATAGAGGGTTCATAGGCCTGGTTTAGGGTCCAGTTCCCCGGCTTACGGAAAACTTGTAGTGATCCCGGCTGGTCTCGTAGCCCAGGTTCAGCCGGTATTTTAGCCAGCTGGCAAACTTTAATTCTGACCAGATATTACCACGTAACCTTAAGTTCTCATTGGTTTGCGCAATCAGGTTGGCAATGGCAACCGGGTTGGTGGCAAATGTGCGGGCCTTTGCTTCATCGCCATACCCAAAACCGCCGGGATTGTCAGCATTATATACAGGTATGGTAGGCAACAAACGTACTACATCTAAAACAGGGTTGCCTCCCATTTCATCTGTTTTGGCATTGGTGATCGCTAAATTTTCACCAATGCTGAAGATCCCTTTCGATCCCTGTGAATTTACCCTGAAACTAAACCGGTCGAAACCGGTACTGATCACTGTTCCGCGGTTGCCAAAATAACCCAAAGATGTAAGGTAAGAGCCATTTTTACCACCGCCGGAAAAAGACAGGTTAAGATCATTAATGTTTCCGGTTCTGTAAGCTTCATCCTGCCAGTTGGTGTTGACAGTAGTATCTAACTTTTGCCTGGCTACGCCTGCATTGTCATACGCCATATAATTCAGGCGCTTAAATTCTTCTGTTCCGGCAAGCTCATACCTTGGCATGATTTGTATGCCCGATTTCGCAGAAAAATCAATTTTCATCGGCCCTTCCTTTCCTTTACGGGTAGTAATGATAACCACGCCGTTTGCGGCACGCGAGCCATATATGGCAGCAGCAGAAGCATCTTTTAATATCTGGATAGATTCAATATCATTGGGGTTGAAGTCGCGGTTAGCCGTTGTTATCAACCCATCTATTACATACAACGGGTTACTGTTTGATACATTTTTAAGACCCCGGATCTGTATCTGGGCCTCCGACCCCGGCTGGCCTCCTCCCCTTACTTTGATACCGGTAGCCAACCCCTGCATAGCTTCTGCCACACTGGTAGCCTGGCGCTTTTTAACATCTGCGGCTTTCACTACCGAAACGGCGCCTGTAAGATCTTTCCGCTGCTGGGTTCCATATCCTACTACCACTACTTCTCCCAGGTCAACTGCTGATACCGCTAATTGTACATTGATGGTTTTCTCATTGCCCACTGCAACCTCTTTTGAAGCATAGCCCACAGAGGAAAAAACGAGGATTTGTTCGGGAGTAGCGGTGATAGTGTAATTACCTTCCTGGTCTGTTACGGTAGCAGACGTAGCACCCTTTATCCCAACACTTACTCCTCCCAACGGCTCCTGCTTTTCATTTGTAACCTTACCTGTAACAGGTGTTTGAGCAAACAATGAAGAAGTAATTACCAGAAAAAAGATAAGGTAAAATATTTTTTTGCAAGGCTTTTTCCCAGGAGCACCTCGCTTTTACAGCACAGGCATGTACTGCCCATTGCAATTGTTTCAATTTCATATGACAATTCGTTTATTTGAATAAAAGGAACGCTGTGCTAAATTAGAATCGGCTGGTTTTTTGTTAAAGACATTTCGTCTCATTCTTTCTACATATTGTCTCAATTTTTATATTCGCATTCTGATTGCCACTTTAAATGAATGATAGCGTCCGATTTCTGCTGTACGTATTATGCCTGCTGTATTATCTTCCTCTTACAGGGCAGCCTCATTATTTCAGGCATTACCAGGTTGAAGATGGTTTGTCGAATAACACTGCCATATGCACATTGCAGGACAGTAAGGGATTTATGTGGTTCGGCACAAAAGACGGGCTCAACAGGTTTGATGGCTACACTTTTAAAATTTACAGGAATAACCCTGCTGACAGTAACAGTATCGGCAACAACTCGATCTGGAGATTATACGAAGACGAGAGAGGTACTTTGTGGGTGGGTACAGAGCGGGGATTATATAGCTACGACTATGCATCAGAAAAATTCAGCCTGTTAAAAGAAGCGCCCCAAAGCGAAATCAGCGGCATTACAACGGATAAACAAGGAAATCTCTGGTTAATATCAGGCTTTAAACTTTTCCGGTTCTCCTTCATTGAAAAAAACATAAAAAGATATGACGACAGCAGCATCCTGAACTTTTGCGTAACCATAGCCCGGTCTTTAACAGGAGACATCTGGGTAGGGAACATTAATGGCCAGATATTGCGCTATAACCCGGCTACAAACCGTTTCCGACCCTACTCCCTTTTTCGCACTCCAAGCCAACTACTTCGGGCTGGATTGAAAAAATATACGATTCGGGGCTGGGCTTTTTGTTCGTGGGAACCTCTAACCAGGGTGTCAAAACATTTAACCTCTCAACGCATGAATACACCGACCTCCTGACATACAATGAAGACCATACTGAAATATATGTTCGCGATTTTATCCGCAACACAGATAAAGAATTCTGGATAGCTACCGAAAGCGGCATCTATATTTACAATGCTGTTCAGCACAGCTTTCAGCATCTCAAAAAAATACAGTCAACCCTTACGCATTATCGGATAATGCTATTTTATTCCTTTGCCAAAGACAAAGAAGGAGGTATATGGGCCTGTTCTTATTTTGGAGGTGTTAACTATTACTCCAAACAAAAACTCGCATTTGAAAAGTACTTTTTATACCCGGTACCCATTCGCTGCAGGGAAACGCGGTAAGAGAGATAAAGCAGGATAATAAAGGTAATATATGGATAGGAACCGAAGACGCCGGGCTAAACATGCTCAACCCTAAGACCGGGAAATTTATAACCTTAACTCCGGAAGATGGCCATAGCGGTATAGCGCATACCAATATTCACGGGCTACTGGTTGATGGCAACCATCTTTGGGTGGGCACTTTTGAACATGGCCTGAATATTTTAGATTTAACCACCCAAAAAGTAATCAGGCATTTTGTGTACGGCAACGGACCTAACCAGCTAAAGAGCAATTTTATTCACTCTCTTTTTAAAAGCAGCGCCGGTACCATTTTTATAGGCACTTCCAATGGCATGTATTCGTATAATAAAAGATCTCAAAATTTTAAACCACTAAGCTTTTTTTCCCGACAATGTTTTCTTTTCGTCGATAACAGAAGACAAAAAGGGGAATTTATGGATTGGCACTTTTAAAAACGGGCTGTATTATTATAACCCTGCTTTAAAAATATTCGGGCGATTAAAGTTCATTAAAAAAACACAGACAGGTTCGAAAAAGCCGCGTTACCTATATTTATATCGACCGGCTGCAGCAGCTATGGGTTTGCACAGAAGATGGTCTTTTTAAGATCATTCCCGGAACTAAAAAAATCGTCAGTTATTCAACTGAGAACGGATTGCCGGGAAATTTAGTATACAGTATTATTGAAGACAATAATAATTACCTATGGATTACAACATCCAAGGGCTTATTACGCTTAAATCCTGAAACCGGCGCTACCCATACCTTTACACAAACAAACGGGCTACTCAGCAACCAGTTCAACTATTCATCAGCCTTTAAGGATAATGCCGGATATATTTATTTCGGGAGCGTAAAGGGCCTCATCAGGTTCAATCCTTCTCAGCTGGATACACAAAATAATGTTCCGCCGGTTTATATCACCAATATGCAAATCAATAATGTTGATGTAAATATTACCAGGAACGGCCCTTTAACCCAATCGATATTGCATACCAACCAGGTTACATTAAACCATTTACAATCGTCGATCAGCTTCAACTTTGCCGCGCTTCATTTTACCTCTCCCCAAAACGTAGAATATGCTTACAGGCTGGAAGGCGCGGGAGAAAGCTGGAATTATATTAAAACCAACCGTACGGTATACTTTACGAACCTTTCACCCGGAACATACCGGTTTGTTGTAAAATCAAACGACAGCAACGGCAACTGGCCGCCTAATGAAAAAAGTATTATAATCAAAATTCTACCGCCCTGGTGGCTGAGCAAATGGGCCTACGCGGTTTATACGGCTTTTCTAATCGCTATTGTTTATCTTGTTATTAATTTCTACCACAACCGGCAGAAAGAAAAGCAGAAAGCGCAAATGGCCCTTTTCGAAAGGGAAAAGGAAAAAGAAACGTATGAGTCGAAAATTGATTTTTTACCAAAATTGCGCATGAAATACGAACACCGTTAACCCTGATTAAAGCGCCGTTGGAGAAATTAATGCGCAACCTTACACAATCGCCTCAAAACGAAAAATACCTGATGGTGATGAGTAAAAATACCGAGCGCCTGCTGGATCTAACAACCCAGCTGCTAGATTTCAGGCGTGTTGAAGCAGGCGCTTTTACATTAACGCTTGAAGAAAAGAATATCAATGATCTTTTAAAAGGTATCTGGAACAATTTTTACCCGCTGGCCGAAAACAAAAAGTACAGACGGATATGATGGAAGAAGGCAGCTATCAATGTAAAATAGACGAGGAAGCTGTAACCAAAATAATCAGTAATTTACTGGATAATGCTATTAAGTATTGCCATCATAAGGTTAGTATGTCTGTTAGCGATGCCGGCGACGGCTTTGTTGAAATAGCCGTTAGCAATGATGGGCCGCTCATTCCCCACAGCTTAAGGGATAAAATATTTGAGCCATTTTTCCGGTCTCAAAAAACCGATAAGATTACCGGTACAGGCATTGGTTTGGCCCTGTCCCGGTCTCTTGCAGAATTACTGGGCGGCAGCCTCCACATGCAGGTAGAAGATCATCTGAATGTTTTTGTACTTAAATTGCCCGTTGATAATTAAAAATGGAAACCAACTTAGAAAAGGCAGCCGTATTAATTGTGGATGACAACGAGGAAATTCTTGATTTTTAAGAGATGACCTTGGCGAACTTTATGAGGTTCTCACGGCTGCGAATGGTTCTGAAGCAATATCTGTTTTACACGAGCATGTGGTACAGCTGGTCATCAGCGATGTAATGATGCCTGAAATGGATGGCATTGAATTATGCGAAAAAATAAAATCAAGTTTTGAGTTCAGCCATATTCCGGTAATACTACTGACAGCAAAAAATTCGTTGCAGGCAAAAATTGAAGGACTTAACACCGGTGCCGACGCCTATATTGAGAAGCCATTTTCGCCTGAACATTTAGCTGCCCAGGTACTTAGCCTGCTCAACAACCGGAATAAAATAAAAGAATATTTTGCCCAGTCGCCGCTAGCCCATATTAAAAGTATGGCCCATTCTAAAATGGATGAGGAATTTCTTGAAAAAATGAATGATTTTATTATCGAGCATATGGCTGACACAACACTCGATGTTGACCATCTTGCAGTAGCGATGAATATGAGCCGCTCTACCTTTTACAGAAAAGTAAAATCTATATCAGCGCTCTCACCTAATGAAATGATCAATATATCCAGGTTGAAGAAAGCGGTTGAGTTAATGAATACGCGCCTGTTCCCACTCAGCGAAATTGCAGAAAGAGTAGGGTACCAGTCGCTGACCCAGCTGGGAAGGAACTTTCAGAAACAATTCAGGGTTACACCCAGCGAATATCTCAATATGCAGAAGTAAGTGCAGACTCTTTGTACCGGGGTCTCTGAAAACAACTGTAAATGTGCTGCCTTCATTAACAATACTTTCAACATGTATCGAGCCTCCTAAAGACTCGATCTGGGTTTTGTAAGATAGAGACCTACCCCTTTACTATCCATCCCTTTATGAAATACCTGGTTCAGTTTAAATATTTTGTCGCCATATTTTACCATATCAATACCAAACCCGTTATCTCTTACCTGCAGCGCAATAGCGCCGCCCTCAACAATGTTGGTACTGATCCATATTTTTGACGCTACAAGAGGATTACAGTACTTTACCGCATTGCTTACAAGATTATACAAAATACTCTCCAGGTACGGCCTGGGATAATATATCTTTCCTACGCCAAGATTTCTTTGAATGTCTATATTCCTTTTCAGTATATCGCCGGCAAGCTGGTCTACAACCGCATTAATCGCCTCTTCAAAATCGCAGTCATCAAACGGCACTTCCCGGTTTAACCTGATCTCTGCTATATTCAATAAGGTTTCGAGGCTGTTGGTCATTGATAAACCTACCGTATCAAGCAAAGACGCCAGCTCGTCGATAGTAAATGAGCCGGCTAAAAGATTGGCATCTTCATGATCGGAAATCCTGCCGCATTTAACATTTAATACCCGGGTCAATAAATTAATATTTTTCGCCGGTCCGCGAAGGTTGTGCGCAATAGCATGACTTATCTCCTCCAGTTCTTTCACCTTACCCAACAGTTTCTCCCTGGCGCTGTTAAGCTCTATATTTTTTGACCGCAGTTCGTTGGTAAGGTCTTTTCGGGCAGTAATATCTACCAGTTGAGAAATAAAGAACAAAGGATTCGATTGCGCATCTCTCACAACAGAGGTTGTCAACAATATCCAAATAACCCGCCCAGATTTGGTGATGTACCTTTTTCAATATGATAATTGTCGGCCTGGTTATTCAGCACATTTTTCATGAGATGCAGGTCCCGGTGCAGATCTTCAGGATAAGTAATATCCTGGAAGGTAAGCTCATACAATTCTTCCCGTGTATACTCAAGCATCTTACACAGGGCATCGTTTACTGCATTCCATTTTCCTTCAGGACTTACTACCGCCATACCGGTACCCGACAAATTGAAATAAGTGGAGAAAGTCTTTTCACTGGCACGTAATTCAGCCTCGGCATGCATGCGATCGCTGATGTCCTGCGCAAACGCTATTACATACTGCTCGCCATTGGGGTTGCTGAATACGTAATTTTTATAGAGCAGGTGTTTTATACTTCCATCACCGGCCAAAACGCTTAACACACCTTCGGCAGTTGTTTTTTCCTGATCACGTCCAGGTATTGTACCTGCACATCGCTTTTAAATTTCCGGAACAAGATCAGCAATATTTCTGCCTTTCAACTCATCATATGAATACTGAAGCAATTCGGTTGCATAAGGGTTTACGTTCAGTACATTTCCGTCCAGGTCGTGTGTACAAATAGCGGCCAGGCTATAATCAAATATTATTTTATACTGTTTTTTATCTTCGAGGTGGGCAAGGTCTGCAAGTTTTTTCTCATGAATATCTTTATGTGTGCCAATAAACCGCAAAGGCTTTCCATCGTCGCTGAAAGCAGTTACTACTCCCCTGCTCAATATCCACCGGTAGCTACCATCTTTACGCTGAAACCTGATCTCAGATGCATAAACAGGTGTTTTCCCGAAACATGGTCCTCCATGGCTTTTTGGGAAATCGGCAGGTCTTCCGGATGTATCTTTGCGGCCCATTGCTCGGTGGTTACAATTTCGTTTTGCGAATATCCGAATATCTCTTCCCACTTGGAAGAGAAAAAATACGCCTGGTTTGCAAATTCACATCCCAGATACCGTCGCCCACCGCATCCAATGCCAAACGCCACCGGTCCTCAGTTACCTCCTTCACCTCAGACCTTTCTACTATTACCAGGATAAAGTCGCTGCTGTATGACGCGGGTAATATTTTTATGGGAAATCTGGTAGCCTTGCCATCCAGGGTTATATTGTATTCAAAAAATTGCGCTTTGCCCTGACGGAATACTGTGCGGATAGAAGTTACACATTCTCTGATGATGGTATCGTTATTAATATCAGAAGCATATAACCCCAAATATAAAGCCCGGCCCCGTTCTTCATCTTCAGTACTTCCGGCCCATACATTAGTAATTTTTTCATCGCGCGAAACCTCAAAAATGCGGAACGCAAATGTTTTAAATGCCTTTATAACGGCATCTCTACTTGTATTGACCGGGTCACTATCCATAAAGCAGCACTATTTGATAAAGTTACAGACCGAAGCTTTACATTTCTGATCAGAAGATAAATGAAGTTTCCGGCGTAATAATTTCCAAAGACTGATGAACTGATGCTTCTACCCTGCCAATTACCTGAGCCTGCACGCCTAAGCTTTCGGCTACTTTAATTATAGAATCAGCGTCGGTCTCGCCGGTATAAATTTCCATGCGGGTACCCATATTAAATACCTGGTACATTTCACGCGCGTCAGCGCCGCTGGCTTCCCGGATGATATCAAAAATTACAGGAGGGGCAAACAGGTTATCTTTTACAATCTTCACATTGCCGGGCATATACTTCATACACTTGGTTTGCCCGCCGCCGCTGCAATGTATCAGCCCGTGAATGGCGTCAAAATGCTCTTCCAGCAGCACTTTCATAACAGGAGCAAAAGTTCTGGTAGGGCTTAGCACTAATTTACCGACAGTAGTTTCAGCACCGTCGACATGTATGGTATCAGTAAGCCGGTGCTTGCCAATGTACACTACATCGTCGGCAAGCCTGGGCTCGAAGGTTTCGGGGTACTGTTCTGCATAGAACTTATTCAGTACATCATGCCTGGCGCTCGTTAATCCATTGCTGGCCAGGCCACTGTTATATTCTGTTTCGTAGTTTGATTTCCCAAAAGAGGCCAGTCCTACAATTACATTACCCGGTTGTATCTTCTCGTTGGTAATCAGCTTTTCTTTGGGCCACCGGGCTACCATCGTTCCGTTTACCGCCATGGTGCGTACCACATCTCCAACATCCGCGGTTTCTCCGCCCATGAAAGTAATATTTACACCCCAGGTTTTCATCGTATCAAAAAACTCCTGGCTGCCGTTGATCACTTCACTGAGTACTTCAGCCGGTATCAGGGTTTTATTTCTGTCGATGGTTGATGAAAAAGCCAGTTTATCATAAATACCCACGCAAAGCAGGTCGTCGAGGTTCATTACTATGGCATCCTGCGCTATGCCTTTCCATACACTGGTATCGCCGGTTTCTTTCCAATACAAATAAGCCAGGATGCTTTTTGTACCGGCTCCGTCTGCGTGCATCACGTTTACCCAATCAGGATCACCCACCAATACATCAGCATAAATTTTACAAAAGGCATTTTCATACAGGCCTTTATCCAGCTTTTTTACCGCTTCATGTACTTCTTCTTTCTGGGCAGATACACCTCTTTTGGAATATAACGACATTCTTTACTTATTTTATTAATCGGGCCGGGCTTTTTAAACCTGTTTGCCCGGTATTTTCGGTTCGCGGCGAAGATAAAACAAAAGCAGGTTCTTAATAAAGGTTTGCTGTATGTGTTTCTCGCGGCCAACTTATCAACATTTCGTTTGGTACACCTAATTTTGCGTTCCAATGCAAATTCATTACGATATCAACCGGTTGCCGGTTTTCAAAAATGCCGTGGTTACCATCGGTACTTTTGATGGTGTACACGAAGGTCACAAGAAAATAATCGACCAATTGACCAAAACAGCGCAGGAAGCAGGCGGAGAATCTGTTATCATTACTTTTCACCCCCATCCGCGTAAGATCGTTTCCTCTTCTATATTAGGTATTCGTTTGATCAATACATTACAGGAAAAAACAGAGCTGCTGGACCAATTGGGTATCAATCATTTAGTAGTAACTCCATTTACTGAAGTTTTTGCCAACCAGGAGCCGGAAGACTACCTGAAAGACTTCCTGATCGATAAATTTCACCCGCATACATTATTATCGGCTATGACCATCATTTCGGTAAAAACCGTAAAGGGAATTATAAATTACTGGAAAGCTACCAGGAAAAATATGGGTATCATCTTAAAGAAATCCCCAAGCACATCCTGGATCATATAGGCATTAGTTCTACCAAAATACGTGAATCCATATTAAACGGAGATACGGCCACCACCAACCACCTGCTCGGATATGACTTCTTTTTTGAAGGAGAAGTAGTACATGGAGATAAATTAGGGCGGGAATTAGGCTACCCTACCGCCAATTTAAAGGTACAAAACGAGGAAAAAATACTACCGGGCGACGGTATTTACGCGGTTTATGCCTCGGTAAAGAACATAGATGGCCATTACGGGCCCGTTTTAAAAGGAATGATGAGCATTGGCTTCAGGCCTACCGTGGATGGTACTAAAAGGGTAATAGAAGTGAATCTTTTTGACTTCCAGGACGATATTTACGGCAAAACCCTGAGGGTATATGTAAAACAGTTTTTAAGAGCTGAGGAAAAGTTTAACAGCCTGGAAGCGCTGGTAAAAAAATCGACAACGACAAAGCAGAGAGCCTGAAAGTGCTGTAATGGGGAACACGCGATTCTATCCTAACACAAGACTATTGATTCGCATATTTTCAACTATTTTTGATATATGGAAGTAAATGACGCATTGGTTGATAAATTGGCACATCTTTCCAAACTGACCTTTACCGAGCAGGAGAAGAAAGATATAGCAAAAGACCTTCAGAACATGATCGGCTTTGTTGAAAAGCTGAATGAACTGGATCTGAAAGATGTAGAACCCTTAATGCACATGAGCGAAGAAATCAATGTGCTTCGCGAAGATGAGATCAAAGGATCTGCCAGCCGTGAAGAAGCGCTGAAGAATGCGCCGGAAACGGACGGGCAGTTTTTCCTGGTACCTAAAGTAATAAAAAAGTAAATCCAGTATCTGATATCCAGCATCTACTATCTTAATTAATTGCCCGGGATTATCCATATTAATCAATTGCGTAAAAGCTACTTTATGGGCCAGCAGGAACTGCAGGTACTAAAGGGAGTTTCCCTGGATATTTATAAGAATGAGTATGTGTCGTTAATGGGCCCTTCCGGTAGTGGTAAAAGTACGCTGATGAATATACTGGGATGCCTCGACAGTCCTACTGCGGGTACCTATGTACTCAACGGACAGGATGTAAGCAAAATGACCGATAATGCATTGGCAGAGGTTCGTAATAAGGAGATCGGTTTTGTATTCCAGCAATTTAATCTTTTACCACGATTAACGGCGCTTGAAAATGTGGCACTCCCGCTGATTTATGCGGGCATGCCCAAAAGCCAGCGAAATGAGAAGGCTATGCAGGTGCTGGAAAAGGTAAATCTTACGGACCGCAGTCATCATAAGCCCAATGAATTAAGTGGTGGTCAGTGCCAACGGGTTGCGATAGCAAGAGCATTGGTTAACGATCCTTCACTGATATTGGCAGATGAGCCGACAGGTAACCTGGATACAAAAACTTCCTATGAAATCATGGATATTTTTGGCAAAATACACGCCAGCGGTAATACGGTTGTACTGGTAACCCACGAAGAAGATATTGCACGTCACTCCCACCGCATTGTGCGTTTAAGAGACGGTTTAATAGAAACAGACGAAAAAGTGGAAAACCCTACCCTTGCGAAAATCTAATGTTTAAGATGTGAAATTCAACGTTGCCCATCAGATTTGTAATTATGAACAGAATACTAAATCCCGGGCGTTTTTCAACCTATAAACCTTAAACTTTTAATCTTATACTTGTCAGCAATGGCCTTTAGGATCTACACAAAAACAGGCGACCAGGGTAAAACCTCGCTGATTGGGGGTATAAAAGTCTCAAAAGCTGATCTGCGCATCGAAAGCTATGGTACGGTAGACGAGCTGAACTCGTATATCGGACTATGCAAGGATCTATTGCAGGATAACGCCGGCATCCGAATACTACAGGAAATACAGGACCGGCTTTTTACTATGGGTTCAGCGCTGGCCTGCGGCCCAGACAAAATCACCAAAGTGGCTATTCCTGATCTGCACGAAAGCGATGTCAAGCTTTTGGAAAAAGAAATAGATCGCATGGAGCTAAAGCTGGAGCCTTTGAAAACTTTTATTCTTCCGGGAGGGCATCAACCGTATCGCACCTGCATATAGCACGCACCATTTGTCGGCGTGCAGAACGCTGCTGTGTGCGATTAGCCGGTGAAACCAAAGTTGACCCAATCATTATAAAATACCTGAACCGGTTGAGTGATTACCTGTTTGTGCTGGCCAGGTATTCAGGACATTTATTGAAGGTTGCTGATATACCCTGGAAACCCAGGAACAGTTAGAACCTCCAACTGGCCCTGACATATACTAACGTTTTAAAGCCATCGTCTGTCTGGCGCTTCTTATAATTTCTGGATATCAGCTAGATTTATGACAAGCTATCTGCTGCACGTTTTGTTTGTTTTATTTATAGTGGTTCCATTATCGGGCTGTTCATGGGCTGTTTTATATTGTGCCACCAATATGCTAGATGCCCCGGCACTATCCGGATAAAATTTTCCTAACATTGGCCAATCGTTATTATATATCATTAAATAAAAATAACTCTTCATATTGTACTGCCCTGATACAGGTAATACAACAACATCCTCTAAAAGAAATAACTGCCTGGGTGTAATTGGTAAACCCGGTACCCCGAATCGTTGGGAAGCTTTTGAATGCGCCCTCTTACTTCACTTACGGGCATATTTTCCTGATCTGCTATTTTTAAAAACGGCTGTAGCGTTGGGTGGCACTGTCAGCGTTAAATGTAATTACCCTGCATTGCGCTGCCAGCGTGTTTCAATTAAACCTGAGGGTGCTTCAAAGCTTGCTTTAACCCATTCCAGTTGATGAGCTCCCAGGTAAGGCTGTTTAATAATGATATCGGAAAAACCCGGCCTATCTTTCTTAATTCCTGCAAGTCCCTCTATGAACCAGGCACCAGGAAATAAAAAAGAGCTGTGTAGTAATGAATGCCCCGGCAGGTTTTTCTCCCACATTTCCCAGAGGGTAGTAGCATCGTTTTCCTTCATATATCCCCATCCCGGGTAAGAGGTTTTAGAAAGCATTGTAAAGATCAGATCGTCCCTCTGTTCCTGTCTGAGCAACTTAAAAAGCATGGTTCCGCCGGTTATACCAACCGATATATTTCCCTTATGTTTAATCAGGATCTAGCTCTCCAGCGACTGCATTACTTTAGATCGCAACGAGGCAGGTACAACCTCAGCCAAAAGTGCCATAGCCAGGTTGGCGGCGCTGCCATCTGAATAGGTGTTATTGCCGGCATCAAAAAATTTACGGTGGATCGCACCGGCAGCCGCATTAGCTTTATGCTCCCACTCCCGCGCATTCTGACCATGTCCTAATATCCATTGGTCCAGCCATTCATTATGCTCAAAAAAACCGGTTGTAAAAGTATTCGGTTCGCTCCACGCCGATATTTTAGATTGTTCATCTTTTATGCAAACCTTCCAGTAATAAGTCCTGTCGGAAAACAAAGACTGTCCGTTGTAAAGCACCTGTTGCGTCTGCGATGAATGTGTCCATTTAGAGTCCCACATATCATCTTTATTTTTATCTAACAACTCCTGCTTGATGCAACAATGATACGATAAGCCTGCTGCCGCTGACCATATAAGCCTGCCATAAGCGATTTCAACTTCCAACCCAACCTGGGTTGCCGCTCATCAATGCCTTTGGGATTTTTCAGGTACTCACAGGTTAAATCATACAAGCGAAGTCTTTCCTCTGCCCGGCGGGCTGCAAAACAACTACCGGTTAAACTAAGTAATATCAATGCTATAATTACAGATTTAAGGCTCATTGCGGGATTTTTGACAAACATCTAAAACGTCATAAATATACACCGTTTTTGACCAGCTATTTAATACGGGAACGTTACCGGCCGCTACCCTACTCAGTTTCATCGCATTCATAACTATTTTTTAAAACAATCGGTTGCGCTTTTAGCCTGTAAATAAGGAATAGTTCATTATATTAGCCCCTCAAAATAGTATTTGCAATGTCATATCCTTTTCAGATTAAATCATTAGAACAATATCACAGCGATTATAAAAAAGCCTTGAAGACCCGGAGGGATTTTGGAGCGGAGTAGCAGACAGTTTTGAATGGAGAAAGAAGCAGCCATTTAGTAAAAAAGGCCTGGAATGGAACTTTACCGAGCCTTCTGTAAAATGGTTTGAAGGCGCTAAACTGAATATCACAGAAAACTGCCTGGACAGGCACCTGGAATCGATCGGCGACAGGCCTGCCATTATCTGGGAACCTAACGATCCCAACGAAAAGTAAGAACCTTAACTTATAAGGTCCTGCATAAAAAAGTATGCGAGTTTGCCCAGGTATTGCGCAACAATGGTGTAAAAAAAGGAGATCGTGTTTGTATTTATATGGGTATGATACCCGAACTCGTTGTGGCTGTTTTAGGGTGCGCCCGCATAGGAGCGATACATTCAGTAATCTTCGGCGGATTTTCAGCACAAAGTATTGCAGACAGATTGTATGATGCAGAAGCCGAGTATATTATCACCTGCGATGGTGCTTTTCGCGGAGCCAAAGACATTCCGTTAAAATCGATTATAGATGATGCTTTGATCGGCAATCGTACCGTTAAAAGAGTAATAGTACATACGCGTACGCGCACTCCGTAAGTATGATTAAAGGCCGTGACGTTTGGTGGAGAGATGAAGTAGAGGAAGTAGCGGAAGGCATGAGTGAAGAGGTATTAAAAGTTCCTGCGGAAGAAATGGATGCAGAAGATCCTTTATTTATCTTGTACACCTCGGGCAGTACCGGTAAGCCTAAGGGAGTGGTACATACCACGGCAGGGTATATGCTATGGACAACCTACACGTTTGTGAATGTGTTTCAATATAACCCTGGAGACGTGTTTTTCTGTACTGCAGATATCGGCGGATCACCGGCCATAGTTATATTGTTTATGGTCCGTTACTCGCCGGAGCCACCTGCCTGATGTTTGAGGGAATACCTACCTGGCCCGATGCCGGCCGGTTCTGGGATATAGTGGATAAGCATAAGGTAAATATTCTTTATACTGCGCCCACGGCCATTCGCTCTTTAATGAGCTATGGATTAGAACCATTAAAAGATAAAGATCTTTCCAGCCTGAAAGTACTGGGAACAGTTGGAGAGCCCATTAATGAAGAAGCATGGCACTGGTATGATGAACACATCGGAAAAAAAATGCCCGATAGTAGATACCTGGTGGCAAACAGAAACAGGTGGTATATTAATATCTAACCTTGCAGGCGTTACACCTGCCAAACCAAGCTGGGCAACACTTCCGCTACCCGGCGTAAAACCGGTGCTGGTAGACGAGAAAGGCGAAGAAGTTACCGAACTCACCGACACGCATTATAGCGGCAACCTTTGTCTCACCATGCCATGGCCCGGTATTTTACGCACTACATGGGGCGACCATGAGCGCTGCCGGCAAACCTATTTCAGTACCTACGAAAACAAATATTTTACCGGAGACGGCGCCTTTAAGGACGAAGCTGGAAACTTCCGCATTACAGGCCGTGTAGATGATGTATTAAATGTAAGCGGGCACAGGCTGGGCACAGCCGAAGTGGAGAACGCTATTAATATGATGGCAGGCGTGGTTGAAAGCGCTGTAGTAGGCTATCCGCACGAACTGAAGGGCCAGGGAATTTATGCCTATGTGGTACTGGACGGACGCAACAGGCATGAAGAAGACGACCAGCTGACCAAGCAGGACCTGCTGGCAACCGTTTCGCGCATCATTGGCCCTATTGCCAAACCTGATAAAATACAGTTTGTGAGCGCGCTTCCTAAAACGCGAAGCGGTAAGATCATGCGACGTATATTGAGGAAAGTTGCAGAAGGAGAACTGGAAAACCTGGGAGATACGTCCACCCTGCTCGACCCGGCAATAGTAGATGAAATTAAAGAAGGTAAAATTTAATTTTACCGGATAAAAAAAGGCCGCGGTTTTAAACCACGGCCTTTTTATCGGATATCCTGTATAAAACGTTTTACCTGCTCCATGTCCTTCACGCCAGGTTCAATCTCAAACTTACTGTTCACGTCAAGTGAAAAAACCGGGTTAGCAGCCATAAATCCTTTCACCTGCTCCACATCTCCGGCTCCTATCCCCCACTTAAAAAGTAAGGCTTATTAATATGCGCCTGTTCTAATACCGACCAATCAAATTTTTTTCCCGTGCCTCCGTATTCCTGCGCTTTGGTATCAAATAAGAAATAGTCCACATAGTCCTCGTAAGGAGCCAGCAAGGCTGCCAGATTTTCATCGCCCTTAACGCGAAAGGCTTTGATCACGGTTATCTCGGCAAACAAGGCTTTACAAAACTCAGGTGTTTCATCGCCGTGCAGCTGCACAGCATGCAATCCATAATCCGACACAACCTGTAAAATCCGGTCGGCAGTTTCATTTACGAATACACCCACCTTCTGTATTCCGGCAAAAGCTTTTAAATCCGTACCTGATATTTTATCGCCGACAAACCGGGGTGATTTCTGATAAAAAATAAACCCGGCATAGTCGGCTCCCCATGCAGCCAGTTCCCGCACTTGTTGCAGGAAGTCATACCACATACTTTTACTTTAGCGTTGCTCATTCTGCGGCTTTCAGCTGTTCTACAAATGTTTGAAAGGCGGCTGGGGTATCCGGTTGTTTCATAAAGTATTCGCCAATTAAAAAGCCTTTGAACCCGTTTTGTTTAAACAATAAAATATCCTCTATTTTATCTATACCGCTTTCCGCAATCTTTATTTTATCGGAAGGCAACTGCTCTGCCATGCGAAGGCTTCGTTCAATATCCACGTTAAAGGTCTTTAAATCACGGTTATTGATGCCTACAATGCCCGTAGCGTCACAAATATGCTCCAGTTCCTCTTCTGCATGCAGCTCCAATATGGTTTGCAAACCCAGCGAATGGGCTACACCTGCCAGATGTTTTACTTCAGCTGGCGTTAAACAGGCAGCTATTAACAGCACCACATCGGCACCAATAGATTTCGCCTCCACCACCTGGTATTCGTCCACAATAAAATCCTTTCTTAAGATAGGAATATGATTAACTCTTGCTTCAATCAAATCGGCATCAGCGCCGCCAAAGAAATTTTCGTCAGTCAATACCGATAAACACGCTGCACCGTAACGCGTGTAGGCCGATGTAATAGACCTCACATCAGCGTGCTGTTTTATAAATCCCTTTGAAGGAGATTTTCTTTTAAATTCAGCAATGATGCCGGTGCTATCCGGGTTTAGTAAAGAAGCTGCTAACGACCGTACAGGCGATGTAAATGCAGCACGGGCTTCAAGATCGCTAACAGAACGTTGTTTTTGCGATCTGCAACTTCCGTTTTTTTATGGGCTACTATTGTATCAAGAATATTCATTATGTTGTTAGTGGGTTGCTGCATTAAATGAATGTTGGTCTTTCACCTGTAGCTGTATCTTCATCAGTGCCAGGGGCCAACTCATTCAGTTTCGCGCAGCTTATTATTGTAAAGAAATTAATTTCTGTAAACAGGCATGGGCCTTGCCCGACTTCAGGCTTTCTTTTGCCGCTGCAAATGCATCAACATAGCTGGTAAATGTATCTGTTACCTGTAACGCTACAGCGGCATTAGCCAACACTACCGCTTCCTGCGCTGCAGTACCCCTGCCTTCCAATATAGATTTAAAAATATGCGCAGCTTCATCTACGGTGCTGCTGCCCCTGATATTGCTTCCGGCTTCACTTCCAGTCCTGCTAATTGAATTGCCGACAATATCTTTTCTCCCTGCGGCGTTAACAACTTACTGTCGCCGGTAAGTGATATTTCATCATACCCGTCGAGGCCGTGCACGATGGCAAATTTATTGGATTGCTGCTGTAACAGGTAGTTATATAAACGAGCCATTTCAAGGCTGTAAACTCCTATGATACTATAAGCGGGAAAAGCAGGATTCACCAGCGGCCCCAGCATATTGAAAAAGTACGCATACCGAGGTTTTTCCTTATAGGCCCCACATTCTTCAATGCCGGATGAAATAACGGTGCATGCAGGAAACAAATATTGGCTTCCTCCAACTCCTTCCGAAGCGCCCCGCCATCGTTCTTGAACCGGTAGCCCATTGATTCTATTACATTAGATGACCCACTGATTGCAGATGCGCCGTAATTGCCATGCTTGCTTACTTTAATACCGGTACCTGCAACTATAAAGCAGGATAAGGTGGAAATATTAAAGGTGTTCTTACCATCACCGCCGGTACCTACTATATCCAGGGTAGTCATACCATCAAAGTCTACGCGTACACAAAGCTCCAACAGCGCATCCTGGAAGCCCTGCAGCTCCTGCAAAGTAATACTGCGCATCAGGAACACTGTCATAAATGCGGTTACCTCATGTTCATTATAAACGCCTTTACCAATGTTCACCAACACTTCTTTAGCAGCCGACCTGTCTAAAGTTTTATGCTCAAATAATACGCTTAATATTTTTTTCATTCGTAAATATTTATTGATCGGGGCCGAATAGCATTTATCAGGTACAAAACTGTCGTTCCCCGATATGGTAATCCCGATAGCTATAGGCAGAAAATTTCATCGTAAACATTTCAATTGAAATATCCATACGCTATGCTTTCAGCCAGTTTTTCAATATCTGCTCCCCCTGCGGTGTCAGCACACTCTCAGGGTGAAACTGCACACCCCGCACATCAAAGATTTTATGCTGCAATGCCATGATCATATCATTTTCATCTACAGCAGTCACTTCCAGCTCGTCAGGAAAGTCTTCTCTTGACACTACCCATGAATGGTACCGCCCCACTTCAAACTCAGGTGCTAATCCTGCAAAAAGTGCCACATCCTTTTAATGACTTTACAGGGAGTAGCTATGCCATGATAAACTTTTGAAAGATTGGTAAGTTTTCCGCCGAATGCTTCACCAATAGCCTGCTGGCCTAAACAAACACCTAATATTGATTTTGAAGAAGCATATTCTTTTATCAGCGGCAATAACAGCCCTGCTTCTTCCGGAATACCGGGGCCGGGAGAAAGAATGATTTTATCATATTCTTTTACCTGCTCTAAAGAGATCTGGTCGTTCCGGTATACGTCTACCTTCTGATGTAAAATCTTTTCCACCAGATGCACCAGGTTGTAAGTAAAAGAATCGTAATTATCGAAAACAAGAATTTTCATTATAAATATAAAATATAGAATATAAATAGTAAAGAGCTTAAATCGTTTGGGCTACTTCTATCGCTTTTTTCAAAGCGCCGAGTTTGTTGTTCACCTCTTGCAATTCACTTTCGGGAACACTGGCTGCTACCACACCCGCTCCTGCCTGGTAATATAAAGTATTATTGCGGCTGAGAAAGGTACGAATCATAATAGCCTGGTTGCAACTGCCGTTAAAGCCCATAAAGCCAACGGCTCCGCCGTAATAACTGCGTGAAGTAGGCTCATACTCATGAATCAGCTGCATTGCCTTAATTTTGGGCGCGCCGCTTAAAGTGCCTGCCGGGAAGGTTTTTGCCAACAATTCAAACGAATGGGTAGTATCGTTAACCACCCCGGTAACCTCACTCACCAGGTGAATGACATGGGAATAGAAATGAGTTTCCCTGAAATGCGCTACCTTAACATCATGGCACCCGCGGCTTAAGTCGTTACGGGCAAGATCTACCAGCATTACATGCTCCGCATTTTCTTTCGGGTCGTTTTCAAGCCGGATGGTTTCGGCAGCATCGAGCTTATCATCGCCCGTACGCTTTACTGTTCCGGCTATCGGATGCACTACAGCTGTGCCATTATTAATAATCAGCTGCGACTCGGGGAAGAACCCATGATTTTATAATCACCATAATCGAAGAAGAACAAATAAGGCGAAGGATTAATGTTGCGTAAAGCACGATAAACATTGAACTCATCGCCGGTAAAAGATTGCTGGAACCGCCGGCTTAAAACAATTTGGAACACATCGCCCCGGTAGCAGTGAGCAATACCTTTCTGCACCATATTGCGGTAATCTTCGTCTGTCATGTTAGAGCTTTCTTCTCCTGTAGCGTTAAACGGGTAAACCGGAACATCTTTACCCCGTATAAGAGACATTAACGCCTCTTTATCGCTGTCAATTCCCTCTATTTCGTTCTCACATATAAATAACTCGTCCCTGAAATGGTTAATGGCAATTACATACTGGTACAAACGATAGCGCATTAAAGGAATGGCCTTTTCGTTGGCCCTGAATACAGCCCCGGGTATCGTTTCAAAAAAACGAATGGCATCATAAGAAGTATATCCATAAAGCCCCTGTGCATACGGCGCTACTTTACTGGCAGAAGGCTCAACATTAAAACGCTGCATAAAACCGTTTAACACGTCGGTAATGGATGCGCCCTCCCGGAAGGGAAATGCTTCGGCAGTTTGCCCCGGCAATTTTATTTCCACCTTCTCAGCCGAAGAAATCTCTATTCCGGCAATGGCGTTGACCCCAATAAACGACCAGCTGTTTTCAGCAACATGATTGTCTGTACTTTCCAATAAAATGGTATCCCTGAACCTGTCTCTCAAACGCAGGTAAATTCCTACTGGCGTAAATACGTCGGCCAGCATGGAAGCAACGGTAGTTTTAATTGTTATTTTTGCATGTTTATGAAGCTGAGCCCAAGGCTGTATTTTAAATTAAAATCAACAAAAAACCCCGGTAATACCGGGGTTCTTGTATATCATTCATCTTTCAGATGCGCGGCGTTACAATACCCCATTAGAGTTTGCATGCCACCACCAAAAAGATTTTTTTCATTTTTCATGACCGCAAATATAACAGTTAATTGATTGCAGACAAATTTTTATTTCTATAGCACAGGAAAATACCCGGTACTACTACAGCGCCCAAAGCTATATGGTTACACATTAAAACGTCAATGCCGGCCTAAAGCGAATTATCCCACCGAAAACTGCCGTGATGGCTTGTACGTTTTATTATAGATAAATAGGCAACTGCCATCTTTTTATAGCTTGTATAATGGGCTTTGTTAATGCTGTTGGAATAGCAGGGCAACCATGACTGCGCCCGATGTATCCCTGCGCATCAATAAAAGACTGGCTTACATAAGGTGCTCCATGAATAACAATAGCGCGGCGCATTGCATTGTTATTCAGGTTCTGCTCAAGCCCCTCAATTTTAAAGAATATCCTTTGCTTCCGTTATAGGTTTGATCTGTTAAATAAAAACCTAAGCTGCTTTTATGCGACTCGTTGGTATTACTGAAAAACTCGGCCATCTCCTTACCTGTATTCCTGCCATGTGCCACCCATGTATTAAACAGCATCCTGTAGTTTTTTACATCAATAACATACATGCGTTTTTTATAACTCGGCTGATCAAAATCGATAATGGTCAGCACAGAATCATTTTGCAAAGCGCCTTCCTCATCCAGCTTTTTAAAACCATTCATCGCATAAGTGAATGCTTCGTGAGAAAGTCCCTGGTCATCCAGTTCAAGGCTGTCGTATACCAACTCCACAGCATCCGCTTCGTTATGCGTTACTTTTGAAATTTTAATATCGTTTTTTGTTTCCGGCCCATTAATTGCTTCTATTTTTATAATGGTCCAGGACATAAAGGCTACTGATAACACACAAAGTCCTAGTAGCCGCAAATAATTCTTTAATTGCATGCGTTCTCCTTTAATTCTTTTATGTTAAAAATTATCGGTGTGTTTTCTATAAGAACGTGTAAAGTTTTCGGTAGGGGAGACTATAATAAACGTTTGTAAAGACAATTATTGCCCCATGTTCAATGCAATAAGAAAATTTTAACATTCGAAATGGTGATTTTTACAACAAACTGGTATTCAATCGCAATAGTTTTTTGCCTGCGATTTGTTTTTATTGTTCCTTTGCAGGATGGCTATAGAAGTTGGAATTATTATGGGCAGCGACAGCGATTTAAATATTATGCAGGCTGCCGCAGATATTTTACAGGATCTGGGTGTTGCATACGAACTAACGGTTGTTTCGGCCCACAGAACACCTTTACGCATGATTGAATATGCGCAAAAGGCAAAAGCAAGAGGATTAAAAGTAATTATCGCCGGGGCCGGGGCGCCGCTCATTTGCCCGGCATGGTGGCCTCCATTACATCATTACCCGTTATAGGCGTACCCGTAAAATCAAGCAATTCTATTGACGGCTGGGATAGCGTACTTTCTATTTTACAAATGCCTAATGGTGTGCCTGTTGCTACAGTGGCACTAAATGCTGCAAAAAATGCAGGTATACTTGCGGCCCAGATAATTGGCACTGCTAACGAGACTGTTGGAAATAAAGTAGCTGCTTATAAAGAAGACCTGGAAAAGGAAGTGCTGGTTAAAGTAAGCAACCTCAAAGCAAAGGGCCACCCCAACACTTTTGATTAGTTAGTGTTCTTCCAGTATTACAAACTGCTGTTCCAAAGCATAGGAATGCCTGTACAACGTTTCAATGAAACCGCCCCCAGCTGGCCAGGAAGGGTAAGATATTGTCTATCCGCTCCTGCAGGTTTCCCTGGGGAATATATGCTGCTTTAATGCATCTATTTGCCGCATGGCATCGTTGTAGTTTTTCTTTTCGGCTCTCAGAAACTTTTTGCCCAGTTCCGCCATGTTTTTTCCTGCTGCTTTTGAAGCGCATAAATATGTCTCTTCAAGGTGGGGTCGATAGGCGCAGCCTGATCTGCAAGCGATTCAAATAAAGCTTTAACGGCAACCTGCGCGCTTTCAATAGAGAGATTGTGCTGGCTATGCGCCTTAACCCATTTATTTTTCAAGCCCAGCGGGCTCAGGAAAAGTTCCTGCCCTGTAAAGCCCAGCTTATTTATTTTTTCCGCCTGCTTTTTACTGATCACCAAAAACGAATTGCGCAATACCAGGATCGGATACGGAACCTTATAATAATCGAAGACTCCTTTTAATTCAAGCCAGTAGGCCAGCTCCCTCCTCCGCCTATAAAAATAATATCAGGCAAAATCATTTCCTGGAAAAGGCCCCGTAAAATAACGTTAGGACTAAATCTCGCGGGATTCGACTGCAGCTCAGTAAGCAATTCCGTCTCGTTAAAACTAATGGCACTACCCAACACTTTCCATTTCCCGCCTTCTTTTTCTATCCTCAGCCGCTCGCCGTTATCCATCAGGTAAAAAAGATTAATATCTCTTCCATGAGCCTGTGCTTTATAGCCGGCGTCCTCCAGCAACTGAGCTGTTCTGGCTACAATACCCGAAGAATGTTGCTGCATCAATTCATCCTTAAAAAGGTCAACTGCAACAGATTTAAGCAAGGGATTATCAGGCACCAATACTACCAGGCCGTAGCTGCCAAACAGGTAATTTACAAAACCCAATGTAGCTGTTTGAATATTGGTGCCTTTACCGTAAAACATTCTCACCGCTTTCATGATATCCATTCCATAAGGTTGTACGCCTATTTCGGATTCGATGCGGTTTATAAGCTGTAACAATTCATTATCGACGGTCATCCTGCCTACAGCGCCTGTTTGCTTGGTATTCCATTCCAGCTTTTCGCCGTTCAGGTAAATATGCCCCAACTCGTCCAGGTCAGCATCTTCGCTTCCCATGTAATAAACCGGTACAAAATTGTACTCGGGGTACAATGAATGACAATACTCGGCCAGTTTGACAGCGTGAAGAATTTTATAAACGAAGTATAAAGGACCGGTAAAAATATTAGGTTGATGGGCTGTAGTGATGGTAAAGGTATTAGGCTGTTTTAGCAGACCGATATTATTGGTTAAGGCTGGTGTTTTATCCAGGTTTTGATATTGGGCTGTCAAAGCATCGCTTAGCAATTGCCGGTTTTGATGATGTTGGCTCTTAGCTTTTATAGCGGCTGCTAAAGACTCCCGGCGCGGAAACAGATGATAAAAAGATTGAAGAGCTTCAGATTCATTCAAATAATCCAACACAATTTTGGAAAATGAATGAGTTTGACCATAAGGAATTCCGGTTGCTGTAAAATTCATATCGCCTTTAGCTTATCAAACGAATATACCGGCAACACCCATTTATTTGATGAGTTGTGCTCCTGCAAATTCGATCTGACTATTTAAAAGATAAAAATACATGGTTGAAAATACTATAACGCTTTTATTTTGAAATAGTTTTTTCCCGGTATAATCCCGTTAAATAAAAAACCACCCTTATTAAGGGTGGTAATATCTCAGATTTTTAAAGACCTATCCACGTTTTCGGGTAGCCATACCATAAATCCAAAGCAACAGAATGGCGCCTACCACTGCAAATAAAAATCCTCTTAAACTCCAATTACTGTTGATCGGTGTGTCGGTAAGTAGCCCGTTTAGCCAGCCGCCAACAAAAGCGCCGGCAATACCAATTAAGATAGTAACAATCCAACCGCCGGGGTCTTTACCAGGATGTAAAGCTTTGGCTATAGCTCCGGCGATCAAACAAAAAGTATCCAGGACAAAATGCTCATAGTTTTAATTTTTTAAGGTTGGTAATAATTTTTATTACCAATTTACTATTAAAAAACATGCCAAAGCGTTTGCCTAAAGTATTTTTATTCACATCCTAATGCACAACAAAAAATGCTAAACTATGCGGGGAATTTTTGCTCCTGCATCATCAGGTCTGCCAAAACTATGGCTGTGGCAGCTTCCACTATAACCGGTGCCCTTAATGCTACGCAAAGATCATGGCGGCCTTTTACTGAAAAAAAATCCTCTGTCTGTCCGGTTTCCCAGTTTAGGCTGTGTTGCTGTTTGGGTGTTGATGCAGTGGGTTTTACAGCTATACGAAATACCAGTTCATTACCGTTGGTAATACCACCTACAATCCCGCCGGCATGATTGGTAGTTGTTTTACCATCCATATTCTCAATAGCATCGTTGTGCTGGCTGCCAAACATTTTGGCCGCAGCAAAACCGCTTCCGAACTCCACGCCTTTAACTGCCGGTATTGAAAACATAGCGTGCGCTATTAAAGACTCTACTGAATCGAAATGAGGCTCGCCTAAACCCAAAGGCAAGCCATTTACGCGACATTCGATAATGCCACCTACGGAGTCTTTGGCATCAATGCCTTTCTGCAAACCCTTTTCCAGGTCGGTTTCACCAGCAATCTCCGTAACTCTTGCCTCCACCGTAATTCCTTTCAGCAACTTTTTTGCAATAACGCCCGCTCCTACAAGCCCCGTGGTTAACCTGGCGCTAAAATGCCCGCCGCCTCTGTAATCTTCAAATCCGCCAAATTTTTTGTGGGCAACAAAATCTGCATGTCCCGGCCGGGGAAAGCTGCGCTGCTTTTCATAATCGCCGCTACGGGTATTTTTGTTCTCAAAAAAATCATAATGGGAAAACCGGTTGTTTTCCCGTTGAAATTGCCACTCCGGAAAATGGGAATATCATCTTCCTTTCTCGGCGTTGCTCCTTTTTGAGTGCCGCCCTTACGGCGTTCCATATCGGGCAGGAAATCTTCCACGGGAATATCCAGGCCGGCCGGACAGCCATCAATCACTACACCTACCCCATCTCCGTGAGACTCACCGAAGATCTGCACCCTGAAAATTCTGCCAAAAGAGTTCATAATAATTTTTCGTTTTGTTCA
Source organism: Paraniabella defluvii (assembly GCA_019316985.1). Taxonomy (GTDB): domain Bacteria; phylum Bacteroidota; class Bacteroidia; order Chitinophagales; family Chitinophagaceae; genus Niabella; species Niabella defluvii. The sequence continues at coordinate 254,160 of CP079215.1, forward strand.
AAGAAGTCATAAGCGGCATACCTGGTGTATAACCAAACTTTCCTTCTTGCATCCAATATTGTAAATCTTACATCCTGTATCAGATATCAGGCATCATCATACACCTTACGCCAGCCATCGCACTTTAAGCACATTATCCCTTCAACACTTCTTTCACAGCATCCAAATCGATCCCGCCTTTTACCTGTGCGCCCAGTGCTTTAATATGATCGTAAAAATCCGGATAAGATTTATTAACCGCATACGCCTCTTCAATAGTTGTATCGCCCTCCGCCCTTAATGCGGCAACAGCGCAGGCCATCGCAATCCGGTGATCATGGCGCGAATGTACCAAAGTACCTTTTAAACCGCTGCCGCCATGTATATACATTAAATCTCCGTCCAGATCAATCTTCAATCCCATCTTACCAAACTCGTCCTGTAACGTAATGCCCCTATCGCTTTCTTTATGCGCCAGGCGACTTACGCCTTTGATCTTTGTTACGCCATTGCAGTAGGCCGCCAATGCCACCAGCGGGGGAAAAGATCCGGGCAATCAGTGGCGTCAAATTCAAATGCACTCATTTCGGCTTTGTGCAACCGGATACTTTTGGCATCCATAGCAATACCGGCATTAGCGGCTATTAAGGCTTCTGTAATTTTTTTATCCGCCTGTGTGCTGGCCATACTTAAACCCCTTACAGAAATATTGCCAGCAATAGCGCCCGCTACCAGCAGGAACGCACCGCCACTCCAGTCGCCTTCTACTGTATAATTAGAAGTGGCTTCCACCACAGGAGAATCTTTATAAAAAAAACAATTCTTCGTAATCCTTATTCTCCGGCACTTTCAGGCCAAATTTCTTCATTACGTCCAATGTCAGATCGATATAAGGCTTGCTTTTCAGATTATTCACCTTTATAGCAACGCTGTCACCCTCAAACGGGGCCACGGCATAAGCCAATAATAACCCTGTTAAGAACTGGGAACTTAAAGACCCATCGATGGTAATATTTTTCGGTTGTAACGGTCCCTGTATTACCAGCGGTAGTTTACCGCCATTCGACTGAACGGTTACTCCCACCTGGGGCAGGATCTCATCAAAGAAATCCATAGGCCGGGTTACCAGGCTGCCTTCTCCATTAATCGTTATTTTATTACTGGTTAATGCCGCCAGCGGTGTAAACATACGAATGCTCAATCCGCTTTCTCCGCAGTTAATAGCACCACCCTGGTCACCGTTCATAAATGCTACTTTAGCCGCCGGAGAGAAGCCGGTACTATCAATAATAATTTCTTCATTTCCCTTTTCAACCGTAGCGCCTAAAGCCTGTATAATGCCCATAGCGGCCTTATCATCGTTGCTATGCCCTGGGTTATATACTACAGATCTTTTTGATGCCACCAACCCTGCTGCACAGGCGCGCTGCATGGAGCTTTTAGAAGCCGGGGCTAAAATATCACCTTTTAAACCGGAGGGGAAATTGTCACTTTCATCCTTATTTTTTTGTTGCGGCTTTGCCGCGGTTATTTTGTCGGAGGAACGCCTGAACATGCCTGCCCGTTCCGTTCAGGCGGGCATCAATTGTACGTAAAAAGTGTTACATGGGCGTTTCCTTCGTATACTTTTATTATTCGCTATCCGGCAACAACTCGTCAGTACAAAGCCAATATGCCTCGTAAGCGATCTTACAATTTATTAATTATTTTTTCCAAGCGCTGCAGCGGAATAGGATGCACTATGGCTTTTCCTATTTTATTGAGCAATACAAAATTCATTTCCTTCTGAACGCGTTTTTTATCCATGGCCAATACTTCAAAAACCTTTTGGGCATTAAAAGAAATACTCGTAGGTAATTGGTATTTTTCGATCAATGCCTTCACCCGTTCTTTTTCACCGAAACCCAACAGTTGCTCAGAGATCTGTCCGGCATATACCATACCAATGGCAACGGCTTCACCATGCATCAAACCATACTGCGTTTCAATCGCATGCCCGATGGTATGACCATAGTTCAATAAGCGCCTGTCACCTTTTTCAAATTCATCTTTCTGTACCACTTTGGTTTTGATCAGAGCATTGCGCTGAATGAGTTCGGCGAGCAGCTTTTTATCCTTCATGTAATCAGCGAGGTCATGTTGCTCCAACTGCTTAAACATCGCGGCATCTTTAATACAGGCATGCTTAATAATTTCAGCAAACCCGTTCTGCCACTCTTTTTCAGGCAACGACTGCAATAAAGAAAGATCGTGTAACAGGAAAGATGGCTGGCGGATAATACCTACCATATTTTTATACAGGCCTACATCAATGCCATTCTTACCTCCAACGGACGCATCTACTAAACCAAGGATCGTTGTAGGTACAAAACCAAACCGTATCCCGCGCATGTATATTGATGCAGTATATCCCGTAATATCCGTGATCACGCCGCCCCTACACCAATCAATACCGATTTGCGATCCGCCTTCTTATCAATCAGTTGCCCGATGATACCATCTACCAATGATTGGTTCTTTTGTTCTTCGCCCGGTGGAATAACAATGGTAGTAAAACCTTTAAATTTGGCTTCATGGGCTTTAAAGATATTTTCATCGGTGATGATGATAGCACTCCGCTTGTCTGCTATTTTACTCAGTTCCTTTAAGGAGCTGTCAAAATAAAAATCAGTAGAAGCGTTAGAGAATTTTATGGTTTGAGCCAAAGTTGAACAATTTAGGCGACACGTCTGTTTGCACAGCATTCGCTTTTATCAAAAATATCAGATCGGGATGTACAATGTAAGATATACGATGTACGTGCCTTATTCAGCCCGTACATCGTACGTCTTTTTATAGCGTATACAATACTATGCGTCTAATACCTGCTTCTGGTGATTGATACTTTCCAGGTGAACCGCGTCTAAATACTTATTCAAAAAGTCGCGGCTTAAGCCCAGTTTCTCACCACGCGCTGCTGTCTTTTCAATAATTTCCTGCCAGCGGCCCGGTTGTAAAATAGTGATGTTATTATCTTTTTTATATTGACCGATCTGATCGGCAATTTTCATGCGCTGCGATAAAATCTGCAGCATTTCATCATCCAGGTGGTTGATTTGCTGACGCAGTTTTTCCAAAGCCTGATGGTAATCCTGGTTGTCTACATCTTCTTTTCTCCAGATGATGGCTTCCATCATTTCTTTCAAACGAGCCGGGGTTACCTGCTGTTTCGCATCGCTCCAGGCGTTATCGGGGTCGATATGGCTTTCGATCATCAAACCATCATAGTCGAGGTCAATAGCTTTTTGGGAAACTTCCAACAGGTTATCGCGTTTACCGCAGATATGAGAAGGATCATTAAAGATAGGCAGTTCGGGATATTTTAATTTCATTTCAATAGCCAGGTGCCACATGGGTGCATTACGGTACTGCGTGTTGCCGTAAGAAGAGAAACCGCGGTGAATTAAACCCAGGTTTTTGATACCGGCACGGGCAATCCTTTCCACACCACCTGCCCATAATTCCAGGTCGGGATTAATAGGATTTTTCACTAATACAGGTACATCCACACCACGTAGTGCATCTGCTACTTCCTGTACACTGAAAGGGTTTACCGTAGTACGGGCGCCTATCCAAAGCACGTCTACATCAAAAGTTAAAGCATCCTGTACCTGCTTAGCCGTTGCTACTTCAATAGCCGTAGGTAAGCCCGTAATTTGTTTGGCTTTCTGTAACCAGGGTAAGCCTTTGGCTCCGATACCTTCAAACATACCGGGTTTGGTGCGGGGTTTCCAGATGCCGGCGCGCAACATATCTACTTTACCGGTAGCGGCCAATTGTTGTGCTGTTTCCAACACCTGTTCTTCTGTTTCGGCGCTGCAAGGGCCGCTTACGATGATCGGCCTTTTAGCCCATAGTTCCTGGATTTTCTCTTTTGATGAAACCTGCTGAGTGCTCATTGAAATATAATTATTGATGTTATTGAATAACCGAAAGAGTTTGTTTTAAAATTTATTCACTAATAAGGAAAATATTGAATAGTTTTTAACCAATTTTCCATCCGGCAAATTTAATTGTTTATTTGATGATTCTTTTTATTTTGTTCGCATCTGATATTAACGACTGTAAGTTTTCCTGATCGCTGTTGGCGATATATTCCTTAAACTTTGTTAACTGGTCGATATGCTCTGTAAGCACATCCAGGATATTATCTTTATTCTGTAAAAAAATAGGCACCCACATAGACGGGTTACTTTTAGCCAAACGTACCGTACTTTCAAAACCCGCCGATGCGATCTGGAAAATAGCGCTTTCTACTTTCTCTTTTTCCAATACCGTATTAGCCAGCGCAAACGATGTAATATGCGATATATGACTTACATACGCCACGTGAAGGTCATGGGCACGGGCATCCATATCTACCAGCCGCATACCTATTTTCCGGTACATTTTTTCCACCCATTCCACTGCGTCTGTGTCGCTTTCGCTACGGTTGCAAATGATCACCGCTTTGTCCTCAAAAGCGCCCCTTACTGCCGCCGCCGGACCACTGTACTCGGTACCCCACATAGGGTGGGTAGCCACATAACGCCCGCGGTTGGGATGATTTTGTACCGCCGCTATCAGGTCAGACTTGGTAGAACCCATATCCATCACTACCTGGTCGGTCACCTTATCCAATACCTGAGGCAACAGGTTTACCTGTACATTCACAGGAACCGACAATATAATGACATCGGCCGCTTCGATAGCCTCTTCCAGCGGCAATACCTCATCTACCAGTTCATATTCCAGTGCCTGCTCTGCATGTTTTGCACTGGCCTCCACACCAATTAATCGCGAGGAAAGTTTTTTCTCGTGCAACTGTAACGCCATTGATCCCCAATAAGCCCCACTCCTACAATTGCTATTTTTTTCCGGTTGTTCATAATTCCAGGTGTGTCACAAAGAGCACAGAGACCCACAGAGTGACACAAAAATTAATTTATAATTCTCTTAATACCATTTTTCAGTACGCTCACGCGAAAATTCAACAAGAGACCCAATTTATAATTTCCAAGTTTCAGGTAAGTTAACAATTGAGCACTGTGCACATTATTCAAAGCCTCTACTGTCTTAATTTCAATGACCACCTTTTCTTCTACTACTAAATCCATCCTATATCCGTGGTCGAGTTTTATTTCTTTGTAAACAATCGGCATTGGCTTCTCCTTTCTACCAAAAGACCGCTATTCAGTAGATCATACCTTAAACATTCTCTATAGGCGGATTCCAATAATCCCGGTCCCAGCGTTCTATGCACCTCAATCGCACACCCTATAATGATATTTGATATGTGGTTTTCAACCATAACACTTTGTGTTCCTTTGTGTAAACACTCCGTGACCTTAGTGTCCTATTTTTTAAACTTTAAACTATTCGCCACCCTGCTAATCGCTTCGTCAAACCGCTCAACTGACCCACACAGGCTTATTCTTATGTATTGTGTTCCGGCACTGCCGAAAATTCCGCCAGGTGTAATAAACACATTGGCTTTATATAATACGTCATCTGCTATGTCATAACCATCTTTGTATCCCGCCGGTATGCGTGCCCATACAAACATACCCACCTGGTTTTTAGAATAGCTGGCGCCCAAAAGATCCAACAGTTCAAAAACCTTCTCTCTTCTTTCCTGTAAATAGCATTTACTTCATCGTGCCACTCTTTACCCAGTGTAAGTGCTTTTGCAGCCGCCAATTGTAAAGGCAGGAACATGCCGCTATCCATATTGCTTTTAAAGCGCAGTACTTCATTAATTCTTTCGGCTGCGCCGCAAAGCACACCTACCCGCCATCCGGCCATATTGTGCGACTTGCTTAGTGAGTTTAATTCAATCACCACATCTTTCGCTCCTTCTATGCTCAGCAAGCTCGTGGGTTCATCGTTCAGGATGAAGCTGTACGGATTATCATGCACAATCAAAATATCGTGTTTCCGCGCAAAAGCAATCAGCTCTTCAAACACCTGCTTATCCGGCTGCTGGCCCGTGGGCATCTGCGGATAGTTTACAAAGAACAATTTCACTCTGCTCAGGTCTGTTGCTTCTATTGCCTCAAAATCCGGCTGGTAATTGTTTTCCTCCTTTAAGTCGTAATCAATACAAACACCTCCGGCAATAGTTACATTACTACGGTAAGTAGGATATCCGGGATTAGGCACCAGAACACCATCTCCTTGGTTTAAATAGGTCATACAAATATGCATGATGCCTTCTTTACTTCCTATCAGCGGCAGGACTTCTGTATCGGCATTTAATGCCACCCCATACCAGCGCTGATACCAATCTGCAAAAGCCTTTCTTAAAACAGGGCTACCTTTATAGTTCTGGTAACCGTGCACATTGGGCTTCTGGGCTTCTTCAAACAAAACCTTTACTACATCGGGATGCGGTGGTAAATCCGGGCTTCCAATACCCAGGTTTACAATATTCTTACCCTGTTTATTCAGTTCATCTATCTCACGCAGTTTTTGCGAAAAGTAGTATTCTCCTACCCCCTGCAATCTTTTTGCTACTTCCATATACCTTTATTATAAATGCCGTAAATTTTAATAGCTTCTGTTAATGGCTTTAATTTTTCGATCACCTTTTCAAAGGTTTTGATATTCTCAAATTCAAGATCTGCATGAAACTGGTACTTAAACTCGGAGCCTGGAATAGGGAAGCTTTGCAGCTTTGACATGTTTACTTTATGTATCGCCATTACCCCAGCACCCTCGCGAGCGCGCCCTCCTTGTGTATGGTTTGAAAATTGATCGATGCTTTATTACCTGTTTGAGGCTCTTGAATATCCTCGGGCCTTTTTAAAACCAGGAAACGCGTATAATTTTTTTCAGTGTCTGGATCTTGGGCGCTATAATATTCAAATCATAGATTTCCGCGGCCAGGCTGCTCGCAATAGCGGCAGTATGCTTGCTTTTATATTGTGCTATATGTTTAGCACTCAGGGCGGTATCGTCACTCTCTACCAGTTTCCATTTATACTGGTCGAGGTATTCATAACATTGCTGAAGCGCCATAGTGTGTGAATGCACTTCTTTAATGTCATCCAGGGTTACACCATGATTTACCAAAAGATTCTGGTGTATCTGCATGTACACTTCACCCACAATCTTCAGATTGCTACCCTGGATCAGATTGTAGTTAGCCAGGATACTGCCGGCTATTGAGTTTTCAATGGCCATGATACACCCATCAGTTCTGTCGGCATCCTTCGCTGCCGCCACTACATCTTTGAACGTGGTGCAGCATTCGACTGTTACATCTTTATTAAAAAATGATTAGCGGCCTGTTGATGAAAACATCCTTCAAAGCCCTGGATAGCCATATGAGGCGTGCGCTTTGGTTTACTTATTGTTTGTTCCTGCGAACTGTTGGCTTTCGGCACCATTTTAAAACTTTTACTTAATCCGGCGGGCCGGGCAAGTACTAAAAAAATCCCGGCTTTCTTTTGCCAGGATTCTTTTTATGTTGACTTATTTTTATCTGTTTCGTTTCAACTAAAGCATTCCCGGCTTCATTTCAAAAAAGAAGCTAAAATAAAAACCGGTAAAAAATCGAGTTGCTTTCATTACACCGCAAATTTAAAAGATAAAATCAAATAAACAAATATATTTTTATGCAAACGTTTGAGCAATATGGTGTTCTTCCCAAACTAACAACCGGTAGTATAAAATGCAGTACAGTGGCCTATCTTGCAGCGTATGACCCTACACATATGGATATGCCTGTTCATTATCATTACCGGGATGGCCGCCAGTGTAATGCTGAAAAAACTAACCCTTTCGGCAGCTGCTACCGGCGGCTTGTTTAGTGGCTGCATTTATGCGGGCGCCGGACTGGGCGGAATAAGTTGTATGGGGCTCTTTTTCATGCTTGGAGTAATATCTACTTCCTGGAAATCATCTCAGAAATCAAAAGAGGGGCTTGCAGAGCCTCGAAAAGGCAAACGAACGGCATCTCAGGTATTTGCCAATGCGGGAGCGGCTGCCATAGCAGGTTTCATTCATTTTGTTCTACCCGAACTTCATATACCTGCGCCGCTGATCATTGCCGGCTGCTTTGCGGCCGCCACTTCAGATACGATGTCTTCTGAATTGGGTAATGTATATGGCAAGCGTTTTTATAATGTGCTGTCTTTCGGGAAAGGTATAAAAGGACGCAATGGTATGATCAGTATGGAAGGAACCCTGGTCGGGCTCTTGGGCAGCGTCATCATTGCAGCCGCTTATTGCATATGGTATGGTTGGCATATACATTTTTTGCTGATTATCATTGCCGGAATGGCGGGTAATATTGCAGACTCGGTACTCGGTGGGGCATTGGAAAACCGCGGGCTGATCAGCAACAACGCAGTAAACTTTTTAAACACCTGTATCGCCGGAACAGTCATAATCATCTTAAATGCTGTTTAGCGGCCTGAGCCAATGGCATACAATTGAGCCCATAATTTAACTAAGCGTTAGTATTATTTTGTTCTAATTTACATTTTGATGTTTTACTCATTATGGCAATAGCGATTAACTTTGTATAGTTGAAAACCCTTTGGAAATATTGCATCTGCGCACTAACTGCTATAGCTTTTGTATGGCATGCCCGTGCGCAAACGGCTCCGCCAGCCGACAGCATCCGTATTCCCCGAGGCCCAGCATGGAAGAAGTGATGAAAGACTGGGGTCCGAACGATCTTACAAAAGTAGGCGCCATATGGTATGGAACGGATTACAATTCATTTAAAATGATGCCTTATGCCGAGGAGGAAAACGTATGGATATCCAAACTTCCTCCGGCAAAACTCGAGCAGGTTAAAAGGAATACAACCGGCTTAGAAATGCGGTATATGTTTGCTATCCTTATGCACGTATTGCAGGAAATACTATCAACCAAATCAACAGGGAGGCTGAAGCATTGGGCAGAAAAGACAAAAAAGCGCTGATAAAGGCCAAAGAAAAAGAGCTCAAAAAGCAGTTTGCCGACCCGCTGACCAACCTGTCGGTATACCAGGGCAAGGTATTGATGAAACTGATCAACCGGCAAACAGGAAATAACTGCTACGAGATCTTAAAAGAGTATAAAGGCGGATTGAATGCCCGTTTATACCAAACGGTTGCTTTTTTCTACGGGGGTAGCTTAAAACAGGATTATAACCTGAAGGATAATTTTGACCGCGATATTGAAAATTTCGTGCGAGAAATTGATGCCAGCTGGTATAATAATCCTTACCAGAACCCGGCATATATCAGGCAATAGGTGAAAGTGCCATTCTCAAACAAAAAATGATCGGGGATGAAAGAAATGATCTTGCCAGGGCTCACCTCAGTGATTTACAGCATTTTTGGCCCCTTGATAATTTTCTCCTAATACTCCCGCCAAAAACTGTAAATGCAGGCTTTATCCCTATTTTTGCGAGCGTTATAAACTAAATTTTCAGATGAATTTCAAAAAAGTAAACAACATCACCGGCTGGCTGGTTTTTGCGATAGCCACGCTTACCTATACACTAACCAGAGAAGCCAGGGGTTCTTTATGGGATTGTGGTGAATTTGTGGCCTGTGCCTTTAAGTTAGGAATGCCCCACCCTCCCGGTGCACCGCTGTTTACCTTGCTGGGAAGACTTTTCATCGTGTTATTTGGCGATAATCCGCAAACCGCAGGTAATGCTGTGAATTTTATGAGTGCTTTGGCCAGTGCTGGCACCATTCTTTTCCTGTTTTGGACCATTACCCATTTTGCGCGGAAAATGTTTGTAAAACCAGGCGAAGTGCTCAACCAGCCTCAATTGATCACTGTAATGGGCGCAGGTGTAGTGGGCGCGTTGGCCTATACATTTACCGATTCATTCTGGTATAGTGCGGTAGAAGGCGAGGTATATGCTTTATCCTCTTTTTTACCGCCTTCGTATTCTGGATCATGCTGAAGTGGGAACATGCTGATGAGCATGCCGGCGATAATGAAGCAGGAAGGGTTAACAGTGACCGGTGGATCGTATTCCTGTTCTTTATGATGGGACTTTCTATCGGCGTTCACTTATTAAACCTGTTAACGATACCGGCTATTGTGATGATTTATTATTACCGCCGCTACAAGCCTACTACCAAGGGTGCAATTATTGCTTTCCTGATAGGCTGTGTGATCACGGGCATCGTTCAGGTAGCCGTAATACAATACAGTATGAAGGCCGCAGGCTGGTTCGATATCTTATTTGTAAACAGCTTTGGTCTGCCTTTCTTCTCGGGCTTCGCCGCTTACTTTATTATTATAGCGCTGCTGATTGCGTGGGCATTAACGTTTAAAGCCAATGTTTCCAAAGGGAAGATTATTGCCTGGACCGCATTATTTTTGCATTAGCCTTTTTACCATTTGCTTTTTCCGGCACCATGGCGGCATTCAAGATCATTTTATTACTGATCATCGGCGCTGCCCTGGGATATTTTATTAAAACTTCAGCTTTAAAAGTGCTGAAATTATCGCTTTGGTGTTATGCATTCATGATGCTGGGGTACTTTATGTATTTCACTTCCATGATCCGAAGCCATGCGAACCCGGGTATAGACATGAATAATGTGGACAACCCGATCAACCTGGTGTATTACCTGGGACGCGAGCAATATGGCAGCGCCCCCTTATTTATGGTCCTCATTTCGCTGCCCAATACAGGGATGATGATGGCGACGGGATGGTGGATATGGAGCTGGGCGAAATGAAGTATGTAAAAGGAAAAGATAAATACATAGCTTCGGGAAGGGATCGTAAACCTTTATACCAAAGCAGCGACATGCAGCTGTTCCCGCGTGTATGGGATTCCAGCAACGATCAGAACCATGCCCAGTTTTATGCAGACTGGTTAAACCTGGAACAGAACCGGGATCCAAATACCGGCCAGGTTACCTCTTACGGAGCGCCAAGCTATGGTGACAATATTAACTGGTTCCTGACCTACCAGACGGATTTTCTTTTCATGCGGTACTTTATGTGGAACTTTGCCGGTCGCCAGAACGACTTGCAGGGATTTGGTAATAAAAGGGACGGTAACTGGATATCCGGCATCAGCCTGATGGACAATGCACGCCTCGGCGACCAGAGTAAAATGCCGGATAGTTTAAAAGCCAATAAGGCCAACAATAAACTGTTTATGTTGCCGCTCATTTTAGGTGTATTGGGATTTGTTTTCCAGCTTTTAAGAAACAAGAACGATTTTATTGTCACAGCCATTCTTTTCTTCTTCCTGGGCGAAGCCATCGTACTGTACCTGAATGCGCCGGGTAATATGCCGAGGGAAAGGGACTATGTGTTTGTAGGTGCGATGTATGTATTTGCTATCTGGATCGGTATTTCGGTATTGGCTTTTGTGCGGCTGGCGCTGGAGAAAACCGATAAAGAGCTGTTTAAGAAAGTATTGATTTATGGAGCTACCGTAACCTTTCTTGTTACCATCATCAGCAGCCTTACAGGATCTGCCGGCGGAGCGATCATGGCAGGCCTGATTGCAGCTATTTTATTTGCTGCCGTGGTGGCGGTGGTTACCTATATTATAAAAGCCGCTTCCGGAAAAGGTACCAATTTCAAAATGGCCGGTATTACCGCAGGAGCTATCTGCCTGCTGGTACCCGTACTGATGGCGCAGCAGGAATGGGACGATCATGACCGTAGCCAGAAAACGCTGGCACCCGACCTGGCTAAAGATTACCTGGAAAGCTGCGCACCTAATGCCATCCTTTTCACCTTTGGCGACAACGATACCTACCCGCTGTGGTACGCACAGGAAGTAGAAGGCATCAGACCAGATATCCGTATTATTAATACCAGCTCTGGGTATCGACTGGTACATCAACCAGCTTCGTTACAAGATCAATAAAGCAGACAGTGTTGATGTGATCTGGTCGCCCGAACAAATAGAAGGACATAACCGGGAGTACATCCGCCTGGGACAACAGCAGGGCCAGAATATAGACGCCAATGCTTTCTATCCTTTATATGACATCATGAAAGATTACCTGGGCCAGGAGGTGAAGGATGACGACGGTAACGATGTAGGTCCGAATACCATGCCTTTCAAAAAATTCTTTGTACCGGTAGATAAGCAGCTGGTGTACAAAAACGGTACGGCAACGCCTGCCGACAGCGTTGTAGATCAGCTGGCATTTGAAATTCCCTCTAACGCTATCGCACGCAACGATCTCATTATGCTGAATATTATTGCCACCAATAAATGGCAGAGACCTATTTATTTCACTGCTGCTTACGGTGAGTTAGGCTTTGGACAGCATCTTCGTAAAGACGGTCTTACCTACAGGCTGGTTCCTTTCGTGGTTAAAACACCCCAGCAAAACTGGGTTACCGATCAGGCGATGAGGGCGATGAGGGCAGGTGGTTCTTCTGTAAAAGATAATAATCTTACCGCCATTTATGAAAATCTGAAGAAGTTCCAGTTTGGTGGTGCCAATAAAAAAGGCGTGTATTATGATGAGGTAAACCGGCAATATCTTTTGAATATCAGGGCTATTTTTGCAGAAGCAGCAGGTAATCTGGCCGATGCAGGTAAAACTGACGAAGCGATCAAATTGCTGAACAGGGAAGCGGAAGGTATCGACCCTGAAAATCTTCCTTATGGAATGACCAGCCGCTACAGCCAGCACAATCAAACAGGCATTCTGCTTACTGAAGCCTATTACAAAGCTGGTAAACTTGACCAGGCGCGTAAGGTAGCGGAGGATATTAAGAAGGATATAGCCAGCCAAAGAAGCTATTACGAGTACCTTAAGGCTGAAAAACCGGAGTTTTATGCAGGGCTGGAACATACAGAAGTGATATTGAACGAAATAATGGGTGAAGTGTTGAGCCAGGTAGAGCAACAATATGATCCACTGAAAAAGCAGCTAAAAACCCGGCACAGGAACTTACGCCTGAAGCCCTGATGAAAGCAGCCGACAGCGCGAAAAAGCGATGGCTAAAGACTCCGTTAAATAGTACTGCAATATTGAATTTCAATAAAGGCTGTCCAATAGGGCGGCCTTTATTTTTTTCTCCTCTTCGTTAAGGTTCGGGCAGGACAGGCTTTACCGCCAGGACGCAAAGTATTTTTATAAATAATTTTTCCTCGTGCCTTAGCGCCCTTGCGGTGAAACATATAGGTTGTCCTTTTATCCATTCTACTAATCAACCAATAAACCATTCAACCGGTAAAATGTTATATTTATATATGCGCGGATTTCATTTTTCAAAATTTGACAGTAACCAGGAAGGGAGATCGCCTTTTGAAAAACTTCTGGACATTTTTATGCAGTTGCTCACTTACACCAGTGGTGACGTAAGCGAAGCATTAGAATGGCTGAACGAACTGGACAAACAATACCAGCTTACAGACCAGGATTATGGCATGGGTGATTTTATTGAAGATCTGAAGCAGAAGGGGTATATCACCGAAGACGAGCAAAGAGGCGAAATAAAGATCACACCCAAAACCGAACAGGGTATTCGTAAAAAAGCCTGGAAGAGATCTTCGGCAAGCTGAAAAAGAGCAGGCAGGGCGACCACAAAACCTTTAAGCCGGGCCAGGAGACGAGATCAACCCCGAAACAAGACCTTTCCAGTTTGGAGACATGCTGGAACAAATAGATTTCACCGAATCTATCCGCAACGCCCAGATCAACCATGGAGTGGAGAGTTTTTCGCTTCGGGAAGACGACCTGAGCATTCGCGAAACAGATTTTAAAACCCAGACTTCAACGGTATTAATGATCGACATATCGCACTCTATGATACTGTATGGAGAAGATCGCATTACACCAGCCAAAAAAGTAGCCATGGCGCTGAGCGAACTCATCACTACCCGCTACCCTAAAGACACCCTGGACATTGTAGTTTTTGGGAATGATGCCTGGCCTGTGGAGATTAAAGACCTGCCTTACCTGCAGGTGGGGCCTTACCACACCAATACAGTAGCGGGTCTTGAACTGGCGATGGATATTTTAAGGCGGCGGAAAAATCCGAACAAGCAGATCTTTATGATCACCGATGGAAAGCCTACCTGTCTTAAAATCGGTAAGCGTTATTATAAAAATGCTTTTGGATTAGACCGCAAGGTGGTGAACTGTTGCATGAACCTGGCGGCCCAGTGCAAAAAAAAAAAAAAACAAGATACCTATTACAACATTTATGATCGCTACTGATCCTTATCTGCAGCGCTTTGTGCAGGAATTTACGGAGATGAACCATGGCAAGGCCTACTTTGCCTCTCTGGACAATCTGGGAAGCTTTATCTTTAAAGATTTTGAGAGCGGAAAATCTAAAAATGTATTCTGAAAATATAGCCGCTAAGACACAAAGAACCAGTAATTTTAGTTTAGCGTCTTTGTGCCCTTTACGGTTCAATAAAAAACAAAAATATTAATGAACGCGAGAACACTGGGAGAATTAAAAGCAAGCGGATATCAATCCAAATCGATAAAAGAAGAAATAAGACAAAACCTGATACAAAAACTGAAGGAAGGTGATACCACATTCCCCGGTATTGTAGGCTATGAAGATTCGGTAGTTCCCGAAACAGAAAGGGCATTATTGAGTAAGCATAATATTTTGCTACTCGGATTGCGGGGCCAGGCTAAAACACGCATGGCGCGCCAGATGACAGCGCTGCTGGATGAGTACATCCCGGTTGTGGCCGGTAGTGAGATCAACGATGATCCGCTCAATCCCATTTCAAAATATGCTATCGATCTGATTGCCGAAAAAGGAGATGACACACCTGTTGAATGGCTGCACAGAAGTCAACGCTATGGCGAAAAACTGGCTACTCCCGATGTTAGCGTTGCAGATCTCATTGGTGATATAGATCCTATTAAGGCAGCTAACCTGAAGTTAAGCTTTGCCGACGAACGTGTATTGCATTATGGCATTATCCCGCGCAGCAACAGAAGTATTTTTGTTATTAATGAATTACCCGACCTGCAGGCACGTATACAGGTTTCCTTATTCAATATACTGGAGGAAGGCGACATACAGATACGTGGCTTTAAGCTGAGAATGCCGCTGGATATACTGTTTATATTCACCGCCAACCCGGAAGATTATACCAACCGTGGTTCTATTGTTACGCCTTTAAAAGACCGGATCCAGAGCCAGATATTAACCCATTATCCTAAAACACTGGAGCATGCCCTGGATATTACAGAACAGGAAGCTTTTGTGCACGGCGATGTAGTAGACAAAGTGCTGATCAGCGACCTGGTGAAGAGACTGATAGAGCAGGTAGCATTTGAAGCCCGCAGCAGTGAGTTTGTGGATAAAAAAAAAAGCGGGGTGAGCGCCCGTTTAACCATTTCTGCAAGAGAAAATGCAGTGAGTGCAGCAGAAAGGAGAGCGCTGATCAACGGTGAAGCAACTACCCAGGTATGGATATCCGACCTGGCGGGTATAATACCTTCCATTACCGGTAAAGTAGAGCTGGTATACGAAGGTGAACAGGAGGGCCCCTACCAGGTAGCGATGAACCTGGTTGACAAAGCCATCCGGTCGCAGTTTGTAAAATACTTTCCCGATCCCGACCAGATGAAAAAACGCAGGAATACGGGTAAACCATCGGCTCAGCAGAAGGCAGAGGATAATCCTTACCGTTCTATTACCGCCTGGTTCGATAAAGGCAACCAGCTCAACATTCCGTTCAATACAACGGACGAACAGAAGCTACAGCTTTTATACGCGGTTGACGGCTTACATGCCCTGGTAAAAAAATACTTCCCGGGCGCCAACGATATGCAATCCGGCCTGCTGATGGAATTTGTACTCCACGGCCTGGCTTCCTACTCTGCTATCAGTAAAAAATTATTCGAAAATAAGATCGAGTTCAAAGACCTGTTTGGAAGTATGATGAATATGGGTAGCGACGAGCAGGATGAAGAGCTGGGCTTTGATGATGAGGCTTAATAGGAGTAGTTCATAAAAATTGATTAAGAAACAATGAAACGCGCTGTTACCTTTCTTTTATTAATGCAGGTACTGTCACTTGGCAATGCACAAACTTCTAAAGCAAACCCGGAAAGTTTAGTGGGCACCTGGACTTTCCTAGAAATGCGTAATAATAAGAATAAAAAGATAGAGTCATATAGCAATGGGCATATGATCGTAGACGCCACCGGCCCCACTATAGTGTTTAACCAAGATGGTACATTTAGGAAGATATTCACTCCCCAAAACGAGGAAAGGGGCTACTGGCGGTATGACACAACCAGGAAGTTGATTAACTATGATTTGTACATAGATTCGACAGACTGGGTAGGAAAAGACCTGATAAAAAGAGGTGAAGCCTCTAAATATCCTGACGGTAAGTATTATGAAAAAATAAGAGATATAATTGTTCGACACACAGCCACAGAGCTGATTTTAAACGAAAGGGGAGTCAAATGGTTTTTAAAAGAAAGAGATAATTAGTGAATTTCAGCCTCTTCATTTCAATCATTGGCTCAAAAGTATTGAGCCGGCTATAAAAAGATAAATCGCTGACTGAATGTCTTTTTATACATATTTATCCCTAACTAATTCAGAGAGGGATCAGAAAAAGTGTCTCCTGGGAAATATCTCCCGTTTGATACCCTTTTTTAAACCAGTACATACGCTGGGCAGATGTTCCATGTGTAAACGCGTCGGGCACCACGGTACCGCTACTTCGCTTCTGTAGCCGGTCATCGCCGATGGCATTCGCAGCGTTTAACGCCTCATCAATATCACCTGCTTCCAGCAGATTTTGTTTTTGTGCGTAATGGGCCCATACACCGGCCAGGAAATCGGCCTGCAATTCCATCTTTACAGAATACTTGTTAAACTCCGCTTCGCTTACACGACCGCGCATTTCCTGCAATTTGTCAGCAGTACCATTAAGATTTTGAATATGGTGGCCCACTTCATGCGCTACTACATAAGCCATCGCAAAATCGCCGGAAGCGCCCAATTGTGTTTGCATTTCATCATAAAATGAGAGATCTATATATAATTTTTGATCGCCGGGACAATAGAAAGGACCCGAAGCAGCCGAGCCAAATCCGCAGGCAGACTCTACCCTATCCCAGTATAATACGAGTGTAGGATTAGGATATTGCTGCCCTTGTTTGGCATAGAGCTGACTCCACATATCTTCTGTATCGGCGAGCACTACCTTTACAAATTTTGACAGATCTTCTTCACGGGCTGCACGTTGCGGATCCTGTTGCGTGGTTCCTCCGCCACCGGCAACATCGGGCATAACCGGAGGCTCTCCACTGCCGCCTAAAAAATTATAAAGTAAATAAATGATCAGGCCTACCACGCCTCCGCCAATGGCCATGCCACCACCCGACATACCGCGCCTGTCTTCAACATTTCCACTTTCGCGTCTTCCTCTCCATTTCATAATAGTTGGTTTATAAATGAATATTTTTAATTAAAATATCGTGCCATTATATCAATCGATCACCAAAAGCTGTTTCCTGCTACTTACCCGAAATAAAGGTTCTTTCCATCAGACAACAAGAAAAATGGCGTTTGCGTATTTGATAAAATAGTTGAAAAGCAGTTCTCCGGCACCTCCTGTAACGAACCGTATATGTGTTCCTAACAGCTATTTTATTGTAATAGCAGCTACTACAGGAAGATGATCAGATAAACTGTTAACGGGCACCGTATGCGCTTTTACGCTCACCAGGTCTTTGCTTCTTATAAAAATATAGTCGATCTTTTTGTTTGCCACCGGTGCTGGATAGGTTGCTATCTGCCGGTGATCCGTTCCGGTAAAATAAGACCGAAGGTATTGTATTTCGGGAGCCTCCGGTGTTGCATTTAAATCCCCGGTTAATATAACAGGGTACCGATCGGCGCCCAGATACGCTACTGCTTCGCGCGCCTGAACCATGCGCGAAGAATCGTCCAGCGCAAAATGGGCGGAAGCAAAACGAAGCTTTTTCTTCTTCGACAGTTCAATAACAGCGCTAATCATCGCGGTTGATGGATTCTTACTTTTTAATAAACTCATTCTTTTATTGCTTACCTGTGCGAGCGGATAACGCGACAGAATACCCATTCCGTATGCCCCACCCTGATAAGCATAATGACGAACAAAAGCATAATGCATCCCGGTGATTTTACCTAACTCTTTCATCTGGTCCACGCTGTTGGTCCGCATGCAAACACTATCTACCTCCTGCAAACCAACTATATCTGCACCCGAGGCTTTGATAAATGCCCCGATAGCCGGCAACTGATCTTTTTCATCCTTATCGGCGCCATGATGAATATTGTAACTCATTACAGTGATGGTTTGCGCAGGTACAACCAGGCCATTAAACAGCAGTATAGAAAAAAACAGGTATTTTATAAGATTCATATCTTAAGGATTTAGCCACTCGAAATCTTCCGACTTAGGCATTGCATCGTATGTATGCATCACCAGCTCGGGTGGTGTAGCCAGTTTTCGCTTTTCTGTGTCCATCCATGCACCATCGAGGTTCATAATTGCAGCTACAGTATCCCCGTTCTTAACAACGTTATGCCTCATCGAAAAGCGGCTGAAGTCTTTCCTGGCTTTTGTTAGCTCCAGGTTGATCGTAACCTCGTCTTCCTGTCTTATTTCCCGCCTGAAAACGCATTCTTCCCTGAAAAGAACAGGCCCGATATGTAATTCATGCATTTTAGTGGTAGAGAGCCCATGCTCCAGTAAAAATTCGATCCTGCAGTAAGCGCCCCAGTCGTAATAAACACTGTGGCGCAAATGTGCGTTGGCATCCAGATCAGACCAACGTATCTGTACGGGTTTTATAAATGCTGCCATTAGAATCAATTTAAACTTATAAAAATTGCGTTTATCAGTTCCGTAACAATGATACGACTATTTTTGCACCTCCCCGAATGAACAAATCAATAAGGGGCAACGCCGCGGGTTAATGGAACCGGGCGTTGCAGTACAGTCTTTAAAAACAAACACAAAAGGAATGAAACAGATCGCAACAATAGTGTTATCAGGTTTAGTAGCGGTGAGCGCCAATGCCCAAACAAAAGCAAAACCTAAATCCGCAGCCACGCCTGCTCCAAAAACTACGGCGGCCCCGGCAACAGCTGGCCAGGCTACCCCATTAAAAACACTGGCAGATTCAGCCAGCTATGCTATCGGGCAAAACCTGGCACAATCTATCACAAAGGACCTGAAGACCCTGAATAAGCAAGCTTTCATAGAGGCTATTAAAACAGTGTTCGATGGCAAAGAGGCTAAATTTAAAGAAGACGATATCCGTTCCATACTTACTGAATTTTCGAGGGCTGAAGAAGAAAATCAGTCTAAAGCTACTGTTGAAGCAGGTAGAGCTTTTTCCTTGAGAAAAAAAACAAAACCAGGCCGGGGTTAAAACCACCGCCAGCGGTTTACAATACGAGGTAATAAAAGAAGGAACAGGCGCTATGCCAACTGCTGCCGATACGGTGGTGTGCAACTATATGGGTATGTTGCTGGACAGTACGCAATTCGACAACTCCTACGATCGCGGTGAACCCCTTACGATTGCTGTAGACGGCGGAGTAATACGCGGGTGGACCGAAGGTTTACAATTAATGAAAGAGGGCGCTAAATACAGGTTCTATATTCCGCAGGAGCTGGGCTATGGATTAAGAGGCGCTTCGTCTACCATACCGGGGGCAGCGCATTGATATTTGACATAGAACTACTCGAGGTAAAGAAGAAAAAATAAATCAGCTTTTATGAAGCCTTTGATAGCAGTAGCATAGCCGTTTATGTTACTGCTATTTCTTTTAAAATAATTATGAAATAAAATTTGGAAATAAGATTTACTTCATAGTAACTTTAGTAAAAATTCATTTTCCCATATATGGAAACACACATGTCAATAGATGAGCCTCCCTCGGAAGCTCTTTTTTTTAACCTGTACACCTCATTTTTAAACACGCTAACTGTAACACATTTACCGGCACCTTAACTCTTTTCCACATAACACCTATTGAGCATATATACTATGCCCCTGTATCGTTTTAATTAACTTTATATACCACCCCTATTATCTTTAAAATACATTCGAATGAAAGCTGTTTTCCCCGCAGATGAACCTCCCTCTAAGTTAACCTTTACCTACACCACGCTGATCGTATTGATCTTTCTGACAGCCTGCCAATACAAAAAGAACATGCATACTACAGATACGGTGATGATTCCGGAAGACCCGGCTGTTCTATCCAAAAGCGAAACGGTTGCCTGTAGCATTCCTCCAAAGCAATTGTCAAAAAGAAAAAGATCTACCTGACATTTGATGACGGTCCGAACAAAGGAACACGCACCGTGCTGGACATTATGAAAGAAGAGCAGATCCCGGCTACCTTCTTCCTGGTAGGTGAGCATGCTGTTGGAAGCACAGAACAAAAAGAACTGATGGATAGCTTGAGAAATCTTCAAACCATTGAACTTTGCAACCACAGCTACTCTCATGCACATAACCGGTTCGACAAGTTTTATATGCAGCCCGACTCAGTGCTGGCCGACTTTGATAAAGCCCGCGCCATTCTGCAACTCAACTGCATGACTGCCCGTACCCCGGCCGCAATATCTGGCGGATAGATAGCATTAATGGTACCGATATTAAAGCCAGCAGGGCTGCCGCAGATACTTTGCAGAAATATGGTTACAAACTGGTAGGATGGGATATGGAATGGCATTTTGAACCTAAGACCATGCAATTAACCAAAACTGCAGCAGAATTAAAAATGCAGATCGACAGCCTTTTCTTACGTAATAAAGTAAAGCAGGAAAATCACCTGGTATTATTGGCACATGACCAGGCATACAGGAGTGCATCAATATAGAAGAGCTACGAAGCTGGTACGCGATTTAAAGCAGGACGACAATTACGAATTGGAACTGATTAAGAATTATCCGGGCTTAAGCAAAAATTAACAGTTGCCTTCAACGACACCTCCCGGATAAATGCAACATGAACCTGCCTTCAATGCTCACGCAATAATTCATTTTTTTAGAATGGAAAACAAATAACTTAGCGGCATGCGGTACCTTATATTTCTTTTGCTGACAGGCTGCTTCTTTACTCCTTTAGCAGCCCAAAACAATAACTCCTTTTACATAATAAGTACCACCCGTGTGTATGATATACCCAGCCCCAAAGGAAAAGCTATAGGCGTATATGCGAGAGGCGGGATGGCTACCGAGCTGAAAAAAATTTAATAACGGCTGGAGTGAGATACTGGTAGAGAATGGAGAAAAAGCTTATATCCCCTCGCGCTTCCTGGTTTCGGGCCTGAATGCCAAAGACAATTATGAAAAAGATCCCGGCGATTTTGTTTTACCAGGTGAAGCAGATGCAGCATACGGAAGTCCTCATTTATTTATAACAGCAGCCAGCGTAAAAGCGCGGGCCATATTTGCAAAAAACAAACCCGTGGCAAGGATTTACCGCACCAATGAACCTGTTGGCGTTAGCTACCTTCCCTACGATGAAAACAAACTCGTAAAGATCGGCGGTGGCGCCTTTGCGGGTGATCGCTCCGGATGGCTTTTTACGCAAAAGAAATTTTTGGGCCGTAAGCTGAATTTTGAAAAAACAGTAAGTGCGTATTACGCATTAGCTAAAACAGATACGGCTACAAGAAAATGCTGGCTGAAAGAATTTACGAAATGAGCTGGCGCGAAAATAAAAGCAATAATTTACAGGGTATACAGCTGTTTCGTAATTACCAGAAAGAGGCAGGCAATAATCAATTGTATCAACAACTGGCCTTTGATGAGTTTCTGCTGAAAGCAACCCAGGATGCGGGTAAAGAAACCGGTTCAGCATTTGAAGATTCGCCCCTACGATTTACCGTTCTGAATAAAATGTTGCCTGTTGATTTTTCAGAAAAGGATATACTGGATATACCACTTTCCAGGAAGATCATTACTAATGGAACGGGGTATCCGGAATGTGGCGTTGAGGTGAGCAAGGAATATGCCTTTGATCATTTTAAAGTGTACCATAGTCAAACCGAAAAACTCACCTATATTCCCGAGATCCGGTTTAATAAAAAAGATATCGCCGTAACTATCGCAGGATTTACCATTGACGGAGAAACTACGGAAGAAGCTTTTTGAAAAAACTCGGGAAATTTGTTCACTACGACTGGTTAGAAAAGCCTCATGTATACTATATCAGCGGAGATGGCGATGCCTTAGCGCTTACTTTCAAAAACGGCATGGCGGTGCTGTACGAATACTGGTTTTATTGTTAGGAGCACGGCGCCTGCGGGCACGCGCGACAGTGAGAAAAGTACGCCGCGTTAATTCCTGAATAACTTCGACATCCTTTTCAGATAATTGCTGCAATTGGATTAAAAACATTTACCAGCCGAATAAGTAGTTTTTCTTCTTTTTCTTGCTGGCATCTTCAAATACAGTAAATGTCATAGGCTGTTTCCAATATGCCTTAACCGCTCTCCCGTTTTCAATGGCAGGTAACCATGTTTTTGATTTTTAATCACCCGTACCAATTCTTCTTCCATCCCAAAACCATTTTTGGAAAGTGCTCTAACCTCTCCTACTTTGCCATCCGGCATTATTATAAATTGAACGTATGCTATGTAAGTTCCAACAGGAGCTCCTTTTCTTACAGCGACACTTTGATCAATTTCATTTTGCAAAAGCTCTTCCACGCTCCCTTCCCGCCAGGATATTCGGCTTCTTTATCAGCACGGGCAAATGAAAAATTATCTGCAACCCTTACTTGGTTATTTGACGGAATGGTATCACCGATCTCTTATTATCCATTGCGTTGAGGTTTATCAAATTGCCCAACTGGATAAAAAAACAAAGATTACAGGTCGCGCTAATGTCATATTGCGAGGCTATTGATTTTTATGTATGTGTTTGCTCCTTCATGAAAAAAAATTCTATTAACTATTTCCATATTGCAAGGTCAATTAAGTTGCTTTATTTATGTACCGGCAGATAGCCTTACCCTACTGCAAAAAACACCTGCCCGCACGCGTAGTCCGCCTACAACAACTGATTGGTCTGCTTCACCACGCCCATTACAAAAGTGCTTTGCACATGCCCCACATTCTCTACCTGGCTAAGTTTGTTCACATGAAAGTCGTAATAGGTTTCCATATCTTCTGTCAATACTTTCAGCAAAAAATCAAATTCACCAGAGATACTGTAGCACTCCAGTACCTCGTTCATTGCCATAATCGATTTGATAAATTTAGACCCGGCAATCTTATTATGCTCCCTTAGCGATACATGGCAAATTACCATCAGCTTCTTGCCCAGCTTCGCTGCGTCTAATATGGCGGTGTAGTAGGAAATGATTCCCGACTGCTCCGCCGCTTCACGCGCTCGTGTACCGGCGTGGTACTCAAATGCACGGCATCCGCAATTTCCTTAACCGTTACACGCCCGTTTTGCTGCAACATCCTGAGTATATCAAGGTCCTTGGCATCCAGCGCTGCCGACAAAGCAGTTACTTTTTCTTTTGCATATTTATTTACCGCCATAAAACAGTATTTTATACCATCAAAGGTACTTTCTTTATTACTTTATTCTTAAATATTAATTTTAACCTGTTATTTTATCCTGTAAAGTACCTTTGCAGGTGTTCATTTGCCCCAAACAGGCAATGAATTACATTCATTTCAAATTATAAACAATACATATGTCTACTGTTACAAAAACTCAGATTGATTTTGACCTGAAATACAAGGTTGCTGACATTTCCCTGGCTGAGTGGGGCCGTAAAGAAATTCGCCTTGCTGAAGCTGAAATGCCCGGCCTGATGAGCATCCGGAATGAATATGCCGCGGCCCAGCCTTTGAAAGGCGCGCGTATTGCAGGTTGCCTGCACATGACCATTCAAACGGCTGTATTAATTGAAACGCTGGTAGCTTTAGGTGCGGAAGTAAAATGGAGCTCATGTAATATATTCTCTACACAGGATCATGCTGCCGCGGCTATAGCTGCTGCCGGCATTGGTGTATTCGCATGGAAAGGACAAACACAAGCTGAAGCCGACTGGTGTATTGAGCAAACATTATTCTTTGGCGCTGCTGATCGTCCTTTGAATATGATTTTAGACGACGGTGGTGATTTAACCAATATGGTGCTGGATACCTACCCTGAGCTCGTGCAGCATGTAAAAGGTATCAGCGAAGAAACTACTACCGGTGTTCATCGTTTGTATGAGCGCGTTGCCAAAGGTACATTACCGGTTCCTTCTATCAACGTTAACGACTCTGTTACCAAATCCAAGTTCGATAACAAATACGGCTGTAAAGAATCTTTGGTTGATTCTATCCGCCGGGCTACCGATGTAATGCTGGCAGGTAAAATTGCTGTTGTGGGCGGATATGGCGATGTAGGTAAAGGTTCAGCTGCTTCATTAGCAGGCGCCGGCTGCCGTGTTATTGTAACGGAGATCGATCCTATTTGCGCTTTACAGGCCGCTATGGACGGTTTCGAAGTAAAGAAAATGATTGATGCCGTGAAAGAAGCAGATATCATTGTAACCGCCTCTGGTTGCCGCGACCTGATCACCGGGGAACATTTCAAATTAATGAAAGACAAAGCGATCGTTTGTAATATCGGTCACTTTGATATTGAAATTGATGTTGCCTGGTTAAATGACAATTACGGTAATACCAAAGACACTATTAAACCACAGGTAGATATTTATAACGTAGATGGAAAAGATATTATTCTGCTGGCAGAAGGGCGCCTGGTAAACCTGGGTTGCGCTACAGGTCACCCCAGCTTTGTAATGAGTAACTCTTTCACCAACCAGACATTGGCCCAGATAGAATTGTGGACCAACCACGATAAATACGAGAATAATGTATATGTACTGCCGAAGCACCTGGATGAGAAAGTGGCCCGCTTACACCTCGCTAAAATTGGAGTAGAGCTGGATGTTTTAACCGACAAGCAAGCTTCTTACCTAGGCATTCCTGTTGAAGGTCCGTTTAAACCTGAATTATACAGGTACTAATCAGGTAATTTATGCTATTAATTTTAAGCCGCTCCAAGTCTGGGCGGCTTTTTATATGCCCCTTCATGCAACAACTTAAATGGATGTTCAGGCTATCAGGTAAATGGAAAATAAACGGCCAAAATCAATATACAATACTACAAGCCAGACAAAAGTAAACTACAATACAGCTTTGACGAGGGAAGCTGTTATAAATATTACTCATTTCCATTTTACTACAATTAAAATAATCTTTTGATTGCCTTTTTATATTTAAAATGCAACTACTTAAGTCCCAGGCCAGTCTAGTATAAAAATCATTACTGTGCATTCACCGTCTACTACACTGCTGGCCGTGGTTTTAACCGCTATCCTATTTTCTTCCTGCTCTCCGTATCGGACGATAGATAAACGTGCCGACAAGCTGTACCACAGATTATTGGGAAAATGGGAAGTGAACCGATGGGTTCCTAAGGCAGGTAACCAGGTCGCACGACCACGAGGCCTACCTACAGGTGTTATTGTTTTCTACCCCACCAACAGGTTCATGTATCGAAGTGTGTACGGCCGGTATTCGGGTATCTGGAAACTGGATGTGTCTCCGGGCGACGGGTACTACTCTAGCACTTTGTATCAAGTCGATTTACAATTCAACGATAATATGGATAAAGAAATAGGATCTATTCGTATGGAAATAGAATATACCAAAAAAGAAAAATAAAGTTTGCTCAATATCCGGGAAACATAAACATTTTTAGCAGATAATTGCCCTCAATCTTTTATACATATGATTAACTTACACGTGATGGCTAATACTTGCATTAACCTCACAAACTCATCAAATACAAATCGATATTCGTACCGTATTATTTACCCGCTACAGCTTTCCGGCATTAGCGTGACCGAACAATAATATGTTAATTAAAAATAATTTAAAAATATTTATATACGTAACTATAAAACACTTTAGCTCAAACTCTTAAATAAGCTGTTTTTGTTATTATCTTGTTATTCTAATGAAAATCTAATCTGTCAATGCCCCGGAAATGAGCACAGTTTTGTAATTTTGCAGTGTTCATGAAACTAAGGTATTTATATATTATCGCTTGTATACTTCTCTCGGTTTTTTTAGCGAAAGAAGTGATTGCTGATGTACGCCTTATTCATGCAGAACAGAAAGAACTTTGCGACAACTGCGAATCAAGGAATGCTGAAAAAAATGCCGAAGAACGTGGGCTGGAGCAGGAACAAAATTTTTGACTGAAGCAATGCTGGTACCGCTACCTGTATCCAGTACCTTATTTGATAAAATAGTCTATAAGGCTCCTATATACCTGCCATTGAACTTGGAACTGTAACACCCTCCGAAGGCAGCTTAGTACCTCTTTTGTCACTTTACCGTGATCCGCTCCTCCAGTATATAAATACTGCTTCATTATATTTATTTACAAAACAAGTACGGCCCCGCAGGCCAGGTACTTGAATATATTAACTATAAAACCCAGAATTATGAAAAAGATAATTATTGCATGTGCCGCTCTTCTGTTCTCCGCTTCTGCAGCTTTTGCGCAGGTTACAGACCCGCAAAAAGTGATTAAATTAGGATCGGATGCCCACTTTATTAATGAGCTGAACCTGGAACACGGAAAAGAATACGGCTTTCTGGCCAAAGACCTCCAAGAGTTGTTTCCTTCGCTGGTGAAAGAAAAAAGGATCAGCGAGCGTTTTGGCAAAAATGCTTATCGCACCAAGGTAATTAAAGTGATCGACGAAAAAGCGCTCATACCCGCAATGGTGTCATCTATAAAAAAGCAAAATGTAGAAATACAGGACCTGAAGAAAAAAATGATCACCCTCGAAAACAAAATGTGATCGGTTTTATATTAAAGCTTATAACAAAGGCCGCCGCAGGGTGGTCTTTTTATTTGCCTGCAACTTTTTAAAAATAACGAGCGTCAAATTATTAAAAATGACCCTTTTATGAGAACCCTCTTATTTTTACTCCTCCCCTGTTTATAATAGGTTGCACCAAAAACAAATTAGCCAGGTTTAACACCCGTATTGTAGGCAGCTGGCAGCTTGTTGAGATCAATACATTTGGCCTGGGCAGCAGTAATATCATCTTCAACGGCGGCTATTTTACCTTCAATAGCGATAATACTGCGAAGTATTACGACCGTGACAACAACTCCTATACCGGTACCTGGTACATAGACGCCTATGTATATACGGACGACGATGGAGATTCTGAAACTGATTTCATTTTAAGTGTAGATGTAAAGGATGGCAGCAAGATGAAGTTTGACCGTTTTGAAATACCCCGTTTTGGTAATAGCAATCGTTTTAAAGCCAAGGTAAGAAACGGCTTGAATGTGGTTACCTACGTATTTGAGCGCAGGTAATTTAAAACGCCGGCATTCTTGTATTTATTGATTGCCGGGGCATTTATCTTTCCTTCTCGTATCAATGAGGTATTGAATTTTCCAGCCGGAGGCTTCTCTTACCAGTTGAAAAGAGTTAACGCCGCAATGACTGAACTGCCCCTTATAATAAAAAGAATACGGCGTCCAAACACTGGCCAGGGGCCCATCTATATGAACAGTCCCCGGCTGTAGTCTTTCATCTGCATTGCCTCTCGCCTCTCTGCTTATAAAGGCTGCAAAATCATCTACTTTATCGGTTTTTACTTTTACCTGTCCTGTACGCGGCTGTACAATAGTTTGCAGTATAGCGCTGTCAGCAAAACACATTTTTAATTTTCCGGCATCGGCCTCACGCATGGCGTCGAAAAGATCATACACTACCTGCATTACCGAATCACGGTTGTTTTGCGCATTAATTAAATAAGTACTTAATGTAAATGATATTAAAAACCAACACTTCATAATTCGTTTTGTTAAAGATTTTTTTAAAAGAAACAATTGGCATTAAATTCTCGTCTAATAAATAAGTTGCATTTTATGCAATTTCTTATAACTATTAATCTTTACTAAAAATACGAAAGATGAAAAATGTTTTACATGCCGGCCCGCTCCTTATACTGATGGTTTTGTTTTTTTCGTCCTGCGCCTCTCAAAAAGCAACTACAGGATCTCGGCAGGATTATTCATCCCTGATAGAAAGCCGCCGGTTTACCTTTAAAGCACAAACGGTTATCCCTACTGAAGACAGCCGGTTTAATCCGCGGTTTATGTTTCCCAATGGCAATAATCTTTACCAGCTAAGTTCGGGCTATGACGTAAAAATCACCCCTGATTCGGTGACTGCTTACCTGCCTTTTTTGGGAGGTCGTTCACCGCACCGCTCGATCCTACAAAAGGTGGCATCCAGTTTACCTCAACCGACTTTGATTATAAGCAGTCTATAAAGAAAAAGAATTACCAGATAACCATTACGCCGAAAGACGCGCGGGAGATCAGAAGCCTTTCTCTTACTATCACACCAGCAGGCTATGCATACGTACAGGTATTGAGCATGAATAAAACACCGATTTCTTACAATGGTATTATTGAAAATGATCAATAAATAAACGTTTTATAAACACCTGTTAGTAAATCCGGTCGCCGCATCCGTCTCGTAAAAGTAAAAGGTTGTAAATTTGCCGGATGGTTGATTTAGATAAAAAGCAGGTTCGCATTGCGGTTTTAGATTTAAATGCAGGATATCCCAACCAGGGAATGAGGTGTATCAACGAGATCGTACACAGATGGGCCGAACAAAAAAGCTATTCAATTATTTACGATGTTTATGACGTACGGGTTAAAAATGAACTGCCCGACCTCTCTTATGATGTCTATATATCAAGCGGAGGACCCGGCGACCCGCTCAGTACGCGTTTTGACGACTGGGATATAAACTGGAACCGCTGGTTTAGTGATGTTTTGCGCTGGAACGACAACCCGTCCAATTCCGTAAAAAAGTTTGTTTTTTTAATTTGTCACTCCTTCCAGATGGCCTGCCGGCATTTTAATGCCGGACTGATCTGCAAACGCAGGTCTACCTCGTTTGGTGTTTTTCCCATGCATGTAATGCCGGAAGCAGTGAGCGACCCGGTGTTCAAAAACTTAAAGAATCCTTTTTTGGCGTAGACAGCCGTGACTTTCAGCTTATACAACCTAACCTCGATCTGCTGCACGATATGGGCGCCTATATTACCTGTATTGAAAAAGAACGCCCGCATGTACCTTATGAGCGTGCGGTAATGGGTATCCGGTTCAGCGATTATATCTTCGGCACCCAGTTTCACCCGGAGGCAGATGCTACGGGTATGAGCCAGCATTTTCAAAGTGAAGAAAAGCGGGAGATGGTGATCAAAAACCATGGTGAAGCTAAACTCAACAGTATGCTGGAGCACCTGGAAGATCCGGATAAAATCCACTGGACCAACAAAAACCTGATCCCTAATTTTTTAAATGAGGCCTATAGTCATTTAATGGTGGAAGAGCTGGTAGAAGCGTAAAGAGGTCAGCCTGCTTAGTTTATTGGTTAACTGTTGACATTTAAATAGAAGCAATAGCATTAATATAAAATCTATGGTATTGCTAAGAATGTATAACTGCTGCAGGACCTGTTACTTTTTATATACGTCAAATGTTTTTTCTGCCATGGTACTTGCCTGGTATTGCTCCAGGAACAACTGGTGACCGTTCCCGGCTATTCTGTTTCTATACGTGGCATCTTCAAATACATGTTTCATTGCCTTGTAAAGCAGGTCAATATATACATAGCCTCTGTCATCAGTTTTTACGCTGGTTACATGCTTTTCATTCTCAAACTTCTTAAAAGCGTCGATATCAGATAATATAACTGGCAGCTTCCTACTCAGCATTTCAAGTATTACAAAACTACTCTGTTCGGTAGTGGACGGCATTACACCGCAATTCGCAATTTTGTAAAGCTGAGCGAGGTTTTCTGCAGGCTGATACCCGGTAAAAGTTATCTGACCGCAGCACTCAAAAATCCTGGGGAGAAACATATCAGTGTTCCCGCTGCCTACAACAAGCAGTTTAATTGAACCTGATCTTTTGGCTATTTTTTTAAACGCTTCCAATAATACCCCGATCCCTTTTTGTTCGATAAGTCTTCCCACATAAATAAAAATAAAATCTGCTGTTGCAAATCCGAGAGATCTTCGTATGTCTTCCATTTCATTTTTACCCGTAGCGTTGCTCATCAGTAAGCCATTCGGAATAATGGTTGTTTTATGTTCATCAATCGCATAGTACTGGCATATGAAATCTTTGCTTTCTTCAGTTAAGCAAATAATACGATCAGCCGCCTGGCACATTCTCTCCTCCTCCCGCATAGACAGCATCCCTACTGATTTCTGGTCTGCAAGGTCATGAGAATTCCATTTTTCAATGAAGCTTTGTTTATTATTATTGAAAAAAACGCGCCATAACGAAACATGTAAGGTCAGTACTATTTTGTACTCGTATTCTTTTGCAACGTCGCCTATCGTTCTTTGTAATAATGAATTTAAATGAAGAATATTATACCCCTCGATAGTAAAGTATTTCGACAGCAAACAAAGATCACTCTCGCCTGCAGCGGATGAATAGCAGTTTCCTGTTTTTTCTTAATTACAGGATCTTCGAACTGTATCAGGATTTTGTAAAACCCTTCTTTCTCTTTTACCTCAGAAAACGCAACGCTGCTACCGAACTTTATTTGCACATAATAAACCTTACAATCCTCATATACCATCATTGATTTGATGAGATTAGCGGCATAAGTGCCCACTCCATGCTGCACCGCGCTCGAGGGAGTTTCAATAAAAAGATTTTCCTCATTGTATAAGGTTAAAATAAAAAACCAATTGGGGAATATATAACTCTGCATGGTTGGTCACGTCATCATAGGCTGTCAGCAAAAATTGTTTCATTTCACCGCCGTTTTCTTTTTCCAGCTTTTCCGACAAAATAGCCCGCAATCGCTCGGAGTTATTCTTATTGCTTAGAAACGTATTGAAATGTTTGCCGTTCCAGGCTATGTTTTTTTGGGCAAAAATCCTCCAGCATGAAACGATTCGTGATTATGTTATCATGACCGGTAGTTTTTAGCTTGTCTAGCCCGATTTCATAATAATAAACCAGGTCGTTGCTACATTGAGCTTTACTAACCGTATTTTGCAACCGGCTTATAATATAAAAAGCCCCTGAAGCAAGAGTGCTCTATCCACCATCTCCTTTTGAAACTCATCTTTTAAAAAATTGTCCACCTTGGTAAAGATGTTCTCAAGATTAGCATTTACAAAACCACTGCTCATGGAAAGATTTAAAAATTGCGATATATACAACAGGTGTACAGGATGCTGTTTTTGTTTGCATTTAATAATTTGATGAGCACCTGTGTAAGTTCAAAGGCATAGTGATTATAAAATTCATTATTTTCTTTATCAGCATAAGTATATATTATTTGCGTATAGCCCAAATACACGTCCAGATTCTTAACTGCTATTTGCGAACTCTTCAGCAGCAGGCGATTTATATTACTGATCAAATTGATTTATTTAAGATGCTGCGCTATCGGCGGATAGCAAGACACTTAATAGCATTGTCTTGCGTGTTTAACAAAATAAAAAGGGAACATTAATGTTAGCAGATGGCTATATAGCGTTCGACTAAATGACCATTATCTGATAAACGGTTGTTGTAACTTTTTATAAAAGATAGTTGGAGCGCTCCGGGCAGGGAGCGCTCCAACTATACAGATATTGCGCTATTTATTATCAACTAAGCAGGTAACCATCAAGTGTTGTCATAATATACCCGCCTGTTAGCGTATCAAAATATACCATTTCATTACCCGGATTTGATGAATTCCAATCCTGGTAACCGCTAACACCAGAAGACGGTCCAAATATCAAGTTGGATCTATCGGCAATTGTTACCAGGAAATCGTTTCCTGAGTTAGTAACACGATAGGTTATGGTATTAGCCATCGGATCTACCGAATAGAACGAAAAGCTAGCATCACCTTCTGGGCCGTTGAAAGGGCTGCTATATATTTCGTGCGGATTTCCGTTACTGTCCAAATATCTTAAATAGCCCCCGCCGCCGGTTTCATACGCGTCTGTATCCTGATAAAACGTTGCATAACCTGAAGGAGTAGGATAAGACAATTCTCCCGGGTTTACATTATAATACTCACCTGTTATTTTATCAAAGTAGGTGGTAACATTACCACTAACATTCACTATTTCTATACTGGATGCATCATTAAACGCAATATAGCCAGCATTCGTATCACAATACAAAGGATACCCGGTGTTAAGATCTATTCCCGCGAACACTATATTGCTATAGTTAGTATCGCCATAACCGGTAGTAGATATGGTTATATAATCGTTATTAGCATCATAGTAACTAAAAGTACCCCCGCCTATGGTAGAGGAATTACCATCATCCACAAAGCTGCTTACATTATTACTGGTATTATAAAATTCATGGTCAACTACCCAATTGACATCGAATTAGGATTGGTTCCCAATCCCCATATAATAGCCCACTGGCGTCCACCGGTAATTGCTTTAGAGTCTTCATAAGAGAGTACTTCAAAAGATGTAGCAACTTCGTTAAGTGTTTTAATACGCATAGATATTGTTTTAAAAATAAAAAATTAGTTTCTCTTAAAATTATATTTTAAAATGATGTAAACTAATAATCATGCAAACGTTTGCGCTATTTATTAGCAACATATTTCAGGTTATCAAAAAATCTTTCAATCAGTTTCCTGTCATTTGTTATAATTTCTGCACTTCCTTTTCCTTCATATACAAATTCCAGCTTCTTTCCATAGTTTGTTACCAGTCCATCCTTCAGCGCTACAGATATTAAATACGTTTCTACATCTCCCTCCTTTGTTTTTTCCACATTAGTTGTTTTGGAAATACTAGAAACTTCGCCTCTTATTGCCCCATATTCGTTGTAAGGATAATTATCTAATTTGATGACTACTTCCTGTCCTTCTTTGACTTTCCCTGCACCGTTAGATGGTACTATTACTTGCCCGTAAGGTTTTTGTTGAATAGGAAGAATAGTAAAAACAGGTTCCGAGGCCTGTACGTATTGTCCTGTTGTCCAGAACTTGAGAAACTGAACCTGCCCGTCAAAGGGCGCTGTGATTAAATAAGTTTGCTCCCACATACTGATATTCTCTTTGAGATCATTATATGACGCGGTCAAACTCATTAAAAGCTCTTTGAGCTTTTCTTCTTTCTGAATCGTTGCTTCTGTTATCTGGGTTTGTACCTGTGCCCGGTCTTTTTGTTTCTGCAATTTTTCGGCTGTAATATTATTATGATTCATCTTGTAAGACAACTCATTCAATTTGGACTTTTCTAAATCACTTTCTGATAGTACCCTGTCATGGAACAAGACAGAGTCTCTCCTAAATAATTTACTGCTATTCTCAATATACTCTTTTGTAATACCGGCCTTGTTATTGATATTAGTGAACTCCTGCTCCTGTGTAAATCCCAACTTTCTTAAGCCGGCAATTTTCTTATCATATAATTTATCACTAACAAAATTGTTATACAGGTTCAAAGCATTAAGAAATATGTAATACTTTGCTGAAAGGCCTCCCAATGATAACCTATGCGGAAAACTGTGGGTGCCAACGTTTATATCATTAGGATTTAATTGTAAAAGAAGCGTTTTAAGTTTTACCAAATCCTTATAATCTGTTGAATTTTCTATATGGGCGATCACTTCTCCCTGTTTAACAAAATCGAGCGATTTATTAATCTCAAGAATAATCTTCCCGTTGGTATTTGCTACGAGCTTGATAGGCGCTGTACTGGTATTTATAGTAATCTTACCTGCCACAACATCCGGATAACGTATGATAAACCCAAAAGATACCATCAGTAACACAATAAAAAGTACTATTAAACCTACCCAGTAGCCAAACTTAGTTGGCATCCGATCAATAATATCTTGTACCTCCTCTGTTCTGCTTTCAAGCCCGAATTGCTTTTTATCATTTAAGGTCTCCATTTTCTGGTATTTTTGCGTCATCCGTTACCTGCAAACGCTGTTTATTATTGCCGCCTTCAGGTATCATTTTCTTTTCTTCGTTTGATTCAGAAGCCCCGTTATTAATACTGCCTGCGAGATCCAACTGAGATTGAACTAACTGATAATAGCGCTTTTGAAGTTTCATTAGCGTATCATGATTGCCTATCTCCACAATTTTTCCATCCTGCATTACAATAATCTGGCTTGCCTTTCTAATTGTACTTAACCGATGCGCCACTACTATTACAGTTTTATCTTTAAAAACATTATCCAATGCCTTTACTATTTTCTGCTCATTCACCGTATCCAACGCATTAGTAGCCTCATCGAAAAATAAGTAATCCGGATCTTTATAAAGAGCTCTTGCTATCAGTATTCTTTGTTTTTGTCCACCACTCAACCCACGTCCCTGCTCTCCCATCATTGTTTGATAACCGAGGGGAAGCCTTTCAATTTCAGATGCTATGTTTGCGGTTTCCAATGCCTTTTTCAACCTGTCATAATCAATTTTGGGGTCATCCAGTACAATGTTATTTAATATAGTATCATTAAATATCTTACCGTCCTGCATTACAGCGCCACATTTACTGCGCCATTGCTTCAAACTAATGTTATTAATATTCATGTTGCCCATAAGTATCTCCCCGTGACTGGGTTTGTATAGCCGCAACAAGAGCTTTAACAATGTTGATTTTCCACTACCGCTATCTCCTACAATAGCTGTTACCTTTTTTTCGGGGATAAATAAATTAATCCCCTTTAGTACCAAAGGACTGTTAGGCGTATATTGGAACATCACATTACTCAGCAACAAGTTTTTTGATTCAGGCAAATCAATGGAGTTATTTCCAACGTCCTGGTGCTCATCTCTTAACTCGTGTATTTCATTAAGTCTTAAAAAACTAATTTTTGCAAACTGGAAAGAGATAATAAATTGTATAAACTGCTGTACCGGACCATTCAGCATGCCTATAATAAACTGAGTGGATATCATTACCCCAAAAGTCATTTCCCCTTTTATAACAGCCTGGGCACAGAAAAAAGTAATAGCCAGATTCTTTATATTGTCGATAAATTGTGCACCGAGTGTTTGAATATTGGTAACACTTAGAACACGTGTATTTATTTTGTATAAACCGGCCTGTATATTCTCCCATTTCCAACGTTTTTCTTTTTCATAATTGTTTATTTTGATATCCTGTATGCCCCTATCGTTTCTACCCAATAGCTTTGATTTTTAGCTACCAGGTCAAAGTACTCCCAATCTAACTTTTTCCGGATACTCAAAAACAAAAACACCCAAAGAATATACAGAACACTTCCGAACAGGAAAATAAAAAACACTGTCTTATTATATACAAGCAGGATAATTCCAAACACTACAAAGGTTAATGTTGAAAATATCATATTCAGGGAGTTATTCATAATAAAGCTCCTGATCCGCTCATGATCGTTAGCTCTCTGTAATATATCTCCTGTGGACTTATTTTCGAAAAAAAAAAGTGATAGGCAGCAACATGAGCTTTATAAGATAGTCTGATATCAAAGCAATATTGACCCTGGATGTTATATGCAACAATACCCAGTCTCTCACCATATTAGAAAGAAGGATACATACGTAAATAGAAATGTTGGCAATCAAAACAAGGTTAATAAATTCAATATCCCGGGTTTGAATGCCCACATCTATTACAGCCTTGGAGATGAAGGGAAGAAAGCCCTGTAGTACAGTAACAATAAGCATTACCGCCAGTAATGTTAATGCGCTTTTTTATAAGGTCTGAAATAATTAAGAAAATGCTCTACTGTTTTTTAGAATTTTTATTTCCTTCTTGTTTTTTGCTGTAGAATTCGGTTTGAGGTTCTAACACCAGAAGCACTCCCTTATCGCCATCGCCTTGCCGGATCCATTTGTCGGCAAACTCTTTTGCCTTATACGTCACATGCCCTTTCGCAGGATCAGAAACATAAATCAGTCTCTTTTTTGTATTTGCCTTATATACTACCACAAAGTGATTGTTATCCCAATGCAAGATTGCAGGCAAGGGTACTTTATCAATCAGGTCATTCAATGTACATTTTATTGATAAAGATCGGAGGCCAATTTCCTCTGCAGCGTAGCTAAGATCAAAAAAGAAACCCCTCTTTAGTAATACCGCATTTGTCTCTCAGGTATTGCAGTGAAAAATACCTGCCATAGTATTTGGCAATCATTTTTAGACAAGCAGGGCCACAATCCATTAAATCAAGCTGCCGGTCAACAGGAAAACGTTTCAATTCAAAATAGGTTATAATGTGATTTCAATAATTCAGCAACTGCAAGCGTATGGTTAGCAGGGAAAGCGGTGTTTATTTTCAATTTAATGATCTAAAAAACTCCCTACTTATCGGGAGTTTTTTAATCACTTATTTAATTAAAACTGAACGAACTCTGATTCATAATTGGCCAACCAATTAGTTCCCTCAAAGGACCAGGAATCCTGAACCGGAACTCTTAGCCAGTAAAAAGCTGTTCGGGCAACGCTACCGCTGGTTTGCAATTGCACCACTTTTCCTGCCGGAACTCCTGTTGTTGGCGAACTACAAGGGAATAATGGTATAATGCCCCATTGATAATTGTTCTCCAAAATAAAATCCTTATTAACAGCGCCAGGTGCCTGGTTTTTAAACGACCGCCGGTGCCTTCATTTGCAGGAAAATAACCTATAAGGTTAGCATATTTAGGATGTTTGGTTATATCCTGTAAACAGAGATTAGCAGCTACTTCTGCTGACGTCAAACCGGTGCTAAAGAACCTTATATCAGCAACGTTCATTGCTACGTGCGATGTTAAGGCATCGCTGGCATTCCCCTGCGACCAACCTATAATCCATGGGCGGGGAGATGTAATAGCCCCGTATGCATTGATATCTGTTTGCTCAATCATTTTTCCATCAAAATAACGCTTCAGCCAACGACGGCTTACACTGTCAATAATCACCAACGACAGCGTATGCCAGGTTTCATCAAATGCTGATCCGCCTCCAGGCATAGCATTCTGCAGCCTCGTATTACCGCTGGCACCTCTGAACTGTGTAGACCAATTGTTACCATTTCTAAAATAGGCTATGCCCGGATCCGCAGCATCTAACATATTACCCACTGCCGGCCCTTTCTTACTTACGAATAGCGGGAAACTGCCGGATGCTGTACCTTTCATTTTCATTTCAAATGTAAATTGCCCTACTCCCGGGTTGTAAGCATTGGGGTCGGCCATTACAGCTCTCACCCCTCCCGATTGCCCTCCAGAAAAGCGGGTTCCGTAAAAAGCGCCAATTGTTGTGAACTCAAGAGGCTTAAACTTCTCATTGTAAAAAATCTGGAACGCCTGTGTTTCCGCACCTGAAGATCCGCCATATCCTGAGCCAACACCTCCATGGGTACTTACTACTATAACCAACCACTCTTCTTTCTTATTATACTCAGGGCGAGCCTTTAAAGCAGTCATAATCTCTCCTATATACCCGTCTACTTTTGTGATGGCATCTTTGTACGCAGCATTTCCCTGGTTAAAGCCACCGGCCTTACCTGCGATAGAAGGACTGTTAAAATGTAGGGTTATAAACTCAGGATTACGTGTTTTAATTCTTACTAATGCAGAATCTTTTACGCCCTGGTCACCTGTTGTGATAACAGGGTCTGCTATCTCAGGCACTACTCTGTCCACCAACGTATTCCACGATGAAATAAAGCTGGTGCGCATATTGCTTTTTGTTGCCGAAGACAGTATATAAGAAAACATAGATGGATAATTAGGTGGTACTCCGGCATGCGAATCGCCACCTGCTGCAGGTGTGTATATGAAAGTACTATCCATGATTTTGTGCTTCCCGTAAGAAACACCTGTTACCAGCGATTTCCAGGAAGTGGCATCAGTGCTTATTTCATCAGACACTCCATCCCACTGAAATTTAGCGTGAGTCAACATACCGGTTAAAGTGGCGGGTGCAATAGCTTTAACCTCGCTGCTTACCGCTCCGTCAATACCTATTAAAAGTACCCGGCGACTGGTTAAAGCATTTGTGGTATCGAGGTCATCCTCAAAATAAGGCGGAGGGTCGGCATATTTTTTACAGGAACTCAAAAAGGTTACAGAAAAACTGGAAGCCAGTAAAACTCCTATAAATAAACTTTTTGTCATATTATATTTTATAAAAGATAGCATGTTATAATTGTTTATCGTATTGCGTTTACTTCGCTCAAAGCGGCTAAATTGTCACCACCGTAAACATCAGCCGTTGTTGGAATAGTTAACCTGAAATAGCGAGCCGTTACAAAAGATGGTAACACCAGATTCTGCAAACCCTGTGCATTCTGCAATGTAAATGGGCTACCTGCTACTTCGGTCCATGTAGTGCCATTTTCGCTTATTTCTACCCTTACATTTTTCACAGGCCTGCTCGTACCTGTTGCACCGTTTGGTCTTTGAGCAATCTGTACTCCAAGAATACTTTGAGCAGTCTTCATGTCTACTGTTAGTACATGTGGAGGCGCTCCTGCATTAGATGACCACCTGGAATGCCAATAAGTAGTTAGGCTGCCATCCAGTAAATTTGTGGCGGCTCCGCTCTCCTGCGCCGTTTCTTCTGTACTGGCTGTAATTGTCCATCCTGTTCTGGTAAGAGGTATATAATAAGGTGCATCTCCACCAGTTTGAGTAATTGGGTTATATTCCCATACTTTTTGACGCATCATGGGATACTGAGCAGCCATTCTCGCCGCAAGATTAGTGCTTACAGCGATGCCCCATTGCTGGAAAAATGGCAGCCAGTCTTTCTGTGTAAAATCGCAGATCGCTTCGTAAAAGAAATCTCTTTTTGCTGGTCGCTGGTAGATTCCCGAACAGCTCTCCTGGCTCTTCTGTATAAGTAAGGCATAAAATCCCATCCCCACGGCTGGCCATTATACCCCCAATTAGCGGGTATTTTATTAAAGATTTGCAGAAATGGAGCCAGGCGTGCAAAAGGATCGTTAATAGCAGCATCGCCGCCATCAAAATTTCTGGAACCCGGCGCTGTTGTGGCCCAGGCAACTGCAGGCGTAATTTTGCCAGCCAGGTCGTCAACAGGAAAGTGTGTTTAGCAGGGTAAACACCCAACCTTTTGCATTTTTAAATATAAATAAGTTGTTGGTGGTTTCACCTAAGGAGCCCCAGCTCCAATACTTGCCCTGCTGGTTATTATGCCCGATTTCGTGGAAAGTACCCCAGCTCGCAGCATTCTTCAAATAATCATGATCCGTAAATTCATCAAACCATCCGTAACCATACTGGGCCCTAAAAGGATAACCTGCTACACCGCCAGCGCCCGGTGGCAAGGTAATATCCTGCACGACCCGCCAGGGCAATAAAGGCGCCTGGTCTACCGGGTCATCATTAGCGCTCAATACTTCCTTTAAACCTTCCCACTCATAATAGTCGTATTTAATAGCATCATTCCACTCTTTTATCAGGCCGTTAATATCTGTTACACTCCTGTCTATAAAGAACTGACGAGGCAGCGTAAATATGATATTCTCACTACGCAACTCCAGCCAGGGTGTGCAAGAGCTCCTGATAGCAGCCTGGAAAGCGGCTTCTGAAGTTTGACCATAAATAAAATCCGGCATTTTTACCACGTTGGAAAAAGTGATAGGGACCGGGGTGTTTTGTGGTATTTGCGGAATAATATAAATAGGGCCGCCATAAAGGTTGCGCATATAGTTGCGACCCGGTGAAAGGCTGGTCTTGGAATAAATTATCGGATCCCGCTGCGCGTTTTGCACCGCAGATGCATCGTAAGTCCAGGCGCCGATTTGTACCAGCAACGAATTCTGGCCTGCAGGCACGTCTATTATTACCAGTTCACCCGGAGCTGCATAATAACCAGTACTCACAATAGGACCAACGGGGTTTCGAAGCTATTTAATATGATGGGAGGTTGTGCAATTCTCAACTGATCTTTATTGGCCGGGAAATACTTAAAGTTCATATTTACCGTAACATTATTCAAACGTGGCTCGCTGCTGCAAACCAGACCAGGGAATATGCGGGCCTTCGCATATTTGCTGGCATCCACATTTTTAACGTTGGTGTCGATAGTTACACCCGATTCGCCGGCGCCATTTCCAGGTACTCCATCGACGAAACCAAAATCCCGGTCTCTTTTGCAGGCTGCCAGCAGTATAACTACGCTGCAAACAGTAGTTAAAAACGGTAATAAAAATTTATTTTTCATCAGTACACTTTTAATTTTTGACAGAGCATCGTTGCTCCAACTTCTCCTTGGTTTATACTTATCCCTCCTGCCGCTTACCTGACATTAATGTATTGAGGTACCCAGGTTTTCCCATCTAATCCCCATGAAGTGGGAGTAGTGATACCTAACCATTGGTATACCTGCATAGCCACATCAACGGAATTTGGAACCGAACGGTATACAGCAGGAACGATCTGCGGGCATACTTTGGTAGAAACATCATTAAAAATAGCAGGGTCTAAAGTTTGCACCAGCAGGTTATTGCCGTTACCACTTTCATCTGCTATTATCCGGTCAGCGCCAATATTATTAGACGGCCAGAAACCTATCAGGTTCGCTTTGTATTGATCATCGGGCACATCGGTTCTGCAATAATTGGATTGTATATAAGCATCTGGCAATGCCGTGTTATAAATTCTAACATCCGTGATTATGTAATTGCCTAAACCAGTGTTATTATCATTATTGTTATTGCCAAACGTTAAGGGACTTGGAGAATCTAAATTTCCCCTATCGGCGATATTGCTGGTTCCGGTCGATTTTTGTCCATCGGTAAATACATATACGGTTCGGGTAGTAGCGTTTACCTGCGTGATCTGGGCCGTTAAGGTATGCCATTGAGCGTCGGAAACTTTAGTGCCCCTGACCTGCGTGTTTCCAAACCCGGTTTGACCGATATTGATCTGCCAGTCTCCATCCTCCAGGAAAAATACCCATCCTACAACACCGCCTGTAAAAGTGGCTCTCTTTGATAGTATGGCAGGATAATTTGAGTTAGCAGCCGGAAGCTTAACTTTACATTGGATTGTATAACTGCCCGTAGCTCCTAAATTTCCTATTGAATTATTATTGATCATGCGGGCGCGCTTGTTTTGTGCAAGTGTGCCGCTATAAAGGTGCTGGTTCCTATATAGGGGATAACAGTTGGCTTTGCTGCAGCCTGTATCCTGAAATTAGGAACAGGTGTAAAATTGTATGCCATAAACATAGTATTATGCCGGGCATCTCTAAAGGCTGACCATATTTCACCGGCGCCGGGAACAAACGGTGTGTTACTACCTTTGTTAGATGACACCATAA
The DNA here is from genome assembly GCA_019316985.1 of Paraniabella defluvii. Taxonomy (GTDB): domain Bacteria; phylum Bacteroidota; class Bacteroidia; order Chitinophagales; family Chitinophagaceae; genus Niabella; species Niabella defluvii. The sequence continues at coordinate 295,506 of CP079215.1, forward strand.
TTAACCAGTTTTCCTTTAAATAAGTAGGCCTCGCAGCTATCGTGTTCATCAGCTCCTTCAATTGGTTGTCAACTGTTAAAATAGCATCTTTATATGCGCTGTTCGAAGCGCTGTATCCACTGGCCGCACCTACATTTTCTACATTACGTAATTGAACAAAAACCAGATCAGCGGCATTAGCGGAAGCCAGCTCTGTTTTAGCAGCACTGATAACCCCTGCATCATTATTTTCAAAAGATTGCTTTACACTTGCATCTGCCGCAAGATTATCAGCTAAAACCTGAGAAGCTGTAAACGCTGCTGATCTCATGGCTGGCCGGGCCTGCTTTACGCGGGTAAAAATACTTGGATAAGCCGCAAAATTGTTGCCTGAAAAACTATTCCCTGTAACACCGTGTTTAGCAGGTGTAGTGCCGGTTAACAAATTCGTCCAGGTTAAGTAGCTGCCGTTGGCATTATTTTCAAAATCGCTCAGGGCATCCCACGAGTAAATAGCGTTATCTGCCATATTTACAAAAGTTGGGGCCTGCACTTTCCTTACTTCATCTCCTACTGCTCCATCAATTACTAAAAACAATACCTTATTCTTTACAGTAGTGGTATCTGCACTGCCTTCTGCTCCCAAATTGTTTTGTACTGATTTATTGCAGGCGGTAAATACCAATAAACCTGATGCAATCAATAAACCGATACTTCCCAAAAATTTATGCTTCATGTTAATTCTTTATTAGAATATTTACTAAATAGCGGTCTAATAACCCGTTTTATCAAACCTAATTCTGCACCCTGATCTTTACTATATTTCCAACCGTTTTACTATCGAACCTGGTAAACGTTCCTACCAGCATTACATAAGTAATAGAGGGATCTGTATCGCTTGGATATTCAACAAAGTCATTGACCCGGCCATTAAAGAACCCTATATTATTATAGCCTACAGCCAATGAGCCGTCAGGATTCAGCATCATAAAGCCAGCCCGTACAATGCCATCATACTTATTAAATGTTCCGGAAACCATTACTTTTCCATCTTTCAGCTGGCCGGCAAAATTGGGTATCCCTCCCTCAACCGGTCTAAACCTGAAAGAGCGGTCTATATTCCCATTTTCATCCAACATCACTATTCCGTTAGCAGCCTCATTATTGTAAGACGTGAACTGGCCCGTTATCAACAATTTGCGAGTGGTACTGTTGTAGGTTATTTTGGTAATGGCACCATTGGCACCTCCTACAAAAAGAAGGGTCTCTTCTACCGGTAGCCAGGTCGATACGTACAATACGTAATGCCTGCTGGTTTTCGAAAACCGTGAAATTACCCACGAGTAATAACTTGTTATTAGGCATTTCTACTCCGTCATAAATAAAACCGTTAGCGGTGGTATACCCTTCCACAGGTCGTGTACTACGATTAATGTTAAACGATGAATCGATACCGCCATCAATATTTACTCTTGCAATCTGGCTGATCCTGATCTTGTCTACATAAGGTGCATCAGCTGTTGATCGCTTTCATAAAGAATGCTATTATAATCAGAGAAATTACCTACGGCTACTACTCCTGCCGATGTATTGAATAGCTTGGTAACGGCACCGGTAAAACCTCCATTAAACGCCGGCCCTACTGTTTTAGGCAGTGAACCGTCGCCGGCTATATCATAGCTGAGCGTATCAAGAGAGCCTGTTGCGTTAAATCTTGTAATATTACTAATATTACCTCTTGCATTAACGGCACTGAATGTTCCACCTGCTATTACTTTATTATCTGAAGTAAATACAGCTGTATTTATAATACCATTTATACCTGTAACACCGATATTAAACGCCGGACGCAAACTGGAACCGCTACCGGTGGTTTGCAAAGCACCATTATTGTCGATAAATGCAAGACCTGTAATTGCCGCCACTGAGCTGGCCTGGTTCTGGTAATTCCTGAATGCACCATAAATAAGATAGCCTCCTAACGGTCTTGGATCTATTCCCAGTATTTCTCCTGTTGCAATGTTTGTTGTTGTATTAAAAGTGGCATCTATGTTAAGCTTACCCTGATATCTATAATAGGACCAAAATAAAATTGCCCGTTAATTTCAACTGCGCAAGTGCCGGTACTCGCTGTTATAGGAATGCGGATACGCACTTCGGTATCCGTAGCTGAAACTACATCAGCAGGTGTTTGGTTAATATAAAACCGAAACTGCCCCATTTTGTTACCTAATCCATTCACTTTTATTGTAACAATGGATCCTTCGGCTGCAATAGCAGGTGTAGGAGGTACGTCTTCAAAATCAATCAATCCTTTAGGGAAGCCGGGTAAAGGGGTTCTTCACTCACTCCATTTTTAGTACAGGATACTATTGTTGTGGAGAGGAACGCCAAAAGCAAACAATAACCGGCAAGCTTATTTTTAATATGTATCATGCTAATTAAAATAATTATAATAAATGATCATTAGTTATCTATTCCTGCTATAATTGCTGTTTCCAAGAACTTACCGGGATCAAATCCAAAGTAATGTGTTGGATACCTTAGCACATGCACATAACCATTTGTTGGTTTTATATTTACAGAAGAAACGAAAGCCGTTGTCCAGGTCTGGTAGTCCCTGGCCGATGAAGGAGATGGAATATAGGAAATCACCAATTGCCGGTAACCGGCGTAAGGAACACCACCGCCAGCGCTGTATATAGCACCGACATTCATGATCAGGTCATCATAAGAATTATAGATCTGTCCCGGATAGGCAGCAATATTGGAGAAATCGATCTGCGGAAAATCCGTCAGAGATTTTCCCCTTAAATATATATCTTGATAGTGCTTCCTCCAAACCGAAGGTTTTATTTGCTGAAAGCGCGTGATAGGAGGCCGTCCTAATTGGTTCAGAATTCCGTTACAAGCTACATACGTATTTCTTAAGCTTGAATCAGCAGGAGCAAAAAACGTAATTTCCTCGTTTTGAAAAACATTCGCCATCCCGGCGTAATTGATGATCTTTACCAGCGTATCGAAGTATTGCGGTTTAGATTTAAGATAATCCAATATAGTGCCGTTAAAGTCACCTTTCTGCACGCCCGTATCTGTAAAATAATCTTTTTACAAGCACCCGTCAGCAACAGAAGCAGCACCAGGGGTAACACTAATATTTTAATTCTATTTTTCATCCGTATATTTTTATTGCTTTTGTTAGAGGAAAAGCCACATAAATAAGCGCTCTGCTCTTTTACTTCGTTATGCTTTGCCTGCATTCAACTATTCTTCCTTATTAATTTTATTTACTCCCAATAGTTATTCAAAGTCATTTCAGGATTGTTTATCAAAGCCGATCGGTCAATAGGCCAGGTCCATGCGCCCGCCTTGAATTGTTCCACTGTAGCGTGATAACAATACCTATAGGAAACATCAATAATTCTGCGGCTTCTTACACAATCGAACCAGTAATGCCCCTCGCCAATAAATTCACGGGCACGCTCTAAGAATATCTGTTCTTTCAGTTCGTTTCCTGTTTGAGTAAGGGGGCTGCTTTGGCACGTTCTCTTATTGCCCCTACCGTTGCTCTTGCGGCACCTTCATTACCTAATTCAGCATACGCTTCGGCCTGCATTAAAAAAATATCCGCGTACCTGTAAATGCACTGTGTGGCGTCATTACGGTCGTTAAAATCAATCGAGTTCGGATCGGCTGTTACCAAAAATTTTTTCATCTGGAAGGTTCTGTTGGCATTATAAACAGTAGCCGGGTTAAACCACAACTGTAAACGCTGATCAGCTTCTCCCTCAGGGTATAAAGCCCTCATAAAATCAGCAGTATAGCTCATATACGGTATGCTGGCTGTTGTAGGGTTGAGCGGATCATACTTCACCTGGTCGAAAAAGTCGCTCCAGCCGAAACGCTCACCATAGTTACGATTTTGAGGAATACCAAAAGATTCTCTTTGCTTCGCCCTTTAAATATTTCAATATAGTTCTCTATGGGAAGTAATTCATAAGCGCCCCGTTTTCATTTCTTGCTTCATCGCCCAGTGCAATCACTTCTCTGTAATAAGCTTCGCGATTAGGAGTATCAAAACCAGCCAGCCACATATTCATCTCCATCATCAGGGCAATAGCACCTCCTCATACCGCGTATACCCACATAAAACGGGTCGTCGTAGGTCCATGCCATTCCTTTGTAATAAGCCTTCATATCTGCAATACAGTTTTTTAATACCTGTATCATTGGCGTTCTTTTCAGCGGGTCAGAAAAATATGGCTGGGTATAGTATGCTACATCTCCAAACTGGCGCACCATAAAAAAGTAAGCCATGTTTCTGATAAAAACTGCTTCGCCCAGATATGCTGCCTTTAAAGCCGGCGTCATTGCCGGATCAGGCACCCCGGGAATACGATCCACAGCAATATTAGCAGCCGCTATACACCTGTAATAGCGATCCCATTGGGTGAAACGAACGTGATTGAAAAGCGTGCGCCAGTTGTTACCGCTATAATTAAAATCCACGAAACGACGAATATTATTGTTAGCTAGGTCGGCAATATAACCACGGCCCCAATTCAATTCTGTGTTCTCTTTTACCATGCCTCCTCTTAACTCACCCGCAAATGGCAGATAAGGATACTCTGCACTACCCGCACCGGCCTGCATATTTGTACGTGTGGTAGATTGGCGGAACAGTTCATAATTACCGTTAGTAAAGTTCTCCACATCCTTCCTCGTTTGCCAGAAGTTATTACCCGACAGATCGCTTGGCGGATCCACGTTCAGAAACTTCTTACATCCGGTTGCTGATGTAATAAAAAAAGCCGCTATGAAGAAATAAAATATCTGTTTCATGATGTACATCATTAGTTTTAGAATTGAACATTAAGTGACATGGAGAAGGTGCGGGCATTGGGATAACCGTTCGAATTGTCACGCCCTAACGCAGAAACCAACTCAGGATCAGGGCCTGTATACCGAGAAAAGGTATACACGTTAGCCGCTGTAAATGCCAGACGGGCCTGGCTCATGCCAAATCGTTTTATCATGTTTTTCTCGAAATTGTAAGAAAGTGTTATCTGTCCAATTTTCCAGTAAGAGCCATCTTCCAGGAATAAAGACTGATTAGTGCGGAAAGGTTGCAATACACCGGCTCTTCTGAAATCAAAAGGATTAGGGTATACTGCACCTACTGTTCCACTATTACTTCCAACTGCATCGGGCTTCCAGTAATTATAATTTTCAATCGGGGTAAAGCGGTTCCACCAAAAATATTATTGCTGAAATTTGCCAGATCGCTCGCAGAAGCTGCGTTCAATACATCCCTAATCAGTGTATAGTTCACCTGCGTAATCAGCATAAAGCCGTTCCATTGAACGTTGGATACTATACCACCAGTTGCCCTTGGAAATGGATTACCCAAGGGCAACATATCCCTGTCATCGATAACATAATCGCCATTAACGTCTACCCATTTAGGATCTCCGCCCTGGAAGTAAAAGCTTTGGTTACCTAATTGCTGACGCAAGCCGGTGGCAGGGGTTAACCGGAACATCAGTCAAGCTTGAATATACACCTCGGTTATAATATAGTAAAGGAGACAGATCGCGACCAATTCTATATACTACAGGAATACTGGTTCCATTATCAACTACATTAAATACATATTCGCGTACACACCCCGGAAGACGGGTTACTACTCTTCTGTTTAAAGCACCAGTACCCACTAATGTCCATTGTACCGGATTTTCATTTTTAAATACCCTAACCGTAAGTGTAAGCTCATGCCCGTATTTGGCTGTACTTACTTCGTTTGATGCCAGGTTTCTAAAGCCGCTGGTATTAGGCAGTGGAATAATCTGAGGTTCGTTGTCGTTAGTTTCATAGTAAGTATCATAGTTAATCTCCAGCCTGTTCTGGTCAAATAAACCCAGCTCTACCCCGAAATTGGTGGAAGTTTTCGTGTAGGGAAGAAAATTGGTGTTAGGAACGCGGTCCAGGTCAATAAACACAGTTGGGTTATTATTATACTGCTGCCCTACTACGTAACGACCATATACATCAAAAATACTACCGGTAGGAGTAATATTCTTTCCCCAGCTCCTCTAAAGGCACCGAATTTAATAAACTCTAAATTATTGGTAACGAACTTTTCGCGGCCAAAATTCCAACGGGCACTGATAGCTGGGTTTACAGTATAACCGGCATTGGCACCGTTAGTAGAAGTAGCATCTCTCCGGTAGTTAAAATCCAAAACGTATTTAGTGTCCCAGTTAAGAGTAGCATAACCGCCAAAGCCATGTAATCTTTTATCGTACAAATTGTTTAGTACTCCTCCTCTCGACAGTTGAGGATTATAGCCTATAGGACCTTCTATATCATCATTAGGAAAGCCCGATAAGATGCTGCGATTTGCACGAAGTCCTTCTGCACTTATCTCACTGAACCCACCCGCAGAAATCTGGAAAACATCTTTCACCATCTGCACAAAGTCAAGGCTGGAACGGTTATTTAATACATAGCGCCTGTCGTACTGTGTAGTACCCTGGGCATTGTTATTATTAATGTAGGAAGGAACAAATACATCTTCTGTACCTGAATTAAAGTTATAACTAAAGTTATTTCTGGCAGTAAGGCCTTTTATAAACTGCCACTGTATATCAAGCGATCCTAATATATTGGCAGATTTATTATTACTTCGAATGGCATCAAAATTAAACACCGAACCAGCGCCGGAGTAAATGGAAGCCGGCAACAACGATGAAGACCTAACCGCACTATTCAGCTCATCCTGCGTTAAGTTAGCGCCGCTACCCGCCTGCCGTTGCCCCAATGCCCCTGTAAATTGATCAACGCTCTGAAAGATTCGGAAGGCTGATACTGCGCATTCATACTTAGAGTATAGCGTTTAAATCCGGTATTTTGAATAATACCATCCTGGGAAAAATAGTTCAGGTTGGTTTTATAGTTAAAGGTTCTATCCTCCATATACCTGCACGGTATGTGTTTGGTTGAATGTAGTGCGATAAAACAGATCCTGCCAGTTGGTTGAATTGTTATAATAAGGATTCAAACTGTCTGATAGGGAGTATTAATATTGATCAGGGCCATAGCCGAAGCTAAAGAGGAGTCATATTGCAGGATCGCGTTAACACGCCTCATCCGCTCTTCTAAACCTCCCACCACATTACGCAACTTCGGAGGCGTGTTTAAGAAAAACTGGCCACTGTATTGTACAATCGGAGTTTTAGAAAGTCCACGCTTTGTAGTAATAATGATCACACCATAAGCGGCACGCGAACCATATTGAGCTGTTGCTGAAGCATCGCGCAGTACATCAATTTTCTGGATATCTTCTGGCGGTATCAACGCGATAGGGCTAATACCAGGTCCACTGCTCTGAAAGCCGTAGTCATATCCCGAGTTGACATCGATAGGTACACCATCCACCACAAATAAAGGAGAGGTTGGCGTTAGAAACCCATCTGCACTTACATTAATACTGGAAGAACCACGCAGGTTAATTGTACCCATACCGCCCCGGAGAACCATTATTATTCTGTACGTCAAGACCAGCAACCTTACCTTGCAATAATTCCACAACATTCGATACAGGCACATCCTGCAAAGCTTTTCCACTAACCGACGCACTCGACCCCGTAGCTACATCCCTGGTTTTATTACGATAACCTTCTACCCTTATCTCCTGCATAGATCCTCCCGCGCTTTGTTCTAATAAAATCTCCAGCGTGCTATCAGCAGATGTAACAACATGGGTATAAGGAGTGTAACCTGTATGTGTAAATACCAGGCTGCTTCCCAAAGACAGGTTGAAGCTAAAGCTACCGTTCTCATCGGTTATCCCGATAGCTTTGGGAGGCTTGCCCGAGGATATGGTAACATTGGCTTTACCAGTATGAAGATCTTTATCTAATACGCGTCCTTTCACTCTAACCCGAATGCTATCCTGAGCGCCGGCACTATTCCACAGGCCTGTAACCAATATAAATAAAAATGTCAGATAAGGTAATCTCATTTCACTCAATTTTGACTTTAATAAATTCATAGCCCTTGTTTAGATATCATCAGAGGTTTTAGGCACATCGGTTTTGAAAGCAAATACTATTTCCCAGTCGCCCGGATCGAATATGGCAAAATTCAACCCGAACACAGAGTTAATCCTGGCTCCTCCGAAACCGATGCGGGAGTAAGTAAACCGAACTGCTGCTGTAGTGGTACTGCCCGCAGTATATTTAGTGGGCGTATTGGTAAGCGGAATAGGATACGCTACATTGTACTTAACATACGTATCTGTCTTCTGCATATCAAAGCCATGCACGAGATTGGCCCAGTCTGTAGTGTTGAAAATTGAAGGATTCAAAGGACGAAACAAAGTATCAAGAAACCGGAAAGTCAATGTATTACCTGTAGACGGTTGTATCTTCCTGATATAAACATCTACATCACCAGAACCCAGGAACGACGATCATCTTTGGCGCCCACGATATTGCTTATTACAGAAATCCCGAAATTTTCCCTGATGGGCTGGCCGGTTAATGCATTGATATTAGTAGGTATAGTTGGGCTTTCACGCAGCGGTTTTAATTTCAGATTTCGGAAAAATCTGCGTCCCCGGAGTTACTTAGTTCAACATCGAATAAATAACCTGAATCTGGTTGAGGTTGAATGAAATTGGACCTGCCTGCAGCCCAGAAGGTGATATTACCGGTATGAGGGCTCATCTCCAGAATGGGATGGTACTCTATTACTCTTTTGCCTCTATTTCTGCCAAAGAAGTTTCAAGACCGGTATATGCTTCTTTCCAAACTTTTACCGGAAAGGCCTCAGTAAGTTCGGGAGCATCTTCGCCTGTAACCCTACGTACATTTACAATTTTGAAATCAGCGGGGAAGGTTGTACTACCTTTAAAAAAGTTATTGGTGAAGTAGGTAGTACGGCCCAGATACGGCTCATACAAATCAATTGTAAACTGCGAATCTGCACCTATGGTATTACGCTCCTGTGGCAGGTATTTTTGCAGGCTACTGCCGACGCAAGAAATAAAACAAGCACATAGCACGCTTTTCTGCTGAAAATACGGTTCATATTTTTGATATAATTATTCATGTAATGGAAAATAACAGTAGGGTTTTAGTTAATAGCGGGTCTGTTCAACGCTCTGATAAGATCGTTACCGAAGCCGAAGTTGTGACCTACATCTAAAACATGCACCACCGCGTTTCTTGTTTTAATATCCACTGTATTAGTATATACTCTAATCCAGTTAACGGTAAATACCGATCCGCGTGTGTCACTGAATAAGATCGCCTTGGGACCACCTCCTAAATATCCTGAAGCGTTGGTAGTTTCATATTGCAGATGCATATCGTATCCAAATTTCATCGAAGGGAATTTTAAACCATCAGCCCTGCTTGCTAACTCGTCTGTAGTGATTTGTCCCGGAATAATGTATTTGCTAAAGAAAGTATCCAGCACATTTAAATTCATGGTGCTGAAAGACACCGGAGGAAGACTTGGAACGGAATCCCTGCGTGCATTGTTGATATTTTGTAAGGCGATGGCATAGGAACGATTACTGGTGGCAAATACAGTATACTTGCCCGATCTTAAAGAATCCGCAGCACCAGGTATCCTGTTAATCACCAAAAGCATTGAATCATATACGCCAGGCTTCGACTGCAAATAAGATAAAGCATCTCCATCATAAACTGCAGCATTATTCTTATAATTTACATAAGGACTATCATCTTTCTCACATGCCTGAAGAATTGCAACTATACCTAACAGTATAATAAACTGTTTAAGTAAATTCTTGGTTCCAAATTTATTTCTCATAATATAGTAATCTTATTGATGCAAACTTTATGAATGATTATTTCCAATAGCTGTTCTGCTGAATGTTCGGATTTCTGTTCAGCACGTCCTGCGCAATGGGCCAGTAAATACCTTCTCTGTCAATCAGCGTATTAAAAGCAGCGTTATCTCTTTTCAGTTTATTATATCGTACCAGGTCAAACCATCTCCAGCCTTCGCCCAGCAATTCTCTTCTTCTTTCGGCAAAAATTTCCTTAAGTAAATCGAGGTTCGGTGTATAATTAAGTCCTGCAATACCACGATTGGAACGTATTGCATTTAACTTTTGGATCGCTTCTTCTCCGCGGCCTAATACAGTTAAAGCTTCTGCATTTAAGAGTGTAAGTTCTTCTAACCTGGTAAAAACAATCGAAGAGTTGTATTTGGCAAAGGTTCCGTCGCCTCCACCTCCATCAACTACTCGTATCTTTTTAAATACCGGAATTGCCGAAGAGTAGTTTTCAAAATAAGCCTCAGTAGCCAAACCATTTAGAGGATTAAACCCGAAACGCTGATCATTTCCGTTGCTACGGGGGAATAATACGGCTATACTATCCTTGTTAACATAAATATCGGGTAGCTGCTTAGACATAGGGAATGCAGTGGTGTTTGCCAGCGTTAACTGCTCTAAATGGCCAGATGTTGTAGACTCTCCGCGTTCGTAAATAAAGTTGAAACCGATCATTTGGTTCCAGCTTACATTGGAGGTATTGAACAGGAACAATTCACCAACTAATTGTGCCGTAGTAACTGTTGTTAAGCGTGCACGTGCAGCATTATCAAGAACAAACTGGCTATATACCGCTACGTTAATATAATCACCTTGTAAAGCCGCAATATGCGCTAAAATAGCATAGGCTGACAGCCTGCCCAGCAAAGTATTTTTCCAATCTGCAGCAGCCTTTCCATAGTAGTTAGGAGGATAGACCAAATCTGCGTCAACTGTAGAATACTGGTAAGGTAAGCGATTCGCTACATCCAGTAACTCGTTCTTAGCAAAACCAAGCACTGCATCTTTATTGGTACGGCCCAGGTTTTCAAAATTCCCTTCCCCGGTACCGGTAATCAAAGGAACATCTCCCCAGGTTCTTACCAGCATGTAATAGGCAAAAGCCCTTACAGCCCGCGCCTGCGCTATATCCAGTTTATAGTAAGACTGTGTATATCGCGGATCAACCAGGCATCCTTCGGCCCTTTCAATAAATACATTGCAGGCATTAATAATTGCATAAAACCTACGCCAGTTTGTCACTTCATTTATTAATGGGAACGAGGCATTCAGGTTACCATCTATTACGGCTTTCAGATCGGGACGGCTAACTGCCTGAAAATCCCCGCCCCTGAGTTCTCCCAGGATCCAATATGTATTATTGTCGGCAAGGGCGGAACGAAACAGCCCGTACATGCCTAATAAACCGGCTCTCGCATCTTCGTACTTTGTCCAATGCCCTTCTTCCGATGCCTGGCGTGTCGAGGAAACATCCAATTGCTTATTGCACGAGCTCGAAATAACAACCGCTACGAATGCAACAACTGCAACAGGCCATTTGTAGAAATATCTTTTCATAAACAATTCTTAGATGATAGTATTTTAAAAAATGTACCCGGGGTTAGAAACCGATTCTAACTCCAAGAATTAAAGATTTCGGGTTTAACAAACCGTAACCGTTATAAATACCGTTATAGTTAACCAGCTCGGGATCATCACCTTTAAATGGAGAGATGGTTAATAAATTGGTACCTGTTACATAAAGTGTGCAGTTTCTGAAGACTGTTTTGGTACCGCCACGACTTAAATCGTACGCTAAAGACACTGAGCGTAATTTTAAGTAGGATGCATTATCAAGAAACAAATCCTGTTCTAACCTGTAAGGAACTACAGGGCTCCAGGGATTATAAACCGGGTAGGTAGATAAGTCCTGTTTTCTTTCCCAGAAAGTAATTTCTTTCACCGAATTGATATTATTGTTCACCTCGGTATTAATAAAATCAAGTCTTGACGAAGCATACTGATTTAAGGCATTTCTTTTCAGCGCGAAATAGAATTGAAAGTCCAGTGAAAATCCTTCGTAATTAAGACTGCTTCCGAAACCGCCGCTCATTCTCGGCATATAGTTTCCTTCCAGCACTTTATCGTCATCATTAATAATATAATCTCCATTAATATCCTCCCAGCGAGGGTCGCCTGCTTTTAGTGGTACCCCTTTATAAGTAACCGGTTTGCTGGTAGCAGGATTAATGGCTACTTCGCCATCGCTATTGTAAACACCATTGTTTTTAATACCCAGAATGCATCTATCGGCTTTCCAACCTCCAAATTAGTATTACCTATTTGCACATTAGTTAACCCATCAGGCAGTGCAACAAGTTTGTTCTTGTTGTAATTAAAATTGGCTGTAAACAACCAGCTGAGTTTTCGCCTGGATACGGGAAGAATTTGCGCAGCCAAAGAAAAATCTACCCCTGTATTGTTTACTTCCAGGCCATTTTTGTAAGCGCCTGTATATCCCCACTCTGCCGCCACCGGAACGGGCAATAACATATCCTTATCAGCCTTTCTGTACCCGTCAATACCAAAACGCAGGCGATCTTCCAGCAAACCAACGCGTACACCAAGATTTACCTGGTTGGTGTAGGCCCATGGGATGCCGTAACCAACCCAGCCAGAACTGTAGGGCCTTGTTAAACCACCGATACCTGAATAAGAACCTAAAGTTGGCTCATCTGTAAACCCAAGATCCACGCGATAAGAAGGGCCTGAATTAAAACGGTCATCGCTTAATAATTTACCCATATGGGCATAAGAAAGGTTGGTTGAAAAAGAACTTAAGGTTGTGTTTCCCTCTATCATTCTTTTGAAATCATATTCAATTCCCGCCGAGTAATTGGTGAACCAGCGATTGTCTGCCTGCATATTAGAAGAGCCTTCCCTGCTTACAACAGCGCTCAGTTTCAATACTTCATCATGTGTGTATACTGCATTTCCAAAGAATGAAAGTAAGCGTGAATCCATTTTACCCGGAAAATAGTTAACCAGGAACCCTCTTGGTGTGAGGTAGTCTGCGTCGTTAGCATTACCATTAACCACGTTTATTTTAATAAAGTCGTTGGGTGTATTATTGGCATACGCATAAGCGTATTTATATACGTCTGATACGAAATTCTGGCCGCCCCGGATATTCAGATTTCCTTTTTCTCCCAAATCGAAATCATAACCGATACTGTTCGTTACTACTAACCGCTGATTGTAACCAAAATAGTTAGAAACAAAGTTGTTGTTTTCAAGCAATGTTCTGGGCCAGAACACATCCCGAATACCTTCATTGTAATCGAAGCCGATACGACCGATGTAGTTTAATTTCTTAAAAGGAGTAGCGTTAATAGCCAGGTACCCTTGTATTAAATTATTCACATTATCATCGATGGCGCCTGTAGCATAATCCTTATCAAACTGAAGCAAGTAAGAACTATACAGATTTTTATTAGGTGTAAGCGGGTTGGTGAGATCAGGAATATAACGCTGTTCAGCCAACCTGTCGCGCACGTTCCTGTTCCTGTCTCTTTCCTGCCGGGTATACCCAATCATACTTGATACCATCATCCATTTTACCGGAGCAACGTTGATATAAAAGGATCCATTATACCTGGTGAAAGCTGTAGCATCTGCGGGGTTTGCATTTTCTGTCAGGCCCGCAAAAAAACGGAAGTTGGCACGGTCAGATCCCCGCTTATGCTCGCATCAACGTTATAAGTTGGCGAATATTTATAATACAGGTCCGTCCAGTTAGATGGACCATAGTAATCGGCATTTGTCGAGTCGCGCAAAAATGGAGGATAGTTCAACCTATCATTAAGGGTACCGTACCGGTTATAAAATGGTTGCCTGAACTTATCCTCAAATGCTGCATTAGTTGCGTACACATTAGGCTTGGCAGCATACCCAAAGTAAGAATTGATGGTAATTTCTCTAAAACCCGACCTTGCATTTTTAGTAATAATCCAAATGGCTCCGTTGGCGGCCATTGAACCCAGAGATGCCAACGCTACAGGGTCTTTAATAACTTCTATAGATTCAATATTATCCTGATTATAAGCCGCCAATAAATTAGTAGCTGGTCCTATACGATTAAAGTCATACTTCTGGATTTCATAAGCAAACGGGTTATCCTGTGTCAGAGGAATACCATTCACAAAAATGGCCGGTTGCTGATCGAACAATTCTCTTTTACTTAAAAGAGGAGTGGAAATACCTCGCACAAAAATATTTTGCTCGGTGCCTGGCTCTCCGCTCGGCTCTTGAACATATACGCCTGCGGCGTTTCCTTTCAGCATCTGCTGAAGGGAAATGTAGGGGTGCTTTTCGATATACCGCAACGATACTTCATCAATGCCAACACCTCTGAACTTTTCGGCTGTTTTTAAAATAGAAACCCCGTTCGTGGCGGGCGCCAGTAAAGTGTCTTCAGCCGGAACCCCGGTTGTATCCGCGCGCTGAGCCACTGTTACAACCGAAACACCCATAAAGATCAGTTGAAAAATAAAAATCCGTAACGAACCGAAGTCATTAACTAGTCTCATCAAGTTAAAATTTTAGTTTTCCTCTCTTACCAGAGTTGTTAAATTTTACAGATCAGATAGTTTTAACATTTGAAAAAGGCAAACTTGAACTTCGTTAGAATTATAAGTTCAAATGCTTACTCTATCTGGTCACTGTGTAAATTTATAGACTAAAAAAGCGGAAACTGATGCGCAACCGTATGCGCAAAATTTAGCAATTTGATAAAGCTATATTAACAATAGGTTCAGCAAAAACGATTCAGTTGTTAATTTTTTGCTTTAAAATACGTAGTTCTTTGGGATAATAATTGTTAATACGGTTCGGCAATACATTCATCCATCCGAGCGGATGTTCATTATAAGCAGCCAATTGCCAACCTGGTGTAGAACCGGGAATTTCTATGACGTTTTTTTGGAGATAGGCAATAGCCTGGGAAAGCTCCAACTCAGTACAGGCAATAGTTTCAGCAAGCATAGTACTCATGGCCAGGGCATGATCAGGGATCAGTTTCTTATGTGCTAATTCACCCAATAAAGTACCTGAATAAATAATTCTCAAATGCTGTAACAAAAGATCAAAATCATCAAACAAGGTTAGCGGCCAGGCATATATTTTATCGTTTACCTGAATCAGTTCATTGTTGGCAGATCGGGCCCAGGAAGAGATCAACGGTAACAGCTGTTTGGTAGCGGGTTTGGTTATCAGCCTGTTTTTATTCTTGTAATTATCGCCAGTATTCAGTTTAAAGGCAGCAAGAAAAAACCTTCACCTTTTACAAGATGCGGCCAAAAACGATAGCCCCTATTTCCCGAAGCCGTGAGGACTTCTGTTATATTCCATTCCTCTTTTACATTCAAGGGAATATTAGTCATTGCAAACTCATCCGTCAGCCAATCAGCAATATCTTCATCTTCTTTTTGAGAATAGGAACAGGTTGAATAGATCAGCACACCGCCTTCTTTAAGCGCAGGCAGTGCATCCGCCAAAATCCTTTGCTGGCGCTGGCTGCAAAGCATTACATTATTTTCGCTCCACTCATCAATAGCTTCTTCATCTCTCCTGAACAGGCCACTCCCACTGCAGGGCGCATCAACAACTATCACATCAAAATAGCCTTTCAACTTGGAAAATCCCTGGGATCATTATTGGTAACTACCACGTTGCTACTCCCCACTTCATCACATTATCTTTTAGGATATTCACCCGTTGCCTGATCACCTCGTTACTTACTAATAAGCTGTTTTGAGATATGATTGATTGCACATGAGTAGATTTACCTCCGGGCGCTGCACACAGGTCCAATACCTTTAATGCCTGTCTGGTATCTACGCATTGTTGCAGGGCGTGTTCCACAAACATACTGCTGGCTTCCTGCACATAATAGCAGCCTGCATGAAATAAAGGATCAAAAGTAAAAGAAGGCCGCTGAGACAAATAATATCCATCGGAGGTCCATGGTACCGGAGTATAACTTAATCCCCTGTTTTCAAATGATTGCAAAATACCTTTCGACTTAGCAGGGTTTATTCTTATTGAAGTAATGTCTGTATCAGCATTATGTATATCAACAAAACGCTGCTCATCAAAGCCAGGCAGGCCTTGTAAAGACTGTAATAGAGCTGAAGGTAATTGCACGTTGCAAAAGTAAATAAAGCGCGGCTAATTTCGCCTGTTTGATGGGGCATTCAAAAGAGAAGCAACACCTTCTTTCGAATGAACTTACTTCCCCAAGCAGGTATGCTGCAATTTGAAAGGGATTATACCCTTACACTAAAACTCTGCTTTTCTTTAAACTCTTTTCTAAAGCTAACAATGCCGATATAGAATAAATCAATATCGCAGGATACCGCTTCATGTTGAACAATGTTTTTCCAGGCTGCTTCCATTTCTTTGCTCCAATGTATATCGTCAAATATCAGAAGCGTGTCATTATGTATATAGGGCAGCATTTGTTGAAAATATCTTTCTGTAGGCTCCTGCCTGTGATTGCCATCAATAAACGCCAGATCAACACGGGGATTGGCATGTAGCACCTGCTCAAGCGTATTATCAAAATTACCTCTGACCAATTCTATATTCCGGATATCAAGTTGCTGAAAATTTTCTATTGCCTGTGTCGGCTATGCTGGAGGCACCCTCCATCGTAACCACTTTTGCTGATGGGTTTCCTAAAGCCAGGTAGCTGCTGGTGATCCCTAACGAAGTGCCCAGCTCAATTATCGTTTGAGGCTGGTAAAACTTAGCCATCCGGTACAACAACTGCCCGAACTTTTTAGGCTTTGCCGCATTTTTTGCAATAGAAGCAATCGTTCTTTTATCAGACGCCGTAACAGAAGAGCCGGCTCCCATATCTTCTATCAGCAATGCTGTGGGGTTGGCGAGCAATTTCATTCTAAGTTGCTCTACTTTTTCATAGTCTTCATATTTCGTAAAATCGTTCATAACCTTAGTAATGAACTCGTACACAAAAGGAGAATGCATACCATGCCCTTTGCTGTTGGCCGCATGAACATAGTATTTAAAATATTTTGCGGCAGCCTGTAAAGGAGAATAAACCAAAATTTTTAACTTTAAGATTTAAGGTTTAAGTTATCGCTATTTTCTTTCCCACACTTCATAAGTATAATCAAAAGCATGCTTATCATCTGCCTTGTTTTTAATCATACTTACCAGCTTCCATTCTTTTTCTTCAATCACAGGAAAATAAGTATCGCCTTCAATCACCGTATCCACACGCGTCATATAAATCCGGTTGGCTTTGGGATAGTACATTTTATATATTTCGCCGCCCCTATCACCATCAGCTCTTTCACATCGGCTTCCTTTACCATAAACGCCACATCTTTCATGCTATTCAATACTATAGCGCCATCAATCTTCAATCCCTTTTGATTGCTCAGCACAATATTTTTTCTACCCGGCAACGGTCTTTTAAAACTTTCAAAGGTTTTACGCCCCATTACCACCGGCATTCCCCAGGTCACATTTTTAAAATGCTTCATGTCATCCGGCAGGCTCCAAACCAGGCGATTGTCCTTCCCGATTACGTTATTGGTAGATGCTGCAACAACGAGAGATATGATCATAGAGAAAATTTCAAATTACACAAATATCAAACATCAAATATTATTATCGCTTACACCGCAACAGGTGCCTTAATAGCCGGATGACTCTGATAATTTTCCAGCTTGAAATCATCAAACTGAAAACCAAAAATGTCTTTTACTTCTGGATTGATCTTCATTACCGGTAACGGAAAAGGTTCTCGACTCAATTGAAGGTTTACCTGGTCAATATGGTTGTTATAAATGTGCACGTCACCAAAAGTATGTACAAAGTCGCCCGGCTCCAGGTCGCAAACCTGCGCCACCATCATAGTCAATAATGCGTAGGATGCTATATTAAACGGCACTCCCAGAAATACATCGGCGCTGCGTTGGTACAGCTGGCAGCTTAACTTATTATCCGCTACATAAAACTGAAATAAAGTATGGCAGGGCATCAAAGCCATCTCAGGCAACTCGCCTACATTCCAGGCACTCACAATCAGCCTCCGGCTATCCGGTGTTTTTTTGATTTGGCTGATGAGATCAGAGATCTGGTCGATCACTTTCCCGTCTTTTCCTTCCCAGCTACGCCATTGTTTACCATATACGGGTCCTAATTCTCCCTCTTCATCGGCCCACTCGTCCCAGATGCTCACCTTATTCTCTTTAAGATAAGCAATATTGGTTTCCCCTTTTAGAAACCAGAGCAGCTCATGTATGATGCTTTTTAAGTGCACCTTTTTGGTGGTAACCAACGGAAAGCCCTTTTGCAGGTCGAAACGTAGCTGGTATCCGAAAGTGCTGAGGGTTCCCGTACCGGTACGATCGGTTTTTTGCGTTCCGTTATCCAGGATATGTTGAAGTAGATCTAAATACTGTTGCATAATG
This sequence comes from Paraniabella defluvii, assembly GCA_019316985.1. Taxonomy (GTDB): domain Bacteria; phylum Bacteroidota; class Bacteroidia; order Chitinophagales; family Chitinophagaceae; genus Niabella; species Niabella defluvii. The sequence goes on from CP079215.1 coordinate 313,839, forward strand.
CAAGATAGGCAATAATTGTTTCTGTAGACAGCAGAAGATACCGGATGTGCGAAACCTGTCAATTTAAAAAAGGCCTGAAACTTGCTTTATTCACCGGGTTAACTTTTTATTAAAGCAGACGGTTTTTCATCTTTATAATAACATTGATTATCATTGCAATTACAACTTTTATACCTTTACGCTTACACAGAAACCAGTTATAATGAAAGCTCAGAATTATAAAAATCATATACGGTATTACCCACCGCACCACTTTGTGTTTTATCCGGTAGCACTTATCCTTACTCTTTGGGCAGGCTACAAGACCGCTAAGGCCGAAGGCGAACTCCAGTCTGTTTGGCTGTTTATTACCATTATCTTAGTACTTGTTATATGGATATCTTTCATGCTGCGCCAGCATTATGCGCTAACCCTTCAGAACCGCCTGGTTCGGCTGGAAATGCGCCATAAATATTCCATGCTTACCGGGAAGGATTTTGAACCAATAGAGGATAAGCTATCGTTTGCGCAAATTGCCGCTTTGCGGTTTGCCTCAGATGATGAATTGGTACCGCTGGTAGTAAAAACCGTTAAGGAAAACCTATCGCCCAAAGCAATAAAAAAGAAAGCATTGTCAACTGGAAAGCCGATGAAAGAAGGGTTTAAGCCTGCCGGCGACGTTGCAGCTCCTTTTGAATCAACCTAGTTCGCGACCGGTTTGCCCTTTAACCGAAGTATTTTCCTGTGCCCGGCGCATGAGGTAGGGGATCACATCTTCAATAGGTCCGAAAGGAAGATATTTGCTTACATTACATCCTGCTTTAGCAAGGTTAAAGGTAATATTATCACTCATTCCGTACAGCTGGCTAAAGCTTACATGGGGATGATTTAACGGTATATTTAGTTGCCTGAGCTGCTCCACCGCCAGCATATTACTATGCTCATTGTGCGATGCTACCACAAGGCTCACCTTTTCGAGGTTTTCCATACAAAGGGCTACTCCTGCATTAAAATCGCGGTCGCTGCTGGCTTTATCGGGCTGAATAGGAGACGGATACCCTTTTTCTTCCGCCCGTTTTCTTTCCTTTTCCATGTAAGCGCCACGCACCAGCTTTACGCCTAATGTAAAGCCCCTCTCTTTGCGGCATCAATACAATCCTTTAAAAATCGCAGGCGGTCGTGCCGGTAATGTTGTACGGTATTATAAATAACCACGCGTTCCTTGTTAAAAGAATCCATCATTAGCATTACCAATGCATCCACCGGATCCTGTATCCAGGTTTCTTCTGCATCTACCAGCATCCCTACCTTACTTTCTGCAGCTTTTTCGCAAACCCTCATCATTCTTAAACGCACCTGGTGCCATTCTTCACGTTCCTCAACGCTCAGTTCTTCCAGAGCGCCCAGGTATTTTTAATGAGCGATCCGCTTTTTTATGCATGAGATCGTCTAACTTTTCCAGCAAAGCAAAACGGGTAAGACCTGTAACTTTTACGCTCATAAATGGTATATTCGGTTGCGTAGCTGCGTAGTCAATTACTTTAATAAATTCCGTGGCGGCCTGGTATGCTGCATCTCCGCCCTCCCCGCCTTCTACGCCATAATCAAGTATTACATCTACATTATACTTACCCAATACCTGCGCTACACTTGCCGTTTGCTCCAGCGTTTCACCCCGCAAATTGCTTGAAGATGGTGGCGCGTATCAACCCTTTAACCGGGAGTTTGGCCTTAATGGCCCAGGGTGTTAATCGCGTGCCCAGCTTCACCAGCAAAGGATTACCCATTAAACCAAATAAGGTACGGGCTTCTCTCAGCTCTTTGTCCGATTTATATTGAAATGCAAATTCTGTATTATCAAATGATATTGGGGTACGCTCATGGCAACAAAAATAGTATGAAGCTTTTTATTTTTAATGTAAATTGTTGCACAAACGTTTGAGCAGGCTGCATCTTATGGCACCATAGATTCGTGATGCCTGGTTTCGATGATGTACGGTTGCCTGCATACACAAACGGCAACAAAAATGCCACGCTTTTGAAGAGCATGGCATATAAAACAAATAAAACAGATACAATCTTTATAAGAGCCCTGCTAATTCCAGGCTTTTCTTTCTTAATTTTCGCTCTTCAATACTTTCCAGCACCGGGTCTGGCTCCAGTATTAAAGAAGTTCCGTTCTCTTTCCACCAGCTGCTGTTCTTTAACTTCTTTAAGGCAATAACACCAGATAAGTATTTTCTGTCTTCCTGCGCATGCCATTGTTCAATCCATTCAAAGTCGTCGGTAGGAACGTTCTTCACATCATTAAAGCTCACATAAACTTTCAGGTAAATATCGTCGTTTAGTTGATTGGGGTCATGATGATACAACTTTTTGTACTCATATTTGTAGCCGTACCGCAATGCCGACAAATCGCTTAAAACAGCAGATGCCGTAGGAAACTACCCGCTCCTTTCCCGTAAAAGAACTGCTGATCCGCAAATCCGCTTTCTATTACTACGCCATTGTACTCATTCTTTACAAACGATAAAGGATTATCGGCTGTAACAAATTGAGGCAGCACAAAAGCACCCACGCCTCCATCTGCCAGTTTTTTTGCCTGGGCTACCAACCGTATTTGCTGCCCCGGGCTTTTGCCACGGCAGCATCCGACTTATGAATATTTTGAATTCCGGTAAATAATATCTGGTCGGGTGTGGCAACAATACCATAGGCATGGCAAAGGAAGATGGCCCATTTGTTAAGGGCATCAAATCCTTCTACATCTAAGGTTGGGTTGCTCTCTGCGAAGCCCAACTGCTGCGCCAGCAATAATGCTTCCTTAAAACCCAGATTCTCATCAAACATTTTGGTTAAAATAAAATTGGTACTGCCATTTACAATAGCGCGGATACTATGTAACAGATCGTTGTCGTAATATTCCTCCAGGTTACGGATGGCAGGTATGGAAGCACAGGCAGAAGACTCATACAAAAAAGACCTTCCGGTTTTCTGCTGCAAATCCAGCAATTCCTGCAGGTGCTCGGCAATCATCTTCTTGCTCGAGCTTACTACCTCTTTTTATTCTTCAACGCTGTTTTTACGATGTCGAAAGCCGCAACTGAATCATCAATTACCTCCACGATAACATTGATCTCCTTATCATCCAACAATTCATTTTTATCAGTAGTAAAAAGCTCTTCCGGAGCATTTCTTTTTACCGGGGTTCTTGATACATACTTTTTTATTGAAGCGCTTAAAGATGGGGTTTGCTTCAACACTTTGTATAATCCTTCTCCCACTACTCCAAAACCAAACATCCCTATTACCAATTGTCTATGCTTGCTCATTATATTATAGTTGTAAATTTTTAATTGATCCTTTTCCCAGATGCTGGGCACTCAATACTCATCATAGCTCACTCACCACCTGTTCCCGTTCTAAAAAATTGCTGATTGCTTCGGTTAATTGTTCAAACTCCAGCAAAAAGCCGTCATGTCCGTAATCAGACAAAATCAGCTTCACATGCGCATCCTGAATATGACTGGCCATGAACTCCTGTTCGTAAGGTGGAAATAAAATATCACCTTCCATGCTTAAAGCAAGGGTTTTTGCTTTGATGCGGTTTAAAGCCGCCACTACTCCCCCTCTGCCCCGTCCAAGATTATGCGAATCCATGCTTTTGGTTAATGCATAATAACTGAAAGCATTAAACCTGGCCGACAATTTAGATCCCTGGTACCGCTGGTAGCTCTCGCTTTTAAATCCTTCTATCAGATCATCGCTGGCTTCCGACTGCGTTTTGTTATACGCCATATCCGTTCGGTACGATAACAACGCGATACTTCTGGCCACTTCAAGGCCTTTTTGCCGGCATCGTCCGCCTCGTTTGCCCAGGTAGCATCCGCTTCAATAGCCAGTCGCTGCGAAGCGTTGAAAGCCTTCCCCAGGGAGAATGCACGGCATTAGTAGCGATAGGAAAAATATATTCAAAAGATCAGGATCCTGTACAGCCCATTCCATCAACTGCTGGCCGCCGGTGCTTCCACCTATGCCCACTTTGATCTTCGTAATTGCCAAATGGGCCTGCAGGAGGCGATAGGCGCATACCATGTCCCTTATAGTAAAAAAAAGGGAACTGATGATAATACGCCGTTCCTGTTGCAGGGTTAACATCTAAGGGACTAATGCTGCCGTAGCAACTTCCCGGCATATTTACGCAAATAATAAAGTGCTTAGACGGATCAAATATCCGCCCTTCGCCTATCATTTCAGGCCACCACTCATGCGGGCAGCTATTGGCGGTTAACGCGTGAAAGATCCATACCACATTATCGCTACTTTCATTTAGCGCTCCGTATGTAGTATATGCCAGGTGCAGGTTTTGCAAACTGGCCCCGCTCTCCAGTACAAATGATCCCTTGTACTTAAAAAACCTCTTGCTTCATATTGATAAAAAACTGTCTCAGCGCATCAAGCCCCGAGACAGTTTTAAAATTTATTTATGCGAAAACGGCGGCAAAAGCCTGCTCAAAATCCGCTTTTATATCGTCTATATACTCTATTCCTGCACTGATACGTATCAGGTTATCCAATACACCTGCGCCTTTTCTTTCTTCCTCACTCAACTGTTCATGCGTGGTTGAAGCAGGATGAATAGCCAAAGTTTTAGCATCGCCTACGTTGGCCAGGTGGCTTACCAGTTTCAGGCTGTTAATAAAAGTCTTGCCATTTTCCACGCCGCCTTTAATTCCAAATTGCAGCACACCTCCAAAACCATTGGTCAGGTATTTTTGGCCAGCTCATGATATTCGCTGCTTTCAAGGCCCGGGTACCAAACAAACTCTACCTTATCGTGCGCCTCCAGCCATTTTGCTAAGGCTAAAGCATTATCTGCCGTACGTTGTACGCGTAATGACAAAGTTTCAATACCCTGTAACAGCAGGAAGGAGTTAAAAGGGCTTAAGGCAGGACCAAAATCTCTCAAACCTTCTACGCGCGCCCTGATCGCAAATGCGATATTAGGCAAGCCCAGGGGTTCCTTCACCAAAAATATCCCAGAACTTCAGGCCGTGATAGCCCTCAGAAGGTTCGGTAAACTGAGGGAATTTTCCATTTCCCCAATTGTAATTTCCCCATCAATGATTACACCGCCGATGCTGGTTCCATGCCCCCGATCCACTTGGTGGCCGAGTTCACCACAATATTAGCTCCATGTTGTATTGGCCTGAATAAATATCCGCCCGCTCCGAATGTATTATCAACGATCAAAGGAATATCAAATTCTTTTGCCAGGGCAGCAAATTTTTCAAAATCAGGAATATTTAATTTTGGGTTACCAATTGTTTCCAGGTAAATAGCCTTGGTTTTGCCGTCTATTTTGGAGCGAAAACTTTCTACGTTATCGCCCTCTGCAAACCTGGCTTCAATACCCAGTCTTTTAAATGCAACTTTAAACTGGTTATAAGTACCCCCGTATACAAAAGAAGTACTCACAAAGTTATCTCCCGATTCCAGAATATTGGTAATGGCTAAGAACTGCGCCGCCTGTCCCGACGATGTTGCAACAGCGGCAACACCTCCTTCCAAAGCCGCCAGCCTTTGCTCAAATACATCTGTAGTGGGGTTCATAATACGTGTATAGATATTACCGAACTCTCTTAAGCCAAACAGGTTGGCTGCGTGTTCTGCATTCTTGAACTGATAAGAAGTAGTTTGGTAAATAGGCAAAGCCCTGCTCCCGGTGGTTGGGTCGGGTTGCTGTCCTGCATGCAGTTGTAAGGTGTCGAAATGTAGTTGCTGACTCATAAAAATGTTTATAAGAATGAAGTAATAAAATGAAATAACAGTAAAATATTTGGAAAAGGCCGGAGCCTCAGAAGATTATATTATGCCCGCCCGGGCATACAACGAACACAGCAACACATTGCAGCAGCAATGGTAACAGAAACGATATGTGTGTGTTGTAACATTTCCTCTAAAATATTTCCATTTTTTGTTATTACAAAATAAAATTCACTTTGTCTTCGATTCATGGATATACTCAACGCGAAAAACAAAAAAAGCCCGCCAGATAAGCAGGCGGGCTTCACATATTAAATGAGATGTTTGATTTGAAACTACCGGCTTATCTTTCTCCGGAAAATTTCCGAAGTAGGAATTGGCACCTTGTTCCGGTTGAAATTGAAACAGGTTGCCAAGGCTTCACAGGGCCATACCCTCTGCCTTTCTTGATAAGTATATTAAAGAACGAGGCGCAAATATAGGTTAGATTTGGTAAATAAAAAAGCCGATCATTTCGATAGTTTTGCGCAATAGTTAATGATTTTAATCAAACCCTACTCTAATTTATAAAAAAGCCGCTTCAAATGATGAAGCGGCTCACTAATATTTCCTTTTATTAAAACTTATATCCCAAAGAAATACCAAAACCAACGTTTTTAAATTTGCTTCCTGTTTTCTCTCCGTTATTGGTTGGCTCAAGATTTGCCAAACCCAGCTGTGCATTTAACTGGGCCGAATATTTACCCTTCAATTCATAACCAGCCAAAAGGTTGGCCCCATAGTCAAAAGGCTTGCTATACTTGATTTTGTTGGATTCCTGGTCTCTTGAATCTTCCAAAAACTGTAATTTTATATTCTCTTTCTGGGTTAAAATTATCGGATCCGCATTCTCTACCGGCTTCGACCATTCTTTAAGCGTTCTTATAAATCTCCCCCTACACCGTAAGCTGCATAAGGTCCGGCTCCTAACAGTAATTTTCCGGTACCGACTTCAGGTTTAAAAATAAAGTTCACCGGCACTTCAAAATGGTGAGATGTAGCGGTACTTGCTGTAGTAACTAAAGGAGTAATCACTTCCGACTGGAAACCCTTTTGCGTAAACAGGAGGCCCGGTTGTACTACAAATTGATCAGCAATGGCAATATCCACCGTTGCCCCTACATGAAAACCGGGATTTAGCGTGAAATCGGCTTTATTCCCGTCGGGATCTTTGGATATGACGTTTGAAAAATTAGCGCCGGCCCTTACACCAAATTGTACCTGCGCCTCCGCGTAAGCAGAGTGAAATAAAAGACCGGCTATTAACCCAGCCGTGCAAAAAGGTTTTAATCTCATAAGCTTCTTATTTTAAATTAAATACAAATATACTTATCTTCCGCATTAAGACGCTGTGAGCGCCTGATACGCAACAGCATAAAAAAATAATCCAGATTTTCCAGACCACCCTAGTGAACAAATATATAATAACAGCTTTTCCCATAAAAAAATCGCTCCGCAATTGCCTGCGAAGCGATTAATATATAATAATTCTCAGTATTAGAATTTATATCCTAATGTAACACCAAAAGAGGTATTATTGGTGGTTGGAGGATTATCAGCATCTGATAATTTCACCAGACCCAGGTTAGCATTCAGGTTTAATGATAAACCATTGCTTAACTGGTAACCTGCCAACAATTTACCACCTGCATCAAACTTACGATATCCTGCATCATCCCAATCACCTTTGAGACTGCCGTTGTCATTGGCATACTTTACTTTACCAATACCCATTCCTATATAAGGCCCTACTCCTAGTAAAAGATGACCTGTGCCTAATTCCGGCTGGTATTGAAACGTAACCGGTAATTGAAGATAGTTCAATTGAACTTTTGCGTCAAAACCGTCAATCTTAGCTCCATTTTGAACATAGCTCAATCCTGGCTGAATAACAAAGTCGTCGGCAATACCTATATCATAAGTCACACCTGCCTGAAAGCCTGTTTTCAATTTATAAGCGTCTGAGGCATCTTTTCCTGTAATATTTGAAAAATTCACACCTGCATTCACTCCAAAACGGCCGGCCTGAGCGTTCGATTGTAAAGCTGTTAAACTAAACGCTGTAAATAACAATCCTCCAAATAGTAATTTTTAAGTTTCATCAGTATAATTTTTATTTGTTAAATAGTCTGACAGAACTTATATAGCCTGACCAGCTATATAGTTCCATAAGATACGGATTAAAAATATGAGTTGATCTACGAGGTAAACGGGTAATAAAGCCGTTTACTTTAAAAATTCAGAAATTATTTAGTGCCTGCTTCTTTGGCAGCATCTGATTTCATTTTGTCATTAGCTGTGATCAGGAACTCCACACGACGGTTTTTAGAACGGCCATCAGGTGTATCATTCGAATACTTAGGGTTTCTTAAGCCATAACCAATAGTGCTTAATCTTTGTAACGCGATGCCTTTATCTGCCAGATAATTGGAAACCACCGATGCTCTTCTTTCAGATAAAGACTGGTTATACTTTTCTGTACCGGTATTATCGGTATGCCCCTGTATCTCTACATCTGTATCAGGGTATTTGTTTAAGATAGTAATCAGATCATCGAGTGTTGATTTAGACGCAGCGGTCAATGTAGCCTGGTCGAAGCCAAATAAAACCGCACTGCTAAATTCTACTACAATACCTTCTTCTACTCTTTCTACCTTTGCCCCGGGCACTTCCTGCTTGATTTCTTCAGCCTGCTTATCCATTTTCTTCCCAATGATAGCACCTGCGGTTCCACCTACTGCAGCGCCAATAATAGCACCCAAAGCTGTGTTTCCTGCCGCCTTCCCTATAACTGCTCCCACAGCGGCACCACCACCAACACCAATGGCTGCGCCCTTTTGAGTTCTGGTTGCTGTTTCGCAACCTGCCAATGTTAAACCTGCAAAAGCAGTAGCGAATAATGTTGTTTTAACGATTTTCATCAATTTAGTTTTTAAATTTTAAAATATTAAAGCTGCAAAAATAAATGCCTATGCCAAACATATATACATTTATCTCCAACTAACCTTAACACATCATACTACTAACAGGCAGTTAACAAACTGCGTGCCAGTGATTTCGAATAAAGACAAATGAACATATAAAAAGGTTGCCTTTCGGGCAACCTTTCTTCTAAATTTTTATAGGACATTGTTTTTATTGTTGCGCTGGAGCAGGCGCTGCAGCTACTTCCACAACTTTTGTTAATATATAGTTAGTGCCTTTTGCAAGCGAGCCTTTTTCTTGTCTTTTTTTTCTGTTTTCTTTGCAGTTCCTTCCGTTGCCGCCGTGGCGTCTGCATCCGCTACAACTGTGCTATCTTCTACCACCATTTCGGGGAATATGGCAGCAGGATTTTCTTCATCAAACTTTGCTCCCACATTTACATATAATTTCTGGGTTGTAGAATCGAAGATCAACGTACCCTCTTTAAGTGATTTACCAGAAAACCTAGGCTGCGCTTTTTCGGTAGTAGCCGCATCTGTGGTTTCTGCCGGTTCGCCGGTTGCCGGGTCGTTTTGTAAGGTTTTTGTTCGGGTATTTTATATGTGCTGGGAGACTGCTTTAAATCTGCTTTAAATTTACCCTGCGGCATTCCATTTATCCAAACAACACCCTTGTTTTCAGCATCTCTTGTTACTGTAACACTGGCTACTTTCTCCTCCTTATTCACATAATCATATTTTCCAAGAACCGGAAAGATCATTTCGTCTGTCAGTTCCCCTGGCATAGGTGCCAATTCTTTCGGCTGGGGTTTATAATTTCTGGGTACTTCCGGTGTGGTAGATACCTGGGCAAAAGAAGTGGCAGCTATAGTTAAAGAGAGCACCGCTGCTAAAAGAAAGTTCTTTTTCATTTTTTGTCGTTTTTTACGGTTTTAACGGTCATATACCAGAATACCGATAAATTGGCTAAATCCGGTCCTTTATAAAATTTCAGATCATTTAAGCCGCTATATTACTATCCGGCTCTAGTAGAATCAATCGTGTTAAAAAGAAATTATTATGCCAAAATTTATTTGTAGGCGATTAAACCTTTATTTTAGATTTTAGTTATGATTTAGATCCGCACTAAATTTACACGTCTCAAATCCGCAAAAACAGGAAAAACAAATTGAAAAATAAAGATTTAAATACCATCGATGTAACAGGGGCCCGTGTTCACAACCTGAAAAATATCGATATATCCATCCCTAAAAATGAATTAGTGGTGATCACAGGAATTAGCGGTAGCGGCAAATCGTCTCTGGCATTTGATACTATTTATTCGGAAGGGCAACGACGTTACATGGAAACTTTTGGCGCCTATGCACGGCAGTTTATTGGCGATATGGAACGACCGGATGTAGACCAGATAACCGGCCTTTCTCCCGTTATTTCTATTGAACAAAAAACCACCAATAAAAATCCAAGGTCGACGGTTGGCACTGTTACAGAAGTGTACGATTTCTTCCGTCTGTTTTTTGCCCGTGTAGGTGAAGCTTATTCTTACAACACCGGCAAAAAAATGGTAAAATGGAGCGAGGAGGAAATTGTAGAGAATATTTTTCAACGGTTTTATGGGAAGAAAATTAACCTGCTGGCGCCCCTGGTGAGAGGAAGAAAAGGACATTATAGAGAACTGTTTGAAGACGTGCGCAAAAAGGGCTTTTTAAAAGTGCGGGTGGACGGGGAAATAAAAGATATTACCGCCAAAATGCAGGTAGACCGGTACAAAATTCATGATATTGAGTTAGTGGTAGACCGGATGCAGGTAACTGAAGATTTGAAAGCACGCCTGAGCCAGAGTGTTCAACAAGGTTTAAAACTGGGAAAAGACCTGATGTTTGTATTGGTTAATGACGAAACCGCCGTCACCCAGTATTCGAAAATGCTGATGTGTGAAGACACGGGTATCAGCTACGAAGAACCTTCTCCCAATTCATTTTCCTTTTAACTCTCCTTATGGCGCCTGCCCTTATTGCCGCGGCCTGGGCACCACCTCTGTCATTAATATAGACCTGGTTTTACCGGATACTTCTAAAACCATTAAGGAAGGTGGTATTGCACCGCTGGGAGAAGAAAGAGAGGCCAGTGTTTACAAGCAGGTAGAAGCTTTTGCAAAGAAGCACAAGATCAACCTGAATAAACCACTGAAAGATGTACCGGAGGCTCAGCTCAACCTGTTGTTGTACGGTGACGGGGATGCCATTCAGTCGTTACATCTTGACGGAACAGATGAATCTATTCCTGATTATTATACCGGTAGCTATGAAGGTATCATTCCGATGCTGAAACGCTGGTACCTGTCTACACAAAGTAATGAAGGCTTACGGGAATGGGTAGAGAAGTTTATGGAGCTGCAACCCTGCCCTTCCTGCAACGGCGACCGTTTAAAAAAGAAAGCCTGTGGTTTAAGATAGACCATAAAAACATTGCTTACCTGAGTAATCTCAACCTCGACAATCTTGCTGCCTGGCTGGATGGCATTGAGCTGCGTTTAAGTAAAAAGCAAAATGCCATTGCCAAAGATATACTGAAGGAAATAAGAGAACGGCTGGGATTTTTGCTGGACGTAGGCCTCACCTATTTATCGCTGAACAGGCCCAGCAGAACATTGAGTGGCGGCGAGTCACAAAGAATAAGGCTGGCTACCCAGATAGGGTCACAATTACAGGGCATCACTTATATCCTGGATGAGCCTTCTATTGGTTTGCATCAAAGAGATAACCAGCGCCTGATTCATTCGCTGCAAAACCTGCGTGATATAGGCAATAGCGTGCTGGTAGTAGAACATGATAAAGATATTATGCTGGCCGCCGACTACCTGATCGATATCGGGCCACGTGCAGGGCATCATGGAGGGCGGGTTGTGGCGCAGGGTACACCTAAAGAAATTTTAAAACTGGATACAATCACCGCGGGATATTTGAATGGTCATTTAAAAATTGAGACGCCTAAAGAACGACGCAAAGGCAACGGCAAATTTGTAGAACTGAAAGGTGTTACCGGTAATAACCTGCAGGGGTTAGCGTAAAATTCCCGCTCGGTAAAATGATCGTGGTCACAGGAGTAAGCGGCAGCGGTAAGTCTACATTAATTAATGAAACCTTGTACCCTATTCTGAGCAACCATTGTTTTCCCGCCAGTAAAATGCAGGCTATGCCACATAAGTCGGTGAAAGGATTAGAACACATAGATAAGGTAGTGGAAATTGATCAGTCGCCGATAGGTCGTACGCCGCGTAGTAATCCATCCACTTACTGCGGGTTCTTTAGCGATATCAGAGCATTATTTGCATCGGTGCCTGAAGCAAAGATCCGCGGCTACAATGCCGGCCGTTTTTCGTTCAATGTAAAAACCGGTCGATGCGATGTTTGCGAAGGTGGCGGCATGCGCGTTATAGAAATGAATTTCTTACCCGATGTATATGTGCCATGCGAAAAATGTAACGGGAAAAGGTATAACCGGGAAACCCTGGAAATCCGCTACAAAGGCAAATCTATTTCTGATGTTTTAGACATGACAGTGGATGATGCGGTTGTATTTTTCCAGGCAGTACCCAATATATTCAGGAAGATTAAAACTTTGCAGGATGTAGGCTTGGGGTATATTACTTTAGGACAAAGCGCCGTAACACTTAGCGGTGGTGAAGCACAAAGGGTAAAGCTCAGTACGGAACTTTCAAAAAAGATACCGGAAAACTTTTTATATCTTAGATGAGCCTACTACAGGATTGCATTTCGAGGATATCAAACACCTGATTGATGTTTTGGACAAGCTGGCTGACAGGGGCAATACGGTGCTGATCATTGAGCACAATATGGATGTGATTAAAATTGCAGATCATATAATTGACCTGGGACCGGAAGGCGGTGATGGTGGCGGGCAGATATTATTTGAAGGCACACCTGAAGGACTGGTAAAATGTAAAGAAAGCTATACGGGCCATTTCCTTAAGACCGAACTTAATTAAACACTATGCATATCGATAACCTAAGCGACCTGCCCGATTGGGATGACGACCGGCTTCCGCTGGATGATGATGAAGGTGAAGAGTGGAAACCCAATCCTACCCGGGAAGCCTGTAAGGCTCTTTACCAGAAATGGAAAGAGATCATGCTGATGCTGAAAGGCGCATTAGACACCAGCCAATCTGAAGAAGCAGAAAATATTTCCTATACCGATGATTTAAAGTATATGGTGTTGGGAGATGCTTACGAAGTAGGCATAAAGATCAGGAGCTCCGAAGCGGGAGACATGTATGTACTGCGCATGGAGAATGCGGCTATTATACGTAAGAATGCGCAACATGTAGCCAGCTCCTTCTTACGCTGGGTGCCGAAGACGAGACCGAAGAACAGTATGTTGACCTGATCAGGGCAGAGATTGACCAGTTCAGGGAACTGTTTAAAATATGGATCGGCACCTTTGAAAAAGATGAATATACAGACGACTGGGGGCTATTTGTGTAATAGCCCCGGTCGCTGCTATTTCTGATTGATCACTGTTTCAATGATCAGGAACTCGCTTTCCTCGTTACAATTGATGGAGATTTGATCCGTATCCCAAACGCCGATGGCATCGCGTTCCGATACCTGTTGTCCGTTCACCGTAATATTACCGGAAATATTAAACACAAAAAGACACATATTTTCGGGGCGGAACTGATAGTTCGCCTGGTGGCCTTTTTCGAAATAGCCCAGCGATAGCTTAGCATTCTGGTTGATCCAGCAATGCGCTAAACCTTCTTCCCGGAAATGACGGTAACCAGCTGGTTTTTTCTTTGAGCCCTGGGAAAACTCCGTGTTTGATAACGGGGATTGATATTTTGCTGTTTCGGGTAGATCCATATCTGCAAAAAGTTCACTTCTTCTTCACCTACATTATACTCTTCATGTTTCAGTCCGCTGCCGGCACTCATGATTTGTACGCCGCCTTCTTCAATCACCGTGCTATACCCCATAGTATCCTTATGATTCATCTTTCCTTTAAGTAAAATGGATATAATTTCCATATTGATATGAGGGTGGATACCAAATCCCTTGCCTGCTTCCAGGTAATCATCGTTAAAGGCGAACAGCGTTCCGAAAGCGCTTTTAACAGGATTGTAATAATTGCTAAAGCTAAAAATAAAATTGCTGCGTAGCCAGCCGATATCTTTGGTACCGCGCTCTGCCGCCGGATATAAAATGGTTTGCATAAAATTCTTTTGAGTGGTTTATTATTTGTTGAATAGAATGGTGATTAAGGCTCCTTATTTAAACACAAGGTTGTTGGCCAGGCTGATCTCATCGCTATTGATGGTATGCCCCATCCGCGGATATATCCTTTCCGTTACATCGGCGCCCATTGACTTCAGTATGGTGGCCGAATCATGCACCCGTTCAACCGGTACGTGAAAATCCGGGTCGCTGGTACCTATAAAAACCGGGGTCTGAGCAAAATCGCCTTTGTAATGATCGGTATAAATGCGGTCCCCTATCAAACCACCGGTAAAAGCCACGGCCCCACCATACCTGGTTGCATTGCGTGCTATATATTCTAATGTTAAGCAGGCGCCCTGGGAGAAACCAGCAAAGTAAATATGCTCTTTCGCAATGCCTTTTGCTATAGCTTTTGCTACGGCGGCGTCCACCAATGCCAGGGCGCTATCCAACCAGGGTTGGTTCTCACCAATAGGCGCTATAAACGACTGCGGATACCAGCTGTTATTGGCTGCCTGTGGCGCCAGCAACAAATATTCTTTTACATTGAGGTGGTCGGCCAGAGACAAGATATCTTCCGCCCTAGCGCCCCTGCCATGTAACAGGATCAACGCTTTTGACGGACCATTAATATTACCTGCTGTTATGATATTTTCTGAATGCATAGTTGCTCCATTTTTTATTTATTCAACTACCTGGATAAGTCGGGGATTGGTATCGATGTCGAAATCCTTTCTAACCGCGAAGCCGCCAGGAGTGCTAAGTCTGTTCGAAATATTTTGCCGTTCATCTGTGCGCCTTCGCCCCGGCGGTACCGTTTCCAAACCCTATTTCAATACCGGTAATACTTTCTCTATCTCGCTCCTGGAAGGCTCATACTGTTTGGGTAATTTCAGTGCCGTACCTAAGTCGGCCAAAGGTTCATCTACCGTAAAGCCGGGATTATCCGTAGCTATTTCAAAAAGCACGCCACCTGGTTCACGGAAATACAATGAATAAAAGTAATCACGATCTATTTTAGGCGTGATCTGGTGACCTGCACTTAAGATCTTTTCGCGAAAATTCATTTGCACCTGGTCATCTTTTACCCTGAATGCAATATGGTGGTTGGTGCCTCCTGCATTGTAGCCGGGTTTAGCCGTCTCATCTAACCATATGTCGATAATGTTCGCCTCGTTAACAGCATCAGTTACAAACCTGTACCGGTTACCTTCCTGCTTTGTTTGCTGATAGCCAAATATATCGGTAGAATCTTAGCTGTTGGCTCTAACCGGTTCAAGGTAAGAGTAGTATTATAAAAACCTTTGGTTGCTACATCCTGTGTAATTGCCGGTGTTGCATAACCTTTACGGTTATCTGCCGCTTTAGGTGCAATTAAGCTCAGGCTAAGACCATCAGGATCTGCAAAAGGCAGGTACTGTTCGCCAAAGCGTTCTACAACATCGCCGGTCTCAACCTGGTAGCGGCTCAATCGTTCTTTCCAAAACTCCAGGCTTCCTGCAGGAACCGAATAGGCAATCTCTGTTGCCATACCGGCGCCGGTTCTTCCTTTAGGTATTCCTGCCAGGGAAAAAAGGTGAGAATAGTTCCGGGAGCGCCTTCCTCGTTGCCATAATAAAAGTGATAAGTACCCGGATCGTCAAAGTTTACCGTTTTCTTTACCAGCCTGAGGCCTAACACCTGTGTATAGAAATTTAAATTCTCCTGTGCATTGCCTGCTATCGCTGTTATATGATGCAGTCCTAATATTTTATTATCCATAATTATTGTCTTTAATTGTTCTACAAATTTGAGACAATAACGGAGGTTACAAAATAAGGTAGATTAATTATGCATCTTAACCTGGTTCAAGTGCTTTTTCAGGAAGTTACCATTTCAATATGGTCGATACCTGCATCGTCATAAATATCACTGCATTGTTCAAAGCCCAGCAGTTCATAAAATTTTTAAGATGGTATTGCGCTCCTATTTTTATAGGTGCTTTTCCAAATATCTGATAGCTCCTGGCGATGCTTTCCTGCATTAACAATTTACCTGTTCCCGACTTACGGGCCTCCTTCTTTAAAACCACCCTTCCTATAGACTGTTCGGCATAACTTACTCCGGGTGGCAATAGGCGTGCATAGGCCAACAATGTCCCGTCTTGCCATCCCATCAGGTGATGGCTTTTTCGTCTTTACCATCTACATCCTGGTAGTAACAATGCTGCTCTACCACAAACACTTCACTACGCAGCTGCAAAGCCAGGCAACAACTCCTGCAGCGTAAGCTCATTAAATGATTTGCAAATCCAATTGATCATAAATCCAGGTTGACTTTTTAATACTACCGCCGGCAACATAAAAAATAAATTGCAAACAATTAAATTTATACCCTAAAGTATATTGGATGCAAAAATTATTTTTTCTTTTCTGTTCCGGATGTTTTTCCGTAGCAGCTTGGGCGCAAAACACCCTGGCCCCTCTAACCGTGCAAAAAATAATGCGCGACCCCAAATGGATGGGCAGCTCTCCTCACAGCCACAATGGAACCGAACCGGCGACACTTTGTACTTTTTATGGAACCCGGATAAAAAGCCAGCGGACTCGCTTTACTTTATTACCCTTAAAAACCGGGCACCGCAAAAAGCTACCGTAGCGCAAAGGCAGCTCCTGTCAAGACCTGGTAGCTATGTATACAACCTGGAGCGAACCCGCTACATATTTGAAAAAAATGGCGACATTTTCTTCAGCGATATACCTTCCGGCAAAACTAAACGCATTACCAATACCATTGAAAGCGAAAGTAACCCGCAGTTCAGCTTCGGGGAGAAAAAGATCGTTTACACCCGTAACAGCAACCTGTACTCCTGGGATATTGCCACAGGAGAAACAGAACAGCTTACTAATATTGGTACCGGCAGCAACAACTTCGGGTCGAAGCCTGCAAGTGGAAAAGAAGAAGAGTGGTTAAGAAATGATCAGCTCGTCAACTTTGATGTATTACGGGAAAGAAAAGCAAAAAATGATACCAGTGATGCTTACCGTAAGGCCCTGCCCAAGGAAAAAGAGCTTCGTTATTTGCTGGTACGCGAGGGTTCTGTCAGGGGCTTGAATATTAGTCCGGACGGGCGCTTTGTAAGTTACCGGACTTTTAAACCGGCTGCTACTAAAAACACCATTATACCCGACTATGTAACAGAAAGCGGCTATACGACCGACATCTTTGGAAGAAACAAGGTGGGCGCAGAGCAAGGCAGTTCTGCTTTCTATGTTTACGACAGGGATCGTGATACGGTGCTAACACTTCCTGTTGAATCCATACCCGGTATAAGGGACCTGCCTGATTACCTGAAAGATTATCCCCGCGCATTTGATAAAAGAAAAAGGACAGTGCACGAAGAGCTGTTACTGTTTATGGCGTTTCCTGGTCGCCCAGGGGCAGGCATCTTGTTATCGAAATTCATTCAGATGATAATAAAGACCGCTGGTTGATGTTGTGGGATCTTAATCGTCATCAGCTGAAATTGTTAGACCGTCAAAGAGATGAAGCATGGATAGGCGGCCCGGGTATTAACAGCAATAGTATGGGATGGATCGATGAAAATACATTCTGGTTTCAATCTGAAGCAACCGGCTATTCGCATTTATATACAATTAATGTTCAGAACCTGCAGAAGCAAACGCTTACTTCCGGTAACTATGAAATACAGGAAGCCATTCTTTCAGAAGACAAAAATTCTTTTATATCACTGCCAACGAGGTGCACCCCGGCGAAAAGCATTTTTACCGGCTTCATATTGCTACGGGTAAAAAGAAAGGATTACCTCGATGACAGGTGCTAACGAGAGCAGCTTGTCGCCCGACGAAAAAAATATTGCCGTGCTTCATTCCTATTCTAACAAACCCTGGGAATTATACCTGCAGCCTGTAAAAGCCGGCACTGCCGCCCAGCAAATCACTTTTAAAGCGCAAAGCGAAGAGTTCAAATCTTACGCATGGAGAGATCCTGAAGTCATTTCTTTTAAGGCTGCGGATGGAGCATTAGTGTATGCCAGGGTTTATAAGCCTGCTAACCCACATCCCAATAAGCCTGCAGTATTATTTGTACATGGCGCCGGGTACCTGCAAAATGCACATAAATGGTGGAGCAGCTACTTCAGGGAATTTATGTTTAACAATATGCTGGCTGATAACGGTTATTACGTGATGGATATAGATTATCGCGGCAGTGCCGGCTACGGTCGCGACTGGCGTACCGGGATCTATAGGCATATGGGTGGCAAGGATTTGAGCGATCATGTAGATGCAGTAAAATACCTGGCAGACACCTATGGCGTCAATCGCCAGCACATAGGCCTGTATGGCGGATCTTACGGTGGCTTTATGACCTTAATGGCCATGTTTACCCAACCAGAAGTTTTCAAAGCCGGCGCGGCGTTACGCCCTGTTACAGACTGGGCCAATTACAATCATGGATATACTTCCAATATTCTTAATGAGCCCTATAACGACAGCCTTGCTTATTACCGCAGCTCACCTTTGTATTTTGCCAAAGGATTGAAAGGCGATCTATTAATATGCCACGGAATGGTTGACGTAAATGTGCATTACCAGGATGCGGTAAAACTGGCACAACGTCTTATTGAATTGGGAAAAGATAATTGGGAGCTGGCCGGTTATCCCATGGAAGATCATGGATTTGTAGAACCCAGCAGCTGGACGGACGAGTATAAAAGAATTTTCAAATTGTTTGAAACAGTGCTCAAGAAATAGCACAGCTATATGCAACGCTATAATAAAAAGCCAACGGTTTAAACCGTTGGCTTTTTGCTACTATTTCTGCTGCCCGGATGATCCGGGGCGTATCAGGTTAATCTGCTCAGAGCAAAAGCAGCGCTGGCACTCGAATCCAGCTCATCCAGCTGCCGGTAGCCATCTACATGGAGCGCATTAACGTAAAGGCTCTGCGTAAAAGCAGCTCTGCCACCGGCGGCGCATGTTTGCATTAGCTCATCAGGACTAAATTCCAGGTCCGGTGAATCGTCCGGCATATACACCCCTCTACGTCCCGCACATATCGCCCGGCATCACCTATCACCATGCCGCTAATACTTGCAACGGTTGGAAAAGCCCCGGTACCCGCATTGCCCCGGCCTACGCTAAAAGAAAAATCGGCAAAGTTATTAGCCTGGTAAGCTTTAAAGGAAATTGAAATATTCTTTTCGGCACCATTAGAATAATCAAGGAAGCCGCAGGGATTAGATACTTTATAAGAACCGCCCGCACCACCGGTAAGCCGTACCGGGTATATTTCTGCCACCGTTTTATTATTCAGGCTATCCACCCGCACTGCCATTTTGAAAGCGTTCATACCATTGCAAACACCAAAATATTCGGCGGTAGCTGTTTCGCTGCTGTTAAAATTAGCTACAGTGGGAACCTGGAAGAAAGCCTGAGACGGGTTGACGCGGTTACCGGCCTGATCATATACTTCCAACCAGAACTCGTATAGTCCGTCTCCTGCAAGTGTTCTGGTATCCAGGTCGGTTGTAGACATGCCCATGCTCATCCACCCCACAGCATCGGTAATCCCTTCAAAGCCTATAGGATTGGACGGTGGAATCAGGTACAGCGCTTTACTGTTTACATTAAAAGGGCCTAACAGAACCGACCGTACATCAAAATGTTTGATGGCGCCTTCCATTCGCTCTACAAGGTAAGGACGATGTATATTGGCTGTTAAAGCAATATCGGCGCCCGGCTCAGGCACCATACCTTCATTATGTGTTTTTTACACATCCACCTGAAGTATTTTGCCCCGGCAAGGGAAGCCCGCTTCCAAAGATCACAGAAAAATTCAGCCTAGCACTTGTAGCCGTAGTGGCAAAGGGTGAGCGATGATCAGCGCCATATCTAAACAGACCTTTTCTTTCAAAAGGCACCCCTTGTACAGGTGCGTTATTAGAGGTTTGCAACACATCTCTCACCGAAAAATTTCCAATGCTTCGTATCCACACTGCTTCGCCGCTCAGTGCCGGACCACAGTTCGGGGTCACCCTCGGATCTGTAATGCTGATATTTATTTCCGATCCGCACACATAGTCCCACCGGGTATTACAGGCAATAGCCGGGCGATAAACGGTTTCCCATGCGCCATTGATCAAACATTCTACCCAGATATAAATATCAGGTTTATCACCATTGGTGAAATAGATAATATTGGTATCGAATCGACCGTTTTCATCGGTATAAGTGGTTTTAATTTTATCGCAACGATAAAAATAAGGCCATAACCAGGAATACGACAAAAATGGGGTATAAGCAATTTGAAATTATTTACCAGTTCATTTCTTAACACCGGGATATTGCCGGTATTGAACCGGGCAGCAATAGCAGGATCCAGCTTAATGATGGGCTCGGCAACCGGGGTAACAGCCGAAGGCCGCACCAATATATTTGGCCGGATGATGTGTGCGGTAGCAAGCACATCAGGTTTGGGTATATTAAGCCTGGGCGGCACCTTGAATAGCTCTGGTATACGCAAAATAACCTGGTCGGGAATTTTCCTGATCAGCCAGAATATTTTATCTACTTCGCAAATATTAACCCTTGCCTTGCAAACAGGGAGCTGCACCTGGTTGTTGCCAATAAGGTAGGTTTTGGTTAAACGGCCCAGTACCCTGCAAAAACGAAGCAGCCAATACTCTGTAAATATCGGCGGAATGGGTTTTATTACAGGCCGTGCCCCATCCTGCCAGTCAATAGATGAAATATAGGGACGAAAACGTTCTAATTGCTGCAGATGGGTTACGCCTTCCAGGCTATCTTCCGCATTAGGAAGCACAATAACCTGCAGGTTGCCTCTTTTAAGAAAGCCTCGTCAAAACTTGCATCTCCTTTTTCATCTACCCGGGATTGCTGGATAATATTTCCCTGCGCATCGGCAAGAATTACAGAAAGGTTTACCGGTTCCTGCAGAGGTTTTTCAAACTGCACCGGCATTTTAAAGGTTGCCATATTAAGGTGTTTTTATGTTTAGAGTGTTGATACTACTCCTGGAATTTGTACATACAAATATACCGTTGCAGAGATATGCCTTACAATACCTAATAGAGGCTATGCAGGCGCGTAGGCTGGCAGGAGCTAGGCTTCGCGGTTTAGAATAGAAAAACAGTAAGGAGTTTAAAGTTAGTTAAGGGTTGATTATGCCTGACACTATATCTTAATATCCCTACTACCTTCTTGATTTAAATAGGAAAAAATATTAAGGAGTTAAGATTTGATTCTGTCTAACACATTCTCTTCATGCACCTTAATTCTCCTGGTTTAAAGTACAAAACAATAAAGCAAAAATGGTTAAAACAGGTGCAAGTATGGCTGTCTGTTTAATAGTTCTTTTAAATCGCTCTTTCAGGATGATGATCCATTAACTACAACAATATCACACATCAGCTTATAAAATCTTCGAAGTTCCGCATCGTTATAGTTTCCGCTACCACGGGGTTATATGCATTAGCAAAATTCGCCGGCATTTTTTTTTACGTCGTTCATCCCATTTCATTTCAAAGGCGCTTATTTCTGCATTATGTTCTTCTATACAATCAATTTCCTGCTGAGCATACGTTCGCCAAAAATAACGGTTCACTATACGCTGCCGGCCAATATTAAATTTCATACGCTCTGCTACTAAAAAATTTTCCCACAAAGCGCTTTTGTCATTACGAAATAATAAAGGGTTAAATTGATTAATAACGACATTTCTTACACCGATAGCATAAAAATATATCTTACGGCTTTTCTTTAACTCGTTGCGAAGATTCCTGTTGATATAAATCGAAAATATTGTACAAAAATTATGAATACAATCGCAATTTAATACCTGATATCAATTTACCGCTATTGTGTTGTTAATACCCATACTTTTCCTTCCAGAGTTTTTTCAAATAATTGCGTAGTTCATTCTCTCGTGGATTGTTACCCGGATCGTAGAATTTAGTTCCGGCTATTGCATCGGGCAGGTATTCCTGCTCCGAAAAACTATTGTCGTAGCTATGGGAGTATTGGTATCCCTTTCCATAATCGAGGTTCTTCATCAGTTTGGTTGGCGCATTTCTGATATGAAGTGGAACCGGCAGGTCTCCTGTTCGGTTTACCAAAGCCAGCGCATCATTAATGGCTACATAGGAAGCGTTGCTTTTAGGCGAGGTGGCTAAGTATACGGCACATTGCGACAATATGATCCTTGATTCAGGATGCCCTATTTTATTAACCGCATCAAACGTGGCATTGGCCAGCAACAATGCATTGGGGTTGGCATTACCAATGTCTTCGCTTGCTAATATTACCATTCTCCGCGCAATAAATTTTACATCTTCTCCTCCCTCAATCATACGCGCCAGCCAGTATACGGCTCCGTTCGGATCACTGCCCCGCATCGATTTTATAAAGGCTGAAATAATATCATAATGCTGTTCCCCGCTTTTATCATACAACGCTATTTTTTTCTGGGCAATCTCCATTACCAGTGCATCGGTCACTTCTACTTTATCCTCGAAGTATTGCAAACCAGCTCCAGTAAATTCAATAGTTTACGGGCGTCTCCACCACTGATATTTATTAAAGCAGCGGTTTCTTTTAAGTTGATCTTCTTCCTCTTTAGTATTTCATCTTCCTTAATTGCTTTATGCAATAACGCTACCAGATCTTTTTCCTCCAGCGATTTCAAAACATATACCTGGCACCGGCTGAGCAAAGCGCTGTTTACTTCAAAAGATGGATTTTCGGTAGTAGCGCCAATAAGCGTGATGATTCCTTTTTCAACAGCATGCAATAAGGCATCCTGCTGGCTTTTATTGAACCGGTGAATCTCATCTATAAATAAAATGCTCTGGTATTCGTGCCTGGCTTTTTCTATTACTTCCCTCACTTCTTTTACACCTGCGTTTACCGCGCTCAGAGCAAAAAAGACATAGATAGTTGCTGTGCTATGATATTGGCAAGCGTGGTTTTCCCGGTTCCGGGCGGGCCCCAGAAAATAACCGAACCCAGGGATTTATTCTCTACCGATTTACGCAATACACTGCCCTTCCCTATTAAATGTTGCTGACCTACAACATCATCCAGGGTACGGGGCCTTATTCGTTCAGCTAAAGGAATCATGCCACGAATTTATGGCACATTTTCGTTAAGAAAATTCTGAATTTTATTAAGACAGTCATTCCAAATAGCTGGATCAGACCAGCCATGAGTTTGAGCAGGATAGTATACTAATTGATTTTTAACATTGAAGCTTTTTAATTTTGCTTCTAATGTATAAGACTGCTCTTTAGGAACTACATCGTCTAAACCACCTTGCAGGATTATAGTCGGGGAGACTGTGCCGAAACAAAATGAATCGGGCTGCCCGACTGGTACATGGATGCATTTGAAGCAGGTGTACCTCCCATTAAAAAGCTTACTAAAAAAGCCGTTCCCGGATCGGTGCTTACATAAAAATTGTACAGCGCAGCCATATCAACCGGACCGAAAAAATTTACTACGGCTTTCGGGGTAATAGTTTGAGTATTTTTATATGCCTGCAGCATTGCCAAATGCGCTCCTGCACTGGCCCCTGCCATTACCCACTTATCTGACAGACCAAAGGTTTGGCGACGATCATATATATATTTCACCGCAGATTTTACATCTTCTTCCTGAGTCGGGAATTTATTTCCGGAAAAGCTTGCTAGCCTGTAATTTAAATTAAAAAAGCCCAGTCTGGTAAAACGCGGAGGGAATCTATAATACTGTTTAGATCTGCCTTATCTCCTTCAGCCCAGGCGCGCCCCGTGCAAAAGTATTATAACTTTTGTTGTTGCTGTAGACCTGCCGGCCGGAAGATAAAAATCCATTTTTGTAGCTTATCATTTCCATAAGCAACATCTTTCAATGTTTGCGCCTCTTCAATAACAACCGGCTCATCTGGTTTAAAGTCATCATCCTTTCTACAGGAAAAAATAGTTATGGCTATAAGCAATACAAAAAAATGTTTCATATTAGGATGATTTTACATTTAAAATCTGATCCAAACTTAGGCATTTTTAATACGCTAAATGCTATTTGCTTTTTCTGCCATTTTAGCGTTACTTTGTACAAAGCAATTTTATCAAACATATTTACAACATATCTTCTTTTTTACAGCAGCACCTCGACCTGCTGAATCATTGACGGATGGCGTGTTTTAACCAGCAAACCGTTTACTCATTTTAAAAGAAACTGATATGTCTTCAGCTACGCAGCCAGCGTCTCCTATTTTATTGAACTTGAAGAACAATATGGCGCACATAATTATCATCCCCTGCCTGTTGTTTTGTCTAAAGGAAAAGGCGTTTTTGTATGGGATGTGGAAGGACGGAAATATTTTGATTTTTAAGTGGCTATTCAGCCGTTAACCAGGGCACTGCCATCCAAAGATCGTGGAAGCCTTTGTTGAACAGGCCCATACACTTACCTTAACCAGTCGTGCCTTTTATAATGACAAGCTGGGCGAATTTGAAAAATACATTACGCGGCTATTGGGGTACGATAAAGTGCTTCCTATGAACACAGGAGTGGAAGCGGTTGAAACCTCCATCAAGCTTTGTCGTAAATGGGCGTACGAAGTAAAAGGCATTCCGGAGAATGAAGCCAAGATTATTGTTTGCAACAATAATTTTCATGGCCGCACCACTACAGTAATATCTTTTAGCAGCGACCCTTCTTCAAAAAAAAACAATTTCGGGCCATTTGCGGGAGGTTTTATAAGCATACCTTATAATGATATTGTAGCGCTTAATAATGTATTGAAGTCGGAAGAAAATATAGCCGGCTTCCTGGTAGAACCTATACAGGGTGAAGCAGGCGTTTTTGTTCCCAAAGAGGGTTACCTTACCCAGTGCAAAAAATTGTGTGAAGCACATAATATATTGTTTATAGCCGACGAAATACAAACAGGTTTATGCCGCACCGGCAAGATGCTGGCCTGTGATCACGAAGGGGTGAGACCCGACATTGTATTATTAGGCAAAGCACTCAGCGGTGGTATGTTACCGGTTAGCGCCGTGCTGGCCGATGATGAAATAATGCTGACGATTAAACCGGGCGAACATGGGTCTACCTACGGTGGCAATCCACTTGCAAGCGTTACGGCTATTGCGGCGTTACAGGCATTGCTCGATGAAAATATGGCTGAGAAGGCCGAAAAGCTGGGTGTTTACTTCAGGGATGAACTGAAAAAATCGCCTCTCCTTTGATACAAACAGTAAGGGGAAAAGGGCTTTTAAATGCCATCGAAATCGACAGCAGCAACGAAAACATGGCCTGGGAAATTTGTCTGGCGCTAAAAGAGCGTGGACTCCTGGCAAAGCCTACACATGGCGACAAAATAAGATTTGCACCTCCTCTGGTGATCACCGAAGAACAATTAAAAGAATGCATTGTTATTATTCAACAAACTTTACAATCCTTTGAGCACTCCTAAACAATTTTATGATTATTTGCCCGCCTTTATTGTAGGGGTCATCGAAGGATTGATCGTCATCCTGTCTATTTTTTGCTTCCTGCTGGCAAGAGGTGTTGATACCCATTTAATTTTTATTTACTCCGGTATTGCGCTTGTTTTCATAGCCGCATTACTGGCAGCCGGAGCTTACTATACCCGCAAAGAAGAAATGAACAATAGCAGCGGAGAAAGTAAGATCCTGAAAATTTATCAATCACTGGACATCGATGATCATCTGAAGGAAGCAATGGTAGAGGTACAGTTCGGGAAAATAAGGTTTGGGAAAAAGAATGGCAGGAAGGTGGTAATGCCACCAGCAGCCTGATGCCGAAACAATACGCCCTGTCTGTTTTCTGGGGTTTTTAGCAGGCGGCATTATTATACTGCTCAATAATTACCTGATGCAATTGCCCAACTATGCAGCCTTGTTCATTCCGTTTTTACTGCTGGGAGTATTAGGATTCTATAAATATAAATTGTCTCATCAAAAACCGGTTAACGGCATGTTGTTGATCTCCTGTCCGGAATGGCAGCCGCAATCGGAGCCTGGTATGCCGGCGGCTTTTTTAAGGTTGCGGATCACCGGTTGTGTTAACAGGCGGCTCCTTGGGAAACAGCGCTGTAATCAATAAAACAATACTTGCAATCAACAGCAAATAAATACCAGTTAATTTTTCGGGGCAAACGCCCGCTTCACAATGTGGGATCACCCCAAAATTTCGGATGCCCCAGGCCAGGTTTAAAGCAGCAAACAAAAGTCCCAGCCTTTTTGCCCATATCTTAGGAATAAAGGCGCTGCACAATATAAAAAAGGCTAATACAAAATGAGCCAGGGCCGGTTTTCCATACCTGGTTCCCGAAGTATCCATGCCGGTTATCGTTAACGCAGGATCTTCAATTCTCATCCACGGCATAAAACACGCTACTATTAATAATATAATAGCCAATACTGTAACAACTAACGATCGGTTCATGCCCGCAAAAATAAATGAGCGCTACCGTAAAGCAGCGCCCATTCGCAAAAATCTGATAATATTATTTAGAAATAAAATATACCACTTACACCTAATACGCGGTGCTGGTTGCTTTTATTAGAATTATCATTGGTGCCCTCGCCTGGAGTAGTATTCGTTAATCCCAGTCCATATTGAGCGTGTACGCCAAATTTCCCAAAATCTACACCCCGATAATATTAGCGCCAAAGTCAAACCTTTTAAACTGGCCCGATCCACGGTTACCTTCTGTATCTACTTTATCATCGCCCCATTCGATATTATCTTCCGAAGATGTTTTTATACCAGCCACGGTGTTTTCCCATTTATTTTTACCAGCTATACCCACAGCGCCATAAGGACCTGCACCGATATAGGCTTTTACTTTTTCATTAAAAGGTAACATAATGGCCAAATTTACCGGCAATTCAAGATAAAGCGGGTTGGTTTTGGCAAAACCCTTACCTGCAGCATTGTCCCAGCTAACCTTTGTACCCTTGGATTGCAGGTCAAGCCCTGTTCTGATTTCAAATGTAGAGCCCAGCGGAATGGCGCCAACAACACCTGCATTAAAAGTATTTAATCTTTTCGAATCGTCAGTTTCCCCACCTTTATTGTTAGTAATATTGGCCGAGTTCCATCCACCCTTAATACCAAATTTTGCTTCAGCAAAGCCTTGCGCGTTTGCAACGCCGGCAGTAACCAGTAATGCTACTGCTCCAATAATCATTTTACGTTTCATAATCTTTCATTTTAAGTTTACTTAGGATCAGAATTGATTTTCTGCCCAACCATCTTAAAATACTGTGCCAAAAACCGGTAAGAAGATCAAGACCAGGAATACGTAAAACTTATAAAATTGATTTTCAACATATTGCGCCACACAATATTTTCTCAATTATTATTACCTCTGGTAGGATATTTCGGGCTGCTGTTCTCTTTTTTACTAAAGTCAAACGCGGTTTTCATTAGCTGCAGCAATTCTTTTCGGTACCCTTCCCTGTCATCACCTTTAATGCCGCTAATAAGATCTATTGCCAGTTCATAACCGCCCCTCCCCTTGTATTCGGAATTTCTCAGCAGCATACCAAATTGCGCCAACCCCGCAGCCAGCTGTATATTTTCACCGGCACTCCCTATTGGTACGGGGCTTCCTTCTACCACTTTTTCCAGCAACAAACTTTTATCTTCCCCGGTTTTTTATACCGGAATTTTACCGTCATTACCTCGTTATTGCTACTAAAACCCGGTTTAGCGCCTTCAGCTTTTGGTATTTCAGCCCGTCTACTTTTTCAATTCGGCTGCTTCAATACCCACGGGAATGATTTCATACAAGGCAGTAACAGTATGACCGCTACCCAGCTCACCCGCATCCCTGGTGTCATCGTTAAAATCTTCTTTGGCCAGCATCCGGTTTTCATACCCGATCAGCCTGTATCCCTGCACCCTGGCGGGGTTAAACTCTACCTGTAGTTTCACATCTTTCGCTATTGTAAACATCGTACCACCAAACTGGCTGATCAACACCTTGCGCGCCTCGCTTATATTATCAATATAGGCATGATTCCCGTTTCCTTTATTAGCCAGTTTCTGCATTTTGGCATCTTGGTAATTGCCGGTACCGTAACCTAAAACCGTAAGGAATATGCCACTCTTTCTTTTATCTTCTATCATCCTTTCTAATTCGTCGTCACTGCTTTGCCCCACGTTAAAGTCTCCGTCTGTACAAAGTACAATACGGTTATTTCCATTTTTAATAAATCCCTCCTGCGCAATTTTATAGGCCAATTGTATGCCCGCGCCCCCGCGGTAGATCCGCCCGCCTGCAGCCTGTCGATAGCATCTTTGATTTTTATGGTTTCATTTCCTTCAGTAGAAGGTAACACCACTCCTGCATTACCAGCATACACTACTATGGCAACCCGGTCCTGTGGCCTTAACTGGTCTGCCAGCAATTTCATCGAGGATTGCACAAGAGGCAATTTATCAGGCGAAGACATGCTGCCGCTTACATCAATCAAGAAAACAATATTGGCCGGCGGTAGTTTTCGGTGGCGATCTTCCTGCCCTGCAGGCCAATAGACACCAATTGATGTTGCCTATTCCACGGGCAAACGGTGTACCCCGTATTAATGCTAAAGGGGCGTTGCCGGCTGGTTGCGGATATTTATAACTAAAATAGTTGATCATTTCCTCAATACGAACAGCGCCGTCTGGCGGCAGCTTGCCATCGTTAATAAACCTGCGGATATTACTGTAAGAAGCCCCGTCCACATCAATAGAAAAGGTAGACAGTGGATTATCCTTGGAGCGCAGGAAAGGGTTTTCGGTAATATGATCATATCCTTCTCGGTCAAGGTCGTCCTTGTATTTCTTATGGTCTTTCCTAATTTCCGGTCCGGGCTGTCTTCTATAATAATATCCTGGTGAAGCAGCCACATTCCTCGACATGACACCCTGTCCTCCTATAGTAACTATACTACCGGTAACCGACATCTTTTTAGATGTGGCATACCCTACCACCACCACTTCATTTAAAGCCGGTGTAATAGCATCTAAAATAACTTTCAGTGTTGTAGCTCCCTTAACAGGCACCACTTTTTGTTGGAAGCCTACAGAAGTGAAGATCAATAACGCATCCCTGCTTTTAACTGTAATGCTAAAATTACCCTGATCATCGGCGCTCGTTGAGTTGGAAGTACCCTTTTCCTGCACCGTAGCACGGGAAATAGGTATACCTGCCATGTCAGTAACTACCCCGGTTATTGTAATGGGCTTTTGGGCAAACCCTGCTATTACGATAATTACCAATGGTAACATCATCCATTTAATATACCTCATCATTTTATTTTTAAGGGTGACTGATAACATTGAATAAGAAAAGATGAGCAACCGGCCGTTTGTCAACTTATCTTGTTTTATCCAATGTTTTTAGAGATCGTTTTCGCTAGGATGACTCAAAACTGAAAAATGCATAAAAAATAAAAAAATTAAATTGCGTGTGTAATAGGTTTGCTTTTTGCATCCTGCTAATAAGCATCGGTGCTGGCAGCCTGATGAAACGATCAGGTACAGTTTGAGGAATTTTGATGTAAAAAATACTATTTGGCGCAGGTACTAAGCATACTGTCTTTAAAAGAAGCGACTGACGACCAGTTGTTAGGCCGTTTTAAACAAACGGGCGACCAGCAGGCTTTGGCCGAATTATACCTGCGCTACAGCGAATTATTGTATGGTGTTTGTTTAAAATACCTGGAAGACGCAGAAGAGGCAAAAGATGCGGTGATGAATATTTACCAGGAATTGCTGAAAAAGTGCCCCTGCACGAAATTCAGAACTTTAAAAGCTGGGTATATGTGCTTACCAAAAATTATTGCCTGATGCAGTTGCGCAGTGCCAAAAAAATATTACAGTAAGTTTAGAACAACATACTGTGCAATCGGACGATTTCTCGCATCTGGATAGTGTAATTGAAAAAGAAGAAGCTTTTAAAAGGCTGGAAAAGTGTATCGAAAAGCTTCCCCGGGAGCAGCAGCAAAGTATTCAATTATTTTATTACGAGAATAAATGCTATAACGAAATAGCAGAAACCACCGGCATGGACTGGAATAAAGTGCGAAGCCTGATACAAAATGGCCGCCGGAATCTTAAAATTTGTATGAAAAAAATGCAGCAAACTAATAATACATATCCGTTTTATGGCCCGGAAGATATTAAAAGGTATCTGAGCGGCAGCATGAGCGCGCAGGAAATGCACGATATGGAAAAAGCTGCATTAAAAGATCCCTTACTCGCCGATGCCATTGACGGTTTTAGAAATGCGGATCCGGTAACCACAGATAACCACCTGAATGCCATCAAAGCTTCTATATTGGGATTAGCGCACCAGGAGCCCGTAGTATTACCCTTACATAAAACGCCTAAAACTTATTGGTGGCGCTGGGCAGCCGCTGCCTGTAGCCTTACACTTATTGCAGGCGCTACCTGGTGGATTACGCAAAAAGCCGAAAGCGACCTGAAGGCGGTAGCCCATGTTGAACCAATTCAACATGCCGATACCACTCAAACGGCTGCTCCTAAAGAGCCTGTTACTACTGTGGCAGAGCAGCCGCAACTGAGCCATGGGCCTGTTGCTCAAAATAACGAACCCCAGGGGGTCGGCCTTACTTGAAAAAGACCGGGTGCCGCCCAAAACGGCTTTGGCTTTAGTTGAAGCAGCACAGCCTGTTCCACCTCAAAAATGAATGCGGATGAGGCAATTCAGCCCAAGCCCGGGTTCAGCTCTGAATCTAAAGCGACAAAAGACAACCTGGTAAATTATAATTATAACTCACGGGCAATGGAGACAGCCCCTTCAGTATCTTCCGCTGCTGTTATGGCCCAAAATGCGAATAGGTCAACATTTAACAAAGCGATGGCACTTCAGCCGGTAGCTTATATCCAGGGACAGGTGGTAGATAAAGAAGGCGTTCCCTTACCCAACGCGTCCATTTCAGTGCCCGGGCGTAGCCAAACAACTGCCAATAACGACGGCAGCTTTGTATTACCGGTATACGACAGCAGCTTTAACGTGTCGGTAAATATGATTGGATACCAAAATGCGACAGCTTTCCTAAAACCAGGACAACAAAATAAGGTAGTTTTAGAAAAGAACTTTAACAGCCTGGAGGAAACGATCATAATTGGAAATGCAAGCAACCTCAAAAAAGAACTGTGTATATGCGTGATGCCCGCAAGGCACAGGCTGAGGCGGCAAGTGCCAACGAAGTCATTTACCCCGAAGAAGGCTGGAGCCATTTCTACGAAGAGCTGGGCACCAGCCTGGGGGTGGACAAAGCTAAAAAAACTAAAACCCTCCAGATCAAGTTTACCGTAGACGACAACGGCGACCCGGTAGATTTTGAAGTAGTGGAAAGCCCGGATGCCATCCTGGCAAAAAAAGCCATCGAGTTTATCAAAAAAGCAAAATGGAAAAATTTCAAGCTGGACAAAAATGCCCTGGTAAAAATTGAGGTGAACTAACCCACTCATTTACCCTTGTATTTTTCAGCTACTTTCTTGAACCCGGATCCTATTCCAGGTTACCTGAAACATATCCATTCCCGGCAAATTCTGGCAGGTACAACACTCAAAAATTTTTAGAAGAGCGTTCAGTTTCTATTACTTATACCTGTCACCCGCGCCGGGAAGAGCTATCTTAAAAGCTAGTACACTACTACTGCCATAACGGCACCACTTTTTAATTACCTGATTACATCACCGGCTAATAGCCCCGCCTTCTCATAGAAAAGCAGAATTAGGATCTGGTCTCCCGGGGTAGGGGAGATTGTCGGTTATCGGGCATTCTCAAATCATCAACAGGAAATACACCTCTAATTAAATTTTAGATAAAATACACAGTGAGTTTTATTTTTTCATTGGTATTGTTGAAAAATCATTAAAAATAACCTAATTATTAACTTTAATAAATTAGAACGGATAATGATAACCGGTAACATTTATTTTATATTTCAACCTACTGGAAGTAAAACCATTTAAATATATGATTACCATATTAATAAAAACATACTAAGCAATTGAAGACATTGTATTAATCAGGTAGCTAAAAACAGCACTTCTAAGGCCTTAAAATAGTAATTCAAATATACAATTAAACTACATAAATAACTATAAATAATAATAATATATAAATTAACTACTTCTAAAATTATTAGTATATAACTTTTGTGTGCGTTTTGATTAATTTACTAATTTTATTAGTAAATGGCTAGCACTATTTAAAGCTACCTCGTAGTATAAATAGCTTGAGTTTTAAATAAGCTGGCAAATAACTGCAGCACGCCACTTATGAATTTTTACACTCTCGGTTCCCGGGCATCCAATAATTGAATTGCTAATAGAAAACCCCTGCAAAGAGTCTGATGACTTTTACAGGGGCGACAATTCTTTATAACAAAATGAATGATCCTACCCGCTTAGTATTACTAAAGACAATTCAGGTAAATAATTAAATACCTGTCCAATTGGCAGGATCCTCTCTCCATTGTAATAACTGGGTGGCCTGCTCTGGTTGAATAATTCCTTTTTCCTGGGCCAATTCAAGGAGCGTCGGGTAGCTGGTAAGCGGGTGATATTTTAATCCCCTGGCTTCAAAAGCTTCTTTTGCCACCGAAAAATCATAGGTAAAAATAGACACCATTCCTACTATTTCCAGTCCTGCGGCTATCAATGCATCTACCGCCTGCAGGCTGCTTTTTCCGGTACTCACCAGGTCTTCGATCACCACAATTTTTGCCCGGCTTCATACCTTCCTTCTATCTGGTTTCCCAAACCATGATCTTTGGGCTTGGGCCGTACATATAAAAAGGCAGTTTTAACTGGTCGGCAGCCATAGCTCCCCAGGCAATGCCGGCAGTTGCAACACCCGCTAAAGCGTCTGCTTCGCCAAAATGCTCGAACAAAACATTACACATTTCGCTCTTGATAAAATCGCGGATAAAGGGGTAAGACAATACACTGCGGTTATCGCAGTAAATGGGGCTTTTCCAGCCGCTGGCCCATGTAAAGGGTTTTTCGGGACTTAATTTTACTGCGTTGGCCTGTAATAATTTTTCGGCCACAACTTTTGCATCGTTCATACCTACTACCTATTTTTAGGTTGCGAAAATAAAAGTTTCCCGATACCCGGCCACGAAACGCCGCTTTTTATAATCCACATAGTTATGCAGATTACCGTTTACATTCACAATAAACCGGTGCATTTATGCGATGCATTGGACGAAAACCTGGAAAAATTACACCATCAGCCCGATACCATTTTTATTGATGAGCTCGATACCCATACTATAAAAGCCATGCTAAAAGAAATTGACCTGCCCGAGATCAGGC
Organism: Paraniabella defluvii; assembly: GCA_019316985.1. Taxonomy (GTDB): domain Bacteria; phylum Bacteroidota; class Bacteroidia; order Chitinophagales; family Chitinophagaceae; genus Niabella; species Niabella defluvii. The sequence goes on from CP079215.1 coordinate 347,166, forward strand.
GGGGCATTTTCCTGCATAAAAGCCTGGATGAGCTGAAAAAGCAGTTTTTAAGAAGTTTGAAGTGCACGTAGCGGGAGGTGGTTTGGTTATTAATGAAGAAGGAGAACTATTGATGATCTTTCGCCGGGGCGCCTGGGATTTACCGAAGGGCCACCTGGATAAAGGTGAAACCATCGAGGAATGTGCTGTACGCGAAGTGCAGGAAGAAACAGGGTTGAAAAGTGTGGAATTAGGACCATTTTTAACCACCACCTATCATAGTTATGAGCAAGGCACTCATCATATTATGAAAGAATCGCATTGGTTTTTGATGAAAAGCAACCGGGCTGAACAACTCGTTCCGCAGACAGATGAGGATATTGAAAAAATCGAATGGGTAAAGGAAGAACAATTAGGCCAATATATGCCTCAGGCTTATCCTTCCATCAGGGATGTGGTTAACCGGCATATTGCCGATTAACCCACAAAATAATTACAATAAGGCTATTTTTAATACATACATTTGTTTAAGAGCCGAATAGACTCTCTATTCGGCTCATTTTTTCCCTTGTAAGCAGCATGTTACTATTAAATTAATCCACGATTAATGATTCAAAAGCCATTTTATACCTATTACAAACATTAGGATAACCGCAAAAACATATTTCCATTTAATAGCCTGCTTTTTACGATAGGTGTAAACAATACCAATCGACATAATGGTGGCAATGGCAATAATAAACCAGCCGAACCCGGAAGCATTTCCCAATTCAATACTCATTCATCGCAGTTTTAATCTTTCTCTATGGTTACGTCTGTTATCTGCATGGCAAAATTGTCTGCCCTCCTGTCTGCTTCCGGCTTTTGAAGCTCGGTGTAATGAACCGTTCCTTTGATTTAAAGGAGGGATGCTCATCCAGGTTATATTTTTTTCCGTTGCTGTCATACACATAAAAATTCTTTAGTGTATACTTTTTTTTGATCAGGGTCGAGCTCCAGCAATACGCTGTTTTTGTCCGCCCCTGTGGCAGTACAATATCGGAGATACTTTCTTTATCAGCACTCATAGCACCGAGTTTTACTACAAAAGCCATAGGAATGGTTTTTGACTGCCCCGAACTGAAAGTAAAGAACGGTGCATCAAATTCGCCCACGAGCTCTATCGCTTTACCTTCATACTCATAACTGCTTTGTAATTTTCGGGCTAGCTCTACGGAAGCATTTCCGCAGGAAAAGAGTGCCAGGGCATATACGGCTGCCCCTGCCAGCATCAGATTTGTTTTTTTCATTTTATTGGGGTTTGAGGGTCATTCATTTAAAGCGGCACCTGTTGCTCAAGGTAAAACAAACAGCAATGCTTTCAGCCTCAAATAAATGATACAGTATACGTATTTGTAAAAACCGGTTACAATTCGCCACATCTCATTTACAATTCGCGGTTACCAGAGGAAAGTAATTGTTGCGGCAATTGAACGAAAGCAGGTGCTCTTAGATCGAATTATAGCGGGCATTCACCGATATTGGCGGTTTTGTTTTCGAAAATGGCATTTGTTTTGAAATTAAATTCAAAAGCAATTATATGACTACTCACGAAATAATCAATTTAGGCTTTCAAAAGGCCAATGCTGTTACAGCAGATGAATATGTAAATGGATTGGTGAAGGTTCAAACGGAAAACAATAGTGTAACCGGTGTGTTTGTAACCAACATTAAGGTAAATAGTATTAAAAGCATCGAAGAACTGCAATACCTGTGCAAACGGCTCAACATTAGTGCCTGAGCTGTCAGGTAAAGATAGCTATAACCGGATGGCCTCTGCTACCCGTTCCATTTCTCCGGTGGTACCTATGCTCAGGCGCAGCCATTTTGATCGTTCTTCAAAACTCCTGGCCCCGATAATATTTTTGGCCTCCAGGATAGCTTTAAAATCTTTGGGGTATTTTAAGGCATCAAAATACACAAAGCTGGTAGCCGATGGGATATAAGAAATACCGTTGCGTTCCAGGGCGTGGTAAAATATACTGCGCGCTTTTGAATTCTCCTTTTTACACATATTTACAAATGAAGTATCCTCCAGGGATGCGATAGCACCCGCCAGCGATATGCCACCCGCTCCAGCATTAGCCCAGGGTTGCAGATCGTTCAACTGCTGAATGGTGTTGGCATGAGCCAAAGCGTATCCTACCCTTGCTCCTGCCATTCCATAAATTTTAGAGAAAGTTTTAGCTACTATTAAATTCGGATGCTCATTTACCAGGTGCGCTACACTCTTTGTATCTTCAAATTCAGTATAAGCCTCATCTAATAATATAGTAACAGATGGAGCTGCATCTTTAATAAATGTCTCTAACTCGTTAGGAGGTAGTACTGTGCCTGTAGGATTATTGGGATTACAGATGTACACCATACGGGTATCAGCATCGATCGCTTCTTTCAAACGCTGCAGATCTACTGTCTTTTGCGGTGTTAATGGTACCAGTTTAACCGGTGCTCCTATTTTATTGGCAGCAGGCATCCATAACCTGAAGGTGGGATCGGGTGCCACTATATTGCCCTTTTTCAAAGCAGCCAGAACAGAAGCCAGTCCTAACAATTCTGAAGACCCAGCCCCTATTATTACATTCGCTTTTGCTAATTTATAAGGTATCGATATCTTTTCTCTAAGCAGAGTAGTGGTTTCCCACGGATATCGGTTACAGCCGTTTATTGCTTCACTCATCGCTTTCCGGGCTTGGGGAGAAGGTCCGTAAGGATTTTCGTTGGAGCTCAGCTTTATTATATCAGCAGCATGATTGCTATACAGCAATGTTTTGGATGGTGTAGCAAAAATATCCCTGCTCAATCCAAAAGCGGCTACAGCCAGGGCGCTTTGCTTCAATAATTCACGACGTGCATAAAAATAGCTTTGTTAGATGAAAGTTACGCAATTCACCTGATTGAAATACAAGGCATATCCTCAATCAGTTTTAAAAAATTTATACCCAAATTCCAATATAACCCAAAATAATTAGCAATTAAATACTAATTATCTTAGTATTTAATTATCTTTGTGTTACATGACTATGGGTAATGGATACAGGAGTGCTACATACATTACAGCAGGAAATTCTTTCGCTGCAGGGCTATAAGCCTCCCCTGTACAGGCCCGGTACTCAATGGGGCTGGGAATAGTAGAGTCTGTATTTCCCTATAAAGTTTTTCCCACCCAGGTTGTGCATGAACTAAGCAGTTATAATGAGAGTGAAGCGGCGGCCACCAATGGTTTTATTGCAGCCCTGCTGGGCAAGCTGTTGATGCATTCGCGGAAATGCATGTGGATTGCACAGGAACAACAGGTTTATCCACCTGCACTCAGGAGTTTTGGCATTGAACCCGAACAGGTCATTTTTGTGGAAGCGCGGAAGCCCAAGGACATTCTTTGGATCATCGAAGAATCTTTAAAATGTGAAACCCTTGTAGCAGTAGTAGGCGCCACCGATCACCTGAGCTTTACCGAATCCAGGCGTTTGCAACTGGCAGTAGAGCAAAGCCATGTTACTGGTTTTATACACCGGGTATTGCCCCGGCAACAGGAAACGGTGGCTTGTGCTGCCCGGTGGCACATTCAGCCTTTACCCAGTATAACAGAAGAGCACCTGCCGGGAGTAGGATTTCCACAATGGAATGTTGAACTGCTGAAAGTACGTAATGGTCAAACCGGGCAATGGTCATTACAATGGAAGTCGGGACAGTTTTGTCACCTGGAAAAGCAATCGCCCGCTCTACCCTCTTACCCTCAACTCCAAACCGGGTAGTATGGAAAACGCTATGCTTCTATATGGTTCCCTGCCTGCTGGCTAATCGCAAGGTTCGGCAGGATCCGGCACTCGCTCATACCGACTTTGTGATAGCAGCGCCTGTGCAGGGAAAAATGGTAGTAAAAGCCGTATCTCCGGGAGCCAAAGCAAAAGGCATCAAAGCCCATATGGTGGTGGCAGATTGTAAAACCATGCTACCCCAACTGGAAGTTTTTAAATGGGAAGAAAATTCAGAACATCAACTATTAAAAGCCCTGGGCGCATGGTGCATAAGGTTTAGTCCTGTTGTAGCCATTGATCCGCCAGACGGGCTGATTATTGAAACCACCGGGTGCACGCATCTCTGGGGCGGTGAAGCATTATACCTGCAGGACCTTATCAAAAAGTTTTCCCGCATGGGGTACCAGGTAAGGGTTGCCATTGCCGGTACCATTGGAACCGCATGGGGTATGGCCCGGTTCTGTCCCTCAACATTTATTGTACCACCACATCAAGAAAAAACAGCTCTACTGCCTTTGCCACCGGCTGCATTGAGGTTGGAAACACCCGTGTTGGAAAAGCTCTCGAAGCTAGGCATGCATCGCATGGATACGTTTATCAACATGCCCGGATCAGCGCTTCGCAGGCGTTTCGGTGATCATTTTTACAAAGGCTTCACCAGGCATTGGGTCTCGCGCCGGAGTTTATAGAGCCGTTGCAACCAACACCCCTTACTTTATTCACCTGCCCTGCCTGGAACCGGTGCGAACCGCCAAAGCCATTGAAATAGCCCTTCATCAATTACTGGAAGATACCTGTGGCCGCCTGAAAAAGGAAGAAATGGGCATGCGCGCCTGCGTGTTTACTGCTCACCGGGTAGACGGAAAGCAGCAACAATTAAAAATTGGCACAGGCCGCCCTTCGGTAAACGTGCAGCACCTGATGAAGTTATTTGAACACAAGCTTCCTACCATTGAACCGGCATTGGGCATTGAAGTTTTTACACTGGAAGTGCTGCAGGTAATGCCTCTGGTCCCTGCACAGGATGCTTTATGGCCTGCTACAGTAACAAGGGATGATGTAAAACTTGCAGAACTACTGGATCGCATAGCTGATCGTGTGGGCGAAAAAGTATAAAAAGATACCTGCCCGATGAACATTACTGGCCGGAGCGATCGGTGCGGCTGGCCACATCAGCAGATGATTGCAGCACGGCACAATGGCCCGTGGGTTTACGTCCCCTGCATTTACTGGCAAAGCCTGTATTGATTGAAGTAATGGTATTGGTACCCGACTATCCACCTAAATCTTTCAAATACCAGGGACGATTGCATAAAGTAAAAAAGGCTGACGGGCCGGAACGTATAGAGCAGGAATGGTGGCTGCAGCAGGGCCATTACCGGGATTACTATTGTATAGAAGATGAAACCGGCGCCCGTTACTGGATCTTCCGGCTGGGTCATTATGATGATGTTCAGCAACCCCAATGGTTTATTCACGGCTTTTTTGCCTGAGTGGCAGGATCAATAAAAACAATATCATGTTATCGTATACAGATCTGCATGTTACCAGTAATTTCAGCTTTTTAAGAGGCGCTTCGCACCCTGAAGAGCTGGTACAGGAAGCTGCAGCATTGGGACATGCATGTATAGCTATCACCGACCATAATACCTTAGCAGGGGTCGTACGGGCACATGTGGAAGCTAAGAAAACAGGCATCCGGTTGATTATTGGCTGCCACCTGGTATTGCAGGACGGTCCTGATCTATTAGCCTACCCCACCGACAAAGAAGCCTATGCGCGGCTTTCCACGATGTTGTCTGAAGGTAACCTGAGAACCGAGAAAGGGCAATGTCTTTTATACAAGAAAGATGTATATCAGTACAAAAAAGGAATGAAATTTATTGTAATCCCTCCCTATCAATTAAATGATCAATTTGATTTTGATACTGGTTTCAAAAATGATCTGTGGGAGTATAGCCAGCACCTGGGCAGCAACCTCTATCTGGCGATGACCCGTTCTTACCAGGCCTATGATGATAAAAATTTTATCGCCTGGCACAATTGTCTAAAAATTGTAAAGTGCCATTGGTAGCTACCAACGATGTATATTATCATAATCGCGGACGCAGGAATTGCAGGATGTACTTACCTGCACGCGTGAGAAATACACGATTTATAATGCCGGATACCGCCTCTGGCAAAATGCAGAGCGCCATTTAAAAGCACCCAAAGAAATGTACAGGCTGTTTCGGCACTATCCGGATGCTTTGGCGCGGATCAAGGAAATTACTGATGCCTGCCAGTTCTCGCTAAGCAGTTTGAAATATGTATACCCCGAAGAAATTACAACCGGTGGGCGCAGTCCACAGGAAGAACTGGAAATGCTGGCCTGGCAAGGTGCGAGAGAAAAGTTCAACAATGATATACCTGATAAAGTAAAAGAAAGCCTGGACTTTGAACTGAAATTTATGAAGCGAAAAAATTATGCCTCTTATTTTTTAACGGTGTATGATTTTGTTCGTTTTGCAAGAAGCCAAAACATTCTATGCCAGGGACGTGGTTCTGCGGCCAACTCGGTAGTATGTTATTGCCTGGGCATTACTTCGGTTGATCCTAAAGAGTTTGATTTGCTTTTTGCAAGATTCATGTCGGACGCGCGGGATGAGCCACCGGATATTGATGTAGACTTTGAGCATGAGCGCCGCGAGGAAGTGATCCAGTATATTTATAAGAAGTATGGCCGGCACCGGGCGGGTATTGTAGCTACCGTAACAGAGGTTCATGATAAAGGAGCCGTTCGTGATGTAGCCAAAGCCATGGGCCTTTCGGCTGATGCAGTAGACCGCCTGGCTAAATCGATGTGGGAGCTCACTCCTGAATGGCGGCAGGGTTCGGCTATTTCTTCAGAAGGGTTTAACCCTGCTGATCAACACCTGCAAAAAATACTGGCGCTTACCGAGGAATATGTAGGTTTTCCGCGGCAACTGGGACAACATACCGGCGGCTTTGTGATTACACAGGGCAACCTGGCGGAGCTCTGTCCCATTCTCAATGCCCGCATGGAAAACCGCACTTGTATTGAATGGAATAAAGATGATATTGAAGCCCTGGGTTTTTAAAAGTAGATGTGCTGGCACTGGGAATGCTTACCTGCATTCGTAAGGCATTCGACCTGGCTAAAGAACATTATGGTAAAAAATTTACACTGGCCAATATTCCATCTAAAGATAAGGCCGTTTATGAAATGATCAGCAATGCCGATACCATCGGGGTATTCCAGATCGAGAGCCGTGCACAGATGACGATGCTGCCCCGGCTACGTCCTAAAAACTTTTACGACCTGGTAATAGAAGTAGCGATTGTACGCCCCGGTCCCATACAGGGCAATATGGTGCACCCTTATTTAAAAAGAAGGCAGAATCCCGATTTAGTAGAATATCCATCTGAAGCATTAAGAGAAATACTCAAAAGAACCCTGGGTGTTCCTTTGTTCCAGGAGCAGGCAATGGAAATAGCAATGGTTGGCGCGGGGTTTACAGGCGCACAGGCAGATGGATTAAGACGTAGCATGGCGACTTTTAAAGCCAAGGGAAAAGTAAGCGATTATGAAAAAATGCTGATCGATGGGATGCTTAAAAACGGCTATAGCGAAGAGTTTGCCCGCCGCATTTTTAAACAACTGGAAGGCTTTGGAAGTTATGGATTTCCTGAAAGTCATGCAGTGAGTTTTGCTTTACTGGTATATGTTTCGGCCTGGTTAAAATGGTACTATCCCGATGTATTTGCCTGCGCCTTACTGAACAGTTTACCCATGGGTTTTTATCAACCCGCCCAGCTGGTGATCGATGCCCAAAAACATGGCGTTACGGTAAAGCCGGTAGATATTAATTACTCGAACTGGGATCATAGCCTGGAGGAAAAACAAGGTAAGTTCTGTGTACTACGCCTGGGCTTCAGGCAGGTAAAGGGTTTGAATGCCGAAGAAATGAAGATACTTATCAACACACGGAAGCCTGGTGCAATTACCAGTATTATCACATTAAAAAATGCGGGGCTCAGTATGTCTGCATTGGAAAAACTGGCCGATGCCGATGCTTTCAGAAGCATGGGCCTGGATAGAAGACAGGCATTGTGGGAAGTATCTTCTTTAAGTGATAGTGCCACGGGTATGTTTAAGGGCCAATCCTCACCTGATCCACAGGAGCAGGCGGTGCAACTACCCCTGATGACTGTACCCGAACATGTGATGCAGGATTACAGTGTTACCGGTCTCTCTGTAAAAGCGCACCCGGTAAGCTTTTTGCGCGACAAGCTAAACTCTTTGCGCATTGTAAGCACCAGCCAACTGTATACGATGGAGAATGGAGCCGCTGTACAGGTAGCAGGATTGGTATTGGTAAGGCAAAGACCTGGTACTGCCAGCGGTATTTGTTTTATTACGATTGAAGATGAAACCGGCACTGCCAACCTGGTCGTTTTCAAGCAGGTATTTGACCAGTTCAGGAAAGAAATTTTAAGGTCTAAACTGTTGATGGTATCAGGAACGGTGCAAAGAGAAGGCCAGGTAATACATGTGGTGGCAGGTAGTTTTTATAATCTTTCCGGCTTATTCACCAACCTGGTGCTGCCCCGGCTAGAGGGAAGAAATTTGCTGGGCCCTTATGGCCATGAACCCAACAAGAATACTAACGAAACCCAGGCTGCAGCCAAAGTATTTCATGATGGAAGGAATTTTAAGTAATAGCGAGATATAAGATGCCTGACAGTTCAAAACAGTTCTATAAGTCAGCAGTCCGTTCTTACTAAAAACATATTATTATAGATTTTCGCCGTTGCAGGTGTTAACACCTGCAAACAACTACATTGCTTGCGGCCACTATCGTTCCCAATTATGGTTGGAGAAAACTTCAACCACGGCGAAAAAGTTTTACTCGTAAGAAGCAATTTTATAGATTTACATGAATCTTATATTGTTTTGAACAAACCTAAACTTATTAATAGCCGGACCGCTTTTGTAAGTACCGTGATCGTCATCCCGGTGCTCACGTTGATCGTTTATTTATCAGGTTTGCAAAGTCATCGGTCGCTTTATCTGAACTCGTTGATCTCCACAACAATTCTCTCGTTAACATTTTTCATTTTTATTACTACTGGTTTATATAACGGCTGGAAGTTAAAAGATGGCTATGGTAATTTCATAGACAAGTTCTCCTATTTGAAACAACCTGACTCACCTACTATGAATATGTCGGATTTGGATGCAGATATACTTAACCCGATTGGCTGCATAGGTATCTTAGTATGGATTATTCTGGCGCTTGCCGGCTCACTTATATTTTGGGCAATAGGAGCTATGGTGTGGGCGACAATTCTTGTAATTGCCGGAATACTGTACTGGATCATCTTTCGCGCTTACCGGCTAATATTTCTCAATTCACCAAGATGCAAAAACAACCTCAGTAAAAGCATGGGCATCGCTCTTATTTATACTATTCTTTATAACTGTTGGATCTATGCCATCATTTTTGGTGCTCATTACTTACAAGCTAAATCTATCTAATGTTCCTCTCTTTTTCGCCTTTGCAGGTGTTATCGCCTGCAAACTATATTTCTCCTGCTGCCTATATGATTCTAATAATGGTTGGAGAAAACTCCAACCACGGAGAAAAACTACATTGCTTGCGGCCACTATCGTTTCCTGATAGTGGTTGGAGAGACTCCACTATGGCGAAAGTTAAATCTATCTAAAAAGCACTATTTTTTCCTGATAATCACAACACCACACCCCATTCTGCTGCGTGGTACCCTGTTCGCGGAACCGTATTATTGATTACATGAGGTTGTAAAGGCGATGGCACACTGGTACCTTTCACTACGTAAAACAATCGCAGGAAGTTTTCGGGCTCCGATGAAAAGCGTACTTTGATCAATTCTTCAATTACGGGTCGCTCCTGCGGGTAGATATGATAATAGTCATAATCATTTAAGCGTGGTATCCAGTAATCAATAAAGTCCTTGATCTCGTTGGCTTTAAAATGGTAGGCAGTCATATTCCCATTAAAAAATATTTCAAGACTATCGCGGGGTATCGTATATCCTGTTTTGTATTGCCACTCATCCGGTTGCTCGCTTTCATAAAATAAATAATCATACTGATCATTCATCTTGCCTTCGGGCGTTACCGTCACATTCCATCCCGATCCGTAAAGAGGAATGGACTCCACTACCCTGCCGCCTTTTGGAAAATCCAGCGCTACGCTTATATTCAGCGTCTGTTTAGGATAGATATAGATATTAGGTTTATAAACCATCGGGCAATTTTACATTTCTTCGGATCGTTGTCCGGTTTTTTTCTACATCCTGCTATAGTAAGCGCTGATAAAATAAGCAACAGAAAAGCAATCCGGTAAAGTTTCATCTGCATCGTTTTTAGTTTATTCTGGTTGAACGTTGCAACTGATCAAAACGCAACAGCAGGCTACTGATCAAACACAGAAGTTGATTCATTATTTTCTAAAGCGGCGATCAGCATCCGGCGTAAACATAATACCCATCGAGGCAGTTATATCTATCGCACCTCTTTTGTAGCTGTAAATATCGTCGATAAAATGCTCCTTTGTATACTGATTGGTTCTTTGCAGCCGATACTCAAAATGGGTTGCAAAATGCGAAAATTTTACATTAGCCACTGCTGTAAAACGCTTGTTTAGCCGGTATCCAGATAACAGACCTGCGCTGGTGAGAAAAGCGGTCTGGAAATCGGGATCATTAAACCTTCCATTCCAAATTAGTTCGGCAGTATAATTCACATTGCTGTTCTTCTCTTTCAGTCTCTTAATATCCTCAACCGCTTCAAACTCTGTCATTCCTACTCCCAGTAATGCAAAAAAGCGCCAACGGTTCTTTTCTATGCGGTAAGTTCCACCAAATGAATAGCGGCCATCGGTATTACCTGCAGCCGACCACCCGCCATTATTATTTAAATAGTAGTCTTTTTCATATCGTGCAAATCTCAGCAGATCGCTTTCGGGCCGGTTTTTAGGCCTGGAAGGCGCAAACGCCATATCCAAAAATACGCCCCATTTGTTCCTGAAAAAATAATAATGCGTTATGCCGATAACAACGCTATTGTTCTTCAGGCTGATCATATCATCTAAGAGCCCTCCCCTGAAATACTTTTTAACGGAGCCCGGTAACCTGCACTAGCATGCGCAAAAATCTTTCCTTTAAATTCAAAAGGATTTTGTGCCGGTGCTGACAAGGCTATTATTAAAAATAAGAACAAGGCGGTTATCTTTTTCATGGTTTCGTTATTGCAGCATTATGGTTGAAGTAGTTTGCTCTATTCTTATGCCGGACTTTAAAAGCAGGGAAAACTTAAACCGGTGTATACCCGAAGAGGCAGGAGGCTCCATCAGCATAAACATTAATCCAGACTGCAGGAAGCCATCGGATCGGCAGGACTTGAGTAATAGCTGCCCGGATACAACAGGCTTTGCCGACCACTACTTAGCAGTTGATCTACTTCAATATACGAGCCGCCGGCGTAGCTGTCGTAATACCTGAACCGGGAACTAATATCCGAATTGGCAGGAGTATTTACGTCAAAAGCTTCCAGGTCGGTTATAGAAATGGAAATAATACTATCCGTTGGTATATACTTACCTGATGAAGAACAACGGCATCCCATTGCGTTAGCACTACCAATAAACACATCAAAATGCCTGCAAGGCAGGTGCGCCAGGGTTCCGATTGAAGAAAGCAAAACCATTTTGACCGCGTAAGCATTCCTGTTAACTGTATTGTTTACTACAGAAGCGGTATCTTTTCCGGAATTATCAAGACTTACAAGCTCCATTTCCTTAAAAGCAGAAGTATATTTTACATCTACCTCATCGCATTTACAGCAGGAGCACCTGGTTCCCACAACAATAACAAAACATAAGCCCAGAAGTATTGCAGCTCTTAACGTAATCATAAGCACATTTTGATAAGCCCCTGCAAGAGAGGCTTATTTACATAACGACAAAAAGGAGCTTAACGCAACACCACTGTTTCCTGCTTTAAACCTTCACTAATTAACCAGTTCAAGCAAGCGGCTTCAGCTTTGCTGTAAAATGCCTGAGCAAGGGAGCCTCCTCTGTAATTTGCAGTCCCTTTATAGATGCCCTTCTTTCAAACACATCGATCACCACTTCAGCCACATAATCAATATGGCTTTGTGTATACACCCTGCGTGGAATGGCCAGGCGCACCAGTTCCATTGCAGCCGGATTAAGCCCGCCTGCTTTGTCATATTTGCCAAACATTAAAGAACCTATTTCTACCGAGCGGATACCACCGGCCAGATACAGTTCACAAACGAGCGCCTGCCCGGGATATTGCGTTACCGGTATGTGCGGCAAAAAGGCCTTGCTATCAATATAAATGGCGTGCCCACCTGCCGGCCTCATTACCGGAACTCCGGCTGCATGCAATTTATCGCTGAGATATTCTATGCTGCGTATCCGGTATTGCAGGTATGGCTCTTCCATTACTTCTTTCAATCCGATGGCTATGGCCTCCAGGTCTCTGCCTGCAAGGCCCCGTAAGTAGGAAATCCTTCTGTAATAATTAGCAGGTTTCGACATTCGCGCGCCAGCTCTCCGCTATGCAATGCCAGGAATCCACCTATATTGGCAAATGCATCTTTTTAGCGCTCATGGTAGCTCCATCTGCATAAGAGAACATTTCTCTTGCAATGTCTTCAATGCTACTGTTTTGATATCCCTCTTCCCTCAATTTTATAAAATAAGCATTCTCTGCAAACCGGCAGGCGTCTATATAAAAAGGTATACAGTTAGCCTTGCAAATAGCCTTTACCTCCCTGATGTTTTGCATACTTACGGGCTGCCCGCCGCCCGAATTATTGGTAATAGTAAGGATGACGGCTGGTATATTCTCACTGCCCGTTTTGTTGATAAATTGCTCTAAAGCTACGGTATCCAGGTTTCCTTTAAAAGGAGCTGGTATAGCGGGATGCTTTCCTTCTTCGCAAAGTAAGTCTACCCCCGTTGCGCCGCTAAATTCTATATTCGCCCGTGTAGTGTCAAATAAAGTATTGCTTACAAAGAATTTTCCCTTACCCCCAATATGCTGAAAAGTATTTTCTCTGATGCCCGCCCCTGGTGCGTAGGTATAATAAAAGGCATACCGGTGATATCTTTTACTACCTGTTCGAAATGAAAGAAGCTGCTGCTTCCGCGTACGATTCGTCTCCTGCATGATACCGGCCCATTGGTTACTGCTCATGGCACTGGTTCCGCTGTCAGTAAGCAAATCGATTAACACGTGCCGGGCATCGATCAAAAAGGATTATAAAATGCGGCTTCCAAAATCGTTTTCCGCTCTTCCTGGGTTGTTACAAATATGGGCTCTACTGATTTGATACGAAAAGGCTCTATGATCGTTTTCATAATTATTTTTAGATAAAAAGATTAATAAGGCTCAAAGTATTTCAAAAAGAGTAGTTTACAAGAATTGAAAACCTTATCGGTAACGATTTAGTAGTGGTGCTCTCTGCACTCGCTTTCTTTTGATTTCCTTGTAAATCAATAGCAAATATACAAAAAAATAGGACGGTAATATTTATTGCCGTCTAATTTTTTATATATCCTTTAAACAGGTTTCATACAAAATATTTGCAAATTTATTTCCACAGTTGCCCCCACCTACGGTTAAAAAAATTCGCACAGTGTGGTTGAACTGTGGGTATTTTGTCACTTCATCTCATAATATTTGTGTGTTAATTAGGTATAAACTGAATTTGAAGTTTAGTAATCATCACAAAAAATATTGGCTATGAAACATTCTTTACACACCATTATTTTAGAGATACATAATATGGAAGATAAGATTTCAGTACAAAGCGAAAGGCTAATTGACGAGGCTTATCAAATGACCTTGTATCTTCAAGACCTATTATTTTCGGTCAAGAAACAAATCATTGAACAGGACTTTGAAAATGATAATGAGGAAATACAATTCTTCAGAACCATTAAACCACAAATTCTTGGCAAACTCATTTACTATAATAAGGTTTACCGCATTGAAACGACCTGTCCGTTCAGCAATGGCAAAATGTATTTCAATTATTTTTCCAACCAATTAGCAAGTCTGAAAAGAGAATACATTGAGCATATCTGCAATTCCGATTTTTACAGGTACTACCGTTCGGGACGTACAGACCGTGACCACAGCTATTTTAAACGTGGAAATATAAACTACCACGATGGATTAAACAGTATCGTATTTGAGATTGACCCCGAATTTTCTACTTTCTACGATTACAAGACAGCAAGGATTATTGCTAACGAATTACTCTACACTTATCTACTGACAAAAATAAATCCCGAAGAAAGCCCCGATTTGATTGCACAAAAGCCGGAACGCTCCAAAGATATTTTTGGACGGAAACCAAAAATGCACTTACAGAATTAATCTATGCTTTACACGCCTCCGGTGCGATTTCATACGGAAAAATCAGCGTGCGAAAAATTAGTTTAATGTTCCAAATACTTTTTGGCATTACGCTAAACGATATACATCACACATTCCATAGAATGAAAACTAAAAGTGGCTCCCGAACCGCATTTTTAGATGAGCTTAAAGTTTCATTGGAGGAATATATGGATAAAGACCTTTAGTGTTTAATATTAATCATAATATTTAGGGCAGTACACTTTTGATGTACTGCCTTTTTGTTTATAGCTGTTGCCAACTACAAACCAATTGGCAAATGTTGGCTATTTACCTTGTTTCAAAACTACAAATCCTTTAAAACGCTCTTTAATAAAGGATTTCTCCCGATTTTAAAAATTTTAAAAAACCCGCCAAACCAATTGGCAAGGGTTGGCGGACAAACACTGCCACCCTTAGCAATTTTGCATTGTGAACATTAAAAAGCAATGCAATGAAAATTATAACCATTGAAGAAGAAGCGTGGAAACAGCTTAACAGCCGTATCAACGCTATTGCGGATTATCTGAAAAGATTGACGACACCAGCTACGATGATTTGTGGCTCAACAATCACGAGGTATGCCAATACCTGCACATCAGCGAAAAGACTTTGTGGCGTATGCGTACCAAAGGCGAAATAACCTACTCCAAAATCTACGGGCAATACTTCTATACGATTGGGGCAATCAGGATATGCTTAACGCCAATGCTGTGCAAAGTAGTGACGAATATGTAGCGGAACTTATGGCAAAGGGCAAAAGCTATATCGAAAAAGGCAGAAATCTGAAATCAGGTAAATAACAGGGACGAACTCTTAAAAGTAAAAGCTATGAATATTGATAGAATGGAATTTTTGTCGTGGATGGAGCGAATAATGGACAGGCTGGATATGTTGAGTAACCATATTGACGACTTACAAAAGAAACGTAACAGTATAGACGGCGAGGAACTGCTCGACAATCAGGATTTATTACAAATGCTTAAAATCAGCAACCGCTCGCTCCAGCGTTACCGTTCCATTGGCAAACTGCCTTATTATACCATAAGCGGAAAACTCTATTACAAGCTATCCGATGTACATCAATTTATCCGAGAGAGCTTTAACCCTCCTACGGTAAGTAAAACGCCAAACACTGCCTTTGACTGCCTTTGAGTGCCACTTCGGGTTATGCAGTAACCACTTCCTTTACTTTCGGCATTGAACTTTAAAATTTTCAGATTATGAGCGAAGAAACTTTAAATCAACAGGAAGCAACCGAACAAGTTGCACAGGAAGCTCCTGAGCAACTATCGGACGTGCTGTTAGTGCTGGATAAGAAAAAATGAAAATCCAAGCCGTTAAGGGTATTGACAAGGACGGGAATTTAGAAACCGTTGACCCGACCCAAAAGAACCAATCCGAGTTTATGCGTGTAGATAAACACGGAGATTTCTTTACCAATTTCATATCCAACTTTTGGCGACAGTTGAAAAACCCAACCCCGTTTGCATTTTTCAAAGTGGACGCAGGCGATGCCGTCGAAAAAGCAAAGCAATTTCAGCAACAGGTAGATAAGCCTACGCCGGAGGGCGAAAAGGAAATGAAAAAGCACGAGGTAAAGGCTGAACCGAAAGAGGAACAAAAACAAGAAAATAAAAACGATATGGCAACAACACAGACAACACCGGAAACAAACGAGTACCGTTTCAAGCCGGAACAGATTGATTGGGCAACATTGAACAGCTTCGGGATAACAAGAGAATACCTCGAAAAGAGAAACCTGCTTGACCCACTCCTACGGGGTTATAAGACGAATGAACTTGTCTATATGGACGCTAACTTCGGAGGGTCGCCCACCGCTCACAAGCCCGTTTACAGCTACGTGAAAACGAAACAGGCGACGTGGTAGTAATGGCACACGGTGTCCGCAATTCCCCTGACCTGCACAGAGAATTTTTCAATCACAAGTTTACAGATGAAGATAAAAAAACCTGCTCGAAACGGGTAATATGGGTCGAGTGGTTGATTTGATACATCCAAAAATGGGAGAACTGATACCGTCCATTATCAGTGTGGACAGATTGACCAATGAGCTTATCGCCCTCCGAACCTCTTTAATCAATATCCCCGATGAATTAAAGGGGTTAAGTTTACAGAGGAACAAAAACAAACCTTAATGGAGGGTAAACCCCTATTCGTTGAGGGTATGACTTCCACAAAAGGAAAATCCTTTGATGCAACGGTACAGTACAATGCGGACAAAAATTATTTGGAGTATCTGTTTGACCGAGGTAATCATCAACAGCAATCCCAAAGTAACCGACAAGCCAACCAGCAAAGCCAGCCACAGGAAGCTCCTAAAACTTTTCGAGGTACTGAGCTGAACGACGAGCAATACAACAAATTCAAAGACGGGCTAACGGTCTATGTTCAGTTGAAAGATAAAAAGGATAAACCCTATAATGGTTATATCACTTACAATAAAGAAACAGGAACTACCAATTTTGAGTTCCCGAACCAATACAAAGAACGTGTTAAACCTACTGAGGAACACAAAACGCAAACTGCGGTCAATTCGGAGGGTAAGACCAATGAAGCAACTAAGAATATCAAGGAGCCTTTGGAAAAAGGACAGCAAGCACCGAAGAACGAAAAGCAACAGCAACAACAGAATAAGCCAAAAGCCCCTGCAAAATCAAGAAGTAGAAAAGTAAGTTAGTTATGAAAACAGTTATCGCAGAAAAACCAAGCGTAGCAAGGGAAATAGCCAGCTTGTTGGGAGCTTCCGATAAAAAGGACGGCTACTTAACGGGGAATGGCTATTTTGTTACGTGGGCGTTCGGTCATTTAATTGGATTAGGAATGCCCGAAGATTATGGGATTACGGGATTTGACAAGGCTTCATTGCCTATCCTCCCGAACCCGTTTATATTGACCGTCAGAAAGGTCAAAAAGACAAAGGCTACCAAGCCGATACGGGAGCATTAAAGCAACTGAAAGTCATCAAAGAATTGTTCAACAAAAGCGACAGTATTATCGTTGCTACCGATGCAGGACGTGAGGGCGAGTTGATTTTCAGGTATATTTACGAACATTTGAAATGCCGTAAACCCTTTGAGCGGCTTTGGATAAGCTCGCTTACTGAAAAAGCAATCAAGCAAGGGTTTGACAGCCTGAAAGACGGGGCAGCATTTGACGGATTGTATCAGGCTGCACAAGGCAGAAGCCGAGCCGATTGGCTGGTGGGTATCAATGCCACACAAGCATTGAGTATATCAGCAGGCAATGGCATTTATTCTTTGGGCAGAGTGCAAACGCCTACATTGGCTCTGATTTGCAAACGCTATTTGGAAAACAAAAATTTCTCCATTAAGAAGTATTGGCAAATTCAGCTATTGCACCGCAAAGAGGATATTGATTTTAAAAGTATCTCCAAAACTAAATGGGAGGAGCAAAAGTTAGCGGAAGATACATTAAAGTCAATCCAAAGACACGGAACTGCTACGGTTGTATCTGTGGAAAGTAAAAATACCACGGAGCAACCGCCCTTGCTTTTTGACCTCACAGGACTGCAAAAGGAAGCCAACAAAAAGCTCAACCTATCAGCCGAACAAACCCTCAATATCGCTCAAAGCCTGTGTATGAACAAAAATTTATTACCTATCCCCGTACCGGAAGTAAATACATACCGGAAGATATGTGGGCAGAAATCCCCAACCTTATAAGGGCGTTACAGGACAACGATAATTTCAAGCAAGCGGTATCAAAATTGAAATGGGGTCGGTTTAATAAGCGGATTGTAAATGACCTCCGTGTAACAGACCACCACGGTTTACTCATAACCGACAAAATCCCGTCTGCTCTTAATGCGGACGAAACAAAGGTGTATAATATGATTGCCTTTCGACTGCTCGAAGCCCTTTCACAAGCCTGTGTAAAAGAAGTGACGGATATAGCGTTGGAAGTGTCGCACTACGATTTTACACTAAAAGGCTGTAAGATATTAGAGGCTGGCTGGCGTTCCATAAAAGGCAATTTCTCGGACGAAGATACCGAACCGATACAGGATTTGCCCGAACTGAAAAAGGGCGATGAGCTGAAAATCAAAGAAGCCTCCTGTTTGGAGAAGAAAACCAAACCGCCTGTATTGTTTACCGAAGCCGGACTATTGTCGGCAATGGAAAATGCAGGCAGGGAAATCGAAAACGAGGACGAACGAAAAGCCCTGCAAAATATCGGTATCGGTACGCCTGCCACAAGAGCTGCGATAATCGAAACCCTGTTTACCCGTAATTATATCCAACGGGAAAAGAAATCCTTAATCCCTACGGAGAAAGGATTGCAGGTATATGGATTAGTCAAATACCGCAAAATTGCGGACGTGGCTATGACTGCCGAATGGGAATTGGCTTTGCAGAAAATCGAAAACAACGAAGTTGATGCAAGGGTATTTTTGAGGGAAATGGAAACCTATGCAAAGTCTATAACGGACGAATTGCTACAAACCTCTATTGCCAATGAGAACCTGCCTAAACTGACCTGCCCGAAATGCAAAAGCCAGCAATTGATTATCCGTGACAAGATTGTAAAATGCCCTGACGAACATTGTAATTGGGTACAGTTCCGTAGGGTTTGCGAAGTGCAATTAAGCATAGCCGATATTACGAGCCTTGTCAATAATGGTAAAACCCCTCTGATTAAGGGAATGAAAAGCAAAGCCGGAAAGAAATTCGATGCCTATATCGTGTTGAATGAGAACTCGGAAAGTTCCTTTGAGTTTGAGAAAAAGAAAAGCAATAAACGCAATGGAAAATAAGCCAACGATGATACCCCAAGCAATCAGCAACCTGATTTATACCATTCGTGATAAACAGGTTATGCTGGATAGCGACCTTGCTACATTATATCAGGTAGAAACCAAAATATTGAACAAGGCTGTAAAACGGAATTTAGACAGGTTTCCCGATAAATTTTGCTTTCAACTGACCGATGAAGAAAGCGATTTTTGAGGTTCCAAATTGGAACCTCAAACGTAGGGCGAGGCGGAAGACGTTACCTGCCCTACGTTTTTACCGAGCAAGGAATAGCGATGTTATCTGCTGTACTCCGTTCAGATGTCGCCGTAAGAGTGAGCATTGAAATTATGGACGCATTTGTAGAAATGCGGAGAATGCTCATCAGCAATGCCTCTCTTTTTCATAGGCTGGATAAAATCGAAATCAGGCAATTAGAAACCGACCAAAAGATTGAGGAAATCTTTAAGGCTTTGGAAAGCGACAAGCTCCAAAGCGAAAAAGGTGTTTTCTATAACGGGCAGGTCTTTGATGCTTACAAGTTTGTAGCGGATATTATCAGGAATGCCGAAAGCTCCATTATCCTGCTCGACAATTATGCCGATGATACGGTGCTGACCTTGTTGGGCAAACGTAAGGATAATGTAACCGCAAAAATCTACACCAAAGCTATCAGCAATCAGCTAAGGCTGGATATACAACGCTACAACAGCCAATATCCCCGATTGAAATTGAGGTGTTTTCCGATGCCCACGACCGATTTTTGATAATCGACCAAACGGAACTGTACCATATCGGAGCTTCGCTCAAAGATTTGGGTAAAAAGTGGTTTGCTTTTTCCCGAATGGATGTAGAGGTCGGTAGGATGCTTCAACTCCTGTATCAACAATAAACCCTCTATTCAGAGGGTTTAAATTTATACTATAACTGTAATTGAGCCGTGATACTCTTGTAATAAACTTTTAGTGCATCACGTTCATCTTTACCAACATAACTATTATGAGCAACCAAACACCGTATCTTATACAATTCATCAACCATTACGTTCAACCAATGTTCATTCTGTTTTGGAAAATACTTCCCAAAAATTGTCCAATTCCCGACTATTATTTTTCCTAACTCGATAAAGTCACAGTAAAATAAATTACTATTACCTCGAATGGGTAAATATTTACTTTCTTGTTCGCTTTTCTTTAATTTATCTATGGTTTCTTGTACTTTTCGGGGAATATTTACTGTTTCCGTCTTCACAATTTCTTCAATAAAAATTCTTAAAGAATTTTCAATACAATATAAATATAAATAGACTTCCGACATTTCTCGTCCTTTTTGCTGTATGTCTTGCGGCAAAAGGTTTAAATGACCAAAGTTTACGCTTTGTTGTATTTCCTCGATGCTATCCAATAGGGAATTTTCATCTGAAATTAGAGGATAGAATATCTCGTTAATATATTTTCTGCGTTCTGCATACCCGCCTTTTGCTTGCATTTCTCTTCTAAATTCTTGAAGTGTAAAGCAAATTTTAAATTCCTTTGGTTGGTTGGTTTGGAACTTCGCAGATTTATTCAGCTCACTTTTCAATCGTTTATATTCTGCTTCATTATCACTTGTTATAGTAACATCGGTGGATGCTCCTGTAAGTAGTATTTTTAAGCGTTCAATGTTTTCTGTATAATTCATTTACAAAAATACTTTAGGTTATTCTTCTATACTATGCTCATCTTCGGGAAGCATAAAATCAAGAAATAATAATTCTGCTTTAGCTTCATCATCTTCAAATTTCAAATCCCAGCGTTTCTCCATAAATTCTAATAATTTATTACCTCGGTCAAGGATAGTCTCCGGGTTCCAAATATTATATCCAGACACTTCAATCTCTGAATGCGAACCGTCAGAATAGCCTTGTCTTAATTTCTCCTTTCTGTCATTATATTTTGCTGTTCGCTTATCTTCAAAGCAATCATTTTGCAAACTTGAATTTATACTTTGCGACAATGGTAAAAGGTTGCCTAATGTTCCCTGAAAGAAAGGTTGAAAAGTCTTTTTATATTCCTTGAAATTTTGTTTCCAATATTTATGCGTTGGTGTCTGTGGATAAATATGCTCAATAGAAACCTTATCTTTTTCGCTCTTTACAAACAGTTTCCAATCTATTTTTTGACTTCCTCTTTGTCTAACTTTTTCCATTTCATATTCATATAAGAAATATCTAAGCCCATTCCAAGAATAGAAACCACCTCCACTTTTAAACTTCTTGTCAATGAATTTTTGAAAATAGGTATAATCAAAGTAGATTTCTTCACAATTTTCAGGTGTATAAAAACAATAATCCATTCTTTCATTCAATCAATCTGTGAATGATATTGTCAATTGTTAGTTCCCCATTTCGCAGTTGTCTTGCTGCACGATAAAATTCACTATTTCTGTATGTTGAAAAAGCTCGGCTAAGCCTGAATGTAATAAAAATGAAACGCTCAATAGCCCTAAAGAGCTGAACTCTTTTATCAGGATTAACATTCTTACTCAAATAAGCTACTGTTACAAGTGGACGAAAATAGATTATACCTATTCTATTCAAACGGTCTATCCAAAGACTTTCCTGTTTGGTTAAGTCCGGATTATTAACAGGGTTATGGGTATTATACCAATGTACGGCGGCAGCCTTTAAGCTGTTTACATAATCTTCTATTTCTTTGGGCGCAAGCTGGGAACGCATAACAATTACTTCTTCTTCTCCGTTTATTTCAACTTCTTCTTGGTCGGTGTCTTCATCTTCCCGAACTTCTTCAAACTCTTGCAATGAACTTAATTTTACCTCTGTCTTTGCATAGATATTTTGAGGTGTAAATTTCTGTTCAAGCAAAAAGCGAATATAATCATCGCCTTTTTCCCTTGTATATTGAAAGTACATTATCCAATGAGCCACTAAAAAATCATCATCATTAAGTGGATTTTTCTTGTTTCTCCCAAGTTGATAATAAACTTCTTTCCAAGCATCATTGATTTTTTCACGCAGAGAATTTCTCTCATCAGTTTTTAACTCCTTTTCATCATACAAAGTAGTCAAATAAATTAGCCTGTTTTTGAGAAGTTCCAAATTTGACAGCTTTTTACCACGATTATTCATCGTTTCAAATGCTACGAAAACATCAAAATCGTCACTTATTTCATAAACATTGAACATTAGGTTTTGCGTAACTTTTTTGAATAGTGTTTCTATCTCGGTTAAGCCGTATGTTTCAAAATAGTTTTGTAGATTTTCCTTGAAAAAGTGCTTTGCATTTTCAAGATTGAGCGTGTAAAAAGTTTCCTGTATTGTTCCGCTATTTGGTTCTAAGAACACCTTATGACGTAAATATTTAAAACTTGGATTATCGACCTCATAGCCAAACTTGTAGGTTGTAACAATAAACTGAGGAGGTTTTTCTATTACTAAATATTCTTCCTTAATAGCCTTTAAGCTAAAAGAGCCAAGATAAATTTCTTCATCTTTTTGCCTTTGTTTTCCGGTATTGCTTTTAGCTGTTCCGAAATAGCTTGAATGAAAATTACAAATGTAGTCAACCGTTGTTGCCCATCAACGATATGGAAAGGTTTAAACCCTCTATCTTCAATTAACCATCGTTCATCATTCCAGTTATTCCAGATATTTTTATCGACTTTTTCAAAGAGAGTAAGCCTGTATAGTGAAACCTATCGGCAGGAAGATTGACTAAATCTTCCCAAAAATCTTTCAATTGCCTTGTTGTCCAAGCGTAGCCACGCTGATAATCGGGTATTTTAAATATTCTGTCTTTAAAAATACTTTTTAAGGGTTCTAATTCATTCATTATTTGATGACCGTTCTTTTAATTGTTGATTTTATCAAGTATCAAAAATACAAATTAAATTCTTTGCTATTAATTGGTTTTAAGCCAAATCCTGCCTTTCAAAGCCAAACCCTGCCACTTCTTTAAAGCTACTTGCTACCTGCTCTAATTTTAGGCTTTACGCAAAATTCTAAAACAAAATTTATTATGAGTACACAGCAAAAGACCTGTCTTATTTCCGTTTACGACTGCAAGAACACCTCAACGGTAGCTTTCCCGAAAAAGCACACGACCAAAAATTTATCGACCAGCGTTCCTCTTGGGCTGCCAGTGCTTATGAGGGTGCGTTCCGCTCCGGCAACGCTATCGACCAATGCAATGAGATTGCCAACTACATACTCTTTGAGGGCTTGCACTTCTCCAAGTTTGATACGGTTTTTCAGGTGGTCTGTAATGAGTTCGATACCCTAATGGCAGACGAGGAACTGCGACCGTTCGCCCTTAAAATGTTCCCCATCTGTGAGCCTGTATTTGCCAAGTATAAACTAACCGATGATTTCGCCTACGGGTATGAGTTTGATGTCCTCTATACCGAACTGACGGGAACCATCGCCATTTGGATTGAAGATAATGGGCTTCAGTAAACGTCAGCACCTCCAGCACAATATTGAAGCCCTGCGGATTGCTTTTACATTGGAAAAGGAGCAACGACAAGCGACCGCCGAGGAAAGAGGGCGTATGATGAGTTACAGCGGATTTGGCGGTCTTAAATTCATTCTCAATCCCATAGCGGACGAAATAGACATCAACCATTGGCGGAAGACCGAACACGATTTGTTCCCGATAACGCAGGAACTCCACCAACTATTAAAAGAGAACGCTACGGACGAAAAGCAATACCGCCGATATGTGGACAGTATGAAAAGCTCGGTGCTGACCGCTTTTTACACACCGCCGGAAGTTATCAACGCTATATCCTCCACATTGAGGGATAGCGGTCTGAACATTGACAAATTCCTCGAACCCTCCGCAGGTGTCGGGGCTTTTGTTCAGTCCTTTGCAGAGAACCAAACCAAAGTTACCGCCTACGAAAAGGATGTGCTTACGGGCAAAATCCTAAAGCACCTTTATCCCGAAAGCAATATCCGTGTGAGTGGCTTTGAGGAAATCCCCGAAAAGGAACAAAACAGCTATGACGTTATTGCCAGCAATATCCCTTTTGGCGATACCTCCGTATTTGACCTTTCGTATTCCCGAAGTAAAGACCCTGCAAAAATACAAGCTGCCCGAAGCATTCATAACTATTTCTTTTTGAAAGGGAATGATATGCTCCGAGAGGGCGGTTTGCAGGCGTTCATTACCTCGCAGGGAATTTTAAACAGTCCGAATAATGAGCCGATACGCAGGGCGTTGATGGAAAACAACGATTTGGTTTCGGCAATCCGCTTACCGAATAACGTGTTTACGGATTATGCAGGTACAGAGGTCGGCTCCGACCTGATAATCCTGCAAAAGAATACGGCAAAACAAAATCTGACCGAAAGGGAAGATCTGTTTTGCCAAAGCAACAAAACGGGGTACGGTACACCCAGCAATGCGATATTCAATGACGGTGCAAGAATTATAAATACGCATTGGAAAGTAGGTACTGACCCATACGGGCAACCTGCATTAATTTATACCCACCAAGACGGCGTTGAGGGCATTGCCAAAAATCTTAAACAGATGCTTTCCGATGATTTTAGAAAGCACCTGAATTTGTCTTTGTACAAAGGCGAGCGGAACGATGAGCCAATCGTACAAATTCCGGTACAACCAACACCAACGCCTCCTGTTATCGAGCGTGAAATCATTCAGCCGGAACTACCTCGTTTTACGCAAACAACCATAGGAAAGGAAAGCCCACAGGAATTTACGCAGTTAAGCATTTTCGACCTGTTTGAAAATGCTGGCGAACCTGTTGCCGTTCTTGCTCCGCCTAAGCGAACATCAAGAACCAAAGGCAAACCTCCAATAGACGGAGAACGCCTATCAATCGGCAAACGGACTTATTCAGTGGAGCGATGCAACAACCTTACACGCCTCCTGCTCCCAATGGTAAGGTTAACAGGACAAGCCCACCAAACGGCATTAAACAGGAGGTCATCGGAGATTTGTTTTCACAACAAAACGGAAATGGCCAAGCGGACAAGCCAGCTATTCCCGTGACTGTTGCCATTCCCGAACCTGCCTTATACAGTCAGGAACTGCAATCGTACCACCGTAACGATTGTCTTGTCGTGGATAACGGCTGGGTCGGTCATTTGCAGGAGGTGGATAAGGAAAACGGAACGGCAATGTTCCATCCTTTGCAACTGCCATCCGCCCAAAAAGCAAGAGCCGAAGCCTATATCGCTGTACGTGATACTTATAATGACCTGTATCAGAAAGAAGCCGAAAAACAAACGGAGCATAAGGAAGAAAGGGAAAACCTGAACCGCCTGTACGATGCCTTTATCAAAAAGTACAGCAACCTGAACAGTGCCGATAATATCAAGCTGATTAAAACGGATAGTGCCGGAAAAGAAATCCCGTATTTGGAGCGTGTAAAGGGCGGTATCGTTCAGAAAGCGGATATATTCAACCATCCCGTAAGTTTCTCCACCACAACATTAGCAACGGACAATCCGCCGGAAGCATTAGCTTCCTCGCTGAACAAATTCGGAACGGTGGATTTGGACTATATGTCCGAAATCAGCAATATGATCGCCGATGCACTGAAAGAGCATTTGCACGGTCGTATTTTTTACAACCCGTTGGAAAGGGAGTACGAAATTGCCGAACGCTGGATAGCGGGCAATGTGGTTGAAAAAGCCAACGAAATCAGAACCTACGTTGAACAAAATCCCGATGATAAGGAAGCCAAGCAAAGCCTTACCGTATTGGAGGAAGCCCGACCAAGACGTATCGAATTTGAGGAGCTGGACTTTAACCTCGGCGAACGCTGGATACCCACGGGTGTTTACGCCAAATTTGCTTCACACCTGTTCGATGCAGATGTAAAAATCCACTATTCGGACAGCTCCGATGATTTTTCGGTCATCTGTAATCAGGGCAACCAAAATATTTGGGTCAAGTATGCGGTCAAGTCGGAGAGCCGGACGTTTGACGGCGTGGCGTTACTGAAACACGCCCTTGTCAATACGACACCCGATATAACCAAGAAAGTCGAAATAGACGGGCAGGAAGTCAAGGTCAAGGATATGGAAGCCATACAAATGGCTAATTCCAAAATTGACGAAATCCGTTCCGCCTTTACGGATTGGCTACACGCCCAAAGTGACGAGTTTAAAACCCGACTGACCGACCAATACAACGATACGTTCAACTGTTTTGTCCGTCCGAACTATGACGGAAGCCATCAGGACTTTGCAGGCTTAGACCGCAAAGCGTTGGGTATCGAAGACCTGTACAGTAGCCAAAAGGATACCGTTTGGATGATTAAGCTGAACAACGGGGCTATCTGCGACCACGAGGTCGGTGCTGGGAAAACATTGGTTATGTGTACGGCTGCACAGGAAATGAAGCGTTTGGGCTTGGCACACAAACCAATGATAATCGGATTAAAGAGTAATGTACACGAAATCGCCGAAGCCTACCGAACTGCGTACCCCCACGCAAAAATACTGTTTCCAGGAAAGGAAGATTTCACGCCACAAAAACGCCTGCGGATATTCGGGGATATTAAAAACAACGATTGGGATTGTGTCATTCTCACGCACGACCAATTCGGGATGATACCGCAAAGCCCCGAAATTCAAAAGGAAATCCTCGAAATAGAATTGGATAATGTGGAGCGAAACCTCTATGCAATGGAGGCAGACGGTGCGGAAGTAACAAGGGGTATGCTTGCCGGAGCTATCAAGCGAAAGGATAATCTCGAAGTCAAGCTAAAGACCTTACAGCACGATATTGAGAACCGCAAAGATGATAT
Organism: Paraniabella defluvii; assembly: GCA_019316985.1. Classification (GTDB taxonomy): domain Bacteria; phylum Bacteroidota; class Bacteroidia; order Chitinophagales; family Chitinophagaceae; genus Niabella; species Niabella defluvii. The sequence continues at coordinate 373,978 of CP079215.1, forward strand.
TGTCGATTTCAAAATGATGGGCATAGACCATTTGTTTATCGACGAGAGCCACCAATTCAAAAACCTGATGTTCAATACCCGTCATAGTCGGGTAGCCGGATTGGGTAATGTGGACGGTAGCCAAAAAGCGTTGAACCTGCTTTTTGCTATCCGCACCATTCAGGAGCGAACCAATGCGGATATGGGGCTACCTTTCTTTCGGGAACGACTATCAGCAATTCATTGACGGAATTGTACCTCCTGTTCAAATACCTGCGACCACGGGCATTAGAGAAACAGGGCATTAACTGTTTTGATGCGTGGGCAGCTATCTACGCAAGGAAAACAACCGATTACGAGTTTTCAGTGGCTAATAATATCGTAGCAAAAGAACGTTTCCGTTATTTTATCAAAGTACCGGAGCTGGCACAGTTCTACTCTGAAATCACGGATTACAGGACTGCCAAAGATATAGGGATTGACCGTCCCGAAAAAAAAGAAATCCTGTACAACATTCCGCCTACGCCCGACCAAGCGGAGTTTATTCAGAACTTAATGGAATTTGCCAAGTCGGGCGATGCAACCCTGCTCGGCAGAGACACCCGTTGTCAAAATCGGAAGAAAAAGCCAAAATGCTAATTGCTACGGACTACGCCCGTAAGATGTCATTGGATATGCGAATGGTAAGCGGTATGTATGAAGACCACCCCGACAATAAAGCCACGCACTGTGCCAATAATATTGCGAAGTATTACAACAAATACAATGCACAGAAAGGTACGCAATTCGTGTTCTCTGATTTGGGAACGTACAAGCCGAATGAGTGGAATGTGTACTCGGAAATCAAACGCAAGCTCGTGGAAGACCACGGCATACCTGCTAACGAAGTCCGGTTCATTCAGGAAGCCAAAACGGACAAGCAACGTAAAGACCTTATCAAAGGAATGAACGAGGGCAAAATCCGTGTGCTGTTCGGCTCAACGAGTATGCTCGGAACGGGTGTAAATGCACAGAAAAGAGCCGTTGCCGTTCATCACTTAGATACCCCGTGGCGACCAAGCGACCTTGCCCAGCGTGACGGTCGGGCAATCCGCAAGGCAATGAAATTGCCAAACATTTTGCGGACAACAAAGTAGATGTAATCATTTATGCCGTTGAGAAATCTTTGGATAGTTATAAGTTCAACCTGCTGTTCAACAAACAGCTATTTATCGACCAATTAAAATCCAATAATCTCGGCAAGCGAACCATTGACGAGGGCAGTATGGACGAAAAGTCGGGTATGAACTTCTCGGAATACGTGGCAATCCTGTCAGGAAATACAGACCTGTTGGATAAGGCACGGGTTGAAAAACAGATTGCCGGATTGAAAGCGAGAAGCAAGCGTTTAACCGCTCTAAGTACAGTGCTAAAGGCAAATTGGAAAACTATACGGAAGAATTTAACGCAGCTCAATCACGCCTCAACCGTATGACAACCGATTGGGAGAACTTACAGCAACGCATACAAAAAAGGCAGGACGGCAAAATCGCAAACCCCGTTCAGTTGGACGGATTGTCGCCTAATGCAAATGTTAAACAGATTGGAACCAAGCTCAACGAGATTGCAGACAAAGCCCGTACAGGTGGGGATTATCAGGAGATTGGCAGTTTGTACGGCTTTCAGCTTTTGGTTAAAACGGAAATGTCGCAAAAAGACGGCGTAGATATTCGGGTCAACCGATTTTTCATAAAGGGAGAGGGCAACATCAAGTACAATCATAATTTCGGTGTGATTGCGAAAGACCCTGAAACCGCCTCCGTTAACTTTTTGAGAGCGTTGGAAAAAATACCGCCACTTATTGCAAAGGAACAGGAAAGCATTGCGAGCTATCAAAAGGATATACCTGTGCTTCAGGAGGTGGTTAATGGTACGTGGTCTAAGGAGAGCCGACTGAGCGAACTCAAAACGGAGCTGGCTGCTATCGAGCGAAAGATACAGCTATCTATCGAACCGGAACAAAAAGGACAGTCTGCGGAACAGGTTGATAAAAAGCAAGAAACGCCAAAATTCTCGGAGAGTATTGTACGGACAAAAGGTGTTCATTTGGCACGAGGGGTATTGTAAATAATGAGTTAATGAGAATGAAGACCTCAAATTTTGATTATAATGCTGGCTAAAAAGTAACAGGGGATCTGCAAATCCCCTGTTACTTTTTTTTTTCAATCCAATGACTACTATTTCTCGTCCTGTTCGTCCATTCTTTTTATAAGTGCTTCACGCATACTGTCTGATAATTTGGTACGGTTTATCTTTCGGGATTTGAGTTCCATAAACGTATGGTAAAAATCGCCTAAATCAATACCGAAAACACGCTCAAAATATCTAACGATATTGATAATATCCGTATTCCCATTGTTGAATACACCTAACAAATACAATCCGTAAATCAATTCGGTTGCGGAGGCTTTGCTTGCCGTCCATTTGAGAGGTGGATTTTCTGATGTCTTGCTCTGATTGCTTTTATTTAATTTGGCTTCAAGATATACCTGTATTAAATCATTGGCAATAATCTCGGCTATTTTATAATCATAATAAGTAGAAAACCTAATATCTGTTTCCAAATAAATAGTGTCTATACTTAACTTAATATCAAATTTTCCTCTTATAAATAGCTTCTCATCAAGAAATGTACTGTTGGTACGATAATATTTATAAAGCTCAAGGTTATTATTGAAGTGTCTTTTGAGTTTTCTCAATTCTTCATTGAAATATTTTTGACCGCTTTCGTGCCGTTGGGCTTTTTCGTTTCAATTTTATAAATGGCATAGTAATAAATGAGCTTAGCAACGATAACGGGTTTCTGATGTTTGAAAAAATGGATTTCTTCAACATTATTCTTAAACCCTATTTTTAAGATGTGCTCCTTTATGTCGGACAATGTTTTAATGATAAGTTTTATAACTGCTTCAATTCGTTGCACAGAGCAATCGGTTTCAATTTCCAATTCCCTGATTTCGTCCTCCAGCTTAATTAGCGTCTGTTGATAAAATTTATCCATACGGGTTATCTTAAATTAATATTCAGGCTGCATCTTTGATTAGGCTTTTTTAATTTGATTTTCTAAACATCAGAATGGCTACAACCGCCAAAACAATGGTGGCTATCCCACCGTACAAAAATTCTCTGTTCGGGAACTGTGTACCTAAAAATCCTGCTATCGGATAGGCGATTGCCCACCACAAATGGGAGAATGCGAAATGAGCACCATACACTTTGCCTTGGTCTTTAGGTTCGATATTTTCGCCTATCAGTGTTTCGGACGGCATATCGGCTAACGTCTGCCCGATACCTGCCAAAATCCACAGGATTATCAAACCGTTGAACGGTACGAAATTGGCAAAACTAATGGCAACACCTATTAGCATTGCTCCGCTAATCAGTGAAACGCTACGTGTTTTGGACTTGTCCAAACTACCCAATAAAAATGCTGTAATCGCTGCACCTACACCGAATACCGACATTATCCAGCCATAGTGTTTATCATCTAACTGAAGATTTGTTTTTACTAATCCTACTGTATTGACCAATACCAAAGCACCTGCAACGGCTGATATAAATTCAATGCTCAATGCAAACCGTACAATCTTGTTGCCGAACAATAAGCGTATGCCTTTTAATACTTCGCCCCACGTTTTTGAGGTACGGCATTATCACTGCTTACACCTTTTTGCAATGATGATTTCGGAATGGAAAGAATGAACAATATAGCGATGAACAAGGTAGCACCGTTGACGAAAAATATTTGTGTCGCTCCTAACCAAACTGCTACGATACCTGCTAATGCAGGACCAAATACGCTCAACAATTGAAAAGTTGCCATTGATAAGCCGTTAGCTTCTCTGTATATTTCTTTTTCTACTATCTGCGGAATGATTGCCCTGTATGTAGGCGTAAAAAATGCAGCAAACACATTCAATGCAAATATCAATGCGTACAACTGCCATTCGGCATTGACGAAAGGCAGCATACAGACGATTGTCATTCTTGCAAACTGCGTGATGAGCAATATCTGTTTGCGTTGGAATTTTTCTGATACCACACCTGCAAAGGGCGAAAAGATGATGTATGCCGTTACCCTTAATGTTAGGGCTGATGCCAAAATAGCGGCGGCATTTTGGGGCTTATCTCATACGTGAGCAAAGCCAGACCGAGCCACGTAAAAGCATCGCCGAAAAGGCTTGCTATCTGTGCGAAATAAAGCCTTGCGAAAGTCGTGTTTCGCAGGGTTTTAAATGGTTCTGTGATTACTTTTATTATATTATCTGTTGCCATTCAGTAATGATGTTTTTATATATTGATATACTTTCATTAAGTATGTGTTCTTCGATGATTGATGATGTGAGCCGTGATAAGTCCGGCAGAACCTACATAGATAAGCGGTAGGTGGATATGATAAACAAAATCAAGGACTACCGAAATTAAAATCGTAAGCAATGAAACGGCAAAAGAGCAATGACCAGCTTGCTGTCAGTCGTCTTGCAGATTTTGAAGGCTATAATAGCTCCGATAATCAAAAAGGCTAAATCTATATACGGATTATGCGATATGCCAATCGGTATAATGACAAGCAAGGGGAAAATCAGGCAATGGATTAAACAGAGCGTTGCTGCCGAAATGCCGAGTATGTCGTATGTTTTATTTTTCATTTATGATTTCTTATAGTATTGTTCTGAAATTTTTAAATAATTCTGTTTACATATCGCTTAAAACTGTAATTCCTGCTCCTATCCAATAGTTAGAAAAGTCGTTGATTTGTCCGTATTTCGGACTGCCAAATACTGCCCGATACTGTAATTTGGTTGTAAAGTAAATGTCAGGACTGTTAGTGTTTGAATAAATCTTGTACGAAATATTTAAGCCGGGTTGTAACAGGTAGAAATAATTTGTAGCTACTTCTTTTGCACGTTTTCCCGAACCAAATCTTGCCCAATATATTTTTCTTTTTCGGCATTATCCCCAAGCCTCGAAATAACAACACCATTATTAAGGCTTACCCCAAGACGGATTTTATCTTTCTGAATTATGTCATATTGATTAACCCAGCCTATTTCATAAAAATCAACCAATGGCTGTCCTATCGAATAAGTGAAATTATCTGTTATCTTTCTTCCAACAAGTGAAAAACTAAGCCCCGTAGCCCACCTTTTGACGGGGTAATATTTTAAATCCAAATATCCCCGTAAAATCCCTTTTGTAGAATAGCGGTATTGACCGCCCCGGCACTAAGGGAAAACTCTTGCGGTGGTGTAGTATCGGAATGCTCTCGAACGCTGTGCATTGGTAATTATGGAGCATATCAATAGTATTACTGTAATTGAAATCTTTCTCATATTTATCAAAAATTTTCTGCAAAGCCCTACCATACATTTGATAAGGCTTTACAGAGTTGTTGTTAAAAATTCATTATCATTTTCACGCTGATATTACGTCCCATATTGAAAACACCCATACGTCCTGTTGCGGGGTTTTCAAGGGCATACTTCAACCTGCTCAAATGATTTTGATAAGCCACGTCAGCCAAGTTTTCTCCACTGATATACAAAGACATAAAGTCGCTTCGGTTGAATGCCTTTATATTTGTTCCAATTCCTGCACTCAACAGCGTGTAAGCCGGTGTTGCCGTTTCTGTTCCGTAAGCACTGAAAAATCTGTTTTGCTTAAAGAAATAGTCTATACCGAATTTGATATAGGCGTTAGAAAATGTATGATTAACTTCCTTTAGTTCAGCTTTGATTTCTCCCCTGTACCTTGGGGCAGGAATAAACGGCAGATACTTTGAGCTTTCGGGCTGATTGCTTTGGGTAGCCTGCACATAGGAAAACGAATTTTCCAAATGCAACCATTCTATTGGGTGTGGGTGTATATCCAAATAGATTTCGCCACCGAGCAAAGTAGCATTTCCTGCCGTATATTGAAAGGCAGGTGCGCCGTCAGTCGGGTCGGGAATGATTTCAGTTCCGTCTTCCGCAACGAGTTTTTCCAAATAGATATAGTTTTGAATGAAGTTTACAAATGGTGTAATCTCCAACGTGATATGTTTGGAATTAAGAAAGTGGCAACGTCCAGCTGATGGCTGATTTCTGATTTTAAATCAGCTTTTCCGATGATATACCGAAATGTTCCCTCGTGTCTTCCGTTGGCAGAAAGCTCGGTGCTGTTCGGTGCTCTGAAACCTCTCGATACGTTAAATTTGAAAGTAGAATTTTTATCCACCTTATACGATAATCCCAAACTTCCCGAAATGCCATTGTAGCTTTTGTTAAAAGCACTAAATTTCAACTCCGCATCGGGGTCTGTACCGGAAACGGGATTTTCATCTTCATTGAGGTAAAGTTCCTTTGAGTTCATATATCGGTTGTCGAACCTGATACCTCCGGCTAAAGTGAGCTTGTCAAAAAAAGTTTTCTGTGTGAAAACAAACCCGCCTGCATCAAACAGATGATAGGCAGGTATCATAAATTCCTCTCCTCTGTTGGTATTGGACTGCCACATACCACCAATACCGACCGAAGTTTCCCAACCTTTTGACTTTTCAAAATTATACCGTACGTTATAATTCAGCGTGTTCAAATCAAAGAACAAAGCGGGCTGGTCAGGAGCGGAAGGGTCTTCGTACTCTTTTCTTTTATTGTTCTGAAAACCAAAGTCGGCATTAAGCGTTCCTTTATCCAATATGAAATAATTGTTTGAAGCTACTCCAATATGATTTATCTTCTGATGCGGAAAACCTGTTTTATATCCTTTCAAATCTTTGTCGGTTGCTGCTACTTCATCGCCATTGGCATTTTCGTAGATAAATCTTCCTAATTCATCTCTTTCTCCCTCTACAAGATTAAGGGTGTTGTTATAAGAGCTTACGGTCAGGTGTGAGTGTCCCCAGCTTTTGTTTATTCCCAAAAACAGGCTACCATTGATTTCCTTAAATCCCGAATTGAAAACTTTTCCGTCGTAGGCATTTTGGTAGTTGCCTGCAAACTTGTTGCTGAACCTGCCAAGCCATTGCAAGCCGTCTTTATTCCCAGCGTTGGCAACGGAATAGCCAATGAGGTTGTTATTACTTTGGTAATTGGAGGAAACCTGTGTTTTTACCTGTCCTAACGGCAAGGCTTTCGGAGCAAGAAAATTAAGCACTCCCGCAATACCGTCCGAACCGTACATAAGGCTTCCGGGACCTTTGACAACTTCCACTCTGTCCACTGCATTCTCGTCTATCTCAATACCGTGTTCATCGCCCCATTGCTGTCCTTCCTGCCGGATATTATTGTTTAATGTAATTACTCTGTTAAACCCTAAACCTCTTATAGTAGGTTTTGAAATTCCTGTCCCTGTTGTTATTTGGTTTACACGGGTACATTCCTTAAAGCATCAATCAGATTGGTAGCACTGTTCTGATTGAGTGTTTTACCGTCCACCGCTTTAACAATGACAGGGCTTAGTCTTAATTCTGTTGAGCGGGTTACGCCTGTAATGATTAACTCATTCAGTTCTGTAACAGCGGGGCTTAACAAAAAGTCCATAACCGTATCTTTGTCAATGCTTATTTTTTCGATTATTGGCTGATAGCCTGTATAATTTATCTCTAAAAGGTAGGTTCCCCTTTTAAGGTTATTGATTTTATAACTACCGTTTGTGTCTGTCGTTGCACCTGTTTTCAGGTCAGCAATATAGATGGATGCACCAGCTAAATTCTCGTTTGTGGTTTCGTCTTTTACCGTACCTGAAATACTGTTTTGTGCAAATATGTTTAAGGTTGCTGATACGAAAGCAACCAATAGTAATATGCTTTTTAAATTCATTGTTTGATTTTTTAACGATTATTGTTTGATATGAGCAAACAGGCGTTTGACTGCTTGCGTCTATATAAAAAATCAAACTGTGGGCGGTCCTTTGTTTTGGATTGTAAGGCGTTCCGCTTCGTAGAAACTTACCTTACATAAGCTGTATTCAAAATAAGGCTGTACATCAACGTAAACAATAATGGCATCAACGATAAGATGAGGCGATAAGCAATGATTATCGCACAGTGAACACTTTTTGAATGCTTTGGTAAGATGTGCCTTATGATTACAGGCATTGCTTTCATCCCCATAATATATTGCCTTCTCACATTGGCTTGCTTTTGAATAGGCGATAATTTCATCGTCGTGGTGGTGGTATAAGATAACCGGGCTATTTGCAAAAACGTACAATAGCAAAAAAGAAAAAAACCTTTTATATGTCTTATATCTTTTAACATCAACCGCAATTATTTTGGCTAAGAAAACAGTCCAAACCATCGGTAGCCATATGTAAAAGCAACCCCACGGCAACAACCCGTGTCGGTTTGAAAAACAACAGGATAAAGTAAATAGCAATAGCAAACCAGCTATGCAGGGGTGGAAATTTATACTGCACCTGCAAGGGTCAAATATTGGTGTTGCAAAAGGTGGTCTAAATCAACCAGCATAGTGAGCAACAATATTGCATAGCATCTTATCCAATTTTCCCTAAACAGAAAATAGGAAAGGATACCGGAAAAATAAGGTGTAAAAAGTAATGGATAAATTGTTCCATATCGTTACTTTCTTATAGCCTTTAGCATTATTGTGTTATTTGTTTTTCTCACTTAATATTGATACACGGTATTTGAATTGACATACCATCTTCTTCCCCAAAAAGAAGAAGATAGTATGTTTCAACCTTCACAGATTTAATGTTGATGCCCGTGTGCTTTTTCAGCGGCAGAAACCTCATTTTTAAATTTTCCTGTCAGCGTTGTGCCATCAACCTTAATCGTAACAGTACAATTTGTATGAATTGCGTTTTTGGGCAATGCCACCTGTAATGCACCGTTTTTATCTGCTTTGAGATTTGAATTTGACTTAGTGCCATTCTCAAAAGCAAACTCTACCGAACCGGTAGCGGGCTTGTTTAATGTTTTAGCATTGGCATCCAGCACATAAAAGGTCAGCATATTGTTACCTTTTACCATTTCAATATGGTAATTGTCAACGTCTATCATTTTTCCGCCGTGAGGGGCAGAACCGTGACCCGACTGAGCCATTACAGGGCTTACGGCAAGCGTGGCTATGGCAACCACTAAAGCCATTCCGATTGATTTGATTTTTCTCATTTTTTTGATTTTTAAAAGTGAATTAATAATTAAATTTTTACTCTAAGTAGTTTGACTGAATTAAGAAATACCAGCGTATCGGGCAACAGGTGAATGACTGCTGCTTCTACGGGTCCTAAAACCCCAACAATACCAGTGTAATACCCAATACGTGTACCACACCAACACCCCGATTATATTCTCTTTGATAGTTTTGAATGCTCTTTTGCTGATAGCTTTGGAACGGGCAATTTTTTCGAGTTTGTCTTCCACCAAAACAATATCAGCGGCTTCCATAGCTGCCTGTGTGCCTACAATACCCATAGAGATACCTACATTTGCCTGCACAAGAGCCGGAGCATCGTTGATGCCATCGCCTACCATTGCTACTTTTTCTCCTGTGGATTGGAGTTCCTGTATAGCTTTAATTTTGTCCTCCGGCAGCATATCCTTTGAACGAGGTAATGCCTAACTGACTTGACACGTGTTGTGCTGTTTGCGGATTGTCGCCCGTAAGCATTATAACATTTTGAACACCGCTTTTTTTCAGTTCATCAATCATTTCTTTTGCTCCCGGACGTATGGTGTCGGACACATAGAATACACCGGCAGCCTTATTATCAATTGCCATATAAATAGCTGTATCTGTAAGGTTTTCGCTATTTATTGTAACACTGATTTTATGGTCGTCCATCAATGTTTTGTTTCCTATCAACACTTTTCTGCTGTCTATTGAAGCTCCAAGCCCCTTTCCTTTAAATACCTCAAAGCCGGTCGGCTCTGAAAGCTCCACATCTAATTCTTCTGCACGGACAATAATCGCATTTGCCAATGGGTGGCTGGAACGGTTTTCGGCAGTAGCCGCAAAATACAGTAAGTCCTTTTCTGTATAGTTGCTATCCGATATATCTACTTTATTGAGTGTAGGTTTACCTACCGTAAGTGTTCCGGTCTTATCGAAAACAATGGTTTTTATCTTTGCGAGTTCCTCTAAATATTTACCTCCTTTTACCAAGATACCTTCACGAGCTGCCCTTGCAATGGCAGATATAGTTACTAAAGGGGTGGCTAAGCCTAATTCGGCAGGCGAGGTAAAAATCAACAGGGCGATGACCAGCTTTACATCTTTTGTTACTAAATAGACACCTATCACAAAAATGAACACGAATGGTATCAGCCACGAGGCTACCCTGTCAGTGAGTTTTTCAATGGGAGCTTTACTGCTTTCGGCTTCTTCTACCAAAGCGATAATCCTTGAAAACACCGTATCATTACCTGCTTTGGTCATTTGAACGTCCAATGCTCCCAACTCCAATATAGTTCCGGCAAAGACTTCGCTGTCGTTGACTTTTTCGACCGGTACGCTTTCTCCGGTAATAGGAGCCTGATTGACGGAACCGGAACCGGCAATGACTTTACCGTCAACGGGTATTTTTTCTCCTGCTTTTACTACGACAATATCGCCCATAGCCAGCGAGGTGATTTGGATTGTTTGCTCTTTTCCGTCTTTTTTAATGACGGCTGTTTGCGGTACAGAGCCTATCAATTCTTTGATAGATGCCCTTGCCCGTTCTCCGCTTGCACTGGCGATATATTCCGCTATCAGGATAATCATCAGTACCACGGAACCGGCAAGGTATTCTTTGCCCACAACCGATACAATTACGGCTATGGAGATAAAAAGCTCCGTGCCGACTTTACGTTCTTTGATAAGCTCGACAATAGCCGTCTTTAGCAAAGAATACAGACCGAAAGCCGTAGCTGCCAGTAATACAGGTAACGGAATGACCCCATATAAAACAATAGGCTGGCAATACCTACTGTAATGATGCGTATGATTTCCCATAAAAACTGCCGGGAAAAAAAGGTTTTAAATGTGTTCATTTTTTATAATTTAATGTCTATGGTTATTACCTACATTAATATTGGGAAACACACCGAGCAAAATAAGAACGGATAGAAAAACAAGACTACCAATGCTATTAAACCATACTTTATCATCTTGTATCCCCATTTATTATTTGAAGATTTACCACCTCCCTGCCTTTGCGGAGGTGGTCTTTTCTTCTTTCTCTTATGCTTCGGTTTCCCGATATGGTTATTCTTCCTCTTCCGCATTTCTAATAGCTGAAAGGATAGTATAAGCGTTTTTCGTGACTACTTTTAACGATTGCTGATTGGCACTTTGAGGTAATTCAACTGCTGTATAACCTTCCTGCTCCACACCTTTGGCAATTTGCAACAACTGGAATGTATAGCTGTCATTATTCCCTGCTGTTTGGACGATGATGTAATCCAAACCATTCAACTGAACAATGGCATCGTTAGGTACGGCATTCTTTTGTTCCGTTCCTGTTTCTACCCACGCTTTTACATACATTCCCGGTAAGAGTTTTGCATCTTTGGTAAAGCGGCAAAGCACCGGTATCATTTTTTTGTCATTTGCAGCCTGACCGACCAAGTACACTTTTCCGGTATGGCGGTAATCATTTTCATTGGAAAGTGAAAACTTAACGGTCTGCCCAACCTGAATTTTGCCCAAGTCCTTTTCAAAAGCATTTAAAGCAAGATGCAGTGCATCTACACCCGTTATCTCAAACAGGACATCGGTTGGTGCGGCGTATTTCCCGATATTGGTATTACTGACTTTGATATACCCTGAAATGGGAGCATAAATACCCGCAGTTCTGGAAATTTGCTTGTTGTTTTTCAAGGCGTTACTGCTGATGCCGATAAGTGCCATCTGCTGTTCCAAACCTGCAATACGGGCTTTCATCACATTGTAATCAGAGCTTACCTGTTGGAAGGTTTTGGCTGCATTGACATCTTCATTTCTCAATTCCTGCTGTCTTTTGTATTCCTGTGACAAATATTCCAGCCTGCCGATGCTTTCCAAATACTCCTGTTGAATGGTGATGAACTCCGGATTTTCAATAGTGGCTAATTGCTGCCCCTTTTTTACAGCTTGCCCCGGCAATAACCCTGCTGTTTTGATATAACCGCCCAATGGTGCTGATACGGTGGCTATGCTGTTTGGTTCAGCTTCAATAGCTCCTGTCAGCTTGATTATATTGCTAAGGTTTCTTAATTCTATGGAGCCTGTTTGTATCTCCGACAGCTTGTACTGGTCAGCGGTAAACGTAATTTGTCTTACCGAAGGTGCTGTATCGGTCTTGCTCTCTGTTTCTGCCGGAGCCTGTTCGGCAGCATTCTCTTTTATCCTTACAGGACGAAACCACCAATACTGCTGACAGTAATAATGGTATATATTTTTAAATGATGACCTATTCATTATTCTGATTTTTTGAATGATTAATTGTTGCCTAAAATTGCCTCTATGGAAATAATAACCCGGTTAAGATTATACAGGTTGTCTATATACTCTGAATGGATATTATTGGATAGCGTAAGGTTTTGCAGATATTGTGTATAGGAAATATCACCGTTTCTAAAACTCTTATCCGAATTACTGATAATCAGGTCTGCCTGTGGCAATGCCTGTGTCTGATAATAGTTTAGAGATTTCTGAAATTTCACATACTGCTGTGCCAACTCTTTAAGCTGTCCGTTCAGATTTGTAGTCGTCAGTTCTACCTGTTTTTGTGCAATCTGTTCATTGATTTTAGCCGCATTGATTTGGGATTTATAACCACCCGGAAAAAGAGGTATGCTTATACCGACTTGGAAAAAACTAAACCTGTCTTTACCCGTATAAGTTCTATCGACACCGTTAATCGTTTGCAGACCTTTGTAGGTCTGACCGTTATAACCTAAAATAATGTCCGGTAACATCTTGCTTCTCTGCAAGGATATTTCTCTTTGGCTAACATTGATTTCCTGTTGCAGATATTGAATGATAGGATTGTTGGTAGTTGATACACCATCAATAGCCAATAATTCCTCCCTTACAACCAATGCCGTATCTGCTATGCTGATGTCATCGGTTGTATTAAGCAATGTCTGTAAAAGACGTTTGGCAATTTGTATATCGGCTTCATTCTTTTCCAGCTCATTCTGAATTTGTCGGTATTGGACTGACGAAGTAGCATTTTCAAGACTTGTGCTTTCTCCTGTTCTATACCTCGCATTACTTGCTTTACTTAGCTTGCTGTAAATCGTGTCCTGTTCCAACAATAGCCGTCTTTTCTCCAATATATACTGATATTGCAGGTAAGCCAGCTTTACGTCTTCAACAAGGTCATTTTCGGTTACAGCCTTGTATTTTCGCTGCTGCGTATCCTTTCCTGTGCCAACTTTGATTGATTGCTGTAAACGGTCGGAAAATCAAAACGCTGTGTAACATTAATCAGGTTATCATTAATAGTAGGATTACTTACTACACCCTGTGTATAGGAAATTTCCGTTTTAGGAATAGTAACGCTTCCTTTCTTTAATGCCTGCTGTACATTGATGTTATACTCCGCTATCTTGATGCTGTTGTTGTTTTTCAACGCTTCATCAATGGATTGCTGTAAGGTCAGCACTCTTGTACCGGAATTTGTAGGTACTTGTGCATTCATTACCGACGGTAAACCTAAAAATCCTAATAGTAATATTGCCGTAGGCAAGGTTTTGGGCTTCCGCATCTTGAATGATGATTTTGTGAAATAGATATACAGTACAGGAAGTACCACAAGGGTCAGTGCAGTTGCCGTTATCAGACCTCCGATAACTACCGTAGCCAACGGGCGTTGTACTTCTGCACCTGATGAAGATGAGATTGCCATCGGTAAAAATCCTAACGAAGCTACTGCGGCTGTCATCAGTACGGGTCTTAATCTTACCCGTGTACCAATCCGAACCCTTTCGTAAATATCATTAACCCCTTCCTTAGCCAAACGGTTGAACTCTGCAATCAATACAATCCCGTTCAAAACAGCAACACCGAATAACGCAATAAAACCTACACCGGCGGAGATACTGAAAGGCATATCCCTGATGAGCAAAGCAAATACACCACCTATCGCCGATAACGGAATTGCAGTAAATATCAATAGACCTTGTTTTACCGAACGGAACGTAAAGTACAGCAATAGTAAAATCAGTAAGAGTGCCACCGGCAATGCTACTGCAAGCCTCGCATTGGCTTCTTCGAGGTTTTTAAATTGTCCGCCGTAGGTGATATGATAGCCCGCAGGCATTTTTACTTTTGCTCCCACAATATCCTGAATATCGTTCACGATACTTTTTACATCCCTGTTTCTTACGTTGAAACCAAGTGTAATCCGTCTTTTGGCATTATCTCTTTGGATTTGTACCGGACCCGGTTTGTATGAAATATCTGCTACTTCACTTAGAGGAATTTGCTGACCTGTGGGCGTACTTACAAATAAATTCTGAACATCCGTAATATCTGCTCTTGAAGCATTATCCAGCCTTACCACCAAGTCAAACCGTCTTTCGCCTTCATATACCAAACCTGCTGCTTTACCTGCAAATCCTGTTTCAATGGCACTGTTTACGTCTTCGATATTCATTCCGTACTGTGCTATCTTATCCCTGTTAAACTGTATGCTGATTTGTGGCAAACCTGTTATTTCCTCTACATATAAATCTTCTACACCTTCGACATTTTTTATTTTACGACCCACATCCGAAGCAAGGTCTGATAGTACGTCCAAATCTTCTCCATAGATTTTTAGAACCACGTCCTGTTTTGCTCCTGTAAGCAACTCATTGAAACGCATCTGTATAGGTTGCTGGAAACTAAATGTAGCGTTAGGGATAACAGATAGGTCAGCCTGCATTTTTTCTATCAGTTCTTCTCTGTCTTTGGCACTTGTCCATTCCTTTTTCGGCTTTAGTTTCACTATCATATCGCCCGCTTCAATAGGCATCGGGTCTGTGGGAATTTCCCCGAACCGATTTTATTTACTACTTCTTCTACTTCGGGATAGTTCTTCCGCAGGATAGTTTGGGCTTTCTGTGAAACATCTATCAATTGGTTGATAGAGCTACCGACCGGAACCTTGTTTCTACCGCAAAATCACCCTCATCCAACTGAGGTATAAATTCTGCACCCATACGGTTGAATACAAAAAGTGTAATGATGAAAAGACCTACTGCAATAGAAACGACCAATAATTTCATTTTCATTGCTCCCTCGATGATAGGCGTATAAACTCTCTGAATAGCCTTCATCATTCTGTCGGAGAAGTTTTCCTTATGGGTTGTTTTCTTGCTCAACACCAAAGCCGACATCATCGGTACATAGGTAAACGAAAGCAAGAAAGCTCCTAAAATGGCAAAAGAAACAGTCTGTGCCATTGGTCCGAACATTTTACCTTCTACACCTACCAACGCTAATAATGGCAGGTATACAATCAGAATGATAATCTCACCGAATGCAGCCGCAGAGCGTATTTTACGGGACGATTGATAGACTTCTTCATCCATTTGCTCCTGTGTCAGTTTTGCCACACCTCCGTACCGGTCTTTACTTCCCGTTATTCGATGCAGCACAGCCTCGACGATGATAACTGTCCCGTCCACGATGATACCAAAGTCTATCGCTCCCAAGCTCATCAGGTTGCCTGATACGCCAAAGAGGTTCATCATAGATATGGCGAACAACATTGCCAATGGAATTACGGAAGCGACCACAAGCCCGCCACGCAGGTTTCTAAGAAAAGTATCAGTACAAAAATCACGATTAATGCACCTTCAATCAGGTTGGTTGAAACGGTAGAAATAGCTCCGTCCACCAGCTTTTTACGGTCAAGAAAAGGCTCAATTTCCACACCTTCAGGCAAGCTGCTTTCTATTTCTGCTACCTTAGCCTTTACATTGGTAATTACTTCAGATGAATTAGCTCCTTTAAGCATCATCACTACCCCTGTTACAGTTTCGCCCTCACCATTACGGGTGGCTGCTCCGTATCTCGGTCCGTTTCCAAACCGTACTTCGGCTACATCTCTTAAAAGAATAGGTACGCCAGCTTCGTTTTTGACCACTATTTTTTTGATTTCCTCGATGTTCTTTACCAAGCCTTCGCTTCGGATAAAGTAAGCATTAGGACCTTTATCAATGTAAGCACCACCGGTATTCTGGTTGTTCTTCTCCAATGCCGTGAAAATATCGGAGATATTGATGTTCTGGCTGGCAAGCCTGTCAGGCTCGATAGCGATTTCGTATTGCTTTACAAATCCACCGAAGCCGCTTACTTCTGCAACGCCGGGCGTACCTAATAATTGCCGTTTAATAATCCAATCCTGAATAGTTCTTAATTCAGTGGCATCGTACTTGTCTTCATAACCTTTTTTGGGGTGAATGCTGTATTGATAGATTTCCCCAAGACCGGTAGTTACCGGAGCCATTTCGGGTGTACCGACACCCTCGGGAATACTTTTTTTCCGCTATGGTCAATCTTTCCTGTACCTGCTGTCGTCCCCAATAGATGTCAACATTTTCTTTAAATACAATGGTTACGATTGAAAGCCCGAAACGGGAAAAGGAACGCATATCCTTAATACCGGGAATACTGACCATTGTCTGCTCCACCGGAAAGGTTACAAGCTGTTCCACCTCCTGTGCCGCCAATGTAGGCGATACAGTAATGACCATCACCTGATTATCCGTGATATCGGGTGTGGCATCAATAGGAAGTTTGGTAAGGAGTACGTACCCCAGCAAATTAATGCCAGGGTAAATAATCCTATTATCAACTTATTCTTGATTGAAAAATGAATGATGTTATTTAACATACCATAATGTTATTAGAATAGTTATTGTTTAAGGAGATACTGTCCTTTCATTCTGATTTTGACAGTGATGTCCTCATTTGAATTGTTTTTGAAGTACCATCCTTGCGGACCTTCAAACGGAGCGAGCAATGACCCCACCATATTGTTGGAATAGGCAATGGTGTAGCTTTCAAAATAGTTGCTGTTGTTCTTAACCTCTCCGTGAAAATCAAAGTATAGTTCTCCTTTATCGGTAATCCATTCGTACTTCAACTGACCGTGCTTCAACATATTTATCTTATATTCCAATCCTTCGCCTGCCGGAATAACGACACTTACTTCGTCTGTCCGCTCTGCGAGCTGGGTAGCGGGTGGCGGATTATCTGCTGCCGCAGGTTTGGCTACATCTGCCGGAGAACCTACGTTTTCCAATTGCAATATTTTATGTGGTCCCGAAGCAAGCGTTTCCGAACCGCCGTCACCAACATATAATTTGCTAAAACCGGTTGCTTTACCGATACCCAAAGGGTCTATACCGTATTCTGCCGGTAATACGGCACTAACAAGAAGTACCGCTCCTATAATTAAAGCATAGATGACCTGCTTAATGATAGATTTCTTATCTAAGATTTGATGTGCTATTTCTGACATTTTGATAATTTTTAAGAATTAAAATAACCGACCAACTGATAGCCGAACAATAAAAAACCTGCTGCCATAAGCAACATATTGGTAACTGTCGAGAATTTGAGAAAACTCGGTGACCTTCTCCAATTAGTGATATAAATAATACAAGGGCTAAGGCTATGAACTGACCTATTTCTACACCGATATTAAAACCAAGTAGGTTGGTCAACAATCCGGTACGGTCAAAACTCAATTCCTGTAATTTACTGGCTAAACCAAAGCCGTGAAAAAGTCCGAAGATTAAAACAGCCGCTTTGGTATTGGGCTGATACCCCAAGAACCTTTGAAAGCCACCCAAATTATCGAAGCCCTTATACACAATGGACAAGGCTATGATTGCATCAATCAGGTAAGCATTGATTGCCATATCTGCCAATACGCCCAACAAGAGGGTAATACTGTGTCCAATGGTAAAAAAGCTCACATACAGCAATACTTCTTTCGGACGGTAAAGGAAAAATATAACCCCTACGAGAAATAATAAATGGTCATATCCCGTCAACATATGTTTGGCTCCTATGTACAAAAAGGGTACAAAGGCAACGCCTGAATTTCCACTGAGGAAAGTTTGGGTATCCTCATCTACACCGTGAGCATACACCGAGCCTGTTACCAATAGCAACAGCACTATTGATAAAACTACTTTTATATACCGCATTATAATTGAATTTTTAAGTTAGGCAGTACAAGCCCGGCTGTATTGCATACAGGTGTATGCAATACATTATAGCCAAAGCCCTGACCGCAATGATTGAAAAACGTTGCTTAAAAAATTAATTAATGCTTATGTCCGTGAGCTTTATCAATACTATCCTGATTAACAGGTGCAACCTTAGAACTGTCTTGTTTTGCTGCCGGTGCGGTATGTCCGCCGTTAGGGTCGTGCGAATGACCGTGAGCCTTGTCAATGCTGTCTTGATTGACTACCGGAGCTGACTGCTCTTGTTCTGTATTGGAATTGTCGGAAGAAGATTTTCCACTGTTATTGCAAGCTACAAATGTAAGTGCAGCAAAAGCCGCTATAATGAATGATTTTTTCATCGTTAAAATAAAATTTGATAATTAATAAAGAAATAACCTGCCCATTGAATTTTGGGCATAACTCAAATTTTAACTTTCGGAGAATTGAAAGTTAAGCAACGATGAAAGAGGAGGACCCGAAGGGTATATGCTCCGTGGAGCGGTGGTAAGTAAATGATATGCCTATCGGGTGGAAACGTGTGTTTCTGATAGACTACGATATATTCAACAGGCTTGGTAAAATCGACAGGCAAAGCCTTTACTGATTTTACATCGTCCTTTGATATGACAACTCTTGTTTCGTCAGAATTGGTAAAAGAAACGTGTTCGCCAGCGTGTATAAAACCGGAGAAAGCAAGCTCTAATGGTGTTTCCTTACTGTCTTTATGATGGCTATTTTTACCATTATGATGCCCATCATTAACGATGTCAGCGTGGTGGTGGTGCGATACAATGCCGTGACCCAAAATTACAATTTGGGCAACAACTAAAAACAATATGGCAGAATACTTACGCAACATTATCGCAAATGTATGTAAATAAATTCATTTGGGTATCAATTCGATGCAAAAAGTGAATTTAGATACCGGAAAAAACTAAATTATCGTATTTATTTTTTGATATGTCCAAACTATCCCTCCTGTATCAAGTGCTGTAAATTCGGGTCGTTCTTGATACGCTCCATTTCACTATCTATAATGTGAACAATATCTAATTTTATCTGACGGTAATTGTTATCAATATCCCGTTTCATATTATCCACTCCATTCTCATCAACAAAGGATAAAATTTCCGGTATCTTCTGATACGCTTTTGTTTCGGCAGCAACCTTTTCATTATCTACAACTATTTCAGCGTGAAATATCTTTTGTTCGATACGTTCGTCAAAGTTATCGGAAACAGCACCCACGAACATACCTTGTGTTAAGGTACTGATTTTTGAAGCCGGAATAAGGCTGTCTAATTGGGTTGAAATTGAAGTAGATTTATCATTACGATTAATCGTCATACTTTGGCGTTTTTGTAAAACTTTTCCGAAACGTTCGGATAAATTTTTCGCTGTTTCGCCGACAACCTGACCGCTAAAAATATTACCGACTGTGTTCTGAATTACCTTACTTTCTTTGTCGCCATAATCACGTATTAATTGACTAAAGTCCTGAAAACCAAGACATACCGATACAAAATTACTTCTCGCAGTTGCGATTAATTGGTCAAGTCCCCTAAAATAAATTGTGGGCAATTCGTCTATGATAACGGAGCTTTTAAGCTGTCCTTTTTGTTGATTAATTTTACAATTCGGGAGTTGTATAAACCCAAAGCTGCCGAATAAATATTTTGTCGGTCGGGGTTGTTTCCGACACACAAAATTTTTGGCTCTTTGGGGTTATTAATATCTAAAGAAAAATCGTCGCCTGTCATAACCCAATACAGTTGCGGACTAATCATTCTTGACAATGGAATTTTAGCGGAAGCTATCTGCCCCTGTAATTGGTCTTGTGCTCCGCCTTGCCAAGCATCCATAAAGGGCGATAAATAGTTTTCCAATTCGGGATAAGAAGTCAAAATTGTAAATACGTCTGCATATCTTTTATTTAGTAATTCTATGGCGTGGGGAAAGGAACAATACTTACCATTGTCATAAATTTTCAGATACCAAATAATGGCTGCCAATAGAATAATTGGGCTTTCCACGAAGAAATCCCCTTGTTTCTGTATCCAGCTTTTGTTCAGGTTTAACATTATCGTATATGCCGCTTCGTAGGCATCTGATATGTCCGTCATAAATTCGGGATTGAGCGGATTGCAACGGTGGCTCTTGCGTGGGTCGTCAAAATTTATCACGTAAAATTTTGGCGGTACTTTGTATTTATGCCTGTTCTTTAATAAGTGATTGTAGGCAATCGTGGACAGGTCGTCAAACTTAAAATCGTAGATGTACATTGAGAAGCCTTTCTCAATCTGTTGCTTTATATAATTATTTACGATTGCATACGATTTTCCGGAGCCAGGGTTCCCAGCACAATCGTTGCCCGAAATGGGTTTACAATGTTTATCCAACCGTCATTCCATTTGTTTTTGTAGTAAAACTTTGTAGGCAGATTAACAGAGTAATCATTCTGCATTAACTTGGTTTCCTGCTGAAAGCTCTCATTTTCGTTGTTGAAAACGTCGTCCATTAAATTGCTACGGAGCAAACGGCTCATCCAAACCCCTGCAACCATTAAAGCGATATAACCTAAACCCGTCGTCAGGATATAGAGAAATGTGGCGGTGTTTAGTGGTAGCTTTAGCAATGGGAAATTCAAAAAGAAAAGGACGAAACCGATACCCAAAGCCACATAAATTTTGCCCCAAGTAATCTTTTCGTCCTTAACGCCCTTTGTACCCAAACAGCTTAAAGCCAACAATACCAAAGCGAAGACTTTGGTATATAAGGTGTGTTCAAACAGTCCTGCTGTTCGGTTGAAATTCCCTAAAATCTTATTGATGATTTCCAATGTCCAGCCACGGTGTATAAAGAACCCGTAGCAAAACCAATACAAGTGCATCAATACTATAATGATGCTTACGGCTCGCATAAAAGCCATAATCTTGGCTAAGCCTCTTAAATCGTCTTCTCCCTGCATTTCTAAAGTTTTAAATGTTCGGGCGTGAATTTAAAGGCTCAAAAGAGTGGCTATAAGAATGTGGCAGTCAATGGCAGTGGGTGGCGGTGTTTGGCTAAATGTTATTGCAGACCTCTCTTGCGTTTCCGCTTTTTCTTCATTTTATTAGCAAAGTCCTGTTCTTCGTAGTCCTCGCCCTGTGCTTCAGGGATAAGCAAACCGCCAAAGGCTTCAATCAAGCCGTCGTCTTTTTATCGGGAATGTTTAAGTCGAACAAATGATGCAGTTCTTCCGCAGGAAGATCCGCATCATTTGATGTGGATTTCTTTTCTTTTGGCTCGTCCAGTTCTTTAATGTCCGGTTTAATGTTGTTGTTCCAATAATCATTAAAGGTATTGGCTGAAAGTTCCTTTGCTAATCGTGAGCCATTCCAAACGGTTTTGGAATTGTGGTCGATGAATGTGATACCGTAAATACGTCCTGTGTCGTTCCTGCGAACCACTACATTAATACCTTGTTCGCCCAACTGCTTTTTAAAGCTCAATTCATCAGCCGTAGATTGCAGGGCAATGGTAACGGCTGCTTTTAAAGTCTGCTGGGTCGGGTGGTCTTTCAAAGCTGTTTTGCATTTCGCAAAATGCAATTCCAATGCTGGCAGTCCAGCATTCTTTCCGAACAGGAAGCCTTAAACGGGTGTCCGGCTCTTTCGCCCTTTTCATTTAATGGAATATACAATAAACCTTTTCGCATTTTTCCCTGCAATTCGCCCTCGATTTTCTCGGTGGTAATATTGAACAGGGATAGCAAAGCATTGTATTCTCCCAAAGTCTGAAATTGATAGTAGTTCGGCAAATGTCGTACTACCGAAGCAATCTGACTTTTTATGTCGCCTGCTTTATAATCCACAGGTTTAAAAATCTTGTCGTTATGCTGGCGTTCCTTGTCCGTAGCTGGTATGAGATTGTATTGCTTCGAGTTCTCGGCAAATATTCATCGACCGTACTTTCTCAAACTTATCAGGGATTTTTTTGCCGTTTTCGTCCACGCAAACCGATACGATATGAATGTGAGAGCGGTCAATATCGGTGTGTTTGAATACGACAAAAGGCTGGTCGCCATAGCCTAATTCTTTCATATACTGCTGTGCCATTTCCCTGTAAGTATCATCGCTGACCTTATCTTTTGGGTCGGGATTGAGTGAAATATGCAAGGTATGTTTCTCCGTATTTTGGTTTGCCAACAGATAAGGGGCAAAAGATTGGGCTAATTGTGCAACGGAATATTGCCCGTCTGACGTTTCAATAATCTTATTGGTAAACAGAATTTGTCCGTTTTCCTTTTCAACTTTGAGATTATTGTACGCCAATGCTCCGTATAAATTTGCACTTCTTCCGATTTTCGCTATCATTTTTCAGGCTGTTTTTTGAGGTGTTTTTGGTTAAATTCCTCGGTTATCTCCACAACTTTTTTGAACAATTCGACCATTTCTGCCGTCTGTTTTTCCAACTTGTACAGGTATGCCGATGCCTTTTTCTCGGAAAAACTCTTGTACAATAGCTTTACAATCTGATTATAGTTTACCCCGATAGAGCGGAATTGACTGTGAAACGAAGTCAGTCGCATATAGAAATCAACTGTTCCTTTGTCAATATGTACCGATTTTATCGTCTTATTGAAGATGCAAGACGTTATAAAATGTGCCTTTATCTGCATACCCGATTTATCAAAGAGGGCAAGAAAACGGGCGTGTTCCTCCTCGTTAAAAGAAATCGTGTAGCGGATTTTCGCAGGGTCGTTTTTAAGCGGTCGCCCCGTCTTTTTAACTGTTTTTGCTGTTCTCATTCATCACTAAGCCATTTTAATTCACACAAAAACGCCGACTTCGGAGGACGTTTTCTGCTCCCTGCAAGGGCAAGTGGTTTTGAGCATCCGAAAAGTTTTCGAGATGCTCAAAACACAACTTGCCGTGTTCTGTTGAACACAAAAATCCTCCCTACGGTCGGATTGATTTTAACAGGGAAAAACGGCTCGAAGCCGTCGCTGTAAAAGTCCAATTTGTCTATTCGATTTTGCATAAATCCGTTAATAAAATTCTTTTTACAAAGTAAAGCCCTCTTTCTGAAAGGATTGTACTGTAACAGAGTGCCAAACACTGCCAATGAACGCCAAACACTGCCACATAAATAAAACTGCTTGTTTATCTCTTTTCCTTTGTACCAACAAAAGGATATAAGTGCGTAGATAGCTATGCAGGTAACAACATAAGTACCTCAATACCGAGATAGGTAAATGAGTAAACAGGTACATAGAAAAGTACCTATTCAGATACCTGCCTATGCAGTCCTGTACGGACAAATGCAGGTACATAAGTAAGTAGGTCTGCCCGTACAAACCTACTTACCCGCATACCGATATAGGTATGTATTCAGGTACATAGATAGCTTGTTGCATAGGTGCGTAGCTACCCAAGTATATCGGTACAGAGCTACCTATCTATTTGCAGAGCCACATAGGTATCTGACTACGGATATAAGCACCTACGCACATAGGTAATTAAGTATGTAAATAATTAAAACAGTTGAAATATGAATGCAAAACACAAAACAGTATTTATCGCCTTTTCTTCTCAAAAAGGCGGTGTCGGTAAGAGTACATTTACAACTCTTGCAGCGAGTATCCTGCATTATCGGTTGGGCTACAACGTAGCCGTATTTGATGCGGATTTTCCACAGCACAGCCTGATGAAAATGAAAGAACGTGATTTATCTATGGTAATGGAAAACGAGGCTTTGAAAAAGCTGGCTTACAAACAATTTACCACAATCAACAAAAAAGCCTATCCGATTATACAGCACAAAGCGGATAGCGTGTTGGAAGCGGCACACGAATTTGTAAACGCTTCAGCCGTTCCTGTTGATGCCGTGTTCTTCGACCTGCCGGGAACTGTAAATACGCCGGGTATTCTGAAAGCGTTGGCAGGAATGCACCACATTTTTACGCCTATCACGGCAGACCGTGTTGTAATGGAGAGTACCCTCGTTTTCACACAGCTATTAAAGGACGTGATTATGAAAAAGGGCGAAACCTCGATAGAAACCATTAACCTGTTTTGGAACCAAGTGGACGGCAGGGAAAGCACCCCATTGTATGAGGTCTATAACAAACTTATAGACCAATTAGGTTTAAGCCTGATGCAGAGCCAAGTCAAGAACAGCACACGCTTTCGCAAAGAAAGTGAAGTAAACAGCAAAGCCGTTTTCCGCTCAACGCTGATGCCTCCCGATGAACGACTGATGAAAACCTGTCAATTGGACGAGTTTATGAGCGAATTTTTAAAAATCATTCAATTATAGGCACTATGGAAAAAGAAAACAAGAAAAAGGTTACTCCCGACATTAACGAGGAATTTATGATGAACCTTATGGTTGATGGCGTAAAGAAAGAGGGTTTACAGCCATTGCAAGAACCTCCGAGCGAGCGAAGCACCCGAAACGGAAGCCGAAAAGCCAAAGGAACTGCCACGGGAGAAACCCGTTATCAGGAAAGAAGCCGAAGCAAACGAAGTTCCGATGCCGATTACGAAAGTATCTTTTTCAGGAAATCGGAAACCAATGCCCGTGACGGGAAAACGGTTTATATCCGTCCTGAATTTCACGAAAAGCTGACACGCATAATACAGGTAATTGGCGAAGACAAAATAACCATTTATGCTTATTTAGACAATTTGCTGGATTACCATTTTCAGGAATTTGCCGAACAGATTACCAAAAGTTATAACGAAAAATATAAACCCATTTAATTAGTAGAGATATGGAAACGAATAAAAAAACAGCCGGAGCAAAGAAGACAGGCAAAACTTATAGTGCTAAATTTCTAAAAAGAAGTAAAATGAAAGGTAGAGGCGATAAAGCTATTTATGTAAGTCCCGAATACCACGAAAAGCTAACACACATTGTAAAGGTAATCGGTAAGAGCGAAATCCCATTGTACGCCATTTTGGATAATATATTGGAACATCATTTTGAATTGTTTTCCGAAGAAATTATCAAGGAGTATAACAAAAAATTCAAACCTCTTTTTTAGCTATGGAAACGATAATCGTAATATGTCTGTTGGTAATTATTGTCCTGCTTGTACAGGACAAGATTATCATTAAAAGGAAATTGAAACAGAAACCTACGCAGGAAAAAGTCAATCCGAAACTACCCGATATTATGGGACAACCTAAGCCCGTAAGAAGCCAATCAGTGCCAAACACTGCCAATGAGAGCCAAATTGCAGAACCGGAGATTAACCCTGCTAATTTGGTCATCGAATATGACAAATACGAAGAAGTCAATATTCAAATTCCGCAGGAAGAATTGGACGAAGTATTCAGAAATGTACCTGATTTGACGGAGGAGGTAGAATTGAACAGGTATAGAGCTTCCGTAGGCGATGACGGTTTTGCCCAAGGGGTTACCTTTCAGGAACTAAACAACGTGGGGTCTTGCTTCAGAAAGAAAAATTAGAGCCAGCCCAAAAGGAAACAGCGATTGATATAGTTCAAAGATTACAAGGAACCGAATTATTTGCTCTGCTGGAAAGTTCAATGGAGGGAGCTTCCTAAAGATTGCCGAGCTTTTGGATAGCACTCTTACAACTGATACCAAAGACAATTCTTCCAATTTGCGGAAAAGTGATTTAAGTGATTTTGACATTGGGGAGTTTATATAGACTTCCCTTTGTCTTTTAGAAAACAAGGGAATATCTTTTAACCTCCGGTTGCCTTTACGAATTTTGGAGTGTCAAACTTTGGTGTAATTGTAGGCAAATCCACTTTGACAGATATAGGCATTGGAAAATCAACACCCATTACAATGGCTTCTCCAGACCCCAAAGACGGCAGAAATGAAAGTGTTTCTTTATTAGCTGTTGAACAAGCACTTGCTATCGCTTCTTTATCTTGGTAGTTTATCAGTCTATGAGTAATAAAATGTTCCCATCTGACTTAATGTTCCCACAGGAATATCTCTTGGCATCTGTGTCGATAAACAGAGGAATAATCCATATTTTCGGCTTTCCTTAGCTATATTGTCAAAAGCATTTAACTCTGTACTTTCAAAATATTCATCTTTAACTTTTTTATTCAAGAACTGATGTGCTTCATCAACAAAAAGTATTAAAGGGTTTTCTCTAAAGGCATTGGTTCTTGCTTTGTTTAATAAATATCTTCCCAATGAGTTTGCTAAAATTTCTCGTACCTGAAAATTATATGGGACGTTTTCAAACCCAATTCTCAATACGTTTAAATCAGGATTGTCTAAAAACTCATTAATCTTCGTTATCAAGTTGTTGGTTGTTGGTGCATTAAATCCAAACATTCCTGCATAATCATTGTCAGATATGACATTATTGACACGCATTATTAGGCTGGTTGCATTTCCATAATTTCTTTCATCCCTATTTGTTGCCCAACGGTCATTAAATATTTGAAAACATTCGTTTCCAATTTGTCTATGAAGTAGGTTTATACCAAAATTATTTATTGAAAAATCTTCTACTATCGCCTTGTAAGTAAAGTAAGCATTATTATATGCGGCAGTAAAATTTCCCTGTTTTACAATCAATCCATTGTTTATCACAACTTGCTGCCCTCTAAAAGTGAAATTGTCATTTGTTCCATCATTAAGATGTCCATTATTGGGAATATTACTCATTAAACAGTGAGCAACTTTCAAAGATTTTATCGCTTCCAACAAAACAGGCTGTTGTACTTGTCCTGATGGTCTGAACAGGACAAACAAGTCATTTATAGTTAAATTTTGATAAGGAAAATAACTTTCTGAAATAAGCACGGAATGTGCGACTTTCGGATGTGCATCAAACGTGGAATATTCTCCTGTTGGGTCTAAAATAATAGCCTTTGCGCCAGTTTCAATAACACCCTCGATAAATTTACTAATTGTATAACTTTTTCCACCACCCGTTGTACCCACCACAGCACAATGCCTACTGAAGATTGCTTGCAATGAAATATCTACGGGAACATTTTTATCATAAATCAAATTACCCATTCTAAATGTCGGAGAATGCTCAATATTTTCTGGTTTTATACCGAAAGTTTTGAAATGAGTAGATAAAAATTCTGAAGAACAAATGAATACCTTAGAGCCAATAAGTGGTAAACTGTTTATGCCTTTTTCTATTTTATTGGGGTTAAATAAGTCAAATGATAGCAAAATCTCAATTCTGCCAACCGGATGAAATGCCTTAGTTGAAAAGGTTCTTTCGCTTAATTCTAATCGTTCTTTCTCGGGCAACGATATTTCCAACATTTTTCCTAAAAACCCTTGTCTTCTCCCTCAATAACAATATAATTGCCAACAAGACCACCCCGCAACACTTCTGCGTGATGCACAAATGTTTTCATCAAAACTGATGAAGGAAAATGCACTTTGACAAAAGCAGGGGATACAAAATTTATGTACCCAAGAAAGTGGCTGTGATTAAAAGGACTATTACTCATAGTTAGGAGTTAGGAATGTTAATTACTATTTGTCTTGTATCTTCCTGATTATAAGATTTTAAGTCAGGATAATTTTTGGCGAAATCTTCAAAGGTTTCTGATACAATACTTAAATTGGAATATTTCTTTGAAGCATCAATAAATGGCTTCAGATTTTCATTAGTTTCATCTATTCCACGATTGATAATCATTAATTGGAAACTTGGATTTTGTTCAAGAGCTTCGATAATAGCAGTAACTATATGTTTATCTCCGAAGCTGAACCCTATCGTTATGAGAAAAACATTATCCTTTCGGAGATTAGATTGGAACCTCGACATCATCTCGAAATACGGCTGTTCATAAGAACTTTCGTATTTAGACTGATGCGGGTAAATCATCAATGGGTTGTCAGGGTTTTCTTTCTGTATAATTTTGTTGTCTTCTTTTTCCCAATTTACAGAACCGTGTAACTTATACAAGTGAAAAACCTTTTGAATGAAATTATCTTCCTCTTTTACCCTGCTTTGATTTCGAGAAACAATATCATAATCATAATTACGTCCGCTAAATATTCTTGGTTGAGAAAATGAAAAGCCATCAATAACCACAAAATTGCTTTCACAAGCCGCCTGTTCAAACATCATATCGTAGTTCAATGTGAACAATTTAAATCGTGGTAGCGTAACCTTTCGTTTGGTTATTTTATTTAGTAAAAGCGTATGAGGTGAATTATCAGGTAAACTCAATTGACAAGCATCTTTGATAAAATCTTTAATCTTGTTTACACAATCTTCTATGTCAATATCGCCTTTAGGTACATAAGGAATAGCAGGGGTAGCCATAGAAAGAACTTTTTCTAAATTTTTCACGATTGTACCATCTTCCCATTTCTCTTCATAGCCAATCGTTTCAAGCAACTTGTTAAAAACATCAGTAGTCAAAAGGGCTTCCGCATCATCCCATAAATTAGCCATCGACTTACCTAATTTTTCATCCTTGCCCCAACCAATGGACGAGCCAGCCCCTGTGAGGAGTAATAAATTTTCAAACTGATTATTTAAAGTTTGAGAATACTTGTTCCTCTTTGTTGCAATAGCATAATCTATCCTGTTTTCAGTGCTTTCTTTGAAATCGTGAAGTTTACCGTCGATATACACTTTGACATCGGCAGCATCACTATCATCATAAGCAACAGAACTGTTATTGTTGAGTAAAATATAATTCATACACTCATATTTTGTTTATTAAAACTCGTGTTTATAAGAAGTTTTCAAGGCACTGCCTTAACTATGTTTCAATTGATTTAATACTATTTTCAAAGCCTGTTTTCCTATTTCTTTATCGTCAATAAGACTTTTTATTTTATCAGATAACCACAAAATCAATAATTCATCTAATGGTACGTTCAGAAATTCAGCAAGATTTTCTAAATGCTTTCTTGGTAATAATCTTTCCTCATTTTCTACCTTACTGATAAAAGCATTATCCAATTCTAAAGCTGCCCCAACCTCTCTTAGGAACAACCCCTTACTTTCTCTCAATTCTTTTATATGTTTTCCAAATGCCATTTTGATTTTTTACGACTTGTCTAAAAAGTTCAAATTTACAAAAATACTTTTAATGAGTAGATAATTTAAGCCAACATTATGCCATTGAACGCCAAACACTTCCTTTGACTGCCACTTTAAAAGACCGCCTCCATTTCCATTAGACATTTGTGCCGTAAGCCCGTAAGGTACGGGATAACAGTAACAAATTAATCTTTTTCAAAAATGGAAAAACAGAAAAAAAGTTTTGCTGGCAGCCGTGGCGATGCTGTCAGGAATTGGTGCGTTCGCACAGGGAAACGGGTCGGCAGGTATCAACGAAGCTACCCAAATGGTAACGTCCTACTTTGACCCAGCTACCCAATTGATTTATGCGATTGGGGCGGTCGTCGGGTTAATCGGGGCGTGAAAGTGTATAACAAATTTAGTTCGGGCGACCCTGATACGAGTAAGACGGCAGCAAGCTGGTTTGGTGCTTGTATCTTCCTGATTGTGGCGGCTACAATCCTACGTTCATTCTTCCTGTAAATCCTCTGCCTTATGAATAGTTACAACATTAACAAAGGCATTGGCAGGACGGTTGAGTTCAGGGGCTTAAAGGCACAGTATCTTTTCATCTTCGCTGGTGGTCTGTTGGGTACGCTCATCTTCGTGATGATACTGTATATGGCTGGCGTAAGTAATTACGTCTGCCTGTTCCTCGGAGCTGGCGGTGCTTCGCTCATTGTGTGGCAAACATTCTCGCTGAACAAAAAATACGGCGAACACGGATTGATGAAAGTAGGTGCAAGAAAACGACACCCTCGCTTCATCATTTGCCGCAAGCCTGTACGCAGGTATTTAAAATTCACTCCTAAACCTAAAGCCGTATGAGAAATGTAGCCAAGACAGCCACATTGGAGAATAAATTCCTTTGCTGGCAGTAGAGAACAACTGTATCTTATCAAAGATGCAGACATTACCGCCTGCTTTGAGGTGCGGTTGCCGGAACTGTTTACCGTAGCCTCTGCCGAGTATGAAGCCATTCATTCGGCTTGGCATAAGGCAATCAAGACCTTGCCCGATTTTACGGTAATCCACAAACAGGATTGGTATATCAAAGAGAGCTATGCTCCCGATTTGGCACAGGAAGACCAAAGTTTTTTATCAAAGTCGTATCAACGCCATTTCAACGAACGACCGTTCCTGAACCATTATTGCTATCTGTTCCTGACGAAGACGTCCAAAAACAGAATGCGTATGCAAAGTAACTTTTCATCGCTTTGCAAGGGTACGCTTATTCCAAAGGAAATCAATAAGGAAGCAATACACCGATTTATGGAAGCGGTCGCACAGTTTGAGCGTATCGTGAACGATAGCGGTTTTATAACCCTGCGACGTTTGACAGAAGATGATATAACCGGAACGGACGAGCAACAGGGATTGCTGGAACAATACCTCACGCTTTCGAGAGAAGCCGGAACACCAATGCAGGATATTGGCTTAGGTGCTGAAGAAGTCCGTGTAGGGAACAAAAGATTGTCCTTGCACACGCTGTCCGATACTGACGACTTGCCTGCAACCGTTTCGGCTGATACCCGATACGAAAAGCTATCCACTGACCGGAGCGACTGCCGTCTGTCCTTTGCTGCTCCCGTAGGATTGTTGTTGAGCTGTAACCACATTTACAATCAATACATATTCTTGGATAACAGCGAGGACAACCTACAACGGTTTGAGAAGTCTGCCCGTAATATGCACTCTTTGGCAAGGTACAGCCGTGCCAACCAAATTAACAAAGAGTGGATTGAAAAATACCTGAACGAAGCACATTCGTTCGGTCTTTCTTCTGTTAGAGCACACTTTAATATTATGGCTTGGTCGGAAGACCCTGCGGAACTCAAACAGTTGAAAAACGATTGCGGTAGTGCATTGGCACTAATGGAATGTAAGCCTCGCCACAATACTACGGACGTGGCAACCTTGTATTGGGCTGGAATGGCTGGTAATGGGGACTTTCCTGCGGAAGAAAGTTTTTACACGTTTATTGAGCCTGCTCTATGTTTCTTCACGGAAGAAACCAACTACCACAATTCGCCCTCTCCGTTCGGGATAAAAATGGCTGACCGTTTGACCGGAAAGCCAATCCATTTGGATATTTCCGATTTACCAATGAAAAGGGGAATTATCACGAACCGGAACAAGTTCATTCTTGGTCCGTCAGGTTCGGGAAAATCTTTTTTACCAATCATATGGTAAGGCAGTATTTCGAGCAAGGTGCTCACGTTCTGCTGGTAGATACGGGTAACTCTTATCAGGGATTGTGTGAACTGATTAAAGGAAAAACCAAAGGCGAAGACGGTGTTTACTTCACTTATACCGAGGATAATCCGATTGCCTTTAATCCTTTCTACACCGACGACGGTGTGTTTGATATTGAGAAAAGGGAAAGTATCAAAACTTTGATACTCACGCTTTGGAAACGGGACGATGAACCGCCTACAAGGTCTGAAGAAGTGGCACTTTCCAATGCCGTTTCGGGTTACATCGAACGTATCAAACAAGACGATACCTACCCGTCATTTAATGGTTTCTACGAGTATGTAAAAGGCGATTACCGCAAGGTTTTAGAGGAAAAACAAGTCAGGGAAAAAGACTTTGATATTGCCAATTTCCTGAACGTTTTAGAGCCTTACTATCGTGGCGGAGAGTATGATTATTTGTTGAACTCCGACAAGCAATTAGACCTGTTATCCAAGCGATTTATCGTGTTTGAAATTGATGCGATTAAAGACCACAAAATCCTGTTTCCCATTGTGACCATCATCATTATGGAGGTGTTCATCAACAAGATGCGGAGGCTGAAAGGTATTCGCAAGCTGATACTGATTGAGGAAGCGTGGAAGGCGATTGCGAAAGAGGGAATGGCGGAATACATCAAGTATTTGTTTAAGACAGTCCGCAAATTTTCGGAGAAGCCATAGTCGTCACGCAGGAGGTCGATGATATAATCCAGTCGCCCATTGTAAAGGAAAGTATCATCAACAACAGCGATTGCAAAATTCTCTTAGACCAAAGGAAATATATGAACAAGTTCGATGACATACAGGCGATGCTCGGACTTACGGACAAAGAGAAAGGACAGGTACTATCTATCAATATGAACAACGATGCCAGTCGCTTGTACAAGGAAGTTTGGATAGGATTGGGCGGAACACACTCGGCAGTGTACGCAACGGAAGTAAGCCTCGAAGAATATTTGGCTTACACGACGGAGGAAACCGAAAAAATGGAAGTGATGCAACTCGCTTCCGAATTGGACGGTAACGTAGAACTCGCCATTAAGCATATCGCTATGCAAAGGCGTGACAATGCAAATCAATAGTAATTAACAATCAAAAATTTTAAGACAATGAAAAAGATGTTTTTAATGGCAATCACGGCATTAATGCTTGCCGTTGCCCCAAGTGCGAAAGCTCAATTTGTGGTAACTGACCCTGCAAATTTAGCATCAGGTATTCTCAACTCGGCGAACGAAATCGTACAGACTTCTTCGACCGTGAGTAACGTAGTCAAGAACTTTAACGAGGTCAAGAAAGTGTACGAACAAGGTAAGGAATATTACGACAAGCTCAAAGCCGTAAACAACCTTGTGAAAGATGCCCGTAAGGTGCAACAGACTGTTTTGCTGGTGGGCGATGTATCGGAAATGTATGTGCAAAACTTCGGCAAAATGATGAACGACCCGAATTTCTCCGCACAGGAACTGACCGCAATCTCAAATGGTTACTCGGCTTTGCTGAATGAAAGTACCGAGTTGCTAAAGGAACTGAAACAGATTGTAACCTCCACAGGCTTGTCACTAAATGACAAGGAGCGAATGGACATTATCGACCGTGTGTATAAGGAGGTCAAAGAATACCACAGCCTTGTCAGATACTACACGAATAAGAATATCTCTGTCAGTATCCTGAGAGCAAAGAAACAGAATAATACCAAACGAGTGCTTGACTTGTACGGAACTCCTAACCAAAAATATTGGTAGTTATGGAATTTCAAAATCTGCACGAAGTCCTACGCTCATTGTATGATGAGATGCTCCCACTGTCCGCCGATATGGCGGCAGTGGCTAAAAAGGGCGTAGCCGGCTTGGGTGCTTTGTTCTATGTCGCCATAAAAGTATGGCAGGCATTGAGTAGAGCCGAACCCATAGATATGTACCCTTTGCTCCGTCCGTTCGCTTTGGGTATCTGTATTATGTTCTTTCCGACAATCGTGTTGGGAACAATCAATGCGGTACTAAGTCCGGTGGTACAGGGTACACACGCTATTCTCGAAAATCAGGTGCTTGACCTGAACGAGTTGCAACAGAAAAAGACCTGCTCGAACGGGAAGCGATGCTCCGCAATCCTGAAACGGCATATCTCGTAGATAATGAGGAGTTCGACGCAAAGCTCGAAGAATTGGGCTGGTCGCCGGGCGACCTGATTACTATGTCAGGTATGTATATGGACAGGTTTGCCTACCAAACCGAACAAGCCATTAAGAATTGGTTTCGCAACCTGCTCGAAGTGCTGTTTCAGGCTGCTGCATTGGTCGTCGATACGATACGAACATTCTTCCTGATAGTCCTGTCCATACTCGGACCAATAGCCTTTGCTATTTCCGTGTGGGACGGCTTTCAGAGTACGCTCACGCAGTGGCTCACAAGGTATGTGAGCGTTTACCTGTGGTTGCCCGTCGCCGACCTGTTCAGCTCAATGCTTGCTAAAATCCAATCCCTGATTATCGAAAAGGATATACAGATGTTGGCTGACCCGACCTACATACCCGATACGGGTAATACCGTGTACATCATCTTTATGATTATCGGCATCGTGGGGTACTTCACTGTACCGACCGTAACAGGCTGGGTAATTCAGGCTGGTGGTGCTGGAAACTTTACCCGAAATGTAAACCAAGCTGCTATGAAAGCCGGAAATGTCGCAAGTGCCGGAGCTGGTTCTGCTGCCGGAAATATCGGAGGGCAATTGCTTAAAAAATAATGTAAAACGAATAATCATTTAACAATGGAATTTAAAACGCTTAGAAATATTGAAAACAGCTTCCGTCAGATACGTCTGTATGCGATAGTGTTTGCCGTTCTCTGTATTGGCGTGGTAGGATTTGCCGTGTGGAAATCGTACAGCTTCGCCAACGAGCAACGCCAAAAAATCTATGTGCTGGACAACGGCAAATCTTTGATGCTTGCCTTATCACAAGATGCAAGCATTAACAGACCTGTGGAAGCAAGGGAACACGTTCGGAGATTTCACGAACTGTTTTTACGCTTGCACCTGATAAGAATGCTATCGAGAGCAATATGGCAAGGGCATTCAACCTTGCCGACAAATCAGCCTTTGACTATTACAAAGACTTATCGGAGAAAGGTTATTACTCCCGTATCATATCGGGGAATGTTCAGCAACGCATTGAGGTCGATAGTGTCGTGTGCAACTTCGACAACTATCCCTATTCGGTGCGGACGTATGCGAAGCAATTTATCATACGGTCGAGTAACGTAACACGCCGTAACCTGATTACCTCCTGCTATCTCGTAAACTCCGTAAGGTCGGATAATAACCCACAGGGATTTAATATCGAAAAGTTTGCGGTGGTTGAAAATCGGGATATCGAAGTCATTGAACGCTAAAATTTACGGATATGGATAAGCTACTTGATTTAGACACATTCGCAAAAACATTGACTGACAAAGGTTATGACGGATATTTCCATACGGAAGCTGATTATCCGGGCAAAGTCAAAGAAAGTATCAACAGGTTTTTGGAGGCTTGTAAGAACGGTACGGACAAACCGCTGTATGCTGATAGCATTTCGCTAAAAACATATCTCGAATGGAACGGAGATGACAAACCCTATACTGATTGCTATATGCGTGTACGGTATGAAGACGGCAAATTCGATGTACAGAGTTTGGAAATTGAAAGGAAAGACCGTTACGGGCATTCAATGAAAAAATCGGAACTGACCAACCTTACAACGGGGTCGGTTCCGACCGCAAAGGAAGCCCTTTCCAAAGTCCTTGATACACCTAAACAACAGTTTTCTCCCCGAAAAAGAGGGTTTAAAATGTAGTAACCCTAAATAATAAGAGTATGAAAAAATTAAGGGAAAATATCGACAGGTTTTTTGACAGGCTGGACGAAAATTGGAGGACAATGCCCGTTCGCAAACAGCACCAATACACGCTATACCTGTTTGTGGGCTACCTGCTACTGACCGTAGGGGTTGTTGCAAAAGTGTGGTACGATACAAGCCAGTCAAAAACGATATGCACATCGACCATATCGAAAACCCTGTCCTGAAACAGAACGAAAGCCCTGCAAGATTGCAGGACACATTAAAAACAATTTTAAAAAATCAGATTTATGAAAGAAAATGAAAAAAAGGTCAGTTTTCTCGTTGAGGGGACGACCAAAACGGAGCATCAAATCTGCCCGAAGAAAAAAAGAACAATACCGAGAAATTGAAAAAGCCATTGATTTTTGGCTTAATGGGTATTGTTTTCGTGGGCTGTATGTATTTGATATTTAAACCGTCGGAAGACAAAAAGGAAATCGAAAACATTGGTCTGAACGATGCCGTTCCGCAAGCTACGGGAGCAGGAATGCCCGACAATAAGGGCAAGGCTTACGAGCTTGAAATGCTGGAACAAAAGGAGCAAGAGAAACGCAATGCTTTAGCAACACTTTCAGATTATTGGAACACGGACGATAAGGAAGAACCGATAGACGAATTTGCCCAGGAGGAAGAAAGCTACGGCTATGGTAATGGCGGTCGAAGTTCAGGGAGAAACGGGGGCAATCCTGCATTGAACAGCTACCGCAATATGCAAAGTACATTGGGGTCTTTCTATCAGGACGACAATTCGGAAACAATGGAACTCCGCAGACAGTTGGACGAACTCAAAGAGCAATTAGCGGAGCAAAATGTACCGAAACCAACAACCGTAGATGACCAGCTTGCATTAATGGAAAAATCGTATCAAATGGCAGCGAAATATCTTCCTGCTAATACGCCTGCAAGCTCCGCAGAAAATGCACCTGCAAACGGTACGGCAACAGGAACAACGGGGACAAATCAAAGGAGCATTTTGTGGCGTTCACTCCGGCAAGGAAGAACACCGTATCAGCCTTGTACCGTGAACCTACGGACAGTGCCTTTTTAGCCGATTGGAGCGAAACCCGAAATCGGGGATTTTATACTGCTGGTGCTAAAGAGCAAATTGTACAACCTAAAAACAGTATTAGAGCCTGCGTACACGATGCACAAACGGTAGTTGGCGAAACAGGCGTAAGGTTACGGCTGTTAGAACCTGCAAAAACGCCAATCCGTACAATCCCACAGGGAACGATTGTAACAGCTAATGCGAAATTTCAGGGAGGGCGTTTGCAACTCAAAATAACCTCTATCGAATTGGAGGGCAATATCATTCCCGTAGATATAACCATTTACGATTTGGATGGTCAGCAGGGTTTGTACGTTCCGTATTCCCCGAAATGAATGCACTTACAGAAATGGCTGGCAATATGAGCCAGACAGGTGGAACGAGTGTAATGCTGACACAAAATGCAGGACAACAAGTCGCTGCCGATTTAAGTCGTGGCGTGGTACAAGGAATTTCGGGCTATTTCGCCAAGAAAGTACGCACACCAAAAGTCACGCTAAAGGCAGGACACCAAGTATTCCTTGTATCAAAACAATAATTGTATAACTCAAATATTTAGACAAATGAAAAATCTTTTTAAAACCTTTTGGGCGGTTGCCCTGACTATCGGCTTTGCCGTACAATCTTTGCACAGGATAGTGTAAATATCAAAACTCCGCTTGCTTTGGGCAAGATTGAGCCTTACAAAATGGAAGTAACCTACGATAAAACTTCGCATTTGATTTTCCCGACCGCCATTCGGTACGTGGATTTGGGAAGTGAATACCTGATTGCAGGAAAGGCGGAAGATGCGGAAAATGTATTGCGTGTAAAAGCTGCCGTAAGGAGTTTTGAAACCGAAACCAATTTTCGGTCATTACCAATGACGGGCGTTATTACTCTTTTGATGTGTATTATAGTTCCTATCCCGATGCGTTGAGCTATGACCTGCTGACGATGCAAAAGGCAGTAGATAAAGCCAACGGTAATGATGTGCTTTTCGAGGAACTCGGAAACAATTCTCCGTCTTTGGCTGGTCTGCTTTTGGAAACGATTTACAAAACGACAAGCGTATCGTTAAGCATATCGGGGCTAAGAGCTTCGGCATTCAGTTTATCCTGAAAGGCATCTATATCCATAATGGTAAATATTATTTCCATACGGAATTAAGGAACAAAAGCAATGTACCGTTTGATATAGACTTTATCAATTTCAAAGTCGTGGATAAAAAGGTCGCTAAGCGTACCGTAGTACAGGAACGGGCATTGACACCGCTAAGAACCTACAAGCCATTAGAGGACGGTATTAACGGGAAATCTACCGAGCAAAATGTTTTCTCTTAGACAAATTCACGATTGCCGATGATAAGGTTTTATTGATTGAGATTTTCGAGAAAAACGGCGGACGACACCAAACGCTTCAGGTGGAAAATTCGGACTTAATCAATGCCCGTGTAATCAGTGATATGCACTTGAAATTTTAATAACCTTTTAAAGCAAGAACAATGAAAAAGTATATCTATACCGTGATGCTACTCTTTGTGGCCATCACGGTTGCACAGGCACAACGAATGTTGCCAAAGCAAAAAGGATTGGAAGTGAGTACGGGCATTTTGTCCGATGATAAAATCGGTAACGATTATTATATCAATCTCGGAATGACCGTGAACGGCAAAAACGGTAATTATCAGATTTGGGCTTTGGAGTACACGCACCAATATCACGACTATAAAGACCAACGCATACCGCAGGAAACTTATACTGCTGAGGGCGGTTACAGTTTCTTCCTGCTGGGCGATGTCCGTAAGAACATTACGCTGAATGCAGGAATAACGGGCGTGGTCGGTTACGAGAGCATCAACAGAGGCGAAACGATGTTGTATGACGGTGCAAAGATAGTAAGCGAGGATAATTTTATTTACGGAGCTGGTGGTCGGCTGACCTTTGAAACGTACCTGTCTGACCGATTTGTATTGGTACTGCAAGGGCGTACAAAAGTGTTATGGGAACTGACCTGCGACAATTCAGACCGTCCGCAGGTGTGGGAATAAGGTTTAATTTTTAAAACGTAAAACGATGATAGCAATATTTAATAAATTCAGAATAGGATTGTTGCCAATATATCTAATGCTGGCAATCCTGACAGGTTCTATTTCGCTGGTATCTTGTAGCAAAGATGACGAGCTTGAAATACAGAACGATTTTCCTTTTGAGGTCAATGTGATGCCCGTACCTAAAGAGGTCGCCAATGGGCAAACGGTAGAAATCAGAGTAACGATAAAGCGGAGCGGTAACTACCAAAATACGCAATACTATCTCCGCTACTTCCAATTTGACGGACAAGGCTCGTTGAGGTATTACGATGAACCTCCGTATCTGCCAAACGATTTGTACCCGTTACAATCGGAGCAATTCAGGTTGTATTATACTTCGGCTTCTACGGTATCACAATCCTTTGAAATTTGGATTTCCGACAGCTTTGGCAATGAGAAACAGATAAGTTTTCAGTTTAACAGTAGTGATTAAAACGACAGCAAATTAGATAAGCAAAAACCGACTTTCAACAGGTCGGTTTTTTTTTTTTAGCTTCCAATGTTAGGGGTTTTGTTTAAATTTACGGTATTATAAATCATATAGCTATGGATACGGTTACAGCTCAATTAGTGTTTGGTATTTTTGTTATCGTTGTTGCGGTTGTACTTATCTATTGGATAAACCGCAGGAGGTTTTACAGGCGTAATGCTGCTGGTGTAGAAATGTTTTCGGGATATACTAAAGCTATATCTGTGCGTTTTTTAGAACGTATCGGCAAGTTGTTTGCCTATGGTCTTATTATTCTCGGAGTGGTCTGTATATGGACGTACACCCAAATGAAAAAGGATAAGGAAAAACAACCGATAGAAGCCCAAAGCACACGATAGTTTTTACCTTTATTTGGAGAACATTAAAAATAGTATGAACATAACAAGTACAATCGTTTATTTACCCGTAGCGTTTCCGGAGGTATCGGTAACATTCTACAAAAACCTATTCAGTGAAACGCCCGAAATATTTCTCGAAGACGGATTAATCATTGTGGAGCTTCCGAACCTTAATTTGTACCTGATAGACAAAAACAGATATGAAGCCTATTACATCCTGAAAACAGGTCGTAACGTTAAGGTTTCAAAGGACAATGTTTCTACGATTATCAGTTGTGTTTTGCCGTCCGAAGAAGATGTAAATATTGCGTTGGCAAATGTTTCAGCGTGTGGCGGAACGGTAACGAGCAAAGCGACAACAAACGAAGCACTCGGTATATATGCAGGGTATTTTTCAGACCCTGACGGGCATATATGGGAGCTGGCTTATTATCCACCCGAATATAACAGGGTTTTGAATTTCGTAAATCCCAACTAAACAAATAGGATAGCCCAAAAGGTTATCCTATTTGTTTTTATTACGCCAAACACTGCCTTTCAAAGCCAAAGGGTGCAATCTTCCGCAACCCTGCAACAAGCCTTAATATCTTCGACTTCCACAGAAAAAATATGCAAACTATGGAAGTTATCGCAATAGCAAAATCCGCATTGGACGGAATGACGAATGATATAAAAGAGCTTTTGGAACTGACCGAAAACGCTACCCGTAAATATGACCCGATTTTCAAAGGGGAAAAGTGGCTCGACAATCAGGAGGTTTGTTTGATGATGAACATTACCAAACGGACTTTGCAGACCTATAAAGACAAGGGTTTACTGCCTTATTCCAAACTGAACCGCAAGAATATTATAAACTCTCGGACGTACAGGCTTTGCTCGAAGCTGGCGAACCGTACAATACAAATGACAATGGATTTACTGACGAATGACACCGAAGAAATCGTAGCCTATCAGGAAATGATAACACGGTTACGAAACCGTATTGAGGATATACTGAAAAACTACCGTCCTGTAATGAATGGCGAAATCTATTTATCGGGCGAAGATGTATGCAGGCTGTTACATATCAGCAAACGCACTCTCCAGCAATACCGTGATGACAATATCCTGCCGTTTATTCAGGTTGGCGGTAAAATAATCTACAAGGAAAGTGATATTCTGACTATATTGGAGCAAAATTATATAACCAATAAAACGCATTGATTGTAATTAATTTCATTCCGATTATGTTTCAATCGGAACTACTTTAGTATATTTGTATTTGAAAATATAGACATTATTTAAAGTGTTTTTGCTTTAAAACTCGGTACTAAAAACTGGTAATTTTTCGTAACCCCGAGGCAATAAGTAAGAACGCTCACGCAATAGGCGTGGGCGTCCGCTTATTCGGGGTTCAGGGCGTACCAGTGCCTTAGTATCGGTAAGTGTGATTGCCTACGCTCTTTTTTGGGTAGGTTCCACTAACAAAAGAAAAATTATCAGTTATGGACACAGGAAACAAACCCCACAAAAACAGTATTGCATTTATCAATGATAAAAGCCCTCTAATTGACATTATCTGCAATGACCTTACTGCTTCAGGAATTGAGATACTGTTCCGTTCGGAGAACAT
This sequence comes from Paraniabella defluvii, assembly GCA_019316985.1. GTDB lineage: Bacteria > Bacteroidota > Bacteroidia > Chitinophagales > Chitinophagaceae > Niabella > Niabella defluvii. Next base: position 414,843 of record CP079215.1, read on the forward strand.
TCAGGACGGTTTAACTCAATTATCTGCTTTGACCGAACTCCCCAAAGCAATTATTATTGACCTCAACTTTGAGGATAAGAATGTGCTGGCACAAGTTCGGGAACTAAAGGCTAAATATCCAAGCATCAGATTAATTGGCTACGGAGATATTGATGATACAGATGAAACGGTACAGGCTCTTACGGAAATAGGAATAAAAAGCTATCTGCCTATTGGTAGCGATGCAGACGATTTTAAAAGAGTTATCGAGAAAGTATAAAATATCTGTCCTTAATAAAGCGACGTTCTTTTGCTTCTTTTCTTTGGTCGCAACGGAAAGAAAAGAAGTCCAAACAAGCACAACCTGTTTGATGAAATGTAGGGCAATGGGGTTGTGTAGAGATACATTTTGGCAAAGTGGTTGTACCAATTTAAACGCAAAAATGCGTTTCCGACCGAAGCGAGGAATTGCATTTTGCCCGATTTTTCGGACTTTAACCGACTTTTATCGGTTGGGTACGGTAGTCTTTCAGATTGTGGAAAAATCCCTGTATTCCGTCATTCCGTAGCGAAATAAATCCCAAAGTAAGGAACAACCCATTTGAGCCAATGAACTATTGATAAATAAATCCTGCTTTTGCAATGCTTCGGCAAGTGAACAACTTGGCGTGTCGTCCTGTTCTTCGGATTGCTTCAGCAATTCTCCAAATTCTTCGGTAACAAATGGCAGACTTGCCACCGCTTCGTATTTTTGCGTATCGGGTTGTTTAATCTCTCCGATAGTAGATAGTAAGACTTGACCTGTGTTCCTGTTGTTCCCAAAGTCCAACCAATATTTTGGGGTATCTCGGTAATTTTACGGTTGCCCAATACGTTCAAAATTTCAGCAACTCCAAAACGTGCCTGTACGTTATCCACGCAAGTAATGGTAATGGTTGCCTGTGCTTCTTCGGGTATCATTCCGAAATTATCCCTTTCAAATTTTCGGCTTTCGGCTTTCCAATTTGTACCGATACAACGGTTTACACGATTGATTAAAGCAACGGATTTGTACAATCCTGTTTCGCTTTCAAAAAACCGCTGTCTGCCTAAATTGGCGGTCGTGATAATATCATCGTCCCACAACCTTACGGAAAGTCCTGCGTGTTCCAAAGCCGTCAAACTTTCATTTGTCTCTAACAAGGCTGTCAGAACTTTTGAGCCTGTGCCACCTGCTCCGATAAGGTTTACCGTAATCGGGTTAGTTGGGTTTAACAGATAGTTATCTGTGAAATGTACTTTTGTTTTTTCGCTGTTCATCGGAATAGATTTTTAAGGGTTTTATTATTCTTTTTAATGCTTCTGTGGGAAAGGGTTTATCTGTATTAACGAGGTCTTTCCAAAGGCTTACAATGTTTCGTTTTGTCAAATTACTGCATAATGAATGACTGAAATAGGAATTGAAAAAATAGTGTTCCCACGCCTGTATAAATTCCTCAACCGAAGCCGAATTTTTAATGTCAATACTGACTGTCCCCATACATACGTTGCCCTTTTCGTAGATGTTGAAAAATGGGGCGTAATGCAAAGGCGTTTTTTCGGTTGGTCGCCTGTTGTTTGCCAAAGCAAATACGGAAAGACTGCTTTTACTCGCTAACCAAAGCATTGCAGGAACTTGTGCCGTTCCGTTGGGTATGCCCAAATCGTCCACGAAATAAAGTTGCTGTTTCTTTGCTTTGGTGTGCCATAGCACTGTGCCGTTGTCGCTCGGATTGATATGCAGGATATTTGTAGGCAAAATTCCCTTTGGTTTTAAAAATGCCGTGTTCTTATCTTCATCGGTCTGTAAACACTTCGACAAAATATTGGCTTCTCTTACGGTCAAGGGGTGGGCGTTGATTGGGTTGCCGTCCTTATCCATATCGAAATGCTCTACATAGGTTTCTTTGTCCGTGCCTTTGTTTTGGTAAAAAACCAATGCCGATTTTGGAAAATAAAGCGTTCCGAAATTTGCGGTTATGTCAGTTAAATTGTTCATTCTTCTGTTGTTTTATAGTTTCGCAATAGTATTTTGAGGTCGTCCAATAGGTCAAACAAACGGTTTTCAAAATCAAGGTTTCCTGCTGTTATTTTCTTGCCGTCAAAGACTTTGGTAATACTTGGTTCTTCCAATGCTCCCAACTCGTTAAAGTCTGAATTGATGCTTTCAACAAGGCTATCAAATAACCAACCTTTGGTATCTGCCACGAATGAAATGTACCTTTCCATTCCAACGTATTCGATACTGTCGTCATCGTATGGGTCTTGTTCGGGCATTGGTGCATTTCTGAAAATACTTGCGTTCGGGTATTCCGTGTATAGGGCAAAGGCATTACACGCAATATGCCAACATTCTTTGTCGAATGTATCAAGGCTTTTAAATTGGCTCAAACGCTGTTCAAATGCTTCTAAATTAGTACGGTCAGATATTTCCAATTCTATTTTGTCGCCAATCATTTCGGATTGTTCAATCTCTTTTTGTTGCACTCGCTTTCTTCTGCTTCTCCGTATTCTGCCCAATCCTTATACATCTCATACAACTCATACAGATAGGTGTTTTCGTCCCTGTAATATGGTATTCGGGCAAAATGGTATAAGTAACTGCATACTGATAAAAGTAGCTTTGCCGATTGCTTTCGCTGTTTGTCCTGCAACATTCTGAAAAGCGGTACAACGGGAATATAGAAAAGCGTTGTATTGGTTTTAAACCGTTCGTCAGTTACAAAATAGGTTTTCCTGCTGTCCTGTACCAATTTAAAACCGTCCCAATTTATATTTGTCCGCTTCTGTTGGGTGTTCATATCCCACATAGCCAATACAATATTGTAGGGAAAGGCGTAATCCTGTCGGGTCTGCATAGGCTCAATGCTGTAATGCTCGGCAAGTCTGGAAAGGGAATTATAAAAATCCCTTTCCGTTTTCTGACAAGCCTGTACGGATTGTGCCGTTTTCAGTTTAGGCAGAAACGTACACTTTAAAAAACCATTGGTAGCATTGCTATCGGTACGGATTTCCGTTTGTCTTTCCGGACTTGGTCTGCGTCTTTTGGTCTTTGCATCCATTGGGCGAACTCGCCTAACTGTTGGTGCAACTGTCGTTGCCGTTGCTGTTCGGGAATGCTGATTGTTCCCGCTATTTTGTTGCGTTGCATAGTTCATTGTTTTTACGGTTTTAAATTATCCTTTCGTACCCATTACGCTCTCAAAACGATATTCAACTGCATCGTCTTTTATCTTCGGTGCTGATACCTTTGCGGTAGTCAGTATCGGGTACATATTGGCGTAATAATTCATTACAGCTTCCACGCTCCACCGTGCTTCGGGGTCGGTTAGTCTGATGTCCTGTCCTTTATCTTTGAGTATAAAAACTCTCGGTAATACTGTTGCTAATAACATAACTTTTGATTTTTGGGTTAATACTGTTCTGCTTCGTCTGTTTCTTCAATGGGGTAATCTGCTGTAACTTCTTCCGCTTGTGTCGGTGCTTCTTCTGTTGCTCCCATTGTTACGAATAGGTCGGGTGTAGCGAACTTTGCAGATAGTGAAGATTTGCGTTTGCGTATCTCGTCCGCTTTTTCGGGAAACTCGGTAATGTCGGGTACTTTTATCCACGCTTCACGGAATTTGCCCTCTTTTTCCAACTCGTCCGCCTTTGCCATACCGTCTTTGTACTTCTTGTCTTTGGCTTCTTTTTCCTTTTGAGTTTCTCGGCTTTCTGCTTTTCCGCTTCGGATTGTAGTTTGACTATTTCCATTTGCTTCATAAAGGCTTCCATATCTACCATTACGCCCGAAATAGTCTGAACAGGTTTTTAATCTGCTCGAAAAATCCTCGTCAAACTCCTGCGGTGTGGCGTTGAATGTCAAAGGGGAATGAGATTTTTGCACCATCTCTGCATTGCTCATTGTTGAGCAATACAGTTACAATTAGGTTGTTTTCCGTGCCTTTGGTTATTGTCAGTTGTAAATTGCCTGTAAAATCCAACTGTGCTATCTGATTGAAAAAATTTGTGTTCATTGTTCTGAAATTTTAATGTGTTCGTTAATTCCTTATTTCTGCTATCTCGTCTATCCTGCCATAAATGAAACTGCGTAGGCTCGTTTTGTCGGGTGCATTGTATTCGTGCCAACTTCCGTACTGCTTCACTATATAGGTTTTTAGAATATCCTCAAAACCAAACCGATAACCCATTAGCGGAATAGCTGTGCGGAAAAAACCATTGTAGTTTACTTCTCTTGCAATCCAATTTTTATCGGCTCGGCTCAACTTCTCGCCCTTGTTCAGTTTTTCCCTTAATTGGTAAACCTTTGCGGTTTTCAGCGTTTCCAATTCGGGTATCTCGTGGCTGATAAATTTTGTTGCTATTGCTTTCGTTTCCATTGTAACTGCTTTTAAATGTTATGCGTTTATTCTTTGGTATAAACTCCGTTTACATAGTAGCCAAATGACTTTTCCCAAAGGCGTACTAAACCATCTGTGTCTATATAGAAATACTCTGTACGATTGCAGTAAATAATAAATATGCTTTCGTCTTTGTGTTTCTGTTCAAGGCTCTGTGCCTTTGCCAACTTTTTCGCTTCTTCTATTGTTGTCGCTTTCATATCGCTTGTTTTTAAAAGGCTACCACCGATTAAGGCGGTAGCCTGTTGTTATTTAATTAAGGTTTAGGATTTCCGCACCGTCCAAAGCAAAGGCGGTACAGTATTCAAATGCCTTTTGCGATTTCAGTTGAGCCGTTCCACCCATTACGATACTCTGTAATTTGGCTTCGTTGTCCTTGTAATTACGAACATTCTGAAAGTAGCCTGTAACCGCATTGTACGCTCCGAACAGTGTTCCTTTGTAGTGTCCATTTGCTGTGTGTCGCTCATCATTGCGTAGCCAAATGCGTCATCTACGGTGTTTTTGAACACGGTGGAAACTTCATCTTCCGCACCTTTTTTGAGTAAATCAAGGGTTTCTTTATTTGGGCAAAGTGCCAACTGTATCAACTTTTTAACTTCTCGGTCTGATACTCTGACCTTTGCCCAATCGTTGAAAATGCCCTGTAATTGGTCGCTCAACGTGTTGGCTAATCCCATAATCTTGTGGGCGTTCTCGATACGTTGTTTTGCTCCCGAAGTATGTTTGATACGCACTACATTTGTCATATTCCGCAAACTTGCGTTTAAGGTATTTTGGCATACGATACGGATAGGCGTAAACGCTGCGGTAATACTTCCGCTTCCGTCGTGGCTGTGGTTAGGAAGATGTATTTTTCTGTAACATCATCGCCATTACCTACACGGATATAGTCAGGCAATTTGGCTGTGATAAAAATGCGCTCTCCCTTGCCCAATGCTCCTGCGGTTTCGTATAAAATACCGTCCCCACCGCCTACGATAGCATCAAAGAAATTGAACGCTTCACGGTTTTGTACGATATGGTAATCTTTCCCGACTACGCCCAATACTGCATTATTATCGGTGCGAATGTTGGCGAAATAGTTAGGTACTTCCAATTCGGTACTGCCTAACTCAATACCCTGTGCAGTTTCAATAAATCCCGAACCTTTGGTAAATAGTGGGGATTTTACAACTTCGTAATCTAACCCTGCGTGTTTGATTGCTTCCTCGCTTGTCGGATATTGCTCTACGAGTTGCCCCAAACCGTGCCACGCTTTTTGCTGTACTGTAAAGAAACTGTACTTTCCTGTTCTCTCGTTGAAATTTAGATTGTGTGCCATTTTGATAAAATTTTGATGTTTAAAAAATTGATTGAATACTTATTTTTAGAATGGTAGGTCGTCCTCTGTTCCCTCTGCTGTAAATCCGTTGTTTTCATATTGTGCAGTAGCCAGTACGGTTTCGGCTCTGTTTCCTCCGCCGTGCAATTTGATTTGTGAGGTATGGAAATTCAAACCTGCTCTCGCTTCTCCGTCTTTGCCTGTCCACGCTCTTGTGCTTACACGTCCTGTGAGTTCTACCAAAGTGCCTTTTGTCAGTAGCCTTGCCACGTTTGCACTAATCCAATAGGCACAATCGAAGTAAGCCGTTTGCTCTACCCATTCGCCCTGTCTGTTTTTGTAGCCGTCATTTACCGCTACGGAAAAGTTTACTACCTGTTTTTCGTTCGACAATGTGCTTACTTCCGCATTTCTTGTCAGTCTGCCTGTGATGTTCATTTTTTCTGATTTTTAGTGATTGATATTTGATTTAATTTTTTTGATTTATTCGGTAATGAGAGGAGGTGCTGTTTCGTTTCATTACCATTTTCAATGCTTATAATTTTCATAACTGACATTTTTTTATTCGTCCAAAGAGCCGGAGTATGCTATGTTTCGTTTCACGAGCATTAAAGGTTCGTGTTTAGGCGACACAAGGTTTTGGAAAACAAATACTACCCAACGGGTGGAGATTTTTTCCAAACTTGCTTGACCTTTTGGCGGCGTTAAGAACACGGAAATACCTTTGCTCTTGAAATGGGACAATAGTGCATACAGGCTTCTTTGAATAAAAAAATGTGGAAGCCGAGAAAATTGCATTAGAAGATGGTCTGTCTTGAATTGAAATAACACTTCTATTTCCCTTAATTGATAAATGTTTTTTTTTAGTTAGGTGGCTTCCAAAGCCACGCTGATAGGGATTTTAAAAATGTCGAAAAGTGGAATGAGCGGAGGGACGTTTTTCAAATTTCTGTTTCAGATATAGCCGAAAGCTCTTTTACTGCGGGGATTAGAAAGGGTGGTAAATGTGCTTTGGGTATAAAAATTGAGGCAAAAAAAAACAGAGCCGTTAAGCTCTGTTCAAAAAAATGTTTATGAATTTAATTAGATAGCCATTAAAAATGCTTCTTCCATTGCTTTAAATTTCGGAGTTACCAAATCCATATCCTTACTGATTTTTTGGCTGGTAATCTTCGCATAAATTTGTGTAGTAGATATATTTTTATGCCCCATCATTTTGCTAAGACTTTCGAGAGGTACGCCCTCGGTCAAAAACATTGTTCCGAAAGTATGCCTTGCCGTGTGGAAAGTTACTTTTTGCTCCGTAATAATTTCTGCATTTTCAATCAACTTAGCGACGTGCTTATTACAAGTCGCATTGGTTGGGATAGGGAATATAAACTCATTACGGGTAGTGCCGATATACTTTTCAATGATACGTTTTGGAATATCCATTAGACGAACATTGGAAGCAACGTCTGATTTCTTTCTACGGCTGATAATCCATTGATGCCCGTCAAAGAATGATTGTATATTGCTCCTTTTTAATTTCTTAATATCTGCATACGCAAGCCCTGTAAAACAACTGAAAATAAACAGGTCTTTTACAACTTCATACCGTTTGTGCGGAGGCTTACTAAGCATTAGTTTCTCAACGTCCTCTTTCAATATGTAACCTCGGTCGGTTTCCTCCATACTGATTTCGTAATCCTCAAAGGATAATCACGTATCAGCCCTTTTTAATCGCTAACTCCGCCAAAGCCAAAACAGGCATTGTGTACACCCAAATAGTATTATGGCTTAACTGTAAATCATAGCGGAGGTAAAAATCAAACTCACGGATAAAATCGTTATTCAATTCACGAAAAGCCATATCGTCACGATGATACCGTAACTCTATGAAGTTGGAAAGATGATTGTAAACTGTGATGTACTTATTGTAAGTACCCTCTGAACGTTCTTCCTTTTCGACCAATTTTTTAAATTGTTCGTTTTGGTCGTTGAAAACTTTTAGGATAGCATCGTCCATTACACCAACACCCAAAAAGGAGAGCTTCACTTTCTGCGAAGTGGCAAAGCCCTCGTGTTTGAGCATATCTTCATAAATCGTATCAATACGACCTCGAATGTTGTCTAATTTCTTGTTTACTTTTAATGCTTCTGCACTTTTGCCTAAAACTCTACCGAATTTTAAATCCCAATTATCAGCGTTAATTTCTAACTTTGTTCCGAAAGTTTTAGGCACTCCGTCAATGGTAATACGTGCCATAATCGGAGCATTACCATTCTTTTTGGTTCGTTCTTTTCAGGTAGAAAAGCAATTTAAACGTTGACCTTTTTGTCTGTTCCATAACCACAATGTTTAATGTTTAAAATTAAATTACATTGAGTTACAAGGAAACGTAAAAGGGGTGCAAAAGACTGAAATATAATCAGTTAGATTTGGGTAGTTACCGACTGAATTGGTAACGATTTAGGAACCTAACTTTGTATTTTCCAGCCCAAAACCTATCGGACAGAGAGTTCTCAAAAAGACTACACTTTTATAAAGCATTGTATAATAACGGGGTTAACCGTTTTGCCTATCTTTGCTTTTTATTAATCTTTTTTAAAAAGTAAATAGGAATACCCGTACAGGCTTCCGTTAGGAATATTGATTACACAGATAACAGGTCTCCCCGCTCTTATACAAGCGAGGAATTAAAACGGAGCGATAAAATAGAAGAAATTAAGAAGGGCGGCGGATAATATTATTCCACAAGCCATTGCATTTAATGGCTGCTAACTGATTGCGGGATATATACTCAGTTGTGATGAACATGATACAAAAATAGGGAATCAATATGCAAACATCCATGCTGGCCACTTAACATTTTTCAAATAACCCTAAATATCCTCGAGCTCAACTGTGAGAACTATATGCCCCTTTTCTTTGTCCTGCGTTGTTGCGGTTAAGCCCAGGGCAACCAACCAGTTTTACACAAGCTTTCAACCAAACAGCGCCGGGTATTGACAGGGATTTTCAATTCCCCTATTTTTGTCGGCCATGTCTAAAGCGAAAAAGAATATTGAAGAAACCCCGATGATGCAGCAGCATAAGGCTATTAAGCAAAAATATCCTGATGCGGTGCTGCTATTTCGCGTGGGCGATTTTTATGAAACTTTTAGCCAGGATGCAGTGATTGCCTCGCAGGTTTTAGGAATCACTTTAACCAAAAGAAATAATGGCGCTGCCGCATCTTTAGACCTGGCAGGATTTCCGCATCATGCGCTGGATACGTACCTGCATAAACTGGTGAAAGCGGGTTACCGGGTGGCCATATGCGATCAGCTGGAAGATCCCAAGCAAGCCAAGGGCATAGTAAAGCGGGGTGTTACCGAAATGATCACACCGGGTACCGCAATTAATGACAAACTGCTGGAATATAAGAGCAATAACTTTTTGGCGGGCATACATTTCGTTGATGACAACCAGTTTGGCCTGGCTTTCCTGGACCTCTCTACCGGGGAATTTTTAATAGCAGAAGGCGACCGGGAATATGCTGATAAATTATTACAAAGCTTTTCTCCTTCCGAAGTTGTTTTTCAACGTCATCAGCAGAAAAAGTTCAAAGAATTCTTTGGCGGAAAGATGTACGTGTATACGCTTGACGAATGGATCTTTGATGAGCACTATGCGCAGGATATACTTTTAAAACATTTCCAGACCCATTCCTTAAAAGGGTTTGGTATCGAGGATCAAAAAAAGGATTAACTGCTGCGGGAGCTATCATCCACTATTTGCGGGATACCGAGCATCCCAATCTTCAACATATCACTTCTTTACAAAGCATACACCGCAATGATTTTCTATGGATGGATCGCTTTACGATTCGCAACCTGGAATTAATATATGGCAATAACGAAGGGGATCATACATTATTAAAAGTATTGGATAATACGGCTTCTCCCATGGGCGCCCGTATGTTAAAGCGTTGGCTCTTATTTCCCCTGATCGATATTGACAAAATAAACGAGCGCCTGGCGCTGGTAGAAACCCTGATCAAAGAAACAGATCTGCGCAATGAACTGGTACAGGCAATTAAGCTTTGCGGAGATATTGAGCGGCTGGTGGCCAAAATACCTACTAAAAAAATAAATCCACGGGAAGTGCTTCAACTTGCCAAAGGATTACAGCAGGTGCAACTGGTTAAAGAACTTTGTACTGTGCACAGCAACGATTACCTGCGGCGCATAGGCGAAGCTTTAGACCCCTGCCCTGAAATAGCCCAAAAGATCTTCCGTGAAATTATAGAAAATCCACCGGCAACAGCGGTTAAAGGAGGGTTTATTAATAATGGTATCCTGGCAGAACTGGATGAACTGCGTGAAATATCGCAAAGCGGTAAAGCCTACCTGGCAAAGATGCAGGCCGCTGAAGCAGAGAAAACAGGCATTACCTCTTTAAAGATAGGGTTTAATAATGTATTCGGTTATTACCTCGAAGTAACCAACAGCCATAAAAACAGGGTGCCGGAAAACTGGATCAGGAAACAAACCCTGGCCAATGCAGAACGATATATCACCCCGGAGTTGAAAGAATATGAGGAGAAAATAACAGGCGCCGAAGAAAAGATACTGGTTCTGGAGCAGCAGCTATACGACCAGCTACTTAATGAATTATTTCAATACCTGCACCCCGTTCAAACCAATGGCAATTTACTGGCTGTTATTGATTGCCTGAGCTGTTTTGCGCATAATGCCATCCACTACCAGTACCGGAAGCCAGAGTTACATGAAGGGGACGACTGGCTGCTGAAAGAAGCACGTCACCCGGTAATTGAACGCCGCCTGCCGGTAGGCGAAAGTTATATACATAACGATACGGAGCTCAATAAAACCGATCAGCAGATCATTATTCTCACCGGGCCCAACATGAGTGGTAAATCAGCCTTATTGAGGCAAACCGCGCTGATTACCTTAATGGCGCATATCGGTAGCTTCGTTCCGGCGGCAGAAGCTAAGATCTCTTTAACCGATAAGATCTTTACCCGTGTAGGCGCGTCTGATAATTTAAGCGGTGGCGAAAGTACGTTCATGGTGGAGATGAATGAAACGGCAGCTATCATCAATAATATTACACCCAGAAGTTTAATACTGTTAGATGAAATCGGCCGCGGCACTTCTACTTATGACGGCATCTCTATTGCCTGGAGTATTGTGGAACATTTGCATCAATCGCCTCATCAGCCCAAAACATTATTTGCCACACACTATCACGAATTGAATGAGCTGGAAGAAAAATTTCCCCGCATCAAAAACTATCATATCACCAATAAAGAGGTTGGTAATAAAATCATCTTCCTGCGAAAGCTGGCACGCGGTGGCAGCACCCATAGCTTTGGTATTCATGTGGCAAAAATGGCGGGCATGCCTGCGTCACTGATTCAACGGGCCAATGAAATTTTGACACAGTTGGAAAGCCAGCATGTAGAGGAAGGACAGCATGGTAGCGGAGAAGCTGGATCATCAGACCATCCTAAAACAGTTAATACCGATCTTTCTGAAAGAGTAAAACGCCTCAACGATCCTAAGTTCCAGCTTTCTATTTTTGATGCACATAGCCAGACTTTTGATGAGATCAGGCAATTACTTTCCAATATTGATATTAATCGGTTAACGCCTGTGGAAGCGTTATTGAAACTGCAGGAGATTAAGGGAAGTTGCATTAAAGTTTAAGGTTCGATGTTATTTTCCCAACCTTAAACATTAAACCTTGAATTTGCCTTATTCCAGCCATATCATCGGCGTAAAAGCCCCGTTGGCGGCTATATCCCATGCTTCAATGCGCACCCATTTTCTACCGGAAAGATTTACCGGCCAGGAAAATTGATGTTTGCCAAAAGCGGTTGTATGGTTAAGATTGATCCGCTCGCGGTATACCTGTTTTCCGTCACCCGAAACAATCTCCGCAAAATTCATCGGGAAATTCCATTGCAAGGCAGCTTCGATATTTACTTTTTTGAGCCTCCCAATTTCAGCACATCTCCCGATTGTTTACCATTGATGGTAAAGTTGGGGATAAGTACTTCGCCTGTTGAAACAAAAAACTTCCCGTTGCGCATGGCATCAAGAACCGGCTGCCAGCCCTGCCCGTATGCGGGCAGCTGGTTCAATTTTAAATAAATTACATTTAAATGCGCATACATTTCATTTTGATGGGTGATGGTGAAAATATCCGACTCGGCAATCGCATGCTTTTTATGTCCCCAGTTTGCCATATCATCTACCAGTTTCAGTACTCTTTCGCTCAGCTTAGGCCACGAAAGGTCTGCCGGAATTGACTTCAGGCTGCGCCCAGATAAGTGTCCGATTTAAAGAACGCCTCGTCTTTGTATATATCAGGATAACCGGTTGAAGCTTTGGTACGGGCATGCGCCACCCAGGCCAGGCCTTTTTCTTTTCCAGCAGCTTCAACATTTCTTCTTTATTCCCTACGCGGTATACGATTCCGTATTTTGGATCTTCTGTTTGAAAAGGCGCCTGTTCTTTCCTCGACATAACCCAGTAAACGGGTTTGGGAAAAAATGCCAGCCAATGACCACCATAGAAATTATTAGCTTCTTCCCCGGGTAATAAAAGAAAGCTGCTATCAGACAGGCGTTTGGTTTGATCGAACAGGGCTTTTAGCTCTACCAACCTTATTGAGTCTGGCCCTTTGGGATGCCCCGGGCCGTGAAACTCAGCGAGCTTTACAATATCTAATCCTGCATTTTTAAGCACATCAACAAACTCCGGTTTTTCAGGAACAGGTTTACCACTCAATACCACATCCATTATAAACTCATTGTGAAAATGGGTGGCCATTCTTTATGTCCCGGCAATTGCGGAAACACATCATTATTGGTAAACCGCTTTACCTGTTCTAAGGTGCCTTTCGCATTTTTACTGCTGGCCAGGCAAAAGAAATTCAATCGCTGCTGCGTTTGCGGCGGTGCGTTAAACCAGGGCACAAACCTCCTGTCGCCTGCGGGCTCCTGCCTGATACCTATTCCAAAATCGGGCAGGAGGTTGAGGTAGCTCGTCCCGTACCAGGTAAATTTTAAATTAAACGCTTCATCCAGCGGGTAAAAGTATTGATGCGGGGCAGGAAAAACAGCGAGGCTCCCGGTTGTATTTTCGCCAATTACTGTACGATATTTCACTTCCACATCGGTGGCAGGCGTGTTCATTGCAGGCTCCATTTTCAGCAGGGTGTTTTTTACATCCGACCACGCTACATTTTTCCAGAGGCTTTTTTGCTTACCATGCCGGCATCATATAAAATAGCAACAGAGTCCTGGGCCGTTGCCATCACCGCCGCTACATTAAATAAAGGACTCCCATTGTAAAAAGTAATTTCTACATGCCCTGAAAAGTTCCGGCTAGTTGCTTCAGAAATTTTTACTACCGTTGACGCCCCAACGGTATGTACACTGGCCTTGCTTTTACGGAGCCGGACCAGCTCGGTAGTGTAAGGCCTGTTGGGCACTTTATCAAAGAACACATCCCAGCCGCCACTCTCGGGGCCTAAAGTTCTCTTTCCTGCCGCAAAACAAAGGCGGGGTCTAGTCCCTTTACTATTTCAACAGCGTGTCCGTTAACCTCTTCCGCTATACTGCTAAACAATGGCTGGCCGTTCTGGAGATCAAGCACCAGGCTTGAAAAAGAGGACCCATTGGGCCATTTTACAGTAAGCTTTCCTGACTGGCTGTAACGATGGCGCCGTTATTTTTATAGGCGTTAAGGTTAATATACTGTGCATTAAGAAAAACGCTGAGCATCAGCAACAGGAAGATGAATATTTTTTTCATATGTATATACTTTGAAAAGGCAACCAGGTGAAAGATAATAAAAAACATGCAAAATGCATTTTGCAAAATTGGTCGGGTTTATCAATCGTTAATCTTTCGTTTCTTTGCAAACCATGAAAATTCATAAAAAAATAATTTGGATGGGCAGCCTGCTGCTTGGTTTTTATGCAGATGCACAGGAGATCGTTGCCGATACTTCCCGAAAAGAAAAGACAACGGTTGCTTTTAACGAAAAAGGGCTGCAATTCAGAAAGGGGATGATTTCCTGATGACCTTTCGTTTTCGTGCACAGTTACGTGCAGGTTACTTGAGCAGGCTGGATGATGAAGATGAAGCAGGCTTTGAAGCCCAGATCAGGAGAATGCGCCTCCGTTTTGAAGGTTTCCTTATTTCTCCCAAGCTGGAGTATAAATTACAATTGGGCTTTGCCAACCGGGATATGGACCTGGAAAGCGGGGCGCCTCAAATTGTTAGGGATGCGGTATTTTATTATAAACCAGGGAAAGCATGGTCTTTTGGTTTCGGACAAACCAAGCTGCCCGGAAACAGGGAAAGGGTTAATTCTTCGGGCGAATTACAGATGCCGGACCGCTCTATTGCTAACAACCGTTTCACCGTTGACCGCGACTTCGGTTTGTTTATTGACAAAGATTTTGAAATAAAAAAACATGTTATTCAATTAAGAACAGCGGTTTCGTCGGGAGATGGCCGCGGGCAACTGGCAACCGTTCACGGACTGGCTTATACAGGCCGCGTGGAATATATGCCTTTCGGACATTTTAAAAACAAGGGCGATTATTTTGAAGGCGACCTGGACTTTGAAGAAACTCCAAAAGTATCGGTGGGCTTTACTTATACTAAAAATTTCAAAGCTAATCGTACGGGCGGGCAACTGGGCAAACCCATGTTCAGCGCCTATAATGAAGATGAAGAATTGCTGGCCAATATCCGTACCATTATGGCCGATGCCGTTTTGAAATACCAGGGCTGGGCTTTCCTGGGCGAATATTACGACCGCAAAGTGGATGACTTTTCGGTAAAAGACTTCAGCGCGCGGCCGGATGACCAACTTATTTTCCTGAAAATGCCTGCAGGCATCGCAGTTAACGTTCAGGGCAGTAAGCTGTTTACAAAAAAAGACGAGATCACCTTACGCTATACTACTGTAAATCCGCATAAAAGCCTCCAAAACTACCAGTATAAATTAATCACGAAAGCAATAGGCTATTCTCATTATTTCAATAAGCATAAATTTAAGATACAGGGATATGTCGGTTGGGACGACCGCCAGGGAGAATCGGAAGAACTGGATGATGCATTTGAAAATCGTTTAAATGCTATGGTACAGGTAGAGATCGGCATTTAAAGGATTTTGGGCTCCCATCAAACTTTTTGTATACAACAACTGTTTTGTAAATCATGAAATTAGATATTCTGGCTATTGGCGTTCACCCGGATGATGTTGAACTAGGCTGTTCGGGTACATTACTCAAAGAAATACAACGTGGTAAAAAAGCGGGGATCATTGACCTGACGCAGGGAGAACTGGGTACCCGCGGTACCATAGAAACACGTTATAAAGAAGCGGCTGAGGCAGCCAGGATCCTGGGTGTTTCGGTGCGGGAAAACCTGAAGATGCGTGATGGTTTTTTCAAAAACGACGAAGAACACCAGTTGCAATTAATCAAAACCATCAGAAAATACCGCCCTGATATCATTTTGGGCAATGTATTGACTGATCGCCACCCCGACCACGGCAGAGCGGGTAACCTGATCAATGACGCCTGCTTTCTTTCAGGGCTCGCGAAAATAGAAACTACTGATGATGAGGGCAATGCACAGGAAAAATGGAGACCACGCTATTTCCTCCAATACATGCAGGACTGGTACCACGAGCCGGATCTTTTGATTGATGTAAGCGACGTGGTGGAAACCAAAATGAAGTCTATAGACGCATATATCACGCAATTTCACACCAGCGAAAGCGAAGCAGACGGTCCTCAAACCTATATATCTACTCCCGATTTTAAAGAAAGCCTTTTAGCACGTATGCGAATGATGGGCAAACGCATCGGGGTAAAGTATGCCGAAGCCTATATTACTCAAAAACATATAGGGCTGAGCAACCTGGATGGTCTTATTTTACAAGAAACCTGATTGTTGTCAGTTTTGCATTTTTTTACCTTATCGGCGGCATAAAAATAGTTACCTTTGCAACCTTAAACAACAAAGAAATTATTATTGATGTCAGTACCCAAGTTTGCTACGCCACCTCCTCCCTCTTTTCATACGGTTTAAAAACGCGTATCAATGACTATTTTAAACAGCAGGGAAAGCCTAGTACCGGTAATTTCAGGCTTTATTCCAAAGCTTTATTCCTTGTAACGGGTTTTCTGGCTTTGTATGTACATGTGGTGTTTTTTACTCCCCGCAGGCTGGGCTATTGCCGAATGTTTGCTGCTAAGCCTGTTTACTTCCGCCATTGGCTTTAATATCATGCACGATGGCGCTCATGGCAGCTTTAGCAGCAAGCCCTGGGTGAATACCCTTGCAGCATCTTCGCTTAATTTTCTGGGAGCAAATACCTTTATGTGGAAAATGAAGCATAATGTAATTCATCATGCTTATACAAATATTGATGGTATCGACGATGACCTGGATGCCAAGCCCTTCCTCAGGTTATGTGAAACCCAGAAGCATTACAAATTTCACAAATACCAGCATCTCTACTTCTGGTTTGCGTATTCGCTACTTTACCTGTTCTGGATATTTTTTTCCGATTATAAAAAGTATTTTACTAAAAAGGTGGGCGACATTCCTTTGAAAAAGATGACGTCTAAAGATCACCTTATTTTTGGGGCTTTAAGTTATTGCACATTGTAATTTTCGTGGTAATACCGGTAATTATGGTAGGTTGGAGCGCCTGGGCTATCGGTTTTGTCAGTTATGGTTTATTTGCCGGTTTTGTACTAAGCATTGTATTTCAGCTGGCTCATACGGTAGAGCACACGCATTTCCCCGTGCCTAATGCGGAAACTAATAAAATTGACGATGAATGGGCGATTCATCAGTTAAAAACCACGGCCAATTTTGCTACTAAAAACAGGTTAGCCTGCTGGTTTATGGGTGGCCTGAACTTCCAGGTAGAACACCACCTGTTCCCTAAGATCTCCCATATACATTATCCAAGAATTAATAAAATTATTACCGCCACCTGCAAGGAGTTTAATGTACAATATATAGAATACAAAAAGGTAAAGGATGCAGTTATTTCTCATGTATCCTACCTGAAACAATTAAGTTCTCCTGCTCTGGCACATTAAAGTGTAAAAAATACTAAAAAAAAGCCGGCATCAATGGTGCCGGCTTTTTTTTTATTCTTCCTAACAGCTAACCTCCTATTCTGTTGTTTCAAATCAATAAAAATGCTGAAAGTGGCGTTTAAAATTACCGGGCTAGTCACCACTATTTGATTTATTTCAAACTATTTACCCCAAGAAAAAGGGTTTGCATCGTCATATTGCACTTATATCTTATTAAAAAAATCTTTGGATATATGTCCTTTTAATCTATTAGTAGATTAACTTTGTATTAACAAGCCATTTAAGCCCTCAAAATACACAGCCTTGAATTCACCTGTCCCTTTTTTGAAACACCGGTTTGTAACAGTTTTTATTAGCTCAGTTGTTCAATATCAAATTAGAATTATAGCTTTTTAAGTTTTAATGCTGATGGTGAAATTTGTACATGTAGCAGTGTGTCTGTTACTTTTTTTTTCTCAGCGGCTTCACAGCATGTAGAGGCTAAGGCTGATATGCAGGTACTGATACGCGATTTTTTCCAGGTAAGCAACCTGGCTACACAAGGACAGATCATTACCCTGGAGTTAAATGACGAAAGCGATGCAGAAACAGGTATCAAGAAAGAAATTAAATCTAACCTGATGGTTACGTCTACAGTAGATTATAATCTTTTTGCACGGGCGGCCTTCCCGTGTTTTATAACCACCAGAGCAGAAAAAGCTTTCCTTCCACGGTGTTAATGCTTGAAATTGTTAATACCGACCTCACACTAAAAGGAACCACCATAGAAAAAGTACTTCGTTTAAGCACCCTGAACCAACCGCTTATCTCCGACGGAAACCGCTGTTTAAGAGCGCTATTGATATCCGCTACAGCATACCGGCCGAGCAGGCCAAAGAACACCTGGTAAAAGCCGGCTCTGGCGTTTTTTCCAACACCGTTATTTATACAATAAGTCCTCAATAATTAGTTTAACCCCAAAAGCAACACAATGAAAAAGTGTATCCTTTTATCCGCACTGGCCCTATCCGGTGTATTTATTTCAGGTACTGCCTATTCACAGGCCACCTCCTCTACCAATGTTAAGATTGTTCTTTCCGATTTTATCACCACGGAAAATGGCGCTGGTACAACAGCAGGCGAAACACCCGGCGCAGGCGCTGAAGTTTTATTTGCTTATCCGGATGCTGCCTCTTATACGGCCCTTAAAGCAGTTAACCAACCGGGCCACCTTAAAGTTACTGCCACCAAAACTTTTCAGGTAACGGTGAAAGCAATGGGAGCCAATTTTGTGCACAGCACTACACCTGCTAATGTGATCCCGGTAAATGTTGTAGACATTGTACCCACCGCACCGGGAAGCGGTACCGCCACAACGGTAACGCTGAGTAATGCGGAACAGGTTATTTTAAGTGGTGTTGACCCTGGTATTAAAACAATTGATGTAAACTACCAGATACCAGCCGCTAAAGCCCAGGCCAGCATTCTTGGAAAGCCGTCGGGAACTTATCAGCAGGTAGTTGTTTATACGTTCTCTCAACCCTAATATTATCAGCCCTTATTTTCACGCAAGGCAAAATTAAGCCCTCTGATATGCCTAAACATTTATACTCATCAACAGTACTAATGCTGCTGATGCTTGGCTGGCATTCAGCCATCCACGGCCAGGGAATAACAGTATCGCCCACCCGGTTGTTTTTTCGGGTGAACCGGGTTCTGTACAAAAGCAATCTATAGTAATTACGAATGCCGGCAAAGAAACGGTTGCTTTCAACGTGTCGCTAAACGACTGGTACCGGGACTCTATAGGACAAAAGGTTTATCTCCTGCCAACAGTACCAGCAGCAGTAACGCCGGCTGGATCAAAACATCTGCAAATGTTATCAGCGTACCTCCCGGAAGTTCGCAGGAACTGATTGCAACCATGCAGGTGCCCCGACATCTGAAGAGCGATTCTATCAGCAACTCCATGTTGATGCTTACGCAGATTGCCAAACAGGAAGACCGTTACCTGAAGCAAAACAACGTGGGCATCAAGGTACTCTTCGAATTTGCGTTGCATGTTTATTTTACCCCGGCGGCAAATAAAACAGAGGATCTTGATTTTGTGGCAATAGATACCGCGTCGGTAAGTAATCGTCCCGGTAAGAAAATTGCAGTTAAAGTAAAAAATACGGGGAATATAATAAGCGATGCCGTGGTTGAATTTGAGTTTATTCATCAAACAACCGGACAGGAAAGTAAACTTTCTCCTGTAGCCATATCAATGATGCCCGGAGCCAGCCAGATCATTTATTTTGATGTACCCGGTAATTTAAAGGGCGCCTTTAAAGGCGTTTCGATTTTGCGCATAGGTGATGCTTCCAATGTAAAAGTGGGAGAAAAACATGTTTTTTTAGCATGATGTTTTATCCGAATCGGGCCATTACAGCCCTGATTTTTTGGGTGCTTGCTCAAAATGCTGCCAACGGTCAGGTAGCGCTGAGCCTTGATGAAGGCAATGTGATTGGCACTCAGAATTATATTGCTAATTTCAATACAGGCCAGGTGTCGATACCACTGACAGGTATCGTATCTACTGCATGGCAAAATATTCCCGTGCAGATAAGAAACAGTGGCAGTACGTCGCTTACCAATGGCGCCAGCAGCTTCCTGCAAACAATATTTCCTTTGAATTGGTAAGTATTGGCGGCATTGCGCCGGGTACTCCCAACTTCGTGGGCACCCCGCCGGCCCGGTCAATCTCTCCGGCAGTTTCCTGACCATTTTTTCACCTACCGATGCGGGTTCCAATGCACCTACCGGAGCTATTATAGGCAAGTATAGTATTTCCAGAACCACTTTAAAGATTACCCGCTTGTTGCGGGCACTTATACGGGTGTTAATATCATCTACAACCAGCCTACATCAAGTATAATACAGCTTTTAGTTGGTTACAGGTATATTACCCCCTCCCCTGTAACGTTATCATTAAGCATACCTTATATCAACAAATGGGTTAACGCTGCTACAACTTTTACAAGAAGCTACAACAGCGTGAGCTCCTTTACCGCCCCGGCCGATCTTGATTTTAACCTTACCAGTTTTAGTGTGGGCCATACCGAGCCAGCCTTCATAGATATCAAAGCACAGGGACCAATTACTTTTACGCCGCATGGTGGCGGCGCGGCTACTACCATACCCGTAAACATAGTACAGGCACAGGGTACAGGGTTAACCACTACGCCCCTCTCCACTTCATATGCAACACTTAATGCCGCGGGCCTGGCAGTACCTGCAGGTAATACTACTACTATTCCGTTGATACTTAAAATCAGTTCGGCCAACGTTGTGCAGTATTTCTTCAAAGCTGGTACCTACACGTTCAATGTGGACTTAAGAACACGTAACGCCGGTAGTACTATTTCCGATATAAAAACAATTGCATTTACTATAACCACAGATCCTTTAAGCAGCATTGCGGTGCAGGGAACACCTGATGTGAATTTCAGTTACGGCAGCCTGGCAGACTACCAGACCACCAAAAGCATTAACATGCCCAATCACCTGCTCATCACCAATAACAAAAATTACGAGGTATATGTAAAAAGCGGGACGGCTAATTTTACCAGGAACAGCATCGCCTCAACGATCCCCGCATCCATTATTCAGATCGAAAACGGAACAGGAGAAAGCGCCGTGGCAGGAAGAGTACTCTCTACCACGCCACAATCTATTATCACCAACGCCAGTTCAACCATTAACAGAACCCTTTCATTAAAGTATACCATTCCGGCGTCCCAAACCCTACAGTTCCTGGGTAAACAAACCGGAGCAACACCTTATATCCTTAATGTTATTTACAGCTTTACCAGCCTGTAACAGCATTTATGATTTTTTTGAGACCCATAGTATTTATCTTTTCTTTCCTATTGCACGCAGCCGCTGTAATGGGACAACCGCCTTATAGCATTGCTGTGGCCTTTGTAGCTGATAGCGTTACCATTGAAGCAGGACAAACATTCTCTAATGACCTGTTGCTGATCAACAACGGCAACAGTGCTATCATGATCGACAGTGTAAAACCGGCTGAATCATACCCCGGCATTTTATTTACTCCTGAGTTTGCGGGATCGCTTAGCCCCGGCGGCCGGCAATTACTTAAAATAAAAATGATAGCAGATCAGGCTCTAATGCAATCCGGCACCCGCCAGATTGAATATAATATTTATTATACCGACCATGCGATCAAAAAGGTTGGTAAAGCGGCTTTCCGGTTAGTACGTCCACGGGCCGATTACCTGGTAATAGGCACTTCATCGGGTGAAGCTTACTTTAACCCGGCCATGAACGATAATACGATCAGCCTTTTTATAGAGAATCCCGGTTACGAAACCCGGAACACGGTATTAAAGTACCGTTTATTACCAGATGAATACCTGACTACTACTACGCAGCAAGAGCCGCTCTCGCTGGCGCCCAGGAAAGAAAACTGATCCTGATAAGGTTAATAAGCCGGGCAAAAAATGTATATTACCCAGACTACAGCCTCTCTGTAACTGCTTATGAGCCTGGCAGCACCCAGATCATATCAAGTACAGTTATACCCGTTCGCATATTGTCTGAAAAAGAAACATGGCCTACCTGCCCGGTAGCAATACCTATAAAAACTACATTGAGCTCCAATTCAACCGGTCCAATCAAGGTAATGAGTTTACCCAGCTGAGGTCTAATTTTGAACGGAAACTGGGTTCAGGTAAAATAATGGAATTCAATACCACAGCCGATTACTTTATTAATTACCGCTTTTTGAACCTTTACGATACATGGCTTCGTTTTGAGACACCAAAAACGGCGGCCCGCCTGGGTAATATCAATGCGCAAGGTTATGATATGAATATATCCGGCAGAGGAGCATTATTTCAATACAAAATAACGCCACGAACCCTGGTTGAGCTATTGGGCACTCATAATAATTTCTTACTGTACAGTTCTTCTACACATCTTGCTGATCCCGGTTACAGCATAGGTACGCGGATGGATCATCGCATCAGCGATACCAAAAGCATAAATACTTCTTATATTTTTAACCGTAACAATTTTACAGGAGTTCAATCTCATTTGGTAACCGCAACCGCTCCTCTGGTATTCGATTCGATACATTCTTTATCTATAGAAGCCGGTGGCAGCACCAGCGAAGGGATTCACCAAGGTAAAAAACGTCCCGGGGCGCACTGGGCCTTTCCTATAGCCTGACACGCCGGCAGTTTTCTTTACTATCGAATAACTATTACAGTAGTTCTTATTATGCCGGCTTACGTAGGGGAGCGCTTAACTTTTATGAACTGATGAGGTATCAGCTGGCTAACAATAACAGCGTTTTCTTACTTTACAGCGGGTCAATCAATAAACCGCAATTTATCATAGATGACTCGTCCTCTTTCCTGTTGTACCAGGTAAATAACCACTTTATTACTCACCAGCTCGAAATGGGCCTGGGCAAAACAATTAACGGTTATACTTTTACACTGGCGCCGAACTACAACTACCAGCTTTACTCTATGCCAGGTACAATGGAGTATGAAGCTTACCGAACCAAGCTGAATATTGCCAAACTCTATAATAAACATGCTCTTAACTTAACGATTGATTACGGCATTGGAAAAATTATCGATAGGGCTAAAAGCTTTCAATCGACCCGTTTTTTGCTGAATTACAGAACAGGGGCTTTTATATCGACGGCATGGCTAGTATTAACCCGGCTAATGTATATGATGTTACTATGGCCCAGAACAATAACAACTTTAGAAATTATGCCGTTACTACAGGCTATAATTTAACTCCCGGGGTAATAAAATAACAGGCTCTTCTTATATTGGATATAATTATATCAGTACCTATAAAAGCAATACTTATTTCGCATCTGCCTTGCTTAACTGTAAAATGGGGCAGGATTGGTATGTAACAGGCAGCATTACTTACTCCAGCTATCAAAATGACCGGAGCAGTCAGGGGTTCAATAATCTTCAGTTCGGTATCGGGCTTAAAAAGCTTTTACCCGGTGGTTCTCCGGCACGGGCGATCTAAATAACATTATCCTGGAAGTATTTGAAGACCAGGACCAAAACGGGCAAAGAAATGGAAAAGAGCCTGTACTGCCCGGCACAATTGTACAACTGAATAAAACAACAGTAGCTATAACAGATTCAAGGGGAAGAATTAAGCTCAACCAGGTGCCCTCCAATAACTATTCTATCACTGCTCAGAGAAACAACCAAAAACTTGATATGCTTCATGGAGATAGCATTTACATTAATAAGAGTAAAACCTTTGCCGTTCCTGTTGTTAAAACCTTTACCCAAAAGGGCAGGCTTAAAGAGATCAAAGCTGAATATGATATAACCATACAGGACGCCTCGGGTATCTCCATTTATGCACAAAACACTCAAACGGAAAAACCTATAATACCGTAACCAGCTTCGAGGGCGATTTCCAGCTCAACCTGCCTGCGGGCCGTTATCTTGTTTTTATTCGTAACGACCGGTACGAGATAACCGATAATAACCAGGAAATCCTTATCGGCAATATGCTACCCACTTCAAGCCTGGTATTTCACTACAGGAATAAAGATGTAAGGATAAGAGTAAAACAATTTTAGTGGCTCTTCACCTGCATGGGTTTAAAACTACATTTACTATAAGCACGATCATATACCATTTTGCCAAACCTGTTCCAACGCTTTTCTACACCACAGGGTCTTACCTCACACTCCTCACAGGCAGCCTGTACTGCATTTTGCCGTACTATTCACTTATTGTAAACACAGTATTGCTCAATATAAGGAGTAAAGTCACAGGTAGCATTGCCCGCCGCTGCATACCCTCTTACCCGCTACAGCAGCAGGTACCCCGCTATCGCAACGCCAGAATATCAGCTCTTTCCAGCAGCCATTGATCATTTCCTGATGACTTACCGAAAGCAATGTGCTATCAGGCCAGTATTGTTTTATCACCCGTGTAGTATCGGCTGCTTTACAGGTAAGTACAATACCATCTTTGTGCTGCCTTGCAAAAGCAGCTGTGTGCAATAATATACTAAACGCTATACCAGGTGCAGCCTTCACATTACCGGTTTATTAGTAGTGTCCTCTTATTGACTGTTTGATCTGCCCGTCATACAAAGCCCTCAGCTGCTGATGCGTTTGCCCGGGTAATGGGGGCAGCTCTGCCGCTTTTACGTTACTTACTACTTGAGATACTTTCGAGGCGCCTGGTATTACTGTAGTAACCTGAGGATGGTCGAGGATCCAACGTAAAGCCCATTGCGCCATTCGCTCATCAGGCAACAGTTGCCCGATCTGTTTGGCAAAATGGAGTCCTTTACCAAACTCGATACCCGAGAAGGTTTCACCCGCGTTAAAGGCAGCCCCGTCAGCATTATAGTTTCTATGATCCTGCTCGCTAAATATTGTTTGCTCACTAAACTTCCCGGTTAGCAGGCCGCTGGCCAGAGGCACTCGTATAATGGTTGCCACATTTTTCCCGCCGGCTTGTTCCAGCACTTCTTCGGCCAGGTGCTGACGGAATAGATTAAAGATAATCTGGAGAGAAGCAAGTCCTTCCTGCTCCAGGCAAATCAATGCTTCCTCAGCGGTTTCCACACTCGCGCCCCAGTATTGTATCAAGCCCTCATCTTTGAATTTCCTTAAATGATCAAACACTTTTCCTGATCGCATTTCTTCTGTAGGAATACAATGCAGCTGCTCCAGGAAAAGAGAAGGCGTGCCCAGCTTTTCCAGCGAGCTTTCAATATGCCTGCGCATGAAATCATAGCTAAAATTTTGGGGCCATCCGTTGGGACTGTCCTGCCTGCGCCCCAATTTTGTAGCCAAAAACCTGTTGGCCGGTTGTTTTAAAAAACGGCCTATTAAAGTTTCGCTAACACCCATTCCATAAACATCTGCAGTGTCTATGAAATTCCCGCCGGCATCTGTATATGTTTTCAGGATGGAAAAAGCGGCCTCTTCATCTACCACGCCCCAATCGGCACTTCCCAGCTGCCAGGTTCCCAAACCTATCTCTGATATCTTATGTCCTTTAAAGTCTCTGTAATTCATATGCTCAAATTTAAGGAAGTATAAGGAAGCTTGCTGGATGAAAATGATTTTGAAAAAGTTCACGGGTCTCCATAACGGCATGCCCGATCAACAATTATTGGTGCCATACAGCACCATCGTGCGCCGCAGTGTACGAAGCAACTATATTGTAGCGTGCTTTTTACAAATGCGGCGAAAGCCTCCATTGCCCGCCTGGAAGCCACCGAGCTGATATCTGTAAAGGGCCATACATGCTGTTCGTTTTCAAAAGCAATTAATTCGGCATCAACACCCGCCTTAACCAATTGCCTATGTAAATAAATACTATCATCAGCCAATATTTCTGCCGTGCCATATACGATCATTGCAGGAGGTAAGCCAGCCAGCTGTGCATTTACAGGTGATAAAAGCGGCTCCGACAGCTCATTGCTGCCTGCATATAGTGTTGCAGCCCATTGAAGAAATTCGCGGTTTAAGATCGTATCATTAAATTTATTGGTATGGTAACTATCGTTGATACATCGCAGATCTGCCCAGGGTGAAATCAGCATACTATACTGCGGCATGGGGCCGCCCTTATCTCGCAGTTCAAGCTGTATTGCCATACTTAAATTTCCTCCTGCACTATCGCCCATAATACCAAAACGTATACCGGGATTTTTTAAAAAGTATTGGGTGATTGCGCCCACACAATCATTCAATGCTGCCGGGTAGGGATACTCCGGCGCCAGGCGATAGTCTATCATTAATATATTCCGCTTTATTGCAACTGCAATATGGCTTACCATTGCAGCATGCGACCTGACAGAGCCATATATAAAAGCACCGCCGTGAATATAGACTAGGATTTCATTTTCAACTGCCATGTCGGGTTTCACCCATACACACCTGACATTACCCGACCTTTTCTCTTCGAAGCAAACACACGCAGCAATGGGGTAATTGAATCCTATCTGCTCAAAACTGATACGTCCGGGAATAACTGCTTCCATTTTTCTATAATGCTGCAAAATTGGGTAATAGTATGCGTATAAACAACCAAGCAATGTTAGTTTTTAACCTCATTTAGCATCAGGGCGTCACTTATTCCATAGGCCTATAATAATATCAGGGAATGGCATTCATATATCCCTGAAAAGTACCATTAATACTAATTCAATAATGCTATTCATCAGATAATACAGTTGTTCATCTCCCGCTATGGTTGTTGGGCGAGTAGTTTCAGAAGCTCTTCATCCCCGGTCTATATTCGGGTCAGAAACAGGCTTTATTTAAGTGTGAGCAAATATTTTTTACCTACATTTTTTTAATCACTAATACATTAAAGATGAAACATTATTTTTTAGTTCTGTGTATCTTATTGTCCTTTACTTCAGATGCTCAAAATTTTGTTACCCGGTGGGTGTTTGCCACCCCCTCCAGCACTATAACTTTTAACGGGCTAACCGAGGGCGAGGTAATTTGCAACTGGACGACTA
Organism: Paraniabella defluvii; assembly: GCA_019316985.1. Lineage (GTDB taxonomy): Bacteria > Bacteroidota > Bacteroidia > Chitinophagales > Chitinophagaceae > Niabella > Niabella defluvii. The sequence continues at coordinate 441,229 of CP079215.1, forward strand.
CATCTAATCCCACTGGCGGAACGCATAGATTCAGTAATGTTAATGACTTTATACCCATAATATTAGCGATACCTATATCAGCCGGCGATACAGTAACATTGAGCATGGAGCCCGCCAACCTAAGGCGCTTTTTTATGAATAGCGGATACAATAACGCAAACGCCAGGAACTTACTGAAGTAATTCAATGGGGTAATGTGCCCTGGCAAAGTATGGAAACCGCTTTCTCCGGCTGCCCTAACCTTAAATTAACAGCTACAGATGTTCCGAATTTGTCAGGAGTAAAAAGCCTGAAGCAAATGTTCTGGTTTTGCAGATCGTTTACACCACCATTTAATATCGGACTTTGGGACGTGCGCGGTGTAACCGATATGGAGTCTATGTTTGCAGAAACCGGCTCTTTTAACGGCGACCTGAGTGCATGGAACCTGAATGCCTTGTCGAATGCAGGGGCAATGTTCAGCAACAGTGGCATAAGCTGCGAAATTTACAGCCGCACTTTAAAAGCATGGGCAACCAATCCTAATACGGCGAACAATGTAAACTTCTCTTTCCAAAGAAATGCCATATACGCCAACACCGCAGCTTCCTTCCGTAATACTCTTGTCAACAAAGGATGGAGCATAAGTATGGACGGACAGGCGGTTCCCGGGAGCTCCTGTTACGACATGACATTACCGGTAACCTTTGGCAATATAAAAGCCTTATTAAAAAGCAACAGCCTGGAAGTAAGCTGGACCACGCTTACCGAAACCAATAATAAATATTTTGAAATAGAAGTTTCAACAGATGGCTCATACTTTACTTCAATAGGCAAAGTTTTATCTAAAGCCCAAGCAGGGAATTCAGCCACCCCTTAAACTATTCGTTTGGCAAAAACTGGAACGGCACTATAATGGCCGCGTTCATAGCTATTTTACTGGCAGGCGGCATGGGGTTGAATACAGATCGCAAAAAATACCACTTACTGATGCTGGCAGCAGCGTGCATGGGTCTGGGTATAGCCGGGTGTACCAAGAACAACGTTACCCAAGAAGATGGAATCAACAATCTGCACGTACGAATGAAGCAGGTAGACAAAGACGGAACATCCCGGTACAGCAAGGTTGTAACGGCATTGAGGGAATGACAGTGGCAATAGAAAAAAGGATTTTATATAGTAGCCTGGCAGCAGACCTCCTGAAAGGTTGTTGGCACCTTTTACATGTTTTTATCATCACCTTATAGTTGAGGTGTCAAAAATCCAAATGCGGTAGAAACAAGATTAGGGGCCTTCATTTATACTATTTCTTTGCAGGCTATATAAAGCCAACTTTATATAGCCTCTTTTACTGCCGGGCTCTTTGCAAGAGAGCGCTCAATGTAAATACAAAAACGGGTAACTCCAGCCTGGAAAGGACGGAGGAACCCTGTTTGTCTATGTATCGTATTGTTGTAGTATTGTATCTAAAAAGCTGCAGCAATAACTTAGCCAGGCAATACCCAGGCAATTCTATTAAAGAGTTTGGTATTATTGCTTTAACAATAATTGATAATAGTTTAACACATCGCTCCAGCGATAATACGGCAACAGTTTACTTGTAACAGGAGGCACCAGTACTTCCCGCTCCTGTTGTAAAAATTTTACCAATATTTCATCAGAACCAGCTTTCCTGAAAAAAACCAGTTGTATATTGCCAGCCATAGGCGCTACCTTGAAGTCACTCCAGGCTTTATAAACATTTGCCGGGTCAGCAACACTATTAAAACTTCCGTCCAGGTGCAGCAACATAGCTAAAGGGATAATATTGCCGTCATGTGCAAAACGGAAATCGGCACCTTTGCCATTTGATTGGATCACCTGTTGTGCGCTATCAAGGATACTCTTCAAAAGCGGTTTTGCATTATTCATCATAATACCGGCACTCAAGGTACTATTGGCATCATTCACATAAGTTTTGTAGTTTTTACATTGCCACAGATCGAATAGCTCCTGTTTGGTAAAGAGATCATAAAAAGAAAGTTCTGTTTCTACGTTCTGCATGCCGTTTGCAATTGCAAACAATGCCCACATTACCATTTCAGGTTTCGTCTTTTCATCCATAAATTTTGTATTACTGAATAACGACCGGCTAAGCCGGTGTGGTTGCACCGTTCTTTTTCGAACTTTATGTAACCTGGTTTCCAGGTATTGGCTGCTGAGCGGTAAGCGATAGCTTCTTCAGTATGGTGATTAAGAAAACGCTGCCACCTGGTTCCCGAATTGCGGGATATCAATAAGCGCGGATCCAGCTCTTTTAATCGTTCACAAAAAGCGTCCATACTGAGTACGCAACGAACAAGGGTTGTAGCACATGCGGTTATCTTACTTTCCTTTGTAAACACTGCGGGATAAGCACTATACATGCGTTCCGCTATTCCTCTTGCTCCCTGATGCCGCGGGGTGAAAGATCACCACCGCGCCCTTCCACCTCCGTCCAGAGCTGCTGTAACCTTTTAAGCACATCTTTTCCAAGTTCGGTTAAAGCATTGTTTTTTTGGGCATTTTCAAAAGATCAATCATGCTTTTATATTCATCATCACTAACCAGGTAGCGAGAACCGTGCCTGCCTAAATGACTTATATAAAAGGTTCGTATCCTTCCGGTACCGGCGTCTGAGGCCTGATTTCTTTTTCAGGATAGGCAAAATACACCCCGCCTGTTTTTTCTATGTTGCCAAATATCTCCTCCCTCGTTGTTTGTGCAAATACCCATTGGGTAAAAAAAGAACAGCACAAGAACACCAATCGTTTTTCTTTTCATCTGTATATTTTTAAGGCCTTATTTTAAGCGCTCTGAAACCCGGCCAAACGCTCCAATATGTTAACAGAAACACTACACTATTTTCAGGTGCGGTAAAATTATTTGTAGTTTGGATTTTGAGTTAAATTAGGGTTATAAAGCACATCGTTTTGCGGTATCGGATACAGGTTATACTTATCGTCAACATCCTGGCCAACATGATTGGTCTCACCTGTTGTAGCACGGCCTTTCCATTCCCAGTTATACCCTTTTGTAAAAACACCAAACCTCACCAGGTCGCTCCTTCTCCAGTTTTCTGTCCATAGTTCCCTGGCCCTTTCATCTAACAAAAATGTCAACGTCAGCTGGCTGTCTGTTACTTCGCCATTGGCCACATTACGTGCACTAAGGTAAGGTCCGGAGTTATAAGCCCTGTTCCTCACCTCGTTTACATACGCCAACGCTTCGGAGCGATTGCCACCGGCGGCACCCCGTAAAATAGCTTCTGCTGCCATTAAATAAGCATCGGCTTTCCTAAACACCGGGAAAGCAATATTCGAATACTTGGTAGGCGTAGATTTGGCCCTGTCTTTTGTAACATTTCTCCATTTCGTCATAGTATAACCGTAATAAATAACCGAGGTTACGAATGGTGATCCATCCTTCCAGTTTTCCTTTAAAAGTGCGGGCTTATCAACTACTCCTCCCGATTTATAAGTGGCTGTTAAAGGCCCGCCCAGCAATAAGGAGCGCTTGTCCTTTTTCCTGTCGCACCAGGGATCTGCCGGATTAAAGTCCTGGTCTTCCGGCAAAAATTTATTAACAAATGTTGTAGTTAAAGAACCGTTGCTGCTATAGGTTTCAGAGATACCATAATCGACAAAGTCAAACATATAATTGCTGATCGGGAACTTTAGCAAATAATTCGTTACACCTTCGCCCTGCATCTTATCGGTATCTGTGGGTATAGCCCAAAGTATTTCATTACAGGTGTTATTATCTTTCAGAAAGTTTTCGATGTACTGTGGCGCCAGGGTATAATTAGGATCCTGGATCACCTTTTTCGCATAGGTCAATGCATCAGTATAACGAACATTACCCGTATAAACCTGGGCATTCAGGTAAAGCTTAGCAAGCAGGAACCATGCAGAAGCCTGGTTGGTTCTCCCAAAAACTTTTTTAGAAGAGGGAGCCATCTTATTTTCAATATCCAGCAGCTCTTTTTCTACATATTCAAATATTTCTTTCCTGCTTTTTTGAACCGGGTAAGTTCCGTTGGGAGATGTGTCATCTATCCAACCAACAGAACCATAAAGATCGCAAAGCAGGTAGTATTGATAGGCTCTTACAAACCGGGCCTCTGCACGCCAATAATCTACATCATTTTTCGCCGCATCCCATACACCATATTTTTCCATTACGCTTTTTTCGGTTTTTCTTAAAAACTCATTGCATAACGCTATAATAATATAGGCACGGTAATAGAAATACTGGGGAACTCAGTGCCGGTGGTCCAGTTAAGTGAAACAGTGGACGGAATACCATAGCCGGTACCGGTGCGGTAAATAATAACATCGGAAGGAGCTTCCTGCACCCAGAACAATGATCTTAAATATACACTCCGTCCTCCATCCCAGGCTACATCATTACCCCTGCGCCTCCCTGACCGGCAACTGCCATGGCGCTGTATATTTTTAAAAACACACCATGATACCCTTCATAAGTAGCATACACTTCATCTTCCATTAACGCGGTTGACGAAGTGGGCTGAAGATCCAGTTTTTCGCAGGATAAAGCAACCACGCTTAAAGCTAATACAAACAGTAAATACCTGAATAACTTTTTCATATATCTCCGAATTAGAATTTTAAGTTTAATGAAAGCATATACATTCTTTGTTTAGGAGTACTTGAGCCATCAATACCACTATACACTTCCGGGTCTATACCGGGATAGTTGGTGATAGTGGCTACATTTTGTATGCCGGCGCCCAGGCGAAGGGAACTTTTATTCTTAAGAATACGGTTAAATGTATAGCCTAATACTATATTGTCGATTTTAAAATAGTTTCCTTTAAAAAGCCAGTAATCAGAGAAGTAGTGTTGTTTAGCCCATTCGGGTGCCCATCCTCTGAAAGTATTGGTGGGATATTGATTAGAGGCATCGAAGAAAGAATTATTACTTCCCGAGCTCATCGTTTCCCAATAAACATATTGACCGAATGCATAGTGCATATTGCTGCCCAGGTCCCATTGTTTGTACTTAACTGAAGTGGAAATACCGCCATAATAAGGTACCAACGAGCTTTTCTTTGTATCCCATTTATTGGCATCGGCCGCATCATCGGCCACATATTCCTGAGAGCCCGGAATATCAGTATTATAATTGGGATTATAGAACTTTTCAATAGGCTTGCCGTTGTCATCATAAGCTTGCCTTGCCAGATAATAAGTATAAGGTGTATTCCCTACTTTATGATATTGGGCATAACGATTAGAGCTCGTATACCCGTTTTCACCCAGGTCTTTTCAGGCGGACCATCATACACTGTCAGCTTTTCTATTTTTGATGCATTCCAGGCGAAATTGAAATTTAAGTTCCACGAGAAGTTTTTAGTTCTTACCGGAACGCCTCCTATGGCAAACTCGATTCCTTTACTCGACATTTCGCCGATGTTCTGGTCAATTGACTCGGCAAAGTTCGAACCGGCCGCTACTTTTACAGAATTCATCAGGAGGTTTGAGGTATATCTCTTATAAAGATCAATAGCGCCATACAACCTGTTTTTAAAAAGCCATAGTCCACACCTATATTGGCCGTTTTGGTAACCTCCCATTTTATTGACCGATCAAATGCAGAGGGGCGGTAAGTGGTATAAAACTCATTTCCCTCCCTGTACATAAAATTAGAAGTAGAAGCATAATACGTAGCCTGGTAAGCATAATCATTATTAATATTCTGCTGGCCGGTACTACCATAGCTTAACCTGAAACGCAGCTCATTAACATTATCTGAATTTTCCAGGAACTTCTCGTCGGCTATATTCCAGGCAAAGGCAGCCGAGGGAAAAAGCCCCACCTTGTTTCGGGTGCAAAACGTGAAGAAGCATCCGCCCTGAGCGTAGCGGTTAATAAGAACCTGTTAAAAAGCTTATAATTCAACCTTGAAAACCAGGAGGCCATTGAAACAGCACCTTCATTTGAATTTTCTATGCTTCCCGAAACCAAAGTACCGTCGTTATACTTAACCTCACTGGTGCGGGAACCATATTTCTGCATTTCATAGGTATGTCCCAGCGTTATATCAAACTGATGATCGGTCAGAGCCTTGTTATAGTTCAGGTAATAATCCAATACTGTTCTCCGGCTGAAAGAAGTTCCGGTTGAATGAGTGGCTATGCCTCCCTTACCCAAATTTACATTAGATACAGACCAGGTTTCGGGCATATTATCACGCCCCTGCGACATATTTTCCGAGTGATAATTGCTGTTGCTTACTCCCATATTTAAAGTGAGGTCTTCCCAACCATGCACCTTATAGCTTAATAAAAATTAGACTGAAAACGGTTGTTTTTATCATATCCCAGGTCGGGCAATGTGGCACTTGCAACCGGATTAGATGGTCTTTGTGGCTTATTCCCTTTTTCATCAGCGCCATACATAAAATACCCAAAAGCTTTTTGCGGGTAGCTAACTCCATTTACCGTTACCGGGCCATAATCAAAATATACCGGCTGCGTAGGATCTGTAAAAGCAGCAGACGAAATAGAACTACCGCTATTAGGAGTATTAATGTAGGTATACCTTAAGGTTGCATCCAGGCTCAGGTGCTTGTTTAAAAACTTAGGAGATAATGCCAGCGTAGTAGTTATTACATCCCTTTTTGTGTTAATAACGTTTCCCTGCTCCTGATTATAGCCGGCCGAAAAACGGTAAGGAGTGTAAGGAACGGCTCCGGCAACACTTATTGTATGCAGGTTGGTAAAACTGGTTCGGGAAATTTGTTTCTGCCAGTTCGTATTTTCATTTCCCAGCAATGCGGTATTCCATCCCCTTTTCTCATATTCAGCTTTGAACTCAGCGGCTTCATAAACATCGAGATATTGCTCTATTTTGTTTAAATAAATATCTCCACGGTAACCAATCTCCGGCTTTGTAAATTTATTTCCAACACCCGCGCTTCCCCGCTTGGTTTTAACAATAATTACCCCGTTGGCTCCCCGCGCCCCATAAATTGCAGAAGCCGACGCATCTTTTAACACCGTGATGCTCTCAATATCGTTAGGGTTTACAGAAGATAAGCTTCCTTCTGTCATACCATCAATAACTACTAATGGCTCATTAGAAGCATTTAAGGAAGCTCCCTGCCGGATCCTCACCGTGCCGCTGGAACCAGGAGCGCCCGATCCGAGGGTAACCTGTAAACCGGCTACTTTTCCCAACAGTAAATCTGTTGTTGTAGTGGCTTTCACCCTGCTCACTTCATCAGGTTTTAATACGGTAACCGAACCGGTAACATCCTTTTTTTCACGCCTCCATAGCCTATCACTACTACTTCGTCGAGATTTTGAGCTGCAGGATCGAGATGAACCGTTAAAGTAGCCTGATCAGCTTTTACTTCAGCAGTTTTATACCCTACACCCGAAAAAACTAAAACAGCCCCAGGCTGCACCCGCACTTGAAAGTTTCCTGCCGAGTCCGTCAGAACGCCTCCCCGCTGCCTTTAATTAAAACACTGGCACCCGTAATTACCTTACCGGTTGCTCGGTCACTAACGGTACCCTTTACATTGATTGACTCCTGCCCAAGAACCCCGGTTGATATCATCAACTGCCCCAGGAGCAATAGGATTAAGAGCCGGTTTTTCTTCCGGATAAAAAAACTCATGATGGAATGGATTTTGAAAAATTAGATGATAAATATGGCTTGCATTACTTTCCCGAAAATATCAGTAAGAATGATGGTTTGAGTCACAGGTAAAAGACAAAAGTAGGTAAATCGAGGATGCCAGGCATCATTACAATTTGACAATCAACAATATACAAAACAACGTTGAAGTTAACAAAGTAGATAACTGACGCCGGGAAAGTAGTGGTAACTAAAACCTATTTACCTATTTCCTGTATTTTTTTCATAAAATCGTCCTTAGAAATAGCCAGTTTATTCCTGATACGGAGTTTGTAATTATAAACAGTTTGCGGTGAATAATGCAGAAAGTCGGCTATCTTACTACTATCGGAAATGCCCAGCCTTACAAGTGCAAAAACCCGTAGCTCCGGAGTAAGGATGTCACCCGCTTTAGGTAATACCTGTTCTTCTTTTTCAACAGCGCATTAAATTCCTCGATGAACCGGGGTATATATTCAGAAAAACGGCGTCAAAATTTTGGAAGAATTCCTTCAGTTCGTGAGTAACGAGGCTAGCAGCACCGGTAATATTCAATGCCTCTTCTGTTTGTTTGGCTTTGAGTTTTTTGTGTAAATTGACACGGTAATTTTCCAGCTTATTAATATAGGACGAGCAAAGGTTAAATACATATCCTATATAAGCTTCCTTTACCCGGTGCGACTCTGAAAGCCGTGTATTCAAGTCTTTTAATTGCTCGTTGATCAGGGTTAGCTCGCCGTTTTTCTTTTTACCAGTAACTCTGCAGCCGATATCCTTTTCAGTTGTTTATAAATAAAGCCTATGCAACAAAGCAGCACAACGGTTAAAAGAGAGATCAATACCAGGTACCTGAACAGGTGATCCTTGTCTTCCTTCATTTTTTTATCGTAGGAAGCCGCTATAATAGGAAGCGCCTCAGATACTTCGCTCATGCGAAAACGGGCTTTGGCAAACTGCGCATCTTCCATCGAACATTTGATATAGGAATACGCTCTTTCCAAATCACCCTCCTGGTACATCAGAACTGCCAGTTTTCGTAATGCTATATAACTTTTCACCGCGCCCTCCATATCGCTCCTGGCGGCCAGGGCCAGGTATCTTTTCTGTTCCTGCTTATTTCCTGCGGCTTCATAAGCATAGGCCACCCCGTATGCCAGAACGCCGGTTTCTGCCTTATCGGCCAGTGCCTGTGCATAACAACGGCTGATCACCGATAAAGCTTCTTTCTTTTGCCCATTTTCAATTAACCGGCCATTTAACACCAGCTTATAAGTTAAAGAGGCCGTATCAAAAACCTGCAGCAGCGAGTCTTTGTAAACAGTAACCAATCTCTTATATCGCTCCCGTTCTTCTTCTGAAAGAGCGCTCTTTAGCAACAAGGAGTAAATAGAGTGGTAAACATGAAAATAATATCCCCATTGCTCTTTGTCTAATTCATTTTTTTAATGGGGCCCATGATATCAAAGGTTTCTTTGTACATCCCCATTTTCCCGAGCATCTCGGCTATATTCATTTCGGCTTCATACAGCATTTGCCTGTTATTAAGCCGGGAAGCCATTCGCTTTTTTTTTCTTTTGCCGCTCTTAGAGCAGCGTCCAGGTTATAATGATCGTATTCTTTGTAAAGAAGGCTATACAGCTGGTACCGGTACAGAGGATCATCGTTGTTGAATATTGCAGCTTTCAGGCTATCAAGACGATGCTCTTTAACCATAGCGAACTGCTGCCGGCTGGCTATCGACTGATCTAATATTTGTAATAATGACTCAGTTGATGGTTGAGCGAAACCAATAAAACTCAAAAAGAAAAACGCTGGTACTATTAAACAAAGTTTCTTTATATGCAAAGCAGGTATACTCATGAGCAGTAAGGGTTATGCACAAATATACAGGTAACATATATATTATTTCATTTAACTAATGAAGCCCTATTTCACAGAGGAGTTCCCCCTGTACACTTTAAAATGCTACGATCTTTAAGTTTTGCAGCGTTAGGCATTAACAGCGGGTATTACACTTTTTACTATGCCATTACCAGTGCTATAGCTATTTACGTGGCAGAAGGGTAAAGTAATATAGAAAGAAAGTGTATTAATTCTGCAGTGTAACTATATGCTTCTAACATTATTAAAGAAGCTAAAAGTATGCGGCTTTTTACATTTTTATAGTTTCCATCTTACCGAGCAATTTATAGCCCGGCCATCTATAGGTGCCCAAATGGGTTTAAATACAGGAGTGGTGACACTTCCGGTATAAAGCTGTTCTTTTTGCTTTGCCGGTAATTCAATAAATTCTCTCCATTCAATACAATACTAAAGTGGTTGCCTATTGCTTTCTCCAGCATTGCTGCCATAAAAAAATAGCCGGGTGTTTTCGTATCATTATCTCTGTATTGTGATCCGGTATACGAGCCTTCCATACCCAGCCGGGAACCTGCTTCTTCAAAATCTTTAACTATAGTAAAAGCAAACCTGTTCTTTGGCGTAAGCGGGATAAACTGATTCTGCAACAAATATTTTCTTTCGGCAATGGTAAAAGTATAGCCCGTATATAATTCCCATTCGTCCATTACGGCACGGATATAGGTATCAGAACCTCTGGAAACAATGGGTTTGGTTTCATTATTGAAAACCACATCGCCATTAGTTTGCACATTACCCACAATAGGGCGCGTTAATTGAGTAAGAAAAAATGCCTGGTTAATGAAGAGCTCATTTTTATCGCCCCAATGAAATTTATAATTTACTTCGGCATTATAGCCAATAGATTTTTCGGCTTTAATATCAGCCGGAAGCGATAAAATATTCTGGATGGCATAATCGGTGGTTTGAGGCGCCAGGGCATTGGGTATTTTGTAGCCAAAGCCAATACCGGCGCGGGTAGCCCAATGTTCATTAAGGCGATGAAATATCGCTACCCTGGGAAGAAAAAAATTGCCGTAGGTAAGCTGGTAATCATTTCGCAGCCCCGCTTCCAGCGTGGTTTTTTCTTTGAAAGTCCAGGTATTTTGGGAAAAAGCCCAAGTGTATTGTTTTTAAAATTATTGAGCGGGATATCGCTGGTATGCTTTTTAAAACGATCGCCGGTAGCATTTACGCCCGCTACAAAGCTGTTTGTTTTATATGGAACAAATAATGTCAACTCGGAAAAATAGTTCTGCTGGTTACCGGTAAAATCAATATCGTTGCTGCTTATAGTACGATCAAAAGAGCTGATACTATTTTTAAACTCTACCCTGTTATTATTGTTCCAACTATGTTGAACGGACAGGTCAAAACTATTCCGGCGGAGGGTATTTTTTCAAAATACCGATGTACGGCATCTGCATTTCCTTCCAGCACCTGCATATCACCGCCGTTTCTTTTTTCAAAAGTTGAGGTATAACCAGCAGAAATGGTGGTATTATCGTCGGGATAAAAAAACAAACGGGGATGTAACACCAGGCTGTTTAAAGCGGCAACATCAGAGAAGCCATCTTTATTTACATCCACGGCTTTCTGGTAATTGTAGCCTCCAAAAAATGTGTAACCAACCTGCTTATATTTCTTCGACAGGTAAGCACTAAAGTTGGTTTCTTTCAGAGTAGTTTGGTTAATGCTTACAACCGCTTCCTGTTGTATAGCCGGTTTCCTGGAAATGATATTAACTAAACCGCCGATAGCACCGCCACCGTATAATGTGGAAGCCGAACCTTTAATAAGCTCAACCTGCTTCAAATCCAAAGGGGGGATACTTAATATGCCAAAGCCACCGCTAAAACCGTCGTACAAAGGCATCCCGTCCTTCAAAATCTGTGTATACCTGCCATCAAGCCCTTGTATCCGTACATTGGCATTACCTGTAATGGCGCTGCTCTGCTGAATTTGTACACCGCTTACATCGCCCAAAATACTGGCAATACCTGCGGGTTTTATAACACTTTCTTCTTCCATCTCTTCGCGCCCCAGCACCTCCACTTTTAACGGCGAATTTTCTATGTGCAGGTTATTTCTTGAGGAAGCAACGATGGTTACCTCCTCCAATTCTTTTTCATTTTCAGCAAGCGGTACCGTCAGCGTATCAAAGGCATAAGGAATTGTTATCGTAAGCTGCGCCTCTTTATAACCAAGAGCAGTAAAATACAGCTGCACACTTCCCTACTCAATTGCAGGATAGCTATCCCGGCTTTATTAGTATTAGCAACCGGCTTTTTATTTACGGAAACAGTTACCCCTTCCATAGGTTCTTTTGTGGCTTCATTGATTACTTTGAAAGGTAAAGTATTTTGGGCATAGATTAAAGGAAATTGCAGTTAAAACAATAAGAAAAAATGCTTTTTTTTTTAAACATCCTTATAATTTTTGAACGGGGTAATTAATGTTTCTTCCTGCCCCATTTGTATTGGTGCGTCCAATAGCTCAATTTCATAGAAAGAATACCAATACCCGCCCCCACCAGCACATCGCTTATGTAATGCCTGTTATTGGCTATTCTTAAAATGCCAACCGTACCTGCTATACTATAGGCGGCATAGGGCATCCATTTGAACCGGTACTTGTATTCTTCACTTAAAAAAGTGGCTGCAGCAAAAGCGTTCGCTGTATGTCCGGAGGAAAGGAAAGATAATTGGAACCATCAGGACGCAACTGGTGTGCTTCCTTTTTTATAACGCTTACGGTGAGCATGTTCAATAGCTCTCCTTTTATCAGAATGGCTGTTCTGTTGGCCAGGTCTGTTTTTGATCGAATCCCAAAGCATCCAGCCCGTAGGCAATAGCAATCGGGCTGTACTGCAGGTAATTGTCGAAGCTGGTACCAAAATGAAACAGGTGTTCATTGCGCTCTTCAGCAATTTCATTTTTACAGATTCAGGCCTGTTACTGTTAAGGGCAATGCCCAGGCCTGTTAGGGCTACCGGAACATACAGCTTTCTAATTTTAAACCGCTCTCCACGCTAATGCCGTATCTTTAAGATGCGTACTGTCTGTTAACTGCGCATTTAATGTAAATGAGGAAAGCAGCACCAGCAAGATAGCTGCACACCGTTTTATCATGAACCAATATTTACAGGTATTTTTTTCAATTATTTTGAATGCATCTTACCATTTTTAAATCGCTCGCTCGCCGTTTGGTAGTATGCTATGGTTTCGTCAGCCAGGTCTTTGTTTTGCACTTTTTGTTCTGTCAAGGTTTTATTATCATCGGCAACCCCGAATTGCTTTATCCTTTTACGGTCGTCAATTTGGGTAAACAGGTTTCCTTTTAGCATTCCCAATGTCCTGTAATTTCCGATAAAAGCTCTTTCTTCGCCGGGTTTTACCTGGTTTATATCTTTGCCATAGAGTGCTGTATTATAGTTCCAGTTAAGATATCCAAAGAGTGTAGGCATTAAGTCGATCTGTGATGTCAGCCTTTCTATTTTTTGTGGCTGGCGTGGCAGGTTGTAAATGATAGCCGGGATGTGATGCCTGTCGATGTTGATTTCCCATTTTCCTGCGCTGCTGGCGCAATGGTCTGCTACTATCAGAAATACCGTGTTGTTAAACCAGGGCTTATTCTTTGCTCCGGCAATAAATTTTCCCAATGCATAATCGGTATATTTTACGGCTGCATCCCTGCTACCTTGCGGCAGTTCTATTTTCCCGGCAGGAAAAGTAAATGGCTTGTGATTGGAGGTGGTCATTACAAACTCGAAGAAAGGCTCATTAACATTGCTGCTTCTATCAGCGTACTTAATGGCCTGTTTTATACAGGTCTTCATCGCAAATGCCCCAGGCATTTTCAAAGCTTACCTCGCTGGCTGCAACATTATAGCGATGTGTATTAATATGCTCTGAAAGAGGGTTACCCCGATCCCTGTCCACGATATCAAAACCCTGTCCGCCAAAAAAATTATTCATATTATCAAAGTAGCCATCGCCACCATAAATGAAATAGGGATGGTAGCTTTTCTGTTTTAAAATGGTAGCTACCGAAAACAGGTTTTGATTATCAGGCCTCCTTACAATACTATTGCCTGGAGTGGGCGGCACGCAAAGTGTTAGCGCTTCCATACCCCTTACAGTTCGGGTACCTGTTGCATATAAATTAGTGAAGAAGATGCTTTGATTAGCCAGGCTATCATAATTGGGAGTAATGTTGCTATTGTTACCAAAAGCTTTTAAAAAATCGCCGCTAAAACTTTCAATAGCTATTAAAATAATATTGGGATGGTGTTCACTTTGACCTTTTGTAAGCCTGTTAATATTATCCCATTCGGGAGTACTGTAAACCTGGTTTTCCTGTAAAATATATTTTTTTCACCAGGGCATATGCGTTTTTTTCTTTGAGTGTAGGATAGAAAGTATCATAGTCTAACTCATTCGACCTTAAGGCCGCAAAAAAAAGAAAAGACACCATTTTTTCCCAATTCATTTATCACCAGGTTATTGCTGAAGTCAGCCTGTTTATTTTTCATTAATCCTAAAAGAGAGCCTGCAATAAGTAATAAAGGTATTGCATAAAGAAAGCGGGTGCGAACAGGAGCTCCCGTAGAAAAAGTGTTTTTAAAAACGCCTGCTTTGTGAAAAAGTAAAAATGTGAGCGCCACTGCAGCAATCAACGCAGTAATAATTAAAGGCAAGGGATAGGATTGGTTGATATTGGATACTACTTCGTAAGTGTATATCAGATAATCTACCGCGATAAAATTGAATCTTACACCAAATTCATCCCAAAAAGGAAATTCTGCCATCAGGCTGAAATAGATAATAATGAGTATAACGGCCAGATAGCACCAGGTGAATATTTTGTCGGCCCAGCAGCCAATCCATCTTTTGGGGAATAGTAAAAGATAAAAAATATATAGCAGGAGAAAAGACAAACCGGTAGCAGTATCGAAAACAAACCCTGTAAAAAATGCTCTTAGAATATAGCGTATATTAAAGCCAACCTGCTTAAACGACCAGGCCAGGAAGATAACCCTGCTAAGCAAAGAAAGCACTATATATATCCTTAAAACAGCGAAGAAGGTTGCGAACCGGCCTTTTATAAAAGTATTGAAAAACCCTGCCGAACTATGTTTGATCTCCATGCTTTGCTCCTTAAAAAGAAGCAAGCTATTTATCAATTTAGAATAAATTTTGAATTTTACAGATACACCGAAAAAATATGAAAACTATTTTCAAACCGGTACTGTACCTTCCAGTTATGAAACCGGCCTATTTCCTGTACAATAGACAAACCCAGTCCGCTGCCATTATCGGCAGAAAATCTTGAAAATCTCTTAAATAATAAGGCGGGATCAAGCGCCTGCTGTCCTTCGTTTGCCACTTCAAAAACCGGCTTTGATAAAGATATATGTACGGAGCCTCCGGGTGCTGTGTGACGTATGGCATTCAGCAGGAGGTTATTTACCAAAACTTCAGTTAAGTCACTGTTGCCTTTTGCCTGCACACCTGTAGCAATGCTGGTAATTACCCGGATGTTTTTTTGCTCAAAATGCTCCTGTAGCATATCCAAACTTTGCATTAAAACGGTATCAAAAGCTATTAATGCCGAACTGTCGAACTGGCTGTTATCGATACGGGTTAGGAGTAAAAGGTTTTTGTTAATCCTGGCGCTTCTCGCCAGCGCCTTATTCATTTCTTCCACAATTTGATACTGCTTTTCCGTCAACTCATCACTCTGTAACAATATTTCGAGCTTGCTTTTTAAAATAGCCAATGGTGTTTGCAGCTCGTGCGAAGCATTTTCGGTAAACTCTTTTTGGGTTTTGTATACCGAAACAGTGTGTTGAACCAGCCTGTTTAATGATTGATTGAGCTCATTAAACTCTATTGTATTTGTATTTTCAAAATCAATCTGCACCTGGTTATTAAGATTAAAACCCTTTAGTTTGCTTAAAGTATCCCTGAAAGGAAGCCAGACGGTTTTTGACAGGCGGTTGTTTATAACAAGCAGGCCTGCTATGATACAGCCAAAGAAAAATAAGCTGACGATAGCAATAGCGGCAACCGTTTCTTTTGTGTCTTCATAATTAGTAACCGAGCGAAAATAATAGGGTTTCCCATTGATATGAATGGTGGTTACCAGTACCCTAAAATCGTCATTTGTTTTATCGGCAAGATTCAGGCTTTGCGAGCTGGCCGTAAAAATGCTGTCTTTAACAGTGCTGCCCGGAGCAATTGCTTCAACATAAGTACCGGGTTGAATCTGGTTCCAAAATCTGATTTTTTCTTTTAGCTCGTTTTCGGGAATAGCAAGCTGCCCGAACTGCGCTTCGGTGGTTTTGGCCATTATTTGGTTTTGCTCATCCAGCTCGCCCATCCATATTACTTTAATAACAAAATAATAAACCGGCACGCTTACAAGCAGTATAATAAGCACATATACCAGAAAAGGTTTTGTTGTTTTACTTAATAATGCCTGCATGGATATTCTTTAATTGCCTGCCCATTTATAGCCAGTGCCATAAACGGTTTTTAAATGTTGCCCGCAACCTGCATCATTCAGTTTTTTCTTCAGGTTTTTAATATGGGCATATACAAAATCGTGGTTGTCCAGCATATCGGCAAAATCGCCTGAAAGATGCTCTGCCAAAATGCTTTTAGAAAGCACCCTGTTTTTGTTGCCTATAAAAATATCAGTAAATCAAATTCTTTTTTTTGTAAGCAGCACCGGCTGGTTTTGTACAGAAACCGTTTTAGCCAGCATATCAATTTCTAATTCGTCCTGTTTTACAATATTGGCGTTATTGAATTGTTTTCGGCGAATAATAGAATAAATACGGGCTGCTAATTCTGAAAGGTGAAAAGGTTTGGTGAGGTAATCGTCGGCCCCCATCTGCAAGCCGTTAATCTTATCATCCAGCGAGTTCTTTGCAGATATAATAATTACGCCGTCCGTTTTATTTTCCTTTTTAGTGCTTCTAAAACCTGCAGCCCATTGCCGTCCGGCAGCGTTATATCAAGGAGGATACAGTCGTATTGATATAAATGTATTTTATTCATAGCTTCTGTAAAGCCGGTAGCAAGCTCACACAAATAATTTTCTGCCGATAAATATTCGGCAATGCTTTTGGCAAGCTCCTCCTCATCTTCTATTATCAGAACTTTCATCCTGCAAATTTAGGCGCTCTCTTTTGGAATGTATCCGGAACAGATCTCACATGGTTACTGCCAGGCTTTTCTAAAGTTAAAGTACAAATGCGGAGCCACCGCCCTATTGAGTTTTATCAATGTTTTATATAGGGACGTGAAATGCATAAAAAAGGCCTTACAGCAATTGTAAGACCTTAATTATCAGTGGAGGATATCGGAGTCGAACCGACGACCTCTTGCATGCCATGCAAGCGCTCTAGCCAGCTGAGCTAATCCCCTTGCTCCCGAATGGAGCGAAATTAAAGGAAACAAACAATTTATCCAACTCAATTTCAGAAATCTACAACTGAGCGGCCGTTTTTTTCCGGAAAGGTCGGGAATATCCGTTTCTCTGATTTTACTGGCAGCGCTTTTAAGGGCAGTTGCGATTTTTTTATCGGCCTTGCTGCCTATAAGGCGGGTGGCAATCTCCTTACTAAAAAAGGCACTACCAGCCGGGGAAGCCACCCGGCTTTTTTCAGCAATACCTTCCCTATCAGCAATTCGCTGGCGCGTTTAATGCCGAACTTTACAAGAGGGTTGGTGGTGCTGGTGCTGAAAGCCTCCTGTGCTGTCTTCCTGATATTGGTGAAAGGATTTATTTCGTCTTTTATCTCTTCAAAGGATTGCTTGATGCGGGTCTTCCTTGACCTGAGACGGGCTTTAAGACGTTCTTTTTCCTCCATTAAATCTTCGTAGTTGTCTATTTGAGGTTTAGCCATAAATCTTATTTATGATAATGTTTCTAATAAGGTTCATTACTTTCTTTTTAAGCAGGATAATTAAAAGGAGTATAATAAATAATCCTCCGGATACAATGAAAAAACCTAACACGTGGTTATCCAGCTTTACACCAATCCACCAGCTTAATCCAAAACAGGCAAAGAACAGCGCAAAAAACAAAAGCGAAAACAGCAGTAAGGTAATCATAAGGAAGCCCCAGCTTACTACCTTTATCGGCTACTTTTACCACCGACAGGCGATAATAAGTTTTAGCGATATCTTCTACGTTATCCACTATATCTTCTACCTTATCTTTTATGTCGAACATAGATTTAGTTTATGTAGTTAAATAAAAAGGTTGCCTGCGAAATTGTTCACAATAGATACTATTATGAAAAACCTACGGGCAACCCCATTAAAAGCTAAAAACAGAATTAGCTCGAGTATCCTTCAGAAGCATCAGAATAGGCGTCCTGTGCTTTACTTTTTACTTTTTAAAACGGTCTTTGGCTTTATGCGAAAGGTCAGACAGATTTTCCTTCCCGGACTCTATGAGGCTGCCCAGTGAATCGGCCCAATCGCTCGCAGTGTTTTTAATTTTTTTTCTTGTTTTTTTCCTTCTTCCGTATAAAACAATAAGCCAATTGCTACACCGGCTGCTGCTGCACCCAAAATACCAAGCAAAATCTTGTCTTTATTTTTCATAATTTAACTTTTAAAGTTTTCAAACAAATAATTTATTTAATTAAGGTACCTAAAAAATCGTACCAAAAAGCACTGACTGCTAAACAATTAATAATTTACCTGTAAATCGCTCTTAAAAAGCGTATTAGTCGCCCAGGTTTTGCACTTCTTTGTTCAGCCAGCGTTTTACGGCAGCCGTTGTTACAGATTTAGGACGTTCCAGCGGCATATTTAACGCCCGGTCCCAGCAAAGGCTCGAAAGCACACCTAACGCCCGGCTTACCGCAAAAAGAACGGTGTAATATTCATATTCTACCATACCATAATGCACCAGTAATGCCCCGCTGTGCGCATCTACATTGGGCCATGGGTTTTTAACCTTGCCGAGCGACTGTAAAATAGGCGGAACGGTTTCATATATCCTCCACACAGTATTTACCAGGGGATCGTCTGGCATGTGTTTTTGCCAAAGTCCATCTGGGCTGTAAAACGGGGATCGGTTTTGCGAAGCACGGCATGCCCATACCCGGGCACCACTTTTCCTGAAGACAAAGTTTTTTCTACGTACTCTTTTATTTGTTCGGAAGTGGGCTCTTTGGTCTGAAGCTCCTCCTGCATCTCAAATATCCACTTAATCACCTCCTGGTTGGCCAGCCCGTGTAATGGCCCGGCCAGTCCGTTCATACCGGCCGCATAGCTCAGGTAAGGATCACTTAATGCAGAACCTACCAGGTGTGTAGTATGCGCAGACACATTTCCACCTTCATGATCGGCATGTATTACCATATATAAACGCATCAGCTCTTTAAACTGGTCATCATCATACCCCAGCATATGCGCAAAATTTCCAGCCCAGTCTAACAATCCATCAGGCTGTAAGGCTTTGCCCTGCTTGTATTTCCTGCGATATACATAGGCGGCAATATGTGGTATACGTGCAATTAGGTCTAATGTATCTTCAAACGTAGCAGCCCAGTAATCCTTCTTATTCATCCCTTCGGCATACTTTTTTGCAAAAGTGCTTTCCCCTGCAGCGCCATTACGCCTACCACAAACATGGTCATGGGATGTGTTTCTTTAGGCAATGCCCCATGGTTTCGAACACATAGGAAGGCACATGACTGCGACGCTGCAGTATAGAGGTAAGATTTTCTACTTCTTCCTGCGTAGGAATTTCCCCTACCAGCATCAGGTAAAAAAGCCCTTCAGGTAATGGTTCGCTACCTCCATTGGCTTTGGGCAGCTTTTCGCGCAATTCATCTATCGAGTGTCTTCTAAAACGTATTCCGTCCTGCGCATCTAAAAGCGATGTTTCTGTAATCAACGCCGTCATGCCGCGCATGCCCTGGTAAACCTGCGACAGCGTGGTTTGTCCAATTACGGTATCACCATGTTCCTTCAGTATTGCTTTAATTTCTTCGCCCAGCTTATCAGCCTGTGCTTTAAACTTTTGTTTCAGCATTTCCATAACACGTAAAAAATTTGTACTTTGATTATTCGGGTAAGCATTCGCGCTAAAGATAAATAAAGGCAAGTGGTTCAGCAAATTATATTACTTATTTAACAACCATGTAATTGCGGAAACGTTTGCGCTGTATTTTAAACGCGCAAATGCATGAAAAACAATGCCCGCCGGCATTGCAGGCGCTTCAGCAACAACAGCGAAAGACCCGGCAAAATGCGTTGAATATCCGTCGCTTGCAAAATCATTCCTAAAAAATAGAACACGCTGCATTAAGTCTTAAATTTCATCTATTTTTGGCGGCTGAATGAAAATACTTGACTGGTTCATATTAAAACGTCTGCTGGTAACATTTGTGTTTTGCATGTTATTATTTACCGTTATTGCCGTAGCTGTGGATAGCAGCGAAAAGACCGATGACTTTGTGAAAACCGGCTTAAGTAACTGGGAAATTTTCAAGCAATACTACGTAGGATTTATACCTTTTATATGGAGCCTGCTGTTTCCGCTGTTTGTATTCATTGCCGTTATTTTTTCACCAGTAAAATGGCTATGCGCAGCGAAGTAATTGCCATACTGGCGAGCGGCACTTCCTTCAACCGGTTTTTAAGACCCTATATTATTGGAGGTATTTTGCTGGCAGTGGTATTATTTATAGGCCGCTACTATTTCATACCAAAAGCTAATGTGCTCTATACCACCTTTATGCAGCAAAAACTGGATAAGCATAACCCTCTTAAAAATCGCCAGGAAACCAGCTGCACCAATTGTTTTTACAAGCGTATTGACAGCACTTCCTATATGGGAGTTAAAAATTACAATCCTGAAACGCAGATGAGCGGTACCTTTTTATGGAACGCATCAAAAAGGGAAAAGTAATTTACAACCTTCGGTCAGAGTCTATTAAATGGGATACTACCAAAAGAAAAAAGCGATGGATCGCCACTAAAGTGGTAGAACGGTTTGTAGATAGCCTGGGAGAACGGATCAGGTTTCATGAGGAAAAAGAAGTAAAACTAAATATCCTTCCATCAGAATTAATACGGGATGAATACCAGAAAGATAAGCTCACTACCCCCAGCTAATAGATTTCATTAAAAAAGAGCAACTAAGGGGTACCGAGGGACTGAATACCCTGAAAGTTGAATTGTATAAACGATCCGCTACTCCCTTCACTGTTTTATTACTAACCCTGATAGGCGCTGTTATAGCCTGTAGAAAAACAAGGGGCGGCAGCGGCCTGCACCTGGCTCTGGGTATATTGATCGCCGCCGTATTTATTATTGCCGACCAGTTTTCTACTGTATTTGCAGTGAAAGGAACTTCTCTCCTTTCCTGGCTGCCTGGTTGCCCAATATTGCATTCTTGTTTGTAGCGTTAAGATTATATTTTACGACACCGAAGTAGCTATTTTTATCATTTGTGTTCAGAACTACGACGCCAGCTGCTATGCGCCGTGTACCGGAAATGCAGATTTTAGGGGTTTTCCTACAGATAGGACATCCTCTCTCTTTTACATCATTCTATAACCGTGTTTTTAGTTTCACTACCATTTCGTTCTTCCAGCCGGCATAATCGCCGGCTATAATATGTTTACGGGCCTCTCCTACCAGCCACAGGTAAAAGCTAAGGTTATGAACGCTTGCAATCGTTAACGCCAGTATTTCCTGGGCCTTGAACAAATGTCTTAAATACGCTTTGCTATAATAATTACTCATTTCACAGGGCAATCCTTCATCAATGGGAGAAAAATCGTACTCCCATTTTTTATTGTCGATATTGATCACGCCTTGCGTAGTAAACAGCATCGCATTACGGCCATTTCGCGTGGGCATTACACAGTCAAACATATCTACGCCCATGCCAATGCACTCTAATATATTCCAGGGTGTACCCACACCCATGAGGTATCGTGGTTTTTGCTGCGGCAAATGCTGGCAGCACCAATCGCATATTTCATACATTACCGGTTCAGGCTCGCCTACACTCAACCCGCCGATAGCATTGCCGGGAGCCTCCTTAGCCGCAATAAACTCGCACGACTGTTTTCTGAGATCTTTAAAAGTAGCTCCTGTACAATAGGGAAAAGATTTTGGGTATAACCATATTTATCAGGTGTAGCTTTAAACTGCGCCAGGCATCGGTCTAGCCAACGGTGTGTTAGCTGCATGCTTTTATGGGCGTATCCATATTCGCTGCCGCCCGGAGGGCATTCATCAAAAGCCATAATGATATCGCCCCGATACTGCGTTGTATGTCCATTACGCGCTCCGGAGTAAACAGATGTTTGCTCCCGTCTATATGCGACTGGAAGGTAACGCCTTCCTCTTTGATCTTACGTGTTCCAGCTAAGGAAAAAACCTGGTACCCGCCGCTGTCTGTTAATATAGGACGGTCCCAATGATTGAACTGATGCAGCCCGCCGGCTTTTTCCAAAACGTCAGTACCAGGCCGCAGGTACAAATGATAAGTGTTGCCCAGTATAATCTGCGCCTGTACATCTGCCTTAAGCTGTTGTTGGGAAACTGCTTTTACACTGCCAATAGTGCCCACAGGCATGAAAATAGGTGTCTGAATTTTGCCGTGATCGGTAGTTATTTCTCCCGCACGGGCGTTTGAGATACTGTCTGTATGTTGAAGTTCGAAGCTTAGTGTTGCCATTGCCGCAAAAGTAACCAGATTACAGCAGTTTGATCATTGTATACCTGCAGGAATTACTAATTTTCGGGAGTGCCTTGAGTTAACCGGCAAAAGGGGATGCCCTATATTCAGTGTCAGTTACGGGGTGCAGATTGAAAAAATGTCACATCAAATGAGCATCTTTCCGGTCAACTATCGCCCTCCCGTATTTTATCTACCACCAGGTAAACCTGGATAGTCCTTTGCTGACTATATTTGCTGCTATGTTTCCCACTACGGCTCCGTTTATTTTGGTTTTATCGCTTTTGGTAACATTGGTTCTATTATTTTATTACCTGTATTTTTTTGCCCGGCTGGCGTTCTTCAAAAACAAACCGGAAAGTATTTTACCAGGGCTTTCGCCGCTGAGCACCATTGTTTGCGCTAAAAACGAGCAGTATAACCTGGAAAAAAATATTCCGGAATTACTGCAGCAGCAGTACGATGCGCCCTATGAGCTCTTATTGGTGAATGACAATTCGGAAGATGACACCAGGCATGTCATGCAATGGATGTCGAGGAGCAGCCAAAGCTCCGGCTTATTAATATTGAAAGAAAGACAAAGGAAAGTATAGGCAAAAGTATCCTTTGTCTATTGGTATACTTGAAGCAAAGTATGATCACCTTTTATTAACGGATGCGGACTGCCTTCCGGTTTCTCATCATTGGGCGGCAAAATGGCTGGCGCCTACCGCCCGGGCATCGATATCGTGCTGGGCTACGGGCCTTACGAAAAACATCCGGGATTCCTGAACAAGGTTATCCGGTTTGAAACCTTCCACAGCGCATTGCAATATCTTTCTTATGCATTGGCAGGCCACCCGTATATGGGAGTGGGCCGTAACCTGAGTTACAAAAAGGAGCTGTTTTTGCAACATAAAGGTTTTGCTTCCATCAGTCATATTCCCGGCGGAGACGATGACCTTTTTATCAGCAAGGCGTCTACCCGGTCGAATACCACCATAATGATTGACCCTGATGCGCATACCATGAGCGTACCTAAAAAACATGGGCAGCCTGGAAGCGTCAAAAACCAGGCATTACAGTACATCGAAGTATTATAAGCCTAAGCATCAATTTCTGCTGGGTCTGTACAGCCTTTCACAATTCTTATTTTACCCATTGCTTATTGCAGCAGCAATACTATACAGCTGGCCTGTGGCGTTACTGCTCCTGCTGATAAAGTCGGCTGTACAGTACCTGGTGTTTTCGGGGCCATGAAAAAACTGAATGAAAAAGACCTGGTAAGCTGGATATTTTTACTGGACCTTTGGATGGTGGTGTACTACCTGCTTTTTGCGCACACACTCTGGAAAAAGGAAAAGAAAACCTGGTAGCATGCGTAGCCGGCCTACTTATCATACACTTCTATCCTTTTATTAGGAAAATCAATAACTGTTTTGTACTGTTTAAAAAAGGGAATACCTAATAGCCCGTCGATAGCAATATTACTTCCACGGTTGATTTCAGACAGGCTCTTATCGTCAAAAGT
Source organism: Paraniabella defluvii (assembly GCA_019316985.1). Classification (GTDB taxonomy): domain Bacteria; phylum Bacteroidota; class Bacteroidia; order Chitinophagales; family Chitinophagaceae; genus Niabella; species Niabella defluvii. The sequence continues at coordinate 465,010 of CP079215.1, forward strand.
AAAATTCATACCAGGATATAACACCCCTTCTATAAAAAACTGCTTTATACTTCCCCACGTTACCAACACGGGAGCACCTCCCCCTCTTAACAAGGTAGTGCCCATAGGAGTAATTCCTTTTATTTTGGACATCCATTTTGCGGCTATCAGGTTAGGTGTGGCCGCACAATCGATACCCATTACAACTGTTTGGCCCTCGATGCTGCCCTTAACAACAGGCAGGTGCCCGCTTAATACAAAAGGTATAATAACCGGAAGTGCACTGCTATCGGCTACTGCACTATTCAGCACCGGCTTTTTAAATACTATAATGCTATCCTTGTAATTGAAATACACGCGGTAGTCTTTATATACATCAAAACCCATTAAGCCGCAAATACTGTCGCCCAAATGAGGAAGGTCTGCCGCTATCGCTTTAAACCGGTATTTCTGCAGGCCCTGCCAATTGAAAGAATCTATCAATACAGCACCGGCAATCACCTCTCCGCCTATTCCCTGGCCCTTACAGAGCTGTCTTTTTGTATAGCAGTTTGCCAGTACCGGCTATTGATGACCAGGTACGGACACCCGTTGTCTAAAACAAAATCTGCCTGTTTCCCGTTTACACGGGCAGTTACCCGGATCAGTGAATCTCTTATTTGGAAAGGTATAGCGAAACTGTCGGGTTTGGAAGCATCAGCAAAGACAAAATCTGCCTGGGCCTGAACCTTTGCCGAAACAAATGACAGCAGTAAAAATAAAAACACCCCGTTTCTGAATATCCTCGTCATTATAATGATTGATCCATTTGCAAACATCGCCATTATTTTAATATACTGTGTATTGTAGGCGATTAAACGCCTGGGAAGAAGGCTGCATAAAATATTTTATGTACGTTTGTTTTAATGGAAATTGTTCTGAAATATTTTTCTGAGTTTACCGAAACACAGTTACAGCAATTACAGTCTTTACGGGGTTTATACCAGGACTGGAATGAAAAGATCAATGTAATCAGCCGTAAGGATATAGATAGCCTTTATGAGAAGCATGTATTGCATTCCCTGGCTATTGCGGCAGCATTCAGTTTCGATGACGGCGCCCAAATTGTGGACCTTGGTTGCGGCGGCGGGTTCCTGGCATTCCATTGGCCCTGTTCTTTCCCCGGGTGCACTTTCATATGGTTGACAGCATTGCCAAAAACTGAAAGTTGTAGAAGGCGTAGCCGAAGCGATAGGCTTAACCAACGTTACGGTTCAACACTCCCGCATTGAGGATATTAAAGATAAAAAGTTTGACTATGTAGTTTCCCGTGCAGTAGCTCCGTTGCAGGATCTATGGCGATGGGGAAAACCATTGATACAAAAAACCAACGACCGGATACGTACTGCAGAGGCACCGGCACCGGGGCTTATTTGCCTTAAAGGTGGCGACCTGGCAAAAGAGATACAGGAAAGTGGCACCAGACCCCATGTAACTGCCATAAAAGATATTTTTGAGGAACCGTTTTTTGAAGAGAAGTATATTCTTTATGTACCTAAGTGATAATAGATAATAGTTCATAGATAATAGTTCATAGACCAGGGTTCATTTATCATAAACCGATGGAACAGCTGATTCAACATCTTAAAAGTTATTATCCTTTAAGCGACGAGGCGAGCGAAGCGCTTATCAGTTGCCTGGAAGAGAAATGTTTTGCCAAAAACGATTACCTGATAAAGGCAGGCAGGGTTTGCCGGTATTTTTATTTCATGCAGCATGGGGCGCTGCGGGGCTTTATCATCTGAACGGGAAAGAAATCACCCATTGGTTTGGGTTTGAAAATACGTTTATCACGTCTTTTCATAGTTACATTACAGAACAGCCTTCGGTGGAAAATATTCAATTTATCGAAGGCAGCATTATGTGGGCTATTTCAAAAAAGACCTCACCGGCCTATTTGACCAATACCATGAGCTCGAACGCCTGGTACGGATTATTTATGAGAACTATTATATACGGCTGGAAGAGCGTTATGTAAACGCCCAGTTTAAAACAGCAGCCGAATTATACAACGACCTGATGGAAAGATCTCCCCATATACTCGAACGGGTACCATTGGGTTATATATTCTTACCTGGGCATGACCCAGGAAACATTGAGCCGCATCCGTAAATTGCATTAACAAGTCCGGTATTATTTTTTGATAATTATCAAATCGGTCACCTGTCATCCATCTTTAGCTTTGTTTCAACAATTTAATGAAAATGGAAACAAAGTATTATCAGAAACCCTCCGGTGCTTTTATCGGCGCCTCCTGGATGGCCCTCTTTATTGGATTTACCGCCTATATTATCGGCTTATGGAATGCCGAAATGCAACTGAATGAAAAAGGCTATTATTTCACCGTATTAATGTTTGGATTGTTTGCTGCCATCTCTCTTCAAAAAGCCGTTCGAGACCAGCTCGAGGGTATACCGGTTACCAATCTTTATTACAGTATAGCCTGGTTTGCAACTATCTTATCAATTGTTCTGATAACGGTAGGTCTTTGGAATGCAGATATCACAAGAAGCGAAAAAGGTTTTTATGCCATGTCATTTATACTGAGCATATTTTCGGCCATCGCTGTGCAGAAGAACACCAGGGATGCCAAAGCCGGCGAGACCGGTAGCGCTGATAAAAATCATTCTAAAAGTGAATTTTAAAAATGGACAGGCAACACTAGTATTTTGCGTCATTCTCTCTGGAATCTTCTAAAAAATCGTACTCCTTGTGCTTAGGTTTTATTATACTTTTTATAAAAATGAAAAAGCCGATTGCCTGTATAAAATAAATTGTGCTTGACACAATAGTAATCATCGACAAAAGTCTTGTCTTATCAGTTTCAGTACCATCCAAAAGCACATAATTTTGCCAAAAGATTAGAATGGGTGTAACTACACTAAACCCAAATAGCACATAGCTAAGGGTAGATTTTGTTTTAATAAGATATAAAAACCAAGCACTTGCAATTATTAACGCTGGTGCATAATAAATGAAACTCAATATCATAATTTAAAAACTTTCATTTTAACACGGTGGTGATAAGTTTCCATCTTAGGTGCATTTCTGAAAGCGTCAAAACTCACACTACATTGTTTTATCAAAAGTAAAAATAGTCCGCAAGCAACTATATGCTTACGGACTGTTCACCATTTTATATTCCTTTCTGACTGCTATTAATCCTTCAGGTCTAGCTTTATTTGCAGCTCGGTAAATTGTTTATCGTCTATAGCAGCTGGTGCATCCAGCATCACATCACGCCCGCTGTTTTTTGGGGAAGGCGATAAAGTCGCGGATACTCTCGCTGCCTCCTAAAATCGAGCACAACCTGTCGAAGCCAAAAGCTATACCTCCATGTGGCGGCGCGCCATATTCAAATGCACCCAATAAAAATCCGAACTTATGCTGCTGCTCTTCGGCATCCATACCCAAAGCCTCAAACATTTTTTGCTGTAATTCTTTCTGATAGATACGGATACTACCGCCACCAATTTCATTTCCATTCAGTACCATATCGTAGGCATTGGCTTTAATATGGGCGTATGGATGTTTAAGATATTCCGCAGCATTTTCAATAACCGGGTTGTTATTGATCATAGTGTCAATGTCAGAAGGCTTGGGAGAAGTAAACGGATGATGTCTTGCTACCCAGCGGTTCTCTTCTTCTGCATATTCGAATAGCGGGAAATCCAGCACCCATAGCAGCTTAAATTCATCATCCTTTCTAAAGCCGAGGCGCTTGCCCATTTCAAACGGAGTTCGCTGGTGGCTTTACGGGTACGCTCTTCAGCGCCAGCCAATACCAGCACAAGATCGCCAGCTTGAGCACCTGCTGCGTCAGCAATGGCTTTTAGCTTATCCTCGCTATAAAATTTATCTACACTGCTTTTATAAGTACCGTCGGCATTACATTTAATAAACACCAGGCCCTTCATGCCAATCTGCGGCCGTTTTACCCACTCTGTTAACTCGTCTGTTTGTTTACGCGTATACTCGCTGCAACCAGGTACCGCAATAGCTATAACGGTTTCCGCTGCATCAAATACCTGGAAGCCGGCGCTATCTACCAAATGCGCATTTTCTTCTTTATCAGCGAACACGTGTTTGGGGTACTTTATATTCAGGAGCTTCATGCCAAAACGGATATCCGGTTTGTCATTCCCGTACTGCCACATGGCTTCCTGCCAGCTCATACGTTCTACTGCCTCGTTGTAATCGATTCCCTTTACGGTTTTGAAAATGTACTTAATAAGATTTTCAAACATATTTAGCACATCTTCCTGCTGCACAAAGGCCATTTCACAATCTATCTGGGTAAACTCGGGCTGGCGGTCGGCACGCAGGTCTTCATCTCTGAAACATTTTACGATCTGGTAATACCTGTCATAACCACTTACCATCAGTAATTGCTTAAAAGTTTGCGGTGATTGAGGTAACGCGTAAAATTCACCGGGATTCATGCGGCTGGGAACCACGAAGTCTCTTGCGCCTTCGGGCGTAGACTTGATGAGGAACGGTGTTTCAATATCCATGAAATCTTGCTGGTGCAGGTAGTCGCGCGTAGCACGGTTTACCGCATAGCGTAGTTCCAGGTTCTTCTTCACTGCGTTACGGCGCAAATCTAAATAGCGGTACTTCATACGCAGATCATCGCCGCCATCGGTATCATCCTGAATGGTAAATGGTGGTGTAACGCTTTTATTAAGGATCGTAAAGCTTTCTACCAGCAGTTCCACATCGCCCGTAGGTATATTTTTATTTTTATTGCTTCGTTCGTTTACCTTGCCTGTTGCCTGCAGCACAAATTCACGGCCCAGGGATTTTCATCCAATTGTGCATTTAATGATTCTGAAAACAGCAACTGGGTGATACCATAGCGGTCCCTAAGGTCCACAAAAGTGATACTTCCGAATTTACGAACAGTTTGTACCCAGCCGGCCAGGGTAACTTGTTGATTTACGTCAGCGGCTCTTAATTCACCACAGGTATGCGTACGAAACATGAAATATATTTGAAATTTATAATTTGAACTACCCTTTTACGGGCTGCAAATATACCATCATTACCGGATTTACAGCCCCTCTCTGGTGTTTTTGAGTTAAGAATACTTATACAGCCGTATATTATGGTTGCTACCCCATTTTAGCGATGGCCGGCATTTGTATGCTGCCGATTGTTTAAATAACTTGCTGATGCATCTCCGCACTCAAAACAACCTAAAATGTCTACATCCAAAACACCGCCATTATCACCATCATCTGTTGAGGCCACCATTTCTTTAAAAAAATACCCGCGTTGCCTAAAACAAGGTCTTTAATTGCCGGCAGCCGGGGCGTTAGAAGAATAATGACGGATAACGAGGTGATGGCCATTTACGGAACACCGGGCAATACCAACAATTTTACCCAGGTCATTTCGCCATTTCCACTGGTTATTGCCTGGGATAAAAATATACTGGTACAAAAACTCACCTGCCATAAAAAAATTGCCCAGCCTTTGCTTAATGTGCTGAAAGACCTGTTGCTGGCTTACGGGCAGCCAAAACTCCGCGATCTGCATATAGATTATTACGGCGGTTTGTACAATTTGAGAAAAATGCGGGGTAGTAATACGCGCTGGAGCCGGCACTCCTGGGCGATAGCTATTGACCTGGATCCCGATCGTAACTTATTAAGAGAAGACCATACCACAGCGAGATTTGCACGCCCCGAATACAAACCGATGATCGATATTTTTACAGACACGGGTTTGTAGGCTACGGGCCGGAAAAAGACTACGACTGGATGCACTTTGAAATAGGCATATAACACTAATTTATTGGGCCACCTTCAATATTTCATTACCACCTAAAAACACAAGCTATGGCTTACGCTATTTCTCTCCATATCGGTTTAAACAAGATCGATAAAAAACATTACGGAAGCGAGTACCCACTTGCAGGCTGCATTAATGACGCCAAAGACATGCTGGCTATTGCCAGGCAAAAACAATATGACGAATCCTATATACTGATAGACGAAGCCGGCACCTATATAAAAATATAACGGAACACCTTACTGCAGCTGCGAAAAATTAAAAAAAAAGGAGATACGTTTTTCATAACCTATTCCGGGCACGGAGCATACGTTCCTGATAAAAATAAGGATGAACTGGACGGGAAGGATGAAACATGGTGTCTGTACGACCGGATGATACTGGATGATGACCTGGCCCTATATTGGAGTAAGTTCAAACCCGGTGTTCGCATATTTATGGTTTCAGATAGTTGCCATAGCGGTACCGTGTCGCGTGCTATGAGGAGCAACGGCACACTGGATGATTCTCTGGAGGCTTTGCCAGACAGGCTGATCAAAGAGGGTCCTAAAATTTTCGCCAGGCACAAAAGCCTGTACAATAACGCATCTTCAACTAATGCGGATATAAGTAAAAGCAATATAAAGGCCTCTATCATCCTGCTTTCAGGTTGCCAGGACAATCAAACGTCACTGGATGGTGATAAGAACGGGCTGTTTACAGAGAAAATGCTAAAGGTGTATAAAAAGGAAAATTTACAGGTAATTATGCCCAGATGCTTAAAGAGATATTGAAGCTCATGCCTTCCAACCAAACGCCCAACTACTATTTAAGCGGCAAAAGAGATATTGCTTTCGAAAGTAGTCGCCCTTTTGAGAAATAAAGCATTGCACAGCCCGGGCTTATTCTTTTATTTTCTGTATGATCTTTGGAAGGTTAGCCTCCAGCTGACCGTTACTGATATCGATACAAAGACTGTTTTTAAACGTCCTATAATTTCACCTAACGAATTACGCAGTTTTATCAGGCGGCTATACTCTTCGTTAACATCCAGGCTGTCTTCGCCTTTTTCAGGCGTGCCCCGATGATGTCGGCCAGGCCGGCAATTTTTTCATCCAGTTGTAACCCGGCCTTATCGGTAAACCCGGCATCAAAGAAATCGGGCTGAATATAACAGGGAATGAACTTTTTAGTAACCTGTCCTAATTGCAGGCCAAAAGTGTTCAGGGTTTCCATGGCTACCCAGGCTGATAATAAACTGTTAACTGAAACAATCGAAAGCGTAGTTTCTGTATCACGAACGCTTTTCTCGATAAAGGTTTTTATATTTTCGCCGGCGCCCATTGCCTCGCTGTCAATGGTTACATCAATTCCAGCCTTCACCAAATGATCTTTAAGAAGGTTAGCAATAGCGGCATCTTTATGGTTGTAAGATATAAATACTCTTTTCTGCTGTATGCCGGCTTCCTCCTCCATGTTGCCCAGTAAGTCAATTACTGCATATGCTATCTGGTTACGTGTAAGATGGGCATTTTCAAAACTCACCATCCCCATGCTCTCCTTTTTCGACAGATCGCTTAAGCGAGCTGCATGCATCATCAGCTGTTCATTAACTGCTGCGTTATTTTCAGTAACAGGTAAAAGCATGGCCAGGGCCGCTTTCAAATTACCCTGTTTTATTAAAGCCTTAGCGCTGTTTATCTCTTTGATCATATCGGTATTTATTTAAAATGATATTGCTCCTCCAGCAGGTAACGAAGCGCTATCAATACTTCGGCTTTTGCGAAACGGTCTGTTTTCGCAATTTTATCGGCGTCAAGATTTTCAATCACTATGTCAATCCATTTATTGGCTTTTAGCTTTTCAGAGAAACTACCATTTCGATAGGCATCCGTTGTTGCTATCAGTTGCCATGGAATAACCAGGTGGCGTGTAGCGTCGGTAAAAGCCACCGCCGTATTCGTTGTTTTAAACCCTTTATCACTACGCTCCCTAAGGTTAATATCAACGGAAGCATCCGCCATCTCCAGCCCCTTCAGCCAGTTCCGGTTCAGGGTATCATTACTCTTTCCGAGAATATTGAGCGTATGTAATGTAAGGCCGGATAAGCTTTTGGATACGGCCAGGCTTTCATATTCTCCTTCTTTTTGTTCATAATCGCTCCACCGCGATGTGGTTTTGTCGGCAATAGTTAACCGCAGCCAATGCACACCTCTTTGAATAGCCGCATTGATGTGCCTGGCCAACAAACTATCTTTAATATCAGGTAGAGAATTATATAGCGCCCTGAGCGCATGGCCGGTAGCATAAGTGGCACTGTAATTGGTCACCGCGGGAGGTAATATAAACATGGGCCAGGCGCCGCTGCTGTCCTGATTGGTCAATAAAAAATGAACCGTAGAGCAGGGGAAACGATTGGTTATCCCCAGTATGCCATTGGTGCTAATGATCCAGCTGGTCGCTCTTATATCATCGATATCTACCATTTCGCGCCAGCAGCAACTGCTTTTATTCAATGTTTTCTGCGCCTGGTTGAGGTATTGCTTTTTATATTTCCGTTTGCATCAAATCCTTCTACCTGTTGAAGCGCCGCCATTAATTGCGAGGCTTCCCAGGTATTGATGTCATTGGTAAGATTAATTTGCCGGGCACTTTTCATCACCTCGTCTTTTAATTTATCGCTAATGACGGCGAGCTTTTCTGGTTTCCTGATTACCGGTCTTGTATTATCCTCCATTATGATGCTGTAGCTGAAATACAGTGTTTCCCAGTTAAAATAGGCCAGCAGTGAAAGCAGGGACACTACCAGCAAGGCCAGTGTGGCCCGGCCGTAGATACGTTCTCTCTCAATTCTCCGTTTCTCTATGATCAGCTGAGCCATTTTTTTCTCGTTTTCTCTTTGCTGCCGTTGCTTCTTAATGGTAACAATGGGATCCAGAATGGTGTCATGTGCAATCTCGTAACTGTAACCTCCTACCGAGTTTTGTTCACGCCTTATCAGGAAGGCCTGCTCCAGCATATCCAGAATTTCAGGCCCCGCATCAATATTGATGAGCTCGCTTAGCAAAACGTCTTTATCTACTGGTATGCGCCTGTACTCGTTCGTTTTGCCTATTTCATGTATCAGGTTGTTCTCCAGCAGCTGTTGTGCCTTATCCTGTAACTGCAGGGTAGTTTCCCGATCTGTCTTTTATAATAATCGCCATACAGGTTATCGAATGAAGGAAGATCCGACCGGTTTACTTCCAGGTCTATTTCATGCTGTTGAAGTTTTTGCTCTATCCGTACCTCGCAGGCCTGGCAAATGATCTGGAGGTGAAAGGGCTCTACACTTATAACGCCATCATCTCCAGGTGAGGAAAACTGGGAAAGAATAACCTGCAAGGCTTCTTCGTCGTAGGTGAAAGAATGCGTAGCAAAAACTTCGCTTTCAATTGCTGCGGGCTTTGTTATAGCCTGACGGGCCTGCTCTACAGACAGGCTATGGATCTCAAACCGGTTCTTTAGCAAATGGGGCAGTACATCGGTCAAAGCATGCATATTGCTTAAGCGGTCGGACCTGATGGAAAATAACACATGAACATCCACCGGCTCCGAGAGCATATCATACTCTTCATGCGTCAGCTGATCTATATTTTCCCGGATCACATTAGGTATAGTTGTATATAAGAGTTCGGCAAGTTCTTTTTAAAAGCCTCCTGAACAGCAGACGGGTTGTTAAAAACTCTTCAAACTGGTCAAATATCAGCAGGAATTTTCTCGGCTGTGTAAGCTGTATTTTTTAAAAAGATGCCAGAGCAGGTAAGGATAAGAAAACCGGTCTAGTACAGGATGTGGGTGATCGGGTACCGGCGCTACTTCTTTCAGCTTTGAAATAATTTTTTCGATAGGTGACGAGCTATCGCCCTTTACTTCACTCAGTCTTATTTCTACCGGTGTATAATGGTATTTAGGATTTTCAGTGTCATGGAGCAGCGGAACAATAGCTGCGTTGATCAGTGAACTTTTGCCACGCCCTGACTTTGCAAAAAGCACTACAATCTTTTCGAGCATCAGCAAATCGAACAGTTTTTGGGCATCCTGTTCTCTTCCGAAGTAAATGTTTTTTCACTCCGCGTAAAAGGTCTCACTCCCGGATAGCGGTATACTTTTTCCATATTCAGCCTTTATCGGGTGGTATGCAATCAATTAATTCGAGAAGTGCCATAGTTATCCTGTTGAGTTCAACGTCGAGGTTCATTTTATATTCGGTACCGTTTTTCACATCAAGACAATACCTGGAATAACGCATCTGGCTGGCAGGCGATCAGTTGATTCTTCTGATCGTTGTCGAAAATATTATTCTCCAGTATGGTAAAAGCTTTGCTAAAGTCGTTTTGTTTGATATAATCTTTAGCGGTTTCCTTGAAAGGCTTTATGATGGTGGCAACCGCTTCATCAATTTTATTGGAATCGAAATACAATTTATGGATCTCGTTCAAAAACTCAACCGGGGCTCCATAGTATTTAATATTAAACTGTTTCCTGAAAAAGATTCGAATCAGCATCACCAAAGGATGATTTAGCCGTATAGTTCTTATCGCGGTTATCAAAATCATGCGTTTTAGTGTTTATATAACGCATCAGCAATTGGGTCCTCAACTTCTCCATCCTGAAGCCAATGAAAATATATGTATCTGCCTCTCTCAACACTGTATTAAAAGCATCCGGCACTTGTTTGGTGTTTTCAAACAGCGCTTTTAAATGTGTAAACATATCTTCAAAATCAAGTATTATAGACTCCAATGCTTCGGGCTGGGAAGACCCGAATAAATTATAAAGAATAGGATGGTCTTTATCTGGTTTAGATAACTCTACGGGGCTTTTACTGGCCCTACCGGTAAAATAATCGAACTGTGGTTTTTTCGATGCATTTTGATAACCTGCCAGCAGTGTGACATCAGGATTAGTATTAATAACCAACGGGAACGGCAGCTCGGCAATACATTTTAAAATAGCAGGATCTGCCTGTATCTTTTCATAAAACATGCTGGCAAACCGTTGCGCTTTTGTTTTATGATACTGGCTTTCAAATAAAAAAATTTCATTATCGGGATTAAAGTGAAGTATGCCGTTATCGGGCTTATTTTTCAACTCTTCGTATAACAGCTGTTTCGAGGTTTGATCATTTTGAACGAGGAAACCAGGTCCTAAAACCAGGATAGCTTTCTGAGTCTTGATATCATAATAAATATCGTCCCAATCTATCGAAAACTGTTCTGGCGGGGTGGTTCGCTCAGTATTGAATACCTTGCTCATACTTTTGGGTTTAGAATAGGTGTGTATTACTCCGGATACTTATGTTCCTTCTGGTAATGGAGATACCGGATAATATCATCAATACCCTGGTCATCTACTTGTTTTACAGCCGGCATATGCGCATTGTACCTGAAGCTTCCAGGATCTTTTATATAATTTTTTATATTTTGATCCGTCCAATATTCGGTTATATTCCGGGGCCAATTCATTTCGGGGCCTACCTGCCCACCGGTTTTGTTAATCGAATGGCAACTCAAACAATACCTGCGAAACAAGTGATACCCTCTCATCACTCCCGTCCCTTCCGATATATTACCCGCCAGGGACCTGTTCCGTTCAATTAATTTAATATGTACCAGTCCGTAAGGCCAGGGTAATTCGCTAGCTGCTACACTATCGGTCTTCCATACCAGGTAAAAAGGACTAAAAGCTCTTTCCATTTCCGGAGTCCAGTTCCGGCCCGACAGGGCATCCCGGTCTTTAAACACAACATATCCTTCCGGTACCCAGCAGCTCGGTGGCATTTCTCACCGGGGCGTAGCCATCTTTGCAAATCAACATTACATCATAACCTTCTGCCGATAGCTGATACTGCTTCAATATACGCTTCACCTGGTTGCCTAAATTGACGCCCAGGTATGTTTTAGTTCCAGGCACGTTCGGATCGTATGTGATGCGGATCTCAGTTATCTCACCGGGCCGTGCTGCTTTAACAAGTGAATCTACGTCTACAACAAATTGCTTTGGCAGATGGAGGTACCGGGACAATTTATCTTCCTGCCTTTTTAGCAACGCACGTACACATAAAACAGGTTACTGCTAATAAAACGAGCCTCATGTGAACAGTTTAAAGTAGAATACAAGTCTTATCCAAAGCGACTTGCGGGACGTGTTTTTACCTAACCTAAGTTATATCATTTTCAAAAACCATATTGCCTGATCGTATCGCATAAATAGGTGATATTCATGCCAGCCATTCATCGCCCACAAAAATACCGCGTGTCAGGCCCAGTCGCGCTGATCGATCGTTAGAGCCTCTATACTATTTTCTCACGCTTAAGGTCACCATTTATCATACTAAAACTGTATTTTGTAGCTATAAGTTATGCGTGTTAACAAAAAGAAGCAAGATTACTGGAAGAAGCCATTGAGCAATGGGAGAAAGATGATTTGCTGGACTCTCCTAAAGCGGAAGAACTCAGGCGATCCATCTCTTCTTACAGGAATGAATTTGATTCCGTAGCTTTTTACGCCGCCATAGCAGCAGTATCATGCGCTTTGCTGGCCTTTGGCGCCCTGGTACTTGATGAGAAGTGGATAGAACGGCTAAGGCGTTTTTTTGCGTTCTCCGAAATATTTATTGGGTTTATATTCGGCATAGTTGCTTTTTCCCTGGCGTGGATCGCAAAAAGAAGGAAAAGAAAATATGCATATGCATCGCTGGCCAACGAAAGTTTTACTGTTTTAGTAGCGTTGACATTGGGGATATCAGTAGCTTATTTTACAAGAAGCTTTCAGCCTACCTATTATTATTACGGTATCGGCATTTTTGTTGCGGCTGTTTTATATGGGCTGCAGGCAGTATACCTTAACTCAAAAATATTATGGACCTGTATGTTGCTGGCGCTCATCAGTAGTTGGGCAACGCAAACTTATGCCTGGTCCGAAGCACCTGCAAAGGCTTATTTCCTTGGCATGAATTATCCCCTGCGTATGACGCTTTTGGCTTGTTCATGGTTTTGTGCTGCATGTTTATAAAGCATCGCCGGCCGGTAAAAAGATATTATAACCTATCCTGGTATGCAAGTTGGATCTTTCTTCTGTTGTCGGCACTTTTCCTCTCAGTATCCGGCAACCTAAGCTACGATGTGTGGGCGGCAATTAAGCAGGGAAAGCTTTTTATGTGGGCCATTGCATATACTTTGCTGCTGATTGGCGTACTCGTGTATGCGATAAAACAAAAGACGAAACCCTGAGGGATATAGTCATTATCTTTTTCCTGCTCAATATTTACACCCGCTACTTTGAATACTTCTGGGATCACACCAATAAAGGATTATTCTTTGCATTACTGGCACTTTCGTTCTGGCTAATAGGAAAAAAAGCGGAGCAGCTACGTAAGCGGCTTTCAGAATAAATTACCCGCGGTCATCTCCCTTCTACGTTATCCGTGGTAGTTCTATTAACCGCGGAGCAATAAGGGTTCTAAGTATATATAGTGAGACCACTAAAACATAAAACCCAGTCCGATATTGCCGCCAATGCTGGTATTTTCTCCAAAACGCTGCGCGTTGAAATTAACTGAAGGTAAAAAGAAATAGTTTCACTTACCGGAATGCGATACGCAGCTCCCAGCTTTACCAAAGCGCCTCCATCAAGATACATTTTATCAAAATCATTCTTAATATTCAGCAAAGGGGCATAGCCCACATCCAATATCAGCATAAGGCTATTTCGTGTGCCGTTAGGATAGTACCTGAAATCAGCAAAAACGGGAAGCGAGGTCAGGCTATGGCCATCCCCGAAATACCGGGAGCAAAAGTGCTATCGGGTGTAGTAGCATTACGGTGCGCTTTATAGCGGGTAAACTGGATACCCACACCCAGGCCAATAGACAAATTGGGGTTTAAGAAAACACCGTTTATAGTGCTGGCAGAAAAACCAACCGTTTTTATATAGGCATTGCCAAAAGCTAATTCCGAAGAATCCACCGACTGAAGATACTGGGGTTCGGCAATGTTGGTGATATTAAAATAGCCTTTTCCTTCTTTGGCCCTCAACTGTGCAGATACAATTTGGCTGCAGAAAAGCAGGCAGGTGATTAGTAAAGGTTTAAAAATGTTCATTGAGGACAATGGTTTATAGTATTAAGATTTTCTTTAAAGTTATACTATTTTATTGAAACCGGGGCGGGGTATTCTCATGCACATTAATCTCATACCTTCTCCCGGCAATATAAGAGCCGGCTTAAGCTGAAAGTCCTGTGCGGTCTTCCACGAGGTAAGCGTTTCTTCCGGCAGCGTTACGGGAAATTAATTCGCTTATGAAGCCTGCCAAAAATAATTGCGTCCCGATGATAATAGTTGTCAATGCTATATAAAATGTAGGGCGATTCGTAATGGCATATTCCGGATCAACCAGCTTTGACACGAGCAAAAATAAAGAGGTCAAAAAACCGATTACAAAGAAGATCAGGCCCCACAAACCGAAAAAATGCATGGGCTTTTTGAAAATTTACCTACAAAAGTAATTGACATAAGGTCGAGAAACCCGTTAATAAAACGATCCCACCCGAATTTGGTAACCCCATACTTCCTTTTCCTATGCTCCACTACCTTTTCACCAATTTTCCTGAAGCCGGCCCATTTGGCTATTACAGGTATATAGCGATGCATTTCGCCGTACACTTCAATACTTTTTACAACCTTTTTATTGTAGGATTTAAGGCCGCAATTGAAATCATGTAACTTTATTTTAGATACCTTACTGGTTACTGCATTGAAAAACTTAGAGGGAATGTTCTTAGTCAAAGTATTATCGTACCTAACTTTTTCCAGCCACTCACCAGGTCATATTTATCTTCTACGATCATTCTCCTGAGTTCGGGGATCTCGTCAGGACTATCCTGCAGGTCGGCATCCATGGTTATCACCACATCGCCCTGAGCTGCACGGAATGCTTCGTTTAAAGCCGCCGACTTACCGTAATTGCGCTGAAATCTGATGCCTTTGATACTATCATTTTTTGCGCGAAGCTGCTGGATCACGTTCCAGGAACTATCGGTACTGCCATCATCCACAAAAATCACTTCGTAACTAAAGTTGTTATCGAGCATTACACGCTCAATCCATTCTGCCAGCTCCGGCAAAGATTCCTCCTCATTTAATAAGGGTATAACAACTGAAATATCCATTACGAGTTTTTGTTGCGCAAATATAACGAGCCGGCGGTTGCCATTGTAACAATAACACCTGTAAATAAGTTAGAAAAAACCAAAATAGAAAGCTGAAAGGGTATATAATACTTTCTTGTTTGCTGCGCTTCTGTTTCAATTTCTGCGGGAGTCCGGTCCCTGGCAGTTTTTATGCGCTCTAATTTTGCCTGCTGTACAACGGCATCGATCTCTTTTTCATTCAATTTGAAATAAATGAAGGTATATAATGCCATAACTAATGTTGCGGCAAGCACACATTTAAATCCCTGTTGAAACAGGTCCTTAAACTGAGTGGACCTGGTATGTTTTGCAAAAGAGGTGATACTCCAAACAATACCCAAACCAAAAATGAAATAGCCTAAATAGTTTAAAGGAGACCTTTCATCGAGCTTATTAAAATAAAGAATAACTGCCACCGCTACCATCAGCAGACCCGTTACCAACCCTTTTATTGTAGCATTCAATTTCACAGTTACTGATTTAGTGTAAGCTTGCTTTTATGATAAATACCCAATGGCTTTCCGGTAAACCTGTACCCGGCAAAGGGAGTATTCTTGCTTTTTGAAGCAATATCTTTTAACTCCAGCGTCCACTCCTGCCCGGGCAGGAACAACGTAACGGAAGCATCATTGCCTTCCGTAATTGTTGGAACCGGTATGTTAAGAATGCGCCTGGCATTGATCGCTAATAATTCAACCCACCGTTCCTGTGTTATTTCGGGCAAGTGAGTATTCAATGCGGCATAAGTGGTTTGCAGGCTGATCATACCATTTTTAGCATATTCAAATTCCACCACTTTATGATCTTTGTCGTGAGGAATATGATGAGATGCAATACAATCGATGCTTCCTTCTGCAACAGCTTTTTGCAACGCTTTGCGGTCTTTTTATTTCTTAATGGCGGATTTACTTTCAGGTTAGAATCATAGGTAGTTACATCTTCATCACAGAAAACAAGATTATAAGGAGTAACCGAACAAGTGATTGCCACTTTTTTCTGCCGTGCTTCCTTTACCAGCTTTACCGATGCTTCTGTACTGATACCTGTAAGATGCAGATGGATTCGGCATAAGCAGCCAGTTTTACATTGGACGCCACGGCAATTTCTTCCGCAATTTCCGGCCGGCCCGGAAGCCCCATTTTTGTGGAAGTAATCCTTCATTCATCAGCCCGTTAGGACTGATGCTTTTATCATCCGGCACCTGAATCAGCACCCCATTAAAGGACTTTATATACTGAAGCGCTTTAACCAGTATACCTGCGGACTGCAGGGGCATCTTCCGTCACTAAATGCAATAGCGCCGCTTAGCCTCATATCATATAGCTCCGCCAGGTCTTTTCCCTCTACACCGCGGGTAATACTTCCCAAAGGATGGATACTTACGGGTAATTGCTTCGCCTTCTGCACCACGTATTCTACAACAGATTTCTGATCAATTGCCGGCTGTGTATTAGGCACTACACAAACGTCGGTATATCCGCCGGCAGCAGCAGCTTCAGCGCCCGTTTCAAGGGTTTCCCTGAATTCATAACCGGGGTCTGCAAAATCTGCAAACAGGTCTATCCAACCGGGAGACACATGCACGCCGGGAGCATCAACAATTTTAGCTCCTTTAGCTACAATATCTTTACCAATTGAGATTATTTTGCCGTTGGCAATATGTATATCAGCAATTTGACCGTTGTGAGGCGATGTGGGGTCAGTAATTGTTGCCTTCTTAATGATAATGTTCATTAAGGTGCGAAGATAAGGCAAGGGAATGAATGATGTATACTTTTGACCGAAGATTGACTGGTTGCCAGGGGTGATTACCACCGCGATTGTTGCAAGAACGGGAAATGTCAATCTTACAACCGAAGTAGTGCCAGCCCCTCTTCGGCTCGCTCAAACAACGTTGAACGCATTTGAAGTGATGGCGAAAATTGCAGCAACCCGTGCAAGATCCGGGCAAAGAAAAGGGGCCTGGCTGATTTTCCTCCCAATATTGCCCGCGGAATATTTTTATTTATTTGAAAAATGCTTACATTTGCACCCCTCCTGATATACAAGGAGCCGGTTCGGGATGTAGCTCAGCCCGGTTAGAGTACACGTCTGGGGGCGTGTGGTCGCTAGTTCGAATCTAGTCATCCCGACAACATTTAATGTCCGCTGTATTAATTATTGATGCAGCGGATTTTTAATTAAGGGCGTCGCCGAATTTTAATCACTCCTTCATGCATTCTCATATACAACACTTAATCCGCTGCATTAATTTAGAAGAAAAAGAACAGGCCGAACGTTACCAGCTAAACCAGGCACATACTTTAAGAGCATTAAAAGCAGAAGGATTGGCTTTGCATCCCATTTCGGTAACCCGGAAGAGCTTCGGATATGCCGATTATCCTGAAATCAGTTTCCGGCTCCCCTACCCCGGCACTACCAATATGTTTCGCGATGGTGTGGCTATTGAATGCTTTAAGCAGGGAGAAGAACCGGTGAAGGGCAATATGATGAGCCTGGAAGGCAAAACAGGCGAGTTCAGGCTATTTGCACCAGACTTTCCAGACTGGATTGAAGATGAAGGTGTGGGTATTAAACTGGCACCAGACACCCGAACCAACAGCATCATGAAAGACGCCTTGACGGGCCTTGAAAAGAATAAGCGGCTCTTTAAGCTGTTTGAAGAACTTCACGGGGACAAGCCGTTAGCTACCACTACTCCCGCGCTCAACAATCAACTTTCTTTTTTAATAACCAACTGAATGACAGTCAGCAGCAAGCAGTATCAGCCATAACAGAAAACGAGGAGCTAACCATTGTACATGGGCCTCCCGGTACGGGAAAAACAACCACACTCATTGAAGCGGTTCGGCAGCTGGTAAAGCGCGGGGAAAAAGTACTTGTGTCGGCCCCGAGCAATGCAGCTGTTGATAATATCTGTAAAGGGCTGCTCACTAAAGGCGTGCGTCTGCTAAGGGTAGGTAATGCGAATAAGGCAGATGAGGCCATATTTATGCACACTCCTGAAGGTAAACTCAATAACAGCAAAGTTCAAAAGACATCCGCCAGCTCAAGCTAAGAGCCGAAGAGTTCCGCCGAATGGCTTTAAAATATAAACGCAATTTTGGAAAGGCAGAGCGGGAACAACGAAGCCTCCTATTTAAAGAGGTAAAAAACATCAGAGCCGAAATAAAACAACTGCAACATTATTACGAGGAAAACTTTTCACAGAGGCCCAGGTAATAGCGGGTACTCCTATTGGCCTGTTTGATGCGGGGCTGGAGAAGATTGCATTTAATCACCTTATTATCGATGAAGCAGGCCAATGCATTGAGCCCCTGGCATGGTGCATCTTTCCTTTAGCACCCAGAATTGTACTGGCGGGAGATCATTTGCAGCTCCCTCCAACGGTTTTAAGCAGTGCAGCGCTGAAAGCCGGATTTAACCGTTCTATTTTGGAAATTGCTGTCGAAAA
Source organism: Paraniabella defluvii (assembly GCA_019316985.1). GTDB lineage: Bacteria > Bacteroidota > Bacteroidia > Chitinophagales > Chitinophagaceae > Niabella > Niabella defluvii. The sequence continues at coordinate 483,489 of CP079215.1, forward strand.
TATAAGCAATGTATACCTGTTAAATACGCAGTACCGTATGAAACCTGTAATTGCAGGATTTAGCAGCGAATATTTTTACAAGGGGTTGTTACAATCAGCCGCTCACCTGGCAAACAAGGATACCCATCTTACTTTTATTGATACCGCGGGGTCCGGCTTTAACGAAACACAGGGGCCGGACGGAACAAGTCTTCAGAATGAAGGTGAGCTGGGTATTGTACAGCAGTTATTGCAAAATGGCGATTTCTCCGCAGAAGAGGCTGCTTTCATTTCCCCTATGCCGGCCAGGTGCTGATCGCCAAAGAAAGACTTGATAAGCTGATGCGTATTAGTACTATTGATAGTTTCCAGGGACAGGAAAAACCCGTAATTATATTATCCCTGGTAAGAAGTAACGATAATAATGAGATAGGTTTTCTGAAAGATTACCGGCGCATGAACGTAGCTATTACGCGGGCGAAGGATGCCCTTTTTGTTATCGGCGATAGCGCCACTATAGGCGCGGACGCGTTTTATGAGGCTTTTCTCAATTACGTAGAACGGCACGGCACTTATCGCACGGTATGGGAATTTGAAATAAGCTAACGGTACTAAACCAAGCAAGGGAAATTATACATGTTTTCAGGTATGCCGCCTTGAGCTTAGCTGCATACGCATCCCTGTCGCTGGCATTTTTGCATTTATAGGCAAAGGCTTCCCAGTTTTTATTTCGCAGATCCTCATCAAGCGAAAGGCTCTGGAGATAATGAACAAAAGCCAGGAGGTGCTCTCCTTCGCTTTTATACATAGCACTCACAAAATCCTGTAACGAATAATAACCTGCCAAAGCATAATTATATCCCATTAGTTGAAACTTACCCCAGCTGGCCGACATCAAAGCTGCATTTCTGTTAAGCCAGGCGGCTTTGTGTAATCGGTCGTGCTGAACGGATACGGGGCCAAAATCTCCCGGCTCCGGATGCGATATATCCGGCGCTACCTTGTCATAGGCTCCTGTGTTCGGCGCGAAAAAACATCTTTATGAAACCAGAGCAAAGGCTCATAGGTAGAAAGAAAACCACTGCGGCTTCCCTCTACGTCTACAATAGTTTTTATGATAGCTATTTCGCAACTTACTACAGCAGCTGCTTTTAATAAATCTGAGTCTGTTAACCCTCCCGTTGTCATTAATGCATACTCCCCTTATGAGCAGGTTTAGAAAGCAACAAGTATAGCGAAAATTATGCCGTCATTTTAGATTTATTTCAATAAAAACACATTAAAATGATTATATTTTTTAAATGACTAAAAACCATCCAAATAAAAATAGAAAAAAATAATTTTTCAGCCAATGAAAAGTTAAAAGGAGCGAAAAGACCGTTTGGAGCAAAATTTGATATGTTAAATTGAGCCCAAAAAGCTTTTGTAGTGTTACATTTGCTTAGCAATCTCTAATTAACTTTCTTATACCATCCAAACAAAACAGATGAAAAATTTGCTATCACTTGTTGCAGTAATTGTAATGCTGGCTTCGTGTGGCAAAACAGACATAACTCCCGAACAAAAAGAGCCTATTAAACTGGATATAGATCAACTAGTCGGATTTATTGGAAAAAAATATTATACGCTTCAGTCTGCATTTGCCAACACTAACATTGTTATTACAGACTCAATGGGATATAAAAAGGCTACTGTGCCCGTGTTAGACAGGGAATCACCTAATCCTAATTTTGTGTGCGAACTGTCTGAAAAAAATGACGTCATCACAAAAATTGAGATAAAGGCCACCATCGGAAGCCACGGCACTTATAAAAATACTTTCCAATATTTCGATAATTTGTTGAGCGCCAGGTACCCGTTATCAAAATTTTACGCCATCGACGCAGATGGAGGCGTGAATAGCAGCAGTAAAACCAAGGAAGATCTTTACAGCTATCTGCAATACAACACCTCTTCGGGCGCGGCGCTTGAATTTAAAACACCTGCCGCCAATATCGTGAACTTCTTCTTCAATGAGGCAAACAAAGCTTTTACCATCACCATTGAGGGAAAGCAATAAACGAATTCGTATTACATAATCATAATATAAAAAGCCAGGTTAGACTATATATCCAACCTGGCTTTTTATTTAAATGCACTGATGTAGCCATCAGGCTTCAGCATACATTTCTGTAGGCTCGCAGGTACAAATAAGGTTACGATCCCCTACCGTATTATTCACCCGGGCCACAGATGGCCAGAATTTATTAAGTGTAACATAATGCAAAGGAAACGCTGCTTCCTGCCGGGTATAACTATGGTTCCACTCGTTAGCTGTAACTACCTGTTGGGTGTGAGGAGCATTCTTTAATGCATTGTCCTTAACATCCGCCACGCCATCTTCTATAGCTTTGATTTCTTCTCTTATACTGATCAAAGCGTCACAAAAACGGTCCAGCTCCGCCTTATCTTCACTTTCGGTAGGCTCTATCATAATAGTACCCGGCACCGGGAAGCTCATTGTAGGCGCATGAAAGCCATAATCCATAAGACGCTTCGCCACATCTTCCGCTTCTATCTGCGCTGTCTTTTTAAAAGGCCTCAGATCAACTATAAACTCGTGCGCACAAAGTCCGTTGTCGTTGGTGTATAATATATCATAATGTTTTTAGCCAGTCTCGAACGCATATAATTAGCATTTAAGATGGCATATTCCGTAGCCGATTTTACGCCTTCGCCACCCAGCATCATGATGTAGGCATACGAAATCAGCAAGATGGATGCTGAGCCGTAAGGCGCTGCAGACACCGCATGCTGCATCCCGTTATTCCTTGAAATACGTGACCGGGCAGGTATTGAGCCAGGTGGGCCTTAACACAAATAGGTCCCATGCCAGGGCCGCCGCCGCCATGCGGAATGGCAAAAGTCTTATGCAGGTTAAGGTGGCAAACATCTGCACCAATCAGCCCCGGGGCTGTTAGCCCAACCTGGGCATTCATATTTGCGCCATCCATATAAACCTGTCCGCCGTGATCATGTACTATCTGATTAATCTCTTTTACCGTTTCCTCGTATACTCCATAAGTACTCGGGTAAGTGATCATAATACCAGCAAGATTTTCTGCATACTGGCCCGCTTTTGCTTTCAGGTCTTCTACATCTATATAACCATTCTCCAAAGCCTTAACTACTACCACTTTCATACCGGCCATAACAGCCGATGCCGGATTAGTACCATGTGCAGAAATAGGAATTAACATTACATTCCTGTGCGGGTTGCCCTGTGCCTCGTGATATGCTTTTATTGTAAGGAGGCCCGCATATTCTCCCTGTGCTCCGCTGTTGGGCTGCAGGCTGCAGGCGTCAAAAGCTGTTATTTCACATAGGTATTTACTGAGATTATCCACCAGTTCTTTATAGCCTCCGGCTTGTTCTACCGGTACAAACGGGTGAATATTGGCCCAATGCGACCAGCTCAACGGTATCATTTGCGTAGCCGCATTTAATTTCATAGTGCAGCTTCCCAGTGATATCATGGAGGTATTTAAAGAAAGATCTTTGTTTTCCAGGTATTTTATATAACGCATCATCTGGCTTTCGCTGTGATGTGTATTAAAAACAGCATGGGTAAGGTAGGGCGATTTCCTGATCAAAGACTCCGGAAGGCGATACGTGCCTGCATCAGCATTGATGTCGAACGCCACAGGATCCGTATCGTTTTCAAAGCAATTGATGATATCGAACAGGTCTTCTACAATAATGGTTTCATCGATAGATATGCCTACAAGGTCTTCTCCCAGATACCGGAAGTTAATTTTCTGCGCTTCGGCTTTCGCCCTTATAGTTGCAACATTGGCTGCTTTCACCACAATGGTGTCGAAAAAATATTCGCTAACCAGTTCGAAGCCCCTTGCCTCTATTTCTGCAGCAACAGTTTGGGCATATACGGCAATACGCTCTGCAATCGCTTTCAATCCTTTAGGACCATGGTAAACCGCATACATCGCCGCCATATTAGCCAGTAAAGCCTGCGCTGTACAAATATTTGACGTGGCTTTTTCCTTTTAATATGTTGCTCACGCGTTTGCAAGGCCATGCGTAACGCCCTGTTTCCCTGCGCATCCACACTAATACCAATGATACGGCCGGGTATTACTCTTTTAAATTCGTCTTTTGCAGCCATAAACGCCGCATGAGGGCCGCCATATCCCAATGGTACGCCAAATCTTTGTGCAGAGCCAATAGCTACATCTGCACCCAATTCGCCGGGAGCCGTTAACAAGGTAAGTGCCAGTAAATCTGTTGCCATTACAACATGCCCGCCTGTATTTTGCACATTGCTGATAAAACCGCTATAATCTTCGATGCTGCCCAGGTTATTAGGATATTGTACCAATGCACCAAAGTACGTTTCATCAATAGCTGCCGACCGATAGTCGCCTTCTACCACCTCGATACCGAAAGGAATAGCCCTGGTATATATTACGTCTTTCGTTTGCGGAAATGTTGCAGCGTCCAAAAAGAAACGCGGTCTTTCAATATGATCCTGCCTGTTTTTCAGGTTAAAGAACATAGCCATCGCTTCTGCCGCTGCAGTAGCTTCATCCAGCAGGGAGGCATTTGCGAGTGGCAAACCGGTAAGGTCGCTCACCAATGTCTGGAAATTTAAAAGGCTTTCCAACCTGCCCTGGGAGATCTCAGCCTGGTAAGGTGTATATTGCGTGTACCAGCCCGGATTCTCAAAAATATTTCGTAAAATAACCGAAGGTGTAATGGTGCCATAGTATCCCTGCCCTATGTAGTTTTTGAATATTTTGTTTTTGAGGGAAACATTCTTGATATGCCTTAAATACTCGTGCTCGCTCATACCCTTCGGAATACGAAGCGAAGTTTTCATCCTGATACCGGACGGCACTGTTTTCTCAATCAGGCTATCCAGGTCGCTAAACCCTGTCTCCTGCAACATTTTCTGGGTTTCTGCTTCATTAGGCCCAATATGCCTTTTGCAAACTCTTTTGACTGGAGTTCTAAAATACTCATAGTGTGGTAGAAATTAAATTTTTGCCCGAAGGTTCGAAGAACTCCTTGGAGGCTCCTTCGGAGGATGTGCAAAGGTAATGGTAATTTATCAGCCGTATCTGCGCATACGTTTGACCATCTATACAACTTATATAACATGTGCATAAGTATTTTGTTTTATATCGATATAACCATTAGCAGGTTAAGCTGAATGCTAAAAACTAAACTTAGTTATCTTTGCGCTCGCTATGCAATCTGCCAGAGAGAATTTATTGATACTGCTTAGTACCCCTTTATATATTATTGTAATTGGTATAGAGCTGATTTTTAGTCATTTAAGAAAACAGAACACGTACACTTTTAAGGATACGATTCAGAATATCTACCTTATGCTGTTGAACGGGGGCTCGACCTTGCTTTTCGTTCGGTATATATTGGTATTGTCCTTTTGTTTTTTACAATCACCGGCTGGTAGCAACCATTGAAACGCCCTGGATATACTGGCTTACCCTTTTAGTGTTCCAGGATTTTATGTATTACTGGCTGCACCGGGTAGACCATGAATGCCGCTTATTCTGGGCCACCCATTTCACCCATCACTCCTCTCCCAAGTTTAATCTTACCGTAGGTTTCAGGTCATCTGTTTTAGAACCCTTATATCGCTTTGTTTATTTTATTCCTATAGCATGGCTTGGATTTCATCCTATAGATATTGCTTTTGTATATTCCGCCACACAAATCTGGGGTATTTTAATCCACACAGAGAAAGTTGGAAATCTCGGGCTTCTTGAATATATCCTTGTTACCCCTTCTCATCACCGGGTGCATCACGGCTCCAATCCAAAATATCTCGATAAAAATATGGGGATGTTCCTGATTATCTGGGATAAAATGTTCGGGACTTTTCAAAAGGAGCTGCCGGCAGAATCGTATCAGCCTATCAAATATGGCCTTACTACTCCTATGGAAAAAGAAAATGCATTCACCATAGTATTTTACGAATGGATCAATATCTTTAAAGACCTTAAACAAAAAAACCTGACTTTTAAACAAAAGCTGGGTTATCTTTTCGGACCTCCGGGCTGGAGCCATAACGGCAGCCGTCAAACCAGCGAACAAATGCGACGGCAGGAAGAGCTGGAACAAAGAAATCAATAATGGCAAAAGATATACTTCAGAACTGGGAAAAAAATCAAAAGAACATCGTAAGCAATACCAGCAGTTTTTAAAGAGAGCCGATAAGAATAAGGTATTAAAAGCTTTGCCGGCATTTCATGAAGAAGCCTTTGAAAATGTAAATTGCCTTACCTGCGCGAACTGTTGTAAAAACTATTCTCCCCGTTTCAAAACGCCCGATGTAAAGCGTATATCCAAATACCTGGGCATGAAAGAAAGCGTTTTTATAGATACCTATCTTCGTGTTGATGAAGACGGCGATTTTGTGGTAAAATCATCTCCTTGTCCGTTTCTGGCATCAGATAATACCTGTAATATCTACGACGAACGTCCTTCTGATTGTGCCCGCTTTCCCTATACCGATGAAGATGTACTGGTTAAACGCCAGGCCCTGACCTTAAAAAACAGCGAGTTCTGCCCTATTACCTATTATGTGCTGGAAAAATTAATTCAGTAGCGTCTGCATACCTCTCCAAAAACTTTCTGTCCTGTGCTTACCTGATATTTCTACTATTTTGATGTAGTATACTAAATTTGCATACATTTTAATTTTATGAGGCAAAAGGTTTTAGTGATAAAGTTAGGCTCTGCAGTTATCACCAACGCTAACGGCAATATTAATAAGGCCGTTATTAAAAAAATCGTAACAGATATATATAACCTGCACAAGGAATATAAGATCGTTCTGGTAAGCAGCGGTGCAGTTAGCAGCGGTAAAAAATATCTTTCGGAGTATAAAGGCACCCTGCTTCAACGCAAGGTGGCCGCAGCTATTGGCAACCCTATTCTTATACAGCTATACCGGAGCTATTTTCAAAAATGCGGGCTTACTGTGGCGCAGGCGCTTTGCGAACGATCGCATTTCAGTAACCGTAAACAGTTTTTGCAACTGCGCGACACGTTCCATACGTTCTGGTCACATAATGTTATTCCTGTCGTAAATGAGAATGATGTAATCAGCGACCTTGAATTGAAATTTTCGGATAACGATGAGCTGGCAACTTTACTGGCCATAGCTTTTGATGCCGAAACATTAGTGCTGTGTACTTCTGTGGGAGGATTCTAAACAATGAAAAAAGATCATCCCCGAAATAAAAGCTATCGATAAAGATGTACTCGGACTGGTTAAAAAAGGAGAAAAATCTGAATTTGGATTAGGCGGAATGCTATCCAAATTAACATTCACCCGTTTGGCTACCAATTTGGGCATCCATGTTATCATGTGCGGGCTGAAATCTCCGTCTCCGATTACCGATGCTTTAAATAAAAAAACAGGAAGCTGGTTCTATGCGCAAAAATCCAATTTAAAAAACAGGCAGAAATGGCTGGCCAGCGGATCTATCACTTTGGGTAACATCAAGCTCGACAAAGGGGCAGCAAAAGCAGTAGCGGAAAGGAAGAGCTTGCTAACTGTAGGCATTACAGGCATTGAGGGAAGTTTTGCTACTGGTGAAGTGGTACAGTTAATGAGCGAAGATGATATCATTATTGGCATTGCCAAAACCAAATTAAGCAGCGCCGAACTAAAAAAGCAACTAAAGGAAAGAAATATCGTTGCTGCGCATGCTAATGATATAGTGCTGGTTTAATTTACTAAAAAATCACAAAAACAGGGTAAAAAAGAGGGCAAAAAATACGTAAATTTACCCTCGTTGTAAAAACGAGTGTAAAAATTACTCTTATTAAAATGAGCAACTTTAACTCCAAAACTCCTTATAAAATATATTGTTGACAATAAGGCCGCCTATTACAGGAATCTGAAAAATGTAACAGAAAAACGGCTGGGAGAGCTACATTCTCTACATGCTGGATATGATAGAGGTAAACGCCTTAAATGGTTTGGAACGTTTAAGCGAAATGACAGCTGCTATGGAGAAAATGACCCTTGACCTGAAAAAGCAACTTCCTAAAATATATTCTAAAGATCTGGTGGAAGTATTGTTCCTGCTCCCCTATACTAAAAGACAATACCTTATTGCTGAGCATTTAGGCAATGCCAAAACAGTAGGCAATTATCTGATATCTTTGGAGGAAAAGGGATTCCTGGAATCTGTAAAGGTGGGCAAAGAAAAATTATACCTGAACAGGCGGTTACTCAATATACTGGAGAACAAAACAAAATAATCATCCCTACTTTTACAAAAAGGTACATACCAATAAGAACAATCAACATGTCGATACAAACCACGCTTATCAAAGCCAATAAAGCTAAAATAGCTTTACAAAAACTACCTGAAAAGCAATTAAAAGGCTTATTGCAAGCCATTGCCCATGGTATTCTCAAAAATGAAGCTGCTATTTTAAAAGCCAACAAAAAGACCTGGCCGCAAAAGAACCGAACGATCCCAAAAACGACCGTTTAATGCTCAACAGCGAGCGGCTTGGAAATATTGCCAATGCTATTAAGAACATTGCGCAGCTCCCCGATCCAACCGGGACCATTCTTGCTGAAAGAACTTTACCCAATGGCATCCGGCTTAAAAAAGTAGCCGTATCGCTGGGCGTAGTAGGTGCTATTTACGAAAGCCGTCCTAATGTAACCTACGATATTGCCGCGCTTTGCTTACGCAGCCGGAATGCTTGTGTATTGAAGGGTAGCAGTGATGCGCAACATACCAATAAGGTTTCTATTGGCATTATACAAAAGGCATTAAAAGAGTTTGGATTAGATATTAATACAGTAACCCTGTTGCCTCCCCAACGCGAGGTAGTGCAGGAAATGTTTACGGCTACCAAATACCTGGATGTATTGATTCCACGGGGTTCTGAGGGGCTGATCAGTTTTGTTCGTCAGAACAGCCTGGTACCGGTTATTGAAACCGGCGCAGGTGTTTGTCATGTATACGTAGAAAAAACTGCTGATCTTAAAAGGCCGTAGCCATCGCTGTCAATGCGAAAGTGAGCCGGCCTTCAGTTTGTAACTCTGCTGATGCTATTTTAGTAGACCAGGAAATTGCTGCTGATTTTCTTCAATTACTAAAGCCGGCTTTCGAAAAGCATGAGGTAGAAATTTTTGCAGATGCTGCTTCTTATAAAAATTTAAGAGATTATCCCTATTTAACCAAAGCCAAGCCAGAAGATTTTGGCAGGGAGTTCTTGTCGCTGAAATGTGCGGTAAAAACCGTTAAAAATATTGATGAGGCACTGGAGCATATTGCACAATATTCAACCAAACATTCTGAAGCCATTGTATCTAAAAAAAAAAAAAAAAGCATGCGAGCGTTTTGTCACTGAGGTAGATGCCGCCGCTGTATATACGAACGCATCAACAAGGTTCACCGACGGGGAGGAATTTGGTTTGGGCGCAGAAATAGGCATTTCTACACAAAAACTGCACGCACGCGGGCCATTTGCTCTCGAAAAGCTGGTTACAGAAAAATGGATACTGGAAGGAAACGGCCAGGTAAGATAAATGCTAAAATATGTATATAAAAAAGCTGGTAAGTAACTTACCAGCTTTTTTATGAGCCGAAGAAGGGAGTCGAACCCGCGACCTGCTGATTACAAATCAGCTGCTCTACCAACTGAGCTACTTCGGCTTATGTAAAAAACGCTTCGTTTCTTCCAAACGGGCCGCGAAAATAAAACAAAAACTGATATAATGTTTTAGGCGGGAATTATTTTCCTAGTGTACACTCGTTATTTGGTCCGCCAACACGGATATCCATTCACAACTCCCGGTATTGCTAAATAATCATTAATTTAGCCGCCTCATATAAAAGCATTGAATTTATGCCCAAAAATGCAAACAGGCAGTTTCTTGATTTTGAAAAACCAATAAAGGATTTATTGGATGAAATTGAATTAACTACTGAGCGAGAAAAGAAAACAGATATTGATTTAGGCAGCCAGATAGAGCAGCTTCAAAATAAGGTAGAGGAAACCCGTAAGACGATAACTCATAATCTTACCGATTGGCAGCGCGTACAATTAAGCAGGCATCCTGACAGGCCCTATACACACAAGTATATTGAGCTGATGACGGAAAATTATACCGAATTATACGGCGACCGTAATATTAAAGATGATAAGGCCATGGTAGGCGGATTTGCTTCTTTAGATGGTCAAACGGTAATGATCATCGGTCAGCAAAAAGGTTCCAATACCAAGAAACGCCAGCTACGGAATTTTGGCATGGCTAATCCCGAAGGTTACCGGAAGGCGTTAAGATTAATGAAATTAGCCGAAAAATTTAATAAGCCTGTAATCACTTTAATTGATACGCCCGGCGCTTACCCGGGCCTGGAAGCTGAAGAACGCGGACAGGGAGAAGCTATTGCACGCAATATTTATGAAATGATGCGTTTGAAAGTTCCGGTAATTTGTGTCATTATCGGCGAAGGAGCAAGTGGAGGTGCATTGGGCATTGGTGTGGGCGACAGAGTATATATGATGGAAAATACCTGGTATACGGTTATTTCTCCCGAAAACTGCAGCACTATTCTCTGGCGCAGCTGGGATTATAAAATGAAAGCTGCGGAACAATTAAAACTCACTTCTACTAAAATGAAAGAGTTTGGCCTCATAGACGGTATTATACCCGAGCCTGACGGCGGAGCCCACTGGGACTATGAACTGGCTGCTCAAAATTTAAAGAAGCAAATATTAGCGGGTCTTGCAGAAATAAAAATATGAAGCCTGAAAAACGTGTTGAGGCTCGCATAGAAAAGTTCAGCAAGATGGGCTTTTGGGAAGAAGTGCAATAACAGATAGCAGATGACAGTTGGCAGTATAGAGTGTAACCGTTACATAGTATCGTACTTGCTATCCTCATCTAAATTGATCGTTTGTTAAAGCTAAATAGGGTACTTCAGCTCAAAAGTTCAACCAATAACAATGTTATGTTAGATAAATGATGTAAACCGTCATCTGTCAACTATCACCTATCATCTCAAATTTCAGACTAAAATGTCTTTACAACAAAAACTTACCGGTACCGGTATTGCAATAGTAACCCCTTTTACATCCAACGGCGATTTTGACTGGGCAACGTTGGAAAAGCTGATCAATTTCTGGATCGAAAATAAGATAGAATACCTGGTGGTGGCTGGTACCACAGGAGAAAGCGCTACCCTTACACGGGAGGAAGAGCAGGAGCTGTTCGACTTCGTAAAAGACAAAGCAGCCGGCCGCATTGGCCTGGTAGCGGGTATTGGCGGCAATGATACCCGTGAAGTAGTGCACGCTTTTCAAACTATGAAACTGGATGGATACGACGCCATTCTTTCAGTAGCGCCTTATTATAACAAGCCGGGGCAGGAAGGCCTGTATCAGCATTATAAAGCTATTGATGCGGTAGCTCCGTTACCAATAATTATGTATAACGTACCCGGGCGTACCGGCCAAAGTGTCAGCGCAGAAACTACTGTACGAATAGCCAATGACTGCAAAAATATAATTGCTACAAAAGAGGCTTCTGGCAGCTTCGACCAGTTTAACTACATTATGAAACACAAACCTGCATCATTCATGCTCATTAGCGGGGACGATCCTATCGCGCTTCCTATGATCGCTTTAGGAGCTAAAGGTGTTATATCGGTAGTAGCCAATGCCTACCCAAAGGAGTTTGGCGACATGATACGTCTTTGCCTGGCAGGTAAGTTTGACGAAGCATTGCCTTTGCACCTAAAGTACACTGAAATCATTGCTTCGCTATTCGCTGAAGGCAGCCCAGCCGGGGTAAAACAATACCTGCAGGAAATGGGTTTGTGTACTACCAACGCCCGTTTGCCGGTAGTACCTGTAAGTGAAGGGCATGCATCAAAAATCAAATCGCTGATGAAAACCGTTTAGTTAAAAGAAGAGCTAAACAAACATACTGCTACGGGGTATTGCTGCTGGCGATGGCCCCGTTTTTTTATTTTCCGTCCTGGGTGGCGCGTGGTAGCTTAAAATATTGTCGCGCAAAAAAGCGATGGGCAAGCCTATACAGATAAACAGGATGGCGATGGCTGCCAGCGATGCGCCCAACTGCAACGAAGATGCCCCAATCTTACTTAATGGAACAATCAGCCGTGTAGTTATGACCCAGGCTACAATCGCTATCAGCATTGCGCTTACAAGAATGCTTTTTTGCAGGAATGATATCCGTGGATATAATTTAAAGTAAACCATTACACAAGCCAGCACAATCAGGAAATGACATAATAACCCTATTAAGGGATACAGGCCGCCACCCGAAAATGCCGTTTTACCAAAAATGCCACTGGCTATATATTTCAATATAATATCCGGCGGGGTTTTACGAATGGCATAGTTATAGGCAAATGCGCCCAATATATCTAAAGTGCCGGCAACAAGTGTAGCTTTCAGTATTTCCCTTTTCATGGCTTTGTTTTAATAAAAAAGCAACCCCTCAACCAACGTCATTAAATCATAAGTAAAGTAACATTTTTTTAGGCATGCAAGAGATCATTCCTCCTGCTCAATCATTTGTCCCCGCCGTTTTCTGTTTTTATCAACAGTTCGGTCAACCTGTTTTCCAATGCCAGCAGGCGGTCCATTTTTTCATGTAGCAGTTTGATCTCCAGCTCAGCTTTAAGATTGATCATATAATCTTTTTTAGCCCGCTCCCTGTCTTTTTCCTCCTGCCGGTTTTGGCTCATCATAATTACCGGCGCCTGTAAAGCAGCCAAACAGGATAGAATAAGATTTAAAAGAATAAACGGATATGGATCAAACCCTTTGTTGAGCAGTATAAATGCATTGAAACCAATCCATAGCAGCAGAAAACGATAAAAGAAATAATAAAGGTCCAGCTTCCTCCGAAAGAGGCCACTTTATCTGCAACTTTTTGCCCTACTGTTGCTTCCGATTTATTTTCTTCTTCAATTGCATCTGCCAGAATGGTATCTCCTGCTATGGATTCCATGACATTTTTTGCCAGGTCTGCAATTTTCCCGGTTTGAGCAGAAAGATGATGCACAATATACCTTTCGCGGTAATCCTTTAATTCCGTTACAGACAGGCAATGATTAACAGAAAAATCAGGCTTTTCCTGGCGTATTAAATCAATCAGCTTTTCATTAAGAGAGCTGCCTATTACCTTTTGAGAAACAGGGTATTCTTTTCCGGAAATGTCACTACGAAAGGTTTTCATCTGTTTGATTAAGATTTAATGACCACCCTGCTACCCTTTTTCAAAAAGCTCTTTTAATTCCTTTGCGTCATCCGGCTTCATTTTGCCGCCCAGTATCAATCTCACCTGGCGACGCCGCAAAGCGCCGTTATACCGTTCCAGATCATCGGCAGTTTCGGGTTCAAGCGGCGGAGCAGCCTTAGGCTTGCTGTTGCCGTCTAAAGCTACAAAAGTATAATAAGCAGTATTGCTCTGATATTTTTGCTGGGTAACAAGATCTTCTCCCAAACATCCAGAAAAACTTCCATAGATGAATTAAAGGCACGGGTTACACGCGCTTCAATATGCACCGCATTTCCGAGTTTAATGGAATTGAGAAATGAAATATTGTCAACCGATGCCGTAATACAGGGGCATTGCTATGCTTTTGTGCAGACAAGGCAGCCGCAATGTCCATCCAGTACATCAACCGCCCTCCCATTAAATTTCCGAAAACATTAGTATCGTTGGGTAATACTAATTCGGTCATTATGATCAGGCTATCAGCCGGCTTTTTCGTCATGCTATATTTTTTTGCAAATGTAGCTGCAAATTGCAGATTTTTACAGCACGCATTTTAAATGCTGTTAAAATATCAACAACTATACATGAGCATAACATCAGGTATTATGGAGCAGCCGGATCGCAGGCACGAGACCAGAACACTGTATCTTTTTATGCTGTGTTGGCTCATAATAAATGCGTTGCAGGCCTTTTTTCTTGGCCTGGAAGGGGATGAAGCCTATTACTGGCATTTATCTCAACACATAGACTGGAGCTATTTCGATCACCCGCCCCTGGTAGCAGTGTTAATTAGGATGGGCGAAACATTGGGACATGGGAGTTTTTTTACCCGCTTAGGCACGGTGCTCATTACAACCTTATCGGTGGGCATTATTTATAAAGCCTTGCCCGAATACCTTAAAAATATAAAATGGTATGTGTTAACCGGAGCCTCAACCCTGCTTCTTAATGTTTACAGTTTTATTACAACCCCAGACGCTCCACTGCTGTTCTTCTCCTCCCTGTTTCTCTTAACCTACAAAAGTTTTATACGTAAACAAAGCGCTGGTAACAGCATTTTAATGGCCCTTTGTATCACAGGGATGTTTTACAGCAAATACCATGGGGTACTGTTGATTTTCTTTGTAGTGTTATCTAATTACAAAATGCTCTTCAACAGGTATTTCTGGCTAACGGTATTGATCACCACCCTGCTATTTTTACCGCATATATACTGGCAATATCAACATGACTGGCCCAGCTTCAGGTATCATCTTAACGAACGGTTAGCCAGGCGCTACAGAATCAATCACACCACCGATTACCTGCTGGGGCAAATACTTGTTTTTGGTCCATTTATCTCTTTGCTGTTTTATGCAACTTGCTACAGGCTTAAGATCAAAGATCAATTACTCAAAACGCATCTTTTTATTTTCGGGGCACGTTGATATTCTTCCTAATTTCTTCCTTTAAAAACACCGTAGAGGCGCATTGGACACTTATCGCCGTGCCGTCGTTTATGACATTATTTATGAGCCTTATCATTAGTGGAACTCAAAAATATCAGCGCCTGTTTCAGAAATTCGCAGTAGCCAATATTACAGTGATTCTGCTGGCGAGAGTACTTTTCTTAATGCCCCAATCGCCGTTTATACTTATAAGGCATTACTACCCGTTCTTTTATGGAAAACAATGGGCTGAAACCTTACATCAGGCTGTAGGTGACACCCCGGTGATATTCGAAAATTCCTACGTGCTTCCCTCATTGTACACCTATTATTACCCCCATGCAAGGGCCCTGGACTATAACACGAAGAGCTATCGCAAAACCAATTATAATCTTGAAAATGATTGTGAGTTAAGTGGTCAAAAGGTATGGCATTATCAAATCACTAATGAGCGCCGTCCCTCTCTTACTTATATTGATACCAAGTATAATCCAGGGTTGCTTCATCCTGTTGAGCGATTTACCTGCGTAAATACACTTAAGGTAAGCCCAGTAGAGTTACCCTGCAATTTAAAGGCCGGCACTTCATACCCCCTGCAGCTGTTGCTTGAAAACAAATCTGATCAATCCGTTACACTCTATAATGATCTTGAAGTAGATTATGCCTTTTTCGTCGGCAAATCTGATTTTATTAACTCCACTGAAAGCTATAAGGTAGAAGGACCTGTTATTGCCGGCAGGCAAAAGAGCAATATGCGTATTCATTTAAAAACGCCCGACCAACCTGGCAAGTACAAGCTGTTGTTTTCTTTAAAAACAGGCATTTACAAGGAAATTTTGCCAGCCCGTTCTACACAGTAGAAGTAAAATAATATTACCTGACGGTTAATTGATTATCGATTAAACGATTATTATACTGCTGTATAAATGCTTTGAGTTTGGATTCGATCACCGCCAGGGTATCAGGCTTTTGTTGGGCAAGGTTCGTTTGTAAAAACCGGTCGGCCTTCCAGTTGTATAAACTACCAGCCTTCTGGCCGTCGCTCAGCAACAAATAATCTCCTGAAACCAGCGATATCCTCCCGAGTATTGAAAGGCAAAAAGATTTTTACCCTGAGCGCTGTCCAGTACATTATTGCCGTAAGCCAGGAAAGGTTTATTATATTTCAGGTATCCTAATGTGGTGGGCATGATATCAATTTGCTGTATGATTTCATTCGAAATACCTTTCAGGGTACTGTCGCCCGGCGCATATAACAATATAGGTATGGCATACTCGCCCCAGGCATTCTGATATTCTTTGTGATAAGTAGCGGTTGCGTGATCTGCGCTTATAATAAAAAGTGTATTGTTAAACCAGGGTTGTTTTTTTGCCCGGTTGAAAAATTTCCTCAGCGCCATATCGGTATAGCTAATGCACTCAAATACGGGTAACGGTCCTTTCTCAAAAACGCCTTCATATTGTTGGGGCACTTTAAACGGATGGTGAGAGGAAACGGAAAAAACAGTGCTGAAAAAGGTTGGGGAAATTGGCTTAGCTTTTCATCGAAAAACTGGAAGAAAGGCTCATCCCAGATTCCCCAGATGCCGTCATACTCCTTGTCGTTGTTAAATTCAGACTTCCCATAATAATGCTCTATTCCCAATAATTTTGTAATTGCTGCAAATCCCATAGAACCATTGGGCGCACCGTGAAAAAATGAGGTATGGTACCCTTCATTTTTCAGGGCATGAGCTAATCCCCGATTGTGTCGGACACATAAGGAGTCAGTACAAAAGGATTAAAACCACTGGGAATCGACGCAATACAGGACGGTATTGCGTCGATAGATTTACGGCCGTTTGCAAAAGAATTCCAGAATACTTTGCTTTCGCCGGCCAGGGAATCCAAAAAGGAGTATAGCCTTTATAGGTTCCGTTATCCAAATCCTTATTATAAAAGCCAACCGCCTCCTTGCCAAAACTTTCGAGCAGTATTAAGACTACATTCTTTTTTGAAACTGGTTGGAGGGATCGGGGTGATGAACAGGTGTATAAACAGCTTCCAGGGCGTCTTCCTTGTAGTACTCCATTTTTTTAATCCTTTCACTCCCATCGTCCGGATAAATGTAAACGGCGTGTTTAATACCAGGTAAATTTCGTTAGGGCTTTTTACATAATCTCCGGCATTACTGATAGTGATAGGCCTGGTGCTATGTTTAAAATCGCCCCTTATTCCGCCTATGGCTAGTACAACGGCTAATAATAACACCGCTACGCTGGTAATGTAATACCTAAGCCGGGAGTGCAAAACATTTAACCGCGCCTGCATCCTGTTGTAAAGCCATACCATTAACGCGATAAGCCCGGCAAAAATCAGAGCCACATACCAAAAGTCCAGTAAAAAGTCTTTCAGCAATTGCAACCCGTTCCGTTCGTTCTGAAATTCCTTCAAAACTCCGAATGTGGTTCTGCGCAGCGTAAATCTATAGTAAATGAAGTCAATACAATTTAGTAAGAGTGCTGCACCAACACAAACAAAAAACACCGACTTTACCACGCTCACATACCTGCTGTTATTACGCCAGCTTTCGGGAATTGGTAATAACATCATCATCAAAGGAAGCCCTCCGAAATAAAATAACGCCGCAATATCAAACCTTAGCCCTCCCCTGGTAATGTTCACCCAATCATGCCCATGTACATCCGGGAACATCGGCCTGTTTATCCAAAAGAAAATCAGCCGGCAAAGAAAAAACAGGAACAGCACTAATATGAGCCGGTAAAGAACAACTGCGTAGTAGTTAGTTTTGAACTTTTTCATAGCCAAAAACGAGCGCAAATTTAATAATATGATAATACTAAATTAACATACCCTGCTTAAAATTTTCTTAATCTGCTTTCCGCGTACAACTGAAACGGTAAGGCCGGTGTTTTTCATAAGGTGTTTAAGATTAACCCGTACCTCAACATGCCGGGTAATTTTCTTATCTTTGCGACCCTGTCAAATTGTCTGCAACTTTAATATAAGCACTGTTTTTGACTGGTTTATTTCTTTATAAAAGATTTTAATTATTAATATAATATCATGTTTGGTTTCTTATCAAAAATCTTCGGCGGCAGCAAGTCAGAGAAAGACACAAAAAAACTTCAACCGGTTATTGAAAAAGTGAATAGCTTTTTTAATGAATACCAGTCTTTAAGTAACGACGAGCTTCGTCATAAAACACAGGAATTCAGACAAAGAATCAAAGAGCGCCTGAGTAAAATTGATGAAGAGATCAATACATTGAACGCTAATGCCGACGCTTTATCTCACGAGGCCCTGTTCGAAAAAGATAATATTTACAAACAGGTAGATGAGCTGAAAAAAATCGCGATAAGGAAATTGAAGCGGTGCTTGAGGAGATAATGCCCGAAGCCTTTGCTGTAATGAAAGAAACAGCTAGGAGGTTTAAGGAGAATGAAAAGATCATATCCAAAGCTACTGACCTCGACCGGGAACTAAGCTTAAAAAGCGAGTACATTACCATAGAAGGTGAGAATGCCGTATTTAGCAATACCTGGACTGCAGCCGGCAACAAGGTTACCTGGAACATGGTACACTACGATGTTCAGTTGATTGGAGGAGCTGTTTTGCACAGTGGAAAAATTGCTGAGATGGCTACCGGTGAAGGTAAAACCCTGGTATCAACCCTGCCTGCTTACCTGAATGCACTGGCCGGGGAAGGCGTACATATTGTAACAGTGAACGATTACCTGGCACGACGTGACCAGGAATGGAACGGACCTATTTTTGAATGGTTAGGTTTAAGAGTTGATTGTATCGACAAACATCAGCCCAATACCGCTGCCAGGAGAAATGCATACCTGGCTGATATTACTTATGGTACCAATAACGAATTTGGTTTTGATTATCTCCGTGACAACATGGTACATACGGCCGATGAAATGGTACAGCGCAAGCACCATTACGCTATGGTAGATGAGGTAGATAGCGTTTTGATTGATGATGCACGTACCCCGTTAATTATAAGCGGCCCTGTTGACAAAGCCGACGACCAGCAGTATCATATTCATAAACCCCGTGTACAGCAACTGTTTATTGAGCAGGAACGCATTGTAAGAAATGCATTAAACGAAGCAAAAAAATTAATCGAAAAGGGTGAAGATGATCCTAAAACAGGCGGTCTTCACTTATACCGTGCATTCAGAGGCCTGCCTAAATATAACCCGCTTATTAAGTTTTTAAGTGAGCCGGGCATTAAGGTAAAACTGCAAAAAGCAGAAAACTATTACCTGCAGGACCAGGAACGCAATATGCATATTATTGACTCGGAGTTGTTGTTCAGAATTGACGAAAAAAACAAATCGGTAGACCTTACTGAAAAAGGATTAGGCACTATTACACGCTCCGGGGAAGATCCAGATTTCTTTGTTCTGCCTGATATCAGCGTAAGCCTTGCGGAAATAGAAAAAGCGACTTACCTTCTGAAGAGAAATTAAAGCAGAAAGAACATATCCTGAACGACTATTCGCAGAAAGCTGATCGCATCCACTCAGTTCAGCAATTGCTGAAAGCATATACACTTTTCGAAAAAGATGTAGAATATGTGGTAATTGACGGAGCAATTAAAATAGTAGATGAGCAAACGGGTCGTATCATGGATGGCCGTCGTTACAGTGACGGTTTGCACCAGGCGCTGGAGGCCAAAGAAAATGTGAAGATCGAAGCAGCTACTCAAACCTATGCTACCATCACCCTTCAGAACTTCTTCCGTATGTATCACAAATTAGGTGGTATGACGGGGACGGCCGAAACTGAAGCAGCAGAACTTTGGAGCATTTATAAACTGGATGTGGTGAACATCCCAACCAATGTGCCTATCATCAGGGATGATAAGCAGGATTTGGTTTATAAAACCAAACGTGAAAAATATAAAGCCGTAATCGACGAAATTGAAGTATTACGTAATGCCGGCCGCCCTGTACTGGTAGGTACCACCTCTGTAGAGATCAGCGAACTTTTAGGCCGTATGCTACAGCAAAAGAAAATCCCGCACAATGTATTAAATGCAAAGCAGCACGCACGCGAGGCCAGCGTGGTTGCAGAAGCAGGGTTAGCAGGTGCCGTAACCATTGCCACCAACATGGCAGGTAGAGGTACGGATATTAAACTAGGCCCCGGGGTAAAAGAAGCAGGAGGTTTGGCCATTATTGGTACGGAAAGACATGAAAGCCGCCGTGTTGACAGACAGTTAAGGGGCCGTGCTGGTCGCCAGGGAGATCCGGGTAGTTCTCAATTTTACGTTTCGCTGGAAGATGACCTGATGCGTATGTTTGGTAGCGACCGTATTGCCGGTATGATGGATAAACTCGGTTACAAAGAAGGCGACGTGATACAGCACAGCATGATCAGTAACTCTATTCAACGTGCCCAGCAAAAAAGTAGAAGAAAACAACTTTGGTATTCGTAAAAGATTGTTGGAGTATGATGACGTGATGAATAAACAGAGAAACGCTGTTTATGAAAAGAGAAATCATGCTTTATTTGGCGAACGCCTTTCGTTGGATATCGACAGCGCCTTTTCGATCGTAGCAGAGAGCCTGATCAGTTCCTTTAAAGAGCAGGAAGATTATGAAGGCTTTAAGCTGGCATGTATTGTAAATTTCGGTATGGATACTGCTATTACCGCTGAAGAGTTTAATACTACATCAGAAAATAAGCTGATAGATAAACTATACGAAGAAGCCACACAACGCTATAACCAGCATGTAACAGCTATTGGTGAAAAAGCAGTGCCGGTATTTAAAAGTATACGCGCAACGCAGGGTCCTCATATCGAAAACGTAGTAGTTCCTTTTACTGATGGCCGCAAAGGCATTAATGTACTGGCGCCACTGGATAAAACGATTGAAACTAATGGCAAAGCGCTTGTATCCAGCATGGAAAAATCTATTACACTGGCTGTAATTGACGATGCCTGGAAAGAGCACCTGCGTGCAATGGACGATTTGAAACAAAGCGTTCAAACAGCATACCTCGAGCAAAAAGATCCTTTGGTAATTTATAAAGTAGAAGCATTTCAGTTATTTAACAATATGACTACTACTTTAAACAAGGATATTATTTCCTTCCTTACCCAGGCTAACCTGCCCGATCAGCAGGAAAGCAATGAGATCAAAGAAGGCCGCCAGGAAAAAACAGATTTAAGTAAATTAAGCGCCAATAAAGATGCGATCGATGCAGCAGGTGATGATTATGCTGCTAACGAAAACGACTATTTTGATCCTTCTGCACCACCTGTAAAGCAGGAGCCCGTGCGGGTAGGCCCTAAAATAGGACGGAATGACCCTTGTCCTTGCGGCAGCGGGAAAAAATTCAAACAATGCCACGGCAAAGGCGCAGAATAAAACTTTTACAGATCCCTTCAGTTATGCTGAGGGGATTTTTTTATGGAAACATGGCTTCCGGTGGATCTAAATAAGAATTGATTGATTTATGCGGCTTGCAGTTGTATCTTTTTGTTTTCACTCCTAGGGCAGCATCGTTCCATTGATCACGCCATGGCCATTCAACAACCCGAGGATATTTGCTCCCGCTCTGAAAAAGCAGCCCGGGCAGCGAACCGGCTTGTCCAAACAAAAATTATGACAGTGCCGTGGCGTTCATTAAAAAGGCGCAGCTAACCCACTATAAGGAATATGTAATAGCATTCGGGAAAGACTCAGCAGGAAACATCATACATTCTTCCGTAAGCTCAGGCAATATCAATAATGGTTATATCCCACTCATCGGTAACCGGATTGCAGATATACACATACACACCAACGAGTATCCCCTTCCAGTGGCGATCTATACGGTTTTATCGACCAGGTAGCAGCTGATTCCAGCTACATAAGATATATTATAACACCCATGGGGCAGGCCTATGCCCTGGTATTGATCAATAACAAAGATGCGCTTCACTTTAATATTGCTTATCCGAGAAGGCCGGGTATAAAGCAAAGTCATGCCGACGGCACTTACATAAACTATCAGCCTACATTTCCGCAGGAGCTGGTAGATGAGATCAACCGGTTAAGATCATGGAACGGAGCCACTCCCGAAATGGCTTTTATCTTTCTGCTTAAAAAATATAACACGGGTATTGCATTACTTAAGCAACGGGCAGACGGTATATATGCAGCGCTCGATATTTTCGAAAACACAGACAGCAAGGCTATAAGAACATACCGGCTTTTGCACTGCCTTCAAAAGTAACGAACCTCAAAACATATATCCGTTATTGTAAGATCAATTACAACCATACTATCGTACCTTTGCGGCCGGTAACTTATTCTTGTCTAAATCCATACTACTATGGATGATTTTCTGGCGGCACGGTCGCAAATGGCGCTCTCTCTTGGATTTCACATCATATTTGCATGTATTGGAATGATTATGCCATTTATGGCGGCGGTATCTCATTACAAATGGTTAAAAACGGGGATATTACTTATAAAAATGTAACCAGAGCCTGGAGCCGGGGCGTAGCTATCTTTTTCGCAACAGGTGCAGTTTCCGGTACGGTATTATCCTTTGAGCTGGGTTTGCTATGGCCCGAATTTATGAAGCACGCGGGTCCTATTTTTGGCATGCCCTTCTCCCTCGAAGGCACGGCATTCTTTATTGAAGCTATTGCACTGGGCTTCTATTTGTATGGGTGGAATCGTTTCAACAAATGGTTTCATTGGTTTACAGGAGTGGTGGTAGGGCTAAGCGGCCTGGCTTCGGGCATATTGGTGGTTGCAGCTAATGCATGGATGAATAGTCCCACCGGGTTTGATTATGTAAACGGCCAGTATATTAATGCAGATCCTATAGCAGCTATGTTTAACGATGCATGGCTTTCTCAATCGATACATATGGTGTTAGCAGCCACTGTTGCTACAAGCTTTGCTGTAGCAGTGTGCATGCTTTAATGATATTAAAGGGCCGAAATGTACAATTTCATACAAAAGCTTTTAGGGTCGCGGCATTTTTGCAGCGCTTAGCGCTATTTTACAACCGCTGAGTGGCGACTTTTCTGCAAAAGACGTAGCGAAAAGGCAGCCTGCAAAGCTGGCGGCAATGGAAGCTCATTTTAGAACAGAAGAAAAGGCGCCATTAATATTAGGTGGTGTACCCGACGAGAAAACGGAAACGGTAAAGTATGCAATAAAAATACCCGGCGCATTGAGCTTCCTGGCCTATGGCAATTTTAACGCTGAAGTAACCGGCCTTGACAAGATTCCTAAAAACGAACGGCCGCCCGTAGCAATAGTTCACTATTCTTTCCAGGTAATGATCATGCTCGGCGTAGCCATGATGCTGATTGCCTTTTTATATCTCTTTATTCTATGGCGAAAGAAAAATTGGCTTCATAAAAAATGGCTGCTGAAAATGTTTGTATGGGCTATTCCCGCAGGTTTTATTGCAGTAGAAGCGGGATGGATGGTTACAGAAGTGGGAAGACAGCCCTGGATCATGTATGGCTTTATGCGCACCGCTGACGCTGTTACGCCTATGCCAGGTATTGTGTACTCCTTTTATATTTTCACCGCGGTTTATGTTTCATTAAGTATTATCGTAATTATCCTGCTGTATCGCCAGGTAAAAATGGTAGGCGTCTTATATGATACTGCGCCTGGAGACGCATTAGCGATTCGTCATTAAAAGCCGGTTATGATTTATGTAGTAATGGCATATTTATGGGCAGCTGTTTTACTATGTTTTGATGGGCGGTGCCGATTTTGGCGCCGGCGTACTGGAATTTCTTTCAACAGCCAAAAGTAAAGACCGAACCCGCAAAGTAATGTATCGCGCTATAGGCCCCATCTGGGAAGCCAATCACATGTGGCTGATCATTGCTATTGTAATACTCTTTGTTGGCTTTCCGGTTATCTATGCTACCATGTCGGTGTACCTGCACATACCTCTTACTATTATGTTGCTAGGCATTATTGCCAGGGTACTGCCTTTACCTTTCGTAATTATGATGCGGTAAAAGATAAAATGCAGGTGGTGTACTCGAAAACCTTCATGTACTCAAGTGTTATCACCCCTTTATTTTTAGGGATCATTGCCGGTAGTGCAGTATCGGGAAGAATAGATCTTAATGCCGCTGATTTTTGGATGCCTATATTTTTAGCTGGCTCGCTCCGTTTCCCGTTGCCGTTGGAATTTTTACTGTGATCATTTGCGGTTTTTTAGCAGCCATCTTCATCATTGGAGAAACCAGGTCAGAAGAAGATAAAAGACGTTTTGTGAACAAGTCCAAGCACATGAGCATTGCTGCATTGATAGCTGCGGCCCTGGTATTCGTAGCTGCCCGTATCGAAAATATTCCCCTGGCCCACTGGCTTTTTGGAAACCCGGTAAGTATTGCCTGTGTAGTGTTGGCTATTATATCATTGATATGGATGTGGACTTCTTTATTTACAAGGCAAACCAAACTCATCCGGATCATTGCAGGCGCCCAGATCACCTTATTGCTGATTGCCATAACTTACGAGCACTACCCGGTCTTGGTTAACTTGAAAACCATGAAGGCTTGTCACTGCTGTCACAGCATGGAGAGGAAAAAACCATACGGGCTCTTGGCATTGCATTACTTGCAGGAGCGTGCTCATCTTACCATCACTATTCTACCTGCTGTACAGCTTTTCCAGTAGAACCGAAGAATAGGAATGCTTTAACAAACAATTATTGGGAGGAGCGTTGCAGGCCTTTATATAACCATTACTTTTATACATGCTTACACGCTATTTACTTACTGCTGTTTTACTTCTCGCTATTGTATTGCCGCTTACTGCTCAAAATGTAGTAAAAGGAAGAGTAAATAATTTCACTTATGATACCATCTCTCCCTTACCCAATGCTACCGTATTCAATGTCAGCCGTAATGTTTCCGTATCAGCCGATAATAACGGCTACTATATGATAAAGGCCAATGAAAATGATAGCCTGGTTTTTTCCTTTAGCGGGTACATCAGTGATACGGTGCGGGTACAGCAGCAATTTTTATTTCTGGGTACGATGCGGCATTAATAGAAAGAGCAGCCTTCCTTGCCGGGGTAACAGTGATGGCCGATTACAGGAGAGACTCCATACGCAGAAGGCAGGAGTATAGTTATGCTTATGAAAAGCCGTTAGGAGTAACCGGAGGCCATACGCCTTCTGCCGGGGCCGGCATTGTTTTAAGTCCCTCTACTATTTTTTCAAAGGAACGCAAAGCTAATAAGCGACTGAAAGAAAGGTTAATCAAACAAGAGGAAGACGCTTATATAGACTATGTATTTTCTCCGGCCTGGGTAAGCTCCTTAACCGGACTTAAAGACAAAGCTCTTAGATCTTTTATGAATAAATACAGGCCTACCTACGAATTTTGCAGGCAACGAGACAGAGCAGAAATGATTACCTATGTCAGCGATAAACTTAAAGAATTTCAAAAAAGCAATAAACCTTAAGTAAACATATAAAAAAGGTGAGCGCGTGGCTTCACCTTTTATCAAAACATAACCAAAAAATACTTGATTATTTTTTCAGGTCTTCCTTAACTTCTTTGGCTTTATCACCTACTTTTTGAGCTCCCTTCTTTATTGCCTGTCCTACGTCTTCAGCTGTTTCTTTAGTAGCATCAGCAGCTTTTTCCACACCCTTTTAGTAGCGTCATAACCTTTTTCAACGGCGTTACCTGTAGCTTCAGCCGCATTGGTTACTCCTCTTTTGGTAGCATCCCATGCATCTTCAACGGCAGCCCCGGCCCTGTTAAAAAACAAACCTGTTTTAGTAACCCTTTCACCATCTTCGAGAACAATGGTTCTGCCTTTTTATCTACTATTTCACCATTTTGTTTTACTGTAACTCCATTGTCTAACACCAGGTCCTTCTCCACCGGCACCCAGGCGCCGTTAGTGTATACAACTAATTGGCCATCCTTCTTAATCACGTCTCCTTCCTTGTAATCCGAGAAGGTTTCAGTTACCGGTAATGTGTCAACAGGAGTGGTAGTAGTTACAACCGAATCATTAGCTTCAGCATGATTAGCTTCATTGTTGCAGGCAACAGTTATTGAAGCAACTGCAGCTGCCAGTAGTAGTTTTTTCATTTGTCTAAAGTTTGGTACCGGTATTTTTACCGGATTGGTTTAAAAATAAGGAATATATATGACAAAAGCGGTTTAAACCGCTTTTGCTTACTATGAGTGTTTGTTAATAACCGTTTCTCTGCCTTTCTTTCTTATCTACAATAGCACCTACACCTGCACCGGTTGCAGCACCAATCACACCACCTACTACACCACCGCCTAAACGGTTATTTTTGTTCGCTACCGCACCAATTACCGCACCCGAAGCTGCACCCACAATAGCGCCCTTAGCCGTGTGGCTCATACCTCTCCTTTGAGGAGCCGGAGCCGGGGCGGATGCAGTTGTGCCTGATCCAGACGAACCGCTGTTGCTGCCACTGCTTCTGTATACACGATTGCTACGCGAACTGGAACTGCTGGAAGCAGAAGATCTTCTGACTGGTGCAGGAGCTACTGCTGCATTCTTTTCCAATTCCTTCTCTGCCTCTATTTTTTCGCGGATCTCGGATTCCATTTTCCACTTCTGATACTCAGCTAATCCGAGTGTATCCTGTACCTGTACTGCGCCTGCTTCAGCATCTTTTTTCCTGCTGGTGCAAGACATTATAAAAAACGTAGATAGTACTGCTGCTAATATTACAATGCTGAACTTTTTCATAAAAAATAATTTTGTCTGGTAAAATGATCTAACACCCTATAGACAAAAAATTATGCCAAATGGGTTGTTTCCTATTTCTTAAAAAAAAACATAATAGCTATATATCATTGGAAATCAAAATCATTCGTATGAATTGACGCCAAAAAGTAAATAAAAAAGCCGCCTCTGATGAGGCGGCTCAAACAAACTTATATAAAACAGATTAAATAATCTTTTCAACCTGCATATAGTTCAACTCTACAGGTGTTGAACGTCCGAAAATTTTCACAATAACCTTAAGCTTCTTCTTCTCATCATTTACCTCTTCAATGATACCATTAAAATCATTAAATGGTCCTTCAACAATCTTAATAGTTTCTCCAACGATGTAAGGTTCAACCATGCTAACGCCTCCCGCCTCATTCATTTCGTCCATACGGCCCAGCATCTTGTTTACCTCTGCCTTGCGTAACGATATAGGATTATCCTTTCCTAAAAAGTGTATTACGCTATTAGTACCAACAACCAGGTCTCTCAAATCGTCGCTCATCTTACCATCCTGCACCTCTATCATAACATAGCCAGGATAGTAGTTCCTTTCGCGCATCACCTTTTTACCATTCTGTACCTTGTATACCTTTTCAACAGGCAGGAACACCTGCTTCACCACTTTTTCAAATGGGCTTCGAGAAATTTCTTTATCTAAATACTCCTTAACCTTACGCTCTTTACCGCTCACTACACGCAATACATACCATTTGGTATCCTGTTGCGGAGCTTCTGCAGCTTTATTATCAACGATATTCTCTACCATTTCTTAGCTGTATAATATTTTGTACAAGAAGTTAAGGCCGCCACCCGCTAAAAAGTCCATAATCCAAACCAAAAGCGTTATGAGAATAGTAGCAACCAATACAATCATAGTAGATTGTTGTAACTGAGCCCAATCTGGCCAGGTTACTTTTTCAGCTAATTCTTTATAGCTATTTTTAAATAATTGCCAAACTTGTTCATCTTTCGATAGTTTATGGTTCATGGCTCATGGTTTATGGCAAAGAACAGAAAGACTCCTTTCTATGAACCATTAACTGATAAACAATGAACTCAATAAGCACGGGCACTAGGATTCGAACCCAGATCAACGGTTTTGGAGACCGGTATCCTACCATTGGACGATGCCCGTAAACTAATTAGCTAATTAGCGAATTGCTAATTAGCTAATTGTAGTATTTCAAAGAAATTAATTCTTACTTGATGATTTCAGTTACCTGACCAGCACCTACTGTACGACCACCTTCACGAATCGCAAATTTCAAACCTTTTTCCATCGCGATTGGAGTGATTAATTTTACAGTTAAGGTAGTGTTATCACCAGGCATGATCATTTCAGTACCTTCTGGTAAAGAACACTCTCCAGTTACGTCAGTTGTACGGAAATAGAACTGAGGACGGTATTTCTGGAAGAATGGAGTGTGACGGCCACCCTCATCTTTGCTCAATACGTAAACTTCGCCTTTGAACTCAGTGTGAGGAGTGATAGAACCTGGCTTACAAATTACCATACCACGACGGATTTGAGTTTTCTCAATACCACGTAATAATAAACCTGCGTTATCACCAGCTTCACCTTCATCTAATATTTTACGGAACATCTCAACACCTGTTACAGTAGATGTTAAAGGTTTTTCCATCAAACCTACGATCTCAACTGGATCACCGGTTTTGATTTTACCTCTTTCAATACGACCTGTAGCAACTGTACCACGACCAGTGATAGAGAATACATCTTCTACAGACATCAGCATTGGAAGATCTACCGGACGAGGAGGAAGAGGAATGTATGTATCAACCGCATCCATTAATTCAGTAATAGCACCAACCCATTTTTCATCACCAGCTAATGCACCGGTTGCAGAACCTTTAATGATTGGAGTGTTATCACCGTCAAAGCCACGTTTGCTTAACTCATCACGAACTTCCATTTCAACCAGGTCTAAAAGCTCAGGATCGTCAACAAGATCAACTTTATTTAAGAAAACAACCATTTTAGGTACACCTACCTGTGCAGCCAAAAGAATGTGTTCTTTAGTTTGAGGCATAGGACCGTCAGTAGCAGCAACTACAAGGATAGCGCCATCCATCTGAGCAGCACCAGTGATCATATTTTTTACGTAGTCAGCGTGACCTGGGCAGTCAACGTGAGCGTAGTGACGGCTGTCAGTTTGATATTCTACGTGAGCAGTATTAATTGTGATACCCCTTTCTTTCTCTTCAGGTGCACCATCGATATCGTCATATTTCTTTGCAGTAGCTAAACCTTTTTTTCGCAAGAACTTCAGTAATAGCTGCAGTCAAAGTTGTTTTACCATGGTCAACGTGACCAATAGTACCAATGTTTACGTGGGGTTTCTCCCTCTTAAAGGTCTCTTTTGACATTGTTATCTGTTTTTAAAGTTGTTTTTATATTCTTGTACGATACAGCAAATTTACTAAAAGTCTTGTTGTGTCGCATGTTTGTACTACTGTACACAGTTGGAGCTGTTGAAGAGAATTGAACTCTCGACCTCTTCCTTACCAAGGAAGTGCTCTACCCCTGAGCTACAACAGCGTTTGTCTAAGCTGACAGCTGACTGTTGTAGGTTGACAGTTTTCATTCCAATCGCTGTCATCCGTTATCTCATCTCTGTCATCTACAAAGAGCGGGAGACCGGGCTCGAACCGGCCACCTGAAGCTTGGAAGGCTACCGCTCTACCAAATGAGCTACTCCCGCTAATGTTAATTTTGAAGCTAAAATCAGCATTCAAAATTCAAAGAACTAAATGTGGGCAGTGAAGGATTCGAACCTCCGTACTCGTGAGAGAACAGATTTACAGTCTGTCGCCTTTAACCACTCGGCCAACTACCCTTGTTAGTTTAAAAGCTGAGAGGCTGAAAGCTGAAAAGGATATCCTTCTCATCATGTCAACCTGAAAACTTGTTAACTTAACTGAGCCGAAGAAGGAGTCGAACCCGCGACCTGCTGATTACAAATCAGCTGCTCTACCAACTGAGCTACTTCGGCTTGAAAATAAAGAACTAAATTTTTCAGATTTACCGCTACTTTGTAGATATACAATTAATAGCACCCTCAAAATTTGGAAGGCAAAAGTAGGGGAATTTTCCAAACCTCAAAATACCCAAACAATATTTTTATAAAAATTTATCGTGTTCTGCTTTTTAGCCCTCTTGCCCTTAAAAAATCATTGCTAATCAACTCCTTTACCAGAACTATCGATTGCAGGAACCATCCTTATCCGATGCAACAAAAACCTGAGTAAACCCGTGCATAAAAAATACGCTGCACTTATTTATACCGGGGAAGCCGGCCTGCAAATTTCAGGGTAAGCTTATAGCTCCTGCGCCTTAAAATAGTTGAATAAGCTCATTAAAACACTGATACATTTCCTTTGACACAAAAGTGTATCCTGATTATCAAAGTCTATTTTACCACTCATCCCTTTTAACAGTACCAATCTGGCAAGTCGTACTATATTTATTTGAAACCCATATAGAATAAAAAATATATAAAATTTAACACCAGAAGCGTTTGTCATGCATACCTACCCTCTGCTTAAAACCTGCTTGATGTTGATCTTTATACTGTCTGTTCCCTGCAGCACGCTTTTAGGGCAACAGGGCTCTATAAAAGGCAGGCTGGAAGGATTAATCAATGGTGAGCAACCTGTATTAAACCTGATAACAGTTAAAGACTCAATATTAGTTAAAACAACCATTCCCGACACTGCGGGTAAATTCGACTTTAACCAGTTAAAAGCAGGAAACTATCTTCTGGCTATTACCCATGTAGGGTATCAATCCTATTATAGCCAGATTATTGAAATCAATGACCCAAACGGGGAGCTCGTTCTCCCATCTATCCGGTTGTTGCGCCGGGTAAACGAACTGGAAACGGTAAAAGTTTCCGCTACCAGACCCTTTATACAAAAGAAAACAGACCGGGTAGTTGTAAACCCTGATGCGCTTATCAGTAATGCAGGCACCACCTCGCTCGATGTACTTGAAAAAGCACCCGGCGTGCTTGTTGACATAGATGGCAATATTTCCATGAAAGGAAAATCGGGTGTGGTTGTGTTTATAGATAACAAACCTACGTATATGACTGCAGGAGATCTGGCTGGCTACCTGCGCTCCCTGCCCTCCTCTTCCATTGAAAGTATAGAATTAATGACCACTCCGCCTGCCGGCTATGATGCAGCCGGCAATGCGGGTATCATCAATATTAAACTGAAAAAGAATACTGTAAAAGGACTGAACGGGGCGTAAACCTAAGTTACGGGCAAGGAAAATATTGGCGTTCCAACAATAGCTTTAATTTCAATTACCGGATCAACAAGCTCAATATGTTCAGTAATTTTAGCTGGAACCAGAACAACAACTACCAGGATCTTACTATTAACCGGTATTATTATAAATCAGACGGAACCTACAATTCCGGGTTTTCGCAAAACTCTTATATAAAACGAAAATCAAGAGGACAAAATGCAAGAGTTGGCGTAGACTATTATATGAGTAAAAAGTCTACGCTCGGGGTTGTCTTATCCGGATTTATCAATCCCTCCCGATCAGGCATTCTTAACAATGCCGAGATATTAGATGCTACCGATACTCCAACAGCGCTGATTAATGCCATAAGTGAATCTGACAGGAAATGGACAAACGGAAGCGCCAACCTGAACTACAGCTATAAGATTGATGAAAAGGGAAAGAATTAACCGCCAATGCTGATTATATTTCTTACCGCGCCGATCAAACGCAAAGCCTCATCAACAGCAGCTTCACCCCCAACCGTGTATTAACCGAGCAATCAATCTTAGCATCTACATTGCCCGCCACCATAAAGATACAAACGGCCAAAGTAGACTATATTCATCCTTTTGAAAAAGCGGGTAAAATAGAGTCGGGTGTTAAAAGCAGCTTTGTAAATACAGACAATACTGCCTCCTTTTTTGATGTGGCGAATGGGGTAAGCACGCCCAATTATGAATTTTCGAACCGGTTTAAGTATAAAGAAAATATCAATGCAGGCTATTTGAACTATTCAAGGAACTGGAACAAACTGTCCCTTCAATTAGGTGTAAGGTTAGAAAACACCAGGATCGATGGGCACCAACTAGGTAATCCACTCATTGCCGACTCCAGTTTTACAAGAAACTACACCGGCCTGTTCCCCACTCTTTACCTGGCCTATCGTGCAGACAGCATGCAAAAACATCAATTTGGCCTTTCATTAGGCAGAAGAATAGATCGCCCCAATTACCAGGACCTGAACCCTTTTACCTACCCTATTGACAGGTATACCTACTATGGCGGCAATCCCTTTCTCGTTCCTACTTATTCCTACAACCTAGAATTATCGCACACTTACAAAAACAAGATCACAACTACACTTGAATACAGTATTATTAAAAACCTGATACAGGAAACGAACGAACAAAAAGGCACCGTATATTATAGCCGGCCGGGCAATTACGGCCAGCAAACGGTTTTCGGCTTCACCATAAACGGCAACCTGCAACCTTACAAGTGGTGGGGTGTACAGTTATACACAGAGTTCAAAAATATAGGTTTCGAGTCGATACTCTATGGCCAGACGCTGGATGAGAACAGGTGGTACTGGTATATTGGCCCAACCAATCAGTTTACTATAACCAAAAATCTAAGTGCAGAGCTGGCAGGTTCTTACCAAACAAGAATTTTATCAGGGCAATTTCTTACTATCCCTGTATGGCAGGTACGTACCGGTCTTTCGCAAAAAGTGCTCAGAGGTGATGGCACCGTCAGGCTAAATGTATCGGATATTTTTTACACGAATCAACCGGGTGGCGATATCCGCAATATTGCCAACTCAAAAGCCAATTGGTTAAGCAAACTGGATAGCCGTGTAGTTACAATAAGCTTTGCGTATAGGTTTAATAAAGGCAAGACGCTAAACATAAGACAGTCGGGAGGATCGGAGCAGGAAAAAGGCAGGGTTAGAACCGGTTAATTTTATACAAGGCTGGTACGCAACAGGCACAAAAAAGCCCCACTCGCTAGGCGTGGGGCTTGTAGTAATTTATTTAAGCAATCATTTTTTCTTTTCGTCTTTTTACCTGGTTTACAAGAGAGTCAAAAGCGGCATCAAACGACTCTTCAAAGGACTTACTCGTTGATTTAACAAAGAAGCTATGACGGGGCACATGCACTTTTATCTCCACAATTTTGTCCTTAATGTTATGTACCACGTTATCCAATTTTAGAAAAACATCCGACTCAATAATGCGATCGTGAAACGTATTTAACTTCTCCATTTTTCTGTTCACGAATTCTATAAGCTTCTGATCGGCATTGAAATTAACCGTTTGAATGTTTACATTCATAGTTCATATATTTAAGAGTGAATAATCGAAATAATTTCTTTTCAAAGAACTGCTTTAGCTATATACTAAAGTTACTAAAAACAACATCTATTCTCAAAAAAATATTTGCTAAAATTTTGATATAAAATCAGGCTTTGGGATGCGCATTTTTGTACACTTCTTTTAGCTTTTCGATTGTATTATGAGTATAAACCTGGGTAGCCGCCAAACTGGAATGCCCCAGTAATTCTTTAACCGCGTTTAACTCGGCTCCGTTATTTACAAGGTGTGTAGCAAATGTGTGCCTCAATACATGCGGACTTTTTTATCCAGCGTGGCTACTTCAGAGAGCACTTTTTTAACCAGGAGATACGCATATTTAGGATATAGTTTTTACCTTTTTCAGTAACGATCAACTCCTCTGCCGGCAGCTCAAACTCTTTTCTTTTTAGCGTTATATACTCCTGAATATCTGCTAATATATCTTTATTGAGAGGAAGGCTGCGCTCCTTGTTGCCTTTACCCAGAACTTTTACCTGCCGCCGGCTAAAATCCACCTGGCTTTCCCTGAGGTTAATCAGCTCGCTTAAACGCATGCCCGTAGCATAAAAAAGCTTGATCAACATTTTTTCATTTAGGGTTTTCCAGCTTTCAGAGGCAGTTTCGGCCCTGTTCTTCAATGTTGCCACGTCATCCTCCTTAATAAAAACGGGCAATCGCCGGTTGGTTTTAGGTGAAACAATTTTGGCCATAGGGTTGGCCTGGATATTTCCCTGTTTCAAATGGTATTTAAAAAAGATTTAAGCGTAGATATCTTACGATTAATACTCCGGGCTGTGAGTTTATTTTCTTTAAGATCGGCCAGCCAGCTTCTTATATGCTGATAATCCAGCTCGGTAAACGCAATACCCTCGAATACACGCAGCAGGAACAGATTAAAGTCCTGCAGATCGGTACTATAAGCCAATAGGGTATGCCGGGAAAACCTTTTTCGAACTTTAAAAAGCTGATAAAAGCGTCTATCTGTTCCTTGAATGTGTCAGGCATAAAAAAGTCCCACAATAATGTAGGACTGCAATTTATTTAAAATCTTATTTTAATTATAATTCGATTTTACCGCTGGCGATCTGCTGCTTGTAAACTGCTTTCAAAACCTCTCCACGACGTTTAACAGAGGGCTTTGTAAAGCTTTGACGTTCACGCAATTGTAAAAGAACTTTGGATTTTTCAAATTTTTTCTTGTACTTTTTCAGCGCTTTATCAATGTTTTCGCAGTCTTTAGAATCAATAATTAACATAGTTTATATACCTCCTTTGGTAAATTTTTTAAGAGTGCAAAGATAGTATAATCTTTTTACAAACAAATATTTTGGATATTATGTTATTGTGTAGAAATTAGCGTCATGTTTACAGGTATCATTGAAGCCTCCGGAGTCGTAAAAAAATAGTCAAAACAGGCACCAACCAAACATTCTGGGTAGAAAGCCACATCAGCCACGAGTTAAAGGTAGATCAAAGTGTCAGCCATAACGGAGTATGCCTTACGGTAGAATCGGTAGCGGGAGATATTCATTCGGTAACAGCCATTGAAGAAACCTTAAACAAAACCAACCTCGGTACACTGCAGGAGGGCGATTTACTTAACCTGGAACGTTGTATGATCATGAACGGCCGGCTGGATGGCCATATAGTACAAGGCCACGTAGACAGTACAGCCCAATGCATTTCGGTTGCAGAAAAGGAAGGAAGCTGGGAATATGAATTTGAGTTTAACGACAAATTTGCCCCGCTGGTTATAGAAAAAGGTTCTGCCTGCATTAATGGCATCAGTCTTACTGTTTTTGATGTTAAAAGAAATAGTTTTAAAGTGGCTATTATCCCTTATACTTATAACCATACCAATATCAAACAGGTAACAGCAGGCAGTACTGTAAATATTGAATTTGATGTAATCGGAAAGTATATTCTGCGTAATAGCGAACTGGGCAGGTAACACGGCAGAAAAATCAGGTACACTCAGGCCTGCCTCAAAAGTTTCTTTTTAATACAAAACACAACCTGGTACTGTTTTATATTACAGGCCGCATCGCCCGCTATTTTTTTCAGCATTATTTTTTTGTTGCATATTTTTGCTGCTTGTTTAAATAAGAAGAGATGAACTTAAGACCCATTCCAACGGTTGAGACTATTTCTCCCAACGACTTTAAAGCTAACTATTACAATACCAGTCAACCCTTGATTATTAAAGGACTTGCAAAGCAATGGCCGGCGTACACCAAATGGAACTGGGATTATTTTATCGATATAGTAGGGCAAAAAAAGTGGGGTATATAACAATGTGAAGAGCGACTCTTATACGCCCATCAATACTGCAGACGCGTACATGAAATTTGGAGATTACCTGCAAATGGTAAAGAAGGGACCTGTTGATCTTCGCATCTTTTTGTTCAATATATTTCAACATGCGCCACAGATTGTTCAGGATTTTGCCTGGCCCGATGAATACATGAAGGGATTTGTAAAAGATTTCCTATGTTATTTGTAGGAGGCGAAGGAGCCATTACTCATATGCATTTCGACATCGACCTCAGTCATATTTTACATACACAGTTTGCAGGTCGTAAGAGGGTGCTACTATTCCCGTTCGAAGAGCAACACAAACTATACAGGAAACCCTGGGAAGTACTAAGCCTGGCCAACTATGCCCATTATAACGAGCAGTTCGATTATGAAAGTTTTCCAGCAGTAAAACTGGCTAAAGGCTTTGAAGCAGTGCTCGAGCACGGAGATACCTTGTTTATGCCTGCAGGGTACTGGCATCATATGGAATATATCGACGCAGGATTTGCTATGAGTCTCCGCGCGTTGCAAAGCAGTATAGGCGGCAAACTAAATGGTGTATGGAACCTCTTCGGCATGCGTAATATCGATACACTGATGAAGAAAACCGCTCCTAAATGGTGGTACGACAGAAAAAAGGATAAGTTATACAAGTATGCGGCTAAAGAACTGGCCGCAGCTAAATAATCATCCGTTATTTTTTTCAAAAACCAGGAACAAAGGTTTCCATAACTTTTTATTGCTGCCTGGATTGCGTTTTAAACCCTAGGGCTACGCGGCCGGGGGCGCATTTTTTCGTCCATAATCTCCTGATCAGTTCAAAAATAGTTTCAATCTCGCCATCGTGCATTTTTACATCATGGCCGATGCTAATGAGCCTCCGATCTAATTGCTCAAGCTTTAATAAGATTTCCTGATTTGCCATCAGTGATTCCCTGAGCTTTGTAAATACCCTCATAATACGAATATTTACCTCATGGCTGTTTCACTATTGAGTACGCCCGAAAGCATTGCCACACCTTGTTCTGTGAAAACATTCGGCAATTTACGTAAACCCATTTTTTCTTTATTGGACCTCACATTTTGTGACTTCCAATCATCAAGCTCCTCTTCTGTCATTTGAAACATAAAATCTTCAGGGAATCGTCTAAAATTTCTTTTGACTGCCTGATTTAAAGTCCTTGTTTCCACACCATACATTTCAGCCAGGTCTCTATCTAACATTATCTTTCGGCCCCGTAGCAGGTAAATTTTACTGATCACTTTTTCGTCATCAGGTATTAGTGTATTCATAGTGTTATTTTTAGGTTTCTGCTATACTAAATTTACTACTCTTTCTGTATTTCCGGAAATTTTCATGCAATTGTAGAACCCCGTAGCATTTCAGCATGCCTCCGCCAAAAATGCATTACTTTCGCGACCCGGGAAAAGAGGACAATGCTATGAGCGAACTCAAAGAACAAATATATACTGGCAGTAACTGCATCGAAGTACAATATTATTTCGAAGAAGAAACGCATTTAATGGATGCGCTGGTTCAGAATAAATGTGAATATGAACTACTTGCACTGATAAAGGAAGTAGCCGCCCGCTTCCGGCTGAGCATTCATATAGAAACAGCCCCGCTGGCAGAAAAAGGGTTCAGATGGCGTTTTAAAGTAGCTTTAAAAAAGACAATAAAACGGGGCCTGTAGCCATTACAATAGCTACAGCCGTTCTGGTAGCGATGATCGCCAGCCCGTTAACCGTTTCAGCCGGCAAAGAAGCCAGGCAACTCATTGACGAGTTAATTGCAACACCCGATTTTGAGCAGTTCACTGATGAAAAAACAAAAACATTGGTTGAAAAACGGGTACAGCAAATGATTGCGAGCTGCAATAACCTGGATGCCAGCAACGTTCTTAAGAAGCGCCGGTCTAATTTTTTTGAACTTCTGAAAAAATATCCACGGATTAACCGGGTGCAGCTGACGGCGCTGGATGAACAACGATTTAAGATAACCCAGGAAAAAACGATAACCCGCCAGCAATTTGACCAACAGATATTAACATCGGATGTGCTGGAACCTGAAGAGATCGACAACGTGGATATTGAGATCATTTCTCCGGTATTGAAAAAGAGCAATTACAAGTGGGTGGGCGTTTATAATGGCAAGGCACGGTCATTTACCATGTTATCCAAAGAATTTAACAAACTGGTTCAATCTGGTAAAGTGGAATTTAAAAATGGAACCATCATTAACTGCCAGATTTCTATTCACAAAAAAATAAACAGCGAAGGCACCGAGCGCATTACCGCAATGACAATAGACCGGGTCAATCAATATTTCGAAAATGACAAGCCGGTTGAAACAAACGAAGGCAAAAAACAGAAGAAACAACCAGAGCAAGGCCCTACACAACAATTAGCGTTGTTTATGTAATTATGCCATCGTATTGTTAACTATATAACTGTAACGAATACCTGTTGAAATTTGATGGGGAATAAGCAATACTCGTGTTCGGAGTGCCGGCTATTTTTGATTATCATTCCATATCTGCCAACTTAGTTCGGCCTGTCCTACCAGCATCTCATAGCCATTTTTGATTGCGGCGCCCCGCTCCTCTCCTTTTGCAAAAACAGGGTTTTAGCAGGGTTATAAACCAGGTCGTATAAATAGTTATCGGCACTTAAATACTCATAGGGGATATCGGGCGCCGTGTCTACCTTCGGAAAACTACCCAAAGGTGTTGAGTTAACAATAAGCGGGTATTCCTGCACGATGGCCTTATTGAGTTCGCCGTATGTAAATCCCGCCCCTTTGCTGCGAGATACATAAGCGTATTCTATGCCTAGGCTTTGTAAAACATATAGCACTGCCTTGGCCGCGCCCCGGTACCTAAAATCAAGGCTTTTTATGGTGAGACTGAAGCAGGGGCAACAATGACTGCTTAAAAGCAGGGGCGTCTGTATTAAACCCGGTTAGCCGTCCATTGCTTATTTTGATACAATTGCAGGCGCCTATTTCTGTGGCTTCATCACTTAAACCAGACAAAAAGGGAATGACCTGTTCTTTATAAGGAATAGTTACATTTAGTCCTTTAAGCTCAGGCTCCGTTGCCAGTAAATTCTTTATCAGCGAAATATTTTCGAGTGGGAACAGCTCGTATGCGGCATCAGGTATCCCTTCTTTTTCAAACTTTTCTGTAAAATATTTTTTAGAGAAAGACTGCGCCAGCGGCATACCGATAAGCCCGTACAAATTCATCAGGCGGAAGTTTTCTTGTTCAGATATAAATCAAAAGTATCTCCGCGAAGTCCGATGCGCATGGCCTCCAGGGCTATTACTTCGTTGGGCGGTATATTACCCAGGTTTACATTACATCCAATCAGTTCTAAAAAGTAAAGCTGCTGCGCTTTCTGGGGCGCTTCCCATACAATTTTCTCGGCTGGTATCTGCGTCAGAATTTCCTGCACAAGGCCTTCTCTTACTTCCCCGCTTCCACGATAAATACCTACATTGCCAGCTTCTCTCGCTTCTGCTATTACATAAGAAGAGCCTGCCTCCAATTCGGCACGCATCAGCTCAATCCATTTATACGGAGGTATAATGTGAGTGGCATCTTTACTACCCACTTCACTTAGTACGGTACCATGCTGGGTAAGCTTTTCTATATAACCGCATTTTTCTGCATGAGGAATTTCAATAGAACCGTCGCTCACTTCCATATAATCAATACCAAACGACTTACAGGTATCGATATAATCCTGTATCTGGTTTCTTACAAGATAGGCTTCAAATAAAGTACCTCCAAAATAAACCGCCATGCCACAGGACTTGTATAAAGCTATTTTTTCTTCCAGTCTGGGTGTAACTACAGCTGTACCAAAACCAAGCTTTACAATATCTACATGCGGCTGCGATACATCCATAAAGTTTTTAGCTTCTTCAAGACTAAGACCTTTATCCATCACCATTGTAAGACCAGCTGTTCGAGGTTGTTGATACCTTTCTGGTAGTTGAGTCAGATTAAACTTCATTCCCTAATTCAAATTAGTATAGCGGCAAATGTATTATATATTGTTCAATAATAGGAAAGATAATGAGCTGTATTAACATACCAAGCGTATTATGAATACGGCCAGTATTGAAAACCTATTTATTGCTCCTGCGTTTTTTATACTTGAGAATAAGATCTGCTACCTGTTGATGCTGAAGCATAGAAGGGTTGATCTGTATAATTTTCTTTAATTGTGCAGGCGCTTCTGTTAGTGCCTCCTCCAGGTATAGTAAAGCCTCTTTTCTTTTACCTATTACAAAATACAATAAGGCCTTATAGTAGGTAAATACCGGTTTATTTTTAGTCATCATCAATGCATTATCCAACTGTTTCAGCGCCTCCTCGTAATAGCCGGCATCATACAAACATTTAATAAGCGCTTCCCAGCCAATAGCCGACTTTGGTTTTAGTCTTACCACATTAGTAAAGTATTGAATGGCGTCGGGTAAATCCTAATTGCATTTTACATTCACCCATCAGTATATTATATTCAGCTTTATTACGCTTTAACTTTAAAGCTATATCTAATTGCTTGATACATTGCTCATACTTTTCTTCTTTATAATAAGTAAACGCCATTTTATAAGCCAGGTACCCCACTTCAGGATTTAAGTGCGAAGCCTTGCGATAATAAAAACGGGCCTGGGCATAGTTCTTCATTTTTTCATAACAGTATCCAATCGCTTCATAAATCACATCTTCCGGTTTGGAAAGCTCCAGCACTTTCTCCAGGCTTTCAATCGCGTCTTTGTACTTGCGCAGGCGTATATAAGCATCGCCGATATTCCGGTATGCATAATCCATTTTTTCATCTATAACCAAAGCGTATTGATAAGCGTCTATTGCTTTCTCATACAGCTTTATGCCCTGAAAAGCCGCCCCAGGTTAAACCAGGCCAGCTCACTATACGGATAATCATCAATTATTTTTTTGGATCTCAATGCTCTCTGCGTTGCGCCCTGTGTAATCAGTCCAAAAGCATATCTTATACAGCGCCTCTTCATTATCGGGCTCCTGTTGAAGGATCTCCTTCAGGCAGTCAAATACTTTATCAAAGTCTTCATAATCATCAT
This sequence comes from Paraniabella defluvii, assembly GCA_019316985.1. Classification (GTDB taxonomy): domain Bacteria; phylum Bacteroidota; class Bacteroidia; order Chitinophagales; family Chitinophagaceae; genus Niabella; species Niabella defluvii. The sequence goes on from CP079215.1 coordinate 523,788, forward strand.
AAACATCCGCCAGCTCAAAAAGCAGCTCTACCCTGTCTTCTCCTTCAAAAAGCTCCAGCGCTTCATTCAGCAGCGCAACTGCTTCCTCCTGCCGGTCCAACGCAAGAAAAGCTTCCGTTTTTAATATGTAAATATCAATGTTGCTGTTATCAAAAATCGCCGCCTGTTCCAATAACGCCAACGCTTCATCATACTGGCGCCGGTTTAACAAAAGATCTGCCTTTTTTATCAAAAGAGCGCCCGAATAGGGATACTGCTCTGTTGCTATTTCTACAGCCTGGAACGCCTTAATATATTGCTCCTGGGACTCAAAGTATTCAATAATCTTTTCAAAAGCTTCTTCTTCCAGATAAGAACCGCCTCTCCCCTTTCTGAGGTTCTCATAGCGTTGCAACAGTTCATCCAATTCCTGGTCTCTGTCTTCGTCGTGTTGAGAAAAGTCTTTCATAATAATCTTCTTTAAATATTAAAACTAGGCGACCGAGCTATTAACAATTACTAATTTATACCAGTTCAACAACTAAACCACAACTTAGTTTTCCTCCTGATGTGAAAAACTATTTTGGCTCAATATTTGACATTTTAACAATTGTTAATAAAAAATTAAAATTTATTATATATTCTCATAAAATTTCGTATCTTTGTGATGTCCTTAAATCATACGTTATGCTAAAGGCCATTTTTTTAACCTTCTGTTTATCTTTTCTTTATCTGCAGTAGCATTTGCGGAGGGAGAAGCAGTTGCCGATGATTTCGGCAAAGAAAAACCTAAAAATTTTTCACTGGACAATAAATCTTCGAAGCAGTTGCATTCTTTTTCGCTTCGATCGGGTATGTATTTCAAAGGCGAAAACCTTATCAATGCTGAATCATCGGCCAGTTCGTCTTATGCTACTTTGAATATCATTAGCTTCCAGAAAGGACAAAGCAGCTATTTGCTTCCTTACAAGAAGAAAGCAATTCTAAATAAGCTCACTTTTAATCCCAACGAAATATTGCGGAATTATTCAGGAAAATAATTAAAAAAATCCCGGTTAAGCCGGGATTTTTTTATCGGGTATTTTGCATCTTAAATTCTGTGTAAGACATTGTTCTGTACCCCGTTTTGGGTATATCAAACTTCGCAAGAGGTACGGGCGTAAATTCTATATTAGAAACGGTAAACGTCACTTTATCATTACCCCGAGCCGCATCATACTGCATAGCCAAGCCCGGCAGACCCCTGTTGATACTTTGAAAGTTGGTATTTGTAGGAATGAGGTCTTTAGTAAAGAAAACTGTAAAAGTAGTACCATCTGCCAGCCTGCCTGTTGCCTTTTGACACTGGTATCCTGCAATTTTTTTAAACTCGTTTTCAATCTTATAGGTTACACCTTCATACCTTTTATTGTAAGACTTCCATTCGGCACTCGAATAACTGATCAGGAATTTTTGTTTCCATACTCTCTGATGTTACTGGCAGTTCCGTTTTTATCATCATAAATGGTAAACTGAGAGCCCAGGGAACTGATAAAATCTGAGCGGCTCATATTGCCTTTAACATAAATTATGTTAGTAGAGCCATCCAGCATATCGGCTTTCTTGGGAACATTATTATCGGTGCTAACCACTATATCATAATAGATAGTAGCCTCTGTCAGCTTTTTTTTTGACCCAACGATAACTTAGCCGTTAATACAAGAGCCAATACTGGTAAAAATCGAGTTTTCATTTTAGTTGAATTCAACATAACCTAAAGACGCTACAAGATAAACAATAAGTTGCTTAAAAAAATCCGGGTTATAAACAACCCGGATTCCTGCTATTGATTATTTCTTATTTTGTCGTTGTTGCATTTGCTTCTGTTGCTCCTGCATTTGCTCCAAACGCTCCTGCCATTTAGACTTGGTTTTGGGCTTTTTACGATTGGCTTCAATTTTTGCCAGGATTTTATCATGATCGATGATATAATTCTGAATAATAAACTGTAACACCAACGTAATGATATTAGACACCGTATAATACCATGTAAGAGCCGACGGAAGCTTATTAAAAATAAACAGCAGGAATACAGGCATGATATACGGCATATACTTCATCATCGGATTATTCTGATCCGGCGTCATGCTCATACTGTACAATGAAATCAATAAGCTGGTTACTACAGCTGCAATGGTAAATAAGCTTAAATGGTCTCCCAGCAACGGTATATTAATTCCAAATTTGATTGGAGCGTCGTAAGCCGAAAGATCGTGAGACCACAAGAAATCTACGCCCCTCAGATCTACGTTGGAGCTGAAAAAGCTATATAATGCAAAGAAGATAGGGATTTGCAGTAACGCAGGGATACAGCCACCCAGCGGGTTTACGCCTGCTTCCTGAACAACTTCATCTGATCCATGCTCATTGCTTGCTGATCGTCGCCATGCTTTGCCTTCAATTTGGCTATCTCCGGCCTTAAAGCCTTCATTTTAGCTCCGCTCAGATAACTACTATAGTTTAAAGGAGATATCAGGAGCCTGATAATGAGCGTAAGCAGCGCGATGATAATACCGTAACTGGATACAAATCCTTTAAAGAAATTAAAGATAGGGATCACCACAAACTGGTTCAAAGGTCTTACAAAAGCATAAATACCCTGTCCCAGGTTTACAAGCTTACTTAACCCACCCCTTCTTTCTTTAAAATATTGTAGTCAGAAGGACCATAAAACAGGCTTAAAGGAACCGTTGCTGTAGCTGCAGGATTAACAGACACCCTCATATTGGCAGTTGACTGCGAAACAATATGGCTGTTGCTTTCGGGCATACGCCACTCCATCTTTCCCCCGCAAATTTATTTTTAGCGATTAAGAAAGTATTGAAGAAACGCTGCCTTACACTACCTACCCATTCCACCGATTTATTGAACTCTACAATATTGGTCTTTCCTATGGTATGATAGTCAAAGCTGCCATCTTCCATATATCCCACCTGCGTATTTTGCTTTTCAAACTCAATATCGGCCTCCTGCTGGTGAGCCTCGTATTGCCATAAAAGATTCAGGTTGCCCTGCGTAAGCAGCTGCCCGGGTTGGGTTAAAGAAATATTAAGATCAATTTTATATGTATCAGGATAAATAATATACTGATGCGTGATATAGGTATTACTTTGAGCACTATCTCCGCCTTTTAGTTCAAAGCTCACTAATTGAGCGCCTGAAGGTCCCTGCTCCACTTTGCCGTTACTAAAAAACAGGTCTGCTGTTTGCGAGCTCTGATTTGCAGAAGTATTAATAGCATAACTGATCTTATTAAAATCTGCTGCAGCCAGCCTTACGGGCTGCTGTGTTTCAGCATTCTTAAAATTTTTCAGCTCTACATACTTGGGCTGTCCTCCTTTATTGGTAAAAGCAACTTTAAACACACTGTTTTCCGCAAAAACCAGTTGTTCCTGCCCGTTTGCTGCCTGCTGAAACATTCCGGCTTTGGTAACATTCAGCTGGGAATCAGCTTTCAAAGCGTTTAACCGCAAAGCAGCCGAATCTACTTTAGGCTGCATTGCTTTTGCAATAGAATCCTGCTTTGCCTGTTCGGCACGGGCCGCAGTCTGCAATTTGGAATTGTAAACAAAATAAAAGATAAAAAGCACCGCCAAAAGAGAAAAACCGATGACGGTATTACGATCAAACTTCATTATGAACTGTAATTTTTTGTCCGAAGGACCTTCGGGAAGGCGCAAAGATAAGCATTGTAAAACAGGATCAATGGCTTTTTAGAAAGATAATAGGGCCTTGAAGCAGATATAGCCCGATACATATATTTTATAAGGAATATGAACTGATGTGCAGAAACAATTATTTTTATTAAAATTTTATACCATGCCTATAAGAATGACTGACGATCAGGATGGACAGGACAATGACTACAACAACGACCGGGGTGGCGGCGGATCCGGGTCTGGGTTTGGCGGAGGAGGCGGCCTTTTGCACTTCTGCCTTTACTATTTAGCTTATTCAGAGGCAAAAAAATTATATTTCTGCTGGTAATAGGTGTGGCGATCTGGTTTTTATGGGTCGCGGAGGCGGCGGTTGCGGCAATCTCAACATCGGCGATGTGGCACAACAGCTTTTTCACAAAGCGGTTACAGTTATAATTCAATGAATTTAACAAAGCTTCTATTTATGAGGGACTGGAAGATAATAACAGTAAAAATCCGTTGCCGGAAGCGGTATCGCTGCTTCGTTTCGCTCCGCGCCGTGGCGACCAGGGAGAGCAGGGCAGCTGTGTGGCCTGGAGCAGCGCTTACGCAGCCCAAACCATTTTAACAGCGGCAGCAACGGGAAAAGACCCCAATTCGATCGCTTTCAGCCCATCGTACCTTTATAACCAGATACGGCTGGGCGACGATTGCCAGGGCTCTTATATACAAAGGGCCATGCAGGCCATGAAGGCCAACGGCGGCGTTCCGCTTAGCCAATACCCCTACAGCGACCGGGACTGCAGCCGTACACCAGACGGAGGCGCTATACAGGCGGGAAGGCAAAACCTGATTCATGGCTTCACCCGCCTGACAGAAGGCGACAATTTAAACCAGATCAGCGTTCGCGCGGTAAAGAGCATCTTTCCAAAGATGCACCGGTAGTTATTGGAATGATGGTGGGACAAAGCTTTATGCAGGGCATGATGGGCAAGGAATTGTGGCAACCGGCAGGGATAGATCAATCCCAGGTAGGACTGGGCGGACATGCTATGTGCGTAATAGGATATGATGATAAGAAATATGGAGGCGCTTTCCAGATTATGAACAGCTGGTCGCCACAATGGGGCAATAATGGTATCGCCTGGGTACGTTACGGAGATTTTAAAGAATATGTGCGGGAAGCTTATGGTATTGACCCGCTTCCTAAATCATCGGCGGTTGCTTCTTTACCGCTGGAGTGCAATATCGGCCTGGTTGACAATTCCAATAAACAATACATCAAACTGAGATCCACAGGCAGCAATACCTTTCAAACCTTGTCTCCTATTGCAATTGGTACACGTTTTAAAATGGAAGTTAAAAACTCTACCGAATGTTATATATACATATTCGGGCAGGAAACCAATGGTAGCAGCTATGTGCTATTCCCCTACTTAAAACCCGGAGAAACCGTATCCAAGCATGCTCCTTACTGTGGCATTACCGGGTACAGGTTGTTCCCAAAGCCCAATCGCTTGAAGCGGATAATGTGGGCAACCGGGATTATATTGCCATTGTTACGAGTAAAAAAGAATTAAGCTACAACCTACTGAATGAAGCCATTAATAAGAGCACCCAAAGCAATTTTGCAGCGAAGGTAAACGAGGCCTTGAAAAACTCCCTGGTTTCATCTAGCCAAACAGCTACAACTGACGGAAGAATTTATTTTAAGGTGAATGCTAATACCGGCCAGGCGGTGGCAACTATCGTTGCGTTTGATAAAAATAACTTTTCTCAATTCACGCATTAACTAGTTTGAAACGGGTAAGCATTGGCTTACCCGTTTCAATAGTCTGCTATAAAACTCTTTTCGAGCACCAGCATCATCTTGACAACAATCATTTACCGGCATGATTGAGTCAGCAGCCTGCTTATAGATTGAGTGTTGCTTTGCAGTTCATTTAAAGTCAATTTTTGAGCAATACAGCAGCACACATTACAATCACCTGTTACCATTGCGGCGATTCCTGCAACGATTCCCGTCTTCATATAGACGAGAAAAATTTTTGCTGCACCGGGTGTAAGCTGGTGTACGAGATCCTTAATGAAAACAACCTATGTACTTATTATGACTTAAACGCCCACCCGGGTAACCAGCAATTACAGCACAAACGAAAGAACAAATTCGCTTACCTGGACAAAGAAGACATCGCAGCACGGTTGGTCTCTTTTTCCGATGGACAGCAGTGTCATGTAACCTTTTCGGTACCTCAAATACACTGCAGCAGCTGCCTTTGGCTGCTCGAAAATCTTGGCAAACTGCACCCAGGTGTTTTGTCGGCAAGAGTAAATTTTGTAAAAAAGAAGTTTTTGTAGTTTTCAACAGTGTCGAAACTACACTAAGGGAAGTAGTTGAAACGATGAATGCAGTTGGATACGAACCGTATTTAAGCCTGGAAGCAACAAAACCAGACCGTAAAACCAATTCCCGTGTTACGCAAATAAGCATTGCCGGGTTCTGTTTTGCTAACATTATGATGCTAAGCCTGCCTGAATACTTTTCCGTTACCAATTACCTGCAGGAAAAAACAGGTACAGCGTTTCGTTACATCGGTTTACTGCTCTCCCCTCCTGTATTCTTTTATTGTGCGGGAGAGTTTTTCAGCAACGCCTACAGTTCTGTCAAAACGAAATATTTAAACATAGACAGTTCTATAGCACTGGCATTCTACTCACTTTTGGCCGAAGCCTGTACAATCTTTTTGTACTGGATGGTAATACCTACTTTGACAGCATGAGCGGTATTGTTTTTTTATGCTGGTGGGGCGTTGGGCACAGGACCGCACCCAGCAGTCTTTGATCTTCGATAGGGATTATAAGTCTTTCTTTCCCATAGCGGTTAATGCAAAACGTAGCGGTGTCATGGAGCCGGTGATGATCAATGAACTGAAAGAGAAAGACATTATAGAAATATTTGACCAGGAGATTGTACCTGCAGATGCAGTGCTGGCGAAAGGCAAAGCCCTGATCGATTATAGCTTTGTTACCGGAGAAAGCCTTCCCAGGCAAATAGAACCAGGATCGCTGATTTACGCGGGTGGCAAACAGCTGGGAGAACGTATTGAATTGATGGTACTGAAAAGATCTAACCAGGGCTATCTTACTAATTTATGGAACAGAGAGGAAAAACCAGAGGTTCTGCCGGCAACCTGCACCGGATCAGCAACTATTTTACCCTTGTTGTTTTTGCCTTAACGGTCGCTAGCGCTATATTCTGGTTAACGCAGGGGCATATAATGCCATGTGGAATGCGCTTACCACCACGTTAATTGTAGCCTGTCCCTGTGCCTTACTTCTGGCATCCACCTTTACCAACGGTAATGTAATGCGCATACTGGCCCGATCGGGTATCTTTTTAAGAAATTCGGATGTGATCACTGACATGGCTTCGATAACCCACGTGGTACTGGATAAAACCGGAACCATTACACTCAATAAAAACTTCCACGTAACTTATAAGGGCAAAATATTGACAGATGAAGATAAAAAGCTGATCGCATCTCTTGCCCGTCATTCAACCCATCCCCTGAGCAAATCCATATACGATCACCTGAAGGTAAAAAACACTTATCAGGTAGATAGCTTTATTAATGTACCGGGAAAAGGCATCGAAGGGTGGATCAACGACCGGCATATTAAAATAGGCAATAAAAAATTTATTCAACCCCATGCTCCTGATGAAGAAGAATCAAATACCAGCAAGGTTTTCATAGGCATCGACGGTATGATTCCCGGCGTGTTCGGGCTGGAAAATGTGTACCGGCCAGGGGTGCAGGCCATGCTGCATGAACTGAAAGACAAGTTTTCGCTGTCCATTTTAAGTGGCGATAACAGCTCAGAGCGGCTACGGCTCGAGTCGATGACGGGAGGCACCGGGAGCTATATTTCAACCAGTCTCCCGAAGACAAATACAATTATGTGGCGCAGTTGCAAGCCACCGGAGCAAAGGTATTAATGGCCGGTGACGGGCTGAACGATGCCGGCGCACTCCGAAAAAGCCAGGTGGGGATAGCGGTGATGGAAGGCAACAGCTCTTTCACGCCTGCCTCTGATGCTATTATCGCCGGGGCTGCTTTTACCAATCTTGCAAACCTGCTGGCATTTACCCAAAAGGCCAGGCTTATTATTCTTATCAGCTTTATTATATCCATCACCTATAATGTTATCGGGCTTTATTTTGCCTTACAAGGGCAGTTAGCACCGGTAATCGCGGCTATTCTTATGCCTGCAAGCACCATAAGCATTATCCTTATTACTTTTTCCTGTCAGAATGGTATGGACGGAAATTACCCGGCAATAAATGACATATATCATACTCCGGTGTGTTTCAAATCAAGTTTCTCCCGCATCGTTACAATGACCTTTGTGTGACAAATGAGCATCCTTGTTATTACAGCTATTGCCAGTTTATTAATTGCCGGTTTTTTCCTGGCAGCCCTGATATGGAGCATTAAGGACGGCCAATATGAAGACGACTATGCTCCTCCCAATCGTATACTATTTGATGAAAACAATACAAAAACAAATAACCAAAGCACATGGAGTTAGAAAAATTTAGTTACGACAACAAAATTCCTAAGATGTTTGCAATTGCCACCGTTACCTGGGGTGTGGTGGGTATGCTGGCTGGGGTGCTGGCTGCTTTTCAACTGGCTTTTCCTGCTTTAAATTTCAATTTGGAATTTACTACTTTCGGCCGTGTTCGCCCCGTGCATACCAATGCCGTTATTTTTGCCTTTGTAGGTAATGCCATTTTTACGGCGGTTTATTATTCCATGCCCCGGCTGTTAAAAACACCCATGTGGAGTAATGCGCTGAGCAAAATTCACTTCTGGGGCTGGCAACTGATTATTGTTGCAGCAGCGGCCACACTGCTTGCCGGATTTACGACTTCAAAAGAATATGCAGAATTGGAATGGCCCATTGATATTGCCATTACGCTAATATGGGTGGTTTTCGGTATCAATATGATGGGCACGATTCTTACACGGAGGGAACGGCATTTGTATGTGGCCATCTGGTTTTACCTGGGATCATGGATAACCGTAGCCTTGTTACATATTGTCAACTCTTTTGAAATGCCGGTATCTGGCCTAAAAAGCTACTCCTGGTATGCAGGCGTGCAGGACGCATTGGTGCAATGGTGGTACGGGCATAATGCCGTATTTTTCCTTACTACACCATTCCTTGGCATGATGTATTACTTCCTGCCTAAAGCAGCTAATCGCCCCATTTATTCTTACCGGCTAAGCATTGTACACTTCTGGAGCCTTATTTTCATCTATATATGGGCTGGCCCTCACCATTTGCTGTATACTGCTTTACCGGAGTGGGCCCAATCTTTAGGAACAGCGCTTTCCGTCATGCTTTTTTACTGCCCAGCTGGGGCGGTATGCTGAACGGGTTATTTACTTTAAGAGGCGCCTGGGATAAGGTGCGTGAAGATCCTGTTTTGAAATTCATTGTGGTAGCCGTGATCTGTTATGGTATGGCCACGTTTGAAGGCCCTATGCTTTCTTTGAAAAATGTAAATGCTATTTCTCACTACAGCGACTGGACTGTTGCTCACGTACACATCGGAGCGTTGGGGTGGAATGGCTTTTTAACTTTTGGCATGATGTACTGGCTGATCCCCAAAATGTTTAACACCACCCTTTTCTCCAGGAAATTAGCAGGGACTCACTTTCTCATCGGCACATTAGGCATTATCTTATATGCAGTACCTATGTATTGGGCAGCTTTCAGAAGCTACTTTATGATGAGTGCTTTTACCCCGAAGGCCAGCTGCAGTACCAGTTTATTGATGTGGTGCAGCAAATGGTGCCTTTTTATGCGTTGCGTGCCATTGGCGGCACCATTTATCTGGCAGGCGTGTTTTTAATGGTGTACAACCTTATTAAAACCGCTAAAAAAGGAAAATTTGTGGCAAGTGAGGAAGCCAGCGCAGCTCCCTTTAACTAAAAACTACAAAGCCCCGGCCAAAGCACACTGGCATTCCAAAATAGAACGCAAACCGGTTATGCTTCTGGTATTAAGCTTAATAGTAGTAGCTATTGGAGGAATGGTGGAAATGATACCTACTTTCCTTGTAAAGGAAAATGTACCTACCATCTCCAGCGTTAAGCCCTATACGCCACTGGAATTACATGGTCGCGACATTTACATACAGGAAGGCTGTAACAACTGTCATACCCAAATGATCAGGCCTTTCCGCCATGAGGTGGCCCGCTACGGAGAGTATTCCAAAGCAGGAGAGTTTGTTTACGACCATCCACATCTCTGGGGCAGTAAGCGTACAGGACCAGATCTTGCCCGTATTGGCAGTAAATACCCCGACAGCTGGCACTTCAACCACATGCTGGAGCCCACATCTATGGCCCCGGATCTGTAATGCCTCCTTATCCCTGGCTATTTGAAAAAACGATCAATATAGGAGCTACCAATTCAAAAATCCATGCCATGCGTAAGCTGGGAGTACCTTATAAAGAGGGGTACGAAGCCGATGCAGTAAACGACCTGAGAAAACAGGCGGAAGAGATCACTAAAAGATTGGAAAAGGAAAAAATCAAGATCATGAGCGACAAACAGATCGTGGCCCTTATTGCTTACCTGCAAAGGTTGGGTACTGACATTAAAAGCGAAGTGCCATCTGCTAAATAACAAAACGAATAAAAATGAAATTCATTAATTATCTCGAAAAAATAAGTGGTGTTAGCATCTACCCGGTTATCTCATTGTTACTCTTTACAGCCGTTTTTGTATTGGTAATCATTTATGCAATGAGGGTTAGCCGAACCACTATAGCGGAAATGGAAAATATTCCCTCGACGATCAATAAAAGCAACTGCGATGAAAAAATTACAACTCATAAAGACAATAACGTTACTCACCCTTTCCTATCTTACGGGTTCAATTCCGTTAATGGCGCAGGAGCCAGCTTCTGCAACAGGCTCTTCGTCTTTCACACTTGATGCTAATTCTGTGCTGGTATTTGCTGTTGCTATACTGGCTATGGTTATAGCGGTTTTGGGGTATACACTAAGGGCCTCACTCGATCTGTATAAAAAAGAAAAAACAATAAGAATATCCCCGGGCAGGTGGTAAAATCTTTGATAATAGGTTTCCTGTTGTTAGGCAGTCTTCAGTCATTTGGCCAAAACGGCCCCGAAACGGCGGCACCTGTAACCGGTGTTTTTTCCGATGCTACTATATTCCGGTATCTGCTGTTCGGCATCATAACACTGGAGCTTATTACCATATTTGCACTGGTTTACTGGATCCGTTTTTTCACGGGCATTGAAGATCTGCAAAGAGAAAAAGATGTTGAGCGGAAGACCAAACTGAAGGATGCTTCTTCATGGTGGAGCCGTATTAATAAGCTGAAACCAATGGAAGAAGAAGCGGCTCTCGATGTGGGTCACAGTTACGATGGCATTAAAGAGCTGGATAACGTAACGCCACCCTGGTTTACCATTGCTTTTATTGCTTCCATCATTTTCGGCATCGGGTACTTATGGCATTACCATGTTTCGAAAGCAGGCGCCAATCAATACGAAGAATACGAAATAGCTGTAACAAAAGCGAATCTTGAGAAAGAAGCTTACCTGAAATTAAAAGGCGACGCCGTAAATGAAAATACAGTGGTTATGCTGGATGCAGCAGGTATAGAAGCCGGAAGAGCGTTGTTTACAAGCAATTGTGCTGCCTGTCACGGCAAAGACGGCCAGGGCGGTGTTGGCCCCAATTTAACCGATGATTACTGGTTACATGGCGGCAGCATCGGCGATGTTTTTAAAACAATCAGGTTAGGCGTTGTGGAGAAAGGAATGATGAGCTGGAAAGATGTGTTTTCTGCGGAGCAAATTGCGCAGCTAGCCAGCTATATTAAGTCTACGCATGGCAGCAAACCGGCAGGAGCCAAAGAGCCACAAGGCGAACTTTATAAAGAAACGCCTAAAACAAACAATGTTGATCCCGCAAAAACAGACAGCGCTCAAACGGCAAAACTATAAGCCGTCATAAAATGGAAACAAGCATCGATGACATAGGGCCGCAAAAAGTAAGCGACAGCTTCCGTGACAGGCATAGCAATGTTACCGAGAAGGGTAAACGCAAATGGATATATGCCCTGCAGCCTAAAGGTAAACTTTATGAATACCGTAATTACCTGTCCTTCTTTTATCTCGGTTTATTTTTTACCCTGCCTTTCATAAAAATAAGCGGCTTGCCCGCCATACAATTAAATTTTGCTGAGGCGAAGTTTATCCTCTTCGGTAAAATTTTCTGGCCGGACGATTTCTTCATCTTCGCAATAGCAATGATCGCATTTATAGTTTTTATTGCACTGTTTACGGTAATTTACGGCAGAATATTTTGTGGCTGGATGTGCCCCAAACCATTTTCATGGAATTTGTATTCCGGAAAATTGAATGGTGGATAGAAGGGCCACCCGGCCGCCAGAAAAAACTAAATGAAGGCCCATGGGGAAAGGACAAGCTTCTTAAAAAAACGCTGAAGCATTTTTGTATCTTTTTATTTCATTCTTGATTGCTCATACTTTTCTTTCCTACATACTTGGCGTACAAGAGGTGCTAAACCTGATTAAACATCCGATTTCAGAAAATGCAGGATTATTTGCAGGTCTCCTGTTTTTTACAGGCCTCTTTTACTTCGTTTTCTCTTTTGTCAGAGATATTGTTTGCACAACTGTATGCCCTTACGGAAGGTTACAGAGCGTGCTCTTCGACAAAGACACCATGCAGGTATCTTATGACTATAACCGCGGTGAGCCAAGGGGAAAGATCAAAAAGGGATCGATCAGCAACTGGGCGATTGTATAGATTGTAAACTATGTGTAAATGTATGTCCTACCGGAATTGACATACGCAATGGAGTGCAAATGGAATGCGTGGGTTGCACCGCCTGTATCGACGCTTGTAATTCTGTAATGGATAAAATCGGCCGTCCAGCCGGATTGATACGCATGGCTTCAGAAAACCAGATCTTAAAAAAGCAACCTTTTCGCATTAACGGAAAGATCAGGTTTTATTCAGCGCTGCTGCTTATATTAACAGCTCTAATGTCTTTCCTGCTGTTATCAAGAAAAAGTATCGATACTTCCATATCAAGGGTAAAAGGACAGTTATACCAGGAAGTGGGAAAAGACTCTTTCCAATTTATTCCAGGCTAAGATCATTAACAAAACACATAAGGATGTACAATATGAGTTAAAGGTGGACGGCGATATTCCCGGCTCAGTAAAAATGATCGACACAAAGCATTCTACTTTAAAAGCCGAAAGCTTAAATCATGCTACTTTCTTTATAGTGGTTCCATTCAATAAAATAAAAGCCAGGTCTTCCAAAATCAGCATCAGTATATATGGTGATGGGAAAAAATACAAACCATTTCCTCGACCTTCCTGGGACCTTTTATTTAATACAAAAACTTAAGAACATGAACTGGGGAAACAAAGTCATCATCATTCTCGCCGTATTTGTTACAGGGATAATATCTATGGTCTATATATCTATGCGCCAGCGAAACGAGGTTGTTGACGCTAATTATTACGATCGGGAAATGAAATACCAAAAGGTTATCGATGGGAAAAGAAATCTCCTGGACCTGTGCGATTCGGTTACCATTCAAAATGATGGCGCTGTCATTAAAGTAGCTTTCCCACCATCTACAGTAACGCAGCTGGACTCAGGATCGATACAATTCATGAAATTTTCCAACGCGAAAGATGACAAACTGATCCCTATGGGCGGCAGCAAAACCGACCTTTACCAGATACCCTCAGTTACATAGCCAAAGGTTTGTATAAAGTACGTATCGACTGGAGCAATGAAGGTACACCTTACTATCATGAACAAAATTTTATTATACACTAGATGCTTGAAGCTATTATAATGGGTATAACGATGGGACTGGCGGGCAGTGTGCATTGCATAGGCATGTGCGGCCCCTGGCGTTGGCGTTACCCATCACAGCTACCAAAAGCTTTGGTCGTTTTTTTCCGCGTTGGTTTACAACACCGGACGTTCTGTTACTTATTTCTCTATGGGTGCGATACTTGGCTGGACCGGATCCAGGTTGGCTGTAGTGGGCTACCAACAATTATTTTCCATCGCGGCCGGGGCATTAATACTTCTCCTGCTGATAACAGGTAAATATCTTCCGCATACCGGCGTTTTCCCTGGATTACAGGTCCGTTTGAAAAAATATATTGCCCGCTTTCTGACCAGAAAAAATTCGGCGCAGGATTTATTTATTTTAGGCATACTTAACGGGCTATTACCCTGTGGACTCGTTTATATGGCGATAGCCTCCGCATTAATGATTGGAGGGCCGTTACAGTCGGGCATTTTTATGGCAGCGTTCGGGCTCGGCACTATGCCACTAATGCTCGCACTAATGATTACCGGCCATTTCGTATCACTTTCAATCAGATCAGCGATGAAAAAGCCGTGCCCTTTTTCATCGGCTTTGTAGCCGTTCTAATGATCCTGCGCGGCTTAAACCTGGGTATTCCTTATATAAGTCCGGCTTTTAGCGCGGCGCCTGCGGCCACCAGTCACTGCTTTCCTTCTCATTAAGGCATGCCGATCCTTTTTGACATTATAAAGCCGCTCCATCAAGAAGCGGCTTTTATTTTACTTTGAATAGGTTACCTATCTTTTTCAAAATTATAAACGATATAAACGGTTTTTCCCTCGAACTGGATCGGGCTTCTTGCTACAAAAGCAGTCTCTGTAAAAGACGTAACTTCCAGAGAATATCCTTCTTCAACATGCTTTGAATCACTTTTTTAACCCCGTCCATCTTTTTAAAATTAAATAGGGTAGTGCCGCCATTAACCCGCTGCGACCATATAATTTGTCTGGTTCCCCTGGCAATCCGAACCACCATTAATGGTGTAAGAGCCATAGCCATTATTAGGGAGCACCCATTGGCTACCTTCAAAGCATTTTAAGGCAGCATCATCAAAGGCCGTAACATTTATTTTCCCTTCTGCCCCTTCCAGTCTCGCAGACGTAATCGTCCAGTTGCCTTTAAAGTCCTTTCTCGGCGCTATAGGCGCATTTTTACTTGAAGAACAGGAAACAAAGAAAATAGCGGCGGCTAAAAAAAGGGCTGTCAGATTTTTGTCGTATTCATATATATCATTTTAAACTAAAAATGCAATTGCGATGCCAAATTTAGTTTTTTGACGATATATTCGACTCAAGGGTTGTAAATATTATATATAATTTTTTCCTACACCAAAAGAACCACTACACCATTCAATTACCATATTATACATACAGGGTTACACCAATCAACAGAAATAAGAGCGTTGCGGTATATTCAGCTATGTGTTTAAACTCTTCAGCTTATATCCTGCCGCAACAGCCCTGATGCGCTGCAAAACAGACGAAACATCATTTCTTCTTTCCGCAGACAAGTTACTATGAAGGCTTATTTCACTGGCAAAATATACATCAGAATTAATGATCTCGTGCGGCGTTCTCCCGAAAAAACCCTGATATAAAGCGCCAGTATACCTTTAATAATTTTACTATCACTATCTCCATAGTAATATACTTTACCGTCGAGGTATTCGGCATCCAGCCAAATGCGGGACTTTGTAAGCCTGATCAGTTTTCATTTGTTGTTTTCAATTACGTGAATGGCAGGCTTGGTGCCCATTTCGGCAAAATGGCGAAGATACCTGAACTTGCTTTTTACCTGATCAATCATTGATTCGAACTCTTCTATAATTGTATCCTGTACCTTGTTTAAATCCATAATAAACGTTTTAAATGTTTAACAGAATAAATACTACTTTTTTATTCAGGTTTATCAGAAATTACTAATGTAGAAGGTATTCCTGACAACCAGTCGCTTTTGGATTCTATCAATGTTCTCCAGCTATTGAGGCTGATCAGCATCAGGTTGCGTCCTTTGATGCTTTCGGGGTAATAGCTGCAGCACTGTTCAATGCTATGTGATTCGGCGCTTTTTGTTCAATAAACCGGATGCGTTCGCGCGCCGCATCATTTCTCTTTAAGATATCATAAGTATCAGCGATAGTTACCTGAGCGCCGGTATTATGAATCAGTTTCTGGGCATAATGGATCAGGAAAACATCCTGCTCTTCAAGAACAGGAATAAATACCTGATCAAAATCTGAAAATCCTTTGTCTACCAAAATACCTACGGGTACCTGTGACTTAGAAATTATCTGCCTGGTGTGTTCATCAAAAGGTGAAGATTCAAAGATATTCTCTTTTCCTGTAACTGTATTCAACAGCTTTTCGGGATTGATGATCCTTGTGGTGAAACCCAGTAAACGGCCTAGCAAACTTCCCTCATAGATCGACTCTTTTAAACTGATCAGTAACAGGTCATAATTACCTTTATTAGCTGCGGCCGTAATTTCATTATCAAGATCGGCAGACTCCTGAAAACAGTTTCCAGCTTCCTGTTCATACTCACAGACGCTTCCGTTACCGGGCGAAACACTTCCTTCTCATATTCTTCCACATCATAATAATGCAGTTTGTTGGCGGGCGAAAAATGCATGGCAGTAAGTGATGCATTACCGTTCATCTTGCTGGTAAAAGCGTTCGCCAGTTTCAACAGGCTTACGCCCGAACCTGGTTTATCGAAGGAAAGCAATATTTTATACTTACTCATCTCTTTCAGCTCCTGTGCAGATGCCTGGGGCTTAGACCTGAAAGCCCTGTTAATTAAGTCGAGCGCCGGGCCGGTCATAAAAGTAGTAATGAGGGCCATTAGTACCATCATCGAGAAAACCTGTGGTGTAAGCACTCCTAAATCGTAGCCAATATTCAATACAACCAATTCCATTAGCCCACGTGTATTCATCAATGCGCCAATAGAGAGACTGTCTTTCCAGCTTTGCCCAACGAATCTGGCAGCTAATGCGCTGCCCAGGAACTTACCTGCAACCGCAATAACAATGATCAGCGCCGTCAGTTTCCATAATGCCGGATCGCTTAATAATCCTATTTGGGTTCTCAAACCAGTAAATACGAAAAACAAAGGCAATAGCACGATCAAAGCAATATCTTCAACCTTCTCAATAAAAAGGTTGCGAAACCTGATATTGTCCGGCATAATTGCACCGGCCATAAAAGCGCCGAATAACGCATGGATACCTATCACTTCTGCCGCGTAAGCAGACACGATAAGCGTCAGAAAAAATATGGTAACTATGGGCTTGGTCAATGTTTGCTTTGAAGTATAAATATTACCAATGCGCAGCAGGAATGGCCTTATTACTTTTATCATTACTATTACGTACACCAGGGCCAGTGCCATTATATAAGGGAACTGGTAAAAGAACCTGCTTTTACAATAGCGATGACTGCGGCCAGTATACACCAGGCAGTAATATCATCGGCTGCAGCGCAGGTAATGACAATGGCACCCAGCCTCGTCTTTGTAATGCCCCTTTCCTGTACAATCCGGGCCAGCACGGGAAAGGCTGTAATACTCATGGCTATTCCCATAAACAGTCCGAACGACAAAAACTGAACGCCTTCCGGTGCAAATGATTCATAAATGAAATAGGCAAGTCCTATCCCTAAAGCGAAAGGAACGATGATACTGGCATGGCTGATCACAACCGCATCATGGGTTTGCTTTCTCAACATTTTCAGGTCGAGTTCCATTCCTACTATGAACATAAAAAGGATTAATCCGATCTGACTCAGGAACTGCAGGTTTCCCAAAGACTGTTGGGAAACAAAATGCCGGAAAACTCCGGCAGGTACATTCCCAACAAAGAAGGCCCCAGTAAAATACCGGCAATCATCTCTCCTACCACTGTTGGCTGTCCTATTTTCCGGCAGATCCACCCTAGTAACTTAGCTACAAGGATAATTGTAATAATCTGGGCCAGTAAAAGCGCCAGCGGATGCTGCAGGTTGTGGGAAAGGGAATCGGTGAAATCGGCCCACTGTCCTTTAAAAGAACCCGGCTTAACCACCGGCCGGCCGTCTTCCAGCTTAGCGCCCATTGTAACTACCCAGTAAATGAGTAAAGAGAAACCACCGATAGTGGCAATATAGAAGATTGTATTTTTAATTTGCCCATTCTAAAAACAGCCTATGTGCTTAAATTCTTTTACTATAAAGTTCCCCACTTCTCATTTTCCCGGATACGAAAGTGAGGTGTATCTCAAAAAAAAAGGAAAAAGGGAATTAAAATATCAAAAATGTAATGAAAAGGGAGAAAATTGTAACAAGTTTTATCCGCTTACTACATTAATGATTCACTGACCCTATAAAACTCCTGGGCGATTATTGCCTTGAACAGCAGGATATTTACGGCTCCTGGGAGAGATTGACCCGCTGAATGAACTCCTTCCGGTAAGCTTCGCTCAATACTACTTTCAGCGGTGCTCCTGAAACGGTGACAATTTTAGTAGTTATTTCATCAGATAAAAGGTTTGAACCGCCTTTAGCGAGATCATTTCTTTTTATTAACCCGTACAAAATCTTCTTTAGGAAGCAACTCCTGGAGTTTTTCGAAGGACACATTTTTAAGGGTAATCAAACTCCGGTCTGCCAGTAATGCTACCTTATCCCTGCTATCAACCTCTGAAGTTTTAATATATCTTAACTGATCGAAATAAATCAGCGCTTTTCCTTTATCCGTATTCAGCTGTACAAAACGTGCGCCCTGGTTTTTGCTTTCAAGTCTATGCTTTACTTTATCAACAGCCTGCTGTAAACGTTCCTTTTTACAGGTTTCCTTATGTAGTCTACGGCATCGAGATCAAAAGCCTCTGCGGCATATTCCTTATAAGCTGTGGTGAAAACAACAGGCCTGCCATTCAGCAATGCAGCAACCTGCAAGCCATTCATTTCGGGCATTTCAATATCCAGTATACAAAAATCAAACTCAAGCCGGGATAATTCGCTCAAAAAAAAGCGGGGTTATTGAATGCCTTAACCACTTCCAGGTCCTGCAATTGCTCACAAAGCATTTTCAGGTAAGTAAGGCCTGGAATTTCATCATCTAGCAGCAAGCATTTGAGCTTTGTGTTCAAGAAGATTAATTTTTAAATGAGCAATATAAACCTCTCCGTCTATAAACTTTTCGAGCTTAAAATGATTCCGGTAAATGATACGCAGGCGGTTCTCAAGTGTAGCAACGCCTATTCCGCTTTTTTTCCTTCTCGATAGGCTTTTTAGAAGATATCTTGTTGGAAACTGTCAGGTAAAAATGGTCATCCCTGAATTCAAAAATAATGGAGATAAAAGCATCAGCACTTTGCAGATCGGCATGTTTGAACGCATTCTCTATCAGGTCGATCGAAATCAGTGGAGCCAGTATTCTCTGTTTGTAAAGCGGTTCCGACTCATTGATTTTCGTTTTCACCTTCAGTTCGAACAATGGGCTGATTTTTATTTTATTAATCTCAATCAGGCTTAATGCAAATTCAATTTCCTCTTTCAGGGTTACCAGCTTCCTCCGGCTTTCATACAAAATATAATCCAACACATTCCCCAACTTATCGAGGGCAAAATAGGTTTGATAGGCATGCGATTGTATAGAGTTCAGAATATTCTTAAATAAATGAGGGTTGAGCCTCGACTCCAATGTTTCAAGCTGCAAAGAATTCACCCGGCCTTCTACCTCTCGGAAACGCGCCTCCATATCCTTTTTTGCCGGACTGATTTAGTTAATTTTATAAACAGGTATACAATAACACCAAGCAGCAGGGCAACAATTATTACCGCGAGCCACAAAATATTAGATGTATAACTATTAAGCATTGAATTAAAAACCGCTGCTGCCAAAGTTATTTATTTTACCGGTAAAACCGCTGCAACAGCAGCACATTGCAAAATCTTAAAAGGTATCTTAATTGCTGGTAAACTAAAAAATATGTTCTTACTTAGCAAGTATTACCACGCTTAACCATCACTCTTATGACCGACAAAAATATCAAAGGACTGGCTACGGCAGCTATTCATGCCTGTGAAACGCCATTGCCCGAACATGCTCATATTATGCCCGTTTTGCTACTTCTTCGTTTACATTTGATAGTGCAGCGCAGGGGATGGCTCGTTTTTCAGGTGAGGAAAAAGGCTATACCTATTCGAGATTTGGAAACCCAACAACAAATGCAGCGGCAAAAGTCATTGCCGACCTGGAAGCTTTTGGAGTAGTGGATGAAACCGGCAATCCTATAACGGCATGGGGTTATTAACCGCTTCGGGGCAGGCCGCTATGGCGGCTATGATCATGGCGAATGTATCGGCAGGCGATACAATACTGTCCAGCCAGTCTTTATATGGCGGCACACAGGAGTTTTTAGCCAACCTGCTGCCGCGGTTCGGTGTTAGCTGTAGTTTCCAGGATTTTAGTAACCTGGAATCGATTGACACAACTTTGCAGCAAACGCCTTCTATTAAACTGATACACCTGGAAACGCCCGCGAATCCGGGTATGCAATGCATTGATATAGCCGCCGTGAGTGCATTGGCTGCAAAATATAATGTGTTGGTTACTGTTGACAATACTTTTGCAACACCGTATCTCCAACAGCCCTTCCAACTGGGGGCTGATCTTATATTTCACTCTACTACTAAATTCCTGAATGGTCATGGCACCGCTATTGGCGGTGTAATCGTTGGTAAGGACCAGCAAAGCTTTCAGCGGGTATATCATACCTACAAACTGCTGGGAGTAAATGCTAATCCATTCGATGCCTTTCTTCTGTTGCAGGGTATTAAAACACTAGCCACGCGCATGGATAAGCATTGCAGCAATGCTTTAGCTGTGGCCCGGTTTCTTGAGCAACATACTGCCATTTCAAAAGTCAACTATAACGGGCTGGAGACACATCCGCATTATGCTCTTTCTAAAATACAAATGCGGCAGCCCGGAGCAGTGCTCAGCTTTGAATTAAAATCAGGTTTTGAAGGCGCTGTAACTTTTATTAACCGTTTAAATATTTTTGTACGTGCTGTTTCATTGGGCACTACCGACAGCCTGGTGTCGCACCCCGCCTCTATGTCTCATGCAGGCGTAGCCCAAACGCAAAGACTAAAAGCCGGTATTACTGACGGGTTAATTAGGATGAGCGTTGGATTAGAAGATATACAAGATCTTATCGCCGATCTAGAACAGGCACTCGGCTAAGCTTGGGAAAATTTTTGTTTTACCCCAGTTCAACTTCACCCCATCACCGCGTCTCCTTTCGGGCAGACCGGCTTACTCCGTTTCAAAAAAGCAAACTAATACTGATCATCCCTGGTATACCCGTGGAAATGAGAATAAAAAAACTACCCTCCACTCAAAATTATTTTTTGCACATGTATATCAACAGATTAAGACATCTCTATCGCCATTTGAGAAAACCCTTTAATTTTTCGGTACGACTTTGGATATTCTACGAACATATGGCCTTTAAACAAGCCACCTATGATTACGGAACTAAAAAACATATCAGATAATATTGTAGCATTCAAAGCTTGGGAACGATCAATGGTAACGATTTCGCTACCACGCTTGTACCGGCTATGCAACAATATAAAAGGCAGCATAAAGAGCTTAACTATATGCTGGTACTGGAGCACGATCTCAGTAATTTTTCTATTACCTGGTGGATTAAAAGTTTATGGCTGGCTATAAGGGACTGGAGCACCTGGAAGCGCTGTGCCATCATCAGCGACCTGCAAGGATTAAAGAACTTTACCAATGAAACCTGCAGAGATATACCCGGAGAGTTGCGTATTTATCCTCATGAACAAATGGAGGATGCTATACGGTGGCTGCATAACAACGATACACCCTAATATCACACCTCTTCTCAACCTAAAAGAAGCCCGGCTATAAAGCCAGGCTTCTATTGAAAGGTTAACGTAGGTTTTTATAGATCAACTCTTTAAATATTTAACCTGGCTTTCTTACTTAAAAAATATGAAAACTCGCCAATCTCTTTTATGATCACCTGCCAGCACCTGATCACTTTATACCGGTATCATTTGCCAAAGCCGTGCCAAAGCCATTTAGCCCATGTTATGTAATAATGATCTGGCCTGGTTCTGTGAAAAGCATAATGCTGACAATTAACAGTTCTTTGAGAAGGTTTCAACTGAAGTATGTAGTGCTTGCATTATTTTTATACAAAAGGTTTCTACAAAACTCAATTGCTTACTATGATACGATCAAAATTCATAAAAGGACTGGCGCTTACTTCTTCTACCGTGCTTGTTCTTTGTTTTTTATGCTACAGGGCAGGCCTGTTCACGAATTTCATTAATCCTGCTGCCCACATACAAACCAGCCCCAACGGCAGCACTGTTCATTCCAGCGGCATAGGCAAGGCACCCAAACCCTGGGACAGCGTAACCAGGCGGCGCACGCTTCCGTCTTCTAAATCTATAGTGATTGCCGACTGGAAAAAGCACCCCTGTAAACCTTGGTAAACCGAAGTTTAAACCAGGGGTAGCGTTAACAGAACAACAAATAATGAGCAGCTCAAAATCGGCTATCCTCTTCCGGCCTGCAGATTCAACAAAATACAGACGCTATCACAAAAGCAAAGACACTTCCCTCTTTAAATAAAAACAATGGACTTCTTAAGCTTAATCTTCGGCACTGCAGCCAGCCTGCTATTTCTTTGCCTGGTGTTCATTCCGCTGGAAAAAGCATTCCCGGCTAAAAAAGATCAGAAAGTATTCAGGAAGGGCTGGCAGACAGACCTTTGCTATTTCTTAGGACAATATCTTTTATGGAGCGGGGTTGTATTATGGGTATTGCAATATTTTAGTTTCTGGCTCGATGAAACAATACCTTATTCCTTTAAGGAAAAGATCGGGCATCAACCTCTATGGCTACAGGCGGTTGAAGTGTTGCTTTTGAGCGACCTGCTTATTTACTGGGGACACCGCCTCCAGCACAAGGTAGATTTTCTCTGGCGTTTTCACAAAGTACATCATAGCGCCGAAGAACTCGACTGGCTGGCGGCACACAGGAACATCCCATTGATAGTATTTATACGATTGGCCTGATCAACCTGCCTGCTTTTGTGTTTGGATTCGAGCTGGAAGCATTGGCGCTGATAGTCGCGTTCAGGGGCATATGGGCTATTTACATCCATTCTAATGTAAGATTACCCATTGGCAAGCTAAAGATGCTGATAGGCGCTCCCGAATTACATCACTGGCACCACGACAAAGAACGTGACCGTGGCAACTATGCCAACATTTCACCTTTAATGGACCTCCTGTTCGGCACCTATGTATGCCCGCCGCACGAACCCGACAGCTTCGGAATCAAAGAGCCATTTCCCCAAAATTATGCGGGACAACTCATTCAGCCTTTGATTCCGGGCAAAATTGCTAAAAGAACAACAGGAACCGGCAGCAGCGACACGGCTGACACTTAACCAGCGTTCACCTATTCGTGGTATAGATTGCAGATTTTAATGCTGCTAACTTAGCATAAAAATCTAAACCCAATGGCACTAAACGCATACCTGAAAATTACCGGAAGTAAGCAAGGCCTGATAAAAGGCAGCTGCATTCAAAAAGGAAAAGAAGGCTTAATTGAAGTAATTGCGTTTGAGCATGAAATAATATCGCCGCGAGACGTGGCTACAGGGCAGGCTACCGGTAAACGCCAGCACCAGCCGCTGGTTGTTACCAAGGAGCTGGACAAAAGCACAACGGCCCTGATTCAGGCTTTGATTCAAAATGAAACACTGCCTTCTTTTGAGCTAAAATTTTTGCACCTAATAAACCGGTAACAGCGGGTGGACAAGGTGCGGAGTTTAATCATTTCACGATAAAACTGAAAAATGCTTCGGTAGCCCGCATTCGAACCTTAATGCCTAATAATAAAAATCCGGAACTAAGCAAGTATGCCGAGTACGAAGAAATATCCTTTGTTTACAACGAGATAGAATGGGTTTGGACAGACGGAGCCCTTACCGTCAATGACGCACTGAAATTAAACCGCTAGTGAGCGCCCGAAAAATAAGCCATTTCTTCCTTCAAATCGAGGAAGGTATACTTCTCTGTCAAGGCCTTTGCTTTTTCATAGTGGGTTTTCAAAAACTGCTGATGGGCATTGGTATTGGGCTGAAAAGCCTTATGCCTCCTGGCAACAGCCACCTGCCTCACCTCTTTCATGATCGGCTTTGAAGCCTCGTCAATACACGCGTCTGTAAACTTTTCCAGTACAAATTCTGTAGCCTGATAATTGGGATGGGCCATATCCACATCGTAAAAGCGGTAATCGCGCAGTACATCTATCACCAGCTCATAGGCCGGGAAATAATATACCCCGGGAACTTATCTACCAGGTGATGCACTACTTCTATTAAACGCGCTTTGCTGCGATTATTCTCTGTAACACCGTCCCGCAGGTGCCTTACCGGGCTAACAGTAAAGAGTATTTTTATTTTAGGATTAAATGTTCTTAGCCTATGATACGTATTATCCATAGCCGCTATAATCTCTTCGATACCCAAGAGCTTTTTATAAAACCATTGCCCCGGCGCACGATGGCAATTAGCTACATGCAGGTCATGCCGCTCTTTCTCAGGATTATCGGAGGACAAAATATAAGAAAACGCCGATCCCAGCGTCACCACCACCCAATCACAATCTTTCAAAAAATGATGGGCTTGTTCTACCGACTGATTCATAGTGTTCAACGCCTTCTGCTTGTCTGTATCAGAAAAGCGGGAATGATGATGCCACGAGCTCCAAACTTCATTGAGATAAAACAGGTCTGCTTCGGTATACTTCCTGTTCTCTACGTAAGCAATCAGGCTATGTCTTACACTGGCTGGCTCAAACAATATCCCGTGCGGGTTTTGCAGCACATTGAATTTATACTCTGCAAGGGCATTACCAATATGCTCGGTAAAACAGGAACCAATCAGAAGTATCTTATTACCATAAGCTATCGGCTCTGGCAACTTCGGAATATGTATCGGGGACATGAAATCCATACAGTGTGCAGATTTAATAAAATATACCGGGTGCGGGTACTAAACGCCGCGTTGTTTCATTACTTCGTATAGTATCATCCCTGTAGCCACCGAAACGTTCAGGCTTTCAAAATTATTTCTCATGGGAATGCTGATGCGTTCATCACATATCTTAAGGAGCGCGGGGTACACACCTTTTTCTTCGCTACCCATTACTATGGCTGCAGGCCCTGAAAAATCGCAATCCGCAATATTTTTAGAAGCCGTCATTTCGCTGGCAAAAACAGCTATGCCATTCATATGCAACTCATCCACAGCCTTCATAAGGCTATTAACACGGCATACCGGTATTTTCTCCAATGCACCTGCTGAGGTAAGAATAGCATCTTCATTCAGCGCCCCCACTCCTTTATCCGGAATGATAATAGCGTTTACACCGCAGCACCAGGCAGTGCGTGCAATGCCGCCGATATTGCGGATATCGGTTATACCGTCTAAAATCAGGAATAAAGGAGTTTGTCCCTGCTCCACCACAAAAGAAATAATATCCTGCAAATTCTGGTATTGCACTTTTGAAATTTGCGCAATACAACCGCCGTGTCCCTCTACATGGAAACTATTTAGTTTTTGCTGGGGCACATAGTTAATGGGTACAGCCAGTTCTGTTGCCAGCTTACGCAGTACCGACAGGTCTGCACTCACCAGCCTGGTATCCACATATATTCTATCTAAAGCTTTGCCTTGTTGCAGAGCGTCTGTAATTGCGGCTGCGCCAACAATTAACGAACTTTTTTGGGCCTTTGCGGCGACCTGAAATTTTTCACCCGACAAAGAAACTAAAAAGCCGCTACAATTCAATACGGCCGGCAGGCTGATATTAATAAAACCCCGCTTTAGCTCATAAAAAGCGCTTCCAGCCACTGAAATAGCTTGATCACCAGGAACACGATCAACGCCAACACCATTAACATAATCACAAGAATAGAAATGATAACCGGTTTGGCGCTTCCGCGATGTTTTCCCTCTGTGTAATGCTCTGTCAGCAATTTCAGGTTTCGCGTATTGGCTTTATAGGAGAAGTCAAAAATCCATCCTAATACCGGTATAGTACCCACCAGCGCGTCGAGCGTAGCATTTCCCAGCATTTTAATAGCTACCCGTCCCGAAGCGCCATGCTGGGCCATTGTAATGATTAACGCTACCGATATAATATAGCTGCTAACGTCGCCGGCCACGGGGATCAGGTTTAATAGCGGGTCGAGCCCGAATTTAAAACCGCCAATAGAGAACTGCTCGTCCATCAAACGCGCTACCCGTTGCACCATTTTAAGCATGGGGTCACTAACTACAGGGGCGGAGGTATTGGAGCGGTTTGCCGGTATCATTTTAAATTTCTTTTAAAAGGACCATTAACTGTATTTTTGTATCGCCATAATAGAAATAGAATCGGTAATGCGCCCGTCATTCACCATGCAAACGGCTTCACTAAAAGGAACTTTTTCGATCTCAGGTCCTGCTCCGTTTCTTCAGGCGCTGCTACACTATGCTTAAGGTTTCTTGCCAAAAAAATGATGCCATATTCATCGCTTACCGAATTAGACAGGTGGCAACGCAGCAATTCCGTCCAGCTATCAGCTGTCAAACCAGCTTCCTCCAATAATTCCCGCTGTGCAGCTTCCAGGTAGGTTTCTTTCCCCTCCGGGCATCCCCTCGGGAATCTCCCAGCTATATGCATTGAGCACAAACCTGAATTGCCCTACCAGGAAGGTGTTCATCTCTTCATCCAATGCAATAACACCAATAGCGGCATTTTTGAAATGAACCTTACCATAAATACCTTTTCCGCCGCCCGGATTTACCACATCAAATTCCCTGAGACTGATCCAGGGATTATCATAAATATCCCGTTCACCGGTTACTTTCCACGGGTTTTCTGCTTCATTCATATTTGGTTCAATGTTTGTATAAAGACAATAATTATTGCTAATACAATAATTATAACCTAAGTAAAAGTAAACTTTTATATATTTTTATTCGTTCAAACCTCTTAATTAAAATTAAAAAGCATTATGAAACGTTCTCATTTACTCCTTAGCGGTATGATTACTTTAGCATCCCTGGCATCCTGTGGCGGAGGGGCTAATACCAATAGCGACGATGCCACCGGCGGCGATTCGGCTGTTGTAGCAACAGACAGCGCCAATGTAACCCCTTCGGCAGACGGTACATTAGTAGCTACAGCCAACCTGATGTCTACTGCAGATTCAACGCAGCAAATAGGAACCGCAAAGTTCTACCAGCTGGACAGTACGCAAATACGCCTTGATGTTGTGATAGATGATAAGGCAAGAGCCGATAGTAATGTGGCAGTGCATTTTCATGAGCATGGCGATTGCAGTAATAAAGGAGAAGGGGCCCATGGCCACTGGAATCCTACAAAAGAAAACCATGGCGAATGGGGCTCTGCGGCGTATCACTCGGGGATATCGGCAACATTAAATTAGACAACAACGGTCATGCTACAAAATCTGTAACTACCAACAGGTGGAGCATTACAGACAAAGCTGTTAATAATATTATCGGCCTGGGCATTATTGTACATGGCGGTACAGACGACTATAAAACGCAGCCAACCGGTAACTCCGGACCCCGTATTGGTTGTGGCGTTATTGTAAAACAGTAGCCTGTTACTAATCCATACCTTCTATATAAAAAGGAGAGACTGCAGTTGCGGTCTCTCCTTTTATAATTTAGGCCTTTTATACTAAAAAAACATTCCGAGACGGATCGCCCACCTGTTCAGGCCCACTTTACCATCCTTCCAGTCGCCGTTGGAAGTAATATCTGTGAACCCGTTTTCCAGGCCAATACCAAAGAACAAGTCTGTTTTGGGAGCTACCTCGTATTCGCCGCCGGCACCTACCAATAGTCCCATGTTAACCTTGTTCGTGTTTTTCATGGCGTTTACATTATTTTCGGATACCGGGCCATAAGAATAGTCCATTCTAGATTTTAATAAAGCGCCCATATAGGTACCAAACTGGCCCCAAAATCTGAAGCCGTTATTCTGGTTGGTTTTTAATTTTACACTTAAGGGAATTTGCAGATACTGCAGTTTTAATTTGTAATGCTGATCGGCACCGGCCGCCTCTGCTCTCTTTAACCCCCTGCTGTTGGTACTGTACAACAGTTCGGAAGAAGCATGGGCTACCTCCAGTCCCGTAGCAAATGCACCACGACCATCACTGAAAAGCACGTCGGCCATTAAACCGTAATTAACACCGAAGCCACTACCGCTCCGTTCTATATCGTTTTCTGCCGCCCGGAAAGAATTGGCAAAAACTGGATCTATTTTAAATCCGAACCTTACATCTCTGTTGTAAACCGACCTTTGGGCGTTAAGACCTAAACATAGGGTAGCTGACATTAACCCCATTAAAAAAATTCTTTTCATCCGTTAATTTTTAGTGCGGCTCCGCCGCGTTTTTTGTCGGATGGAACGCCCTGCATGCACTACCTCAATATGAGACCTGCTTATTGCGAGACAAAAGCCAAAGGGCGTTTCATCGTTCAATAGTAATTAATAAGCAGAGGGCTTTGAAAATCGGGTGCGAATATAGGACTTTATTACATTCAGCCCGCTACACGATATTTACTTCCGGCGAAAGCTCTACACCAAACTTTTCATACACAGCGCTTTGCACCAATCTGCATATCTCTAAAACTTCCTCACCGCTGGCATTTCCGTAATTCACCAGCACCAGGGCCTGGCGGGCATGTACGCCGGCATCTCCTTTCTAAAACCTTTCAGGCCGGCCTGTTCTATCATCCAGCCGGCAGCCAGCTTCACGGTATGATCGGAGTTTTCATAAGCCACTATTTCGGGGAACTTTGATTTTAATATTTCAAATTGTTCTCTTGAGACGGATGGATTCTTGAAAAAGCTTCCTGCATTACCTATTTCTTTCGGATCGGGCAGCTTGGAAGATCGGATCGCAATAATAGCATTGGCTATCGCCTGTATTGACAGGTTTTGAACGCCGGCCTTTTCCAATTCCTGCGTGATAGCGCCATATGCTACTTTAAAAGTTGGTTTTTTGCTTAGCCTGTAAGTAACATCAGTTATGATGAACTGGTCTTTATACTGCTGCTTAAAGACACTTTCTCTATAACCAAATGCGCAGTCTTTATTGGAAAAATGAACAGTTTCCAAACTCATTCTATGTATAGCTGTAAGCTCATGGAAAACTTCTTTTATCTCAACACCGTAAGCTCCTATATTTTGCATAGGCGAGGCTCCCACAAAACCCGGAATCAGGGCCAGGTTCTCTACGCCTGCATAATTATAAGCCAGGCAATGGAGCACAAACTGGTGCCACACTTCTCCTCCTCCCACTCTAAGATGCACATACTGCTCATCTTCATACACTTTTTCAATACCCTTTATGCCGTTTTGCATTACCAAACCATCCACATTCTTTGTAAATAACAGGTTACTCCCTCCGCCCATTACCAGTGTTTCATGTTCCCGCGCTTTCACCCATTCCAAGGTTTCCCTTACCTCTTCAGCAGAAGAAACCCTGGCAAAATAGCGGGCGGTTACGTTCATGCCGAATGTGTTATACTCTTTTAGAGACTGATTGTTTTTTATTTGAATATTCATTGTGATGCAATGTACAGCAAAAGCCGCTTCCGGAAACCAAATAAGGCGATGCTCGCCAAACGTGTGTTGTTAAAGCCAATCCAGGAATATACTGCTTATACCAGGAACTTCCAGGCAGACTTGTAATAACTTTTTCCTGTAAAACAATTACCTTCCTATTAAATTATGATGCCTATTTTTTGTAATCCGGCCCAGCCAAATTAGGAGAACATCATTTTCAAGCACTAAATAAAACAACGAGTAATAATAATCTACCAGGTGACACGTAATAAAGAGAACCATCAAAGACTGCAGGGACTCGACCATTTAAGAGCTTTGGCCATCATTTTTGTTTTTTTATTTCATTACTTTATTTTAAGTGGCGGGCAACCAGCCTGGTTACCCAGTGCAGCAAGCTTCGGATGGACCGGGGTTGACCTGTTTTTCGTTCTCAGTGGTTTCCTTATTTCCTCACAGCTTTTTGTTCAGATAAAAAGGGGCAACACATTTCTTTCAAAAACTTTTTTGCCAGGCGCTTCTTTCGCATTGTGCCAGCCTACCTGGTAACAGTGGCACTTTATTTTTATTTCCCTTTTTCCGGGAAAAAGAAAGCCTTCCCCATTATGGAAATTTTTGACTTTTACTCAAAATCTCGGCCTGAACCTAAAGGATAAAGGAACTTTTTCACACTGCTGGTCGCTCTGCGTGGAAGAGCATTTTTACCTGCTCCTGCCCCTCACGCTTATCACCCTGCAATCCTTTAAATTGCTAAGGAGCGCTTATGGCATCCTGTTTGGTCTTTTGCATTTGGCTTTCTTATCCGATACATGAGCTATACCAGCCTTTACCTTCCGCACATTGATTCAGAGGCGCCCTGGATGTATTGGTACCAATTTATTTACTATCCCACTTACAGCCGGTTGGATGGATTGTTGGCAGGCGTGAGCATCGCCGCCATTTATCAGTTCCTGCCACAAACCTGGAAGTATATTTCCCGGTCCGGCAATATGCTTATAGTGCTGGGCCTTGCCATTTTAACAGGAGCTTATTTTCTCTGTGAAGACCAAATGACTTTTAATGCTTCTGTTTTCGGCTTTCCGCTGGTTGCCCTGGGATACGGGCTTATAGTAGCAGGAGCAGTCAGCACCAGCAGCTTTCTATACAAATGGAGCTCGAAAGCCACCTATTTCCTGGCTACGTTGTCCTATGCCATTTATTTAACACACAAGGGTGTGATACACATGACCCACAAAATTTTAAGCGGGTTTAAAATTCATGATAACCTGATGCTATTCATTTGTATGGCCACCTGTATCGGGTTTGCCTGGCTTTTACATACCATAGTAGAAAAACCGCTTATACAGCTAGGACGCAGGATCACCAAAAAGAAGCAGTAAGCAAAGACCTGATGGTCTCAGAACCGGCAAATTAGACACAAAAAATATAAGGCATTACAAAAAGTACCAGTTTATTATAAAATATTTTGCCTACCTACTGGTAGGTTTGTACCTTTGTATAAATACCAGTACATGACAACGAGGGAACATATTATAAATACAGCAGACGCACTGATCAGGGACAAGGGCTATAACGCTTTTAGCTTTGTAGATATTGCGCAGGTGGTAGGTATAAAGAAACCTTCTGTTCATCACCATTTTCCACGAAAAACGGATCTGGGCATTGCGGTAATTGAACTACACATCAGGAGCCTGGAGAATGTAAAACAGGAGTGCAGGGGAAAACAGCAACCGAAAAACTGGATCGTTTTTTCTCCATTTATACCGACATTAAATATCAGAACAAGGTTTGCATAGTGGGATCGCTTTCTACCGACTATAACACACTGGAACCGGAAGTACAGGAAAAATTAAAAGAATTTTCGGACGCGTTCCTGGCTTGGGTAACCGATATTTTAAAAGACGGCAAGCAAGCTGGTATATTTCATTTCGATGAATCGCCCAGAACCAGGGCCGTTTTAATAATAGCCGGTATGATGGCAATTGTAAAGCTATCGAGGTTAACGGGCGAAAAAGACTTCAACTTAATAAAAAGACCATCCGCCAGAACTTATTAAAATAAAAACGGGATCGGTCGCCTTCAGCTAACCACTATAACCTGTCCGAAAGAAACACCCAACGGACAATAAAAAGAACAAATGAAAAGAGTAGTTATAACGGGTATGGGAGCCATCACCCCTTTAGGCAACACGGTAAATGAATACTGGCAATCGCTTGTGAACGGAGTGAGTGGCGCCAAGCTTATCAGCAAATTTGACACTACGCATTTTAAAACAAAATTCGCCTGTGAAGTGCGCAATTTTGATCCTTTACAATATATAGAGAAATCTGAGGTAAGGAAATACGATCCCTTCTCGCAATATGCCCTGGCAAGCGCGCAACAAGCGGTGGAAAATGCGCAGATCGATTTCGATCAGTTAAACAAAGACCGGATCGGGGTTATATGGGCTTCGGGTGATGGTGGCGTTTCAACGTTCGAGGAGCAAATGACCGAGTATAATAAGGGTAACGGCACGCCCAGGTTTAACCCGTTTTTATATCCAAAAGGATCATGAATATTGCCTCGGGCCTTATCTCGATAAGGTATGGATTGAGGGGTGTTAATTATACAACGGCTGCAGCTTGTTCAGCCAGTAATACGTCTATTATCGACGCATTCAATTATATACGCTGGGAAAAAGCGGATATGATTATTACCGGCGGCTCCGAGGCTTCTATAACCCAAAGCTCCATAGGTGGTTTCAATGCTTCAAAGGCTTTATCTACCAACAACGAAAATTATTTGCAGGCATCAAGGCCCTTTGATGTCAACAGAGATGGCTTTGTTTTGGGAGAAGGCGCCGGCGCCCTGGTATTGAAAGCTATGAAAGCGCTTTGAAAAGAAATGCGCCGATTATTGCAGAGATCATAGGTGGGGGCTTGCTGCCGATGCTTACCATATTACGGGTACTCACCCCGAGGGAGACGGTGCCCACCTGGGCATGACTGTGGCAATGGACGATGCAGGAATTACATCATCTGAAATTGATTATATCAATGCCCATGCTACTTCTACCCCAATGGGAGACAAGAGCGAGCTAAAGGCGATTCAAAGAGCTTTTGCAAACAACCCGGGTGTATCTATCAGCGCCACCAAATCGATGACCGGGCACCTGCTGGGCGCTGCAGGGGCCATTGAGGCAATTGCATGTGTTAAAACGGTGGAAACAGATACAATTCCACCCACTATCAACACTACCCAGGTAGAGCCGGAATTTGAAGGTAAGATGAACCTTATATTAGGCAAAGCCGAGACCAAAAAAGTGAATATAGCCATCAGCAATACCTTTGGCTTCGGAGGACATATTGCCTGCAGTGTTTTTAAAAAATTCGTTCCGTGATAACGCATACCGGCGACCTGAACAGGATTGCAATATCTTATCCTGAACAAGGGGACACGACAGCAGCAAAGCTGTCGTTTTTTTATCTCCCGTCAAAGATCAGTCGTTTATTCTTACCTTCAGGAAAGAGTTTAAAGGTTCTTCTGCCAATTTCATTATTATAAAGATTCTTACATGAACGATCTCGGAAGAATAATCGGGCACTTTGAAACCCATTGCCCAGAAGGAATCAGGGAATGCTTTGAAAACGGCATAAACCCTAACCAGCTCTACAGGGGGAAACCGCTGATTTTTGAATTGATTAATATATACCTGAGAAGTGCCCGGTTTAAAGACTGCATCCGGGCTTTTGTAGATTTCGGATTATATTTTGATGACAAAGCGCTGCTTGCCGTATTGCTGGATGATGCACCCCGGCTCAACGTATTACTCAATACCGACAAGGAGCTAATCAATAAAAATACGACTTCGATTGTGCATTTACGCCACTTCGCAAAGCATCATTGTTACATATCTGCGCCGAATACAATCATGTTCACTGTGCCAAAGCACTTATAAACCATGGAATGGATGTTAATGTAAAAGCGGGTAAAGATGATTATGGATTTGGAGAGCAAACTCCTGTTTTCCATACCGTAAATCAACACGCCAATACGTGTATCGATACCATGCAATTGCTGATTTCAAAGGCGCCGACCTGTCGGTAACCGTTAAGGGACTTGTTTGGGGAAAGGGTTATAAGTGGGAAACATTTATCCCCTCAGTAAACCCGATAAGCTATGCTATGATGGGCCTGCTACCGCAGTTTCAGAGAACAGAAGTGCAGATATATGAAACGATAAACATACTGCTAAAAGCTCATTATGATATCAGTTATTTACCCCAAATGTACCGAATGAATATCTGAAGCACTGACTTATCGTAAATATCCGAAATTTGGCTGCCTGCGCCACCCGTAAACATGGCAATAAATGATACGAAAGCAAGAAAATTTAAAGTCCTTCAATTTATTTCATTACCTGAAGGAACAGGACCAGCAAAGTATGTCAATACCTTATTTTATAGCCGACGACACCACTTACAAGAATGCCGGCGTTAGCTTTCCTATCAGAAACTTTGTTTATGGAATTGGGATCACTTACACAGGCAAGCCTGGCGGCGTAAAGATCGGCAGTGCAGATTATGTATTACAGCCCGGCAGCCTTACCACCATCGGTCCTGGCATCGTATCGCAATGGGAACCCGATCATAATGCAAAGCATGAAACGCTGTTTTTTACGGAAAGCATCTTTACCGATATCATCAAAAATTCTTTTTTGAGCACATTGCCATTTTCCAGCCCGGCGGGCAGCATGTAATACAAACCTCCCGTGAGCAAACCTCACAAATCAAATCGCTTTTTGCCGCTATCTCCGCTTTCAAAAACCAGCCAACGGTGATGCCGGGTTTAATTTACAGCTTACTAATGCTGGCCCAAACCTGCCATCAATCAGTAACGCCTGTCCCTTCGCTCACTTCGCAACAGGAGCAGATTACCGCTAAGTTCAGGAAGCTGCTTTCCTGCATGTGCTGGAACAAAAGGATGTAAACTTTTATGCGCAGCAATTGCATATCACTCCTAAATACTTAAGCGAGGTACTGGTACAATTAACCGGTAAAACTACCAAAAAATGGATCGACGAGCACCTGGCAATGGAAGCCAAAAGCCTTTTAAGGCAAACCTCGATGACTATACTGGAAATTTGTTTCTGGCTGGGATTTGAAGACAGCTCCTACTTTATTAAAGCCTTTAAAAATGGGAAGGCATGACGCCTTTAGCTTTCAGAAAGCTATAATAGTATTGCTACCGGTACCGAAAAAACTACCATTTTTACCGATTTATCCTCTATATCTCTGGCACCTCCCGGGAGTACTTTCGTGTTGTACTTATCAATCAAACTGATTTAAACAACATAAAAATGAAAAAGCTGATCATAGTCCTTTGCATTTGCCAGGCCGTTGTATCTTTTCAAAACGCATTCTCTCAAACCTTAAATACAAACAAAATGAAACCATTTACAGTAAACATTCCCCAAACCGTTATTACTGATCTTAAAAACCGTATTCAAAATACCCGTTGGCCCGGCGAGCCCGAGGGCGCCGGATGGCAACTAGGCACCAGCGAACAATACCTGAAAGAACTGGCCCAATACTGGGTAAACGGGTATAGCTGGGAAAAATATGAAAAACAATTGAACCAGTATCCCCAATACATTACCGAAATCGATGGAGTACAAATCCATTTTCAATATATAAAAGGCAAAGGAACAATGCCAGGCCGCTACTGCTCACACATGGATGGCCGGACAGCTATTATCGTTTTCACAAAATTATCCCGTTGCTTACTGAAGGAGACCAAAGTTTCGACCTCGTGATCCCTTCCATACCCGGGTTTGGCTTCTCAGGAAAAACTGCCCTAGGCAGCATTGCGGTTGCCGACCTCTGGAAAAAACTGATGACCGAAATCCTGGGGTATCAAAAGTTCAACGCGGCAGGAGGTGATGTAGGTATGGGTATTACCAAAGCCCTGGCCTCAAAATACCCCGATGTGGTATCAGCAGTTCACTTTACCGACCTCGGTTATCCTATGGGCCAGGAAGATCCCGCAACAATGACCGATGAAGAAAAGCAATTTGCTCAATTTGTGCAGCAATGGTGGTATAGCGAAGGCGCCTATGCTATGGTACACAGCACCAAACCGCAATCATTAGCTTATGGCCTCAACGATTCCCCGGTAGCCCTGGCAGCCTGGATCCTTAGCTTCGGCAGTGCCGGTGCATCTCCCAATTTAATTGAAGCTGCATTTGGCGGTAAAGATGAGATGCTCACCAATATCATGATCTATTGGGTTACGCAAACAATAGGATCATCGGTAAGAATGTATAAAACTGATGCGGTGGCCCAATGGGGCGGTGCGCAACCGCTAAGCAAAACCGGGGTTCCGGCGGGCGTAGCCGTATTTCCCAGGAAGCGCAGTTTCCGCGCGAATGGGCAGACCGTTTTGTAAATGTGATACACTATAAAAAGATGGAAGCGGGTGGTCATTTTGCCGCACTGGAAGTACCTGAAGCATTTGCCGGAGAATTAAGGTCTTTCTTTTATTCTATAAAATAATGGGCCACTTCCACCACTCCCTTACGAATGCCAGGAACATTGGCCCCGTAATAGCCCAAAAGCTTCATGAAATAGGAGTTCATTCGCTGGCCCAGCTGGCAATACTAACACCGGTAAAAGCGTATATACAATTAGCAAAAAAGTCAAATGGTATACCGCCCCTGTATCGCATTATCTATATGCCTTACAGGGGCATTAATGAACGTACACTGGATGAAATTACCCAAAAGATTGAAAAAGGAATTGCTCGACAAACTGGAGAAGGAAGGAAAAAGAGCGGTGCTAAAACAAATTGGAAGGGGAATAATATATTACCATATAGCTCATAAAAAATCTTCCTATATTAATCCTGCTGACATAGGGTTGTCACAGGCCGGTTTAGTTTTGTGCCATAAAAGAACAAGAGATGAGTATTGAAACCATTCCATCCTTCCATGTTATAGGCATATCAGTACGTACTACTAACGAAAACGGGCAGGCCATGCAGGATATACCTGCGCTTTGGGCCAGGTTTATGGAGGAGCAGGTAGCTGCACAAATTCCGGGCAAGATCAATGACGAGCTTTATTGTATTTACACGGATTATGAAAAAGATCATACCCGCCCCTACACTACCCTGTTGGGTTGCCGGGTAACCAGCCTGGAGCAGATTCCCAAGGGCATGACCGGTAGAACATTTACTGAAGGTAATTATACCCGTTTTACAGCAAAAGGTAATTTAGCACAGGGAATTGTAAATAATGAATGGATCAAGATATGGGATACGCTTCTCAACCGTGCGTTCACATCCGACTTCGAAGTTTATGGTGCAAAATCAGTCAACCCCGAGAATGCCGAAGTTGATATTTTCATAGCATTAAAATGAACGCTCCCGAAAACTGCCTCCATTGTCTTGAATGCGCTTATATATGAGAACAGGTTTTAAGAAGTCTGAAACTATATTGCCATGCAGGTGAGAGAACTCCCTGGCCTCATCAACACAAACTATAAACACTTATACAATTATCTGATATGGAAAAGCTAGATCTTACTAAAAAGTACAAAGCTTATTTTACGGCCAAAACACAGCCGGAAATTGTTGACATAGAAAAAGCATCTTTTATCGCTTTACGCGGCAAGGGCGATCCTTCCGGCGAGGTTTTCGCCAAAACCATTGAAGCCATGTATTCAACGGCATACACCATCAAATTCGCCTGTAAAGCAAAGGGTAAAGATTTTGTGGTATCGAAGCTGGAAGGGCAATGGTGGTTTGACGCAACCCGGTTCACCGGGCAAACCATGAACAGTGCCGCTGTTGAAGTGCCGCGTAGCGAGTGGGAATACAGGCTGCTGATACGTATGCCCGATTTCGTGACTGCTGAACATATGGAAGCCGCTAAATCAACCGTGACAGGTCAAAAAGAATACAGGGAGCCGCTGATATCGAATGGTATACTTTAGAGGAAGGAAAATGTGTACAGATGCTGCATGTAGGCCCGTTCTCCACTGAGCCGGAATCGCTAAAAATCATGGATGCTTTTATGAAAACGCACCAGTTTGCCCAAAACGGGCTACACCACGAGATCTATCTTTCCGATTTCAGGAAGACAGCGCCCGAAAAGCTGAGAACGATTTTAAGGGAACCGGTGAAATAAAAACTTGTGACCTACCTCACAGGTAGCAGTGCTGTTGTTTAAAGAACTTTGCTCTTTCTAAAATAACACAGCATGACAAAAATATTTATCATCAACGGCGGACAGTATTTTGCACATTCAGGAGGAAAATTCAACCAAACATTGGTACAATGGGATAAAAGCTTTTTCGCCCCCGGATGACTTTGCATTACAAATAACTGATATCAACGAGCCCTACTATCTGGAAGAAGAAGTAAGCAAGTTCGTATGGGCTGATGTAGTGATCTATCATACACCTGTATGGTGGTTCGGACTTCCTCACAAATTCAAAGAATACCTGGATACTGTTTTTACCGCCGGCCATCGCAAAGGTATCTATTACAGCGACGGCAGGAAGAGGGAAAACCCTGAAATCAATTACGGAACCGGAGGCTCGCTGCACGGTCGGCATTATATGCTTACCACTACCTGGAATGCACCGGAAACAGCGTTCACGCTGCCTGGCGAATTTTTTGACCAGAAAAGTGTGGATGAAGGTGTGATGTTTGGGTTTCACCGGATGAATGCATTTACAGGCATGAAGCAGCTGGACGGCTTTCATTTTCACGACCTGGAAAAGAATGCTACGCCCGACCGGATACAGGATTATTTTGAACGCTATACCGCTCACCTCGCCGCAACCATTGAAGCCCTGGCCGTACCTTCAGGTAAAGCAGCACCTGAATTATGCTAAACATTTTACTCATGAACCCTAAAATATTTATTTCAATAAGCATTGTGCTGCTGACAATTATTGCTACAGGCTGCCGGTTAGTGCGCAGCAATACATTCAATACAAAAACACAAGCAATGAAAAAGAAAATACTATTTGTAGTAACCAGTCATGATACCAAGGGCGCTACCGGGAAAAAACAGGCTACTATCTGGGCGAAGTATCTCATCCCTGGGAAGTGCTTACTGAAGCTGGTTATGAAATTGATTTTGTTAGCCCGAAAGGTGGTAACCCGCCGGTAGACGGTTTTGATTTAAGCGACCCGGTTAATAAAAAATTCTGGGAAGATGCCGGTTACAACAGGAAAATCACTAATAGTTTGCAGCCATCACAGGTGAAGCCAGACGATTATGCAGCTATTTTTTATGCGGGCGGGCATGGAGCTATGTGGGACTTGCCTCTTAATAATGAGCTCAACAAAATAGCAGCATCCATTTATGAAAACAATGGCATTGTTGCTGCGGTATGTCATGGTCCGGCCGGCATTTTGAACATACAGTTAAGTGACGGCAGCTACCTGGTGAAAGGCAAAAAGGTGAATGGTTTTACCAACGAGGAGGAAGAACTGGTAAAGCTCACCGGCGTAGTTCCTTTTCTTTTGGAGGATCAGTTAAAAGAAAAAGGCGGCATCTACGAAAAGTCTGCTCCTGGCAGCCCCATGTAACAACCGACCAGCGCCTGATTACAGGGCAAAACCCACAGTCGGCAAAAGGCGTGGGAGCAGCTATAGTGCAGACGCTTGCCAACCAATAAGGAACGAATAAAGATTCCCTCAGTGACGGATCTGATAGATTTTATCAGGCGATTATTTCCAACTTCATACAGGTATAGTATATACTCCAATAAGGCGACATAGCATCCGCCGATGGCGAAATATAGCCTTGATAAAGTACAACCTACATAACAAACTGTTCGAATTGGCCAAATTTTAATGTCCTGAACAAGCGCAACAATATAACGGGCAGTATACACCGTTTCGTATTTTTACAAAATGGAGTATGCTGCTTTTTTACGCAAACATATAGAAGAAGTAATCCCTCTGGCTGACGAGGAGCTGGAACAGATCTTACCTTATTTTAATCTGATAGACTTAAAACGGAAAGAGTATTTAATTAAAAGCGGCAAGAAGGTAACCGCCGAATACCTTGTAGTAAAAGGCCTGCTGAAAGCTTTTATGTATGACGATATGGAAAGGGAACATATCATTCAGTTTGCTATGGAGAACTGGTGGATCTCTGACTACCCCGCTTATAAGCTACAATCAAAAGGTGAGTTATGTGTGCAGGCATTAGAGCCCTGCCAGGTATTAGAGCTCACCCTCGAAAATAAGCAAAGAATGTGTGAAACGGTGCCTGCCATGTATCGCTTTCATGGGGTTAAAGCCTTTGGAGGATTTGTTGCGTTGCAAAAAAGAGTATTGTCTTTAATGAAAAACTCAGCAAAAGAGAAGTACGAGCTGTTGCTGGAGCAATATCCGGAGCTATTTCAACGTGTGTCTAAAACCATGATTGCACACTACCTGGGTGTTTCAAGAGAAACGCTCAGCCGGCTGCAAAAATAAAAGCCCGCCGGCTTTACATCACCGGCAGGCTTACATAAAAATTCACGGATATTTATTTTGCCCCATTACATATTCCTTAGGAGGCTCAGCCCCTGATAAGTGCTTTACAAAATAATCCCAGCGGCGGCGCATCATATAAGCCGAATATTCACCAAACCCGTGCCGTGCATTGGGAAAGACTACCAGGTCGAAATCTTTATTAGCTTTCTGCAGGGCTTCCACTACCAGTAATGTATTATAGGGCGGTACGTTATCATCCATCATGCCGTGTACCAGCATAAGCTTGCCTTTCAGGTTTTTTGCGTAAGCCTGGTTGGCCTGCGCTGCATAATCGCTATTTTCCACCAGGCCGTTATACCGCTCGCCCCAATCATCTTCGTAGTTGCGGTTGTCATGATTTCCCGATTCCGCTATACCTACTTTAAAAAAGTCAGGGTAGCGCAATAAGGCTGCCGCTGTAGCAAAGCCTCCGCCGCTATGCCCCATATACCCACTTTTGTGGTATCGATGGGGTAAGTTTTTGACAACTGCCTGATCGCCGCTATTTGGTCGGGCAATGTATTTTCAGCCATATTGCCGTAACTCATATCATGAAAGCTTTTGGAACGGTAAGGATTGCTGGTTCCTTCAATTGCTACTACAACAAAACCCAGTTCAGCCAGCGCCTGGTTATCGCCCCGCGAAGGGGAAAAGCTCCAGCTACCCACGCTTCCACCCTGCGGCCCCGGATAGATATAATCAATAACCGGGTACTTCTTCGATGGATCTGTTTTAGTTGGAGTAAATACCAGTCCGTAAATATCTGTTTTTCCATCGGCAGCTTTAACTGTTACAGGTGTTGGAGCCTTCCATCCTTTTGCCTGCAAACGGGAAATATCAGCTTTTTCCAGGCGGGTAATTAACGCTCCTTTTGTATTCCTGAAATCGGCTACAGGCGGTACATCAGGCTGAGAGTATACATCTACAAAATAATCACCGGATGGTGATAAATAAATACTGTGGTTTCCTGTTTCGGGAGTCAATAGCGTCAGCCCTTTGCCATCAAATCCTATTTTATAGAAATAAGCGAAATAGGGATTTCCTTTTTCCCTGCCATGGCCGGTAAAATAAATACTACGCTCCTTTTCATCTATTCTTAACACCTTTCCTACGAGCCACTCGCCTTTGGTGATCTGGTGCTTTAAATTACCCGTTTTGCTATCGTATAAATACAGATGCCCCCAGTTATCCGCTCAGAATACCAGATTATTTCATTGGAGGCAGCAAGGTAACGCCAGTTGATGGCTCCCCTGCCCGATTCGAACTGTGTTTTTACTGTTTCTTCAAACACTTCCCGCACTTCGCCTGTTGCGGTGTTGGCAATGCGTACTTTGGCATTTTTATGATCTCTTGATGAGGAAACAAAAGCAACTTCTTTAGCATCAGGCGACCAGTCGATATCATCAAAGCTCCCGCTGCTGGAGATATCATCGCTCATAGTGGCGCGATGCGGATCGGGAGGAATATTAAGTGATATCACTTTAGGCGTTTCTATATCAATAACCACCCTTCTTATAGTGGGTATATATTGATCGCCCGGCAATGGGTATTTCCATTGTTCCAGTTTAGAGCGCCCACATTGGTGGTTACCAGGTACATGTCATTCACCTTTCGCTGGTCTTGCTGAAATGTTGCTATCTTCTTAGAATCCGGTGACCAGCTTACGATAGCGGCATCACTGTGTTTCCAACCGGCATTATCTGTGGCATAACCATAATCCTTTACACCATCTGTGGTTAACTGAGTTTCCTTCTTTGTATCCAAGTCCTTTACCCAAAGATTCCAATCTTTGATAAATACCGCCTTTTTACCATCGGGAGAAACCACTTCGTTGGCGGTGCGTCTCCTACGCTGGGGCATATCCATACCCGGCGTCATCCCATAAGCTTTGGTTTCAGTTTTTGTTTTTGTTTTGGGATCTACTAAAAACACCTTATTTCCGCTCCGGTACCAAAACTTGTCGCCTTCTAACCAGGCAGGGTAAGGACTTGTCCAGTCTACCCATGTTGTAGTATTATAGCCCAAATACTGCTCCGCCTTCCTGTAATCATCTGCTGTAAGTTGTGTGGTTTGGGAATGAGCAGTACCTGCCAGCACCACAGCAGCAATTAAACTAAAATGTTTATTCATCTATGATTTCATTTTTAAAAGACCATGATACGGTCTGTTACAATTTTCTCATGCGATAAAAGAGCAAACGCAATAAGGCTAAATTATTGGTTTTTACATAAAAACCCGTTTATAAATTATAAAAATGAGCGCATTACCGGTATAAGCGGTAATTCCATAAAAGTACTGGTACTAAAAGGGACCTTCCGGTCCCTTATATGATGCATTTATTCAATTGTTATTTTAATTGATTTTCTTTTTCATGCCATCTACCTGCTGTTGCAGGTTGGCCACAATATTCACTAACTGACCTACATCCCAGTTTTGAGCAACGTTTGTTTTAGAAATCACATATTGGGCCTGCCACATTTCCAATACTTCATCGGAATTTATCGTGTAAGGCTGAAAAGTAGGATTATCGCTCACCAATGTTATCTTATTTTTGGCTTTTGCGTTTTTTTGTACTCTTTTATAAACAATTCCGTCGTTGCGAGATACCAATATGCAAGCCGTATTATTTTTCAGCGAATCCAGCTCATCTACCTTTTCACCTACAATTACCGAACCACTGGGCGTGGGTAGCATCGAGTCTCCGAGAATTTCGAATGCCCTGTAATTGCCCCCCGCTAACCATGGGTAAAGTAAAAGTATTCAGTTCATCAACAAATTCATGATCGGCGTAACCTGTCAGGTAACCGGCAGCCGCTTTCACCGGCACAAAAGGAATATGCGTAATTACCGGCGCCAGCTTCAGGGCTCTTCTCTTGGCGAGATAGTTATCAGAGCTCGATTCCACGCTCAGGTCCTTTCTCAGCAATTCATCCAGCGTTAATTTAAACATATCGCACACTACTTCCAGCACATCGATACGCGGTTCGGCGCGCTCTTCTTCATATGCCCCTAAAAGCGAGCGTTTAATATTTAATTTACCCGCAAATTCATCCTGCGTCCATCCCCGAAGCTTTCTTAAATACTTCAAATTCTTGTTGGCTACTGACATGACTAATTATTTTAGTGCAAAATACTAATTTTTTTATCATTTATCAAAAAGTATTTTCCTAAAAACCCGGCAAGGCTATGCGTCGAAAAGGCAGGCTGTAAAAACCGGTTACACGGCTTTTACATCTTTTACATCGTAGCCCTCTATGTCTTTAATATAGTGGTTGGTTACCAGAAACTCGAACAAGGGTTTTGCTTCGGCGGATACGGGCATATTTTTTAATGTAACCACTTCGTTGGTTTTCTTATTGAGATAAGGATAAGCATACAGTTTCACGTTCCGGCTAAAAAGGTCGCTTACATAGGTTAACAGCTCCTGTGTGTACGAGTCGCTATAATTTCTGGCGTTGAAAATAGTACGCAGGTTAGATATATTGGTGGAAATACCCACATTGCGTGGCTTACACCGAGCCAGGTATTCTGCCAGTTTATTATTACGTTTAAAATTGGAAACGATAACATTATTTCCGGTGGCGCAAAGCTCTTCCGCGCGGTGAGCAAATATTTCTACATCGCCGTCGTTATGCGGATCGTTGTCTTCAAGCAGATTGCTCATCAGCACTTCAATAAGCACTACCAGGTTTTCATCCTGTACCTGTTGGGAGCGTTTGAACTGTTCTACAGCTTTATTAAAAAGATCGAAGTTGGGCTTTGACTTCTGCAGGAATTTAGTACGCAGGATCATGATATCCTTCTTGTACAACAGGTCTTTAGCCTGCGTTACATTGCCGCCGGGGTCAAAAACAGCTGCGCCCGAAAAACCCTTGGCAATCAGATACAAGTTTACCAACCTGTCGTTGGTATTTTTAAACACCGGTCCGCGCAAACTGATCATATCTATTTCCACCGAACCGAAAGAGAGATTATCTACCAGCGACTCCACCATAAGCTGCACATCATGATTGTAATAAAACGCACCGTAGACCAGGTTTACCCCAAGTATACCCAATACGTTTTGTTGCAAGCTGGTGTCATTATCCAATAGCCTTACATGGAAAATAATATCATTATGTTCCCCGCCGGGCGTAACCTGGAACCGGAGCCCCAGCCAGCCATGGGGCTCATTATTACGGGCGAAATTGAGCGTTGTTACCGTGTCGGCAAAAGCAAAAAAGTTTTATCATTATATTTTTCTCCGTGCAAACGCTCGGTGAGCAAATCATATTCGTGAGACAACATTTGTTTTACGCGGGAGCGACTTACATAACGGCCACTTTCTTCCACTCCGTAAATAGCATTACTAAATGCCATATCGTAGGCCGACATGGTTTTAGCAACAGTGCCGGATGCCGCACCTGCCGTAAAAAAATTCCTTGCTACTTCCTGACCCGCTCCGATCTCGGCAAAAGTGCCGTAAACCGGACCATCCAGGTTAAGCTTTAAAGCCTTTCTTTTAGTTTCGAGTATTTCCCTGCCCATATCTTAACAAAGCTACATTTTTTAAATCCTTAGA
The DNA here is from genome assembly GCA_019316985.1 of Paraniabella defluvii. Classification (GTDB taxonomy): domain Bacteria; phylum Bacteroidota; class Bacteroidia; order Chitinophagales; family Chitinophagaceae; genus Niabella; species Niabella defluvii. The sequence continues at coordinate 568,192 of CP079215.1, forward strand.
AAAGGGTTCGCACATTAAATTATAATTAGAATATGCACTTCGCTGCAATGATAGCAGATTTTACGATAAACTGCTACACTAATACACCAAACCCCTTATTTGAGGACGAACGGCTGACTATTATATAACAATGGCAGGTAATAAAAGTTAAGCGTTGAAAAATCTGCAATCGCTACAAAGGCAGATAAGGCCCGGGCTGCCTTATATTGATCATTGCACAATTACTGGCCCGCCTGGCCAGGAATCCCTAATTTAATTATAATAAAAATTGATACTTTTGTAAATTATATAGATAAAAATTATTCAGGAATGACCCTTCAACAGCTGGAATATTTACTGGCAGTACACCAGCATCAGAATTTTTTAAAAGCAGCTGATGCCTGTTTTGTAACACAGCCCACCCTCAGCATGCAAATACAAAAACTGGAAGAAGAATTTGAAATCAAAATTTTTGACCGCCGTAAGCAGCCGATTACAGCAACACCGGCAGGGCTTGAGATTATAGAACATGCCCGCAACGTGGTGAATGCTGCGCATGAATTATCGTCGCTGGTTGAGTCGCAAAAGGGTAAAATGAGGGGCAACTTCGCATTGGCATTATTCCTACGCTGGCTCCTTACCTGCTACCTTTGTTTGTGCCTTCTTTTACAAAAAATTACCCGGGAGTAAAGCTTTTAGTACAGGAGCAAACAACAGACATCATCATCAGCATGCTGAAACAAGGCAGCATTGACGTTGGAATACTTGTTACACCTATCCAGGAGCATGGTATTACAGAGCAGGTGTTATTTTATGAGGAATTGATGGTATATGCGTCAAAAACAATCGCTTATATCAAAAGCAATACCTGCTGCAAAAAGATATTGATGTAAGCAAGCTCTGGCTGTTAGAAGAGAGCCATTGCTTTCGCTCTCAAATACTCGCTTTGTGTGAGCTGAAAAAGCAGAGCAGCGAATTTTTCAATTTTGAATATGAAGCAGGAAGCATTGAAACGCTAAAGCGAATGGTAGACGTCAATGATGGCATTACCATCATTCCGGAACTGGTGACGTTTCAAATGCCCAAAAATGAGCTGAGAGCGGTACGCCATTTTAAAAATCCGGCGCCTATGCGTGAAGTAAGCCTGGTAGTGCACGGCAATTTTGTAAAAAAGCGGCTGGTTGATTCGTTAAAAAAATCGATACTGGATACCATTCCCGAAAAGCTCAGGCAGAATAAAAAGAAAAATGTAATACCGATACAATTGTAGTTGGGAGAACCGTGGGGACACGGTTCATGGCAACTGAAGGTTGAACCGTGAGAACACGACTCATGGCAGTTGGAGGTGGAACTGTGAGAACACGATTCATGGCAACAAAAAATCGATATTGGATACCATCCCCGAGAAGCTCATGCAGAGTAAAAAGAAAAAATTTAATACCGATACAATTGTAGTTTAGAGAACCGGGGGACACGGTTCATGGCACTGGGACTGAATCGTGGGGACACGATTCAAGGCTGTAGGACACGGTTCATGGCGTCCTGAAGAATCGCCCGGGGTGAGGACGTTCAGACAGGTTATCACTTGTTATAAACCACGTTTTTCAACAATACATCTATACGTTTTTGGCTAGCAGATCGGTTAATAAAACACCTTTTTGCTTATCCAGGTCGAGCAGGGTTACATCATGATCATATCCCAGCTTAAAGAATACCCGGTCATCGATGATCCAGCCCTGTACGCCAAAAGAATAGCCTTTAAAAGATAAGCCATAGTTGGAGGTTTGCAGATCTTCGTCCAGTACAATTGTTACCATATCGCCATCCTGGAAATTTTTGATCTTCCCGTTAACATGTGCCAATATATATTGTTCTTCTTTGATTTCCGGCGCTTTCCTGTCTTTGTTTTTTCCAGTTCCTTTTCAATGGCACCCAGGATATCCGGGTCATTAACCACATCCAAATCGGCCTGCTTAGGCTTGGTACGCGGTCCCGTTGCAGCGCTAAAAACGTTATACCCGAATTTAGAATTGTACAACTCAGGATATTCAAACAACTCTTTTACAGCAATGATCTTGTAAACATATAAGCCCGTTTCTGGATTCAGCTTCATCGTGAAATAATTATTACCCTGTGCCTTCATTGCATTTACGATATTACCGATGCCAAAATTATACGCGGCTATAGCAAGCGGCCAGTTTACGGAGCCCGCCAGCTTACGAAGCCCGGTGTAATTGTCCCTGATCAGCTGACAGGCTACTCTGGTAGCTTTATCAAAATTCTCCCGTTCGTCTACGTTATCGCTCACCTGCATGCCATAGCCCCGCGCAGTAGCCGGCATGATTTGCCATATTCCCCTGGCGCCGACGCCGGATTCTGCCTTTGTTAAAAAACCGCTTTCCACAATGGGCAGGTATTTAAGATCGGGGTGCAGGCCATAAGCCTTCAGGTATCTTTCAACCAGGGGAAAATACTGTTGGCCCTCTGCCGCAGCGAAGGCAGGTTCACCACATTTACCTGCTTCTTTATTACGTTGATCAACTTATCCTGAATAAACTGCTGGTTCATGGGCACCGGCTCCCCGCAAAATGTAACGATATGTTGCCCCAAATCCTTGAAGTCAGAAGCATCGAAAGCAAACAGAAATATACTGTTATCTTTTTCTTCATTCGGTTAAACAGCTTTTAAAATATCATTTTTTCTTCCGGTTCCGTTTGGAAGACTTGCTTTCCGGTTCTTCAACTTGAGTCTCCGCCTGCCGTTTGTTTGCTGTTGCCTTAACGGAACTTTGAACTTTTGCCAGCTCGCTTACATAATACTTGCCGGGAACTACAATGCTGGTACCGCCTTTTTCTTTACGGCGATCATCAATAAATAAAACCAGACTTTCATCTTCAACTACGTTGGGCGAGCGGGTAACGAACACAATGTACTGGCTGGTACGAGGCCGTATAATAGGATAAAAGCTGATATAGGTAAGATAGCTCCCTTTGATGATCATTTTTGCCTGTTCATTCTTATCATACCAATACATATAGGTTTTGCCCAGCAGAAAATCTTCATTGGTTTCATTCTCAATCTTCACTTTATAGTAAGTATGCACGTCTTTGAAAGCTATATTTTCCAGGGTCATTTTTACACCGCCATTCACTATTTTACCGGCAGCAATATTAATCTTTTCCGATGCGCTGCTCTTCACTAAAGAGTCTGCAATTCTAAAGTTACGCAGTGTATCAGCTACAATAAAAAAATCAGCGTTTACCATCGCCATCTGGCCGGCGGGTATATTATACACGTCAATACCTTTTTACCATATCGTTGCCAGAGACCGATTTCCGAATAAGCTCTTTCCGTTTCTCTTTTTTTCCGGTCTGCTTCCAACTGCGCCAATTTTTCCTGAGCGGCTTTTTTTCAGCCTCCTGCGGGCAAATTCTGCTGCAGCCTGCTTCCGTTTTTCCTCTTCCAGGGCGTGCTTTTTAGCTGTTTCCTGTTCTCTCAGTAATTTTTGTTCCTCGGCGGCTTTTTCAGCCTTGGCTAAGGCCTCTGCATCGTTCTTCGCTTTCAACTCTTTTAGCCGTTGCTGTTCTGCTGCCTGTTTTTAGCCAGTTCTTCCGCATCCTTTTTTTTCCTGCAGCGCTCTTGCTTTCTTATCGGTCTCTTCCTTCTGCAGAGCCATTTGCAGTTGCTTTTCTTTTCTTCCGCTTCTTTTTTGTTTGAGCTATCAATGCAGCTTCTTCCTTTTCTTTAGCTTCCTGGCTCTTTCTTAATTTCTCCGCGTCTCTGGCTTTCTCGGCCGCTTCCTCGCTTGATTTCTTCTGTGCTAAAGCCGCTTCTGCCTTCCTGGCTTCTATTTGCTTTTTACGTTCTTCTTCCTGCTCCCTATCCTGCTTTGCCACACTGGCTGCGTCATTACCGGCAGATTGCATTTCTTTTTGCTTCTGTACAAAAGCTTTTAACTCTTTCAGGCTCGAATGATCGTACCATAAAGGAGGCCTGCTGTCGTCGTTAATATTATAAGTTGAGTCGAATACTATACGAAACATATGACTTCTTCCCCTTCGTTTACCAATAAACCCGTGTTAGGTCCGGTTGCCTGCTCCTTATTAAACTGCAATGAAATAGACCTTTCTTCTCTCCGTTTGGGAATGTAGTAGTCGTAAGCTGCGTCGTCAGAAAAATTGATATTTAGCACTTTGTCGGGGAAATTAATAACGGTAATGCTCTCCCGTCCTACCAGTATGCGTTCACCGTTAATATTCTGGGTTTGCGCCTGCCATCCCGATGAAATAAAAAACAAAATCAATACTATCCATCTTATCTGCTTCATGTTTATTTTGTGTTGAATTGAATTATTGCTGATCATAGCTTGTATCCCAGCTGTTTCCATCCTCGCCTTTTTGACCTTCCATTTTTATCATAAAGTTCTTTGCAGGGAAATAAGGTTTGAGATGAATATCGAGATGGATCTTATCTTTTTCTCTGCATCCTGCTCAAAGCGCTTAATACTGAAATCCTCTATCAGCTTGCCGTTGCCCGACACCCCGTCTAAAAATTTAACTACCTGCCCCATCAGTTCTTTGCGGATATTGGCGTTGAAATTTTCAAAGGCACGACGATTTAAAAAGTCCATCAGCACTTTGGTAATATGATCGAATACCCGAACCACAGAATAGATCTGTAATCCCAGATTTGCGCCGTTGAAGAGTGTTTTAGCAGAAAAAGCCATTACTTTCCCGTATTCACTAAACATAGGCACCAGGTTCATTTTTTCCAATGCAGATACTTCACTTTTTCGCAGGGGGAATTTTACACCATCCACGCCGGTAATCACTCCAAACTTCTTTCCTGCCGATACCTGGCTTAGTAAACCGCTGTATATTTTTCCGCCCAGCGCCAGGGAGGGAGGGATAAACAGCTCCTCTTCTTCGTTGATCGAATCGTACCTGCCGCGGCCCACGAGCCAGTTACAACAAACCAATACGTTGGCTTTATAAGGGTCACCGCCGGCCAGGCCGCTTGCCTCAAATACCTCCATCACATCATCTACCTCATCCAGGTTTTCAAAATCCGTCAGGATCATTACCTTGTTATCGCAGGCAAGTTTGGCCCACTTTTCTATGACCGTATTATTGCCGAGATAACCCGGCAGCAGCAACAAACTGTAATTATTACGTAAGTCGATACGATCGAAATTCATTTTCAGCTCTTCGCTGATATGATCAAAAAAACGGGGTACTGCAAGGTCTCCCAGCTGGCTGGCATCACAATCAATAAAAGACAAATTTGTCAGTTGCTCACGCCCGGCGTTTTCGAAGAAAAGCGATAGGCCTCTATACGAAGCTTCTACCGGTTTAACCGCCTGTATAACACCCAGTAAATTATTTTGTATAACTGTATCCTGCTCATCGGCCTTTGCCAAACAATAGCCCGGCATCTCCTCAATATCCGGGCAGTTACGCAGTAATTCTTCCCATATTTCCAGTGCATTCAAAAGTTCCTGCCGCTCTTTCCCGTACTCCTTATCGTGTAAAAAGATATCCCGGCGGGCTTTGGTAGACGACAACAGGTTACGGTACCCCTCCAACACCTCCTCTAACCAACCGATACCCTCAGCAGGAGTCAGGTGTAACATCAGCTCGTCATATACTTCATTGCTCTCCCCTGTTGCTTCTCTATATGCCTCTGTTGTGTTACTCATGCGCTATATATCGTTTTAATCATTAGGATTAAAAGAACTGATACCGGAAGAAGATGAGGAGGAGCCAGACGATGAGGAGGATGGCGACGATGAAGAAGAGGAAGACGAAGCCCCTCCGCCCTCAGAAGCGCCGGTCCAGGTCTTTACCAGTGTGGCTTCTGCGCCGCCACCATCGATCGTAATTTCGCGGCACGAGATCCTGAAGTCTATTTTCATAAAAGAATCATTAAACGCATCAAAGATCTCTTTGAAATATACACAGTAAGCGCCTTTAAACTCTACGGAGCGCACCTGCCGCCCGTTCCTGTCAAAAAAGTAAGCGCCGCCATCTGTCATTCTTTCGTGAGAAAGCATCCATTGTATTACCGTTACATCCGACGCCGAAGATTCAACAGTAAGATTAATAAAACCACCGTCGGGGGCGCCGTTCGGCTGCCCGAATCGATCAACTGGCTGAAAAAACTCATATGTCATGTTAATGATCCGCCAGGTAGGCCCGCCCTCTCCGGCGGCTCCTAATTGTAATGATCCGGATATTGCCATTATAATTTATTTTTATTTTTAATATCTTTTATCATTGTTTTCACCATTGCTTCAAAAACTCTACGTTTATCGGCATTGGCCAATACATCCCTCAGCAGTTGATTCGTTTTTAGCTGAGCGGCCAACTTCAGGTAAAACTTCTTTTTAGCTGTTTGCTGCGTTAAAAAATGGCTCTGCCCTGCTATATTGCTTAAACTGAAATCATCAAGTGTTTTAAATTTCAATTCTTCGTACCGGGTGAACCCTGCAGCATCTTCAAACCTGAAATTAATTGCGGGCTTATAATGGTCAAACACCTGCTCAACAGTTTGCAGGCCATGTACCACTTCGGGCTTCAACGCTTCTCCCCGGTCATTTTTTTGCGATCAATGTACGGTTGGCCGAAATGAGGCTTAATGTTTCGCTTAAATTTCCATTTGCATCACTCATGTACATCCGTTTAAAACAATTTTTATAAAAACTTACATTGCCGGCAAGCCGGTCCTCTCAACCTTTACTCCGCTTTTTAATAGCTGGATGGCATCGAAAGAATAGCAGTGCCTACTGTTATATAGTCGGCTGCCCCGAAGCCTTCAACCGCTCCATTGCCTGGTGAATACATTGCGTGGGCCTCACCTCTAACGGATGCCAGGTATACGGATCCCGGATCGTTATCTCTACCTGTATCATACGTATCCTGTTGCGGCCCACTTCCCGCAGGTAATAAGCCCGGTCGTCTGTTTCGCGGTTGTCGTAAGGGTTATAGTCGCCTATTAATCGCCAGTGCACTTCATCTATATTACCGTTAGAGTTTACCCAATCGTCAGAATCATAATCTTCCTGCCTGATAGGCGGTGGCTGCCCGTCGTCTACACCACGCCCGATAATGCTGCCCGAGTCCCAGCGATGATTGGCGCGCATTTGTGCATGGATCATGCTAAATACCCGCTCCCGGATGCGTGGATTAGCATCAAACAATCCTCTTACATTCTCGACATAGTCTGCACCATTGCCATACCGGTAATGATATAAATGACGTCGGGCATTGGCCTGCGGTGAAACATACGTCCAATGAAATATGATATGATCGTAAACAATCTGGTCTGTTGCCGCAAAGCAAATGGCAGCAGCCTGCGCTCTCGCTATAAGCCAGGATGTGTCTAATATGATATCATCTTCTTCCATAAGAATCTGCTTCCGTTATATTCTTTATCATTATTCTTTATGCATTTTGTTTTTCTTCTTCCAACACTTTAGCCGGCTGTATATTTCCGTTAACGGTACCGCTCCCCTGGTACTCATTTTTTCGAGATTGCACACGTTGGTATAACCTGCATTCTGCATATAATCGAAATAGCCGGTTTCTTTATCTATAGTATTGAGGATAAACCCGTAAGGCTTCTTCAGCATCAGGTTATGCGCGTTGTAAATAAAGTACAGGCTATTGGCGTCTTTATGTACCGGGTAATCATTTTTATTCAAAAAACCTTTTATACGGTCCAGCTCTTTGTCAAAATTGCGTAACGATTTCTTTAATCCGGGCTCTTCGTCTGTACCTTCATCAAAGTCAAAACCCGCTTTAACATTTCCGAGTACATTTTTCAAAGGCGCCATTGCCGCGTCTGCAGTGAGCTTTTTAAAAAGCCTGTTATACCATCCAGTGGTATATAGCTTAGCAGTGTGCCGTAAAATTTCTTTTTAGAGGGCATCATCGGCAGGAGCATTGCTGCAATAGCAGCTCCTATCTTTGCTTTCGCCTCAGCACTCAGCGATTCATTGATCTCTAAATCGCCGCCCTTTGTTGCCAACGCTATATTGCTTTTGCAGGTACTGATCATAGTTGTTGCCTGATCGTATTGATATATATCGGCGCTTTTCGGTACCATATGCGAAGCGTCATTGCCTGCCTGCCCTTCCTGCGCTGCTCTCTCCTGCTCCTTTGCCTTCTCCGCCATTTCAGCGGCCTTTTCTATATACGGATCAACAGGAAGCGTTTTCGTAGCAAGAGAAGCGGGTTGCAATACCTTTTCACTTCCGCCTTCTCCATTATCTTGTTAAAAAGCTGATTGGATGTTTCGCTCCCGAAAGCAAATAGTTTTAATATACCGGTAAGCTGATCAACCAGAGGGCATAAAAAATTAAATAGTTTACCCATCCCGATGCGACTGGTATCCAGGCTGGTTCCCTCACGCACTTTTTAAGTTCATCGATAAATTTTTCCAGCCTTTTTACCGATTTGCCTGGTACTGAATCAAAGCCATTCAACATCTGATCGAAGCGGGGCAAATCGGGTGGCTTTACCAACCCCGGAAAAGCATCCATAATGGCTTTAACCGCATCAATACACTCCTCTACTAATCCCCGAATATCATCTTTGCATTGTGTAAGTTTATTGATGTTGCCCTCGTTATCATGGTCGGTACCGAACCCTTTAATACTTAAAAGCCTTCCCAGTGTTGCCACCAGCTGCGCCTTTATTTTGCCTGTGAATACGGAGAGCAGGTTTGCATTGCTTTCGGCGATCACTTTTAGTAACTGATCATGGGGCTCAAAATAAGCGATGGACTGCTGTGTAAGGTCATAAGCGTTACCGAAAGAATATGCTTTGCCTTTCCCCTGAAAGCATCGGCTTCAATAAAGGCATGCCGGTTCTTATACAGGGGTGTTCCACATATATTACCGACTGCACCCACCATTTCTCTTTAAAATCGCTTTCTTTTATAAGTTCCCTGATGCATTCGTTGGCTACATTACCCCCTGGCCTATACCTACAAAATGAAAACAGGCCGTGCAATTTTTCCAGGCGGATACCTTAGCTTTAATCTCGTTCAGCAATTTTTGCCTTCTTTTTGTCGCCCTTCGGCATCGTCGGCATCAAAATCAAAAACCAGCGTCTCATTATCGTTGTTCAATTTATTAACCAGCTCTTCTTTCATCTTTTTCATATACTGGTCCCACCCGCTATAATCCTGGTAATAGTTATATTCTTTATCGCATTTTTTCTCAGGCTCTTTTTCTTCTTTAAAAACAAATTCAGTCCCGGGATTGAATTGGCTGCGTCCTGCACCTTATCGGCCACGCTTTGTACTTTGCCGGCAATGCCGCCAATCATACTGTCGGCTCCCATAGCAGCAACCGGCTTGTACCTGACGAGCACCAGCATTTGCTTTTTTCATTGATCTGAAAGTCTCTTTGCGTTTGGCCGCCAGCCATAATCCTATTGCTTTAATTAAGAAAAGTTACCCTGCAGTCAGCTTCTGTATACCCCGAAAGGCTTTGCGTTTCACCGTTACCGTTCGTTTTGCCTTCGTGCAGCTGATCATCGCTGGTCCTGATCTCGTACTTTACATCTTTCATTGGTTTATTTGCCTCATCAACCAATGTAAATTTTGCCTGGAAATCTTCCCTCCCGGTTTTTTCCGCTGTATCTGAGCCCTCTTTAGCCGCTTTTTTAACGCTGCCTGGTTCGCCATTTTCATAGCCTGCAGCACTCCTACTCCTTTCGGCACTCCAACACCGCTACCGATACCAGCACCGCTGCCCCCGCTGCCACTACCGGCATCACCAATCAACACAGTAAAACAACCTAAAATAATGCTCCCGCCATGCGCCGTTATATCCCCATTCTTGCTGCGGGCATACCACCTATCAATACTGTTGCACTCCCCTTGGTTATAACATCGGGTGGACCCGTACAGGTACACATAGTGCCAGATGTAGCAGCCGGCATACCCTGAATAAGTACTGTTGGCACTCCGGCAGGTAGCACAGGCCCTCCCACATGCGGTACCAATCCGTTCACTAACGGACACACATGCATATCTCCTACTCTTGCTGCCGGTTGTCCCATAACTATTTTTTAATCGATAAAAAAACGTCTTCGCTTTGGCGGTTGATGCTCCGTTTGTTCTGGTAGAATATCTGTGTCTATCCCCGATGTGGCGACAGGGCCTACACCGGTAGCAGAACTGCTATTAAAGCCACTCAATGCAGCAACCGCGCGCGCCAGCACTTCTGTTTTTAATACGGGTGTGGCAACAGGTTTATTAAACCTTGCCAACTGCCACTTTTCCAGCCACTCCCCATCTTCCGGTTCGGTATATACTGCTTTGAAAAATTCAAAGAACTGTATCTTTTCTTTTTCATTCCATCCCTGCAAATGTTTGATCAGTATTCTCGCATCCCATATCCTTATATAAGCTGTTTTATCTTCTTCTTTTTTATACATGTAATACTGCAGGAACCGGCACCTCTTCTTTGGTTTCGCTGGTTTCGAAAAGAATGCAATGGTCAAGCTGTATAAAAGGATCTTCCCTTAGCTGATAAAAATTATTGCTTACATCAAAAGATAAGGCGCCGCATCCCAGATATCCTCATCATTAGTTCCTGTAAATAAGGAGATATAAACAGGATAAATCTGCATCAGCTTAACGAGGGTATACTCTTCATTCAGGGCCGTATCGTAGCACAGGTATATCATCAATTAATTTTTACTAATCCTCCCTGTAAACTGGCTATACCACTGCCGTTTAAATCGAGCTTGGCGCCTTTTATTTCTGTCATTGATCCCTCTGCCGCCATCTTCGCAGAAGCTTTCATTTTGATATTAACACCAGCGGTTTCCGCGTCTCCACAGCGTCAATCTTCACATTCCCGTCTGCCTTGCAGTTAATATTGCCATTGGCCTTTAAATTGATATCTTTTTTCGCCTCTATATTTACAGAACCTGAAGACTTAATAGTCATATCATCTTCAGAAAATATATACATCTGTTTTTTGCTGGCATCGAATGTAATATTCAGTATTGCCTCTCCTCCTTCCTGGCAATAAAAAGTAGCACTCTTCCCTTTATAATCAAGGATCATTGCGTAGTGATTGTCTCCATCTTCTCCCGATACAATCTTAATCGATCTCCCGTCTTTGCTGTCGGTGAGCCGCACCAGGTTTTTACCTTTATCTTTTGAATTGCCACCGTCGCTGATAGAAAGTGTTCCTTCTTCATCGTCGATCAAAAGACTCCTCCCTGTTCTTGAACCGATCATCTTTATATGATTACCGCCTTCTGAAATACCGGGTTTATTTTTATCTGTGTAAACAGAACCATTTACAAAAGGTGTTTCTACATTACCATCCCAAAAGTCTACCATTACCTCGTCATCCTTTTCCGGTATAAAGCGGAAGCCCTTGTCTTTGCCCGCGTGCGGCACCAATACGCTGATCCAGGGAGACTTTTCGTCGTCGGCCATCCAAGGAAATTTCACTTTCACACGCGCCAGCCCCGAATCATCTTCATTATCGGTAACAATGGCCGCCTGGGCTGTAGCCTTGGGTACCATGAGTGGATTGGTATACGGAGGTACCGGCACTTCCAAAGGCACTGCTGTAAAGCGGTTCAGGTAGTTACTGGCATTAGAAGCCGTGTGTTGCACCTGGGTAAGCAGGTAACTTTTACCGGCAGTATCCTGCGCATCTTTTATTTTGATGATCTTGCCGATACCCAGCCGGTTGTTACGTGTATTGCCGGTAATATATACCGACGAAGCAAGAATGGCCTGTTGCTCCAGTTTGAACTTGTCGTTTACAACCTCCTGCGAAAAGCCGGAGGGAATAAACATGTTCCGGGGCGTCTTCTATTATTTTCCCGCCCGACTCCTCAGCTGCTTTGATGGCCGGATTATCGGGCGCCTGCTCTTTACTGGTAGCTTCAATAACTGCGCTCTTATAAATATCTGTGCTGGCAATTCTTTTGGGCTTTTTACTACCTGCGCTCTTATATTCAAATTGCTGACATCCCCGGAACCGTTAATTCTATCGCATTCCCTTCAGGCTTTTTACCAAACTGCAGTTTTTCCCCATCATAAAACATCCATTCGCCAAACCGGGTTGCTAATGAAGACAGGAAACCAAAACCGGTTTGATCATACTGCACCGTATAATGCAGCTCTTTCGTATTTTGGGGTTCTTATTAATACTATTTTTCAGCGAAGAGTTCTGGAATACCCCATCGATAATGGCATCCAGCTTTTTTATAAAACGAATGATATTGTGTCAGCTCGTTTACTTTACAAAACAAGCCACAGCCATCAATTCTGAATTCATAAAAATGTTCATCTACTAATGAAGAGTTCACCTCGAGAATAACACCCTTAAATTTATAATTGACGGTTTCTCCGTCTTTAAAGTTCAGTTGAACCTCTTTTCCTAAAACCTCTTTTTTAAAATTGATAATTGAATTAAGCGTTCCCTCATCATTTAAGGGGCGGATAGAAAATGAAAAACTGTTTACATTGATCAGCGATTCACTTAATAACAGGTTGGAAAAAACTACCGGATTATTGCTGTTATAATCCTGTATGGTGATCTCTGTTTTCGCGAGTATAGAGTTTTCAGGCATCTGGCATCTTTTTTAAGATTCTTCAAACTACTACAGAGGGGCTAAAACCAATGTAAGTCTTGAATTAAAGTTGAAACGGGTTAACTGCTTCGCATTGTAAATTTAGAATATTAAAAAGCGTGGCTCTATCACTATTTTTAGTGATGCGCCCTATTAAAGGTTTGATATAATTTTGAATGAAACTAAATCATGGAGCACTTATCGCATCAAAAGACCAGCTATTAAAATATCATGAACAGCCCCAGTAACAATTCCGTATTTAAATCAGCTTTCCTGGCAGAAGCCGTTTTTGCTTCGCTTACGGAGGCAGGTCATGCGGCTAACACTATAAGGGTTTTTAATAAGGGAGGATTCAGGAAAGGATTCAGCAACGATATAGAGCAGGTAGTGGTTGAGGAGTTGGAGCAACAACATGGCTTTGAGATAACAATCAACCGCGATGGTATTTATGACCTGTTACCGGAGGGGTTATTTCATCAGTCGAAAGGCAATAACAGGATTAATTCGGTTCAGGATGCCGTGGAAGAACACAAGCAATTCAAAGAAGAAGAAAAACTGGCAAGAAAATTTTTTACACCGCTGGAACAATTGCTTTTCCTGTACAGGGCTAAAGCCGAAACAGCCGAACGTGAAGCATTGTACGACATTCAAAACGGGCAGCTAACTAACTCCTTTTATCACTTCTGGAACATAGATACCAGCCTGCCGGACGAGCCTGCAAGCCGGCTCCTGCGGCTAATGCCCTATGCCGACACAATTAAATCGGATATTGAAGCAACTACAGCAGCGCTATCGTACGTGCTGCAAAGAAAAGTAAGCATACAAGCTGTGTTATTGCCGGACACCTGTTTGCTGCAGCAACAAAGCTTAGGCGAACAATACCTTGGAGTAAATGCTACAATAGGCAATACAATAGGAGAATGGATGCCCTGCTGGCAATGCAGCATATCCGGTATTCGGATGACGATCTTGTCATGTATATTGAAGAAGGCGCATTCAAAAAAATAACAGATCGTTTTATAGAGATATTCGTTCCTGTTGATGTAGACGTGTTGCTTGATTTCAGACAGGCAGACCATATACAGAAAGAAACATATGAAAATATATTAGGAGTTGGTACTTATTTATAAGTACCGCATTCAAAACTCAACAAAATGGCCTTAAAATATTTTTTAATTTTTGCGGGTGCTTTCTTTGCTTCGTCTATGATCATAATGGCTTTTATAAAGCCGTTAAGCAGCAGCTTTGGCAATTATGGTAAGAAACCCTGGATATTCAACCTGGTTTCTTCAGCGCTGGTTTCAGGCATCGCCTTTGCTACTACCTATATCACTAAAAATCTTTTTTACTTTCTGGATCCTGTCTGCAGTATTCCTGTTGTTCGGCATTGTTATCGTATTAATGGTGCACAAAAAATACTTCAGGATACGACATGATAACTGGGGTAAACAATTTTTCGCCGAATTCCTGTTCGCTCTTTCTATTATACTTCTTTGCGTTGCTATTTTTTCTTCGCTGCAATATTTTATAAAGGATAAAGACTTCATGCACTTTCCAACCCTGCTGTGCATGCTTTTCCTGTTAATACCCTTTTATTGCTACATACGTTTGATGCAGCGCTGGCTATTCCCGAGCCATCCTATCATTACTGGCAATACCCTGTCAACCATCCTATTGACCTCCCCGATGAAGATGAAAGGGAACGGCTATATGTTATCGGGCTGGAAATTCCCAAGAAGGTAACTGATATGGAACGAACCTATTTCACGGTAAAAGCGCCCGAGAATATGAAACTGGGAGACCTGTTTTATCATTTTATTAATGATTATAATGAAGTGCAAAGTGAAACACCTATACAATATGCAAATGGAGAAAGCGTACATGACTGGACTTTTCGAACCAAGCCTAAATGGTACAACTCGTCCCGGGTCCTGGATCCGGCATTAACCATCAAATACAGCAAACTAAAAGAAAACTCCGTAGTGATCTGTGAAAGGGTTGTTTAAGGTTAGGAAAACAGCAATTAAATTATGGAACAAAACAACACATATCCGCATGTTAACTGGACCGATGGGATGAAATTGAATAAAGATGCTTTTATTGCTCAAAGCAATGCGCATACTTTTGATCTCTACCGTCTCCTTTCTTCAACGCTTTCGCCCATACGATATGGCGTGCTTCCCGTTGAGAACAGTTTCAATGTCACAATCAATACGGATAACCAAAATACCTTGCGTGTCAGTATCTTATCCTGCAAGGCTATAACTATTGGCGGTGCCTATATTAACATTAATGCTACCGAAGCCAATAACCACACAGATTCCAACGCCTCTGTATTGCTCTCATTGCCTTCTTCGGTTAACGAAGTATATTGGGTAGTACTCATTCTAAATCCTTTTGACCGTATACCTTTCGGGAATATCAATCCGCAGGAAAACCCGCCACGATTTCCCTATGTAAAGCCAGGTTATAACATACAGCTGGCAGCCAATCATGAGCTGAACCAGTATGCACAAAATCCTTACGCCCTGGTCATCGGCAAACTAGAACATGCAGGCGGTTATTTAAAGGTAGATGCTGAATATATGGCGCCCTGTCTGTCGGTCAGCGCCTCACAGGATTTACTGGGCCTTCATGCCGAGCTGGATACATTCCTGGCGAACCTGGAACAGGCCTGTGCGCAAATAGTTCAGAAGATTTTTAAAAGAAGCCAGCAAAATGAACTGGCAGAACTGGCACAATTTGTTTGCGACCGCCTGGCACTTTACTTAAGCAAAGCTATTACGGATTTCAGGTGGTTGTACATTCATGAGTCGCCGGCAAAAATGATCAGCGCTATTGTAGGGCTGGCAAGGGCTCTTAAAAACACCATTGATCTTCGTACCGGCTCGGGAAAAGAAGAGCTGATGAATTATTTAAGCGAATGGAGTGAGCTCAACCAGGGAGAACTGGAAGCTTTGTTAAATAACATGGCAATGCTGCGTTACAATCATAATGACATCAACGAAAATGTAAACAGCATTATTCAATTCGCAAAAGTGGTTGGAAAACTTTTCAGCACGCTCAGTAGCCTTGAGTTCATCGGGAAGAAAAAAGAATCTGGCATTTTCGTAAAAGAAGGTTATATCAATGACCCGGGAGAGAGCAGCAATGCACCGAAACCCAAAAGAAGGTTTTTGGATAATTATATATCAGGTAAATAGCTATATCATCATACTAAAGAAATCGAGATGAAACCACTAAATGTTCAGGATAGACAAAGAGCTTTTCAAAGATTTTTAATATTCTTTATTCTTACCATAGCGGTGATCATTACCGCGGTATTCTTTGGCATCAAGATACCCTATGCCGAAAATGAAAAACTACAGCAGCAACTGGCGATTGTTGATAAAGAAAATCATTTCAGGAATGACTTCAGCCAGGCAATGAGTGAAGCCCAGTCGTTGCTCGACACCGTAAATATGGATCCCCAAAAGTCGGGGCTGCTCGATGGAAGAATAACCCAAAAGATACAGGAGATGGATGCCATGCTGGCTAAAAACGACGTTACTTCCAAAGGATTATATAGCCAGGTTATTAAATCACTCAATAGCATGCAATCGGACAAAAGAGGATTACGGGCTGCCGGCAATAAAGATTCGGTGGTAGCCATGTACAATATGCAGATACTGGAACTCAAAAATTCGTTAGCAAAATGGCAGGAGTCGTATAACCAGCTGCAAACACAAAATTTGATACTAAGGCAAAAATAATCGTGTAACCGAAAAATACAGACATGCATTCTTCGCTTTCTAAAAGATGGGCAGGCATTGACTTCAAGGTATGGATATGTTTACTGGTACTGATAATTTTATCGGTAATGCTGCTTTCGTATAAAGTAGTTACCAATATACCTTGCCCCGACTTTACTATTAAGGCGAAGGGGAAGTTAAGCCATGCCGAGGCCGGGGAACCCAAACTTTTTATATTAACGAACAGATTACCTTCTTTACGTCCGGAACGAGCAAAACCAGCAACATTGTATGGGATTTTGACGACGGTACCGAGAAAAAGGCGGGCACCGTCACTTCGCATGTGTATACAACAGAAGGCTATTACCTGGTTAAAGCCCTGTTGAATGGAAAATGCCTGCAATCATTTAATCTCCGTATTACGCAAAGTAATACTACACTTAATATTAGCGCCCCTGCCGTAAGTCCCATTATTTCAGCAGACATCGTATCTGTAGGAGATGAGGCTCTTTTTAATACCAGCGCTATTGGGGCCAACTACGAGTGGAGTGTTGAGGAACTCGCTTCAATCCCCGTTCAAAATACACGTTTGGCCAAATTAATTTTTACAAAGGCAGGCACCTTTTGTAGTGCTGAAAGTAGACAATGATAAGATTTATAAAAAGATAGTGCAGGTAACCGACGCAGGGGCCCATTTAGATCAGGCAGGCGCACTACCACCGGTATCGCCCATGGATATGCCACCTGTTCCCCAGGAGCCTCTACCACTGGATGACAAAAAGCCTCTTGAAGAAACAAAGCCGGGCAGTGAAACTCCCGCCCAGGAACCGGTTGTACCTCCGGCTAAAGTATACGACCAATTACCAGAACCGGCTATCAAATCGATGGTACAGGGTGTTATCGATGGCAACAAGAACGTGGAAGATTTTAATAATATACTTTGTAATGGAGCGGGCACCAAGGTAATGGCCAATAATGAAGCAACTACATTTGCTGCGCTATGTAACGAGCTTAAAGAAAAGAAGGGCGTATTAATTCTAAAGAAGAAAAGAAAAATAGAATCCTTTAAAGTAGTGAGGGATGACACAAACGGTAACTGCGTAAAAATCATCCTTATTACATATAAATGATTGTTATGCCAGACTACATCAAATTACCTATACGATTTCATCACTTTTTGACAACAAAAAGCTACCGGTTTGTAATTTGCTGGACTCCGTTTACAGAAACCTGCACCTGATCATTACCACCGTTCCGGGCGAAAACAAAACTGATGAGCACTATGGCTCTTCTTTCTGGGATAGCGACTACGATATACACCTGAATAATGATGTGAGAAAAGAATTGATCATCAGCAGCCTGAAAAGCCAGATCAGCCGATATGAAAAAGAATAACCGATGTATCGCTGGATGTAAGTGTGAGGCTGTCAACGGCCATCATCAATAATATGGAGGTACAAAAAAGAAAATAGAGATCACAGTAAGAGGTAAAACCAAGCGCAATATGGAAGCGTTTACTTTCCAGACGGGTTTTTTATCAGCCCCTATACGCTGGACTAAGGAATAACCGCATTAAAAACCAGGTAACTATAAATATTAACTAGCAATGGATGTACAAAGCAGAGAGCAGATAAAAGACAGGATGATACGACTGGCTGCCGAGCACTGGAACCTGGAGGAGAACGAAATAGAAGCCAACTTCGACCCGCTGGTAGTATTACTTTTTGATGCCGTTGCGGGCGAAATAGAATCGCTGGGATACCGCCTTAAGGACATTCAAAGCAACCTATTGAATGAACTGGCCGCGTTAATGCTTCCTCATTCCCTGTTAAGAGCTAAACCAGCATCCTGCATCCTTACTGCGCGGCCAGCGGAGGACACCTGCTTTTTAAAAGCTGAAACCAATTTCAGCACTATTGCCAAAACATCAGGCGCAGATGAAGCCGCTAAAGAAACGGAATTAAATTTTACTCCTATTGGCGAGGTGAAGCTGCTAAAGGTTAACCTGGGTTACTTACGCGCCGGCAACCGTGTTTATAAATATACAGACGATGGCAAAAAAACAATTCAATACCAGGAGTCTGATTCCGGCAATATGATCCGGCAAATACATTTTACACAGGCAAATCGCCCATTCTCTCCCTGGCCGGATTGCAATTATTCTTTGACTTAAAAGGACATTCGGAGGCCGGCAATTTTTATTTTGCGCTGCAGGATGCCACTCTTTCGATCAACCACACCGATATCACATTGCAAAAGGGCTTTTTAAGAACAATCAATATGAAACTTCCGTTCGGGACGCTTTTACCAATGACACGGATTATTCGCGTAAAATACAAAGGGAGATTGCAGGCATCTACGCCAACCAGTTCTTAACAATAAATGAGCAGGCGGAAGCCATAGCCCATAGCCCCGCATCGCCAATAATACTTCAGAACCTCCCCGAAAAACTGGCACAGGAAATCAATGGGCCGCATACAGCTTTTTGTACGCTCACTTTAAGGCGGCCATTTAACATAGAAATTATCGAACGGCTGCAAATAGCCATCAATGCTTTTCCGCCATCAACAGAAAAATGGAGCGCGTTTTTCATAAGACAGAAAAATGGGTGAACATTATTCCGCTGCAACTTCACGGCACTTACCTGGATATTCACGCTATCGAAAATATCAACGGTACGAGGTACCGGTTACAGAATGCCAATTACGACAGCAAGGTGGAGGAAGGCCAGGCGATAATACGGGCTGCCCGGGTAAGCAAGAGCAGCAGCAATGATATACGCAACGCGCTGAAAAGCCTTCTGGAAGCCATTCGCGATGAAAGCGCCTACTTTAGCAGAACAAGTAATGATTTTATCAGCTCCCGCCTTAACGAGATATCGAAAACATTAACCCGGCTGGAAGACCAGGTGCAGCTATCGAAAGATGCCAAACCTACTTTCCGGTATGTACTACTAAAATCCAAAAATCCGGGTGAAAATGTGCAGATATCCTACTGGACAACCGCACCGGTTGAAGCAGCTTTGTAAAAGCCAACGCAGCGTTTAAACCTGTACAGCACAGCCTGGTAGAGGCCGGAAGCTGCTACTCCATTACGCCCGCTGTTGGCGGCATGGAAATATTGAATGATTATGCACAAAAACAGATGCTGGTGAGACAGCTTTCTTCCAAAGGCAGGGTTGTATCTATTGAAGATATCAAACTTTTATGTTATGAAATTTTTGGGCAAAAACTGAAAGAAGTACGCGTTCAAAAAACAATGAAAGTGCTTCCCGGAGCCTACTCCGGTATAAGCCGGTTTATTGAAATTATTCTTTCTGTTGCAAATGAAACTTACTCGGAAGAAGAAAGAGTATACCTGGTAAAACAGCTTTCCTATCAATTGGAATTGAATGGTTCTTTTATGTTTCCATTCGAGATCACTATTACCGAGATATAAATTTGCTTTAAAACATCAGTAAATAGTTTGAGCAGCAGTACTCGTCGGCTCAACTATATGAATCCTTATTTTTCACTATCAAGCTTTCCATACCAATTCGTCATTCACCGCGTCGAGTATAACGGTCATTCCCGGCGTTAGCTCCCCTGCTATGATCTTTTTAGATAACGGTCTGCGTACCTGTGAGCGGATAGCTCCATGTAAAGGGCGCGCCCCATATTCTGGTGTAAAGCCAAGCACGGCTATTTTGCTTTTGGCTTCCGGTGTGATCGTTAATGATATTTGTTGTTTTTCCAATGCAGCATACAGATCTTTCAGGTTAATTTCCAGGATGCGCTCTACCATTTGCTGTGTCATAGGCGCAAAAGGAACAATCTCTGTTAAACGGCCTAAAAACTCCGGGCGGAAATGATTGCCCATGGTGGTCAACAGTTGTGAATGATCGGGTATCTCTCCTTTGTTAAACGAGTCCACCACGAATTTGCTACCTATATTGGATGTAAATATGATCAGGGAATTTGAGAAATCACCTTCTTTACCTAGTTTATCGTGAAGCTTACCTTCATCCAGTATTTGTAAGAATAAATCAAAAACAGAGGGATGCGCCTTTTCTATCTCATCAAACAAAACCACGGCATAAGGCTGCTGTCTTATCTTGTTCACCAGCAATCCCCCTCTTCATAACCTACATAACCGGGGTGCCCCATATAAAAGCGCAGCAGAATGCTCCTCCTTAAACTCGCTCATATCAAAACGAATGATATTGCTGGCATCCTGGAACAAGAAATCTGCCAGGGATTTAGCCAGCTCCGTTTTACCCGTACCGGTTGGTCCTAAAAAGAAAAAAAGACCCGATAGGCTGACCTGCTTTTCCCAATCCGGAACGCGATTCCAGTATGGATTCGCTGATCACTTTCACCGCATGATCCTGACCTACTACCCGCTGCGATAAAATATCCCTGATATTAAGCAGGCGTTCTTTTCCTGCGCCTGAATTTTACCCAAAGGGATACCCGTCTTATCGGCAACGATCGAAACCACATCATGCTTTTGTAGTTGTGTACGTTGCTCCTGCACCAGTGGTTCCAATATTTCATATACCTGGTCTAAAAAGCCGGTCACTTTTTCAGCTTCCTTCATTTGCAACGGATCGTCCGAGGAAGGAACCGAGCTCCAAACAATAGGACTCATTCCGCTTTTCAATTGCTGGTAGTGCCATTGATATTCTGCCACATCCATATCTGGAGCTTCTTTGAGTTTCTGAAACTCCTCTTTACGGGCAGCCAATGTTGTAGCCCCGTATCGGTGGCCAGGCGTAATGCCGCCATAGAACGGTCTGCCAGATCAATCGCTGCATCCGGCAAACGGCGGTCTTTATATATATCTTTTAGCCAGCCTGATCGCTTCATGCAAGGTATCATCATCCACATTGATCTTATGATGTTGTTCGTAAAGCGGCATTACTACTTTCATCATCCTGAATGCCACTGTAGCTGAAGGTTCTTCTACATCAAGTATCTCAAAGCGCCTTGCAAAAGCCTCATCTCTTTCAATATTCTTGCGATACTCGTCTATGGTAGTAGCGCCAATAATAGTAATGGTTCCTCTCGCCAGTTCCGGCTTCAGCAGATTTGCCGCACCGGCAAATGGGCCGTTCTTATCCAACAATACATGAATCTCATCGATAAACAAAACAGCTTTATCAAATTCCTTGATTTCAGTGATCACCGATTTGAGGCGCTCTTCGGTTTCTCCCTTGTAGGAAGCCCCTGCCGCCATAGCCCCGTTGTTCAGCTCAAACAATTTGGCATTCTTTAAAAAAGCCGGCACTTTACCTTCCGCAATGGCTATTGCAAACCCGTCTACAAGGGCAGTTTTTCCCACACCCGGCTCACCGGTGAGAATCACATTAGGTTTGCTGCGCCGGCATAAAATTTCCGCCATCATCCTCACTTCCTGCTCACGCCCTATAATAGGGTCCAGCTTTCCTTCTACCGCCAGGCGGGTTTTATCAATACAATATTTCTGCAATGCTTTTTGGAAGCTACGTCATTATTCTTTACACTTCCGCCATTGTTATTATTACTATTTCCAAGTATTTGCTCGATATCTCCTCCTACTTCTGCCAGCCCTATCAACTCTTCTCTCTTTACCGGAAAAGTTTTGAGCTGATCGAAAGAAAATACCACTCCGGGAGTGCTGACGGAAGCCAGTACATGCAGCGGTGTGATTTCCTCTGCTTTGAGTTTCAGCCTTATATTATCAGCATCATCCAAAATAGTTTCAATATCATCCGCCGGCGGGATCTCGTCTTTGGGCCCGGACTCTTAGGCAATGACTCTATTCTAACGTCGGCCCAATCGGCCAGGTAATACATATCAATCTCCGCCTTCGCCAATAAAGGATCCAGCTCTACATCATCATGTAGCAGCGCCTTTAAAAGATGAGGGGCAGCATATTGAGCGTGTATATGTTCTTTAGCGATGGCCTTAGATATAGCAATTGCTTTCTCCAGCGTTTTTGACAGTTGCATAATTGATGGGGTATCTTAATAACGAATAAGAGGTATGGCCCTGCACTATTAACAGGCAAGCAGATCAGGTACAGGTCGTTCTTCCTGTATGCCTGCAAGTAACCGCACCTCGTTCAACAACAGATATGCCCAGCCATATTTGCCGGGTATACCTGATACGGAAATAGAGCCGTTACTTATACAGCCCACTCGTTTACATGAGAGGCGTTGCCCATGCCGATCTCTTTAGCACTGATGGTAAAGGTTTCAGTAATAGGATTTTCACCCGTTGCATTAAAGTTTTCTTTGTAAGCAACCAGGTAACCTTCTTTAAAGCTGAGTTCCTTCATAGTAGCATCTGAATCCCTTTTCGTAAAAGTCACTTTTCCATCCTTTCTTTCAAAATTATTACACATCCATTCGAAGAACTTAGTGTCGCCGGTAGACTCTACGGTAATGGTGATCTGGCCACCGCGTGTAACTGAAGAAGGACGACCTGTTGCATCAGTTTCCTGCTTTAAGCTGTAGCTAAGGTCAAGTACGTTGTTTTTAGCACCTGCTACTTCTAATTGTGCTTTAAATGACATAATTATAAATTTTGAAGTTAAAAGTATAAAGACTGGTTATTATGGGTTATAGGAATCCCCTGCAGCAAATGCTGCCTGATATTTTCCTGCAAATAGTACCATGAACGCGGCTGGTGTTTAGACGCGTAGTTAATCCTGCTCGTATTTGGACATCCATTCAATACCGTCAGCATCATCTCCTTTCTGACCGTCAAGCTTGATCATAAAGGTTTTTGCCGGAAAGTATGGCTTCAAATGAATATCCAGGAAAACACGATCCTTTTGCTGGGGATCCTGTTCAAATCTTTTAATGGTAAAGTTTTCAATCAGCTTATTGGGGCCCGTAATGCTATCTAAAAACTTAACGATCTGCCCGTTTAATTCTTTCCTGGTATTGGCATTAAAGTTTTCGAAGGCGCGCCGGTTCAGGAAGTCCATCATTACCTTGGCCACATAGTCAAAAACCCGTACAACAGAGTAAGTCTGCAAACCAATATTGTCTCCATTAAACAAGGTTTTTGCAGAAAAGGCCATTACCTTGCCGTACTCCTTGGCCATAGGTACTAAACCTAATTTTTCAAGGCTGGCTATTTCGCTTTTCTTCAGATCAAACTTAACGCCGTCTACTTCGTTCATACTGCCATGTTTTTTACCGGCTGTTACCTGCGACATCAAGGTGTAGTATATCTTACCGCCCAGCGATGAAGAGGGTGGCACAAACAAATGATCCTCCTCTCCTACTTCCTCTTCTTTATCACGGCCTACCAGCCAGTTACATGCCATTACCACGTTAGAGCGATAAGTATCCCCGCCCGTTAAGTTGGCGGCTTCAAACAATTCCATTACATCATCAGGCGTGTCGAGATTTTCAAAATCGGTCACCAACATCACCTTGTTATCATAAGCTATTTTCGCCCATTTTTCTACCACTTTATTCGAACCCAGGTAGCCGGGCAAAATCAAAATACCATAATTATTCCTCAGGTCTAACCGGTCATAATTATTCACCAGCTCGGCCTGCACATGATCAATAAACCGGGTATTATCAAGGTCCTTTAATTGATCGGGTTCCGCATTCATGAACGATACATTCTTCACCTTCTGGCTTTCTGTATTCTTGAAGAACAATGCAACCGAGCGATAAGAACGCTCCAGATCTGCAGTACGCTCCAAAGCTTTTCTTACGTTGGATTTCAGTGTGCGGTCTGCCGTTTCAGCCAATTGGTTGCAATTGTCAACCATTTGTCCCAGGTCGTCTGTAGACTCTAATATATCAACCCACCAGCTCAGCATTTTCTTAAGCTCTTCTCTTTCCTTTTTCTTACCGGCTTCTTCCAGGAATATTTTTTCCTGGCTTTACGCTCCGGATTAAGATTCTGTACATTATCTATAGCAGACTCCAGGAGGTCGTACCCTCCCAGCTTTGCAAGCGGCTGAAGATGAGAATCGAGGCTGCCTAACGCTACTGATGACGGCTGTTTGTATTCTTTTGCAGATTTTGATCGCCGGGAGAGAGTTGATTTTGAGCTGTTGACATATGATGACTATAGGTTTAAAATTGTATGATATTATTTAGACTTTCCATCAAGTTCCTGAATCAATACTTTCAGGGCAGCAACCAGGTTCTCCTTGGTAGTGCTGTCAGACAAGGCCTGCTTTAATAACTTATTAGTTTTAAGCTGCTTTACAATTTTTTGGTATTGTGTGCGTTTCATATCCAGCTCGCTTAAATACTGGCTTTGACGGGTAATACCTTTCGGACCAAAGTCATCGAGTCCTTTAAAATGCAGTTCTTCCCCTTGGGAGGCACCATCTTCTGTTTCAAATTCCATATCAACAGAAGGGTTGAAATGATTAAACACTGCGTTGATATCAGTCAGTCCGTGAACGATTTCCGGCCTTACAGGAGGCAGGTCTGTTAATTTTTCGGCCAACAGTACGCGATTCTGCGGTATATCGGCAAAAGCTTCAAACGCATCGTTCTTTACTTCGGTACCGCCTATTCCATAAGGTTCAAGTGGCATAGTTGCTTTTTTAATAGATTGTGATGACGAATGTATATTTCATGTCCGTTTTCCAAAGCTTTCTGACAAGTTGAAAAATTTTCCGGAAAAGGACTTTGTAAAATTAACCCCTTTAATTTTTCCCGGTAATAGCTAAATATAGTGATGCCCGCGGTAGAAAAATCCCTATAAATAAAACGGCCTGAGAAGGAAACAAAGCTATTTATCAGCTTATTCCTCCCCAGGCCAATGAAACTTATTCCTGTAGTGGCTTTTTTAGTAAATTCTTATCACTCTATATATACCTGATCGGCATCACTGTTTTCCACCCAACGAACTAACACCTTCTGATTTTCGAAGCTGTCTATCGCACTGCCTATATAATCTGCCTGAATAGGTACTTCCCGGCTAAAACGGCGATCTATTAACACACATAGTTCTACTTTAGCAGGGCGGCCAAAGTCCAGCAAAGCATCTAATGCGGCCCTGATGGTTCTGCCTGTATATAATACGTCATCGATCAATATTACCGTTTTATTTTCAATGCTAAATGGTATATCGGTAGCATTCGCAGTATGTAAGGAATTACGAACATCATCCCGGTAAAAAGTAATATCCAGCTTTCCATAATGAATAGCTGCTTTACCAATCAGCTGCTTTACCTGTTGGTGCATCCTGTCTGACAAATAAACGCCCCTGGGCTGCAAACCGATCATTACCACTTCTGAAAGGTCTGTATGATTCTCAATGATCTGCTGCGCCAGCCTTTTTATGGTAATTGCTATATGTTCCTTATTTAAAATAGATTTCACGCTATTATGTTTAGTGCTAAAAACCGAAAGTCGGAAAGTTTAAGCTTTTAAAAAACTTTTTCTTTCCGACTTTTCCATAATAAAATATCTGATTAATCTTCCGCTAAAAACGGGTATCTGTAGTCCGTTGGAGGATTAAAGGTTTCTTTAATAGTACGGGCGCTTAACCAGCGGTATAAATTTAAAATAAAGCCGGCTTTGTCGTTGGTGCCCGACGCACGACCTCCGCCAAATGGCTGCTGCCCAACAACAGCTCCCGTTGGCTTATCATTAATATAAAAATTACCTGCGGCGTGCTCCAGCTTCCTGGTGGCGAGCTCTATTGCGCCTCGATCGGTAGCAATGATGGCTCCTGTGAGCGCATAAGGCGACGTATTGTTTACGAGGTCGAGCGTTTTTTCGAAAGCATTGGCCGGGTAAACGTATAAAGTAAGCACAGGCCCAAAAATTTCCTCACACATGGTAAGATATTGCGGGTTGGTGGTTTCAATCACCGTAGGTTGTATAAAGTATCCTCCTCTTTTTTATCATAGTTGCCTCCCGCAAGAATGGAAGCTTCTTTATCTTTTTGGCTTTATCAATATAATTTTTGATCTTATCAAAACTACGTTCGTCGATCACCGCGTTGATAAAATTGCTGAAATCTTCTACTGTACCCATTTTAAAAGAACGAATGCCTTCCACCAGTTTTTTCTTTACCTCTTTAGCAATGTTGGAAGGAATATAAGCGCGGGAAGCCGCCGAGCATTTTTGTCCCTGGAACTCAAAGGCTCCA
The DNA here is from genome assembly GCA_019316985.1 of Paraniabella defluvii. Taxonomy (GTDB): domain Bacteria; phylum Bacteroidota; class Bacteroidia; order Chitinophagales; family Chitinophagaceae; genus Niabella; species Niabella defluvii. The sequence goes on from CP079215.1 coordinate 594,622, forward strand.
CGCAAAAGCGCAGTAGCTACTACTCCGGGATCGGCACTTCTGTGCGCTATCACAAAATCTTTTCCGCCGGTTTCCCCTACAATACGCGGGTAACTTTTGTACTTACCAATATTTCTACCAATGGTTTCCACATGGTATTAAACACACCGGTTGAGCCTGTAAAATGCACACCTGCAAAATCGCGGTGATTAAAACAAACTTCGCCCAGATCGGGCCCGTCCACATAAATCAGATTAATCACGCCATCGGGCAACCCTGCTTCTTTTAATATCCGCATGAACATCTGTGCCGAATATACCTGTGTATTAGCGGGCTTCCATACAACCACGTTGCCACACATAGCAGCCGAAGTAGGCAGGTTGCCGCCAATTGCCGTGAAGTTGAAAGGCGTTACCGCCAGCACAAATCCTTCCAGCGGGCGATATTCCAAGCGGTTATGCATACCGGGTCCGCTAAGAGGTTGTTGCTTATAAATCTCGCTTAAAAAGTGCACATTAAAACGTAAAAAATCGATGATCTCGCAGGCGCTGTCTATTTCTGCCTGGTAGGCATTTTTGCTCTGGCCTAGCATAGTAGTACCGTTCATATGAAAACGGTATTTGGTTGCAATCAGGTCTGCTGCCTTGAGGAAAATTCCGGCGCGGCTTTCCCAGCTTAACGCTGCCCATTTTTCTTTGGCGGCAAGCGCTGCAGCAATAGCCTGCTGTACATGCGTTTTATCGCCCATTGAGAAATGACCGAGCGTATACTTTCTTTCATGCGGCGGATGTATGGATACTTTCTTTTTAGTATACACTTCTTCTGCTCCTATATACATAGGAATATCAAGGGTTTCGGCCTTCAGCGTTACCAGCGTAGCTTTCAACTGCTCTCTTTCTTTGCTGCCAGGCGCATAATTTAACACCGGCTCATTTACCGGTAACGGATATGAAAATGTTCCTATACTCATGATAAAATTTGTTAGTATAAAACTATTGAAAATAATGGTATTCTGTTGCAACGCTCAACTCAGGACGCATCGCCTTCCTTATCGGCCATAAGGTAGGCCTTTATAAAGCCATCCAGCTCGCCATCCATTACAGGCTGTACGTTTCCTACCTCATAATCGGTACGGTGGTCCTTAATCATCTTATAAGGATGAAATACATAGCTGCGAATCTGGCTTCCCCACTCAATTTTTTTCTTGCTGGCATTAGTGGCATTCTTCAATTCCTCTCTTTTGCGCAGTTCTTCTTCATACAAGCGGCTTTTAAGCATTTGCATGGCTTTTTCACGGTTGCCCATTTGTGTGCGTTCGGTTTGACAAACCACTACTATGCCTGTGGGAATATGCGTAAGAAACACTTTTGTTTCCACCTTATTTACATTTTGCCCGCCGGCGCCGCCGCTACGCGCGGTCTCCATCTTCACTTCGCTGTCTTTGATCTCGATCTCGATAGTATCATCAATCAGCGGATATACAAATACCGAAACAAAAGAAGTATGCCTGCGGGCATTACTATCAAAAGGAGAAATGCGCACCAGCCGGTGTACCCCGCTTTCGGCCTTAAAAAGCCATAAGCAAAGGCGCCATCAAACTGGAGTGTAGCCGTTTTAATACCGGCTCCGTCGCCCCACTGCCAATCCAGCTCGGTAACTTTCCATCCCTGCTTTTCGCCGTACATGCGGTACATACGGGCGATCATCTCGGCCCAATCCTGGCTTTCGGTACCACCCGCCCCGAATTGATCTGGAGTACTGCCGGCAGCTCATCTTCCGGTTCGTTTAACGTGCTTTTAAACTCTGCCTCATCAAGTGTTTTAATGGCCTGGTCATAAGCCTCCTGCGTTTCCGCTTCGGTAGCGTCGCCTTCTTTCCAAAAGTCGAAGAGTATAGCAAAATCCTCTACTGCTGTTTCTGCCTGGTGAAACAGGCTTACCCAGTATTCATTTACTTTTAAACTCTTTAAAATTTCGGTAGCGCGCTTATTGTCATCCCAGAAGCCGGGACTTAACGATAACTGTTTGTCTTGCTGAATTTTCTGCGTACGGTTCTCGACGTCAAAGAAACCTCCTTATCCGAGAACGCGGGACCGCATATCCTGTAATTTTTCCTGTGTCATGCCTGCAAATATAGAAGTAATCCTATTACATTGCATGAATGACGTTATATTTGCGCTCATTATTCGTCTCCCTAAAATCATATTATATATTATTAATATGTAATTTTTGTGTGTTGATGGCATTTTTAAATGCTTTAATTGTGGTTACATGAGAGCGCGGTCTTCCAATAATCAAAACATCCTGAAAAATTCGCCACTACTAATCAGCATTTTAGCCGCCATAGTAGTTTTTATTATAGCCTTATTGATTATTGAGCAACGCCGTAATATCAGAATAACAGAAGTAAGATTTGAACTGGCTACCGAAATGAAACGGGTAAACACCCGTCTTAATGATTTTTTAGCGATATGTACAGTGGTCTTGCAGCTATAACCCGGATTATTGACGATAGCGGCCGGGTTCACAACTTTGAGATTGTTGCTGCGGAAGTACTCGCTAATAATAACCGGCTGCAGAGTCTCTCTCTTATCCCGGATGGTACCATAAAATATACTTACCCTGCCAGCAATAGTATAGCGCTGAATAAAAGCATACTATATACCGGCAGTAAAGAAGAAGCCGCAGGAGCACTGGCAGCCTACCGTTCAAAAAAAAATAGTGATCGCGGGGCCTTTTACCAATTTCGGGAGTGGCCTCTATAGCTGCCCGGTTACCGATCTTCATTGAAGGAAAGTTCTGGGGTTTGCAAGTGTGGTGGTTGCGCTTGATGCTCTTTTTAAGGCAAGCGATATAAACAAGACGGGCAACGGTCATTACCGGTACAGCTTATCTTACCTCAGTTATATTAATGGTAAAGAGTTCTTTTTCGTGGGCAGCAAGCCTCGCGAGAGCCCGACTACGCTGGAAGAACAAATGTCGCATATCAACTGGAAGTTCTATATAACAGCCAATCTTTCTGCATTTAGTCTTTTCTGGCTGCCCGCTATGATTTCCTTTATCGGATCTGTGGTTATTGGTATCATTCTTAAAAGAACGCTGGATAAAACCTTTAGGCTCCAGACATTGGTGTTTCAAAAGGACCAGCAAATTGCTGAAGCACAAAAGGAGTTTAAAGCTATTTTTGATAACGCTCCAATTGGCTTTGCACTCATCAGCGACGACACCCAGAAATTTTACAGTACTAATGCAACCTTCAGGCGAATCTTCGGACTGGAAAGAGGTATATTCCCGCAAGACGATGAGCCGTTGGTTACTACGCAGGAAGTATTTTCGGATATGCTGGCAAAGATCGATGAAATCAAAGAAGGAAACATGGGGCAGTTGTCGGGCAACTATAAACATATCACCAAACAAGGTGATGAGATATGGGCACATTACAAATTATTTGCGCTACCAGCATTATCTGACCAGAACGGTAAATACGTGGTTATAGCCGAAGATATTACCGAAAAACTTGCCGCCGAACGAAAGCTGAGGCACTCAAAAAAAAAAAATACCGACACCTGTTTGATGAATCGCCGGTAGCATTGTGGGAAGAAGACTTTTCTGACGTAGTGGCGCTGCTGAGAAAAAATGGTATGATGGGCAAAAGTGAGGAGGAAGTAATTGAATATTTTACCAAACAACCTAATGCCCTCTATTCGTATGCCAGCCTGGTGAAGATAAAGTCTATTAACGACGAATGTTTCAGGCAATATAAATTTAGCAGTAAAGAAGAATTATTTGAATACTTTCCTCAAACATTAGTACACGAAAGCAACCTTAATACTACTAAAAATATATTGGCTGCGATTTGTACCGGCCAGCATCAATTTAAATCTCAAAGCCTGTTTTATGACGCCGAGGGAGAAATGAGGACCTGCATTCTTTCCTGGCAGGTTATTCCCGGATACGAAGAAAACTATGACCAGATCATATTAACGACCGTAGATATCACAGATTTAAAAAAGTCAAAGGAAGAACTTAGCAAATCGCTCGAAAAACTGAACCACCAGAACAAGCGGCTTCTTGATTTTTCTTATATAGTTTCTCATAATTTAAGATCGCATGCAAGCAATATACAGTCATTAACTGATCTGATCCTGTCATCAAAAGACATGGCGGAGAAAAACGAGCTGATTGTTTACTTGCATAAGGTGGTGAAAATTTTAGGCAGCAGCATCGACGCACTCAATGATGTAGTTACCATCAATTCTGACGTTGACGTAGTGCGGCAACAGGTTAAACTGAGGGATGCAATAGATAAAACAGTACATGTGCTAAGTGATAAGATCCGTCAAAAAGAAGCCGTTATACTTAATAATATTTCGAAAGACATAACTATATATCATAATAGAGCTTATATAGAAAGTATTTTGTTAAATTTGATTTCGAATAGCCTTAAATATTCTAAACAGAATGTTTGCCCTGTAGTGAGCATTACTTATAACGAAGAGAATTCAGAAAAAATTCTTACTGTAAATGATAATGGCATAGGTATAGATTTGGAAAAGAATGGTCACAAATTATTTGGCCTGTTTAAAACTTTTACACACAACCCCGATGCCAAAGGCGTAGGCCTGTATATAACTAAAAGACAAATTGAGGCTATGGGAGGAAGAATTACTGTGGACAGCATTGTAAATGTAGGGACCACTTTTAAAATTTATTTTAAATGACAAACCGAAAGAATGTACTTGTGGTAGATGATGACCCTGTTTTTAAGTTAATAGCCAGGAAGCTATTTGAAAGGAGTGGTGATTTTTTTGAAGTAACCTTTGCAGAAAACGGACTGGAAGCCATTGAGCTTTTGAGAGCAACAATTGAAACCAAAGCAAAGCCGGTGCCGGAGATCATCCTGCTGGATATTGAGATGCCGATAATGAACGGATGGGGATTTATGGAAGAATTCGTAAAGCTTCCTGCAGAAGAAACGCAGAACATCAGCGTATACACGGTTAGTTCTTCCATAGCCCAGGAAGACAAGAACAAAACAGCTTCTTACCCACAAATCAAAGCCTACATTACCAAACCCCTAACTGTTGATATTATAAAAACATAGCCGGCATTTCTTAAAATTCACATTTCGGCCAAACCCTTCAAAACAGTAGTATCACTTTCCAGTATCGGAACTTTATATCCACCCGTGTCTATCTTGGCTCTAGGCAGTACTTTTCTCAGCGTCGTAAGATCGAACCGGGCGCCACTTATATTATACAGGTAGAGGTTTTTAAGCATGGTTAAGCCCGCCAGCTGCGAAGGTCCGCCGGCGATATGCGGGTACCCGACAAATTGATGTATTGTAATTGCTTCAGGGATTTCAGATGCGCTATGCCCGCATCCGTTACCGGGTTGCCTTCCAGGTAAAGTTTTCGCAGGTTAGTTAGTTTACCAATGATCACCATGTCGGGATCGGTAATACGGGCATGCCCCACTTTAAGCCATACTAACTGTTCTTTCAGAGACTCCAATAAATGCAGTTCCTGTGCGGTTACCTTATCTGCACCACAAAATTTACCGATAGGTAATTTGTTCCCGCAGCTACCGGTATGACCACCGCACCTTTTGAGCGAAGCGCCTGTACTACTTTTTCATCTGCTTCGGCTACTTCCTGCTCAGGGATCATCACCTGGCCAACCTCAGCTTGTTGCGCGCCGCTTTGTAAAGCAGCCAGTGTTGCCTTTACCTTATCAGCAACCACAGATTGGCTTACTTTTTATCGAACCCCGCCCCGCTGTTTATCCACCAATGCAGCAAGTCTATCTCTCCCCTTGTTAACTGAGGCTTCTCCTTTGGAGGCATATGCTCTTCATCGCTGCCGGGTAACAGAATACGTTCTATTAACCTACTTTTTCCGGCATCGCCCCAGCTCAGGGCTGCCCCGCCCTTTCCTCCTTTTAAAAAAAAGAAGGTTCATCTAACCGTAGCTTTCTTTTTGCTTGCCCGAACCGTGGCAGCTGTAACATTTAGCCGACAGTATCGGTTCTATAATATCGGTATACACTATAGCTTCCTGTACATTGGCAATCGGCTTACGTGCTGTAACCGCAGAACTTTGCAGTGGGGCTGTCAAATAATCGGCACCATGGGTAATAGAACCGCCCAGGTGACCGGCAATGGTAATACAAGCTACCAATATTATCATCCCCACTTAGCGAATTTTACTTGTTGTTTATGCATTACATAACAGGCAACAGCAAACAGTGCTGTAATAATGCCCATCCATTGATGCGGGGCAACCGTAGCATCATCATAATCACCGCTGCGGGACAATAACAGCCCGGATATACAGGCAGCAATAGCCGTGAGCATGCCGGAAAACAGCGCTACATTTATAAAACTATATTGCGACTGCCTCTTCTCTGCCGGCACCAGCAGGTAATACAGGCCAACCAGCATTAATATACCTATCGGCAGGTGCACCACCACCGGATGCATGCGTCCGCCCAGTTCTGTTACTGTATTTAAAACAACCAGTATTCTTAACATTTGCAGTAGCTAATCTTTATTGTCAGGTATAACGCTTTTTAATCAGTTGCATCATTCCCACATTCACCTGCCACAGATCGGCCAGCGGCTTTCTGGTAAAGGGCATGGTAGGCATATAGTCAGGCGGACCAAACTCTGTAAGGAAGGTAATCACTGTGCCCTCTTTTCGCTTCCGCTCCACAACTTTGTCCCACCACGCGAAATGAGCTTTAACAGCATTTTCCCATTCCGGCGCTTTAGGATCATTAACCTGCGGCCCTTGCGGATGCCCTATACGTGCATGAATATGCCCTACCCGGTCAAGCGCCATATTTACCGTTTCCTCCTGATCCGACAGGAGGCTCTCATGTACACAGCACCAATGCGATATATCCAGTGTTAGTTGCAAAGACGGGTATTTTTCCATAAATGTTCTGGCTATGGGCGCTGCGTACAACATCCGCCCGCGGTGCGTTTCGTGGCAGAACCTGATACCCGTTTGCTGCGCCAGTGCAGTGGTATACTCTATGAACCTTGCATTATCTTCAAAACTGAAATAATCTTTTCCCGAATGATTATTGATATACAATGGCTTCTTATTACGCTGGCTGGTGGCTGCATCTACCATTTTCTTAAAAGTATCCAAATGCGCCACCGGATCGGCCTGCGAACCACCACACAAAAACCCGATTTCCAGGTCATATTTTTTCAACGCATCAAATATATCCTGCTGCTTTCTTGTATCATCAGTCCACCATAGTTCTATGCCATCATATCCTGCCTCTTTCGCCCTTTTACAAAAAGCATCCATTGAACCTTCTATACCCCAGTTTGTAGCCATTATTTTTATACCCCACCCGCTGCCGGATATCGTATCAGGAGCCTGCCGCATAGCGAAAGTTTCCATGGATGCCAATAATAAAGCAGCTGAGCCAGCTGCTGAAGTGCGGATAAAACGTCTTCTGCTTTGTTTCATATTTTTCTTATGGTATTATTTACCTGTTATCATTACTTCTTTGCCGGTTACTCATGCCAGTATATCGTTGATCACCTTACCCCCACATCGGTAAGACGGAATGGTCGTCCCTGAAATTCGTAGGTAAACTCTTCGTGGTTAAAACCAAGCTGGTTGAGTATAGTAGCCTGTATATCGAAAGCCTCGGTTTTACCGCTGACAATGCCATACCCTATTTCGTCAGTTTCGCCATAGCTGGTTCCCCTTAATACCACCGCCCGCCATCCATATAGTAAATGCATCACCATGATGATCGCGTCCTTTAAATGCCATCGTTTTACCATCCCGGTTTTCCTGCATGGGCGTGCGCCCGAATTCAGCACCCCATACCACCAGCGTCTCTTCTAAAAGCCCCTTTGTTTTAAATCCAGCAGTAATGCGGTAACCGGCTTGTCTACCTGCCTGCATTTATTCACCAGGCCGATATCTACTGCATTGCCTGCTGAGTCGCCATGCGCATCCCAGCCCCAGTCAAACAGCTGAACAAAACGAACGCCCTTTTCCACCAGCTTGCGGGCCAGCAACACGTTATTGGCAAAGCAGGCTTCTCCGGGCCTGGTTCCGTACATTTCATGTATATAGCCCGGCTCGTCATTAATGTTCATTACTTCGGGTACTGATATCTGCATTTTATAGGCCATTTCATATTGTGCAATACGGCTCAGTATTTCAGGATCATTATAAGCTTTATATTCTTCGCGATTCACCTGGTTAATAGCGTCGATCGAAGCCTTGCGCATATCCCGGCTCATACCATCGGGGTCAGAAATAAACAACACCGGGTCGCCCTCGCTGCGGCACTGCACACCCTGGTATACACTGGGTAAAAACCCGCTTCCCCAAAGGCTTTTCCCTCCATCCGGGTTATGCCCCCTGAAGTAAGCACTACGAAACCTGGCAGGTTTTTATTTTCTGTTCCTAACCCATACGTGATCCATGATCCGATGCTGGGACGGCCACTTCGCGCAGAACCCGTATTCATCAGCAATTGTGCGGGGCATGATTAAACTGGTCGGTTGTTACTGTATTAATAAAAGCAATCTCGTCTACAACAGTGGAAAGATGGGGTAAATTATCAGAAAGCCACAGGCCACTTTCGCCGTGCTGCCTGAACTGCGCCTGCGGTCCTAACATTTTGGGCACTCCTCTTATGAACGCAATTTTTTACCTTCCAGCAGGGAAGGCGGACAGTCTAGCCCGTCGAGTTTAGCCAGCTCAGGTTTATAGCTGAAAAGCTCTAATTGCGACGGAGCGCCGGCCATATGAATATATATAACCGACCTTGCTTTTCCCGGGAACATAGGCGCTTTCGGAGCTAATGGGTTTACCGGATCAAAAGACTATTGGAAGAAGCAGAAGCTTTTCCTTTGCCGCAGCCACCCAGTAAAGAGCCAAAGGCCAGGGCACCCAAACCAAATGCACTTTCTTTTAAAAAGTGCCGCCGCGTATGCATTTGCAGCTGCGCCCTGGTAGCTTCTCCTTTAAGCCGGTCATTATGTAATTCGTCTCGGGTCATATACGCGGTACTTTGATGAAATAACAAGATATCAGCATCTATCCCCACCGTTCCCTAGCTCTTCGTCAGCCATTCGTCGAGGTTTAACATGGCATTGGCTACCACTATCATGGCTGCCGCTTCGGGTTCTGCACCGGTGGCCGTGCTATCTCCTACTAACGCAGCCGTTTCTGTTTTGCTGGCGGCGAATGTTTTTAGAGATTTCTGGTATAAATTGAGTAGAATATTCAGCTTGGCAGGATGGATACTTTTATACATCATATACCCATAGCCCTTTTCAATTTGCTTTTGGACATTGCCGCTAGCTGATTCCCTCATTCTTTTAGCAAAATGCCGGGCCATATCTAAATAGGCTGAGTCATTTAAGGTACTTAAAGCCTGTAAAGGAGTGTTGGTGCGGATGCGGCGGGGCAGGCACACATCGCGCATGGCAGCATCAAACCCAATCATCGACGGATAAGGCGCCGTGCGTTTCCAGTAAGTGTATACGGCGCGACGATATTGATCCTCTCCTTCACTTTGTTTCCAGTCTGCACCATTATACGGTGATCTCCATATGCCAGCCGGTTGATAAGGCATTACACTTTGCCCATACATTTTATTACTTAATACATTGCTTACAGCCAATGCCTGGTCGCGCAGTTGCTCGGCAGACAAGCGTACCCGGGGTCCTCTTGCATACAACCTGTTGAACGGATCTCTGACCAGCAGCGCATCTGAAACGGCCGAGCTTTGACGATACGTAGCAGACATAACCATTTCCTTTAGCTGCTTTTTCAGGCTCCACCGGTTATCATTCATAAAGCGCCATGAAAGATGATCCAACAATTCCCTGTGGGTAGGCGGAACACCCTGTGTACCCATATCTTCCAGCGTTTCAGCAATACCATAGCCAAACAACTGCTCCCACAAACGATTGATCATCGTTCTTGCCGTAAGCGGATTTTTTTATCTGTAAGCCACATAGCCAGTCCCAACCTGTTTTTAGGAGCCCTGGCAGGCATTGCATTTAACACAGCGGGCACCCCGGCCTGTACAGGATCGCCTTTAGACAGCCAGCTTCCCCTGTCGAAAATATTCGTTGTACGGAACATGTCTGCGGGGTTCTCAACCAGAATCGGCGTAGCGGTATAATTACCCGAAACGATCAACTCGTTGTAGTATTTGTAAGCGCTGTCGAAACCCGGCAGGCCTTTACCCGGAAACGGCTGTTTGAGATAAAACCAGCTAAATGTAGCGCCGTTTTCTTCAGGTGTCTTTAAAGCAGGATTGCTGTAAGTCAACCAGAGGTCGTGCACACCACCAGGCGCATTCAGCTCAATGGTTGCTACCTGCCAGCCCTGCGTAGGCTTTAACAGGGTACTTGCGATAACCGGACCTTTCAGCGAATCGGCATGAATTTGCCATAAGCCACCAGGCAGGCCGGTTGCATAGCGAAACATAAGTTCCGTTTTATTCGTCAGGTCGATTTTCTTAAGGCGGCTGCTCCCGTTATTGCGGAGCGAAAGCCACTTGGTATCCGCTAATGCACTGTTGGTAAAAGCGTCTGTTGTTACCGAATTGATAACGGGCTGTCCGGTTTTTAAAAAGCGTATGATCTGCTCTTTCTCGCCACCTTGTATGTTTTGAGACAGCCATGCTTTCAATTTTTCAAACTTCACGCTATCGTCCTGCTTATATTCACGCAATAACGGAAAGTCCTCAAATGTGTCTTCATCCCTCGTGTTATTAAAGAAAGCCATAAACCGGTAATAGTCCTCGTGTTTAAACGGATCATAAGGGTGGCTGTGACATTGTACACATGCAAAGGTTGTTCCCATCAATGCTTCCCAGGTAGTATTTACCCGGTCGATCACTGCAGCGGTGCGATACTCTTCATTATCGGTACCACCCTCATCATTTGTCAGCGTATTACGTTGAAATGCGGTAGCGATATATTGTGCGTCGGTAGGATTGGGCAAAAGATCGCCTGCTATTTGTTCTATTAAAAAGTCGTCATAAGGTTTATCGTCATTAAATGCCTTGATCAGCCAGTCGCGATACCGCCAGATAGAGCGATGCGCATCTTTCTCATATCCCTTGGTATCTGCGTACCGAGCCAGGTCCAGCCAGAGCGAGGTCCATCTTTCTCCGTAAGCCGGTGAGGCAAGCAAGCCGTCTACCAGGTTTTCGTAAGCCTTACCGGAAGGGTCGTTAAGAAACTTTTCCGACAACGCTTCGGAAGCCGGCAACCCGGTTAAGTCAAGGCTGACACGTCTCAGTAAAGTAGACTTATCCGCCTCTGCGGCCGGAGCAAGATCTTCCTCTTCCAATTTTTCGTAAATAAACCGGTCAATATCATTCTGCCCCCAATCCTTACTGCCCTCCGGTACATTTTCTTTACTCACCGGAATATAAGCCCAGTGTTTTCCCCATTCAGCGCCTTGTTTTACCCAGTTTTTCAGGATCTTTATTTCATGGGCAGGAAGTGCTTCGTGTTTATAGGGCATACGCTCTTCCGGATCATTGATGGTTAACCGTCGGATAAACTCGCTTTCCTCAGGCTTGCCCGGCACTATCGCCGGTTTACCACTCTCTGTTGTAGCAAGCGCTTCCTCCCTGAATAGGACGCTAAAACCCCGCTTTGCTTAACGCCACCATGACAACTAATACATTTTTTATTAAGAATTGGTTTCACTTCCGTATTGAAGTCAACCTTCTTATCAGCAGAAAAAAATATCCTGCCCCGGCCCCGGCAGCCAACAGGGAAACAACCAGTAGTGTTTTATAATTTGAAAGAATCATACAGGCAATCGCTCTTCAAATTTATTAATAACCTTGCGCCATCCTATAACAGAATTGACCAAAAGTTACAGTTTTTAGCCACTTTTTTAAAACTGTATCAGGATGTTTTCAGTAGCGCTGCAAACATGGTATCTGCCTTTTCCTCATACCCCTGAAATACCGCTGCTCAACTAACTGCAGCCCTGCCATTTGTAGCAGATTAACCTGCCCTTCGTTCTCTTTTTCAAATACGGAGCAGGTGATATAAAGCAAATAACCTCCGGCTTTAAGATATTGAACCGCATTACCCGCTATAGCAGATTGCAGCTTTACAAAATCTCCTACACGGGCTGGCTCAAAATATTGTAACTGCTCGGGAGTACGGGCCCAGGTACCGCTACCCGAGCAGGATACATCGGCAATGATCAAGTCAAATTGCTGACCAGGGTTAGCTTTAGCAGCGTCTGCAATAAAAGCCCGGTAGTTATTTATATGGGCTTCCCTGAACCTTTTTTTTAAATTGAAAAGGATCGAAGATCTTATATCAGACACCGTAAGCTCCATTTCACCTAGTATGTCATGGGCAAGTATAGACTTTCCGCCGCTGGCAGCACAGCAATCCCAGACAGAAGGTACCGGCTCACTCTTTACAGCTTTATATACCTGTAACAAGGCTCCCACCCTTTGCGAGCTCAGATCCTGCACTACCGCCTCCCTGTTCAAACGTATTTCATCTTCAACCCGAACACTGTTAGGAAGCCGCAGGCTATCATCCGTTACAATAAACGGGATATCCGCTGCCTTCAGCTTATCGGCAACAACTTCTTTATATCCCGGTCTTATACGCAGGAACAGGTCTGGCTGCACCAGGTGAGATTTTACAAAGGCATCACCGTTAATACCCTGGCTCACATAAGCGGCTAAAGGAAAAATGTTATCAGGAGGCGCCTGGGGTAAATGAAAACTACCGAAAAAGCCAGCCATTCATCAGGCCAGCCGGGCTTTGAAAGCAGGTAGCCCATCACTATTTTCTGCTCGGTAGTGAGCTGGGGATATGATCGTCCTAAACGGAAATAGCAGTAGCATAGCCCGCTGATCTGTTTCCGGTCTTTACTCCCAAACTTTTTACGCTGAGAAAAATAGTTCTTTATATAATGAGCAAACGGTATACCCCGTCATATGATTGCAGGATAGCCACCGCACTGTTTAAATGCGAATAAAACCGCCTGAATGCAGGATGCTGAAAATCGGTTTTGCTCATATCGCTGTTAAAAAAATGGTTCGTGCGGTAAACACGAACCTATTGGGTATACTATTTATTTATTGAGCGTTTATAATTCAAGCAATGCTTTTACAGGGTCTTTCTGAACCAGCAGTAAGGCAGGGTTCTCTAATAATTCTTTCACTCTTACCAGGAAGCTTACCGATTCGCGCCCATCAATAATACGGTGATCATAGCTTAATGCCACATACATCATCGGGCGAATTACTACCTGTCCGTTTATGGCTACCGGGCGCTGTATAATATTATGCATTCCCAGTATTGCGCTTTGCGGGATATTGATAATGGGAGTACTTAACATAGAGCCGAACACACCACCATTGGTAATGGTGAATGTACCGCCTGTAAGATCTTCAGCGGTAAGCTTACTGTTCTTTGCTTTATTAGCCAGGTTAATCACTTCCTTTTCAATGTCTGCCATTCCCAGGCTTTCTACATTGCGTATCACAGGTACGGTCAGCCCCTGGGGTGCTTACCGCAATGCTGATGTCGGCATAGTCATGAAATAAGATCTGATCGCCATCAATATAGGCATTTACAGTAGGCCATTCAGACAATGCTATAGCACATGCTTTGGCAAAAAAGCTCATAAAGCCTAAACCAACCCCATGAGCTTCCTTGAATTTGTCTTTGTATTTAGCACGAATATCCATGATCGGCTGCATATCCACTTCGTTAAAAGTGGTGAGCATAGCCGTAGTATTTTTAGCTTCAACCAGCCTGCGGCTGATTGTTTTGCGTAGGTTGGTCATCTTTTCAGCACGCTGGTTGCGTAAAAAGTTCGCCGCCGTCAAACGCTTTCTTACCAGGGCTGGCTAAAGCCGCCAAAACATCGTCTTTAATTATTTTCCCGAAAAACCAGACGGCTTTACCGTTTTAGGGTCTACCTTTTTATCTGCTATAATTGCCGAAGCCACCGGCGTTGCTTTTACGTCTGCTGTTGCAGCAGGCTTCTGCGCTTCCACTTTTTTCTCTTCTACTTTCGGAGCCGGCTTTTCGGATGCAGTTGTAGCGGGTTTACCTGTTGTTTCTTTAATAACCGCTATGATATCTCCAATTTTCAGCGTATCCCCTTCTGCTACTGAGGCTTCCAGAATACCCGCCAGTTCCGCGTTTACCTCAAATGTTGCTTTTTCACTTTCCAGCTCTGCTACTACTTCATCGCGCTCTACATATTCTCCCGATTTTTTACCCATTTCAACAGTGTAACTTCACTGATGGATTCGCCAACTGTAGGTATTTTTACGGGTACCTCCTTTCCTGTTGTTTTTAACGGCTCCCGGGCCAGCGCCGGTTCTGCTGACTTTTGAGGTGCCGCTTCTTTTGTATCATCATCTGCTGCTGGCGTACCTGCCTGTGGCCTGGCGGCACTGTCATCGATACTTGCGATTACATCACCGATATTAATAGAATCTCCTTCGGCAACTGTTGTGGTCAATATACCTGCTTTCTCTGCGTTTACTTCAAAAGTGGCTTTTTCACTTTCGAGCTCAGCTATTACCTCATCTCTTTCCACATACTCGCCGGTTTTCTTAACCCATTTTAAAAGCGTTACTTCACTTATAGACTCGCCCACCGTAGGCACCTTAATATCAACAGCCATAAATACAAATGATTTTTATAGAATAGTTTGGCAAATTACGTAAAAATGACAAAAAAACCGGTTTAAATCGATTATCATCTTTTAAATTTCGATATATGGAAAAAACATCCCCAGAATTAGTGATGAAATGCTAGTTTTCCTTCAGTTATCTTTGATTTTAAGATGAGTACCCCACCCATTAGAGTAACCGTTTTTGACGACAATGCCTATCGCCGAGACAGTTTATGTATGCTGATCAACTCCTCGCCGAAAATGAATTGCGCAGGAACTTTTTTGACTGCAGCAATGTTATTGCCGATGTTCGGAAAACCACACCTGATGTGGTGTTGATGGATATAGACATGCCTAATGTAAACGGCATTGAAGGCGTGAAACTCATTAGAATGAACTTCCCTAAAGTACAGGTGTTAATGCAAACCGTATTTGAGGACGATGACAAAATATTTGCTTCTATTTGTGCCGGTGCGTCGGGATATATCTTAAAAAAGTCTACACCTGCCCAGCTATTACAGGCAGTGGAAGATGTGTACAATGGCGACGCTGCCATGACCGCCTCAATTGCCAGAAAAGTACTGACAGCTTTCCAGAAAAATGTGTTTTATGAAAATAACCAGGAAATATCGCTCACCCCGCGCGAAAAAGAAGTGCTGGGCTACCTGGTAAAGGATTCAGCCACAAAATGGTGGCATCGGCATGCGGATTGAGTATTCATACAGTAAATACGCATATCAAAAAAATATACGAGAAACTGCAGGTTAACTCCGTGGCGGAAGCTGTAGTAAAAGCGTTAAACCAAAAATTAATATAAAAATCTCATGTTTAGTTTTGAATATAAGAGGGCGGAATGTCTATTCCGCCCGATATTTCAAACTATTTATTTCATAACCTGTTAGATAGTAAACGCAGTATTAACGATCTCTTCCTGCTCCGCCTTATGCACTTTCATAAACCCAGACGCTGTAGAGGCACTGGCCTTTCTACCTATAATGCCATAATTGATTTGCTTGAGGTTCATTTGTAAGAAAGAGGCGGCACCCATATTCAGCGGCTCTTCCTGCACCCAATACCAAACCGCATTCTTATATTTATTATATAAGGCGGCTAACTGCTTCGCCGGTAAAGGATAAATCTGCTCCAGTCTTACGATTGCAACATCTTTACGTCCTTCCTTTTGCTGCCTTTCCAGCAAATCATAATAAACCTTACCGCTACAGAAAAGCACTTTCTTAACATCTGCCGCTACCACATAATTATCATCAATTAACTCCTGGAATGATCCGGTTAAAAACTCCTTCTTGGTTGAATAAGTTCCGGGATGACGTAAATTAGCCTTGGGAGCAAAGTTGATCAGCGGCTTCCTGAAAGGCCAGGCCAGCTGCCGTCTTAAAGCATGAAAATAATTGGCAGCCGTGGTAATATTGGTTACCACAATGTTCAATTCTGCACAGGCTATTAAAAAGCGCTCCATACGTGCGCTGCTATGCTCAGGCCCCTGCCCTTCATAGCCGTGAGGTAATAACATTACCAGGCCGTTCATGCGATTCCATTTTTGCTCGGCGCCTGTAATAAACTGGTCGATGATGGTTTGTGCTCCGTTCACAAAGTCGCCAAACTGCGCTTCCCATAATACCAAAGCATTGGGAGACGATAATGCATAGCCATACTCAAAGCCTAACACCGCATTCTCGCTCAGCAAAGAGTTGAACATTCTTATCTTTCCTTCGGCACCCGGTATATTCGCCAACCGGTTATACGGCTTATCATTCACCTCATCTCTTAATACACAATGGCGGGAACTAAAAGTACCGCGTCCTACATCCTGTCCGCTCATCCTTACGTCTGCTCCATCTGCCATCAAGGTGCCAAAAGCCATCAGTTCTGCAGTAGCCCAATCTAGTTTTGATTCATCATTGAAAAGTTTCACCTTGTCTTTCAGCAGCTTATCTACCTTCTTCAACGGAGTAAATCCTTCAGGAATGGTCATAATTGCATCAAAGACCTTCTTAAAGTTTTCTTCAGAAACGGCCGTTACAGGGCTTTTATCAAAATCTTCTTCTGTTGCTTTTCTTAATTGCTTCCACAATAACTCGGGCGCCTGGTACGTGTAGGGTAAAGGCCTTTGCTTTACATCGTCCAGCCGGTCCTGAAGATCGGCCCAGAACTTGGTTTCCATTTCTTTAGCCAGATCCTTTGCATCGTCCTCGCCATTATCCAGCAAATACTTTACATACATTTCCCTCGGGTTCGGATGCTTATCAATCAGCGCGTACATTGCCGGTTGTGTAAACTTGGGATCATCGCCCTCGTTATGGCCATGCTTACGATAGCAAACCATATCAATAAATACATCGTCGTGGAAAGTGCTCCTGTACCTCGTAGCAATCTCGGCGCATTTAACCACAGCTTCGGGGTCGTCTCCGTTTACGTGAAACACCGGGCTTTGCGTCATTGCAGCCAAAGAAGTACAATAATCTGCACTACGCGCGTCAGAGAAATCAGTTGTAAAACCTATCTGGTTGTTTATTACAAAATGAATGGTACCCCCTACCTGGTAACCTGGCAGTTTAGACATCTGCAGTAATTCATACACAATTCCCTGGCCGGCCACTGCCGCATCGCCGTGTATCAGGATGGGCAATACTTTATCATACTGCTCATCATGAATATTGTTAGCGCTGCTTCTGGCAAAGCCCAGTACCACCGGGTCTACCGCTTCGAGGTGAGAAGGATTGGGCATTAATTTTAAATGGATCTTATTGCCGCTGGTAGTTTCTACTTCGCTACCAAAGCCCAGGTGGTATTTTACATCCCCACTACCCATGGTTTGGTTAATTTCCCCGTTCCTTCAAATTCACTAAATATCTGCTCATAGGTTTTACCTAAAATATTAGCGAGCACATTTAATCTTCCGCGGTGCGCCATACCAATTACCGCCTCTTTCACATCCAATTCTGCCGCCTTATTGATAATAGCATCAAGCGCGGCAATTGTTGTTTCACCGCCTTCCAAAGAAAACCTCTTTTGCCCTACATATTTGGTATGCAAAAACTTTTCAAACATTACTCCCTGGTTCAGCTTTTCCAGGATCCTTTTCTTTTTCTCCAAAGGAAAGGGTTTGGAAAAATTTCTTTCAATTTCGTTGGTGATCCAATCGATCTTCCTCTGGTCGCTGATATATTTAAATTCAACGCCTACATGGTTGGCATACCAGTTTTGCAAATGGGTAAAAATATTTCTTAACGTGGTAGTGCCCAGGCCAATTAAATTGCCGGCCTCATACTCTGTATCCAGGTCCGCCTCGCTCAGCCCATAAAATGAAAGTTCTACATTGGCGCCACGGTCTTTACGCTTTTTAATCGGATTGGTACTGGCTAATAAATGACCTTTATTGCGGTATCCCAAAATAAGACGGTATACCGCCAGCTCTTTTCTCCAGTCGTTTTTACCCGCACCAGCCGCAGTTTTTACAGCACCGTTTTCAGCCGCAGCAGTTCCATTCTTACCAGCCAGCCCATTACCTACTGCAAAATCAAATCCTTCAAAAAATTTGCGAAACTCAGTATCCACGCTGTCGGGGTTAGCAACAAACTCATGGTACATATTTTCTATAAATGCAGGTGATGAGTTTGTGATATAAGAAAAGTCTTTCATTATAAATGAATCGTTAATATATAAATAATGTGTTTAATTTAATCGTATCCGAGAGTGTTAAAAGACGCTTTAACTATATTTCCGCGAAATTAGGATTTAATTTCTATCGGTCACAATAAAGATGCTTAGAAAGCGTTAAAAGATGCTTTCGAAATTTTATATCGAAACAAAATATAACCGGCACCGGATACATGTATAGGTTGTTGAGGGAAAAAATTAAAAAAATTATTGCCATATCTTAAAAACTCCCTACCTTTGCCGTCCAAAAATTAGAAATAGATGGCCAATCATAAAGCTACAAAAAAGACGCACGTCAGGCAGCTAAACGCCGCGAAAGAAACAGATACTATGGCAAAACTACACGTAATGCTATCAGGGATTTGAAAGCAGCGGATACTACCGAAGCAGCTTCTAAATTATCTTCTGTTGAAAGCATGATTGATAAATTAGCTAAACGTGGCGTTATTCATCGCAATAAAGCAGCTAACTTAAAAAGCAAGCTGGCTAAAAGATTGAATGCAGCAGCTACAGCAGCTTAATTATCAATTTTCTATATACCTCTTTTGAAGGAAGGCTAAAGCCTTCCTTTTTTAGGTTGCAGTTATTCTTTTGTTATTGTATCTATCGCCAGCTTTACGCTGCCTTTTTCGAGCAATAATTGCTTCGCCTTCTCATAGTCTGCTATACCGGTACGATCCATAATCATCCGGGTTCCGCGATCTATGAGCTTATCATTGGTTAACTGCATATTTACCATGCGGTTGCCCTCTACCCTGCCCATTTGTATCATCACCGTAGTGGAGATCATATTTAATACCAGCTTTTGGGCGGTACCGCTTTTCATGCGGGTACTTCCTGTAACAAATTCGGGGCCTACAATTACCTCAACCGGATGATCGGCCACCTTGCTGATGTCTGCATCCGGATTGCAGGAAATACTCCCCGTTACAATATTGTTGGCCTGGCAATGCCTTAATGCGCCAATTACATAAGGGGTGGTACCGCTGGCAGCAACCCCCACCACCACATCTTTTTCACTAACATTATGCTCCTTCAGGTCATTCCAGCCCTGCTCCTCGTCATCTTCCGCATTTTCTACCGGTGTGGTAATTGCTTTATTTCCCCGGCAATAACTCCTATTACTACACCCGGGGCATACCATAGGTAGGTGGAATTTCGCTGGCATCCAGTATGCCCAACCGCCCGCTGGTACCGGCTCCTATATAAAACAGGCGCCCGCCCGAGAGCATGCGGTCAACAATCGCGTCAACCAGTCCTTCTATCTGCTGTAATGCAGCTTCTACCGCCACGGGTACGGTTTGGTCTTCTTTATTAATAGAACCCAGCAATTCCTTTATACTCATTTTTTCCAGGTCGTTATACCTGCTGGGCTGTTCCGTTACTTTTTGATTCATATAGATACAGGTTTTACTTGCACACTTCTCAATTACTACGCTTCTTTGTGATACTCGATCAGGCCTTTCATAGGTTTTTGCAAAATTCTGCCTAACTCAAAGTTATAAGTAGCGCAAAGTTCTTTAATAACATCCTTAAAACCAAAAGCGATACCTCCTACAAAATTAATCGGATACTTCCAGGCCTCGTTATATTTGCCCAGGTGGGTGAAGAAGAAATCGTTCAGCCCATCTTCTATGATATTCTCTATCATGTAATGCCCGCGGTTATCAGCTAAAAAGCGGGCAAAAGAAGCCAGGTAACGGTTGGGCAACGGTTTTTGTAAACATGCTCCAGTATTTCAGTGGCGTTGGTTACATACGCCGCATCAAACCTGGCACGCAGGTCTTCATCGAACGTATTGTATAAATAATATTGCAGCACTTTTTTGCCCAGGTAAGCGCCACTCCCCTCATCTCCCAAAGCATATCCTAAACCGGGATTATTCTTTTTTATTTTTTACCATCATAAAAGCAACTGCTGGAGCCGGTTCCCAAGATACAGGCAATACCTTTATTGTTTCCACAAAGCCCTATTGCCGCACCTTCCACATCATTGGTTACATTAACTGCGGCGCCGGTAAAAGTCTTTTTATAGCATTGCGCACGAGTTTATTATTCGCAGGGCTCAAACATCCCGTTCCATAAAAAAACACCTGGTCAATTTCCGCTTTTTTTTAAGGAAGGTATCAGTTCTTTGCGCAGTAATTCGGCAATTTGCGCTTCTCCTAAAAAATAAGGACTTATCCCTGCTGTTTCAACCGACTTTACCTTTCCGTTACGTAAAAGACTCCATTCGGTTTTTTTGTAGACCCGGCATCTGCGATAAGAATAGATTTCGACATTAGCTTGATGGTTTATAAAAATAATATGCTAATATAGGTATCTATCCTGTCTGAACCATGATTTATACCATCTGATTCCTGTAACCGATGCGTTATGGATATAGAATACCCCGAAGACGGATGCCTGCAGGCTGGCCAGGTTATAAAACAGGAGCTTCTTCAACAACGGTTCAGACAATTTTATCTATTTTGCAGGCTTATTTTTAATAAAGATGAAGAGAAAATTTGAGGTTTGGCTACCGTTGCTCCTTTCGGCCGTGATGATTTTAGGTATGTATATAGGATACAGGTTTGCTACGGGCCAGCCCAATAAAAAAATATTCAAAAAGACAGGGTTACGGCCCTGCAGGAAGCCCTGGATATCATCAGAACCCGTTATGTTGATTCTGTACAAGTAGATACACTGGAAGGGAATGCGATCAGGAAATGATGAGCGAGCTGGACCCCACTCGGTATACCTGCCGCCTGCAGAGCTCAAGGAAGCCAATGAAGACCTCTCTGGCAACTTCGAAGGTATCGGTGTAGAGTTCAGCCAGATAAGAGATACCGTTAACATAACTTATGTTATAGAAGGAGGTCCCAGCGATAAAGCGGGCTTGCTTATAGGCGACCAGATCATAAAAGTAGACAGCAATAATCTTACGGGAAAATCCATTAACACGCTTAAAATACGAGGCCTGATACGGGGAGAAAGAGGCTCACCGGCCAGGCTCGAAATTATGAGAAACGGCAACATATTGCCTGTTACCGTAATTCGTGGAAATATACCTACGCCATCTATTTCGGCGGCCTATATGATGGATAAAAACACCGCCTTTATCAAGCTGGATAAGTTCACCAATAACACGTACCGCGAATTTATGGAAGCAGCGGAAAGCATGAAAAAACAGGGCATGAGCCAGCTGATATTCGACCTGAGAGGAAATGGCGGCGGTTATATGGACCAGGCCATTCAGATCGCCGATGAATTTTTGAGCGGAGATAAACTGATTGTGTACACGCAGGGGTGAACAGCCCTAAAACAGAATACCGGTGCAAAAGGCCGGGCATATTTGAAACCGGTAAGCTAGCCGTTCTGGTGGATGAATTAGCGCCAGCGCCAGCGAAATACTCGCAGGCGCACTGCAGGATTGGGATCGTGCAACGATCATAGGCCGCCGAACTTTTGGAAAAGGCCTGGTACAGGAACCTTTCCTGTTAACCGATGGTTCGGCCATGAGATTAACTGTTGCGAGGTATTACACACCTATCGGGCGCAGCATACAAAAACCCTATACAGGGGCAAGAAAGTGTACATGGATGAGGTTTGGGAGCGCTATGCCACCGGCCAGCTATATTATGCAGACAGTAACAAGATAAGTAACGGGAAAGTGTATAAAACCAATGGCGGCCGCACGGTGTATGGTGGCGGAGGAATTATGCCGGATGTTTTCGTAGGACTCGATACCTCCAACTACTCAAGAGAAATCAACATGCTGTTTTTGAACGGCTCGTTTAACGACTTTGTTTTTCACTACTACCTGGATAACAAAAAATACTGGACCCTTATCCTAACCCGCAGGTTTATACCCAAAACTTTGATCCCGCCCGAAATATGTGGACTCAGTTCACCAACTGGGTAAAAAAGATACTGTAAACCTTTCGGGGTTCCGGCGTTTGAGAAAGAAAAGGTAGAGCACCGGATGGAGGCGCAACTGGCCCGCTTTAAATGGCGCGACTCGGGCTTTTACCAGGTAATGAACACAAAGGACACCCTGGTACTTACGGCGCTGAAAGAGCTGGCCAAGTAAACCGGCGGTATAAAAACATTCCGACACCTGTTAACTTGAAAACATGGATATTAAAAACAATATTTTAGAAACCATCGGCAATACGCCACTGATACGGTTGAATAAAATCACCCAAAGCCTGCCCTGTACGGTATTAGCAAAAGTGGACTACTTTAATCCCGGCAACAGCATTAAAGACCGGATGGCTTTAAAAATGGTTGAGGTTGCCGAGCAAGAAGGAAAGCTGAAGCCCGGCGGAACTATTATCGAAGGCACCAGCGGCAATACCGGGATGGGCCTTGCCCTTGCCGCCATTGTAAAAGGCTATAAGTGCATATTTGTTACTACCGACAAACAATCGAAAGAAAAGGCAGATGTTTTAAAAGCGATGGGCGCTGAAGTAATTGTATGCCCCAACAATGTAGAACCCGACGACCCGCAAAGTTACTATAGCGTGGCAGCGAGGCTGGCAAGGGAGGTACCTAACTCTTATCATATGAATCAATATGATAACCTGGCCAACCGCCAGGCACATTATGAAACGACCGGCCCGGAAATATGGAATCAAACAGACGGCAAGATCACCCACCTGGTATGTACAGCGGGTACGGGCGGCACTATTACGGGCGTAGCTATGTACCTTAAGGAAAAAAATCCTGATATTAAAATATGGGCAGTGGATGCCTATGGCTCTTTACTAACCAAATATTTTAAAACCGGAGAATTGGACGAAAACGAAGTGTATCCCTATTTCAGTGAAGGATTTGGGAAGACTTCCTGCCCAAAAATTACAAAATGGATGTAATTGACGAGTTCACCCAGGTTACCGATAAGGATGGTGCTGTAATGGCCAGAAGGCTGGCAAAAGAAGAGGGATTGTTTTGCGGTTACAGTGCGGGAAGCTGCCTGAAAGGGTTGATGCAATTGAAAGACTCTTTAACAAAGGACGACCTGGTTGTTTGTATCCTGCATGATCACGGAAGCCGGTACGTGGCCAAAATATATAACGATCAATGGATGATGGAGCGCGGATTCCTGGATGTAAAAACCTTTAAAGACATCATTAATGGCAGATCGGGCAAGCAGAAGTTGATTACCATCAGCGCTGACCAACCGGTTGCGGAGGCTGTTGAGTTAATGAAACAATATGATATTGAACACATCCCTGTTACGAAAGAAGGGGAAATTGTTGGCTCTATTACGGAAGGAGGCCTGTTTCAAAAAGTTTTTAGTAATCCTGATATTAAAAACGAAAAAATCGCCAATGTAGTTGAAGCCGCATTTCCACTGGTAGACTTTAATGTTTCGGTAGATAAGCTAAAAACATTGATCACGAAGGAAAACGGGGCAGTAATGAGCAAAGATGATGCGGGCATATACCATATTGTAACCAAATACGACGTGATACAGGCATTAGGCGCATGAGCCGGCAAACGGTTTTTGCTTTATAATTTCTTTATCACCGTTTTTCTTTTATACGCATCCAGCGCCTCGAGTTCTTCTGCAATTCTTTCATCCCACTCCTCCTGTGCTGCAAAGTCCTCGCCATGCTGTGTATCCTGGTCATAAAGGCGCTGGTATAACTCGGCGGCCTTAAATTTTACCTGCACAAAATCGGCAATTTCTTTTCTATAATTAGCAGATAATTTTAAGGCCTGCAGATCGCGTGTTGCCTGGCGGGCAAATATTTCAGAAATATCGAAATGCTTTTGTTCATGCATCAGCAGTTTCTGCTTTACTGAAGCGCTATAATCCAATACCCTTTCTTTTATAAATGTATTCTGCTTATGCACCGTGGCCTCTACCACTATGCGGATGCTGACGGGCCTGCCGTTAATTTTATCGGTAGTAAGATAATAAGTGATGCCGGTACGCGTTAAAGCTGAAACATTTTCATCTACGGTTTCAGGCTGTCACTCACCACTTTAAAGTCCTGTAGCTGCAGCCTCCGGCCTTCCGTCCAGAAGATAATGCTACTGTTATTAGGAGCCTGAGCTGCGGCCTTAAAGCAGAACAATGGTAAACTGAGCAGGATATGTAAAAAAGTACTCTAATAAGATACTGTTTGATGATCAAAGTAACGTGTGCGAACAATACACGGTCAGTTCTTCAGACGCAATATTGAGCCCAGCCGGCATTAAAGCCCTGTTAAAAATAAAAGTCCCGGCGGCCAATGTTCCAACGTAAACCAAAATTAAAGATAGTGCTGCTTTTAGTGGCTACTGCGGGAGGAGTGTCATAGCGCTGTTTGCGAAGCATACCCATAAACTCCAGAAACAGGTTTTCTTTTAACTCGTAAGATAGCAGGAGGCTTAGCATAGCTGCATTGGTTTTCCACCCGCTGCCCACTTCATGCCCGTAATCGCCGCCAGTTCGCGTAGTGCTGGGTAAAAATATATTGCTACCAAAATTAACCGTGCGGTTACTATCAAGCCCCTGCATATAATACATAGCACGCCCTTCGATCATCCATTTGGGCGCAGGCCTGTAGCGGGCAACACCAATCCATTCATTAAAATTGGCCATTAATGGATGTGCCAGGGGCTGATTATAGTGGGTATAGTTAGCAACAGAGTCGTAATGCGAATAGGTATAGGGTCTTACCCGGTTCAACTCCAGCTGCAAGTCTAAATTTTTCACGGTAAATGCATCGATATATTTAGCGCCCAGCTGGTAGCCAAATTTATTGGCCCACCAGTTATTGCCGCCCGTTAATTCAGACAGTTTAAATTCATCAAACAGCAATTGTCCGTAAACCTGCGCCGTCCGGGCTATATTGGCTTTAAAATCCATTCCCACTACTGCGTTATCCGGGCTTCCCTGGTCACGCTCTACCGATCTGTAAAAGATAACCGGCACGAGATATCCCAACTCAAAACGATTGGTGCGGCCAAATACAACCCCTTCAAACACCCCTACATTCAACCATTTGGTCAAATTAATATCCAAATGATGCATAGCCGCATACTTCTTTCCTAATAGATCGTCCCCAGGGTTACTTTGATAAGCGTTGGTAAGCTCCATAAAAAGGTTCTGGTAATTGAATTTCCAGATACGGGTATTGAGCCTTAAAAACAGGTTATTGTTTCCGAAATCACTTAAAAACAAGCTGCGTTGTCCGTTACCAATAAAATTTTTATCATAACCAAAAGTTATATCTACGTATTTGGTTGCGCCTACTGTGATGTATCCGCGCGCATCAAAAAGTCCCGGCCACCAGCGGCTTTAAAATCTTTATAAAAACCAGCACCGGGCACCGCAGTGCGCTCCTTCATCCAGTCCTGCACATAGGTGGGATAGCGCTCCTGGTTATCCGTAAGAGTTGTATAAAAACCTATTTTATTGGCAATACGCCCACGTATGGCAATTCCTGGTGTTGTAAAAAAGACGCTGATCATTACCATTTTCTTTCATAAAGCCAATGTTCAAAACCGGGTTAACGGTAAGGTCGAAGTCCTTACTATGCGTTTCATACAATCCTGCCGGGTATTGATAAAAAGTATTACCCACCAGCTTTTTACTCATGTATGCATCCCGCTCTTCTTCGGGTAACCATTCAATATTATTGGCCAACGCGCTTCTTAAATAATACTTATCTACGTTGGTAAGTTTTGCATCCAGGGCAGAATCTACGTTCAGATAGTGCTTTATAGCAGGTACATAAAATTCCCGGCTATAAGGTTTGGTCTTACTTAAATTCAGCAGGGGGTCTTTTTGAGCCTTAATCTCCAGCCGGTCCAGCAAGATTTCCTGTTTATCTCCCCTTGGCAAATAGGTAGATTGCGATGCAGCAAAAAGTGGTAATAAAACAACTGCTAGCAAAGGCAGGTATTTCTTAAATTGCATAGTTTATTGATAAGGTTAATTAAAGTATTTTTATTGATGACCCGGTGGTATTGACTTCATCTGTTTCTGGTGCACTTTTAAAAAAGCGCTATCAACTATAGAACTTTTATACATCCGTCAGTTAAAGCTGAATGCAACTGTTGCCATTAGCAGTATTACCTTTTAATGGTAACAAGTAAAACACCGGGCACAAAAACAAAAACCATGCAAATATATCTTTTTAAAAACATTCAGGTAGTAAATGAGGGGAAAACCGAAACGAAGGACGTATTAATTAATAACGGACGCATTGAGAGGATTGATAACCAAATTGGTATAAATGCCAACGCTATTGAAATAAATGGCGAGGGCAAGCATCTCTTACCAGGTGCAATAGACGACCAGGTACATTTCAGGGAACCGGGCCTAACCCATAAAGCCAATATTTACACAGAAAGCAAAGCGGCGGTTGCCGGGGAGTAACCAGCTTTATGGAAATGCCCAATACCGTGCCGCCTGCATTCACGCTGGATTTGCTGGAAGATAAATATAATATTGCAGCCCAGACCTCGTTAGCCAACTACTCCTTTTATATAGGCACCAGTAATATGAATGCCGACGACACTTTAGCTGCCAATAAATTCAAAGACCGTATATGTGGTATTAAAATGTTTATGGGCAGCAGCACCGGCAATCTCCTGGTAGATAATCCGCTGGTGCTGAACAGAATCTTTGGCGAAAGTGAAATGCTGATAGCCACCCATTGCGAAGACGAAAAAATCATCAAAGCCAACCTGCAAAAAGCGTTGGATGAAAACCGGGAGCTAACTGCAGCAGACCACCCTGTTATCAGGAATGAAGAAGCCTGCTTTGAGTCATCGTTCTATGCTATTCAACTGGCCAAAAACACGATGCGAGGTTACACATTTTACATATCACTACCGAAAGAGAGTTGCAGCTGTTCACCAATATGGTGCCCCTAAAAGACAAACGCATTACTGCAGAAGTTTGCGTGCACCACCTGCATTTTACAGCAGATGATTATGAACGCCAGGGTAACTTTATCAAGTGCAATCCTGCTATTAAAGCTTCCCATAATAAAGAGGCTTTATGGAAAGCTTTGCTGGATGACAGGCTGGATGTAGTTGCTACCGACCATGCCCCTCATACTCTCGAAGAAAAAAATGAACCTTATTTAAAAGCCCATGCCGGCCTGCCTTTAGTGCAGCACGCCTTGCCGCTAATGCTTTATTACAATAGCCTGGGTAAAATTTCACTCGAAAAAATTGTTGAAAAAATGAGCCATGCGGTGGCAGACTGCTTTTCTATCAAAGAAAGAGGCTATATAAGGGAAGGCTATTTTGCCGACCTGGTAGTTGCGGATCTTAATGCTCCTTTTACCGTTAGCAAAGAAAATATTCTTTATAAATGTGGCTGGAGCCCTTTTGAGCAGGCAGGCGAAAACGGAACCCCTTTTAATTTCCCGGCCAGCATTACGCATACTTTTGTAAACGGACATTTAGTTTATGGAAATGGCCGGTGGGATGAGTCTAAGAAAGGAGAGCGCTTACTATTTGAAAGATAATTTCCGTTCTTATGTTTAAAGTTCAACATTAAAACGGGGTTTAACTGGTAAAAGAGCCTCAAACATCAAACAACTACCATGCAGATAGACGATATTTCCTTTAATGACATTTCCATATTTCATACAGAAGAAAGTTATTCTATCTTCCATAAGCTGAACTTTACAAGAACAGAGGGCGGTAAAGAATGGCTAAGGCATTTTTTTCCAGCCCGTTTAACGATATCAGGAAAATTATCGGTACACAGAATATATTAAAAAAGCTGATTGAGCAGGTAGACCACTGGCCCCAGGAAATTTCAAACGGTACCGTGCTGGTAATGGTAAAATTTCTCGATTACGCGTTAGACACCATTGGCAACAACCCATCTGCAGTTGACGCCTTTATGTATCGTTTGCTGCATAGCGCCGATTACTCGATGGCCAAATTTTCGATAAAACATTTTACTGATTTTTTCAGAGGATTAAAGAAAATTGAAACGATCCTGGCCCATGTAGACATGCCGGCAAATTTTAAAATTTATATTGACCGGATGGCTCACCTGCTGAACGTTGTGGAGCCTTTTAAACAAATGGCCGCCATTGAAGCAGACGAGGTTATCCTCAACATAAGAACCTGTACTTTGCAGCAAGTGTAAGAGGCAATTATAAATCTGCTGTACAGGAACTGATTGATATCTACAGCAGACTGGACGCATGGTACTCCATGGCCTTTGCCGTAAAAAAAATACGATCTCCATTTCCCTGAATTTATCGAGAGCGACAAACCCTTTATAGAGGCCAAAGGACTGTATCACCTGCTATTGCATAACCCGGTTCCCTATCATTTACAAATGAGCCCGGAGCATAATTTTCTTTTCCTCACCGGGGCTAATATGGCAGGCAAAAGCACTCTTATCAAATCGGTAGGCGCCTCTGTTTTTTTGGCGCATATAGGCATGGGGGTGCCCGCTTCAGGCATGCGGCTAACTATGTTTGACGGGCTGATCAGCAATATTAACGTGGTGGACAATATTGCCAAAGGCGAAAGCTTTTTCTTTAACGAGGTGCAGCGTATTAAAAACACGGTGCTAAAAATCAGCGACGGAAGAAATGGCTGGTATTAATTGATGAATTGTTTAAAGGCACTAACGTTGAAGACGCGATGCGGTGCTCCTGGCAGTTATTAAGGGCTTGATCAAAGTACAAACCTCCTTGTTTATCCTTTCTACACACCTGTACGAAATAGGCGACGAACTACAGGGTTTACCCACCATTGCATTCCGTCATTTTGAAACCACGGTAACTGAAGATGCCCTTTCCTTCAGCTACCAGCTAAAAGAAGGCATTAGTAAAGACCGGCTGGGGTACCTTATTCTTAAAAGGGAAAAAGTAGTAGACCTGCTTGAAAAGCTGTAGTTATTGGCCGTTATAGGCGGTAACCAGCAAATGGGTCATTTCATTAATACTGGCGTAAGAGGCATCCTGGGTTAACGTATAAAAATTGGTTTTCATTATTTCTCTTAGCCGCAAATAGGTTGCGTCGGTTAAAGGGCTGCCGGGACTCCGTTCCTTCAGTGCCCGTATTAAACCATGGGCTTTGGACAAATAGTGCAATTTCGCGACCGGGTCGCTAATTTGTTTCACACTGTCCAAAGCAAACAAGGCCGATTGCGCTAAAGTAAGCTCGGTATACCCTCTTATAACAGCTATGGAACTGGCATTAACACGGCCATCACCGGCAATAGCAGCTGCCTTTGCACGCCTGAATTCTTCATATATTTTTACCCCGGCGTTCAGATTTTTAACTCCGGCAAAAAGTGCAGCGATACCTAATGGCCTGTTACTTCTGGGAGATCCTGAGTAATAATCCAGCTCGGGGTCGTAACTGACAGGAAAGCCCATATAATTATATGCAAGATCCCAGCCCAGGGTAACGTTTTGACCAGGCCCTACCAGGTTACTGAAAGCATTTCGCATAAAATTGGAGCCCAACATACTATAATACCACACTTCCTGTACCTCCATGCCATTTTCATTAAAAAGGCGTTTCCTTGCCACCGGTATAGTTTGTGTGCCAACGCCGGCAGTTCCGTTACCGGCCGTTACTCCATAAAACCGGCTGAGAACCGCCACCGAATCGGCCAGGCTTTTCAGCGAATCTGCATCACCGGTGTTAGTCAGGTTAACCCTGATCATATTATTCAGCATTGTTTCCGAATAAACAAAATCGGGTACCATCGTCGCCGTAAACTGCCTGCCGCGGTTAAGCCACAGGAATCTACAATTGCTGTGTCTATACGCGCGTTCACCGAACCGGAAAGATAGTTATACAATCCATGCACCATAATAACGCGTGCCAGCGCAGAAGAATCATTATTCTCCTGGTTAAATACGGGCGGTACCGAATAAGCTGGTAAGAATGGCTTATTTTTTACACAGGCGGCAAAAAGCAGGGCAATAACAACAAACAGTTTAAAATGCAACTTCATTGGGTTCACTTTGGAAAACGGAGATGTTCAAAATTAATACTTAATAGAATTATCGGATCATTTACCCTGAAGCGCCGTAAACTCTTTGTTTAACTCATGAATAAATGACAGCAGCTCTTCTCTCCCATCGCCACGGGTGGCCGAAGTAACAAAATAAGAAGGTAAATCGGACCAGGTGTCTTTTAAAGTTTCGATAAATTTCTGCACATTGTTAACTGTTGCCCCGGGCTTGTTTTTATCCGCTTTGGTAAATACAATTGCGAAAGGCACCTGCCATTCTCCCAGCTGATTTACAAATTCAAGGTCAATTTTCTGAGGTTCGTGGCGACTATCGATTAAAACAAACAGGTTACCAAGATTGGCGCGCTTTAATATATAATCTTCTATCATGGAAGTCCAGCTTTTGCGCTGCTTTTGCGATACTTTTGCATAGCCATATCCCGGCAGATCTACCAGGTACCAGCTCTTTCCTATTTTAGCCTTCACATTACCTTTAGCCACATCGTTGATAATAAAATGATTGATCAGTTGTGTTTTGCCGGGCGCTGCCGAAGTTTTGGCAAGGCCTTTCATATTACACAACATATTGATCAAAGAAGACTTGCCTACATTACTTCTCCCGATAAAAGCATACTCTGCCTTATCAGCCGGAGGACATTGTGTATAGTTGGCGCTGCTTTTAATATAAGAAGCTGAAATAATCTGCATATAAATGCAAATGTAGAATATAGCAGATGAAATTAAGAATAATCAGCAACGAGTAATCAGTAATGAATAATTGATGTAGCTATCGACGACCGTGCATGCCTCCAGTGAGGCCGTATCAAATAGTTAAAGTGATGGTCTTAGTTTTAAATGAAAGGGTATTTCTATTTTTTTCGTTCGCCCTCCAAAATCAACGAAGCAGCCTGCCGGCCCATCTCCTCAAAATCGGTAGAGAACGTTGTAATGCCCTGTAATATCAGCTTCTTCAATGGTGTTTCATTGTAACTGATAACGCCTATATCTTTACCTATCTTCAGTTTAGAGTCTTTTATTTTTTCGATCAGCGTTACCAGGTCGTCTTCCATCAGGCTGATATAGGCAGTGCCTTTTTCTACATCTTCTTTCGCGATATCATTGACCACTGCGGCCGAAAATGCATATTCATGGCAAAATCTCTTAAAGCCTTTTGTGATCTCATCAGGGAAATAAGTATAAGAGGGCACAATAATTTTCAGTGTTTCATATTTTTGAGACTGCCTACAGCATCTTCAAGCGCTCCGTAAATATCGCTTTCAAAATTTTCATATACCGCGCTGAAGTCACCGCTTACTCCAGGCACCAGCTTATCCAGGAGAATGAGCTTTTCTTTCGGGATCGTATTTAAGATTTCATAAGCATTTTCACCGCTTTCCAGGAAATGGGCAATAATTACGAAATGTGAATAATGTCTTCCGGCGTTCGTTAAAAGCCGCTTGAAAAAATTAAAATCGTTATTGTAAATATAAAAGTCGATAACGGCATTATCTCCCAGGGTTTTGACAAAAGAGTCATAGATGATTTTTTTGTGGGAACTGAGCTTATTGAATAGCAAAAACACTTTAATGTCGTTTTTAACATTGGTGGTTTTTACATAATACCCCTTGCCGGGTACCGATCCCAGCACACCCAGCTTTTTGAGATATTTATATGATTTTTCCGCAGTATCTCTTGAAATATCAAATTCAAAGCTCATTTCGTTAATAGAGGGCATTACTTCATCATGCTTGATTTTGCCCAACGCAATAGCTTTAATAACAGATTGTGCAAGTTGCAGGTACTTAGGGGTGGAAGAAAGTTCGTCCAGTTCTATATTATTAAAAAAATCCTTCATCGGCAACCAAAATTACGCTACTAAGATATCATAAAGGCCTCGGCTATACGCATTTCCGCTAAAAAAATTACGATGTAGCCAGGTTAAACTCTCATGAATTTAAATTTTCACCGCAGGGTAAAGATTCCCAGTTTAGGCTACCAACGCTTATCTTTGCGCCCATGCCGGCACAACCCCACGATCACATTATACCGTTCAGCGAATCTGACAAGACAAAAAAGAGCAGGTTGCAGAAATGTTTGACAAAATAGCAGGGAAATACGATTTCATGAATCGTTTTTGTCTGCCCGTACAGATGTAAGCTGGCGTAAAAAAGCCATTAATTCGTTGGGGAAAAAGCAGCCTCAATATATACTGGATATTGCTACGGGCACCGGGGATATGGCTATCAGGGCTGCCAAAATGTTGCACCCCAAACAGGTAGTAGGCGTGGATATTTCTACGCAGATGCTGGCAGAAGGCCGTAAAAAATAGAAAAGCTGGGGTTAACCAACCAGATACAACTGGAAAAGGGAGACTCTGAAAATCTTCATTTTAACGATAACAGCTTCGATGCAACCATGGCAGCTTTTGGCGTTCGCAATTTTGAAAATCTTGAAAAAGGACTTTCTGAAATGCACCGGGTTTTAAAGCCGGGAGGACAGTTATGTATTATTGAATTTTCGAGACCACGCCCGGCTTTTATCAATAATCTCTACCAGTTTTATATGAGCCTGGTAGCCCCTCAGATTGCCAAAGCTTTTAAACAAGACAAAAAGGCTTACCAATACCTGAATAAATCGGCTAAAGCTTTTCCTGAAAGAAAAGATTTTACAGCAATACTGGACAAAGTAGGCTTTAAGAATACGAATTATAAAGCGCTCACCTTTGGCATGTGCTGTATATACTCAGCTACCAAATAACTTTGCGCCATGCGCATTGTGTCTCTTGTTCCTTCTATCACCGAGCTTTTACATTATTTGGGCCTGCAGGATGAAACCGTAGGCATCACTAAATTTTGTGTTCATCCCCAACTGTGGCATCGCACTAAAACCAGGGTAGGAGGCACAAAGAATGTACATGCCGATACGGTTAAAGCGCTTCATCCAACATTGATCATTGCCAGTAAGGAAGAAAATGTTAAAGAGCAGGTGGAACTTCTATCTACGTTCAGCGAAATATTGCTTACTGACGTCAGCAGTTTTGAAGATGCCCTGCAAATGATTGATACCGTTGGTGCCTTTACCGGAAAAACAAGTTCAGCGCAAGCGCTTATTGCTTTAATAAAGCACCGGTTCGATCAACAGGATCAATATGAGTTGTCAACAGCAGCTTACCTAATCTGGAAAGATCCGTGGATGACTGTCGGAGGCGACACATTTATCCATTCTATGATGCAAAAGGCGGGCCTCAGGAATATAGCAGCTAACCAAACCCGTTATCCTGAAATAACGATACAACAATTACAGGAAATGCGGCCACAATATGTATTGCTTTCCAGCGAACCCTACCCTTTTAAAGACCAGGATGTAACTACGTTACAAGAGCAGCTTGCTTCTTCTAAAGTAATACCCGTAGATGGAGAGATCTTTAGCTGGTATGGCAGCCGTATGTTACAGGCAGCCGGTTATTTCAGAACTTTACGCAGTACCATAGAGCCTTGAGCGACTACTGCACCCCTACTTTCTATCTCTTACACATCTGAAACCGGTATGCTCCAATCCAGTATCAGGACTGCTTTTCATACGGCGGGCTACCCGGTAGCCACTGCAATAAGAATCGTTACATAAAAAGCTGCCACCCCGCAAACTGCGCTTGGCATTATAGGGCTCCTGCGGATCATAGGATTTATCAGGCCCCTGCGGGTTCACCGTTAATTTGCCTTCCAGCTGCTGGTAATAATCATGATGATACCAATCACTGCACCATTCCCAAACATTACCCGCCATATCGTACAATCCATAACCATTAGCAGCAAAAGACTTAACAGGCGCTGCGGTTATATAGCCATCTTTTTTTTCATTCAGGTAGGGAAATTTGCCCTCCCAGCTGTTAGCTTTGGGTGCTCCTGGCTTATATGTTCGTTTCCCCAGGGATAGATATTATTAATTAAGCCGCCTCTTGCCGCAAATTCCCACTCTGCTTCAGTGGGAAGCCTTTTACCGGCCCACTTGCAATAGGCCTGTGCATCGTCCCAGCTTACATGCACTACCGGATAATTTTCTTTCCCTTCAATACTACTGCCTGGTCCCTGAGGGTGTCTCCAGCCGGCCCCTTTTACCCAACTCCACCACTGGTTGTAATTGTTTAAATCAACCGGCCCGCCCGACTGGTGAAATACGAGCGATGCGGCAACCAATACACTGTCAGGCGGCCGCGGGGTGCCGGGTGGTAAAGTAGCTTTTATCTCTTCCCAATCCGGCTTACGTTCCGCTGTGGTTACATAGCCGGTGGCATCTATAAATTTTTTAAACTGCGCGTTGGTCACTTCGGTTACGTCCATATAAAAAGCATCCACCTGTACCTTGTGCTTGGGATATTCATCTTCACTTGCCTGGCTATTGTCACCGCCCATATCAAATACTCCTCCCGGTATCAGTACCATCCCCGTCAGCGAGGTATCGCCTCCAAAACTAACACCTGAAGAATCTGAAGTACCGAAGCGGGCAGGCGTTTTCATACAGGAGTGAGCAGCATCTTTTGAAGCCTCCTGCTGTTTTTTATCATTATTACCGCAGGCTGCCAGCAAATACATTATTCCTGCCAGGCCAATAGTTTTCTTTAAAAAGCTCATCCGATAAAAATACTGGTTTTATTAAAAAGCAATGCAAGTTTCCGTTTTATCTGCGAATAAACAAATATTAGTCTATTATTTTTGTAGACTAAATATAACTTCTATATTTGCATTATGTATATTTTGCCGGCATTTAAATCTACCTATTGTTGTTGTTGCCGCTGTTAGACGTTTGTCCGGCAGCTATTGCGTTTACAGCGTTATAGCAAAATATCATTTCGAAAAATAACCCGCTACGTTTTAATTACCTGTAATCAATTCCATCACGGCTACCAGCCATTAAAACCTTTTATGCCATTATTCTCAGCAAACATCGTATTACATTATGCGAACAAGCAGGATTTCGTTTTGTTAGATGAAGCTTTAAGATCGAATCACTTTTTGCCGGAAAATGTGCCCGGCGGCGACCTGTCTGAAACTGCAGCCCGTGAGTCTATTACTTTGCAATATCTTAAAAAGGGCAACTTAGCTTTATTGGAAGTTATCGAACTGGTGAAAAATGCGGCGTCAAAAACGGGGAAAAAATTCTCATTTACGATTTTAAAAAACAGGAATGAATAGTTGAAGAAAGCTGTGTTAGGTACCTGCTTACCGGTTCGGTAAAACGCCCTTCCATCTTATATTTTAATACTACAATCAATATGTCAGATATCCTGCTACAGGTGGGCAATACTCCTATTGTGCAACTCAAAAACATACCTGCCCACCCTGATGTGCGTATTTATTGTAAACTGGAAGGCAATAATCCCGGTGGCAGTGTAAAAGACAGGGCTGCCTATGGTATGATAAAAGGGGCTTTGGAAAGAGGTGAGCTTCAGAAAGGGCAAAAGCTGGTAGAGCCTACCAGTGGCAATACAGGTATTGCATTAGCATTAATTAGCAGCCTTTTTGGAATAGAAATAGCGCTGGTGATGCCTGAAGATGCCACCAAAGAGCGCATTGCTGCTATGAAGGCCTTTGGCGCCAAGGTGATACTAACGCCCAAACGCAGGGCTATGGAGGGCGCTATAGACCACGCAAACGAGCTGGTAGCTACCGGCGACTATGTAATGCTGAACCAGTTTGCCAACCCGGATAACCCGGGTATACACTATCAAACTACGGGTCCCGAAATTTGGAAAGACACGCTGGGACAGGTTACCCATTTTGTGTCAGCAATGGGCACTACGGGCACCATTATGGGTGTATCTCAATACCTGAAAGAGAAAAATCCTGGTATTGTTATAGCTGGTTGTCAGCCTGCCGATAACTCACAGATTCCAGGTATCAGGAAATGGCCCAAAGCCTACATTCCCAAAATCTTTGATGCGGCAAAAATTGACCGGATTATTGAAGTAACCGAAAAACAGGCAAAAATGTTACCAAACGCCTGGCGCGAGAAGAAGGGATTTTTGCGGCATGAGTAGCGGGGTGCAGTTCATGCGGCCCTGGAACTGGCGCAAACTCTTGATAAAGGACTTATCGTCTGCATCATTTGCGATAAGGGCGACCGCTATTTGTCATCTGAGTTATTTGATTAATATATAAATAAAATACTTTAACTTTAGAAAACTGCTATGAAACCGATCATTAAAGAAATGCAATTGCATGATACTTTAAGCACCATTCATCAGAAATACCGGGGCAATCTTCAGCCTATACCGTCGAGAAGCAGTGCGCAACGTTGGATCAGGCATTTGTTAACCCATTTATTTCCTGTACACTCTGAAGTATTTGGCCCTCTCGACATTATGAACCTGGAGTTACAATTAAGGCAATTACTTTTACCGATAGAAAACGTACTGACTGATGTAGATAAGCTAGTTGACCGCTTTTTCAGGCGAATACCAGATATCTTTATTGAACTGCAGGAGGACGCACAAAACATACTGGCCTTCGACCCGGCCGCTCATTCTATTGAAGAAATACTGGGTGCGTATCCCGGATTTTACGCTGTGGCGGTATACCGGTTTTCCCACGAACTCTATCAATTAAAAATTCCGGTACTGCCGCGGCTTTTATCTGAATATGCGCATAGCGTTACCGGCATTGATATTAATCCCGGCGCAATAATCGGCTCTACATTTTTTATCGATCATGGCACGGGTGTGGTGATCGGCGAAACCTGCGTGATCGGCAACAATGTAAAGATATACCAGGGCGTTACCCTGGGCGCTCTAAATGTTTCCAAAACACAGGCACATATAAAACGCCACCCTACTATCGAAGATAATGTTGTAATATACTCGGGATCTACTATACTGGGAGGTAAAACCGTAATAGGACATGACTCTATTATCGGCGGTAATGTATGGCTTACCGAAACAGTTCCTCCCTATTCACTGGTATACCACAAGAGTGAAGTGCGGGTGCGATCGAATCGCGACATTGACGAAGGGCTCAATTTTTCGATATAACATCAATTAGTCTATCTTTTTATAGACTAATTATTTTTTCTAATATATTTGTGCGATAACTTTTAAAAAACTAGATCATGGCTGAATCAAAAACCCAACAACAAACTGCCCTTGGCGACGTAGCAGCACGGCAGCTCGCAATTGCTACCCGTACAGTACCCCAAATGGTTACCATTTCACCCCGCTGGTTAACCCGCCTGCTGAACTGGGTACCGGTGGAGTCTGGGGTATACCGGCTCAACAAAGTAAAAAATGCGACGCAGATAGAAGTAGACTGTTCTTCACGCGACGAGAAAATTTTACCACAGACTTTTGTTGACTATGTTGAGAATCCCAGGGAGTATAACCTGGCAGCAGTACAAACCATTGTAGATGTACATACGAGGGTTTCTGATTTATATAGCAAACCCTACAACCAGATCTCTGAACAGTTAAGGCTGGCCATCGAAACCATTAAAGAAAGACAGGAAAGCGAACTGATCAATAATGCCAACTATGGCTTATTGCATAGCGTACCCGGTGAGCAAAGAGTTAAAACACGCACCGGCGCACCAACCCCGACGACCTAGATGAATTAATTGCCAAAGTATGGAAAGAACCCGGATTTTTCCTGCTTCACCCATTGGCTATTGCTGCCTTTGGAAGGGAATGTACCCGCCGTGGGGTTCCGCCTCCTACTATTTCTCTTTTTGGCTCTCAATTTATTACCTGGAGAGGCATTCCATTGATCCCTTCTGATAAAGTGCCGATAGTAAAAGGAAAAACCAAGGTCATTCTGTTACGTACCGGTGAAAGCCGCCAGGGTGTGGTAGGCCTTTTTCAACCGGGCCTGCAGGGAGAACAGACACCAGGACTATCCGTACGTTTTATGGGTATTAACGAAAAGGCTATTGCATCTTACCTGGTTTCATTGTACTGTTCATTGGCAGTATTAGTAGACGATGCGATTGCCGTATTAGATGACGTTGAAATAGGAAATTATCATGAGTACAAATACCAGTAATCTTCCGGATGTGCAAGAGTTGCAACGTATCGCCAACCAACTCTTTAAAGCATTACCGGAAGAAGCTCCTAAAGAAATATCCCTGGACCCTTATAAGCATCCGCGTGCTGCAGCCCTTGCACAATCTGTAAGCGGCGGGGGCAACCCTGCCATTGGGCTTCTTTTCGAATGGCCTGGCTCCACAGGAGATAACCCAGCCCACCGCATCACCGGTATCTCCTGCGGGAGTACTAGCCACCCCGCCGTCGTTGGCTGGTGCAGGCATTTCAACTCCTGGGGTACCGGGTGTCAACCAGGACCATTTCAAGCCCGGTTTCAATCTGGCTGGGATAGATTATACACCGGGCAACAGCTCTTACATCCAGGATCATAACGATAAAAAGGCGTTTCATAATGGCCAGGTACCTGCTTCTGTGGCGGGCAGCGGGGCTTCTCCCTCGTACACCCATCAACAGAATAATTTCGACCTGAAAGAGCCTGTTACCAGCTTCCCGGACGCAAGCATTGATAAACCTACGGCGCACACCGATCCATTTGCCTTATCTTTTATTGATGAACAACCTTATTGGTCAGACATCAGCGCTATACTGGGAACGCTCAATAACAACATCCTACCAGATACATTGCTACAGCCTTCACAACACCCGATTGAGCAGGCAGGGCCTTCTTTTTATTTTTTGCAACACAGTCCACACCCATTCAACAGTCTACCCCGGGAGCATTCCATCACACTTTTGACGCTTACAAAATCAAAAAGATTTTGATACTGAACGAAAAGGTCAACGGCAAAAACCTGGTTTGGCTGGACAATGCAGCTACCACGCAAAAGCCGCAGTCTGTAATTGACCGGATCAGCTATTTTTACCAGCACGAAAATTCTAACATTCATCGCGCAGCGCATGAGCTGGCAGCGCGTGCTACCGATGCCTATGAAGCGGCAAGAAAAAAAGTGCAACAATTTCTGGGTGCCGGGTCTGTTAACGAAATCATTTTCGTTCGTGGCGCTACGGAGGGCATTAATCTTGTTGCTCAAAGCTGGGGCGCGCAGCATTTAAAGAGTGGTGATGAAATTATCGTCAGCAATCTGGAGCATCATGCCAATATCGTTCCCTGGAAAAGATTGGCAGATAAAAGGGGACTTACCTTAAAAGTTATTCCGGTTGATGATGACGGGCAGATACTCCTTGATGAATATGCCAAATTATTGACATCCCGTACACGACTGGTAGCATTCACACAGGTATCCAACGCTTTAGGAACCATTACCCCGGCAGAACAGATCATAGCATTAGCGCACAATGCCGGGGCAAAGGTTCTGGTTGACGGAGCACAGTCTGTATCCCACATGCCTGTAAATGTACAGGCACTGGACGCCGATTGGTTTGTGTTCTCAGGCCATAAGGTTTTTGGGCCAACCGGTATTGGCGTAGTATACGGCAAAGAAGACATTTTAAATGAAACGGAACCCTGGCAAGGTGGTGGCAATATGATCCAGGACGTTACATTTGAAGAGATCAGGTATCACAAAGCACCTAACCGTTTTGAAGCCGGCACAGGCAATATTGCGGATGCCGTTGGTCTCGGCGCAGCTATCGATTATGTAACACAACTGGGCATGACCAATATAGGCGCCTATGAACATGCATTGCTGGAATATGCAACGCATCAGTTAAAGCAGGTGCCTGGTGTGCGGCTCATTGGTACAGCAGCTAACAAGGCCAGCGTATTATCCTTTATATTAAAGGGTTACTCCAACGATGATGTAGGCAAGGCCTTAAACCAGGAAGGCATAGCTGTAAGAACCGGGCATCATTGTGCGCAGCCTATTTTACGCAGAATGAGAGTAGAAACTACCGTGAGACCGTCATTGGCATTTTATAATACCTGCGAAGATGTAGACCGGCTTGTTGCAGTAGTAAGCCGCTTAGCCTCATCTCAATATTGATTTTACTGTTTATTGTTGTTTTACATGAGAAGGGCCGTTTTACGGCCTTTTGCTATTAAAAAAACCGCGGGTATATCAGCATGCTAACGCTTCCGGGTTTCACAAACGTATTGAAGTTATTACAGTTACAGAACCTGGTCAGACAATAACTTTCCATGTTCTGTAAATAACACTTTATGTTTCTCTTTCGACCTGGTTAATCTCATTTTATAAAAAACACTACGCCCCTCTTGCAGGCGTTCTACACTGGAAGGCGTAAAACCATCAAACGACTTTTTGATTGACCATTTTACAGCACCGGGTAATTGGTCCTTATCAAAATCCTGCTTCCATCGTTTTAATTTCCCGCTGTAATCCATCCATACCTCATATTTCTGCCTGTTGATCTCAAACTCCGCTTTGTAATGTTCTTTTTCAAGTTCCCATACAACATCAGTAGCTTTAGGAAATTTTAGCTGCAACGTATTGATAATAATGGATGGAACATTTCGGGATTGTACCTCCTGACCATATAAAA
The DNA here is from genome assembly GCA_019316985.1 of Paraniabella defluvii. Lineage (GTDB taxonomy): Bacteria > Bacteroidota > Bacteroidia > Chitinophagales > Chitinophagaceae > Niabella > Niabella defluvii. The sequence continues at coordinate 635,375 of CP079215.1, forward strand.
GATGTCCTGTAACCTGGAACAGCAATACTATAATAATTGTCTTCAACAGCCTTTTGTTTACGGTGTAAAGTAAAAAAATAAAACAGGAAAGATTCAGGAATATACCTAACCCCGATCGGCCCTGCCCATGGTATTTGATAGTATTATAAATTTATGTTTACTATTATGGAATTCATAGTTAACAGATAAAGCGTATAAAGCGGTAATTGCTTTAACAATAGCAAGCCCAAGCCCGGTAGAGCTGCTTTGGGAGATCGCTTGTAAAACCGGTCAAACATTTTCTCCTCGTCTAATGGCTCAGGATTTCCGCTATTCTCGATACTAAACCAGGAGCCGGCTATCGTCACTGTGACCACACCTCCGGCCGTATTATGCACAATAGCGTTCTTTAGTAAATTCATTACCAATATCTCAGCCAGGTCGCCGTTCATTATACTTTCGAAATCGCCTTCTTCGTTCAACTCTACTTTTACTTCCCTGAAGTGCAGCATATCGGAAAAGTCGCGGGTCAGCTTTTGGAACACCTCACTGAACCGCACCGTTTGCTCCTCAACAAATTGCTGGTTCTCTATTCTCGATAACAGCAATAATGCTTTATTCAAACGTTTCAAACTTTCTAAGGCCTGTATTACCTCTCCTACCGTTTCTGCATCTTCATTAGTCAATTCGCCTCTTTCAGCCAGCAGTTCGAGTTTATTAATGCTGATGGCCAGGGGTGTTTGCAGCTCGTGAGACGCATTTTCATTGAATTGTTTCTGGCTTAAATAAGTGTCTGAATTTCTTTGCAGCAGAGACTGTAACGAATCATTCAGCTCCTGAACTCTTTTACAGAGGTGCGGGCAGACTTAAACAAAGGTGTATTACCCAACCTGAAATTCCTTAACTGGGCCAGGAGGTAATGAAACGGTTTCCAGATCTTCTTTAACACCAGATTATTAACCACTAATATACTTGCAAGCATCACTCCGTACAAAGCTACCAGTGCTAAAAACAACTTTCTAATCAGATCGGCTTTGTTGATCACTGCTGATATGATCTTTAATTCGTAATACTTTTCGTTCGCAACAAAAGCCGTAGTTAATAAACGCACCGGTTTATGCTGCTCTAAACGCTCCTGGTAAATCAACGTATCTTTGTAAGTGTCCAACACCTGCATAGCCTGTGTTGCAGGTATTTCTTTATGCTGTAATTCTTATCGCTAAATGCATCGCTGTTCAGCATAGCTGTATCGCCCTGGGCACGGTGCACGATAAACATTTTATAATTGGTAAGGCCATCATCTATCGTATCTTTTACCTCCTGCAACATAAAAAAGTAAAATACAACGGCCCAGATCCCCAGCACCCCTAAGAGGGAAACAGACAGGTATAATAAGGTGTGGTTGAGCAATTTCATATTACCTGCATCTTATAGCCAATACCGTACACGGCCCTTATTTCGAGACCGCTGTCATGCTCATTCAACTTCTTTCGGAGGTTTTTAATCTGCGAATACAGAAACTCATAATCATTGGCTTCATCAGCATAAGCTCCCCAAACGTGCTCCGCGAGCGCTGTTTTCAGCACCAGGCGGTTATGATTCAGCATAAAATAGGTAAGCACATCCAGTTCTTTCCTGTTAAAGGCTACCGGCCCTTCCTTGATACTTACGGTTCTTTCATCAAGATCCAGCTTAACATTTCCCAACTCGAGTATATTCTTCCCGCTAAAAGCCTTCCTGCGTAATACCGAACGTATCCGTGCATTTAGCTCTGCCATATGAAAAGGTTTGGTAAGGTAATCATCAGCTCCCAGGTTTAGTCCCTGTACTTTATCATCCAGCGAATCCTTGGCGGAAATAATGATCACATTATCCATCTTACGCATAGCCTTTAATTCTTTTAAAATATCCATCCCATTACCGTCCGGCAACATGATATCGAGCAGGATGCAGCTATAATCATAAGCGATGATTTTGCGCATGGCAGTGGCAAAGTCAGACGCTTCTTCTACGAGAAAATGCTCTTTTTCCAACGACTGCCTGATGACACCCAGCAACTCCGTCTCATCTTCTATCACCAATATTTTCATGCTTACAATAATAGCTATTAAAACCGTAAAAAAACAGGAACAGGTAACAGCGCAAAGCTACTACATCTATCAGCTTTAAAGGCCCGCGTCGTTGATTTCATTTACGTGCAATACAGGCCTATAGGTAAGTGGCGGTATGTAATATTATTTACGGCTTAATGTTTATCTGCAGGGTGATCTCTTACCAACTGTTTTTCCAAGGCTTCCAGCGAAACACCCTTGGTTTCCGGCACTTGGAAAGCACCCATATCAGCTGCAGCAAAATCATAAAAGCAAAAAATGCAAATATTGGCCAGGGATTATCTTTAAAAATGCCATTATCAGCATCGAGGAATACAGGAGTAATGAAAGTAATAATGGCGGCAAATACCCAATGCACGCTGGCGCCAAATGATTGTCCGAGCGCACGTATACGGTTGGGAAATATCTCTGAAATAAATACCCAAATTACGGCGCCCTGCCCGATAGCATGTGAGGCAATAAACAACAATAAGAAGGATAATAAAAAAGTGGGCGAAGCATGCGTATAAAACGCATAAGCTACCATACCGAGGCTTACAATATAGCCTATAGAGCCCCATACCAGCAGGGCCTTCCGGCCAGCACGATCTATGAGATACAGCCCCACAAAAGTGAACACCAGGTTAGTGCCGCCAATGGCAATGGAGTTCAGCAAAGAATCTTTAGCGGCCAGCCCTGCTCTTTCCAATATTTCGGGAGCATAGTATAAAATAAAATTGATGCCTGACCATTGATTGAAGAATGCTATAAAAAAGCCAGCCAGAGAATGCGGTTATAACGGGCACTGAAAAAGAAGTTTTGCTTTTAAGAGATTCTTCCCGGGCAGCCAGCCTGATGGCATCAATTTCCTCTTCTGCATTTTGTATGCCCAGTATTTGCAAAACCTTACGGGCCCCTGCGTCGTCGTTTTTCAGAGCTACCAGCCAGCGCGGACTTTCAGGAATACCAAACACCAGCAAAGTATAAATCAATGAAGGCACAGCCATTACTCCCAGCATCCAGCGCCAATCATTGTTCCCGTCCACACCTTTTAAAAAATAGTTAGACAGGAAGGCGATCAATATACCGAACACAATATTGAACTGGTACATGGCGCCTAATCTTCCCCGGGTTTGCGGCGTAGATATTTCAGAAATATAAGTAGGCGCTGCTACAGAAGATATACCAATGCCCAACCCTCCCATAAAACGGAAAAAGGAAAACGTGTAAGGATCTTGAGCCAGTGCTGAACCTATAGATGACACGGTGAAAAATATACCGATCCACAGCAATACGTTTTTACGTCCGTACTTTTCGGTTGGTCCACCTCCAAAGATGGCTCCTACTACGGTTCCCCACAAAGCCATCGACATAATAAAAAAGCCATGAAACAAAGGAGAAGTTTGCCAGAGCTCTCTTATAGGTAGATTGGCCCCGGATATCACCACGGTATCAAAACCAAATATAAATCCGGCTAAAGCTGCAATAATGGAGATTCCCAATAGGTTTTTTCCACCTTTTGCTGTAGTGTTTAAAGCATCATCACCTGCTTGTATCATCTTGTTTAGTATTTATTTATGAACGGCTCAGGTTCGGGCAACCATACATATGGCTATGGTTAAGTAGTTTTGAAGTTACTGGAATTATTTTATCCGGCCGTCATTTTTATCGGGAAGGCATAATCGTCGCAGCATCATTGTTTCAAGGCAACAGATTCGAAACGGATATCCGGGATATTTCCCGGAAAACCTTCATTTCAAAAGTAGTTATGCCGGTTTAGTAATACAAAGCTCTACTATTAAAAAAGTAGGCGATGTTTATCTAAGTACTATAAGAATTGATCCCACTCCCTTGAGCTTATGGAATATGCAAAATATTATACTAAACGATGTAATGACAGAGAAAGAAATAAGCAGCTCTTTCGGGCTAAATGATCAAATCTGGCTTATTTATTATTCGTTTTTTCAGTATGATGCAGATATACCTCATTCCCCATCCATTTATAATAATTTATAACATACCCATCCGGCCCTTCTCCATACTTATACACCAGCTTTTTAACAGGATCAAAAAGAGGTATTCCAGATCTGTTAATTGCTGATGCCTGATAAACTTTTGTGCAGAGGGGCTATAGATAAAATACAGGAAACTACCATCATATTTGGTTCTATCCGGAAATGAAACAGGGATCTTGATATCAAAATGGCCGTCGAAGTTAAGGTCTTCCAACTCTATTTCGGGTTCACCACCTATAAACTCATCGAAACCCGATAGTGTTTGCAAAACCTTTCCCTCCCGGATAATCTTTAAGGCGGTGGCTTTATAACGCACATCTTCCCGTTCCGAAAGGTTGATAAATTTTTCTTTATGTACTGCCAGTTCGTAATCGAAAAGCAAAGGAGCGTCTTCGGCAGTTGCCAATAGCTGTAACTCTACCGGTAACTGTTTACCGGTTTTAACATTCGTCCAGCTACCATTTAACTTACCGGTTGCCAGTAAAGGAGCAGTAATTGAAAAATGGCCGGTTGTTTCCCATATATATGTCCCGTTCCTCTCTGCTGTAACCTTTTCGGTAAGTACCGTTGGGTGCTGCAAAATTCCCGATAAACGTATGGTTTTTTCGCGCCCGCTACGCAGGTAATAATAGTTCCCGTTAAGCGTATCGCTTTGCCTTTTTGCTGCAGTTGCATAGCAATAGGATAATTGCCAACAGTTCCTTGTAGGAGGCGGTATATAACTACCGCGGTTTGAGCATTGGCAGCTATGGATATGCCTGTGGCTGCCACTCCAGTTATAAAAAGTTTCTGATCATCATCTGTTTTTTATATGCAAAGCATACACCTCCTAAATATATTTCCTTGCGCTTTATGCAGATGTTTTTTTTTTTTACAATTTGAAGGTTCTGCTTGCAGATGTAACCAGGCTACTGCTGTTTACACCACTTTATTAGCAGAGGATACAATTCCTCAATATTTTTAGCTGGATTATCCTGTTTCAGGCGCTTCAGCTCTTCATTAAATTCAGCAGCCTTTTTGAATCCCCTGCTTATTAATATACTGTTTACATTATCGTAGGCGTATTGTATCGTGGCCGGGTCATCAGCGAATTTATCGTTGCAAAAAGAGGCAAAAGGTAGCAAAGGTCATGTACTCATCAAACACCTTGGAAGGGGTAGGATAATATTCTGTGCCGTTTTTTGTAGTGTCAACCCACTTGTTCCTGTTTTGCAATGCTATATCAATGGAGTCTTTATTGTTTTTCGTTGGCAGGCCGATATAATTATGATCGATTTCCGTAAACATGATACGGGTGTTTAAAACGATATTTTGCTTCTCAGTATGTCCTGGTGTTTTTTCAAGCGCTGGCAGCACCATCATGATCTGTTTAAAATCGTTATCAGTATAGCTGGTGGTATAATTTAGTCCTCCAATTAAAGGAGAGCACATAATGGTGTAATTATCTACGCGGGTAGTAAAGTTTTTCTCCAGCCAGTTCCATTGTTCCTGCAGGTTGGCGAACTTCTCATATTCATTAATCACTGTATGATAAAAACCCAACTGTTGCTTGTAAAACTTCCTAAAACCAGCCATTGTTGCGAATTGTTCTATTTCTTTTTGTAAGTGGTAATAGGATTGACGGTAATAGTGGTATGCGATGAAACACTTTGTGCAGGAAACAGGTAATTTTTATCAGCCACCAGCTTATTGCCTTTAAAATTATAGCTTAATGCATTCCCCGTAAGGAAGATATAATTAAGCGGGTTTTTCTTAATTAAAGAATCAAACCGTATAATAATAGGTTCTTCTTTAAAAGGTCCGAAATGCTGTATAACATTTTTGTAATAATCTCCTCTTTGCTCTATCATATCATCATTCTCTAACCCCGACCTTGTAATTGCAATCATAATATGAAGCAACTCTTTTACTTCATCAATTTCTATTTTCGCCTTTCCCTTGTTCTCCTTTCGAAACCTTTCATCGAAATTTACTTTTCTTAATTTCTCCTGGCCGGTAACGATTTGCGAAAGCAGGAGCACACCAAATAGCAGGCTAATAGTTTTCATTATTTTATTCTGGTTGAACGGGTTGATTAAAGGGCGCAAATATCAACAGTTATTTTAAATACACCAACTTGATTTACGATTCGCAAGGATATTAGTACAAACCGCAAAACCAGCCCCTGATTCCCGTTCGGTATGGATTTTGGATTTCATTTCTTACCGTTCCTGGTCATAAGCAGGAATATTTTTAAACCCTCATAAAAAAAGAGCATGAAGAACAGATTAGCCCTTTTTACAGCTATTGCCATTGTCACTTTATGGAGTTGTAATGGCATATCAGATGACAAGGATGGAACCGGACAACCGGAAAACACGCAAGGTATGCCTACAGATACAGCAATGCAGGGAGCCATACCTTCCACCTTAAGCGAGCAGGAGACAAAATTTGCTATAGATGCCGCCAATGGTAGTATGGCCGAAATACAGCTGGGAGAAATGGCCCGTAGCAAAAGTAACACGCCTGAAGTAAAAGAATTTGGACGTATGATGATTGAAGACCACAGTAAAGCCAATGAGGCTTTAAAGATCATTGCAACAGACAAAAACATTCAGCTTCCTGCTAAAGCCAGCGAAGACAAACAGCAGGTTGCCATTCAGTTATCATCAAAAAATGGCAATGATTTTGACAAAGCATATATTGCCCAAATGGTTAAAGATCACGAAGCTTCTATTTGAACTTTTTGAAACCGGTCAAAAGACGGTGAAAGACACTGCCCTAAAGGCTTTTATTGATAATACTTTGCCGGTGCTGCGCAAACATATGCAACAGGTGTCAACACTTAACCAATTAAAATAGCGCCATTCGCTTTTACACATACAATTCAGCGTAAATCATCAACACAGCTTATTTATGAAACATATATTAATGGTACTCACTTCGCACTCAGCGATGGAAAACACAGATAGCACTACAGGTGTATGGTTAGGAGAATTCACCGATCCCTATTACGAGTTTATTGATGCAGGTTACCAGGTAACCATTTGCCAGCCCTTTAGGCGGAAAACCGCCGCTGGATCCGCTGAGTTTACTAACCGAAAACATAACTGCCTCTAACAGGCGGTTTAATGATGATGGTGATGCCCAAGCGGCATTTAGCGCTACGCGGCTACTTGATACGGTGGATGCAATAAATTTTGATGCGGTATTCTATCCCGGTGGGCATGGGCCATTGTGGGACCTTGCTACCAATGAGTTCAATGGCCGCCTTATATTAGAGTTTATTAAGTCACGCAAACCGGTAGGCGCAGTATGTCATGGTCCGGCTGCCCTGATTAAAGCTGCTGAGCTGGCTCCCGGTCTTTTAACAGGAACCAGAATAACCGCCTTCACCAATACTGAGGAAACGCTTACCCTACGTGCGGATAATATTCCCTACCACTTGGAAACACGCTTAAAAAAATTGGGGGCCGATTTCAGGAGCGCTGTGTTGCCATTTACCAGTCATGTAGAAACAGACGGCCTCTTTGTAACAGGGCAAAATCCGCTATCTGCAGGACCAACCGCGCATGCGTTAATCTCATTGTTAAAGAAAGGAACTATTAAGGATTAGCACTGGCACAGCTGTATTAAAAGAGTACTTTTGAAGTAAACGTTCTATATTAATTATGACGCGGCAAATAGAATTTAGTTTACCCGAATTCTCATACGGCTTTCATATTGTTACAGACCTGGTATTGGATCAGTTGGGTGCATTGCCCCAAACCGGTATGCTGCATCTCTTTATCAAACATACATCGGCTGGTCTTACTATTAATGAGAACGCAGACCCAACCGTCTTAAAAGATTTCAAAACTTTTTTTGCCGATTGGATCCCGGAGCGGTACCCCAAGTTTGTACATACCGACGAAGGCCCTGACGACATGCCGGCGCATATTAAGGCTTCGGTTCTGGGACATGCGGTTACCATACCTATTACTCAACACCGTTTAAACCTCGGCACCTGGCAGGGCATTTACCTATGCGAATTCAGGTATCACGGTGGCCGTAGAAAACTGGTAGCTACTGTTATAGATTAACCCCGGCAGAACCAGGCATGCCAAAGGCACTCTAAGCAATTGCAAATCTCTTCAGGCGGCTTGCCAGGTCTTCAATATCTTCTTTTCTGGCCAGTTTCTTGATCCAGCTTTCCGGTATAGCGCGTGCACCGTACAATAAACCGGCAAGGCCTCCGGTAACTGCCCCTGTTGTATCTGTGTCGGAACCCAGGTTTACAGCTTTCAGAACTGCCTCGCTGTAATGGTCTGTTGTCAGCAAACACCAGATGCTGGCTTCCAGGGTATGTAGCACATAGCCGCTGCTAAATATTTCGTGGACTTCAAGATCGCAGATATCTCCCTTCAATAAACGATCAAACTGTTTTAACTCTTCTATATCTATTGACAGTTCATTTAAATAGGCCGGTATTTCTATTTGCAGATTTTTATAAATCTGCATTTTATCTATACCGTCAATTAACTGGCGGGCAAACTCCAGGTAATAAAAACAGGCGATAACCGACCGGATATGACCATGCGTGATGGAAGATACCTGCCTAATAATATCGTATCGTGCAGCTATATTTTTGTCCTTTATATAAACAATCAAAGGTAGTATTCGCATCAGCGAACCATTTCCATTATCATTTTCCCCATACCGCCGGCCATTTCCGGCGGATAACCCTGCTGAAGCCTGTTAATAGCCTGCGTTGTAGCGAGTCCCACATCGAACACCTTTCCCTGGGTGTCCAGTAATTGTTATACAACCAGGCGATAAAATTATCAGCAATGGCCGACAGACTGAACGGCTGGGTTAAAGCTTCAGCCAAACAAAAAGCAAGGGAACTGTCATCCGAAAAGGTACCTTCAGGAAGATGGTAAGTTCCATAACCCATCATATCAGTTACAGGTTTCTTCGCAATAACGTCTCTGCTTTTAAACTCTACCGGCACACCCAGCGCGTCGCCTACTGCTATACCCAACAAAATGTCCCGGCAAATATCTTTCTCTATATACATTTCCTGAAGTTTAGCTGCCTGGTTTACTTTATGTTCTTCATTTGAATAATGTCTCATAAGCTTGAACCAGTTGACTGAAAACGTCCCCGGAGCTTAGGCCAACTGACGGGCCTGCAGATTGGCCCGCCCACAAACTCGTATATTCATGATCATTACGTTCCTGCGCCCATTTACGTAACATTGCCGTTAGGCTGTTCTGCAGGGGATAGGGCGGTATGGGAATACCTGCCTGTTCAATTTCCAGCATCATTTCATTTTGCATGCCCCTTGCCCACCGCCCTGAGAAAGCTCTGGTTAAAACGGTATCAGTATCCCTGGCTTCGCTCAGCTTGTTTTTATAGGCAGTGATGGCCATGCTTTCTCGGGTACCTATGAAAGCGGTTCCAACCTGGACCCCATCAGCACCCAGATCGAAAGCCGCCTTAATACCTGATGCGCTATTAATACCACCTGCCGCAATACAAGGCACATCCACTTTATTTTTGATCTGGGGAAGCAAAGAAAACAACCCTATTTGTGGCAACTGTCTGTCTTTTATAAAGGATCCGCGATGACCACCGGCCTCAATGCCCTGTACCGAGATCATATCAATACCCTGCTGCTGCAAATACAAAGCTTCATCTACGCAGGTAGCCGTTCCTATTAAAATACATCCATTTTGTTTCAACTTTTGGATGCTATTGCTATCCAGGCAGCCAAAAGTGAAGCTAACAATTTCAATCTTTTCTTCAACCAAAATATCTATTTGATCAAGATGATTGTACAATGTAAAGTTGGCAAGATCAGCAGCATTAAGCGGATAACCACGTTTAGCCGCTATTGCAAGAATCAGCTGGCGCATGGGCTCCAGCTCTTCATCTGTATATACCGGAATATCATGTGTAAACAGGTTAACAGCAAAAGGTTTTGGAGTAAGGCTTTTCGTTTTACGGATTAATTGCAGGGTAGCATCAGGAGACAATCCCCCACCGGTAAAGATCCCAACCCTCCTCGGTTAGAAACCGCTGCTGCCATCTCCGGTGTAGAAACGCCCAGCATGGGCGCTTGTATGATGGGGTAAGCTACCTGTAAAGTATCGGCCAGGGTTCGATTCATTGTTACTTTATTAACGCTTGACTTTGCAATTTACTCCATATTACCGGGCCCGTATAATGAAAATATGGAGCAATAAGAACCTATGAACCTTGACCTGTTCCATATGAGGTGAATCCGAACCAATAAGTTTCAGCTCCATCAAGATATAATCATCCCGCACTTTTCCAGCTCACTATCTATTCCCTACTTTTGTACATTCCCTTGCAGGAATAATTCCCGGAAAAGCAGAAGTGGCATGTATTCTCAGGCAAAGTAGCTTGCGGGAGTCGTTTTGGAAGAGAATAGTTTTTATATATTCATAATTTAGCCTACATTTGCCGTCCAAAATACTGGTCCGGTAGCTCAGCTGGATAGAGCAACTGCCTTCTAAGCAGTAGGTCATTGGTTCGAATCAATCCGGATCACCATATGGGACAAGTCAAAATTCAAACGACTTGTCCCATTTTTTTGGGCTTCAATTCCTTGTCTATTAAGGATATAATGTTGATGATTTCATTCAATCTTTTGGTTCGATGTTGGCAACCGTCGAATACGAGATTTTCAGGGAACATCGAACCAACTATCTTTCGCTTTACTTCTACTGTACCTTCTCTATACAATGTTTCAAGCTGTGCGATGTTGCTAAACGCCTTGTTCCATAAAGGCTCTACCGTTGTTTGGAAATTTACAGCGGCCTTTAATTTTGCTTCCAGCCGATTGATCTTTTCCTCACATTCAGATTTGATAGCCCGATAATCATCGCCTTCAATATCGCCGCACAAAAGCAGTTCTCTTGCTTTTACAACCCGGTTGTTTACCTCCTGCAATTGTACCTTTAAATCTTTTTGTTCATCTCTTTCTCCACGTTCTTTTGACTTATATGTTGACGTAATTACGTCTTTGCATATTTCAAGTCTTGAAAGCGGCCAAACATATTTTTGATCTCGTCATACATTTTATCGTTCGTGTCTTTTGCTTTGTAACGAACACCACAAGCAGAACTGCAATGATAGTAATGGTAATATTGTGTTCTCCTTTTGATGCACTGGCTGTCAACATCCTTCCGCATTTTGGACAGATCAGGAAGCCTCTCAATGGAATGCTGTCATCGGCTGTAACTTTTGTTCCCAAAATCCGTTTGCGTCCATCCAATACATCCTGAACATCATAGAATAGGGCTTCAGAGATCAAAGGTTCATGTTGCCCCTTTGCCAAGAGACTTTCTTCTTCTTTGTATTTGGGAACAAATATCAATCCGCAGTATATCGGGTTTCGTATGGCAACCCAAAAGTTATTCTTGCTGCACTTTAATCCTTTTTTTTGCTTTTTCCATACCTGTTCAGTATTGAGCTTACCGCGAGATAGTTCTTCAAACGCCCACTTCATTATATCACCCTGAATTTCTTTCGGGGCAATATATTTCTTACCGTTCTCATTAACCTTGTTGGCATAACCAATGGGGCAGTTCCCATCCAGCGCCCTTCTTTCTTAGCCCTGCGCATCCCATGAAACACATTTAACGCTCTCCGGTCATTCTCTACCTCCGGTGCAGCGAGGTAAAACGCCAGCATCATTTTGTTTTCCGGAATGGAGAGGAAGCGGTTGTTCTACCGCCTGTGGCTCGATACCTAACCGCCGAAGGGTACTGATCATTTGGTACGCATCTCCTGCATTACGGCTAAACCTGTCCCATTTCGTAAACAGGATAAGGTCGGTATGTCCTTTGTGTTTCCTTAAATCACCCAGTAGCCCTGTCCAAGCCGGTCGTTTGAAAGTCTTAGCCGAATGGTCTTCCAAGATCACTTTCCTAACCCGGATATTGTTGATTTCACAGTATTTCCGCAAACGTTCCTCCTGGTCACGTTGCGAATAGCCTTTATCGGCCTGTTCATCCGTACTTACCCGTACATAAAGGTCTGCTATTTTCATAACTAAAAAAATTAAGTGTGGTACTATGTAAAGATAAGAAGAAAAAAATGAAAATGAGCAATATTTAATAGTATTATCACGTCAAAATTTACTAAATTTGCTACATCTTTGTTTAATATTAGAAAACCGACAAGGTTTAATAGGAATTGAACGCCCCTGTTTTAAACATAACAGGCACAGAATAGCCTATTAACCGCATAAATTCAAACTATTCGATATGGCCACACCCCGCGAAAGATTGGTAGAATCGCTTAAATTCCTGAAAGAATTACAGGATAACGGTGTAGTCGGTATCCATACCGATGAAATGCCCAACAGGAAATACAGGGAGATACTGCTTAAAAACGGCTTTATCCGTGAGGTGACAAAGGGATGGTACATACCTACCGATCCTGCTGAAAAGGAAGGTGAAACCACGTCCTGGTACAGTTCCTATTGGGAATTTATTGTAAAGTTCCTGAATCACAAATTTGGCGATGACTGGTGCTTGTCAGCAGACCAGTCGCTGCTTATCCATGCGGGAAACAGCGCAGTACCTCAACAGTTGATGATACGTTCGCCACAAGGAAATAATAACCCTACGCCCTTACCGCATAACACGTCCCTGTTCAATTTAAGGACTGGTATTCCCCAGCGGATCAAACCATCGTAACCAATGGAATCAGGATGTACAATCTGCCGGCTGCTTTGGTTTACAGTTCACCGAGCATTTATACAAGGAATGCCATAGATGCCCGCACAGCCCTTACGTTGATAAGAGATGCTTCGGAGGTACTACCTATCCTTTTGGAAAATGGTCACACCACATTTGCGGGAAGATTGGCAGGCGCTTTTAGAAATATTAACAGGGATAAAATAGCTGACCAGATTGTTGATACTGTTAAGCAGGCAGATTACGATATACGGGAAGAAGATCCTTTTGAAACCAAACTGAACCTTAATCTATCCTCCCGTGAACGCTCTCCCTACGCCAATCGCATCAGGCTCATGTGGCAGCAGATGCGTGAGATTATTATTTTCAGCTTTCCAAAAGCTCCCGGCATACCCGATGATTCACAAGCCTACCTGAAGGACGTTGACGACATTTACATAACAGATGCCTATCACTCCCTCTCGATAGAACGGTATCGGGTGACACCGGAACTTATCGAAAGAGTAAGTAGCGGTCAGTGGAACAGTAAGGCGCATGAGGAAGATCGCAAGCAAAGGGATGCTATGGCTGCCAGAGGCTACTACCAAGCCTTTCTGCAGGTGAAGGAAACCATCACAGCAATACTGAAGGGAGCCAATTCAGGAAAGCAGGTGGATAAAGATCACTCAAAATGGTACAGGCAACTATTCGACCCAAGCGTTACCGCCGGGCTATTAAAAGCGGCGGACCTTGCAGGGTATCGAAACCATCAGGTATATATCGGGAACTCCAAACACGTTCCTCTGAACGTGGATGCTATGAGAGATGCCATGCCCGTTCTGTTTGAACTATTGGAAGAAGAACCGGAGCCATCGGTCAGGGCAGTATTGGGTCATTTCATTTTTGTTTTTATCCATCCGTACATGGATGGTAACGGACGAATAGGACGGTTTCTGATGAATGCAATGTTGGCTTCCGGTGGATACCCGTGGACGGTTATACCTGTGGAAAGGAGAACTGAATATATGCAGGCATTGGAGCAGGCAAGTGTAGGACAGGATATAACTTCGTTTGCCACTTTCCTTGCTTATCTGGTCAACGAGAGGTTAAAAGGAAAAATAGTTGCTAAGTTGCCCGACGCTAAGTAGAACGGCTACATCCTATTTCGTAGTACGGCTACAGCATGTTTGCGGTGCAGATGGACACTTTCAGCCTGATAGTTCTCATTACTTTTTGCCTCTATTTCCCGTGGAGATTTTCTGCTTTTGGTCAATAAGCTGATAGCTGTACTCACTGTTGTGCGATGAAGTTTTTCACCGTTGCACGTCAGGTTATCGGGAAACAGTGTACTTACGATTTTTCTTTTTTGTATAACAGTTCCATTTTGAAACAACTCTTCTAAATGCGACAATTTGGAAATAGGAAGATCCCATAGTAATTCCATATTGTCTGAAAATGAAATGGATGTTTGTAGCTTTACTTCAATATCAGTCATTCTTTCATTGGCTTCAGACTTAATGGTACGATAGTCTTCGCCTTCAATTTCTCCACGCAGCAATAATTCACGAGCCTTTGAGAGCCGGTGCTTTATCTGATCCAGTTGAGCCACCAAACGTTTCTGATCTACCTTCTCAACACGGTTTACATCCATGAAAGTAGCTGTAATAATTTCCTGAAACAGTTTAAGTTGCGGAACATTGTGGACTTCATTCCCGATGGCTTCTATCATTAACTTGTTTGCGTCATCTGCTTTATAACGTACACCGCATTCGGAACTGCAATGATAGTAGTGATAGTATTTGTTTCTTCCTTTTGAAGCACTGCCGGTCAAAAACCTTCCACAGTTAGGGCAAATCAAATAACCTCTTAATGGAATGTCATCCTGTGCAATTACCTTTTTACTTACTGCTTTTCTCTTTCTGCCGTCCAGCACATCCTGCACATCAAAGAATAGTGAAGCGGTAATAACTGGTTCATGTTGCCCCTGTACAAGTTGACTTTGTTCATCTTTGTGCTGAGGAACGAAAATTAATCCGCAATAAATAGGGTTCCTTATCGCTACCCAAAAATTATTCTTGCTACATTTCAATCCTCTTTCCCTGGCTTGTTTCCAGATTTGTTCTGTGTTCAGTTTGTTGCGAAAGATTTCTTCAAATGCCCATTTCATGATTTTAGCATCCTGATCTTTCGGCGCAATATATTTCTTGCCATCTTCAGTAATTCTGTTTACATAACCAATCGGAGCCGTGCCCATCCAGCGCCCTTCCTTTTTAGCACGGCGCATTCCATTAAATACATTTAATGCCCTGCGGTCATTCTCTACCTCTGGTGCTGCGAGGTAAAAAGCCAGCATCATTTTATTTTCAGGGATAGATAAATCCAATGGCTGTTCTACTGCCTGCGGCTCTACTCCGAGATGCCTTAGAAGGCTGATCATTTGATAAGCATCCCCGGCATTCCGGCTAAACCTATCCCACTTTGTAAAAAGAATTAGGTCTGAATTTCCCCTTTGCTTACGCAAATCTATCAGCAGGTTCTGCCAGGCAGGTCGCCTGAAGGTCTTTGCGGAATGGTCTTCAAAAATGACCTTGCGTATTTGAATGTTGTTGATGTTGCAATACCTACGCAGCCTTTCTTCCTGATCCCGTTGGGAATAGCCTTTATCTGCCTGCTCGTCTGTACTCACCCTGATATAAAGGTCTGCAATTTTCATAGCTGCTTTTTTACTTTACAGTCTTAGTTACGATTTCGGCATTGCAATGCCGCATACTTATGTATTGTTCAACTACTATGTTCGCCATACTATATAAAAAGTCGAGTATAATCTGTGCTTCTTCGATATTGACATCAATTCCATCTTTACGCAAAATTTCTATCGCCTTGTCTGGAGTGATCCTCATCAACACTTCATCTTCCATCTCACACCTCCTTTTTAGATAACAAAAGCCCATTGCGGGCTTTTGCAAAACTTTCCAAATCACTTGTCTATTTTAATCGCTTCTTTCAGCAAAATAGATTTTGCTTCCTTCATACGATTAAAAGACGGCTCATACCTTATATAACCATATTCACTTAGTTCTCTAACGCATTTGTGGTAGGTGATAGCAGAGGACAATTTTGCAATGCTTAATATCTCATGACTAAAAACCTGGATAGGGTTGGCAAAGCCATTCTTTATGCGATACTGTAACAAAGCCGCATAAATGCCTATATGAGTAATGCTGATGCGGGCATCAGTTCCTATGGCTTCAAAAAAATCCGACAAATAATACAGCCTATCCATTGCTCACGCCTTTTATTACCCTAATCTCATTCCGTTCTTTTTTGCATGATTTTGTTGCTGCTGCTCATTGACCTTATGCGTCACTTTCATAGCATCCATTGTTTTATTGCCTAATGCTGTATGAAGCGTTATTTTCCTGGAATGCTCATCGTAAATATTTACTGATTTAAACTGCGGATTAGCTTCAATATAGAAGCGTTGTTCATTTCCATCCTTCACAAAGCTCACCGACACACGGTTTCCATTTTTAATTCCGATTGCAGCTTATCTGCTTCACCTTTATTGAGCAATTCCTTTAACGGAAGCTGCTGCAAAGCCTTTTCAAGATCGTAGCCGTAGTCTGAGTGGAATTGCTTGATTCGGAAATTTCCGTTTGGGTCTTTGTCGTTAAAATCAAGTTGCATCCAAGTTCCACCGCTCTGGATGCAGCGACCGGATAAAAGATTATAGCACTCCGTGGCATTTACATTATTACCGTTACGCATGGTAAAGTATTGCTGGCGTTTTTCCTCCGGTTTGGATTCATTATACAGGGTTGTTTTATACCCTTCAAGCTGGTATGCACCGGATTGATCTTTAGCGAACGATAACTGATGATCTAACCTTTCTTTATCATTGAGGTAATAGGAAACAGGAATGGAAAATTGTTGCTGCCCAAGTTTCATCTGCTCATCAATTTTTGCAGATAGGTCAGGAAAGCCAGCACGCTGCACCTGATGGTGCAACGCCTGGCTGTTTTGCTCTGTTTTCCTGTTATCCTGCCTTATTACGATTTGTTCCTTAACGGGTGCAACTAATAACCTGCGCAGCAGCCTTATCAGTAGATTAGGATAAAGCTGCTTTTCAATACGATTGCGCTCTTGCCTTAGCACCCTGAGTGCAAACCGCTCGTCCAGATCCTGCGTGCCTTTATACTTTGCAGCAATACGGTCGTAGTAATCCAGCTTTTCTTTTAGCAGTGCCCTATTATTTGAAAGGCTGAAAGAAAACAGCTTGCTAAACCGTTCCTCCCTTGAACGCCATTGGTTCAGCTCTGCTTCCACTCTGTTTACAAGACTGTTATTCATAACCTGATTTTTGAGGATCAACTAAGGCATACTATACGTCACCAGATCATAGGCATAGGTGCTGCAATCGGCGGCGTATTCCACACTGCCGCTCACGATAGCGCCGCCTATATCACTCGTGACGGCGGCAATCCACTTAACTATGTTTTTAAACTTAAAGGCCGCCGCCGGAGCCGGGGCTGGAGCGTATTCATCCAATAATAAATGGAGTAACGTGCTACCGATGCCGCTTTAAGGGCAATTTCACGACCTTCAGGACTGAGCAGGTTATTTTGCATTACCCTCCTCTCAAAGTTCACAATCATGGCTTTAATCACCGGATAGGGACTATCCCTATCCGAAAGTCGTTTGATCAATTGCACCAGCGAATCCAGGGCGGCCTTTACTGGCTCTTCATAAGGACAATTAGCTATAAGCGTTTGGATGCTTTCGTTGCTTTGCCTTACCGTCTGGTTTACTGTTGAGAAAAATGATAGAGGCATGGCAATACGTTCCATTTCCTGCAAAAGCGAAGTACACATCGCGTTGACATCTCTACATTAGGTGTGTCTGTAACAGGCTTGCAGTTCTGCACGTATGCCACGATCTGATTATGCCAATAGCCTATGCTATCGTAGGCATTTTCCGGGTTTTCAGGACCTGCTTCGCCAAGTGGTGATCTTAACTGCGCAATTTTATTTTCGCCTTCTGATATTACAGCTTCATTATCTTTCGTACATGCTGAAAGGCTTATTATAAATATTAGCAGCATTAACATTTGACTTCTCATTTTTCAATCTGTTTTTACGTTATAAATAGTTTCCTTTTCACCATCTCAACTTCACGACTATTTATAATAGACGGGGGCTTAGTGCTTAGCTGATGCTTTGGTTCTTTTTCCTTTTCTTAGATGCCTTCGGTATCTCAGGGCCATCATCTTCAGCAGGTGTCTGCCTTTCCTTTTACCGTCTTGTTTAGCTGACTGGCTTTCACCTTCAGACTGCTGTTCTTTTTCGCCTGTCTGTTATCAACCCTTTGCATACTGCTATCATATATGTTGATTGTCTTGAATTGAGGGTTAGCTTCGATGTATTGTTTTTGCTCCGCACCGTTGATCTGAAACGTGGCAGATTGCAGGTTCCCTTTTTAAGGGAATCCATCAGATTGGATTTGTATTCCTCGTTACCTAATTCCCTGATCGGATGCTTGGATAAAACCGCTTCCAAATCGTAGCCGTAGTTTTCATGATAGTGCTTCAGCTTGAAATTGCCGTTATTATCACTTTGTTTAAAGTCCATCTGTACCCAGGCGTTGTACACCTGTCCTTCTTTATTGGTGAGGTCTTTATTCACTGACCTTCCTTCCATCAGGTTATACCCTTCCTTCAGGGTAATGTTGTTGCCTTTGTTGATGTAGAAGGTTTGCTCCATTGTTTCAGAGCTATTTTCCTTTTGCACTTTCACCTGATAGGAATTAAAGAAATACATATCGCTTTGCTTCGATTGGCTGAAATTCAATGTAGCGTTTACAGTATCGTTGCCATACTTCGTTTCATAGGCCAATTTAAACTCCGGGGTTCTTTCCTGAATTTTTTTTGCTTCAGGTCGTTTTCCAACCCTTCACCGAACCCGGTGTACTTTACCTGGTCACGCAGGTATTCAAAATTTTTCTGATTCATAACTTCTGAATTTTGATTGTTATTTAATTGTTCTCTTTCTAATCTTTCGTAACGAACCGCTACCATCAGGGACACGTCAATGATGCCCTCCCTTTCAATCATTAGTTTGCTGTTCTCGGCAGCTTCCTGCATAGTCTTATATGCCGACCGTATTGCCAGAAAGTTGTAAAAGTCAATGTCGGTTGACATTTCGTAGCAGAACTCCCTAACATCGTATTCTGTGGGGAATGTGAATAGATCTTCTTTAGTTACTGGAGAAACATCATCGAGAAAGGCTACAAATTCCTCACCTTCCCAACGCTTTTTAGTCAGGTATTCAAGAATATCCTTGTAGTCGTCTTTCCTTATTTTCATAACATATCTTTTAGCGAGAACTAATAATTGAAATAGAATGTAACAGTTTCAATGGAGCGTTCAGTTTTAATTAATCGGAGCTGCCTTTACAATTTTCTTGTTCTTTATATGCAGTTCCAGATGCCTGCCTCCGTTCGTTCTTCTCCATCATTTGAACTGCGAGGTACTTCTTATCAGGAATAGTAAATTTGGGTACAATAAAAACGATGGTAGTATCTGACTGCCCGATTACTTGGGTCGTATTGTTATGTACAAGTACGGGTACTATTTCTATCTCCTGCGTAGCAGTTCTTTTGCTTTTCTTTTGGTCACGGATGTAAAGCCTGAGCTGGTCAATATCATAGTTGATATTTGTTTCATTGGCAATATTGAAGCGCATCAGCATAATGTCATCATGGATAAACAGGCCGTTCAGTTTAAGACGAATGCCGAAAGTTTGATCCTTTATACCCCGTATCTTTTTCTTCGATTCAAAAGCCATTGAAGCGTAATTCTCCATTTGTTCCTGGTTGATACTTTCTGAAGGAATAGAGATGGTGTTTTGCTTTGTCAGACCCGCTAATGAAATATTGAGTATAGTAGGCTGTTCGGCGTAATCAACCAGAAAGGATGTGAGCTTTCCGTCAGCAGTAATGATGCTGATATTGGTTTGAGGAAAGCTATCTTTTGCGGCTTTTATCTGCAAGATATTTTCTACTCCCTTCGCTTTTTGAGCCAACACATCCCTGCTTCCTATATCTACACTGACAATAGAATAGGGAAAGATAATGTTGGTTGTTTTGGAGAAAGCAATTGCCACATGATATGATTCAATTGCTTTTGTTTGCCAGGCTGTATTTGTTTGCGCCTGCGCTTTGAAAGTTGTAATAAGCAGGAAAATTCCCATTACCATTACTGCACTGATCTTTTTCATCTTTTGGAATTTTTAAGTGATTCAAATATTTAATTGGATTGTTTTTGCTTTTCGTCACGTAAAAGCACTTGGTAGCCTGCTTTTACAGTTACTTTAATCAGCTTGACTTTTTGCTGAACAAAGTCTTTGCAGCTTCTATACCTGCGCTTGCAGCCTGCGCTCCCCACGAAGGGTCAAGTGAAGTCAAGCCGATGGTTTGCATAGACCGGTCTGCGGACTGCTTTGCAACATCCTGGTAATTGCACCGGGAATGTATATGCCATCCAGTCCGTCCATATCGTACACCGCTAATTCAACTGGAAACAATGAATTATTATACCGCACACTGGTAATCTTGATACTTAATCTTTCACCACGGAGCGAAGCGATACCATATATAAAGTTGTCTTTAGGAATATGAACCCCGTTAATGAATACATCATTTACCAATCGCAATTTGACGGTGGAACCATCAACGATAGTCTGCGTTTCGTGTATGACCGCTTGTATGGCGTTCTGTGAATCTTCGATAGCTGTTGCGCCAGTGAACGAATAGAAGCCATTTGTTGAACCACCCGCAGGCAGGTCGGCGTTGAGCAATGTGATGTTGTTTTCTTTTGTTTTTGACGATACTGCGAATACCTGCCCTTTGTTTGCCTGGGAGGTCTGCCTCAATTTTTCCTGTACACGTTCAGGATATTGCACATCAAGTATCTTATCCAGCATTCCATTCAGTTGCTTCATTTCGGGATCTTCGCCAGCAGGTTGATTCATCATGTTCATCATTTGCTCCAGCCTGTCCACGTCTGATGAATTAACGGTTGCACTATTATTACCTCTGCCGGGAGTGCGTTGATACATATCATAAGGATCATCTTCCATAGAAGCAGGTACAGGCTTGCTCATCTCCCTGTCAAGCTCTGCCAGCTTTCGATATATCTTGTCCGTATGGGGATCATTACCCCACGTTTACCGTAAAGAGAAGTGTTCAGCCCTCTTTCATCGGCAGGTAGTTGAAATGTGTCTTCTTTCCTGACAGGTATTCATCCGTATCTGCTAATCCAATGTTCTTGTAGTTGGGATCATTCTTAACCAGTTCAAGAAATTTGATTGAATCCAGTTGCGCCTGATCGTAGTAACTCATTTTATCCATCGGCTTGTCATCTTTCAGGTTAGCGTCCGGCAGGTTAATGTTGAAGCCTTTTTCACTGCTGCCTGCGCTTCAACTTTTTCAACTTTGCCACCGCCAAGCGCCCAGAATATCATGGTCATAAAAGGCAATGCGAGCATTGGCAATACCAGTAAGAACCTGCGCTGCCTAATCATTTTCGGAGTTTTCACTTGCTTTTCCATTTCTATTTTTGTTTTAATTGTTGATAATAATTTTCAATAAACCTCACACTATCCATCAGCCCCGGACGATGGTTATTGATGCTGTCGTACAGGGCTTTTCCAGAAGGACTTCGCGCCAGGCTATCCATATACACCCTGAAGTTTTTGATGCGGCTGTATTCTGCCTCCGATACCTCGGCAGCGTCTGTTTTTGTTTCTCCTGTTTCAGTAGCGTGCTTCGGCTTTTTAATCGGCGTTATAGTGATTGAATTGTCTTTTTGCCCGTAAAAGCGTTCACCGCCAGATAAACACTGTATGAACTGGTGAACATCACAAAGAGCGCAAGCAGCACGAGCCATGTACGACGTGAGAATTTCTCCGTACGCTTCATCATCCAGTTTGCCCAGCCACCCTGCAAACGCTTATAGCCTGCCTCCATGCCTTTGCTAATCGCATTGGACTTAGCTTCGGTATTGCCTTTTCTTCTTTTAGGAAATAGTTTCATGATCTTTATTTTTATTGGCGCCTGCTTACTGTTTTTAAATCCCTGTTGTCAATCGTACTCCATCGTTCAATTAGAAAGCCATGCGGGTTATTGTCACTCCGTGATACATTTCGCAACGCCCCATCGGTTACCAGGCTGCGGGTTGTAATGCTGGTAGGGCGTACAATGCTTTGTGTAGCGTAGCACCGGAATTTGTAGGGATACTCGTTTATATCTACCGCAACACTATCCACCACAATAGTCTGATTGACATTTCCGGAAATAAGCCCGGCGTAATAGCCATTTTCTTTCAGATCATCGTAAGCACGTTTCGCACTTCCGTCGGCCAGGTATAATGCTTTAGTGATATTTGCGGTAATGGCTTTGTCGTCAGGGTCAAGTGTGAAGAACAGCTTGTGAAATGTTTTTACGTGATCCTTTGCCTCAACAGGTATGTTATCTTTTCGCTCCGAAGCGTAGGCTTCCAGTGCCTTGCCGTTAGCGAGAATGTATATTTTGCTTTGCATCTGCGATACCAGACTGAAACTTTTGTACAATGCAAAACAGCAGATCAATACACAGCCGATGATCACAACCAGGGTAAAGCTCTGACGTGCCGGAATGCCGTATCAATATTTTTCATCTTTTTGAACATATATCCTCCTTTAGATTATTATGAATTGCCCTTTAGTTTATCGTTCATGTAACCAGAGTTTCCGCTACTGCTATCGCCGAAATAGGGGTTAGATGCACCACTGCTTGACATACTTTGCGACATGCGGTTTGCTGCACTGCCCATAGCATCCACAGCCATGCCTGCACCCGCAGATGCAGTGTTGACCACAGTTCTGGAAGAACTGCCGAATAAACTGGTGACCTTATGACCTAATGCGCCACCGCCACCAGCGTGAACGATATAATTAGCCACGGGGAACGGTAAAGTATCCGATGATGCCAATGATCATGAAGACCAGGTAGGCCATATCCGTTCTGCTGAAGAATGTATCGCCATAATCCTGTACCTGTGATATATCCAGCTCCAGCATCTTTTCCTGTATTTTGCCGATAATGCTTCCGAAGATGTTTGCTACGGGCAACCATAAAAAGATGTTGATATATCTTGCTATCCAGACCGTGAGCGTATGCTGAAAACCGTCGAATACTGCAATCCCGAACACCAAAGGGCCTAAGATGGCCAGCACGATTAGCTGAAACGTTCGTAGCGTATCTATACACAGTGATGCCGCTTCAAAGAGTACCCTCAGCACTTCGCTCATCCATTCTTTTACAGAGTTGCGGAAATTGTAAGAGGCTTTGGACATGGCAAACTTGATGTCATTGCCAATGCTCTCGAAAAAACCTTCGTCTGAAGGGTCTTCATTATCGTGCGTGTACTTATACCATTTATCCCTGTCGCCGCTGCCACTTTCGCCCACATACATTTGCCATACATCTGTTTTCTTGGCTTCTTCTTTTTCTGCAAGAGAACTGCAATAGCCTTATCGGAACCTTCCACCATAGCAGCGGTTGCAGTTACCGTAGGCTTCATCACACCGTTAATCACACCAAGAACGACGGTTGGAAAAAATAACACGCAGAAGCCAATCACGAAGGGACGAAAGAGCGGATAGAAGTCAATAGGCTCTGCTCTTGACAGGTGTCCCCATACACGGGAGGCGATATACCACATAGCTGCAAAGCCTGCTAATCCTTGTCCTACGCCGATTAACTGGCTGCACAGAGGCATCATCTCATCATACAGTTGCTCCAGTACACCATGCAAGCCTTTCATTTCATCAGCTATTCCCTGCGCATGGCTTATAAAAGGCAATATCAAACCCACTGCCGCCAGCCAGGCGGCCTTTCTACACTTTGCCATATTTATCTGTTTAATTGTTTAACCCATAGATTTTTCGGATGGTCTGTGCGTCGTTGCGCTCCTTCGCCCTTTGCACTGCCAGTATTGTAGTATTGTTATTAAAATGCCGTAGGAACATCAGTTTATCCTGCATGTCTGCATATATCCGGTCAATGGCCTGCAAGCGTTCATCATCGCTCATACGAGCTTTGCCTGCCGTGATTACCGTAAGCAACTCATCGAGGTTGCGCAGACTTTCTTTAAACAGATTATCATATACACGACCCAAATAAGCCAGCTCATCTGCATTGAAATTGTTGTCCTGCCGGAAGCGTTCATAAGCCTTACGGTATTCTTTAACCAGAATGATCTGGTAATTGGTAATGTCTGCCACACGCCGGTAATTGCGTACCGCCGGACTTACCTCCATCAAGCCATCAAGAAAAGCCTTATGCAAACTGAAGTTGCCTTCTGAAATATTCTTGATAGTGTTATATCCTCCGCTAAGAATTTCGTAGCCTTTCTTCATGTCGCTAAGTATTTGCTTGAATTGCGCCAGTTTCTCAATATTGAGTATGAGCTGCGCTATCTCATCTGCCTGCGCAGATGCACGAAAGGCAGGCAATATGCCCAGGAAGGATAGCGATATCAGTATGATCAGCTTTTTCATAGTTACTCGTTTTTAATGCCCTGTAATACACGGCTGGTTTGTACATCTGTTTTTTCTTTGATTCTGGATGCAGCAAGCGATTTTGCATCGTTGGAAAAACTTTGCGAGAAAGTGTATTTGTCCTGCATGTCCAGATACAACTTATCAATCCTTGCAATGCGCTCATCGTCCTTCATTTCCAGTTTGCTATCTGTTGTAATCGTAATCAGCTCGTCAAGACTTTTATCGCAGTCGTCCAGCAACCGACCAAAGACCCTTCTGATGTAGGCCAGCTCATCGTTGCTAAAGGCGTCGCTGCTGTTAAGCCTGCCGTAAGTGCGGTTGTAGTTTTGTACAATTTTTACCTGTAAGGCGATTATATCCGCAACCTTTGCATACCGCCTGATTTCCGGGTTCACGGACTTCAAAGAATTTAGGTAATCCGTGTGCAGGTTAATTCTCCCCTGGTGAAGCCGCCGATAGTGTTCAACCCATCTTTGGCTATGTTGTAGCCCTTTTTAGCATAGCCGATATACACCTGGAGCGCAGCAATTTGCTGAAGCAGGTATTTCTTTTGTGTCTTCTTTTGCTGAAACCATTCTGCAAAAGTTTGTGCTTGCAGGTTACTCCCTGCCGACACAACCAGCAATAGAAACAAGAGTATCTTTTTCATACGTTCTGATTTAAGGAAGTCCATATAATTTTTTACTGCCTGCACTTCGGTTTCGGTTTTAGCACGCTGAAGGCTTAGTAAAGTATTCTGCCTGTTGAACTGCACCAGATCCAAATAATTGACATCTACCTGGTCGGCTGCGTTGTTAATCAGCTCCAGCCTTTTGGCATCGCTCATTTTTGTAGTGAAGGATTTTATGATGAGGCTGATCTGGTCAATGTTCTTCAGGCTTTCGTCAAGAATGCCTGAATACACTTTTTCCATGTAAAAAATTTCCTCTACAGTAAAATGACTGTCCTGCCGGATCAGCGACCATGAGCGTTTGTATTCATCTACAAGGCGTAATTGTTTCTTTGTAATATCCCGGATGCGCTGGTAGTAGGATATAATGGATTTAACTTTAGCCAGTTCCTCATAGTATTTCCGGTATTGCTCTTTTTGCTTTTCCGTCCAGTCCGAAATCTCATCCAGTTTTAATTTGGATAAAGTATTCTCTAAGGTTTTCTGAGCGTTTTGCAGCCATATCGTTTTATTCTGCAATCGCTGAATTTGCAGGTCAATTGCCTTGATCACTTTTTTGACGGCAGCTTTTACTACAACCCAAACCACTGCGTGGCTTTGTTGCGTGGGTGCTACCACCAGTAACATGGTAGCTAACATTGTGATGAACCATATCTTTTTCATGCCTTATAGATTTTTAATAAATAATTCAATCGTTGTCTTTCCCTGCTCCGTCAGTGCTTCGAGGTACAGTGATTTTGAAACTGTCTCGAAAACGCAATACCGATCTCCGCCTATTTCAATGAGGTGGCCGTTGGAATGCCAACCATAGGTAGCCAACCATGTTTCTTCAGATTCAGGAGTGTTACTTACATATTCTGTTCGAGTAACCTGGTAGAAGCTGCCACAGGGCTTTATGGTAAGGGTGGCATCTACTCCTGCAATCTTTTCATTGTGCGGCGGCTGTCTTACATATATGCCTTCCATCATAGAGAGCGTAGCATGGTGCTGCCTCCCGAAGTGAAGTATCATTTTAACGGCTACGTGTAGGTCATATATCAGTTTATTCAGTTTCATTGAGTAGATGTTTAGCTTTTATTTCTTATTTCTTCTGCCATTGCCGCAATGCCTTTGCGGATGTCGCCATCAAACTTTGCAGCATATTCCATCAGTTTTACCTTTTCTGTTTGCTCGGTAGTATAGGCGAGATATTCCTCCAGGCTTACTTCTGTACGGTACACTTTGCTTAGCATACCTCCGAGGCTGATGAAAACCTCCTTGTATTTCTTGGTGGGATCATTAGCCTTGTTAACGGACAGCACCAACGCCTTTTCCTTTTCTGTTAGTCCCAACAATTCCTGTATCTGGTCAAACTTGTTCTGATATTTACTTTGGTCAAGCAGTATCTTGCAATCGCTGTTGTTAATGATGGCCTGCTTTACCACCGGAGAAGAAATAATATCTTCCACTTCCTGCGTTACCACTATCGCTTCTCCGAAAAATTTCCTTACGGTTTTGAATAAGTATTTTATGTATTCGGCAAAGCCTTCTTTCATGAGAGCTTTCCAGGCTTCTTCAATCAATATCATTTTCCGGATGCCCTTCATCTTCCTCATTTTGTTGATGAAGACTTCCATGATGATGATCGTTACGACAGGAAATAAAATCGGGTGATCCTTGATATTGTCCAGCTCGAATACTATAAACCGTTCCTGTAATAAGTTCAGGTTTTCGGTTGCGTTGAGGAGATAATCAAATTCGCCACCTTCATAGTAAGGGCGAAGCACGTAGAGGAAGTTATTTATATCAAAATCCTTTTCTTTCACCCGGTCACCTTCCAGCACCTGCGTGTACTCGTCCCTCAGAAAAGCGTAAAAGCTGTTGAAGCAGGGAAACACTTTGGTATTCTTTTCCAGATAGCTGTAATAACCTCCGATAGCATTGGACAAGGCTACATACTCACTGCGCTTAAATTCCTCATCATCTTTTTTCCATAATGCCAGGAGCAGGGTTTTAATGCTTTCCTTTTTTTTTCGGTATCAAGGCTATCGCCTTCGCCTATATAAAAGGGATTGAAGCGGATGGGATTGTCTTCACTATAGGTAAAATAGTAGCCATTCACCATATCGCACAGTCCCTTGTAGCTGTGCCCTACGTCCACCAGCACGATATGCGTGCCCTGCTCGTAATAGCTGCGTACCATGTGGTTGGTAAAAAGCTCTTACCGGAACCACTGGGGCCAAGTATGAATTTATTCCTGTTTGTGCAAATGCCCATTTTCATAGGCTCATCGCTGATGTCCACATGAACAGGTTTGCCGGTGAGCCTGTCACCCATGCGAATACCTACGGGGCTTACTGAAGAACGATACCCCGTTTCCAGGTTCAGAAAGCAGGTAGCCTGTTCCGCAAACGTGTCGAAGGTGTCGTTCATGGGAAAGTCTGCGGCGTTACCGGGAATACCGCCCAGAATATCTGCGGTGCGCCGATAGTTTCCTGTTTCGCTACTGCATCCATCTGTGCCAATGCAGAGGACACCATATTCTTCAGGTCCTTCAGTTCTTCCTTGTTATCTGTCCATACCAGTACATTGAAATGCGATTTAACCGGAAGGCGCTGTTGGCTGATTGCTTCGTTCAGGAAATCATTGGTAGCGTCCCTTGCAATCAAATTCTCCCTGCTGTACGCCGAAAGGGATTGCAGCCGTAATCTTTTGCTTTCCAGCTTTTGAATGGCTTTTTGCGCATCTTCAATAAAGAGATATTGATTATAGATGTGATTGCAGGGTAGAAGTTGTCCTAACGTAGAAGCAAAGCCAACGCTGAACTTTGTTTTATCGGTACTGTATTTGTCGTAATTGATACGGCTACCGCACAGTGCAGGAAGATCTGCGGCATCTCCCAGCGTATAGAGCTGACAATACTTGTCACCCACACGCATTCCTTCATCAAAACTGATGTCAGCCATCAGGAAACTATCGTTTCGCTCGGACAGATAGCAATACTGCTCTATCAAACCCATCTTACGGCTATGGCTCCGCAGCTCTTTTTCTTTAAGCCTTGTCAGCTTCACGAAACCGCTGTCTTCCATAATGCGCTTGAACTGACCCGCACTGTCCAGAAAGTCCTGCAACAGTTGCGGCTTTAAAGTTTCTTCCGGCACTATGGATTTGCGCAGGAGGCTTGAAAACATGGAGCTGGCTGTTTTACGTCCTTCAGGCTTTTTGGTGAGCATGATGTAGCAGCTATGCGCCAGGAAGGGGCGCTCGTTGAAGAACCGCTCACTGGCCCGACTAAGGAAGCTGGTATCTTCCTTTGTAAAGTCCGGCTTATGGCTGCTATCCAAAAACCAATCCTGCTTGTGGAATACGCTGTATTTGGGCAGTAGCTTGATTGCTTTTATCCATGCCTGGTGAAAGGCTTCGTATTCCTGATCGGAAAGCGAAAAGATTTCCGGCAGGTCTGCTTTAAAGACAACCGTCATGTCGCCTTGCTTGCTTAGGATGCAGTCATGCTCTACATCCATTATTGGTAAAATATCATCCAACACTTTTTCCATCTCACTTTTTTACCTGTTATCACTTCAATGCACTCATGGCATTGTTACCTCATAGCTTTGGGCCTCTACGCTGCCGCTGGCCGGTCTTCCGGCTTTCATCTGCTTGTTTGGATTGCTGCTGTTTTTTTATATTCTCTTTTATAGTTTGTTCAATGCCGGTTTCTTTCCAGTCAATAATCTTCGCCTCAAAATGAGATTTGATGTTCTTTAGCTTCAACCCGTCTGTTTCGTCCCAACCTCCTTTTCTATTGAAGCCTACCGGGTCTAATACTATTTCGTGCGGAAAGGAAATAACAATAAGGTCTTTAGGAATGGAGGTGAGGTTTTCATAGTCCAATTCCTGAAACTCATGTTTCTTTGGATTGTATGGTATCACGTAAGCCTCTTTGTCATCATCGTAGTAATGGTCAATCTGTCTGAAGACGATGCCGTTAGAAGCGAAATCATCTTTAGGACGCAGCATATCCATTGTTATATCTACATAGAAAGTGTGACCGGCTATGTCCACGGTAGGCAATTGCCCCATCAGCCTCCTTCCAAGCGCCTGCTGATCTACCATTAAAGCGAAATCTGTTTTTCCCTGCACCTCGTGAACGGAGCAACCGTATTTCTCTGCCATCCCCACAGGATCAAGCTGCACCAGCTCTGGTATCTTTACTGTGGTAACATCCGTATCATCGCTAAACAACCTCGGTATGTTTTTCTCTGTAGGACTATAATCAAATACATATCCATCACCAACATCCCGCATGTCAAACAGGGGATTACGTTCTCCGGGTTTGCTTTCTCACAGAGTTGCAAGCTGGCAACGTCCACAACAAAATCGGTTCCTTCGATGTTGTACACCGGCAATTCTCTTTTCATGATTGTTTGTCTTTAATGCCTATAAAGATTTTTCTGCTCCTGGACTTGATCAGCTTAGGAACCTGCTTCCGGGCAAGGGCTTTCATCAACCCATGTTCGCCGTATTTGTTGCTCATGCCGTAAATCTTCATAACCAGGAATGTTCCTGCGGTCAGAATGATACCGATGCACAGGTAAGTAGGAAGACCGATGATATACATTGCGGCAAAGACAATGAGCAGCGCCACGACACCACCGCCTAAATACCAGATATATTGTGCCTTCAAGCCTTTGAACTCGATGCTCTGGTTAATTCCTTTGTTAATTTGATAAACACTATTTGCCATAATATTTCCTTTTAATTATTTTATAATCGCATCCTGCTACGGGAACGTTCTGCTACCTGCTGCGAGGCGAGTATCACTTCTTTTGGAACAGTATGCCCGTTCACTTTTTCGGACAGTTGAATGACAGGAGTATCAATAACTTCTTCCGGTTCGGTTTCCGCTACCTGTTGCTGCTTCAACTGGTTTTCCTGTATCTTGATGGCTATCTGCCTTTCCAGATTAGCCAGTTCATTTTTCATTTGTTGTAATTCCGCTTCCTGTAAAAATGGTTTGGTAGTAAGCTGCTCCAGTTTGGGTATCTCTGTTTTCAGTTCGTTCAAAGTATGCTCATACTTTTCTTTCAGGCTTTCCACCCGGTCAATCGCATTAAGGAAATGTCTTGCCGCCAGCTTAGGATTGTCTGTATTCGGAAGCCCGTTGTTGTAAGTGTACTTAATACCGTCACTGCTTCGCTGCGCATAAAAGCTATTGGAATAGCGGTATTCAAAAACTCCGTTTTCCTCATAGGCTTCCTGCTGCCTGCGGATATACAGGCTGAAACCGTAGAGTGTACCTATCTGCGCTGTATGCTCATCTGCAACAGCAGGCTTCCAGTCCTGGTACAGCTTGATGATGTGTTTACCAATGGCTTCACTGTCCGTTGAACTGATAGTATCCAGTTTGATAGGGTTAACCTTTACACCGTCCTTATCCAGTTGAAGGCCGGCCTTGTACACTTTTTCATCTGCTGCAAGTTTATCGAGCGTTTTAACGGTGGATGCCTGTTCATTTTGCAGATTTTCCAATTGGTATTTATTGCGTGCGATTTCTCTGAAGTGAGAAACTTTCAGGCTTTCCATTACAGCTATCTTCTTTTCCAGTTTTGATTTTTCCAATAATGAAGTGTCGCCGGACAGAATGGCTATATATTCGGAAAAATTCATCCCGCTTTTTTCGTCAATCGCACCTTCATCAATGGTACGCACGTTCAACTCACAATTTTTCATTTGCGAAATGAACGTCTGTTTATTCTTCAGAAGGTTGAATTTGTAATTATCCAATGACTGTTCTACTGCGTAGATATAGTTCTGAACTTTGTTGCCGTAATATTCTTTGGCAATAAGATTGCCCTGGCGTGCGCCACGGCCATTACGTTGTTCCAGCTCTGACGGTTTCCAGGGAATATCAAGGTGGTGCATGGCCACTACACGTTGCTGCACATTTAGGCCGGTTCCGGCTTTCTCTGTGCTGCCCAATAAAATGCGAATCTCACCTCTGTTCATCTTACGGAACAGTTCGGGCTTTTTTGTATCTGTCCAGTCGTGAATAAAAGTGATTTCCCGTTCGGGAATATTAAAGTCCCTGATCAGTTTTTCTTTAACTGCATCGTAGATATTAAATTCAACAGGCTTGGGTGTACCAATGTCTGAGAAGATAATCTGTGTACCCTTATGCTCGGTAGTTTCTTTATAGATCTCTGCAATCTTGCGGGCACTGACATTTACTTTGTTGTCGGGATGATCACTATACTTCCACTCGTTGATCAATCGCATATCCGCCGACATTTTTAGCGTAGTTGGTTGCGATCAGCATTCTGCCTTTGTCTTCCTCTGGCGTCAACCTGCCACGACCAATCAATTCACCATTACCTGTTTTAGCGAATTGCATCAGGTTTTTAATGAACTCACTTTGTTCAGGCGTTGGCTTTATGTTCACCAGCGTTTCACTCAATTCGGGCTTGTCAAGGTTTATATGTTTTGCCGTTTTGTAGTCGGTGATCTCGTTATAGAACAAAGCAAGCTCCGGTACTTTAATAAAATGCCTGAAGCGTTCTTTGGCAATGATCTCGTTGGTCACTGAAAATTCAAAGTCTGTTGTTTTACGTGCAAATACAGCAGCCCAACCATCAAAATTTTCAATATGCTGGCGTTCCATTTCTTTCGGACGCAGGTATTTAAACAACAGATACATTTCGGTGAGGCTGTTGGATATAGGTGTGCCGGAAAGGAACGTGACACATAAATCGGAATTAAAACGTGTTTGCAGTTCGCGAACAGCGAACAACATATTCAGCGCCTTCTGGCTACCTTCTGTATTACCCAAACCAGCGACCCTGTTATGACGGGTAGTGAAAGTGAGATTTTTGTACTTATGGGATTCGTCCACAAATAAGTGATCAATACCCATTTCTTTGAAATTGATACCTGTGTCTTTCTTTTCCTCGATCTCTTTCAGGATAGATTTCAGTTTTCCCTCAAGGTTGTTCTTGCGTATCTCCAGCCCTTTGAGCATTTTCTTAGAGATGTCGCCGCCAAGATCTTTGACAGTTTCAGGTCACGTTCAACATTGTCCAGTTCCGTTTGAAATATCTCTCTTTGTATCTCCGGTGACTGCGGTATCTTTCCGAATTGATCATGGGTAAGTATGATACAATCCCAATTGTTGTTCTTTATTTCATGGAAAAGCCGCAACCGTTGTGCGGGTGTAAAATCATTTTGCCCCGGAAACAGGATGCGAGCTTTAGGATAGGCTTTTTATAGGTTTCTGCTATCTGGTTAACGTTGCCTTTAGCGCAACAATCATAGGCTTATGCACAATACCTAATCTTTTCATCTCCTGTGCGGAGACGATCATGGTAAGGGTTTTGCCCAATCCTACTTCATGATCAACCAATGCCCCACGGTTCTGTATGATTCGCCAGGCTGCGTTCTTTTGTGAGCTATATAAATCCTCAATGCCTAATGCTTTTTATCTAAGCCGGGAAAATTGAGGTGGTTGCCGTTGAACTCCGCAATACATAGCAGTTGAACGTATCATTGTACAGGTTTTCCAAGTTCTTTTTCTCATCATCCGGTATTTCATTCAGCCAGTTAATGAAACCACTCCTTATCTGCTCGATCTTTTGGTGTGCCAGTTGTATGGCTTCATTATCGGGGACCCTGATGGTTGTATTATTAGGGCCTTTCACTTCATAAGTAAAGAAAGGGGTTGTATTCTCCAGTGCATGTTCCAGCAAAGTGTATCCGTAGGTAGTACGTCCGCTTTTCGGTGTAAACAGCGAACTCTCTGGATACTTTGATATTCATTCCTGTGTTTACCTTGAAGGCATCCAGCGACGGAAAATAATTGATGGTAGCGTCCAGTTCGAATAGCGATGTAGCAAATCGCTCGTAGTATGAATTAGGTATCCAGCGTTCTCCTAAATTGAAATCCAGTAATTCAAACGGAATACGCTCCGGCTGCACCTTTGCGATGGCTTCCGCACTTCTTTTATAGTGCAGGTTATCCGGGAACTGACCGTACAGGTGTTCTGCCTGCCTCAGCTTTTCAACTACATTACCGCTCAAATACTGGTCTGCTGTTTCCCACTCATTGCTGGCAGGATTCATGTACACATGATTACCGAGGCGATTGATGACTTCGTTTTCATCTAACCCCATTGCCGCACTGATGAAGCCTGTATCTACCTTTCCGGTATCGTTGAGGCTATGTGCAAGGGCTTCAATGGGATCATCGGTTATGAACCGCTCCTTAACCTGATGAATGGAATGAGTTAGTATATCTGCTTTAACAAACCGTTCGCCTTCTCTGCGTTCGAGCGAGGACAATGCAATTACCCCGAAAGCAGTATCTTCCAGAATACGCCTGCGGTTATCAGGGCTGTTCAAAAGACCGTATTCAACAACAAAATGTTCGTACTTGCTGTTTAGCTGATCCCTGTCTGCGTTGCTGATTGTTTCCCCTGATACTTCTTTGGCTGCTAATTCGAGATAAGCATCACGAAGTGCTGCATAGTTTTCGTAGAAATGAATGTTTCCCTGAAGACCCAGGGGCTGGAGCACGGCTTGCTTGTATTCGGGATCGGGATTGCCAATTGTGCCGACACTACCCATGTGTACCACCAGCGTTCCTTCCTGGTAGTAAGGCTTTAGCCCGATAAATGGAAGCGGAACTTTTTGTTCAAACCGGAAAAAGCCTTCCAGTGTCTGGTCGCCCTCGTACCTGAAACTGTGGTCAAACTGTTTAAGATAATTGGAAATACCCGTCAGCTCATGACCCAATAAACGGGCATCCATCCAGTTTGCTGACAGATGATCTACCTCTTTGACATTAGAATAAAGCTATATAAAAACCGATTGCTTTTGTGCTGCTTTGCGGTAAGCAATACAACATTCTCATGACTTGGCTTATCGGTGGTGCGTATCGCGCCGATGATGCGTGCTGATGCTTTTTGCACAACCGTTTCATCGAGTGGATTGATATATGCCATTGCCCGGTTGATCTGCTCTGCCGGGGCTGTATCAAACAATCCCAATTGTACCGAAGTGCTTTCCGTTGGGTTTTCCGGCATCGGCAGGTACGTGAGTTTTTTACCCTCATTTTCAGGAACAGGTAATAGTACCGTTTGCGCCTTCTGATATAATTCAGGGTTAAAGCGATTTTGGAATTGATTGATCAGACTGGCATAAAGGCTTTCCCTGATCTGGTTGATGTCACCATCCTGCCAAACCACTTCTGAAGCTCTGCCGTATTGGTTTTTGCCTGGCTTACGCACATTGCCCATGACCACATCGTGATCGTGAGTGGAGATAAAATAATTATAGGAAAGCGACCAAATTCATTTTCTCGTTCCCTTACTTCATTCAGCCAATCTTCTTCCCAGCTTATCTTTTCCTTTCCCGTATTCTTTTGAACAATCAACAAATGGTTCGGCGCTTCGGTATTGCCGGTATCTTTCATAAGATTATCAGGCATCACCGCAAGGCCCACAAAATCTGCCCGCTGAAACAGGTATTCTCTTGCTGTATGATTAGATGGACTGTTCAGGAAAGCATCTGTTGTTATGAAAGCCATCAAACCACCTTCACCCAGTTTGTCCAGACCTTTCGCGAAAAAAATAATTGTGTATTTTACCCGATATCTCTTTATCGGGAAAGGCTTCATCATATACCGAAAAATTCCCGAAAGGAATATTGCTCACCACCAGGTCATAAGTGCCGTTATCTTTTACAGGTGCTTCTTCAAAGCCTGTAATATGCGTCGCTGTTTTTACCGGAAGCGTACTGTTGATGGCAGACAGCACTAATCCGGTTAGCCTGTCCTTTTCCACTGCGGTAATCTGTTCCAGTTGAGGGAATGATATAACCGCTTCGCTGATGAATACACCTGAACCGGCTGAAGGTTCATACAATCTTTTAGGCTGAATGCCCTGTGCTGCGAGTGTGCTGTACAGGGTTTGGGGTACTACTTCCGGTGTATAAAATGCGGTGAGAACACTATTGCGTAATGAAGCAATGATTTCCTTGTAAGCTGTTTCAGGATAGTTTTCTTTGAGCAGGTCGTGTAATTGCATCATTTCAGCATGATGCTTCAAATCCTCTTTTGTAGCACCATTAGCTTGCCAATCTTCAGGTGACCCATAAGGATATAAAACGGCCTTGATGCCGCCAAAACCTGCATATTTTTTCAGGCTGACGACATCTTCCGCAGTAAGCGGACGACCGTTCTGATAATCCAACGCTGTACGGATAGCACGAAGGTTATCATGCAGCTTTTGGGAATATTATTGTAAGCCATAATCACACATTTTCTTTCTTCACTTTTCTTTTGGCTCAGGCCAGGTAATCATGTACCTGCCCAATGATGGCATATCTCAAATGCCTGTTTGTTTCATTTTCACTGTTAAAATCAAAATCACTAAAGATGCCTTTGCATGTTTCGATGAGATTTACCACTTCGTAGGTGAGTGTTCCGTTTTCCTTCATCCGCTCGTAGTCTCCATTAAATTCTTCTTCTATAACCGAGCGTATATACTGATAGCGGGATGGCTGCAATTCTTCTGTCATTGCATTGAGGCATAGTTCTTCGATGATGTAGGGTGCCCTTCCTTCGCCAAGAAGCTGCTCAACCATCGGCAATACAGCATTTACCTTTTCTTCCAGATACCTGGTGACTGAATAGTCTTCCTGCAAGCTGATCATGAGGTCAGGATTGTTGTGGACGATATACGCCCACAACTTTTCTGTTAGCACACTTTGCATACTTCCTGATTTTTAAACACCGAAGAAGGATTGAATAACGGTTGCAACCACCACCAGAAAAATGCAGCTACCAAACCAGGCGGCTGCAACTTTTCCAGTGTCCTGATCGCCGGCATTCCATTTCTGGTAAACCTTCACTGCGCCAATCAGACCCAGCAATGCACCGACCGCGTACATAAGGTTCGTTCCTGCGGAGAAGTAGCTGCGTACTTTAGTATTGGCTTCATTGATACCCTGAATGCCATCCTGAGCGAATGCCCCGTAGTGGATAGCCAATAGTGCCAGAGCGACACAGATCATGATAACTTTTTGCGGTTATTTCCTTTTGTTTTCCTGCTGCACATTTCCATAACACACGTTTATTAAAATTTGAAATCAACTCTTTTAAAAAACGGGCGGCTTCGCCGTCACACAACCTGTATTCCTACCACACTTTGCCCTTACGCACCAGGAGGGACAGGGAAACACGCTCCGTTAATGGGCTGCTACACTGCTTCTTTCCACAACAGTTCCACTTCATCCTCTTTGAGTGTAACAGCACCATATTTTTGACACTCAGATACAATCAGTTCGTTGACTGACGACCGAATAGGCGAGTATCGCACGGCAGGATATTCCTTCAGTACCATACTCAGATATTGTTTAAATTCCTGGGGATTAACTTTCTGCGGGAAGCGTCAGCAACAACAGCTTTCAGACGTTCAATGAGATGTTCCA
Source organism: Paraniabella defluvii (assembly GCA_019316985.1). Lineage (GTDB taxonomy): Bacteria > Bacteroidota > Bacteroidia > Chitinophagales > Chitinophagaceae > Niabella > Niabella defluvii. The sequence continues at coordinate 671,864 of CP079215.1, forward strand.
CTTCTGTAAACTCATCGTCCGTTGTCTTTTCGAAGCCAACCAATTCTTGCTGGTCTGGTTCATCACCAGGATAAGACATGCCGTTGTTATCAGAAGATACTGTTCTGAGTTTCGGTTTGCGTTTCCCCGACAGCAGATCTTTGATTTCAGCAGAAAAATACCTTACACCCACGAACAGGTAGTAAATGGCTAATAGTATGGCAACTGCAATAATGTAGTCACTCCATGAAATGTTCTTTAACATACGCTTGTTTTTTTCGTTTAACACTTTTCACCCCGACTCTTTAAGAACCAGTTGTTTCCATTGGTTTCGTTAGCAAAAAAACAAACACCGGGAAGGCATTTCAAGTCCAACTTTATCTTGTACTCTAAGTTGTACCCCTTGTACCCCTTGATAATCAGGCATACAGACTTCTGTAAACCGATTATTTTTTTAAATTAGTATTCGGAAATTCTGAATGACTATTGTGAAAACTAAAAGAGAATCGTTATGAAAACTGTAAGTGTATTAGAATTGCCATCTTTCTCCTGGCTTCCTGTAGTCAAACCAAGTTGGAAAAGGAAGAAGCTGCATCAGTTATACGTGCAGCCAAGAATTACCCGAAAGTGTACGAGTATGAAATTAATATGACCGACCCCGCAAGTGCTAAAAAGCTGCTGGATGCAGGACTGGAGGGAGAAGGATGGGTAACAGTGGATAAAACCCAAAAACTAAAGGATGCCGGACAGCCTATTGTCCATTTTACGGAGAAGGCAAAGCCTTACCTTATTCGTATAGACGAGAAATACGATAATGTGCAGGTGGTAAAAGTTGCTGATATGGACTTAGGTGAAGTTACAGGCGTTCAATTGCAAGAGGATAACAAGAGTGCAACGGTGGAATATACTGTCGTTTATAAAAACGTAACACCTTTTGCTAAACTCATGAAGCGTGACCTTTCCCAAACAGAAACACAACGTGCCCGCCTCGATTATTTTGATACGGGCTGGAAATGGATAGCCAGCGTTAAATATCCCGTTGCAGTGTGTTCTTTGAACAAGCCGGGTGCTATCAATATTCATTAATCTTCTTAATCATTTGTTGCAAAGTTTCCGTTACTATTTCCTTATCCCTTGATTCTGCTGAATAGGATTTGCTTCTCATGCTGTCGTAAGAAATATTTTCCTGATAAGGTGTTGACAAAAATGGAACGATATTTTTAAATACACTATTCAGAGAGCGGGCCATTACGATTCTTAAATCATCTGCCGCCCTCAATATCAGCGCCATTTGGTCAACTGAGAGTATTGAAAGCAATTTCTCTTTTTCCTTGTCTTTTGGTGCTGACTTCTGTTCACCACCTTTCAGTGGAACAATTGCATAATGTATTTTCTTTTCGAGGTAAAATATTTCCTGAGAAAACCAATTGTCCACCTGCTTGTGCAGAACCGCATTTTGCGTTAGAAAAATCATTCCAGGCTTTTTATGAAGCTGTTTAAATGATTTCAAGTCAAACAGCAAACACTCCATTCTTTCAGAAGGTTGCTCCACGCTGTTGATGTGTGCTGCTATTCTTTGCGTAAGGTTATAGATGTACGTTTTGCTGTTAAAGTTCATACGGATCAATACCTCATCCAGTGTGGTGTAAAGCGTGGCATCACCATTATATTCCAAAATTCCAGCTCCACACAAAGATCTTTCAGATAGAACATCTCCCTGAAAGTATGCTTGTGCTTATCTGAAGGCAGGTTTAGAAATGCTTCCACTTCCCGAATAATCAACTCCAACACCGGAATTAATGAATGCTGTTCCCTATGTTTTTTTATTGTCCGTGGCAACCTTTTTAGCAACTCTTTTTTGAGCAGGTCGAAGTAGGTGGCAGGCACACGTTCATCAATGCCCAAATAGCTGGTAAAACGCCTTTCTATCAAAAAAGCAATTCCTCGATACATGAAATAATATTATCCAGTATCGCCTGGGGCGCTGCATTTTCCGCAAACGGACCCTTGTTTTCCAGTGCCTGGTCAAGCAAGCTGACAAGGCTGGAATGATAGTTTTTATGGCGCACTTTATCGCTGTTTCGTCATTCAGATTAAACACCGTGAATTTGATGGCGGACTGAACTTTGTCCTTTTCCTGAATTATCAAATTCTGTAATTTGTTGATGTCTTCCGGTGGTATTGAACCAACCTCCGATTTTAATGGATTCAGAGTGACGGAAATCAAAGTGTCCAGCCATTCAAGTACATAACCTTCACACATAAGCCCTCCCTTTTATATGGCAAACATTTGTCACCACAAATGTAGCCCCATACCACCCCTGAAACTATACGTAATTCCTACTATTTCCCTACTCAAATAGTAGTAAATCAATGCCTTGTAGCTATTTGTTCAGCTTATTGATGAGTTGAATCTTGTTCCTGACATCTGCTTTCTCAAACAGATTCTGGATATGTTTAGTGACCGTTTTTTCAGAGATAAACAGATCTTTGGCGATCATCTTATACGTTCTGCCTTTCACAATCAGGCGGGCTATTTCGGTTTCCCTTGTGGTAAAATGCAGCAGCTTGCAGTTTTCCTCAAACTTTGTCTGGCTGGAAGCGGAAACACCTTCTTGCCCCAGGTTTTTAAGGTTTGAAGTTGGGCTATGGAGGAACTTAAGATAGCCTTTTGCTGTTTGTTGATACTATCCAAGATGGTTTCAATCTTTTGGCTCAATTCTTCAAAGGAAAAAGGTTTTGAAATAAAGTCTATTGCGCCCAACTTCAGACCCTTCAGTTTGTCAACCTGTGTGGATTTAGCCGTTAGGAAAATTAAAGGTATATGTGAATATCTTCCCTGTTCTGCCAGTTTCCTGGCGAAAGCAAAACCATCCATTTTGTCCATCATTACATCAGAAAGAATAAGGTCGGGAATGACCGTTATTTCGTGGAGCTTTTTCAAAGCCTCCGCACCATTTCTTGCGCAGAATACATTATACACCGTACTTAATTTCTGAAGCAGGAAATTAATCATTGTAATATTATCTTCAATCAAAAGCAAAGTGCGCCTGCCCTCTTTAAATTCACTGTCGGCAATGGTATCATAACTGTATTCGTAACTGAGCTTACTGATTGCTGTACCTGATTTAGCAATTTCTTCATTGCTATCTAATGTATGTTGAGTGAGCGTGATTGTAACCGTTGTTCCCGGAACTACTTCCGGCTGGCTTTGAATAGCAATAGTTCCTCCAAGCCCATCCACAACTTTTTTTCACAATAGGCAAGCCTAAGCCCATGCCCTGAAGCCCCGTATTTTTATGCCCGATCTGATAATAAGGCTCGAATATTTTCTTTTGCAATTCCGTGGGTATTCCATCGCCGGTATCCTTAACAGCAAATACGATTTTATCTTCCTGTTTCGTCAGCGATATAGTTATCTGACCGCCTTCGTTAGTAAACTTTATGGCGTTTTCAATAATGTTGTTTACAATACGGTTGATGGCATTGGGATCAGCTTTTATAAGCAGCTCATCCTCTATATCAACAAAGAAGGTAATCTGCTGCATGAAACAATAATGCTGGAACAAAGGGAGGCTGCTGCTGAGTATAGCACTGAAATCACAAATACGGTTGTGTTTATATGTGTCTATCCCTTTCGTAAACCGCTCAATGTCGAACAGGTTTATTACATCAGCAGTTAGTTTATCTACGCCACCTTTTATTACGTCCAATTCCTGACCAGAACCAAATTTGGATATGTATTCGTCGAGATAATTTTTAATCAACGTAAGCGGTGTTTTTGTTTCATGAACGAGGTTAATGAAGTTGTTGGTCTTCTGTTCATTGATCTTTTCCAATTCTTTGGTGCGTTTATTCACTTCATCCTGCAAATCAGCATTCCAACTTTTTAATCGTTGCTCCGATTCAAGCAGCTTTCCATGTTCTATCCGTAGCTGTGTTACATTCCTATGCACCTGTAAGCCGAACAATAACAGGAAGCCGATATTGGTAATAGATGCTTCCATTGCCTGTCCGAATTTAAAGTAATCAATAATGGGTAAACCAATCCACGGTGTTAGGCTGAATAATAATACAATCATCTCCTGTTTTGCTTCAAGGCTACTGAAATCATTACTATACTTATAGCGAATGGCTTTAACCAGAGAAACAATCACCCAAATTGCATAGAGTACCGGAATGACCAGAAGATTTTGTGCGGACCGAAGGTCGTCCGAAATCAAAAAACAAAAACAAAAAGGCAGTAAGGCAAAATGAGGAACAGATACACACCTTTATACGCGTGAAACCTAAGCTTTTTTAGATCAAAAGCTTTGAAAACGTAATAGGGAAATAACAGGGTGTGATGAAACCGGTAGCATATGCAATTATTTCCTGTAAAAAAAAAAAAGCTTCCGGGCAGTTTCGGATCAGGCAGTAAACCTCCGGTGATATTATAAACCAGCAGCAGAAAAATCAGGATTAGATTGAGCATAGTGATTTTATCATCTGGTCTGGCTAAGCGAAATATCACCAGATAGAAGAAAATCACAAATTCTATGCTCACGAAAAGAAATGTGACGATGTGCATTTGTGTTCCAAATACCAACATTGCCAGTTATTTTACATCTCTTTTAAAAAAATACAAATGGTAAGTGAGATCGTGTTCATTATAAACTTCAAATCCAAATTTTTCATACCACGGCAGATTCTTGACTGTTGATGTCTCCAGATAAATAGGACGATTAGAAGAATTACTGAAATTGATTATTTCCTGGAGCATCTTACTTCCTATACCCCGATTTTGTACCAAAGGATCAACTCCAATAAACCATAGATAAGACATGATTATTTTGGGTTGAATGTTCTTTATGAGTTTCTCCCTCTTTAAGGTTTTGTTTATATTACTTATTCCTACAGATCGAAGGATAAGTTTTAAATCTAACACTGATGAACGAAAAGTACTTTTCTTTTTTTTCTGGATAAACAATTAAAGCGCAAGCTTTCTCATCATCAGAAAAAAACGTCCCCGAACATCATACAGATGTCAAAAGAATAGTCCATTAGTGCACGTATTCGTTTCTCTCTATGTTTATCCTGTTTAATAATGTAGTTAACACTTGCGTTGGTGTCAAATGACGATGCAAGAATTTCAATAATTAAATTCTTGTGGGTGTAATTTGCTTTTTTTTCATAATATTGGTTATACAGTTTATATTATTTTACAAGGATCTAAACTCTTCGGTGAGAAGATTACGCATCAGACCAATAAATGTCGTCGTTATGTTTATCCATCTTAATAGGTCAATGATAATCCGACACCCCATCCCATATCACTATCATAGTGAGTGCGGATGCCGATGTTTTTGTTGATGATGTAACTAAGTTCCCCATGTATTCAAAGTCCGTATTCACCATAAAGCCACCACGTAATCTTTTGGATATAGGAATATCCTCTCTCATCATTTGCAACCGTACGATTCCATCGTGATATACCTCTGCCTGGAAGTTAACCAGCATCGGCAGCGTATAGATAAATCCTAAGCTAAACTGTCTGCGGGTGTCTTTCTCATTTCTTTGCCCGAACAGATTCTTTTCGTGCTCATCAATACCGAGTCTGCGGTAACGCCAGTCAAAACCTATGAATGGCATAAACCATTGCATTCTGCCCAAATACCTGCCTAAATGTGTTTCCACCTCGTAGCCGTGCATATCATTGTAACCTAAACGCCATTCCGAACTCAGGTTCCACCTCGTGTTTTGCAGCATTGCCGTTCCGTCATTTCCGTTTGTGGCAAAGTCATTTTGCGCCATGAAATGTGGCATATTGCTTTCCGCTGTAAGGTTCTATAGGCTTTAGCCTTATCGGGCAAGTTGGGATTTTGGTAATCGCCTACAGCAAACACCCTGTTCATGCCCGACATCATGTGATACAAAATATGACAGTGAAAAAACCAGTCGCCCTCCGTATTGGCCGCGAACTCAAGGGTGTCTGTTTCCATCGGCATGATATCAATGATATTTTTAAGCGGTGAATGCTCTCCTTTACCGTTTAGCACCCTGAAATCAAACCCGTGCAGGTGCATGGGATGGCGCATCATGGAGTTGTTGTAAATCGTAATGCGTAGTATTTCACCTTTCTTGACAGGTATTTTATCCGTTTCAGAAAGTACCCTGTTGTCCATGCTCCAAACATAGCGGTTCATATTCCCGGTAAGGGTGAATTTTATGTTTTTACAGGTGCATCTTTAGGTAGTGATGTGTTGTAGGGAGATTTGAGCATGGAATAATTTAAAGTAACAATATCTCCCAAAGCATTCGCATTATAACGGTTGGGGTCATTCTCCATATTCATTCCGCCATGCTTACTATGATCAGCCTTTTTTCCTGCTTCTCCTGTAATTTCGGGGTACATGACCACATTCATATCCATTTGGTTCAGGCTCATCTTCATACCCATGTCGTCCAGGTTGCCGTTCATCTTCATCATATCGTTCATCATCTTCATCCCTTCAAAGTATTTCAGTCTCGGCAGCGGTGAAATAAGTTGCTTTACCCCATTACCGATGAAATAGCTTGCCGATTGTGTCCTGTCTTCGGTTGTCGCCAAAAATTCATAGGCCAAACCATCATCAGGAATGGTGACCACAATATCGTATGTTTCGGATACGGCAATGATTAACCTGTCCACCTCAACTGGCTCCACGTCGTTACCGTCGTTTGCCACTACGGTAATTTTACCACCGGCGTAACGCAGCCAGAAATAAGAAGATGCACCGCCATTGGAGATACGAAGACGGACTTTATCCCCAGCCTTCAATGTTTTTCCATCCACCGACTTTAACTCCGGCGAATTGTTGCCATTCATAAGGATCTTATCATAATACACATCACTTACGTCCATTGCCAGCATCCGTTTCCACTCATTCTTTACTTTCACGCCTAATTTTCCTTCCTGATAGCTTCAACGTATGACTGCGTTGCATTCTTTTTAATGGCAGCCCAATCATTGGCGTTGTGCAACATCCGGTTAATGTTGTTAGGGTTATAATTTGTCCATTCGCTCAGGACAATGGGTAAGGTGGGCAAATCGTCAATTCCTTTTCTAAAGGTCTTATCGTCTGCACGCTTGTTCATTATAAAACTGCCGTACATTCCGATTTGTTCCTGCAATCCTGAGTGTGAATGATACCAGTGTGTACCGTGCTGGATAATGGGAAAACGATAAGTATAGGTAGTACCGGGCTTAATCGGCTGTTGCGTAAGATATGGTACACCATCTTCTTTATTGGGCAGGAATACGCCATGCCAGTGTAATGATGTATTTTCCTTTAACAGGTTGTGTACTACAATTTCGGCAGTGTCTCTCGGTAAATGTAAGCGTGGGCATGGGAATTTGCCCGTTTACCGCAATCGCTCTCTTTTGTTTTCCTGCATAGTTTACAAGGGTATCTTTTACATACAGCTCGTAATGCACTACCTTCTGTGCAAACAGGGTTTGTGTGCAAAGCAGTATCAGTACTGTTTGCAGTATTTTTATGGGTATGTCTTTATATCTTTTCATTATTTCAAATTTTATTTAATACTGTCTTCCATCGTGCCAAACCAATTAATCAAAACCTGCTTATCATCCTGTGATAATACTGCGTTGCGATGAATCAACGTATATGACGACAACGGCATTTCTCCGTCCTTGACCTGTCCCGCCATTGCCCTGAACTTATTTCGCTGCTTGCGGGCGGAATACTCCCCAAAAGTGCTAAAGTTGAGTTCCTCTTTGCCTTTTTTGATATGCCGTGCCATATACCATGCCCCGGGCTGGATACGGCTATACCACGGATAGCGGGTATTGTTGCTATGACAGTCATAGCAGGATTGGGTAAGGATGGCCTTTACGTTTTGGGGTACGGCGTAAACCCTTTCAATATGAGAGGCGGTTACTTCATCCGACTGGTTTCGTAACGGCTGAAAAACCTGTATGCCGATTAAGATAACAGCCAACCCCAATATGATTTTCTTTTTAAGGACATAATATTGTGGCTTCATTTAAAATGTGACTACTGTTTTTTTAAATAATTGTCGTAATTATCCTTACTCTCAAAGTAGGATACTTCGCCGTTGTTCCCCGTAACGGCAATCACCGCTACAGCTTTGTCCACTTGCTTGTGGGAATACGGGTCCGTTGCCACCCGAACACTGGCATCTTTTGGAATACGTTCTTTGCACATTTCACAGCAGCCATAGTATGTTTTACCTTGAAATTTTACGTCAAACTGCTTTTTGCCCATATAGGCATCGTTGACCATGCAGACTTCATCTGAGGGGACCAATTCGCCTTTTTGGATATTATGTTCGTGGCCTGTTGCAACTGCCTCCGGGTGATGGTGTGTTGCTTCCGCCTTATCAGACCCTGCCTGCCCGCAAGCGGTGCATAGCAGGGTTGACAGGAAAGCAAGCCGATTAATACCTTGCTCATGTTGAAATTATTTTTTGAATTTTATCATCGTCCTATTTATCATTCTCAAACTCTTTTAGTTTGCGCTTCATCAGTTCAATTTCTTCTGCCTGAGTTTTAAGTATGTTTTTTTGCAACTGTATCAGTTCCGGGTCGGTCAGGTGTGCCTTTTCAGACATCAGTATGGCTGCTGCGTGATGGGGTATCATACCCTTTGCAAACTGCTTGTCCCCGACATTGATTTGTTCCCTGATACCAAACCATGAAAAAATGCCGACGGCGACTGAAATTATTGCTATCAACCAGTTCATCTTTCTGTTGGGGTACATCATTTTCATGATCAATAATTCAATTAGCAACATTGCCGAGGTCATCAGCAAGGTCATATACAAATTGTTGATATTGAGTAGAAGGTTCTGCCACCCGTCTATCATGGCGTACATGATAAAATACATAACTCCGAACATTGCGACAGCCATCACCGCAAAGCGTTTGTACATGCCAGAAGCATGTTTTGAATTGTGCACACCATGCGCTGAAGCATGGTGTGCATTGTGACTGTTTTCCATATTTTCCATATAACTGATTTTTACTTGCTGTTAATTGTTTGCTGCACCTTACCGCAGGTCAGCATTTTCGAGCCATAATAAGGGTTTTTGATTTCCTTGTTTTCACTGAACCAAACAGCTCCCTTATTGTCGTTGAACATCGGGCAATGATCCTGATACAATGTTTGTGATGAACCAAACAAATCAATCAGGTCTTTCAAATCTTCGCTAAGCGAGGATAAATGTTCGCGTTGGTGGTGGATGTTGCCAACATTTTCCCCGATATGCTCTGCATGTTCTTTTGCATCATCCGCTATGTCCATGTATTTTTGTGCTTATCGGCAGGAATGGCTTTCATGTCTACCTGGTTCAAAGCAGCTAAGAGTTTTTTACCTGCTCCGGCAGCAGCTTTGTCATCGTCTGAAACGAGAGCATTCTTTAATGACAGGTAGCCGGTAATGATGGGCGCAATGGAAAATCCTTTGGCTGCGGCATTTACTGATTCGCCGGGCTGTTTACCGTTTGATGTATCGATAGCGGCAGGGGCGGTTAAGGTATCATTTGATTGGGAAGTCGCCTGCCCTCCAGAAACGGCGGTGGTATCCGTTCCAGACTGGTTTTTGTTTGAAGACTCAGTACAGGATACTGCTACAAATGTGATGATAACTGCGAAGATTGATAATGCGAAATTTTTCATTTTATTAATTTTTAAATTGAATAAGTATTTTAAGTTAGGGTTACCACCGTACCATGCAGTACCGGCAACCGGTAAGAGTTATTGGTAGCGGTATAGATGATAGTATCTATGCCACCTTTCTTTTACATTTTTATCACGAGGCCATTGGGCTTTTTACCAACGTTAAGCGTCTTTGTTACGGCATGTGATGATACGTTGATTACTGAAACCGTATTGCTTTCCTGGTTGGTGACATAAGCGGTATTCCCGTCCTGTGTGAATACAATGGCGTGCGCTCCTGCACCAGTATTAAATACACCCGCGTGCATCCACATACTCATGGCATTGTCCCAAGTCCAGTAATGAACTTTCCCATTCATAGGGTCAGTTACCCATAGTTCATTTTTGACGCGTTATGGGCGGCAAATCCGGGCATAAAACCTAAACTAACAGTTTCGCTTACCGTATTGGTAGCTACATCAATCACTGAAATGGTCTGTGAAGCCTCATTGTCCACATACATTTTGCCGTTACCTGCAGGCCAGGCTCCGACAGGATCATCGCCTACCGTCAGGGTAGCTACCACAGTTTTTGCAGAAGGACTGATCACTGAAACTGTACCACTGCCACCGTTGCACACGTAGGCTTTTGTGCCATCCATGCTAAAGGTTACTTCCGCCGGGTCTTCACCTACAGAGATTGTATTTTTGACAGCATAGGTAGTGGCATCGTAAACCAACACCTTTCCGTCCATCGCCATTTGCGTTGTCCATATTTCTGTACCGTCCGGTGAATAAACGGCATTGTGGTTCATTGCCGGTGTTTCGATATCCTTTAAAATGGTCCCTTTCTTTGCATCCAGGATCAGGATACGCCCTTTCATACCTGCCATGCCACCAGTATGACCTGCACTCAAATCCATACCCGGCACGCCGATGGTTAAATGATCTTGATGGCTATAAATGTGATGCGGCCACATAATCATATTACCACTGGAGTTCATGATGTCAAAGGTTTCGCTCACGGTATTATCGCTTAGCTTGATAATTGAAACGGTGGCGCTTTCTCCATTGACCACGTATGCTGCGGGGTAATCAATATTTTTGTCCATTGGCATATCTCCTTGTCATCTTTGTTACAAGAGGACAAAGTGGTAAAGGAAACGGCAGCGATTGCTAAAAAATGCTATGTTTTTCATCTTTGATTTAAATTTTTGATTTTTAAGAAACTTGCGTTAATAGCCACTACAATGGTGCTTACGCTCATCAGCACAGCACCCATAGCGGGACTTAAAATAAATTTTGGATAGAGGACACCTGCTGCAAGTGGAATCGCCACAACGTTGTAACCAACCGCCCATATCAGGTTCTGCACCATTTTTTTGTAGGTGAGTTTACCGAAGTCAATCAGCTTAACTACATCCCTGGGATCACTGTCCACCAATATGATGTCCGCTGTTTCGGCAGCCACATCCGTACCGGAACCTACGGCAATACCCACGTCTGCCTGCGCCAGTGCAGGCGCATCATTGACACCATCACCTGTCATGGCAACCACTTCACCTTTATCCTGGAACTCTTTTACCTTTTCCTGCTTGTTATGGGGCAGCACATTTGCCAAATAACCGTCCATTCCTATTTTCCGGCCACCGCAGCAGCAATCCTGTCATTGTCCCCGGTGAGCAAAAAGGACTTAATGCCCATTTTTTTGAGTTCATCAACTGCCTGTCGGAACCCTCCCGGATGCTGTCTGCCAAAGTGATGATGCCGATTACCTGATTTTCGATGAGGACGAAGTTGACTGTTTCGGCTTCCTGGTTGATTTCTGCTGGAATTTCCGGTAAGGAAAGGCGGTTTTCTTTGAAATAATTTGGCCCCGCAGCTACTACATTTTTCCTTTGACAACACCTTTAACACCGATGCCCTGCATATAGCTGAAGTTTTCAGACTTCCATAAGGCAAGGCCCTTTTCTTTTAATATTGCCATGATGCCTTTTGCGATATGGTGCTCCGAATTTTGCTGTACTGCGGCAGCATACTGGATCACTTCATCAGCCTTATACTCGTTTGTTAACGGGATCACTTTTTCCACTGCATGGGAGCCTTTGGTGAGCGTTCCGGTTTTATCAAAAATGACGGTAGATAGCTTCCGGGTTGTTTCAAATGCCGTCCGGTTGCGAATGAGCAGACCATTAGTCGCCGAAAGTGTGGTGGAAATGGCGACTACCAACGGGATAGCCACACCCAATGCGTGCGGGCAGGCGGTTACCATGACCGTAACCATCCTTTCCAGGGCAAAGGCAGTATCACCACTGCTGGCAAACCAATAAACGAATGTGCCTATGCCAACGGCAATGGCAATAAAAGTGAGCCATTTGGCTACTTTGTCAGCAAGGTTCTGCGTATTGGACTTAGTAGCCTGTGCCTCTTGGACCAGGTTAATCACCCGGTTCAGGTAGCTGTCTTTTCCTACTGCTGTTACCTTTACCTTCAACGCACCGTCGCCATTGATAGATCCTGCGATCACCTTACTGTTCGTTTCCTTTTTACGGGAACACTTTCCCCGGTAAGCATACTTTCGTTGATGTAAGAAACGCCCTCCAGTACCAAGCCGTCGGCCGGAATTTTTCCCCGGTTTTATGATGACCGTTTCATTGCTTTGCAGCTCTTCGAGCTTTATTTTTACGGCTTCTCCGTTTCGTTCAACGGTGACATCGTTTGGCAGTAAGGCCACCAGTGATTGTAATGCCCGGGAAGCAGCCATCTGGGAACGCATTTCCAGCCAATGCCCCAAAAGCATGATGTCGATAAGGGTTGCCAGTTCCCAAAGAAATCCATGCCCTGCAGGCCAAACACAACGGCCACCGAATAGATGTAGGCTACGGATATGGCAATGGCAACAAGTGTCATCATCCCTATGGCTTTTGCCTTCATCTCGCCCATCATTCCCTTCAGGAAGGGTAAGCCTCCATAGAGATAAATGGCTGTTCCGAGTGCCAGCAATACATATTTATCGCCGGTGAAAGCAAGGCTGAAACCCAACCATTGCTGTATCATATGTGATAACAGCAGGATTGGAACTGTAATGACCAGGCTTACCCAAAAGCGTTTCAGGAAATCCCCGGTATGGTGCCCTGCATGCTTATTAAAGCCCTCTTTTTCATGATCATGAGAAGAATGCTCAGCATGCCCATGTCCTGATGTATGCTGATGAGAAGCTGATGTACTGCCAACTGGCACCAATGTCATACCGCAGAGCGGGCATTTGCCGGTTCGTCTTTTAGCACCTGCGGATGCATCGGACAAGTGTATTTATTCATAACAAGGGGGTTAAAATTTATGTGCATTTAATTTTTTTGCCATCTCATGGGTCATCACACCGGCATAAGTACCATAGGCATCAACAAGTACCCCTTTGTTCTTACCGTCATTGGACGATATCGCGTACACAACTGCATTGTTATCAGGACTGCTGTCGAGGCTTTCAAACCTATGTGTTTCCGTTACCGTAAAATCCTCCGGTTTTAGCTTCAGGCTCCTTGATGCACAGTACAGGCAGTCCGGTAAAAGACTAAAGTCCATACTGTACCCACGTTGTCTCAGTTCTTTGAGCGCCTGCACCATGTCATCGTACTGTACCATAGCGTTCAGATCTGTTATTTGATGGTTTCTACCGTGCTGCCGCAGCTAAGCATTTGTGAGCCATAGAATGGATTTTTTATTCCATTCTCCTTACTCAGCCAATTGGCTCCCTTGCCTCCATTATACATAGGGCAATGCTGGTAGTAAACGGGAACGTCCTGCTTGGAAACTTTCGCCAGTTCGTAGATATTACCTGAAAGTGCTGCCAAGCCATTTCTTTGTTTTGCTACATCTTTTGATGCTGAAATACTCGCTGCATTGGCCGCTAAGTCTTTCATTACTTTCATCCAGGCCGTATGTTCCTGTGCCGACAGCTTATTCATATCTACCGCTTTGATGGCTGCTGCCAATTCTGTGGCTTTGGCGGCTGCGGTAGCAGCGTCGGTCTTTACCAGGGCATCTTTCACTGAAAAGTAGCTGTCAAATACAGGTTTTAGCGGTGACTGATCCTGGGGTCCGTCATTTTAGCTGAGGCATCCATTTTACTGTGATCATGATTGCCGTGCTCTGTTTTCATGCCGGTCATATCCATACCCGCCTCTTTATTTTTGGCAACCGTCTTCAAGGGTCTATCATACTGGCAGCAGCCAGCCAGTTTAGCATATACGTCATCGGGAGCGCGGAACTTCTCATTGTCATACCCGGCTAAAGCAATACGCTTCAGGATTTCATCCTGGTTTGTTCTGTCGCTGTCGTAAGTGAGTGTAGCCACTTTGGTATCTTTATTCCAATCCACGCTGGCTACCTTCTTTACATTACCTGCTTTTTCGATGGTGGTTTTACACATTTCACAATTACCGTAGATCTTTACGGTTTCCGTTTTCGCATTCTTGATCTGTGCAAAACCGTTAATTGATGATAGTAATACAGCGATTACCATCACCATTTTCGATAATGATTTCATAATAATTACTTTTTTAGAAACGAGGTATTAGCACCCCTTTCCTGGTTAAAGTTTTGAATAAATGATACAAATAGGGAAGTTCAAAAGCAGAAAGTTGCTTTTGAAAGGGCACACCTATGGCTATCAGGCCATAGGTTTAGCTTATTTTAGGCGGTAGCCAAATGGAGTAATAGCCCGAAGAATAATAGGCTTCTTTGAAACCGAATTTTTGCTTTTTAACTGCTGCAAAAGGATATTTTGCTTTTAAGTCGATGGGAGTTGGTATGGTTAAAGAGGTTACGGAAGCGCCGCACCTGCAAGAGTTATGTTTACAATTGCCCCGCAGCCTTTGCCATGCTTGCATTTGTTACAGGATTTATCTTTACAACCTGCCTGGTGTTCTGCTTTGGCGGACTTTTTCTTGGAACAGGCAGCCTTCTCAGCCGTTGTTGCATTTTTGGGACAGGCATAACTTATATTGGGCATCAGAAAGAAACCCAAACACAACAGTGTTAAAATGCCTATATGTATCCTCAAATTTTTCAACGCCACAAAGTTACAAAGAAGATTCGTTTTTTTACCGTTTTACATCTTTTTGTTATACAAACCAAAAAAATTACTTACCCTGCTGATTGTCTTTCTTTAATACGGAAAAAATGCCCTTACCTGAAAACCTAATATTTTGACAATCAGTGGTAGAATGGGCATTTTCCCCTTTTTATGCTTAGGCATTCAACGGCTCTATTTTGAAGCCTGCCTTTTGTACCGTCGATATCACTTCCTGCTCTGTAATGCCCTCTGACTTCACAGTAAGTACTTTGTCCTTATTGGCTGTGTCCACTTCCCAATGGCAGATGCCCTCTGCATTATCCAGGTGAGGCTTTACTGATGCGATACATCCGCCACAATTGATGTTTGTCTTGAATTGAAATTCTTTATTTTCCATTGCTTAAAAATTTTATAGTTATCTGATACTGCAAATTTCTATAAAATGCTGCATGGCTGTATTACGTAATTTCGGGTTTAATTTATAAGATTTACGGATTACTTTTCCCCTCTTAACCGCAAGCTATAGCGTTCTATTGCTACGCCTGGATTCATTAGAGGTTTTTTTACGTGGTTAACGGATATATTCCGTTACCGGAAAGCTGATTACATGGTAAAGAAATGCCTAAAGCAGGGTTTGCTTAATAGAGACTACCGTTTGCCTGAAAACCTTATGGCTTACGGGATCTTGGCAAGCTTAGAAGAAATGAAGGTATCTGCTAACATCCGTGGCGATGTTAATGCCTTTGTCTTTTGAGTACTTACATGCTGTCTCAATTCGGTGTTGTTATTATGCACCTTGATAAAGGTTTCCTTTTTAGTGACAGTGTTTTTATCAATAATGTAGCTATCAACGTTTGTTTGATTTTATCCAATTGCTTAACTCTTGAATTTCTTTTGTCTGGTCCTCAATCATCATCTGTGCCATTGATTTTAATTGCGCGTTATTGCCAAACATAATGTAGGCTTCTGCGTCTTCAATGGCACTGTTGTGATGTAGAATCAACAGCGTAGCATAGTCATTGTCAAGATCACCGGTTATAAGCTGAACGTCTGCCATCTGATCCATTTTCTTCATATGGGCCATGTGCTCGGCTGAATGGGCCGGTACAGCGTTGTTTACTGACTGTGTGGTTAAGAAATCTTTCAATTCCTGTATTTCCAGGGTTTGAGCACTAATTACCTTTTGGGAAAACCGTTTTAAAGAATCATTCTGTCCTTCCTGGCTTTGAACGGTACTCATGTTTATTGCTCCTTCATGGTGCATAATCATCATTTTTGCGAAGTCGATCTCGGGATCGTCGGTCATAGGCATAGCTTCCATCCGGCTCATCATGGCGTGTAAACTATCCATCATGCGGTTTTCGTTATGGCTTTGCAGGCGCAGTTCATCACTATTTTTGTTGCAGGCAGCAAGAATGAATATTATCAATGCGGCAATGGGCATAATTTTTTTCATAACATAGATTTTAGTAAAGAGGGTAAAAACTGTGCCATTAGCCAGCTTAACGCTCTCT
The DNA here is from genome assembly GCA_019316985.1 of Paraniabella defluvii. GTDB lineage: Bacteria > Bacteroidota > Bacteroidia > Chitinophagales > Chitinophagaceae > Niabella > Niabella defluvii. Next base: position 688,088 of record CP079215.1, read on the forward strand.
TTAGTTTAATTACGTCTCCTGCGTTGATAATGGGCAAACAAGTCCCTGCCTTTTTAAAAGTTGGACCCAAATATCCCCAATGCCAGTAGATTTATATGCACATTGTATGTTTTTATGGACGGTATAATACGCGTTTTATCCTTACCTATTTTTCCATTTCAGTAGCAGGCTATTGCTGACTACACTTACGCTGCTGAGTGCCATTGCCGCCCCTGCAATCATGGGGTTAAGCAGGAAGCCATTCACAGGATAAAGGATACCTGCGGCTATCGGAATGCCAATTACATTGTAAATAAACGCCCAAAACAGGTTTTGTTTGATAGTGGCTACTGTCTGTTTTGACAAACGTATTGCCTGTGGTATCTTGGTAAGGTCTGAGGAGATGATGGTCATCTTGGCAACATCCATTGCTATATCGCTGCCTTTGCCCATTGCGATACTTACATCGGCTGTTGCCAAAGCGGTGCTGTCATTAATGCCATCGCCTACCATCGCCACTGTTTTACCCTGCTGTTGCAGTTCTTTTACAAAATCGGCTTTGTGCTGTGGCAATACCTCGGCCTTGTAATGCCTGATGCCTGTCTGCTCTGCAATGGATTTTGCGGTAGCTTCATTATCCCCGGTCAGCATATACAGGTCAATGCCCATATCCTGCATTTCTTTGATGGCCTGTACTGATGTGTCTTTAATCTTATCGGCTATGGCAATGACAGCAAGAGCTTGTTTGCTGTTTGCAAACCAGATAACGGTTTTGGACTGTTTGCCCCATTCTTCGGCTTTGTCTTGTAATTCGCCAGCAATGACAATCTTGTTTTCTGCCAACAGCTTTTTATTACCTACAAAATAGGTTTCGCCGTTGTGATTGGCTTTTGCCCCTTTACCCGTAATACTGTCGAACAGGGATAAAGAGGTAGCCCGTACCCCTTCAAAGTGTTTTGCCACTGCTTCTGCCAATGGATGCTCCGATTGCTTTTCAATGCTCAACAGCACATTTTGGGAAGCATCGTCATTATTCAGCCATTGGATGCCGGTCACCTGTGGTTTTCCTTCGGTAATAGTTCCCGTTTTATCCAGTACGATGGCATTTATTTTCTTGGCAGTTCGAGGCTTTCCGCATCTTTAATGAGGATACCCTTTTCTGCTCCTTTGCCAACACCTACCATGATAGCCGTAGGCGTGGCCAGTCCCAATGCACAGGGGCAGGCAATGACGAGTACGGTGACGGCTGCCAGTAATCCCTGTACGATCCCGTTATCGCCACCCAGCACCAGCCATAGCAAAAGGTCAGGATGGCAATACCCATGACAACCGGAACAAAAATGCCTGCAATTTTATCTACCAATTTTTGAACAGGCGCTTTGCTTCCCTGTGCATCCTGCACCATTTTGATGATGTGGGCAAGCATCGTCTCTTTACCTACTTTCACTGCTTTAAACTGGAAGCTGCCTTTTTGGTTGATCGTTCCTGCAAACACTTTTTCGTTTTCATTTTTAAGTACCGGGACCGGCTCGCCGCTTAACATGCTTTCATCCACATACGAACTGCCGGATGTTACCATACCGTCTACAGCGATTTTTTCACCGGGCTTTACCCGTATCCATCATCCGCGTTTACCTCTTCAATGGCGGTCTGCTTTTCTGACCCGTCGGCCTGGATTACCATTACGGTTTTAGGTTGTAAACCCATCAGTTTTTAATGGCCGATGATGTATTTCCTTTGGCCTTTTCTTCCAGCAATTTCCCTAACAGGATAAATGCTATGATTACGGCCGCGGCTTCAAAATATACGTGCGCATGCAATCCTCTCTGATGCCAAAAGTCAGCAAACAGCATATTGAATACGCTGAAGATATAGGCGATCCCCGTACTTAACGCCACGAGCGTGTCCATATTGGCGGAACGGTGTCTGGCCTGCTTCCAGGCATTGATAAAGAAATCCCTGCCCAGCCATGCCACAACAGGCGTAGCGAATGCCCACATGATCTGGTTGGCATAAGGTATATCCATGAAGAACATCCCGATCACTACAACGGGTAAAGACAGGATGATTGCCCATACGGTTTTAGTCTTCAGCTTGCTGAAGTTTTGGGCGTGGATCGCTTCCAATGTTTCCTGCTGCCTGGTTTCATCTTCAATCAATAAATCGTAACCTACGGATTGTACCGCTTTTGCAACTTTGAAGCGCTGGTCATATTCGGGAGATATTCTACGGTAAGATTCCCGGTTGCAAAGTTGACAGATGCACTGACCACGCCGGGTTGGTATTTTACGATACTTTCAGCGCTTCCGGCACAGGATGCACAGGTCATGCCCAGGACAGGAAAAGCGCCTTTAGCAGTGGTAATGTTATACCCGAGATCCTTTACTGCCTTCACCGCTTCGGGTATTGCCTCATGGTCATTTACCGTTATGGCGGCCCTGCGGTTGTTCAGCTCTACTTTATGGGTGGTGATCCCTTGACTTGTGCCAGCCCCTTGTCAACGATGGATGCGCAATGGTCACTCTCTACGTTTTCCAAAGGCAGATAGATGATTTCTTTATTATTATCTGTCGCCATATTTTGCTGCTTTATTGAATAATGCAAATTTGACCATAATGCCAGTGGCTACTATTACGAAATTTTGGAATTGATTTATAAAATTTCAGGGAACAGGGTTAACCTGTGCCAGGGATACTGTTCGCTGCTATTCCGTTTCATGTTGCCAAAGCAAAAACAGGCTGATCCGCACGGGAAACAGTCTGTTTGTTTTACCTTCTTCACTGGTTACCAGTTAAAGTTCAGTGGCACGTTTATTTTGAAACCAAAATTCCTGCCCATAGCAAATACACCCTGCCTGCCGGTAACATTGTTGACCGCCAGATATTTGAAACGGCTCAAATGGTTCTGATAGGCGATGTCGCCAAGATTGTTCCCGGTTACACTCAGGGTAAAAAGGGTTCTGCCTTTGCTCACAAAATCAGCAGCTACATTGACCCCAACCAGCCAATAGCTGGGTGTGGCCGTTTCTGTGTTGTATCCGGTAAAGGCATTGTTCTGTGCAAAATTGTAATCGCTTTCAATGCCTACGTGGAGATTACGGACCACATTGCCCTTGTGCAAAAAGTCTCCCCAAGCGATGTGATCAGGCGTGCGGCAGGCACGAAGGGGATATTATCCGAACCGTCCAGCGCCTGCGCAAATTTACCCCGTGTATAAGAGAAGGTATTTTTAAAATGCAGCCAATCCAGGGGATGCGGGTGGATGTCCAGGCTTAATTCCGCCCCGTACAGGCTTGCTGTCTGCTGGGCGAACCGATACAGGTTCAACTCGTCGCCGCTTTCAGGATCGGTTATCGTAGAGTCGCCACCGGTGCTGTTGGGTACACGCTCGTAAAAAATAAAATTGTTGATGCGGTTGTAGAAAACACTGGCATCGAGTGCTACGTGTTCTGTGGTCAACTCCATGCCTGCATCTCCTTGCAGGCTCACTTCTGATTTGAGGCTATTGTCGCCGATCTCATACCGGTTGGTGCCTTCATGTGCCCCATTGCTTGCCAGTTCCGCGAAATTGGGAGCGCGAAATCCACGGGCGATGTTGGCTTTTAAAGCGAGGTTTTTAGATACCTCATAGCTGAGACCGGCACTGCCCGAAATATTGGAAAAATTTCGTGTGAAGGATGAGAACTTCTCCGTACCACCCACTTCCATGCTTTTACCGTCATCATGTCTGGTATCATAACGAATGCCACCGCTTACAGTTAATTTGTTTTTGGTGTATTGGGTGAAAACAAATCCGCCAATGTCAAACAGGTTATAATCGGGTATTAATACTTCGGCTGCCTTGTTCTGGTTGGTCTGGTACATGCCGTTTACGCCGATTGTTGTCTTGAAATTCTTTGTTTGAGGCAAATGCCAGCTTAACGCATAATTGACCGTTTGCAAATTAAACCATAGGCCGGGGTGGACGGGGCATCTATATCTCCAAACTCCTGCCGTTGGTTATGCTGATAACCCAGTACCAGGTCAACGCTATGGCTGCCCATCCTGAATTTATTGGTCGAAGCGATCTTGAAGTGACGGATACGCTGGTAGGGAATTTCCATACTTATCCTTTTGAAGTCATTATCGTCTGCAATGCCTTCATTGCCACCCGGCAGCACTTTTACAAACTGGCCGGTGGCGCTGTCACGGTCGCCTTCCGTCATGCCGATATGCTGGTCGAAATTACTTACCGTCAAACGGCTGTATCCCCAATTGCCACTGTATCCTGCCATGCCGCCAAAGTTCTTGTTATAGAATTTTGAATTGAAGACATAGCCATCATACTTGTTCCTGTAGTCTTGTGCACCTTTATAAGTACCAAAGGCATTCCAGCTAAAGCCATTTTTTGTTCCGCCTATGGTGCCGTAAAAGCCACGTAACGCATTATTGGTTTGGTATTCGCTTAAAAATTGGCATTGATCGTTCCTTCCGGAGCAGGCACCTGTGACTGGATATTCACCACCCCGGCAATGGCATCGCTCCCGTACATCAATGAAGCGGGGCCTTTTAATACTTCCACGCGCTGGATACTGTAATCATCAATCTCAATTCCATGCTCATCGCCCCATTGCTGACCTTCCTGACGCACCCCATCGTTAACCGTTAGCACCCGGTTGTAACCCAATCCCCGTATGAACGGCTTTGAGATGGCAGGCCCTGTTGTTACGGCATTCACTCCCGGCACTAATTTCGCCAGGGCTTCAATGGCATTGGTGGAGGTGGTACCGATAAGCTCCTGGCGTTTTACGACACTTATAGGTTGGGGATTTTGCTTTATCCTTGTTGCGGTAGACACCCCGGTAACGGTAACCCCTTCCAGCTCCAGTGCGGTGGGTTGCAGGGCAAAATCCTGCTGCGTGGTAATCCGGGTATCAATTGTTTGGGCTATTGAAGCGTAACCAAAATACGAGACTTCCATCAAATATTTCCCCGGTGGAATGTTGCTGAACAAATAGGTGCCATCGGGTTGTGTCACCACACCTTTGTTGATGTCATGGAGGTAAACGGTTGCGCCGTGCAATACGGCGCCGCCTTTGGCCTCTGTTACTTTCCCTGAAATTGAAACGCCCGTTTGGGCCTGTGCTGCTGCTGCTGCCCCTATCAATAATAGCAGCGTATAGATAACTATATGTTTTGCGTAAGACATTGCTTAATTTTTTTAATGATTATAAATTCAGTAATTGAAAACGGGATAACTCAACCGAAAAATTAAGCGAATGCCGGAGGGCCCCGGATACCTGATACGACTACAACTGAATTTGTTACAGGCGATACGTAACTATAGCAAAGCGAGATAAAAGCTAAGGGACAGGCAATGGAAAAACCGCTGATGGGTACATCTGTGTCTTTAGCAAGGTGAAAGTCGCAGATGGCGCAGGAGAACTTTGCTTTTACCGTATGGGCAATCTTGCCCGGCTTGCCGGCAGTATTTGAAGATGAAATGTCATGGGTATGAAATGCTTTGACAGCATACACGAAAACAATGAGCGCAATAAAAAGCATTGCACTGAATTGTTTTATATACCAGGTACGCAGGAATTTCATTTAAATCTTACTCATTTGTTATTGATTGTTACAAAGCAGGCACCACAGCCGTACACCATCAGGCAGCTCAGGAATAGGGCGACCCGTGCTGGCGGTTCGATCCCGGCTTATCTGATCGTGTTTGTGGCGCACAGGCTGTTCAATGGTTTTACTTGCAGCAATCTTTTTGCGGATAAATATTGCTTTAAGCACTTTGACAATGATCCGTTTCAGCTTTTCCATAATTGATGATTTGTTGGAAGGAAGGTTTGCTGTTAGCGGTAATGCGATTCAAGTTGATAACCGGGCTTGGGGAGGCGGTAATAAACCCATTCACACAAGTCTGTTTCCGTTCCTTTGCCGGGTGAGCAGGTACAGCCTGCCCTTTTGCTGCGGACAGGTTGTATCAATAAACTGCATTGAATGTGAAACGCATAACCGCAGAATAGCTACCGGATTGTTTCCTTTACGGTGCCGCAGGTTGGCATCGCTTTGCCCAGGTACGGGTTTTTAATTGCCTGCTGCTCGCTGATCCATATCGCACCTTTACCATTGTCTGCCATTGGGCAAAAATCCCTGTATAACGTTTGTCCGCCGTTGCCAAATGCTTTGATAAAGTCTGCCATGTCTTCGCTCAACGGTATGAAATGTTCTCTTTGATGGTCAATTTTACCTGCATTTTCACTGATGTGCTCTGCATTCTCTTTGAGGTCGTCCGCAATATCCATGTAGGCTTTCATCTGCGCCTGGGGCAGGCTTTTCATGTCCGCTTTTGAGAGCGTTGTGACCAATGCACCGGCAGCCGTGGCGGCATCTTTACCATTGTCCTGGGTCAGGGCATTTTTTAGCTGGAGGTAGGCGGCGATTATTTGTTTGGAAGGAAACCCGGTGCCGCTCGGTTTAACGGTCGTATCTGCCGCAGATTGCGGGAGGCTGCTGTTGGTGTATCTGCGGTGGATTGTGTTGTATCTGCACTTTTTGCAGTGTTGCCATTGCAAGCTGAGAATGTCATGGCCGCTAAAGCAAGGCCAAAAATTATTTTTTTCATTTTTGATGATTGATTAAATGTTAGAAAATAGAAATAGTACAGGCATAACATAGCCTGTACATGCTAAAAACATATAATCAAGTCTAAATCCGAAAACTTTGAACGAGAATGCGAATTTCGCGGCCCGGAGGGTCGTAGCCGATCTCAAAGTACTTTTGAGGAACCTCTTTCGGGGAAGGATAGAATAAAAAATTATTATAGTAAACTGCAACAAAGGCACCCAGGAAAACAGGGCTTACCAAATTTTCCCCTTGCGGAAGCACTTTAGCTGCCTGCGCAATTTTCGTTACATTGTCATTGCAGCAGTTGTCCTTTTCGTTGTTTGAATGACGGTGATGTACATCACCATGATGATGATGAGCCGCTAACGGAGTTGTTTCATGTTGGTGGTGGTGATGCGGATTGATACCCAAAGCACAGGCAAAGCCTACCACAATGTTCAATGAGAACACAGCCAGCAGGAATATTGCCCTGATTTGTATGGATGGGGATCGTTTCACTTACACAAAGTTATAAAATTATACCATATTGGGAATAGCCTGCCAATTTTCCTGTTCAGGTATTGTCCAGATCCTTGCCATACCTGGTCATTTGGAAGATATTCTTTTTGCTTTTATTATGAAAATCAGAAGTACGTAGACACGCCAAAATTAAATCCGCCTACCCGCACCGGCGGGTTACCCAACAGATCCCTTTGCCGTTGGATTCTATAGTTTAAGCGTAGCACCGTAGATGAGTTGGGGCGAAAGCTGATCGCAGGCATGATGCTCCATACATCATCGGCAATATTGCCACCCGTTTCTTTGAACTTACCTACATTCCAGTCCACATATTCAAAACGACAAGCTAAATTGATTGTTGCCTTTTCCCATCCCAGGATGGTACGTTTTAAAACAGGCTGGACAACATCTACAAATCCGCCACGTTGTTTTGTTCCATATTGCTGCGAATAAGTTGGGGAACGCCCACCTTGATCCATGCCCATTCACCTACAACGTACGTATTCCATCTTGGCAGGGTTGTGTTAAAGTCAACTGCAAAAACATCAACGCGACGCTTATAGTCCACAATATTGCCATCATCCTTAAAAGTGTTGTAGGCACCTCCCATATAGGACAATCCTAATTCGCCAATTTTATTGTTACGGGCCGCTATCTTACCGGTGAATAATGGTTCTCCACTGGCGGTTTCCTCAAACCGGTCCGTATTTTCTTTGGAGGCGGGCAGGTAGGTCTTATTCTGTTCGTTATTGATAATGCTTCCGTCAAAGCCACCGGAAACGTAAGCTTCGTAACCGAACATCCAGTTACCGCTATATTTTTTACCGTATAACCCAAAGCCTGCGTTGCTCCAGGTAGCGGGAAGCATTTGCTCCATCGCAATCGGCCGGTCGGTAAACTCCCACTTAGGCCCGTCATGATTCTGGTTAAAACCGCCGATAGGATTTACAATCATACCACCCCTGAGATTGAGCAAGGGATGAAACTCAAAATCCAATGCGGCAAACTTATATCAAACTCTTTGTCGGCAGGCTCAAACTCGATCTCAGATATAAACTTGATACGTTTTGAAATGCTGGAAGCTATAAAGACCGTAAGCCTTCTAAACTGGAATTGATGGCCGTCACTAACGCCGTCTTCACCCATGTGCTGCCAGTTTGCTTCCATGTAACCGCCTATTGAAACCGGTAATTTGTTGGCTACCAAAAGGGGCGATTGTAAACCGCATCCATATTCATGGTTTTGGTTATCGTGTCTTTAGGGACACGCCGAAACAAACTGGAGTCTACCTGTGCTGATGCTGAAAGCAAACAGCCTACATGAAGCATGAGCAGGATAAGTTTTTTTTTTATTGTTCATTTTGCCAAAGAGATTTTGATTTGGTTGTTATCAATAGTAACCGGCAGTGTTCGCAGGTGCTTTGCGGCGGGGCCGTTGCTTACATTTCCCCTGTTGTCAAATTCACTTCCATGTGCAGGGCATTGCAGTTTATCACCGAACACCTGCAACTCTGTGCCCTGGTGCGTACATTGCATCCATAAAGCGGAATAATCGTTTTCAGAAAATCGAAATACGCAAATGGGATACTGGAGCGCGTCATTCTGTATCACCACATATTTTTTTGCGGCAGATTTTTGCGTATTCTTCGTGTCAAAAGCAGTGAACGGTATGGTGATATAATCCTGCACAATGTTTCCGGGAATTGTTTTTGAGGCAGCGCAGCTTTCCAGCAGCGAAGCCATTACGGTGCCGCTTATGCAGGCAAATCCGCATTGTTTTATAAATTTTTTTCTCTCCATTTTACAGCGATTTCAAAAATCTGATGAGTGCGTCTTTATCGGCCTGGTTCAGGCTTGTATAATTGGTTCTGGCCTTCGTTGCTTCGCCGCCATGCATTTCAATGGCCTGTTGTATGCTGGTGGCCCGCCCATCGTGCATCAGGTAGAATTTTCCACCCTGCGCATTGGGCGACAGTCCCAATCCCCATAATGGCGGGGTACGCCATTCGTATGATTTTGCCGTGCCTTCCGTATAGCCATCATCCAGGCCCGGCCCCATGTCATGAAGCAACAGATCGGTATAGGGGTGAAATTCTTTGTAGGCTATTGATTCAATAGGCGAAGGCCCGTTTTTAAGGTGGGTTTGTGGCAGCTTGCACAACCAATGGTGGCGAACACCTGCCCGCCCAGAATGACCTGTGGATCATTCTGGTCCCGCTGTATAGGCGCTTTTAAGGTTTGGAGGTAGAAGCCGATATTGTTTAGCTCCTGGGTGGGGATCTCCGGGTCAATTTCCTTCCCGGAATAGACATCTATGGGTCGGTAAAGGGATGCAATGCCCATATCCTGTGAAAATGCATCAGCAGCCTGTGCCAGCAGGTTATAAACGCTGGCTTTTTTACCAAAGCGGCAAATGTATTTGCCACCCTGCGTGATGGCATTGGCGGGCGGGGTAACGAAAGAGGGAATGGTGTACCAGTTTGGCCTGCCGGATATCCCGTCCCCGTCTGCATCATTTGGATCGGCCATTGCAAGTAAGTCAGCATCGGGAACGGCTTCCAGGAAACCCAGGCCGGTTACAGCAGGCGGCGTTAACTTACTAAAGGTGGCTCCGGCGGGTATCTGTTCCGGCTGATAACCGGGAATGGCCCTGTTCTGTAGCTGCGGGCCCCTGATCCAGGAAGTGATTACCGGTTTCATCGGTCTGGCCAAAGCGGGTCAGCGTAGTGAAGGGATGCCCTTTTCCATCGCCTGCATGGCAACTTCCGCAACTGGTTGCGACAAAAACCGGCCCCAGCCCTTTTTCTACGGTAAAAATTTCGTCATTAAAGGTTTGGTCACCTGAACGAAAACGCTGGCTTTGCTCATAATTGAGTCCTTCTACCGGTCCGTCGAGCAGCGAGTCTTCCTTCGGGGTTGCCGGTTCCATCTTGGAACAAGCCTGAATGACAGCAATAATAGCAGCAAATATGCCAATGGTAATGTAATATTTTTTCATTAGCCTTAAATTAAAAGTTCACGATACAAAAATATAAAGTTAGAATATTCTAACAAAATTATTTTTAACAGTTTTGCTCTTGTTAGAATAACCTAAGCCTTTATGTTACCTTTGCCGATGAATACATATGGAGGATGAATACACATACCGAAGAGAATTACCTGAAGGCCATTTTTAACCTTTCTGCCACCAAAGGAGAGGCGAATGTGAATGAACTGAGCAGGCAACTGGATATAAAAATGCCTACCGTCAACAGCATGATGAAAAAGCTGTCGGACAGAGGGCTGATTATTTATGAAAGTTACAAGCCGGTGCGGCTTACCAAGAAAGGACAAAAGGAAGCGGCAATGATCATCCGTAAACACCGGCTAACTGAAATGTACCTGGTGGAAAAAATGGGCTTCGGATGGGACGAAGTGCACGATATAGCAGAACAGATAGAACACGTACAATCCCCGGAGTTCTTTGCTAAAATGGATGAGCTGCTGGGTTATCCCAAAGTAGATCCGCACGGCTCGCCCATACCGGACCGGAACGGTAAAATGGAATGGACGGAATACCACAAACTCAATGAGTGCAAGCCGGGAGATACCGTCATTTTTAAGGCGGTTACCCATTCCTCAGATGATTTTCTGAAATTCCTCAATACCCGCGAGTTGTTGCTGGAAACGGTGATAAAAGTAATATCCATTGAATCATTTGATGGAACCATAACCGTTGAGTACAATAAAAGAAAACAGGAACTGCTCAGCAATATTGTTTGTGACAAAATACTGGTCAGCCATAAAAAAACCAGGTCGGTCTAAGCTACAGACCGACCTGGGCAAACTGATACCTCCTGCCAAAACAATAAATTACTATAAAGGGAATAGCGCAGGCGCACCAGCGCCATTAATGGTCATGCATCTTGCTTGCTCCTTTTTTAGGATAAACTCACTGCTCAGCAGGTAAGCGCCATCGGTCACCACTACTTCTCCGGGTTGCACGCCTGATGTAATCTCGATCCATAGTGCATTTTCGCCACCGGTCTCTACCATCCTCGGTTCAAACTTTCCGGCAGCGGTTTCTACCCAGACGTGAGCGCCTTTTCCGTCATGAATGACCGCATCTACCGGCAAGGTGACGGCGCGGGATGTATTGGCCACAGGTAGCTCCACCACGGCCTGCATGCCCGCTCTAAGCTGGTTGTGCAGGTTGGGTATATTGCCCTGATCGTGAGCAACTGGCTGCCTTCCTGTAAGGCCGGAGCGATAAATTCAACCCGCATTTTTTGCGGTTCGTTCTCAAAGCCGGCTACGGTCACATTTACCAAGTCACCTGTTTTTACCAGGCTTGCTTCGGCAGGATACAGATCTGCTTCTACCCAGATGTTATGGTAGCCTTCCAGGCTCATAATGGCGGAACCTTCTGCTACATATTGCCCTTCGGTAACCAAAACTTCAGCAACAATACCATCTGCCGGAGCCATATAGGTTAGATAAGGGCTGGTTTTTTTGCTGGTTTTTAACTGGTGTACCTGCGCTTCACTTTGATCATAGAGCAACAATTTCTGCCGGGAAGCTTCCAGGAGTTGCTGAAATTTTTGTCTTCCGGAAACTGTGATGCCTGCGCCACGGCAACCAGGTATTCCTGTTGCAACGCTGCGAGTTGTTCGGAATATATCTTATACAAGGGCTGCCCTTTACGCACCGGAACGCCTGTTTCTTTCACATACAGGGCTTCTATTCTGCCCGCTGTCCGGCTGGATATCATATCCGTTTGTGAAGGGTTTACGGCAAGCCTGCCGTTCAGTTGTTTAAAGGAGGAAAAGGAACCCGTTCTCACCGTATCTGTATGGATGTTTCCCAGCATCTGTTGCGGTACGCTAAGCGTTAAGAAATCACCGGCATTGGCTTTATCAAACGGCACCAGGTCCATTCCGCAAATAGGACAGCTACCAGGCTTGTCGCTTACGATCTGCGGGTGCATGGGGCAGGTATAGGTTTGTTTTTGGTGGTTTCCGTTTGTGTTTTCGTGTCCTTGTTTTTACACGAACCCAACATGGCGATAGCGGCAAGCAGGAAAACGGAGAGGATATTTATTTTCTGGTTCATTTTGAATAATTTGATGTCAGTCTGATAAAGCTTTCACTGTCCACCAGGAAACTGGCATTTTTGCTATCTGCCAATCGCCAATGGAATCTTTTATTTCTATCATGTCATTGATTTTGATGCCTGCCTGCACCTGCCTGGGAATAAACACGCCCATTTCTTTTTTAAATACCACGGCTTTTGTTCCCAGTTGAAGCACGGCATTTTGAGGCAGCCAGTAGGTGCCGTCTTTTATTACCTGCATATTGGCAGTGAGTAACTGCCCCGGCTTTAAATCAGTACCGGACAGGTACACCCGTGCTACCGTAAAATTTTCGCCATTTTTCTGCGTGGGTTCAATCAGGCCAATGCTGCCGGTTTTTATATCGCCGGGGTTGGCATCGGTATGATACGTCAGCTCTTGACCCCGTTTGATGGTTGCTGCAATGGAAGGGGCAAACGAAAACGCTGCTATCAGGCTATTGCTTTTGTAAATGGTGAAAACCGTTTCTCCGGCACCAACATACTGCCCTTCCCGGATGAGCACCGGCGTTGGATTAATGGCTTGCTGCGCTGCGGTAGTATTTGACGCAGCGGCACCACCGCCCATTGCGCCCATACCATCTGCAGCGGCGGCGGGTGAGGGTGGCATCGCCGTACTGGAGGGCGATGCGTTGGCAGCTACCTTCTTTTCTACGATGTAACCATCGACACTGCTGTACACGGGCACACGGTACAAAGGCTTTCCGGTTTTAATGACCTGGTTGATCTGTGCCGTTTGCATGCCCAACAAATTAAGCCGTTGGGTTGCCCTTTGCCGCAATAAAGCATTGTCATCGCTGCTGCTGATGTAAATCAATTCTCGTTGTGCGGCGGCAAGGTCAGGTGAATAAATTTCCATAATGAGCTGCCCTTTGCGTACCGGCTGGTAATTGTACCTGATATACATTTTTTCAATTCTTCCGGCAACGCGGCTGGAAATGCTTTCCTGGTGCCTGATATCATAGGTAACGATGCCCTGCACCGGGACGGAGAAAGCCTGGCGGCCGCTGTCCGGAGTGATGGTGCTGATACCGGAAACCACCTGTTCGTTCACCGGCTTCAGTAACGGCAAAATGCTGCTATCCACCTGCAGCTCATTGGAATGGCTCATGGGTACCAGGTCCATGCCACAGATAGGACATTTACCCGGATGATCCCGCACAATTTCCGGGTGCATGGGGCAGGTATAGGCCGTTGCTTTGTCGTGGGCATGCATTGAATCCGCAGTGGCTGTTCCTGTTTTTTCCTTGCAAAAAAAGCAATAGTGCGAACAGCAGCGCTATGAGCATTTTATCTGAATAATTCCTTTTCATAATCGACGATCATTTGATATAATTTTTGTTTTTCGTCCAGCACATCAAGGCGCATCATATTCAGGGCGTCCCAGTTATCCAAAACCACCGTGAGGGTGAGCTTATTTTCCTGGTAGGTGATGAAGCTGGCATCAAAGGTTTTTGCAATGCCGGTATCACTTTTTCTTCTATGGATTGAATGCGCTGCTGCATCGTTTGAATTTCTGCCTGCATGCCGTACAACATGCCCTGAGTCTCCTGGAGCATGGCAGCACGTTCCTGTTCCATTGCCTGGATATTGGACCGCATGGATTTGATTTCCGACTGATACATTTTTTTTAGACCACGGCGCAATAGGAATAGAGACCATGCCCATCACACTGAATGCCTTTGGCATCATGGAAGATAACGGCGACATGTGGTCGTATTGAATGCGAAAGGAGGGCTTCCGTTCCAGCTTCATGGCTTCGATATTGAGCTGCATGGCGTGGATGCTTTCATTCATCCGCAGCACATCTTTTCGCTGGGTGGCAAGGCTGGCCGTGTCATAAAATGCTGCGGCAACAAAGCGTGGTTCATACACCGTATCTATTTGAAGCTCTGCATTGCCCGGACGGTTCATTAAGGCATTGAGATAGGCTTTGGCCTTTGCAATTTCGCTCTGTGGCATAAAGAGCATATTGCGGTTCTTTTCGATGGATGCTTCTGCCCGGTAAACTGTGCTTAGCTGCGACTGGTTGTAAGGATAGCGTACCTCTTCAATCTTCTTCATCATCTCCAGCACTTTTTCGTTTTGTTGGATGATCCTGATTTTCTCCAACGCTACCAGCCAGTTAAAATACTGTGATTTTGCCTGTGCTTTCAGCTCATTAAGCGTTACCGCACGATTGGCATTTTCCACATTGCCCTGCGATTGGATATATCTTTTTTCGCCTGCAATTTTTTGCCGTTCGGAATTTCCTGTTCCAGCCGCAGCATAAGGGAGCCTTTGTCCCTGGCCTCCATTATTTTCTGAAAAGGATAAGGCGTCATAAACGACCCTAAGCCCACCATCGGCGGCATCCAGGCAGTGGCGGCATCGGCGCTGTACTTGTATCCTTCCGCTTTTAACCCGTAGGTTCTGAGCAGGATATTATTGCTGTCTATTTTTTGCAGCACATCGGGCAGGCTCAGCACTTCCTTTTGTTGTGCCAGGGCACTGAAAGGAAGCAGTACGAGCAGCCATAAACATTTTTAATGGTGAACATCATATACCTCCAGTTTTCCGTATTTTTTTAATTCGTACTCTTTTGCCATTAAGAAGATGAGCGGCGTTACCAGCAGGATGTGAATGGCTGAAGTAAACACACCGCCAATCATTGGCAGCACTACCGGTTTCATCACATCGGTTCCCACGCCGGTGGCCCACAGCACCGGCACCAACCCAAACAGCGAAACACAGACCGTCATGATCTTTGGACGCAGCCTTTTGGCGGCACCCTGAATGACATACTCCCGCAGATCTTCTCTGGTAATGGCTTCACTGGAATTGCCTTTGCGTTTGATCAATTGATGCATGGCATCGTTGAGGTAGATCACCATGACGATGCCGGTTTCCACCGCAATGCCAAATAAGGCGATAAAGCCCACGGCAACCGCTACTGAAAGGTTGACGCCCCAGAAATAGATGATATAGGCTCCGCCGATCAATGCGAACGGAACGGTGATCAGGCTTAAAAACGCTTCACGGATGGAGTGAAAGGCGAAGTACAGGGAGAAGAAGATAATCACCAGCACAATGGGCGCGATCCACATCAGCGTTTGCTGTCCCTGATCAGACTTTCATACTGCCCGCTCCATTCCAGAAAATAGCCTGCCGGTAAAATGCCTTTTTGCTGATTGAGCTTTTCTATTGCTTCTTTTACCGTGCTGCCCAAATCCCTGTCTCTTACATTAAACAATACAGCGCCCCGCAGCAAGGCGTTTTCGGAGTTGATCATGGGTGGGCCGTCTTCAAATTTTACATCCGCTACGGCGCTCAGCGGCACTTCGCCGAAAGCGGCTGACCGAAGTGGTATGCGTTTAATGTTGTCTACACTGTTGCGGTAATCCTGCGCCAGCCGTACATTAATGCTAAAGCGCTGCCTGCCTTCCACGGTTTGCCCAATGGGCGCACCGCCCAATGCCGTTTCCACAGTCTGGTTCACATCGTCCACGCTCAGACCATAGCGGCCTAAATCTGCCCGGCGTGTGTCAATAGCCAGGTATTTGCCGCCTGTGATCGGTTCTACATACAGATCAGCTATTCCGGCCGTGCCTTCGAGCGCTGTTTTTACCCGCTCGGAAACGACGGCAATCGTATTGAGGTTTTGTCCATAGACCTTTACACCCACATCCGTGCGGATACCGGTAGAAAGCATGTTGATGCGGTTGATGATCGGCTGCGTCCAGCCGTTTACCACGCCGGGAATCTGCAGTTTGGCATCCAGTTCGTTAATGATCTTCGCTTTGGTGATGCCTTCCCGCCATTTTGTGCGGTTTGAGCATAATGATGGTTTCAATCATGCTGATAGGTGAATTATCCGTGGCGGTACTGGCCCTGCCAGCCTTTCCCAAAACCTTGTCCACTTCCGGAACGGATTTAATGATCTTATCCTGCACCTGTAATATCCTTTTCATCTCGGAGTTGGAAACATCCGGTAGTGTAACGGGCATGAACAGAATGCTTTGCTCATCCAGCGGCGGCATAAACTCTGTGCCTAAACTTCTGAGCAGGGGAATGGAAACCAGCAATGCCAGGATATTGATGGCAAGAGTGGTCTTTCGCCACTTCATCACCCATTGGATCACCGGGGTATAGATCCGCTCCAGAAAACGGTTTACCGGATTAGCACTGTCGGGGCGGAACTTTCCTTTCATGAAGAAGGAAATCAGCACCGGCGCAAGGGTTAATACCAATAGCGCATCCACTATGAGTATAAAGGTTTTGGTGTAGGCCATCGGGTGAAACATTTTCCCTTCCTGCCCGGTGAGTAAAAACACCGGAAGAAAAGAAGTAATGATGATAACCGTGGCAAAGAAGACACCCTGGATACCTGCTTGCTGGATTTTTCAATAATGGATATCCGCTCTTCCTCGGTGATCCATTTTTCTTTTGCTTTTTTATTTTTTTGTGCCAGATCATAATTGAGGATTGTTTTTTTGTTCTTGTTGCCAAAGGGCATAACGGTCTGCCAGGTGTTTATAAGCATTTTCGCTCATCACAATGCCATTATCTACAATTACCCCGATGGCCAATGCGATACCGGTAAGCGACATGATATTGGAGGAAATACCAAAAGCGTTGAGCAGGATGAAGCTGATGGCAATGGTGACGGGAATTTGAATAATAATGCTCAGCGCACTGCGCCAGTGAAACAGGAAGATGATAACGATCAGTGAGACCGCTATGATCTCTTCGATAAGTGTTCCTTTGACGGAGGAAATGGATTGCTTGATCAGTTGCCCACGGTCATAAACAATATCAAATTTTACCCCATCGGGAAAGCCTTTGGCTACTTCCTGCATTTTGGCCTTCACGTTTTCAATTACCTCCGCCGCATTTTCGCCATAGCGCATGACCACAATGCCGCCAACCCGTTCTCCTTCGCCATTCTGGTCAAAGATCCCTAACCTTGTTTCACCGGAAGTTTGCACACTGGCTATGTCCGATACTTTAACGGCAATACCGTTACTGCTTTTCACGGCAATGTTTTGGATTTCCCCGATGGACTGTAAATAACCGGAGGTCTTGATCACATAGCCGATATCACTTAACTCAAACTTGCTGCCGCCGGTTTCGTTGTTATTGGCACGAACGGCGCTGATGACATCGCTTACAGCAAGTTTATAGTATAAAAGCTTGTTGGGGTCAAGCGTGATCTGATACTGCTTTTGGAACCCGCCAAAGGAAGCGATCTCGCTTACGCCTCTTACATTTTGCAGCGCGAACTTGATATACCAGTCCTGCAAGGCTCTTTGTTCACCGAGATCCATGCCCGGAGCATCCAGGGTGTACCACAGGACATGCCCAACGCCGGTACCATCAGGGCCTAACTGCGGGCTGACGCCTGGCGGCAGGTTGCGGGAAATGGTGCTAAGCCGTTCCAGCACCCGTTCCCTTGCCCAATAAATGTCTACGTTGTCTTCAAAAATGATGTAAATAAAGCTCATGCCGAACATGGACGTGCCCCGCACGTACTTGATCTTAGGAAGCCCCTGTAAGTTGGTCACCAGCGGGTAGGTTACTTGGTCTTCGATCAGCTGCGGTCCCCGTCCCATCCATTCGCTGAAAACAATGACCTGGTTTTCAGAAAGGTCGGGAATGGCATCTATGGGGTTGTTTTTTACAGCAAAAACGCCCCACGCAAAAAAAGCTGCCGCCAGCACCAACACGATGAAACGGTTGCGCAGCGACCATTCTATAATACGATGTACCATAAATGATAAATGAGGAACAATAAGTAATGCTGATGGGTGATCAGCGGTGGATAGAAATGCCTTTAGCCCAACAGCATGCTGTCAGGCTCAAAATGTGGAGCGGAGTCTAAATACGGAAAACGCAGTTGCGCTTGTAGATCGGGATTCCGGTGCTGTGGGGCGGTGCGTTAGTGGTGGGATTTTCCTCGGTAATGGAAGAAAAGGTGATAGCTGGAATGTCAATGAAAGAAACAGGCAAGGCTACCGCCATCAACCATAATCCCTGGAAAGCCGTTTCTGTTATACTGTGATCATTGGTAACTTTGAGCTGCTTGTGCTCATCCTTGCAGCAGCCCTTTTCCACCATTTTGCCCTTGTCGCTGCCGCAAACCGGACAGTTTTCTTCCTCGTTGCCTGATACACTCCATTCTACCATCTTGCCCATGCAATAATGCAAATGCAGGATAGCCCCTGAAGTAGAGGCGAAGTAAGTGAATGATAATATGAGAATGAGAAACTGTTTCATTTCAGCGGTACAAATGTATTAATTTTTAAGAAGTCCTGTTTAATTTATACTTGTTAAAGTGCATTAACAGAATTAGAACTGGCTAAAGACAGTAAATAGCCGGATCAGGAACATAATCCGGCTAAACTTTTATGCTAATTCCTCAGCTTTGTAACCAGCCTTTTCCACTGCTTTTTTACTTCCTCTTCTGTTGGGTTTTCAGCAGAAACCGTTAGGACTTTTTTGGATTTTGAGTATCCACTTTCCAGTTTCCCTCACCAAAAGTTTCGTTTAAAACAGGGGTAACTTTTGCTATGCAGGAGCCACACATGATATTTGTCTTTACTTCTACTGTTTTCATTGTTTAAATATTAATTGTGATGTAAAATTACTTTGGGTCGTTAGTTTTGCTGTTATACAATTCAGGATTTGTTTTTCATAATTTTTGGATTATAGCTTTAATGATTTTAATCGTAGGCTATTTGTAACAACACTGATGCTGCTAAGTGCCATTGCTGCGCCGGCAATCATTGGGTTTAATAAAAAGCCATTTATGGGATAAAGCACCCTGCTGCAATTGGTATTCCAATTAGATTATAAATGAATGCCCAGAACAGGTTTTGTTTGATAGTGGCAACAGTACGCTTTGATAGTTTTATTGCTTGTGAGATTTTGTAAGATCTGATGAAATAATGGTCATTTTAGCGACATCCATCGCTATATCACTTCCTTTGCCCATTGCTATGCTTACATCTGCCTGTGCCAACGCATTACTATCATTAATGCCATCACCCACCATTGCCACCACTTTGCCTTGCTGCTGCAATCCTTTTACGAAATCTGCTTTGTGAGAGGGCAGCGTTTCTGCCTTATAATTTTTATACCTGTTTTCTCAGAAACGGCTTTTGCAGTCCGCTCGTTGTCGCCGGTGAGCATGTACACCTCTATGCCTAAGGCTTGTAATTTTTTAACCGCTTCTATTGAAGTGTCTTTTATCTTATCTGCAATGGCTATTGCAGCCAAAGCATTTTCAAGGTCAGAAAACCAAATCACCGTGTATGCCTGTTGCGACCATTGCTCGGATTGACGTTTTAATTCCTCGCTAATTTGAATGCGGTGCGATGACATCATCTTTGGACTGCCCACTAAATAGCTGTTGCCATTGTGCTTTACAGCAATTCCCTCTCCTGTAATGCTCTCAAAGGTGTCAAGGTTTAATTTTGTTGAAGAAGAAGCGGTAAAATATTTCACCACTGCTTCTGCCAGGGATGCTCTGATTGAACTTCTATTGTGTAAAGCAAATCGGATAACTCTTTTTGAGCAACGCCTTGCTTCCAGGCTATATTAACGACTTCCGGTTTGCCCTCGGTAATCGTTCCTGTTTTATCTAAAATAATGGCATTGACGTTTTTGCCTGTTCCAGGCTCTCTGCATCTTTAATTAAAATACCGTTTTCGGCGCCTTTGCCCACACCTGCCATAATTGCTGTTGGCGTAGCTAAGCCCAAAGCACAAGGGCAGGCAATCACTAATACTGTAACTAATGCCAGTAAGCCTTGTGTTAGCCCATTTTCGCCCCTAAAATCACCCAAGCGATGAAACTCAGGATGGCAATGACAATAACGATTGGAACGAAGATGCTTGCAATTTTATCTACTAGCTTTTGCACCGGTGTTGCTGCCCTGCGCTTCCTGCACCATTTTTATGATTTGAGCCAGCACCGTATCGCCGCCAACTTTATCAGCAACAAACTGAAAACTTCCCCTCTGATTAATGGTTCCCGCAAACACTTTCTCGCCTTTGCTTTTTTTTCGACCGGAATGGGTTCACCACTGATCATGCTCTCATCTATAAAAGAGTTACCGGCGCTTACCGTTCCATCCACTGCAATCTTTTCTCCCGGCTTTACCAATAAGGCGTCACCCACTTTTACGCTGGCAATAGGCATTTCCATTTGATGTCCGCCTTCATGCACTACCGTAACCGTTTTGGGCTGCAAGCCCATTATTTTTTAATGGCTGAAGATGTATTGCCTTTAGCTTTTTCTTCTAACAACTTACCCAAAAGAATAAAAGCAATAACCACCGCTGCCGCTTCAAAATAAACGTGGGGATGTAAGCCTTTGCTGTGCCAGAAATCTGGAAATAATGTATTGAATACGCTGAACAAATAAGCAATACCCGTACTCATAGCCACCAACGTATCCATGTTGGCTGAACCGTGCTTCGCCTGCTTCCACGCATTAATGAAAAACTGCTGGCCGGATATAAGCACTACTGGAGTAGCCAGAGCCCACATGATGTAATTGGCAAAGGGCATATTCATAAAAAACATACCAATAACTACAGTTGGAACGGAGAACAGTATAGCAAATATGGTTTTATTTTTTAGTGCTTTATATTTCTTTTGATGCAGATCTTCTAATGCATCTTTTGCTTCTTCGCTTTCATCAATCATTAAATCATAGCCAATAGATTGTAACGCTGCTTTCAGCTTCTCAGGATCTGTAATGGTAGGAATGTATTCTATCTGTGCAGTGGTGTTTGCATAGTTAACAGCAACCTTTACCACACCGGGTTGATTTTCCAATATGCTTTGTGAGCTGCTGGCGCAGGAGGCACATGTCATGTTGAGTACCGGAAAGTTTTTCTTGACGGTATCTACATCGTAGCCCAAATCACGAATGGCCTTTACGGCGTTAGGAACTACCTCCAATTCATCATTAGCGGTAATAACAGCCCTGTTGTTGTTGAGTTCTACCTTATGAGATGTGATGTCCTGTACTTTGCTTAATCCTTTATCAACAATCAAAGCACAGTGGTCACTTTCTACGCCTTCCAATGGTATATAGATCGAATTATTGTTTTCTGCTGCCATATTATTTCAATTTGATATAGCAAAGCTACTATGATTGTAGAGTGTGGTTGTTACAGAATTACAGATAAGATTTACAATATTTTGGTATTTACAGCTCCAGAACTGAAGCATGAAGTTGCTTATCTTTTCCCAAACACACACTACATGATTATCACCGAGGGCTTTTAGAACAGGCTGAGCGTCTTCGCCAATAACTTCCTTTTGTCCTTGCGGTTTCATAAAGACTACTTCATCATTCTCCGTCCAGGCATAGACATTTTTATTATCAACCGTTTCTATCGTACAGCCTCTGCCTTCGCCAATCTTCTTTTCAGGTATGCCCGGCATTACTGCATAAATATTTCCTTGCCTTTTCCAAACAGTTTGCACTGCTCCATTTTCATTTACTGCTAAACCACCGTCATCCATAGGACAGCCATTTAATTTCCAGCTTTCCATACCTAATTTCTGCGCGCCTGCGCAAACGAAGTGCCGCCATTAGAAGACTGTATTACATACAAGTCCCTGTTGCCATTTAGCCAGTTACGAAACATCACATACACATTGTTACCTTGCATGGCAACGGATGGTTTGCAACATTCACATACAGTGGTATCAGGCGAAGTGTAGATCATTATATTTTGAGACCAACTTCTGCCTCCGTCATTTGAATTAGCACCGTAGATTTTATTTCTCTTGTTTCCTCTTAAATCCAGCCATACAACAAAAGCATTTTTCTCCATCTGCACTCAAAGCCATTAAGCCTTCTTTTACTATGGTATCTACATCATTTACCCTTGTACCTTGTTTCCAGCCTGCATTGTCTTTGTAGTGGGAATATATGTTGCCTGTAGAAGCACACGCTATTACTACAACCCCTTTATTAGTGGCTGAAATCTGGGGTCTACGAGTAGCAAAAGAAAATAATTTGGGCAATACGGCGATCACTAAACGTGAAGAAAAGGATTGGCCCTTGTCGGAAGAATAAGTGTACATAATACTATCACCTATGCCATAAACCAAATGAAGATTACCGGCTTTATCTTTAGCCATATTTGGCATTTGAACCACTTGTTATTACAAAATCAGCTTTCGGAACAGCTTTCTTTTCATTGCAGACAAGAAGGATGCAAAGAATAGATGTTATTCATTGAGTTATTCTTATACTATACACTATCTAATGGCTTACGTTTGTTTCGTCCTACCTGCTTAAAGTGGCTGGGAGTAAGATCGATAACTTTCTTGAATTGCGAAGATAGGTGCGCCACACTGCTGTAGCCTAACTGAAAAGCAATTTCACTGAGGCTCAGTTCATCATAAATGAGTAATTCCTTCACCTTTTCAATCTTTTGATGGATGACATATTTTTCTATCGTTATACCCTCGACTTCAGAGAACAAGCTACTTAAATACGAGTAATCCTTGTGCAGTGCCTTAGATAGAACCTCTGAAAAGTTATACTTATTGTCGAAGGAATTATATTGAATATGCTGGATGATTGTATTTTTATTTTTTCAATCAATTGTTTTTTGCTGTCATCTAACAGTTCAAAACCCAAAGTATTTAAGTTCGTTTTAAACTGATTGAGTTGGCTGGTTGTTGGCTTCTTTAATAGATCCACTTCGCCAAGCGTAACGCTGCAAGCTTCCATTCTTAATTTTTCTAATTCCTGCTTTACTACTAAAATACAGCGATTGCAGACCATGTTTTTATGTAGATGCGCATATAATTAAGTATTATTGATTCAAATCTTAACAATGTTGCAATCAAAAGTAGTTTGTTTAGCAAACGATAACTTTAGGAAAGGCAAAAATGGGATAAACTACTTTCAGCAAAATGATGATGATGTCCGGAACTATTTTTTTGACTAGGCTATGCACAAAACTAAAAATGATTGCTCTTAGCTTGCACAGCAACTTATTTTCTTCACGTCCATCGTAAAGGAAAGAGCTGCTAATTTAATGCCTTCACTAAGCGTTAAGTAAGGGTGAAACATATTTACCAATTCATGCACCGGAATTTTGTATTTGATGGCTAAACTGATTTCCATTGTCAGTTCACTGCCTTCCGGTGCTACTATTCTTGCACCAATTAGCAAATCGGTTTCGGTGTTTCTTATCAGCTTGATAAAGCCCCTTGTGTCTAAGGCTGCAATGCTTCTGGGCACTTCAGATAAGGATAGTGTGGTTGCCTGATAAGGAATACCTTTTGCTGCTGCTTCTTTTTCATCCATCCCTACACCTGCCACCTGCGGATCGGTAAAGACCACCCAAGGAAGAGCTGTAAAATCTACTCGTTGCTTTGGATTATAAAAAGCATTTTGAAGGGCAATGCCCCTTCATAAGCTGCCGTATAAACATAAGCCGGAAAGCTGGTTACATCACCTACTGCAAAAATATCGGGGTGGCTGGTTCGTAAATAATTATCTACCACAATATGCCCTTTTCCATCTGTTTTCACATCTACCTTATCCAAATTCAATCCTTCGGTATTTGCTTTTGTTCCTGTAGCTACTAAAAGATGCGTTGCAGTAAGCGTATCATTTAAACCGTTTTGATTGTACTTCACTTTTATCATATCACCATCCTTCCAAACCTTGTTAACAGTAGCCTTAGTGAGAATGGTGATGCCCTCATCAGAAAGGTGCTTTCTTATTTCATTGGAAACATCTTGCGATTGCCTGGATAAAACGGTTGCTGAACGTTGAAGGATGGTGACCTTTGTACCAAAACGGTTGTAAGCCTGTGCTATTTCCAAAGCAATATACCCTGCACCTAATATCACAAGTGACTGTGGTAGTTCTTCCAGTTCAAACAGACTGATGTTGGTGAGATAAGGAACGCCTTCCAGTCCTTCAATCGATGGAATGTAGGTAGATGCTCCTGTGGCTATAATAACTTTTAAACCTTCGTATTGTTCTCCTTCCACCTCAATGGTTCTATCGCCAACAAATTCTGCAAAGCCATCCATTACTTTTACATAAGGCAATCCTGCTAACAAATCAGCGTACTTACGTTGTTGCATATCTGCAACCAATTCTCTTTTTGTTGAATGATTTGCTTAAAGTTTATCTGTGGCTTATTAACGGTAATGCCGTTAAACGAAGAATGAGCGGCTTTGTGTATACTTTCTGCGGCTCTGATTAAGAACTTGGAAGGCACACAACCCACATTTACGCAGGTACCGCCCAATGGCAACCTCCCGTTTACCATAAGCGTTTTTACTTCCTGGTCATTGGCTCTAATAGCGGCTGCAAACGCTGCTGAACCTCCCCTATAATAATTAATTCGTACTCATTATCCGGACTAACGTTACAACAACTCATGCTTCAACATTTAGAATATAAACAAAATTTACAGCAGCTGGCTATCCTTGCTTTGCCATCGCTTTATCTGAGAGGGTTACCGCTTTGTAACCAATTTTCTCGATAGCTTTTATAATCTTATCAATAGATGTTTTCCTGGCATCGTACTTCACGGTAGCTAAGTCTCCGGGGTATAATACTTTCTGGTCCATCACACCGTCAAGCGCCTTCAAAGTTGTGGC
The DNA here is from genome assembly GCA_019316985.1 of Paraniabella defluvii. GTDB lineage: Bacteria > Bacteroidota > Bacteroidia > Chitinophagales > Chitinophagaceae > Niabella > Niabella defluvii. Next base: position 712,922 of record CP079215.1, read on the forward strand.
AACATGATTAGAACAACCGGCACAGGTCATGCCCGTGATTTTTAATTTTACGGTTTTGGGTTCTTCTTTGATTACCGTTTGAACACTTGTTTGTGCATTGGCTTTACTATTACCATAACCGAAAACCGGTGCTGCGCCAAATAAAAACGCTGCGATAATAATGGAACGTGTTTTCATATTTTAATTATTTAAAAGTTGATAATTCGTTACTTCATATCCTGTTTTTGCAATCGCACTTTTTAGCTGCTCAACAGATGCTTTTGATTTGTCAAATTTTACGATGCTGGTGCCTTTGGCATAATAGGTTTGTGCATTGATTACACCAGACACCTTATAAAGCTCATTGTTCACTTCTGTTTCACAGGCTTTACAACTCATGCCTTTTATGCTAAAAGAAGCGGATTGAATGTTGTTGCTTTCAACCACTAATACATTTTGTTTCTCTGCCTTTGGATAAAATATGTTAGCATAGTATGGAAAAGCCATTAGGACAATTGCTGAAATGGTAATGATGGTAAGAAAGGTTCTGGATGAAAGGAAAGGTTTCTTTTCCACTTTACAACTTCCGTCAGGACCGCATACTGTCCTTTCTTTTGTACTGAGGGAACGATACCAGGCAAACCCTAAAGTAGCTATTGCCAAACCAATCAAATAAGGACGAACAGGCGCTAACCAGGAAAGGGATGAAGCAGCGCCGCTTGCACCAGCCAACAAAGCCAAGACGGGTGTGATGCAACAAAGTGATGCTGCAATGGCTGCAAACAATCCTACACCTGCAGCCGTTTTTGATGTGGTGACTTCTTTCATGCCTTTTGTTTTTTTCTGTTGGATATGGTGATGTATTGGAAAAGCGGTTTGATGATTTCACGATGTTCTTTTGCAAATGAATAGTAAATAGTTTGTCCTTTTTGCAGGGCTGAATGATATTGGCATCTTTCAGCTTTCGCAAGTGCTGGGAAACAGCCGGAATGCTCATTTCTAAAATATCTGCCAAATCACAAACACATAAACCACCATCTTCTTTTTCCAGCAGGTAAAGAATTTTCAGCCGTACATCGTTGCCGGCAAGGCTTAATACGTGACTTAAACGATGAAAAGAAATTTCTGCTGATGTTATGTTCTTTTTGCATTCGTTTATCAGCGCCTTATCAGCATAAGGTCTTATACAAGTCTCATTCATACCACAAATGTAATTATTTAAGCAATTGCTTAAATAAAAGCATATTTTTAACGTACTGATAAGGAATTTTCGGTTAAACGCCATATTCTTCGCATATTGTGAGTGCAATTCGTTTCCCTTGAACCAATTCCATTATCTGCTTTGGCTCTTTCAATGGCCCTGATTATCTTTTCTCTAGTCAGTTCGAAATTGCCAATATGATAATTCTACCGTGCGATTGCTATTTTCATTTTTGATTCTTATTTCTCTTCAATGCTTGGAGTGATTTGAGGGTAACATGGCTGGTTTTCCTGTTCATAGCAATATATTTTCTGTTTCCAAAAATTGTAAGAGATATTTTTTCAGATGTTCAGCGTCAAGCTTTGCTGCTCTATATGCGACATACATATCTGGTCGAATCAGGTAACATCCGCTATCACTTATTCCAAATTTGTTATACAGAATTTTTGTTTGTTGAGTAAATGGAATTAGTTCGATGGAAAATAAATCTTTGAAAGGTTCGAGCAAGACTATTATTTCTTTGTGAACTGTTTGGGAAAAAGAAAAAGACAAAAGAATTTTCCTGAGTCTTTTCCTGAATGTTTTTCGTTTCGCTTTTTCACCAGAATATTGAATAAAAGGCAAACGGTCTCCGGGTTTAGGTGCATGGCGAGGAATCTTCCTAAAGAGGCATTTTGCGATAGCATTTTATTTCGGTAGTTAATTCCAGTTTCAGAAATCATTTTGAAAGCTAACCGCTGAATGAATTTTAGTTTTTCAAAAAGTGGAGCTACAAATTTTAATACAACCGGAATGATGTATAACCTAAAAATTTTAATGAACTGCCTTTGACTTGTAACAACATTAAATACTCTATCTGTTGAACGAACCAGATTTCTGGCAATAGTTATTCGTTCTTCTGTATAGGTATCAAGCAAAGATGCTTTTGCTTTCCCTTTAATTACCAGTGAAAGCTTCCATGCAAGGTTATAGGCATCCTGCAATCCGGTGTTCATGCCCTGTGCACCTACCGGACTATGAATATGTGCTGAATCACCTGCAAGAAAACAACGTTGTTTTTAAAAGTAGAAGCATAGCGGTGATGAGCATGATAGGCAGAAATCCATTGCGGATCGTAAAGTTTTACCTTCATTCGGGTTCTTTCGGCATACCTGCTTTCAATATCTTCAAATGTAATATCTTCCTTTCCTTCAAGCTCTCTTGGAATGTTTCCTAATATCCTCCATCGTCTGTTGGTGAGTGGAAAAAGCCTCCAAATGCGTTGTCAGAAAAAGCTAAATACATTTCATCATCAGGTATGTCAACTTTCGCCTTACAGTCGAGAACGAATAGAGATTGCTCATAAGTTTTTCCTCCAAAAGGGATTTTTAATTGCTCGCGAACCATGCTGTCTGTACCGTCAGCACCAACTAAATATTTTGCTGCAATTGTTTCTTCTTTTCCATCGGGCAATTTCAAAATAGCGGAAACACCGTTATCATTATTGATAAAACTTTTTAACTCAGTCTGCCTGTCAACATGACGATTGTGATCATTTAGAAATTCTACCAAAATACTTTCTGTATGTGACTGTTCGAGCATGAGCAAATAAGGAAACTGCGTAAGCCCTGTTCCCATTTTATTCACTGTAACCCGTAATACTTTTCTGCCGTTAAAAAAGCACCAATTGCTTTTGCAATTTTTCCTTGCTGGATTGCCTTTTCTACGATACCCATTTGGTCAAGAATTTCTAAACTTCTTGCCTGAATAACGAGTGCTCTGGATTGAGCGGTGTGGTCCTTGGTTTTATCAATAATGCGAAAGGAGATTTTGTGAATGGCAAGTTGGCAAACCAGCATTAATCCAGTTGGTCCAGCGCCAACAATTAAGACATCGGTATTTGAAGCGATGTTCATGATTTGTGTAAATGGCTGTTCATAATATTAGAGTTTTATTTTTTGTATTCTAACTGCATTCATTATCGCTAATAACGCAACTCCCACATCAGCTATCACTGCTTCCCATAAATTTGCCACGCCTCCTGCTCCCAATACCAGCACAATACCTTTAACCACCATTGCCAAAATGATGTTCTGCCAGACAATGTTTCTTGTTATTTTTCCAATTTTAATTGCCGAAACGATTTTAGAAGGTTGGTCATTCTGAATGACTACATCTGCTGTTTCAATAGTAGCGTCGCTGCCTAAGCCACCCATTGCGATACCGGCATCTGCTAATGCCACTACAGGAGCATCATTTACTCCATCACCCACAAATGCAATATGCCTGCCTTCATTTTTTATCTTTTGAACCTTTTCTACCTTTGCTTCGGGCAATAAATCACCATAGGCTTCATCAATACCTATCTTTTTGGCGACATTATTTACAACAGCCTGTTTATCACCCGAAAGCATTACGGTTTTGATTTTTAGGTCGTGCATTTCTTTTACAGCCGCAGCGGCATCATCTTTTATCTCGTCGGCTATAGTGATATAGCCCGCATATTTATTGTTTATAGCTGTTACAACAACCGTATCTACCAAGTTTTCTAATTCAGGGGTATTCTATATTGTATTTTTTCAACAGCTTTAAGTTTCCGGCAAGTACTTCTTTACCTTCAACAGTACCCTTTAATCCGTGTCCGGCTATTTCCTCCACATTAGTCGCTGCCGTATTGCCAATGCCATCACCAACATATTCTACAATTGCTTTTCCAACAGGATGCGTGGAATTTTTTTCAAGAGCTGCCGTTACTCTTAACAGATCTTTCTCATCTATCGTTTCCGGCATTACCTGCTGCACTTTAAATACGCCTTTTGTTAGTGTCCCGGTTTTATCCATTACAATAGCATTCACCTTTGTCATCACATCCAAAAAGTTTCCGCCTTTGAATAGTATGCCATTTTTTGATGCCAACCCAATGCCACCGAAGTAACCTAATGGAATAGATACAACTAATGCACATGGACAACTAATAACAAGAAATACCAAACCTCGGTATAGCCACTCTATAAAAACATAATTACCTACAAAAAAATAAGGGACTAACACTACTGCCAACGCCAGAAAGAATACAATAGGCGTATATACTTTAGCAAAACGGGATATAAATAATTGCGTTTGCGATTTGCGTGCAGTAGCGTCCTGCACCATTTCTAAAATCTTGCTTAGCTTACTGTCTTTGAATAACGATGTTACTTTTACCTCAGACACGGTGTTAAGGTTAATCATACCTGCTAAAACCTGTTCGCCTTGATACTTTGTATCAGGTCTGCTTTCACCGGTAAGTGCGGCTGTATTAAATGAAGAGTTTTGTGAAAGAAGCTCGCCATCCAGCGCTACTTTTTCGCCGGGTTTTATCTGAATGGTTTCTCCTAACTCTACTTCGGAAGGGTTTAGTACCCGGGTGCTACCATTACGCATTACAGTAACCTCATCCGGTCGAATATCCAGCAACGCTTTGATGCTTGCCTTGGCTCTCCGTACAGCAGTATCCTGAAACCATTCACCAATAGTATAAAATACCATTACCGCCACGCCTTCTTCATACTCTCCAATAGCAAAAGCCCCAATGGTAGCCACGCTCATTAATACAAACTCGTTAAAAATATCGCCTCTTTTAGCCTTCCGGAATGCCATTCGTAACACACTTGAGCCGGCAAGTAAATAAGCTACTGCATTTACAGCAAATCCTATAGGCTTAGAAAGTGTTATCTTAAAACCATATTCCATTATAAGCAATACTGCAAGAATGAATAATGCTGCTAACAAATTCCAATGCTCCATCCACCCCGGCTTGCCGGGTGTTGCTTCTGCACCGTGTTCATGGTCAGGGTCATCATCTTCGTGCTCGTGATCATGATCATGCTCCTCATTTTTTGTATGAGTATGTTCAGGCTTTTTTTGGAGTAAGCTTTGTAAGCTCATCTAACTGTAAGTCTTTATCTTGTTTTTTGTTGTAATTATGCTCCATAAAAATCTACTTAATGAATAAAGAAGGTTATTATACCAACGCATATCAATACCAATCCTGTTATGCGTTTTTCGTTATGTTCTATGAAATGAGAATTAATCATTTGTATTCCTTTATACGCAATCATCACCAGTGTTACGATGCCTGTTATACTCACAACTCCATACACCAATGCCAACAATAAAATATTATCCAACCCATAGGCACCGGCGGCTAAGAAAAGACTTTCTACCTCAAGACATGGCGATAAGAACATCATTAATACAAAAATCAATATCCACCTGGTTTTTGATTTTTTAAATTGTTGTATGTCTTCCTTTACTGTCTGATGATGGTGTGGAAGATTTACTGAAAAATAAATCAACCCAAATAAAATCAATACTACCGGAGCTACAACATGCAAATAATCTTCGTAATGATGTGCTAATTTTGATCCTACCAATCCTAAGACGACTCCGAGGATAATAGTACCTAAAACATGGGCAGATGCGGTAATGGATGCAACGAACATGAGTTCAGACTTTGCCCAACCTTCGCTCTTAGCAATAGCTACTAATGGCAACCAGTGGTTGGGAATAAGCGCATGAATAGCGCCCAATATTAAGGTGCCGGTAATAATGCTAAACATTGGTTGATTTAATCCATTGTAGCGCCTTGCTACTATCCGCTGACTCAAAAACTTAATTTCTGCCTTTGTGAATGGCTTCATTATCTCTGTCATCCACTGCTGCCAGTCCTTTTCGCCTACCATTGCTATTTTTTCAAAGTCATTAGCATGTTGCATGTCAAATTTTGCATCTTCCCAAAAGGCTTTCAGTTTCCAGCCTTTAAAATCTTCCATTTCAAAATACCAACGAATATTTTTGTACCGCTTTAGCTTATTATAGAGCAATGGCAACAGCTTTCCATAATCCATTTCCGTTAATTTACCGATAGCTTTTGTTGCTATAAGGTTATCCTGCGTTTCAGCTAATATTTGTAACATAATGATTGCTTTAAATGGTTCCTTTACATAAAAAAGTACATAAGCTTTGTTCTGTTTTAAATGCTGTCCTCGGGTTTTGTTGTTATCAGCAACTTTAATAAACGGTCTTTTATTTCCTCGGGAAGTTCGTCGGTTATCCGCAATTCAAGTTCTTCTGACGTTTCATCAATGAATAAAGAATAATAGTCTTCCAGCTTTTTATTAAGGAAGAAAGCATCATATTCCATCCTGATACTTGTTGCCTGTTCTGTAAACTTCTTTCTCCAGCTATTTAGCTTCAAGCCATCCATAAACAATATATTTTTCGTTTTACAATAACATTCCAAAAAACTAAAACCAGCATTATCTTTTGAATATTTTCATTTGATTTACTAAACGTTTCTCAGTTATTAGGATCAATTACAGCCGAAAATGAATACACGATCTGTTCAATATCATCTTTGCTTTTTATCAGCGATGAGTTATAAAATCCTTCTTCTTTACTATTAATAATGTGCACAAACACTTCACCTTTTTGAAGAAAATCGGATAAAACAGGCTGGCCATCAGATTGCAGAAACATTTTAAGCGCTGTTTCTCTGTCGCTCTTTAAACCAAAAATGCTAATCCATGAAACGGCATCGCCAAATGTATCTTCCGGTAGCATGGTTAAAGGCAGCAATTTGAGAACTCTGCATAAGCTGCTTGTGCTTGCTTCTGTTGAAATTTCTTCTACGCCTAAAAACCCTTTATCAACCCCTAAGCCCAAACGATCGCTGGAAAGTAATTCGTATTTCCAGTTGACTTCTGCTATAACATTAATAAATGACAATTCTAAGAGATAAGGTGAATACCTGATAAGTAGGTATTTCTCTAAATGAGACATTAAATATTCAGCTAAGGCAATATAATTGTGGAACTCATATTTGTATAAGATCGCCTGCGAGTCTGTTACAGGCAAAGAAACAGTAACAGGTGGCTGTGAAATATTCAGGTAGCTAAATATTCCTTGTTGATATTCCTTTTTAAAAACTATGTCTTCCATACCTGTGAATCATTTATTTGCTGCACCATAAGTTACACGCATGGTTGTAATAGCGTTACAAATGCGTTTCCTGTTCTTTATATCTATCCATTTCTATTTGTATGGTAGTATGATGAATTTTATAATTAGCCATAATAGCGTCGTTTATTAATTGTAAAGTTTCATTGTAAGGCAAACCTTCATTGATAATAATATGCGCACTCATAGCATTATATCCTGAAGTGAGTGTCCATACATGCAAATCGTGAACGGCTTTTACACCGGGAATACTTGCAATACCTATGCGTAGTTCCTCCAGGTTTACATCGCTCGGTGTCCCTTCCAAAAGCACACCTACAGCATCTTTCAGGAGTATCCATGTACGGGGTAGAATAAATAAGCCTATACCGGCAGATAAAATCGGGTCAGCATAATACCAACCTGTAGTAAGCATAATAATGCCGGCTACAATAACGCCAACAGAGGTAAGCATATCGGATAGCACTTCAAAATAAGCTCCCTTCATATTCAGACTTTCGCCAGAACCTTTTTTAAAATCATCATACCCGTGATATTTACAACCAACCCGATGGCGGCTACAATAAGCATAGCCTTACTTTCTACTTTGGGGGATTTAAGAAGCGCAGGTATGCTTGTACAAAATGTAAAGTGAGATACCGATTAATACAACAGCATTGGCAAGGGCGGCTAAAATTTCGGCGCGGTAAAAACCATAGGTACGTTTGGCCGAAGCAGCACGCTGTGTCACGTTAATTGCAAACAATGCCAATGCCAGGCCGCCCACATCAGTAAGCATGTGCCCGGCATCTGCCAATAAAGCAAGGCTTTTAGTAAGAATACCACCAATTACTTCGGCAATGAGATACGAGCTTGTTAAGGTGAGTACAATTACAAGCTTCCTTTTGTTTTTATAACCTGCCGATGCATGATTTCCCGACATACCTTAATGCTATTTTTGTGATTAAAAATCAAGCAGATTACCCAAAAAGCCACGTCTGCCATGTTTACCATACGCGCCGTGCTTGCTGTCCTGATGGCCTCCTCCTCCATAACCACCCTGGTAATTAGGATTGTTGTAACTTGGATTGGACTGATTGGGTTCAGGCGTTCGTTGCTCCAGCGATTTTTCAATAATTTTATCCAGCTCGCCTTTATCAAGCCATACACCCCGGCAATTGGGGCAATAATCAATTTCAATGCCTTGCCTTTCGGTCATGGCTAATGTTTCGTTGCAGTTTGGACATTTCATAGTTGAGAACTTATTTAGGAATAATGTTACTTATACTTCAAGCGTTTGTTTTTTTATAACGTCTCTCAAATTCTATAAAGTGCTTATCAGCCCAAGTAATGCGGATATCAACACCACGCACTTCCAACAATTCAATCTCATTGCTTTTTTGTTTAATGATTAATAAAAAGGAATAAAGTATGTGCAGGCACTTTACACTGCACATACTTTAACGGCATTTAGCTTACCTGAACATTTCCGTGATGTGCATGACAAGCATCGGCACATTTACGGCATTCCTCTGCACATTTTTTACAATGCTCATGTTCATGTTTACCGCACTCTTCGGCGCATTCGCGGCATACTTTTTCGCAAACAGCCAGATAATCATGAGCAAATTCGCTATCTCTGATTAATAGCTGAGCGCCGAGAAAGCATACGTCTGCACAATCTCTGTCCAGTTCAATGCAATGCGCCATTGGTGTTACGTCTTGCTCGTCCAAACAAGAAGCTGCGCAATTTTCGCAGGCAGTAGCACAGGCTAAAAGTTGCTGAATGAGGGCTTCGTGTTTGTGCCCTGAATGATGATGACCACTTTGTTGATGTTCCATCGTATTTGTTTTTAAGTGAAAAATGCCCTCAATTTGAGGATTACAAAATTATTTGATTGGTGATGCAACTCAATTGCATTCATTTTTTACAATTTTTACAAATGCCTCTTGCTACTAAGCTCATTTCCTGAAGATTAAAATCATCCGGAAGGTTTAATTTGGGTATTTGCACCTTCGGCAAACAATACAATTCCTTACAGTTTGTACAATAGAAGTGGATGTGCATGTCTGAATGAAGTCCGTTATTGCATTCATCTTGGCATAGCGCATATTTGGTTACTTCTGTTCCGTCTTTAATGGTGTGAATGATGCCTTTTTCTTCAAACGTTTTTAGCGTTCTGTAAAGTGTTACTCTGTCCGCCCGATGCAGTTCCGTTTCCAAATCGCTCAGGCTAATGGCTGCTTTCTGCTTTAATAAATATTCCAAAACCAGCAGTCGCACTGCCGTAGGATTAACTTGCTTTGCAATCAAGACGTTTTCCAGTTCCATGCTCATTGGATCGTTTGTTTTACCGATTTATACTTGCGTTGTGTTGCTACAATGTTACAATGGTGGGTCGGAAACCCTGCTATTCAATAATAGTTCTTCCATAGGGTAAGAACCATGCAGGGCTCCAACCCATATGATTATTCTTCCTCTTCTGCATTTTTCATTTTAGATAATAAGTCGTAAGCGCCTTTTAACACTACCTTGCTTTGCATGTTAAAACCTTCGGGAAGAGTAACAGCCGTAAATCCATTTTCCGTAATGCCTACGCCTACTTCTACCATACGGAAAGCGATATTTTGTTCTTCGGCTTTTTCTGTACTATCCGTTGTGTTTGCTGCAGTTGTTTCCGTATTTTCTGCTAAAATAAAAATGTAGTTTTTACCTCCAGACTGTACGACGGCTTCCTGTGGCAAGGCCGGCAAGGCAGATGCCCCTAACTCAATAATAGCATTCACAAACATACCTGGCAGCAAGTCTGAGGATGGGCTTGAGATACGGGCAAGTACATCCACCGTACGGTCTTCGTGAATGTCTTTACCAATTAGAGAAACTTTTGCTATATGCTCGTCACTTTGTCCAGTAGCGCTGAAGCGGATGGTTTGCCCTAAAGAAATGTGAGGAATATCCTTTTCGAACACCCGCACACGTACCAGCATATTATTCGTATTAGCAAGGTCGGTTATAACTTCATTTGCGCTCACGAATTTTCCTACATTAGCATACACTTTTGTTACATATCCACCTTGCGGAGCATAGATATTTGACCTTGGAGTGAAATTGCCATGATTAACACGGGCAGGGTTAATATTAATCATACGCAATTTTGCCTTCAATCCCTCAACCCTCGCCACCATACTATTGTATTCGCTCTGCGCTCTCTGGAGCGATTTACGAGCAGCGATGTTTTCTTTTACCAACTCTTCCTGCCTTGTAAGGTCTTGCTTTAAGAAAGATAATTGGCTGCTGCTTTCCATGTAATCCTGCTGAATTTGTACAAACTCGGGGTTTTCAATAGTAGCAACTACCTGTCCTTTTCCTATGTATTTCCCTTCAATTACATTCATCGTTTTTATATTGCCTCCGTAAGGGGAAGTGATGCTTATGGTTTGCTGCGGAGGAACATCAATGGTTCCTGATGCTTTGATGTAATTGGAAAGGTTTTTTTCTGTTACATTTCCTAACTGAACGCCAACTGCATTGTACTGCGTTTGAGTAAACTCCACGATGTTGGGGTCTACCGTTTTTACTGTTTGCTTTTCTGATTGCGTTTCTTCCGACTTTTTTGAAGAACAGGCTGCCAAAAATAAGGCGGCAATGAAAAGCGGTTTATAAAATGAATTAAGCATAATGACTATTGATTTTTAATTTTACAAGCCAGCGATTAGTTCCAGTTCGATAGCTGTTTGATTATATTGATTAAGTAGTTCTATATATTGTTTACGTACGTCTACAGCGTTATTGATGGACTGAGAAAGCTGGTAGTAATCCAGCTCGCCTGCTTCAAATGCCCGTTGAGAAGTAGTGATGAGAAGATTAGCTTGTGGAATAGCTGTATTCCTGTAAAAGTCAATTTGGATTTGCAGACGCCTTAAGTCGGAAAGCAACGTTGAACCACGTTGGAACAAACCGAAATAGAAAGCATCCACCTGTGCCTCTTGAATCTGCTGGTTGATTTCTGCTGCTCTAATCCTTGCTCTTTGCGGTTTAGAAAAAGCGGAATACTAATTCCAGCCTCTATTCCCTGAAAGCGTTTGCCCACACCATAATATTTGGAGACGCCGTCTTTTTCATGAGTGCCTACAAGCGATTGATTAAAATACCCAATACTGAAGTCGGGCAACAGTTTACTTTTTTTCAACACGTATTTCTCTGGACGCTACTTCTATTTGGCTTCGCAACGCTTGCAACTGCGGGTTATTGCCAAGGATAGAACTGTCAAGAGTTACTGCAACCGTTTTTTCCTTCAAAACAGTATCAGCAATGTTTTCGACAGAGCTATCTCTGGTAAACTGCCGTATTTGTTGCAAGTGAGTACGAATGTATTCATTGGTTTGTTGCAGTTGTGCAGTGGCTTCCTGCAATCGGGTATTAGCATTATACGTTTCCAGGATATTCGTTTCGCCTGTTTTGAACCGAACCTCTGCTGCCCGTAAAATCCGCTCATAAAGCGTTATCAATTCCTGGTTAAGTTTTCTTTGTTCTGTGCGATAAAGCAGGTTGTAATAAATACTTTTTACCTGATATGCTATCTGGCTTTGATAAATCCTCGTTTGAAAACGGCTGGCATTAATATTTGCTTCTGCCAATTCCGACAACCTCTTTAAATAAACAGGATTAGGAATGTTTTGGATAATCGTGATGTTATTATCGTATGGAACAGGGCTGTTATACTGACCATACGTAAGATTAATATTCGTTTTCCCAAATCCCGTACAGAACCTTTGAGTGCCTGCTGGTATTGAACACCCAACATTCCCACTCTCGTATTTGGATTTACTGCCAGTGAATTGCTTATCGCTGTGGGCAAATCAATGGTAGAAAGCGCTGGCGGAGTGGTTACAGGGGTTTGTGCTTGACTTACACCTGCAATGCCCAACGAAAAAGCAACATTATTGCCGTGGGAGAGGCAATGCCTCCTGGTTTTTTTTTTTCTTACGTGGTTTTATCTTTTCTACAAAAGAATATAACACAGGCAATACCAGAAGGGTTAATAACGTGGCAGTAATCAAACCACCAATCACCACTGTTGCCAGAGGCTTTTGAACTTCGCCACCTGCACCGGTTGACAATGCCATCGGCATAAACCCTAACGATGCTACGGTAGCAGTCATTAGTACAGGTCGCAAACGGATAGCTGTACCTGTTAGAATTATGCTATTTATATCTCTCATACCATCCCTTTTTAACCGGTTAAACTCCGTAATCAGCACGATGCCGTTTAATACAGCCACACCAAACAGCGCAATAAAACCAACGCCAGCTGATATACTAAAAGGAAATCCCCGTATCCAGAGTGCGAATACCCCGCCTATAGCCGACATGGGAATGGCTGTGAAAATGAGCAATGAATATTTCAGCGAACCAAAAGTGAAGTATAACAGTAACAGGATTAATCCAAGCGCTACCGGTACCGCCACCGACAATCGCTTGTTCGCTTCTTCCAGGTTTTTAAATTGTCCGCCATAAGTAATAAAATAACCAGTGGGCAATTTAATTTTCTGGTCAATCTTTGCCTGAATGTCTTTTACGACAGAAGCAATATCTCTACCCCGAACATTAAAACCTACTATAATTCTCCTTCGGCTTCTTCCCTTTGTATTTGATTGGGCGCTAACTGATAGCTAACATCGGCTACCTGCTCTAAGGGAACCTGATTACCATTAGATGTAGTAACAAACAATCTTTTACATCTTCGATACTTTGCCGTTCCGATTGTTCTAATCGCACCACTAAATCAAACCGCTTCTGACCTTCAAATACAGTTCCGGCAATACCGCCTGCAAAGGCACTATTGATAGCACTATTAATATCTTCTACGTTCAACCCGTACTGGGCAATCTTACTGCGGTTTAGTTTAATAGAGATTTGCGGTAAACCTGACACTTGTTCGATATAAAGATCTTCTGCACCCGGAACTGAAGGAATTAAAGCCCCAATCCTTTTGCCAAATCAGCCAGTTCCTCCAAATCATCGCCGAATATCTTGATACCGACATCTTGCCGTACACCGGATATCAATTCATTCGTACGTAATTGTATAGGCTGGGAAAAACCAAAAGTCACTCCTGGAATGGCTTCAAGGGTTTTCTGCATCTTTTCCACTAATTCCTCTCTTGTGATGGCACTTGTCCATTCTTTTTGGGCTTCAATATAATGGTCAGATCCGTGGCTTCAATAGGCATAGGATCGGTGGGTATTTCCGATGCTCCTATTTTGCCTACTACTTCTTCTACTTCAGGATAATTTTTCTTTAACAGAGTAGAAGCTTGGGTTACTTTCTCAATGGACTGCTCCAGAGAGCTACCTACCAGCAGACGCGTTTCGACGGCAAGGTCACCCTCTTCCAATGTCGGAAGAAATTCACCCCCAAAAAGAAAAAAATACAACTATGGCGGCTGCCAATAAACCGAAGGCAAGCAACACCACGGTCCTTTTAAACCGCAGGGCACCTTTAATTAGCGGACTATATCCCCGCTGGATACGCTCCATCATTTTATCTGAAAAATTCTTTTTGTGCGAAATTTTCTTACTTAAGAATAACGAACTCATCATTGGCACATACGTCAACGATAATATTAAAGCGCCGATGATAGCGAAAGAAACGGTTTCTGCCATTGGACGGAACATCTTTCCTTCAATACCCACCAATGCCAGGATAGGGAAATAAACGATAAGGATAATGATTTGACCAAAAGCCGCCGAATTCATCATTTGTTTTGCTGAATGAGAGACTTCTGCGTCCATTTCCGGTTGCGTGATTTTCCTTCCTTTCGATGAACAAGGTGGTGCATGGTGGCTTCTACGATAATTACCGCCCCATCTACAATCAATCCAAAATCAATCGCACCTAAGCTCATCAGGTTACCAGAAACACCAAACACTTTCATCAAGGAAATAGCAAAGAGCATTGCAAGCGGAATGACTGATGCTACGATAAGTCCTGAGCGAACATTACCCAGAAAAAGCACTAATACAAAGATTACGATTAACGCACCTTCAAGAAGGTTTTTCTTAACTGTATCAACAGCCCTGCCTACAAATTCACTCCGGTCTAAAAATGGCTCAACAGCTACGCCTCGGGTAATGATTTTTAATTTGCTCCATTTTTGCTTTTACGCTGGCGACTACTTCGTTGGCATTGCTACCCTTTAGCATCATTACAATGCCACCAACCGCTTCTCTGTCATCACGGGTAAGAGCGCCGTAGCGTGTAGCAGTTCCAAATCGTACCGTTGCTACGTCGTTTATGGTGATGGGGACACCGGTTTCAGTATTCTTTACAACTATTCTTCCAATATCATCAAGACTATTAATTAAGCCTTCACTTCGGATAAAGTAGGCATTGGGCTTTTTGTCAATATAAGATCCACCTGTGTTTTGGTTATTTTTTTCCAGGGCAGAAAAAATATCTGATATGGAAATATTATAACTTCTTAATTTGTCAATGTTTAATGCAACCTCATACTGCTTTAAAAAACCGCCGAAGCTGTTGACTTCAGCAATTCCAGGAGTGCCTAATAATTGCCTTCGCACAATCCAATCTTGGATAGTTCGTAAGGCAGTGGCATCATATTTCTGCTCGTAACCTGGCTTAGCGTGAACGACATACTGGTATATTTCTCCAAGCCCTGTAGAAATAGGAGCCATTTCGGGGTTACCGAGACCCGGAGGAATAGAGTTTTTTGCTTCCGGCAGTCGTTCAGCCACCTGTTGTCTGGCCCAATAAATATCGGCATCATCGTGAAAAACGATGGTAACAACTGAAAGACCGAACCGTGAAATAGACCTCACTTCCTGTATCTCAGGAATTGTGGACATGGTTTGTTCTATCGGATAGGAAATAAACTGTTCTATTTCCTGAGTCGCTAATGAAGGGCTAAGGGTAATAACCTGTACCTGATTATTCGTTATATCGGGCACAGCATCTATTGGTAAGGTTTTTAAGGACATGACACCCCAAATGATTAAGCCTAGGGTAAAAAGTCCGATTACCAATTTATTCTTTACGGAAAAATCAATAATTCTATTTAGCATCTGTTTAAAGAGGATTAATATCCAGTAACCAAACGATAATATTTAATGATAATGGCTACGATAGCGCCTATCATTAAAATGGACAGGATGATTATAGAAATATTTCTAAAAGTCCTGAACGGTGGTCGTGGTGAAACTTTTCGTTTCTTTTTACTGGATTTTGTTGTCAAAATCGGCGTAATATGAAAGTGAAACGGGAATTGCCTATTTAGGCAAACAATACATAAGCTGAGATTAGCTTAAAGGAAAGATTACACCAATTGGGGCGGTTGCCAGACAGGAAGGGAAATACCTTTAACAGAAGACGAATAGAAGGAGCTATAATTCTTTTTGAACTCAGGCTTTAGAAGAACCATTTTTCCTAAAACGTGTGGAATAGGTGTACCTGAGCAGCATGAACAACTGCAAAAAGGAGAGCAGCCATCTTTTTGAGGATGATCCTGCTGATGGGCGGATTTGGCTATTTCCTGCTTTACTTTACCCGTAGCCCTAACACCATCTGTACAAGGCATACAGCTTAGCACTAAAACAATAATGGATAATATGAAGGCAGTAATTTTCAAGACTGCAAAGATAGAAAACTAAAGTTGTAAAAATGAAATTACGATCTATAATATTTGTCATGCAGTTCACCTATACCAAAAATGACAGCAAATAATTACCAGTTCAGTAAGTGTACGCGATTGCATGATAAAACTTGGCGCAGCAATCTTAGTTTAAAGTGTGATAATCAAGTATTTAGCAATAGTGATGCTAAGTTCTTGGTTTAACTCCGACTATAAGCCGAATCGGTGATCTCCTTTGACAAGCCTGTACATTCCCCACCATGCCAAAGGCGCCAATACAACAACACTTAGCATTCCTGGGAAATAACCATACGGCTCATTTGTCATAAACGGAAAAACGTAATGTGCAAGCTCTGATATTCCCATTGAAGCGAAAAGCGTCCAGACTGCGTAGTAACCAAGCTCATGTTTCTTTTTAAGCAATAAGGGTAGTATAAGCCAAGCCCCTATGGGTAATACCAACAGTCCAATAATAAGCCCAACGCTAAATTCAGGAACCGTTCCGCCTGTTATTTTTGCTGAAACAACCTCGAAGAATTTCATGCGATTCTCTTCCACTTTATGGAGGAATAAAAAGGCAAACAGCGTAAGCCAATAGGGTATTTTAAGAAATGTCCAGGATGCTCGGGATGGTAATGAAATCCAAAGAATAAAGCCTCCCAAATAACCAATTAAGAAAATAGTCGCATATAAAGCTCCAAGATAATAGTATCCGATCACAGGAATAAGAAGAGAGAAAAGAAATGCGATTATTATGTTACTCTGTTCTTTTTGTGTTGTCATAACTGAAAGGTTTGTCTAAAATTATGAATCTGTTTGTTTATTAAAACTTCATAGGTTGCATTATAGGATCTTCTTAGATGTATCTTCAAAATTGTATCTTTGTGGCAAAATATTCTTGAAGCGTTTTAGCTTTAAGTCCCGCACTGAAACTTAGGAATTTCAATTGGCAATGGGACATAAGTGGAAAACGCTCATGCTACGGCGTGGGCGCACTTATCGTTGCCGGGTTTCCTAAGACCTCAGTGCGGTGAGCTGTTGCCTGCGCTCTTTTTTGTGCAGGCAACAGTCAGAGGAAATCACTAAAAGCAACAGACCATGACTTCAGCCGATCACTACCCGAATTTTGACTACACCGCGGAACAATTATCGAAGTTTCTTGCTGCATGCGACTTTTTTACCATTATGCTGAAAAACGGTGAAATCATTCATTTTACTCCTAAAGATGTACCAGCATTCACAAAATGGTTGGAGAAAAATAAAATAGCGAATATTAGATCAGAGGACGGATGGGTCATAACTAAGAAAACATAAGAACTGATACAATATTCCACGGCAACTATGTTTTCCATTCGCCGCCCGGCTACCACTATCCAAAATGCTATGCAAAAACACCTTACTTATGTAAAGCAGTTTTTTTCATTGAAAGATTCGTACAAAATACCGCTCATTTTGACAGACGTGGTATTGCTGTTTGCCACAGCTATTTTCATTATGACTTATTGCGAAGAGCGGGCAGATATATACCTGCTACCGAAAGGTTTTAACGGCACTGCTACCGTGTTCTTTAACGAGCCTGCGGGCACACCTGAAAACCGGAGTGGTGAAAAACGCACCTTTAAAATTCCTGCGTCCGGAACTTTACATACGCAAAGTATTTATAAAAAGAAGTGGAACAACTATTACTATGTAAAACAAGACGGTAGCTTACGGCAATTGATGTACGGAGACGCACGTATGGCCGGAGGGGTTTCTTATCGCGCAGTGATTTTGACAGTGTATGGGTTCAGGAAATGAATGTTTCTGAACTCGACACCAATGGTAAAATGGTAACTGTCGCTACTATTATTATTGTAAAACGCAACTATTGACACCATTTTAAATTGCGACATAAACAAGCCACTTGAAGAATCGGTGTTTATATCTTCATCCATTCTCTCCAAGTGGCTTTCTGACGTTACCCCTGCCTATTTGGTACTAAGTGCTTTTAGTTTTTCACTTAGTTCGGTTAAGCCTGCTTTTGTTAGGTAATCATCAGCAATTACGTGTAATTCCTGCAATGCTTCCTGCGGAATACTTTCCAGCAAAGCAGACGATTTATCATCATCTTTCGCCATCAACCCACGTTTGACGACACTGTGCAATAACAGTACGTTTTTGCGGGAGATCCTCATGTCAATCTTCACTGTTTCACTCATGCCAGGGATACTGAGAATAGTATCATATACTTTGGCTACATCACTTGTTGTTAGCATAATCACACGATTTTAATTAAACAATACTCACAGCACAAAAGTAAATAACGCTGCCCTCTGCATCCTCATCAAAATATGATGAGGATAGGTGAATCCCATATCGCCTATTTAACTTCGCTTAGAAGAACTGAATGTGTATTTGATAAATGTGTGGTTATGGATTTCAGTAAGAACCGGCTTTCCGTTAGCGAAGCCAAAGAAATAGATATGGTTCATTTCCTTGCAGGTTTAGGTTATGAACCAGCGAAGATCAGGAACAACGACTATTGGTATCACTCTCCTTTACGGGATGAAAAGACACCTTCATTTAAGGTTAACAGGAGGCTAAACCGCTGGTACGATCACGGTCTTGGCAAAGGTGGCAACCTGGTTGATTTTGCTATCCTCTTTCACGGGTGTACCGTGTCCGAATTACTCCAGAATTTAAGCGGTAATTTTTCCTTCAAAAGCCGGTTTCCCAACAATCATTTGCGAGAGAAGAACAGGAGAAGCAGATAAAGATTTTAGGCGATTTTGTTCTGTCTTCCAGCGCCCTTTTAAGATACCTGCAGCAACGGCGAATACCCGTTGATGTAGCTGACCATTACTGTCGGGAAGTGCGTTACGAACTTAATGGAAAAGTCTATTACGGTATCGGTTTCAGGAATGATTTGGGAGGCTTTGAAATACGCAATCCTTACTTTAAAGCCAGCAGTTCCCTAAAGGCATTACGAGCTTTGATAACAATGCCGATGAGGTCATAGTCTTTGAAGGCTTTACCGATTTCCTTTCTTTCAGGGTCGTTCATCAACAAGACCCTGAAGACCGCTTTGATTTTGTAGTGCTGAACTCTGTTTCCTTCTTTGAAACTGCACGTCCCTTTATGGAAAAACATAAGACTATCAAGCTCTATCTTGACAGGGATACTACCGGACAAAATTGCAGCCGATATGCACTTTCCTAACCAGTAAATACAAGGATGAAAGCAGCCTTTATCAAAACCACAAGGACTTCAATGACTGGATGGTGAATTTCGGCAAGCCGCAAAGGAAACATCAAAAACAGAAGTTGAAATAAAAGACAGCAGAACTATAAGAGCCGCTTTAGCTTCTTAAAAGTGCTTGAGCTTCTTATTTGCTTTAGAGCCTTATCAATGTCCGAAAGAGGTTCTAAAAGCTGAAAGATTGCAACTTTCCGCAATCGGCCAGATGAACGGTTGTTAAACAACCGGATCTGGCTGCCCATCACTCGGAACTCGTGGGCAGGGTGTCTGAAAGGTGAAAATGAGTTTGAAAACGTGAAAATGATCAGTGATGAAAGAACAAAATTCAAACAGGACACGCATTATCGGGCTGCGTCTGACACCCGATGAGTATGCTAAAATTGAAAAGAAGTGGAAGGCTTCTACCTGTCGAAAGCTAAGCGATTATGTACGTCGAAGCCTGTTCGATAAACCCGTTGTAACAACCTACCGTAACAGCTCACAGGATGACTTAATGGCAGAGCTTACCCGGCTTCGCAGCGAGCTAAATGCAGTAGGAAACAACTTCAATCAAGCTGTTAAAAAGCTCCATACACTCAGCCAGATCGCTGAATTTAAAAGCTGGTTGATAGCGTATGAAGTGGAGAAAAATATCCTTAGCAATAAGGTAGATGAGGTCAGAATAAACGTAAAAAAATACTGGAAATATGGTTGCAGTGATCAAGCCTGGCCACTCTATGCACCGTATTTTCAACTACAATGAGAACAAAGTTAAAGAAGGTGTAGCAGAGTGCATCGGAGCAGAAAATTTTCCGCTGAATGCTGATGAAATGAGCCTTAAGATTAAGTTAGGTTATCTGCTGAAAAGGACAGAACTGAGAGAGAATGTTAAACGAAACAGCGTACATATTTCCCTCAATTTTGACCCTTCGGAAACACATTTGAGCAAGGAAAAGTTGATGGGAATCGCCAACGTCTATATGCAGAAATTAGGCTTTGGAGAGCAGCCTTATCTTGTTTATCAGCACCATGACGCAGGTCACCCGCATATCCACATAGTCACCACTAACATCCAGCCTAACGGCAATCGTATTGACCTGCATCACCTCGGCATTCGCAAGTCAGAACCTGCAAGAAAAGAGATTGAAAAAATGTTTGGTCTTGTAGTGGCCGATGCCCATGCAAGAAAGCAGGCATTCAGGTTAAAACCTATTGATGCAAAGAAGGTACAATACGGGCGTACAGAAACAAAAAGAGCTATCACCAATGTACTCGATTCGGTATTGTTCAAATATCACTACACCAGTCTGCCGGAGCTAAATGCAGTATTGAAACAGTACAATGTACTGGCGGATCGGGGCAGCGAACATTCAAGAATTTTTCAAGGTGGAGGATTGGTTTACCGCATATTGGATGAGGATGGAAAGCCGGTAGGCGTACCAATAAAAGCCAGTGACTTTTATAATAAGCCCACACTGAAATTTCTGGAAGAAAAATTTACTCTCAATGATGCCAAACGACAACCATTTAAAAGCCGCGTAAAAAATGAAATAGACAGGTTGTTTATTGGTAAAACGCCAACACTGGACGAACTGGTAAATCAACTCGAAAGAAAGGGCATACACGTTGCCTTGCGTCAAAATGATGCCGGGTTGATATATGGCATAACCTACGTAGATCATCAGACCAAAACTGTCTTCAACGGAAGTGCATTGGGTAAGCAATACAGTGCCAAAGCCATACAGGAACGATGCGGCTTGAAAGAAGTGATGAAGTCAGAGTTATTACCACAGGTAGCTCAAAAAGCAGGCAAAGCTACACAGCCTACGCAAGTGACCGACCGCGACGTTAAAACGCTTCCCCAGGATCATATGCCAGCTCCAATTAGCATCCCTGTTGGCAATGCACTGGATGCCTTGATACAACCCGACCAGGTAGCTGATTATATACCCGGTCAGCTAAAGAAAAAAGGCAAGAAAAGAAAAAGAAACAAGAACATTTCCAATAACCAATAAAACGTAAAACAATGGCTGTACAGACAGGTGAGAACGAACAGGCGCTGAGGAAAATTCTGGACATGACCAGGTTGATCAGTATCGTTATTTTAGTGATACACTTCTATTATTATTGCTATGCTGCCTTTCAGGAATGGGAGTTGAGCAGTACTTTCAGCGACCGTATTTTAGGTAATATTTACCGAACAGGTATCTTCAGCAACTTTGTTAAAAGCAAGCTGATTGCTTTAGGCTTTCTGGTGATTTCGCTGCTGGAGCAAAAGGCCGGAAGGATGAGAAACTGAATTATAAAACAGCTTTCGCCTACCTCATAACGGGGCTGTTGCTCTATTTTGCCAGCTATCTTTCCATGATGCTTCAATTGCCTGCACAGGAGAAGACAATTGTTTATATAAGCATTACCGCAATAGGTTTTTTACTGATACTTTCTGGAGGTACATTGCTTTCCCGGATCATTAAAAGCAAGTTCAACAACAAGGATATTTTTAACAAGGAAAACGAGACGTTTCCGCAGGAAGAACGTTTACTGGAAAATGAATTTTCCATCAACCTGCCGGCACGCTACCGCCTTAAAAACAAGGTTCGCAATAGCTGGATAAATATCATTAACCCTTTCAGGGCGATAATGGTATTAGGTACTCCCGGTGCAGGTAAATCCTATTTCGTAATCAGGCACGTCATTACCCAACATATCCGTAAGGGGTTTACAATGTTTGTGTACGACTTTAAGTTCGATGATCTTTCAAGGATTGCTACAATTCCTGGTTGAAAAACAAGCACAGGTACGCCAAGCCTCCGCGATTTTTTGTGATCAATTTTGACGACTTAACAAGAAGCCATCGGTGCAATCCTTTGGAGCCATCAGCCATGACCGATATTACTGATGCTGCGGAATCAGCCCGCACCATTTTAATGGGATTAAATAGAGAGTGGATAAAGCGTCAGGGCGATTTTTTCGTGGAATCGCCAATTAATTTCCTGACGGCTGTGATATGGTATCTGAAGAAATATAAGGACGGAGAATTTTGCACGTTGCCACACGTCATAGAACTGATGCAGGCAGATTATGACAGCCTTTTACATTGTTCAGAACCGAAGCTGCCAAAGAATGTGAGGTATTGATCAATCCGTTTTTGAATGCCTACCTGAATGATGTGATGGAACAATTAGAAGGACAGATAGCATCTGCTAAAGTGGCTATGGCAAGGCTTTCCTCACCGCAATTGTATTATGTTTTATCGGGCAATGACTTCAATCTCGATGTGAATAATCCTGATGATCCGAAGGTGGTTTGCATGGGTAATAATCCGCAAAAGATACAGATCTATGGGGCGGTGCTTTCGCTTTATGTAACACGCCTTGTAAAGCAGGTCAATAAGAAAGGAAAATTGAAAAGCAGTTTGGTTTTTGACGAGTTCCCAACTATCTATTTGAACAACATGGATAGCCTTATAGCCACAGCAAGGAGCAACAAGGTTTCCACTTGCTTAGGTATTCAGGATTTCAGCCAGCTTCGTAAAGATTATGGCAGGGAGCAGGCAGATGTAATTATGAATATCACGGGCAACATTGTAGCCGGGCAAGTTACAGGTGATACAGCCAAACAACTTTCCGAACGCTTCGGGAAAATCATGCAGGATAGGGAAAGTTATTCTATCAATAGCGGTGATACTTCTATCAGCCGCTCAAAGCAACTGGAAACCGCTATACCGCCTTCAAAAATATCTGCACTGAGTTCCGGTGAGTTCGTAGGCATGGTAGCTGACGATCCTGATAATAAAATAGACCTGAAAGCCTTCCATTGTGAAATTATCAATAACCACGATGCACTGAAAAGAGAGGAAGAAAGCTACAAGGAGATAGAGGTGATTCGCAAGCTGGATAACAGCATGGTACAGCGTAATTATTTCCAGATAAAAGAAGATATACAGGACATTATTCAATCGGAAATGGAAAGGTTGCTGAATGATCCGGGATTAAGCCACTTAGTAATAAAAAGACATGACTACAATTCGTTGGATCAAATCTTAACTTCTACATTTTATATCCTTTTTTCTGTCAGCAGCATGAAGTTCCTAATTGTTTTGGAGGACATTTTACTGTTCCGTAACTGCAATAAACACAGCAGTCCCCTGTTTCGGCTTTAATCTTGTCTTGCAGTTTTCGCATTCATAAAAAAACTGGCAAGCGTCTGTGGGCATTGTTTCTTCTTTTTGGTGTCTGCAATTAGGACAAATGATTACTGATTGAAGTATTGCTGTCTTGTTCATTTTTATTTGTTGATGATGGTGGATGAAATTACTTTATATCCGATGTTGTTTATAATATTTGAAAGACTGTCAACTGATGTTTTTGAATTGTCAAACTTTACGATTGCATTTGCATTTTTATAATAAGTGTTTGCTTCAATTACTCCATCCACCTTTGAAAGTGCGCCGTTAATGTGTGCTGTACAACCTTCACAGTCCATTCCATTAATGTTTAATTGAACCGTTGCTATATTGCTTTTGTCAACTACAATCACTTTTGCTTTTTGTGGCTTTGGATAAAATATTTTTGCATAGTATGGAAATGCCATTAGCAATCCAGAAACAACAGTAACGATAACTAAAAACGATTTTGATTGCCAAAATGATTTTTTATTGTCAGCCTCACAGTCGCAGCCAACTTGTTTTTGTGGTTTTATTTTTTGATACCACGCAAATGTAAAAACTGCAATTGTCAAACCGATTAAATATGGACGATACGGCTCAACCCACGAAAATGATGAAGCAAATCCGCTTGCACCACCTAAGAAAGCTAAAACAGGTGTGATGCAGCAAAGAGAAGCTGCAACTGCTGCCAACAGTCCAGCAATCCAGCCTTTACTATTTTTTATTGTCGTTGTCATACTGTCACCAAATTTTGTTGATTGATTATTTTAAAGAACGATCTTAATACTTTTAAATGTTTATTGTGTAGTGAATAGAAAATGGTTTGTCCTTGTTTTCTGGCTTCAATAATATTCCCGTCTTTTAGCTTTCGTAAATGTTGGGACACGGCAGGAATACTCATTCCCAAAATATCACTTAGGTCGCAAGGACAAAGTTCGTTTTCCTCTTCAAGCAGAAATAGTATCTTCAGTCGTACTTCATTTCCTGCCAAAGCAAGAACCTGTACTAATTGTAAAAATGATTTCGAGTTAGTCTTTAATTTTTCTCGGCAACTTTTAATTTGGTCTATGTCCGCCTGTAACCTGATGCAAGTATCGTTTGTCATTGTCAAATTTGTTTGCGAGGCAAAAGTAATAAATGTTACTTATTTAAGCAAATACTTAAATATTAATATTAACAATTTAACACTTTGTATCTTAAAGTGTAGCAAAAGATAACGTAATCCGCGTAGCCTACTACAAGTCACCTTTAAAAACATGTTTTTTTTTTTTTTAAAAGGGCATGTCCCTTCGGGTCGGTCATTCCAGGGTACGCCTCGCTTCCGTCCCTTCTTTGTCGTGACCGGCTCGTTCCTCACCGCCTTACATCCCCTCATGCTTTACTATACAAGAGAATAACAAGCCTGATTGGTTGAGATAGCAACCAACCTGCTTTGGCATTTTCCAACGAAACGGGTAAAAAGGCAGCTAAGATAGTTACGCCTTCGTTGCTACGAGCGCATAATGCTGCGCTGCGCTTGCACCCTTCGGGACTTATAGCTCTCCGCGCCTCCGGCTACACTCTGTCGCTGCTTTCTTTTTACCGTTTTTTTTTTTTGGAAAAATGCTTTTAGGCAAGCGGGTGAAAAAGAAGTAAACAAAATGGTTTCACAATTAAAATTAAAAATCATGAACATCATTGGCAGATTAACGAGGGACGCACAAATCAGCACCTTGCCGAGCGACAAACAGGTAGTGAATTTTTCCGTAGCAGTGAATGACAGCTACCGTAACAAACAGGGCGAACGAGTGGAACACACCGAGTATTTCAACTGTGCCTACTGGATTTCAACAAATGTAGCAAAGGTACTCACCAAAGGAACATTGGTAGAACTCAACGGCAGGGTGAGTGCAAGAGCATGGATTGGTGGAGATGGTGGGGCACATGCAGCACTCAATTTCCATACATCAAAAATCAAATTGTATGGAGGCGGTAAACGGTCTGAAACCGTAGCAGGTGGTAACAGAAACGACTCCGCAGTACCTGCAAACAATGGCACAGACGATTTGCCTTTCTAATCATTCATTTTCATTTATCAACTTTTAAAAATTACAATCATGGCACATAATCTTAATTATAACGAACGTACAGGCAAATACAGCTTCTTTAGCGTGCAGCAGAAAGCATGGCACAATTTGGGACAGATAGTAGAGCAATATCCCACCAGTGCCGAAGCTATCAAATACGCAGGGCTTGATTTCGAGGTTATCAAATCCCTTATATACTCGTGGCACAGGCATCAGTATAAGTGATGATGGTGAAATAAAAGAAGGTGGTAACATTTTGTTGCCCGACAATTTCGCAACTATGCGTACCGATACCAATACGGTTTTTGGCGTAGTAGGAAAAGATTACCAAATAGTACAAAATGCAGATGCCTTTGCCTTTTTCGATGCTATTGTAGGTGGTGGTGATGGTATCCTGTATCAAACAGCAGGTGCATTAGGAAACGGAGAGCGCATATTTATTACGGCTAAACTCCTGACTATATCCGAGTAGGTAACGGTGATGATGTTACAGAAAAATACATCTTCCTGACCACCTCACATGATGGTACGGGAAGTATTACCGCAGCGTTTACACCTGTACGTATCGTTTGTCAAAACACTCTCAATGCAGCATTGGGAAATATGTCCAACGTGGTACGTATTCGCCACACGTCAGGTGCAAAACAACGTTTGGAAAATGCTCATAAAGTAATGGGACTGGCTAATCAGCTAAGTGTACAACTGGAGGGCATATTCAATCAATGGACAAAGGTGCGTATCTGTGATGAAGAAGTAAAGAAACTTATCCAACTGGCACTTTGCCCCAACAAGGAAACATTGGACGCACTCAAAAAAGGTGCAGAGGATGAACTGTCAACCGTTTTTAAAAATACGGTGGAAGATGCCTTTGCCTATGCAATGATGGCAGATACCCAACAGTTGAATACTACCAAAGGAACAGTGTTCGGGGCATACAATGCGGTAACAGGTTACTATCAGAATGTACGCAATTACAAGGACGATGAAAGCAAACTGCAATCCATTGTAATGGGAGGCACAGCACAGGCTAAAGCACAACGAGCATTTGAATTGTGCAGCCAGTTTGCAAAAGACGGAGCAGACGTGCTTGCACTGAGCTAAAGTAACAGGACAGGCAGCAATGCCTGTCCTTATTATCCACTTACAAAAACAAGTATATGAAACCGTTAGATAATTTGATAAACATAGAGAAGGCAAAATTGCTGCACGAACTATTTCCGCAGGAAATTCCTGCCTTACTGGAATACACCGACAATATGTGCCTTGCCATACAGGAGGACGAACAGTTGATACGCAGCCAGTGGGAAAACGGGTTGCTAACAGTAGAAGCCTGGCTATCCTTTGTTGAGGAAGTCAGGAACAAGATAAATAAGTATGGGAAACGTCTGCATACTCACAGCCGCTTATTTGCAGACCAACTTTTTGCTGGCTATGTCGCATTGTATATGGTGCATTGTATGACCTTATATACTACTGTAAGGAAGCATAGCAATCCCAAGTTTACATTAGCCATAGACCTATTATTTAACCCATAAAATACAAGGTTATGGAAGCGTTGATAAAACTATTACAGGCAATGTCTTATCCGACTATGGTTTTTGTCGGTTTGGCAATCAGGCTCTTTGTCGGTATGCGACAATTCAACCGAAGGGGCTTAGGTGGATTGCAGCATTTCAATAACTATTTAGTGGGTTTAATCACACTTGCGATAGAATGGATGCTGAAGTGGGCAGCATTAGCCCTTTTGCTGGGGATTGTGGGGATGGCTGTTTAGATAACGTAGCACGGAATAAAACTATACAGGACTGTACAGAAATTCTTTTTAACAAAAAAACATTTGACAATGGAAACGACAAATTTTTTTCAGCAGCATAGCTGCATTGAATATAACAGGCGACCTGCAAGTAACGATACGGAAAGGAGCAGAAAGTAACTGGATAGTATCGGTTATGCTCAACAATGAGCAGTGCGGGGACGATGCAAGGAAACTGATACCGCCCCTCAATCTAAGAGGAAGTGCCGAAGAACTGGACAACGGTTTCTTTGAACGAATAACAACACCCATACGGACCGTTTCAGGTTTAATGGTGGACATGGAAGGCTTCATGAAACAGTTGGAAGAAGTGAAAAAGCAATCTGCTATGGAAAAAGAAAAGACAGACAGGGAGCGAAAGGAAAAAGAAGCCAAAGAGAAGAAATACAGGAGGCGATGCAAAAGTAGATGAACTGGAAAAAGAAGGAAAGCACAGGGACGCATGGATGAAAGTACCTGACCCTTCAGAATATCCCGAACAGGCAGAAGCCATACGCAAACGAAAATCATCCTTATCCTCAAAGTTTGCCCCGGACCTGTTTGGTGCAACTGCAACACCCGTAACTGATGAACAGCCACAAAGCGTTGAAGCGAATGTTGAGGAAGAAGAAATAAATCAATAACCTGTAAAACGAGAAGTCATGTTAATAGCAAAGCATTTAGACAGGATTTTCCTGCTCAAAGAAAACGGAACGGATATAAGGCTTACAGACCCTGAACCTTCATGGAGCGTGGAAGCGGTGATGAACTTCTATGCCAATACCTATCCAGTACTCACCACCGCCAAAATATCCGCACCACGAATTGAAGATGATACGGTGCAGTATCGTTTTGAAAGCGTCATGGGAACAAAAGGTTAATCTTAAAATTTAAAGCAATGGAATATGCAACACAATATTATATCGGGCATCATTCAAATGCCCCAAAAGCAAAGGCAAAGAAAACTCTACAAGCAGTTGGGAGAGTTCACAGCATGGGTACAAAGGACAAAAGATGCACACGAAATAAGCAAGGACAAACGGAAGTCAGTACCACAACAGATGTTGCCAATGGTTTTTTAAGAACCACCTTCCTGCCTAAACTGGAGGCGATGAAAACGGTACAACCTGCTACGGAAGTGGAGAAAATAGAAACTGATTTTTATTGCTCCTGTGTGCAGTTGCCAGGCATTACAACGGCTTCGAGCCTATGGATACAAGGACGTTTGGCTATCCCTACAATATCGCCCTTTCTGTATGGGAAGTGGATAACCATTTAAAACGGAACATTAGAAACTGGAATTGCTTGCGTTTGGTACAGGACGATAAGGGAAAGACCTTTTTATAAGCGAGGAACAATACAATACTGGAACAACCTTGTTTTATATTCCCGTTATACCGTTATATAAAATGCTCAAAGACCCGAAGACAAAAAGAGCAGCCCGATTATTATTATCCGTATTTGCTTATCTGTATCATGTAGCTGATATACCTTATTACAGGCAGGAGGATGCTTACCTCTATTGGCAATACGAAATGATTGCCGATTGGATTGAACAGGACGATGAAGCAGAATTGGACAGCCGTAAAGAGGAATTAAAGGTTGCTCAATGGTGCGGTGAAAAGATGGAGCAGAAAATATTCAACCGTAAAAACCTTGATGTGTTTGCAGAACGGATAAAGGCATTTATACCTACAAACGATTTTGAACAGGAGTGCCTGAATGTAGCAAAGGGAATGTTTGCACTTTATACTGATTATCCTGCAACAACGGTTTTCCAAAACGCAAAATATGTACAGGATGAAGAAGAACAGGAGGACGAAGTAATTGCAATGAGGAAATATATCTCGTTTATAGCCGATGTAAAGGGATGGCTATATGAAACGGTTGCTGAAAGTGTAAACAATGAGTTCAATGAATGTGGTACAACAGAAGAACCTACCATATTAAAAAAGTTTAACGGTACAGCAATCACCGATTGCAGTCTTGAATTTGAAAACAGGTTATTCCCATTGATAGACGATTTATGTTACCTGCTGAATAACGATTAAAATAATTACTATGAAAGATGTAATGGAAAATATCGGCAAACTTTACCATCCTAAAACGGCTTTGGTATTTTATGAAGCAAAAGGAATGAATGTAGAAGTCTATGTAGAGTATTTTGATATGGATAAGAATGGTAGTCCCATTAATGCACATCCCCTAACCGTTAAGGAAGCACAGCGTTTATCAAAAGCACTGGACACAACGGGCGAAAGGAACAAGGCTTTTCTGAAACCTAAAAGCATTATCGCTGCAAATATCCTTTACACAGACCCATCTGAAAACGGCTTTGTGATGTGGTTTACAAAGGCGACCTGTAAAAATCTCTTTTTCGTTGAAGGGTTAGGCATTTCAAATGGTAATGCGAGCGTACCCGCATTACTTTGGATAGCCAACAAAGAAAAGCTGTATATCTATGCCCTGAAAAGTGACAGGAGGCCGACCGAAACCACACCACTTTATCATGCTCCGTTTTTCAATGTCTATGTAGAAGGAAATGTATGTATGGGTACGGTGGATGTCAATATCAGGAGGTCAGCGTCATTAGAGGAATTTACAGCCGCATGGGAAGCCTATTTCTTTAACAGCTATTTCAGTCACCTGATGCAAAATCATAACCCCATACACGGTAACTGTGTGAGCCTATGGAAGAAGCTGCGGAAGACTGGAGAGCCATTTCCGAAAGAGGTATTGAAAAAGACAGACAGGACAATAAAAAATATACTACGATGAAAACGGACAAAATAAAAGTGCATTTTACAGACAACGACCTGATTGCCCCAACCAACCCCATTGAGGTAAACCTGATAGGGGCTGGAGGCACAGGTTCAAAGGTGCTAACCGCATTGGTAGAAATGAATTACAGCCTGAATGAATTGGGACATGCAGGGATAGCGGTGAGGCTTTGGGATGATGATATAGTAACAGATTCCAATTTAGGCAGACAGCGGTTTGCTGAATGTGAGGTAGGACTATATAAGTCCGTTGCCCTGATAAACCGTTCCAACAGATGGGCTGGCACGAACTGGAAAGCTGAAACCACAAAGTTTGAAAGGGATAGTTTGGACAGGTTGCCCGAACATGCACAGGCAAGTATTTACATTTCCTGCGTTGATAGCGTAAAGGCACGATTTGAAATAGCTGAGATACTTAAAGGACTGAATAGTTACAGGGCATACCGCAATCAAGCCAAATATTGGATGGATTTCGGCAATAGCCAGTCCACAGGGCAGGTGCTACTATCCACTATCGGCAGTATCAAGCAACCAAAGTCTGAAAAATATCAGGCGGTGGCAAGCCTGCCATTTATTACAGATGAATATGGCGAACTGCTGAAACGGTCTGAAGAAACAGATAATACCCCAAGCTGTTCACTGGCTGAAGCATTGGAAAAGCAAGACTTGTACATTAATTCCTCCCTTGCCCAAATGGGTTGCTCCTGCTATGGAACCTTTTCCGCAACGGAATGACCGAAAATAAGGGCTTCTTTCACAACCTTGCCAACTTTACCACCCAACCGATAAAGGTCGCCTAAAGCCCCTCCCAGGCGGCGCATCGGCATTCCTTTCCCCGTAGGCGGAACACCGCTGCGCGAAGAAGCGGTGCAGCCACTTATGCAAAACCGTCCTCACTACCTTTTAGTCCGTTCATCCGTTTCCGCATAACAGACTGCGGCATTATTAATCATCTATATTACTGGAGATGGTCTTTCTTATTTGAGGCTGCAATTATGTATTTGTAAATTCTTCAGTTCTTGCTTTCTATGAGCATCTAAGATTCCTCTTCTTCATCTGATTTTGTAGCCCATTCCAGATGTTTTATTATACCTTTTGTAGGCTCAAAAGGAAAGGTATTCCTTCGCTTCTCACTATGCTATTGGGATTGCAAATCTCCAGAAGAGTGCTTAAAGAATTAGCAAACCAGGCATAATTTCCTCTAAGTGGAGGGATTGCCTGCACATTCAAATACCTGATAGCACCAATAAGTATCTCATCACCATCCGGCAAACCCTCCACTTGATAATAATTTTGATTTGCGATTTCAATAAACTTATTGGTCATTTCATTTAATTCAGAAATATCTTCTGGAAGCCTTTCAATAGGAGCCGAATCCTTATCCCACATCAAGTCTTCCGCTAACATAAAGCAAACCTCAAGTAATTTGTTCTCGTCCATGTTATACTTTTAAATCATTACGATTGTTAGAGATTATATTTATGCGTCTGGGAGCTTTATCTAAGCATTTACTCTGGCATACACCAGCGGTACTATTCCTCGTAATAATTGAATTGCTGGTGACAAAAGCATTTCCTGATATTGATGCAGTCCCTTTTCTCCGTGAACAATGTTACACCGGATTGAATAAAGCGTTTTCATTAAAGCAAGGATTTTTGTCGCAGGCACTGCTGATTGCAATCCATTGATAAGTTGTTGGTCGCGGTTGGGCTGCGGTGTTCCTCTATTCAGGTCAATATTGAAATGAGGCATCGCCTGATATAATGCCTGGATTTGGTTGTCAAGTCCTTGCTGTGTTAAATAATGGGCAATAGCAGCAGCTCCAAGAAAATCAATTGTAAAAGTAGTAGCTCCCGCTCTGTCACCAACTTGTTCTCTCGCATTACCAGTTTCCTGAGCTTTTTTATCGGAACGATATTGTACAGGAAGTTATAGTTGATAAATAAGGTTACGTATTTATCAATAAGGCTGGCAACATCCTCATCTACTATATTATCGGCTTTCTGAAGCCACCTGTTATAAAAATCCTGTTGATCTGGTGATAGCATATTTTAGATTAATTTGATGCTTTCAAATCTACGGCAATTCACTCCAATGTTGTAAGATTCTGTTCTGTAAATCTGAGAATTGCGTCGGTACTTGGTAATGGTAGTGTGAATTAATTATTTAGAACAAAATATTATATTTTGCAACAGTCTATTCAAACCCTGTAAAGAAATTGTCTGATGAATGATATGTCACTTTTTGAAAAGAAAGAAAGAACATTAGATGGGCCTGCTAAATACAACGTAGATACCTATCAGTACTATAACGATAGTGCCAGGCAAGACATGGAAGTTATAAGACAGTTACTTGAAAAGTGGTTTTCGCATTATCCCGATGATGAAAAGCAAGACCTAAAGACACGATTTCAAGCCTCATTTGATGCCGCATTTTATGAGTTATATATCTATACACTATTCACGAAGCTGGGATTTTCATTATCAATACACCCTGATATTCCCGGCACATTAAAACGTCCGGATTATCTTGCTACAAAAGATGGGGAGTTTCTATTTATCGAGGTTAAACACATGACAATGCGATCCCAAGATGAGCGGTCGCTTGAAAGGAAAAAGAATACACTTCTCGATTCGTTGGATAAAATTGATGCATCGAATTTTTTTGTTGAAACTGGATGAAATCGTTTTCAAAGATAACAGCCAGCCAAGTGGAAAAATGATCGTCCGTTATTTTAACCAAGCCATTTCATCGTATGATCCTGATATATATACAGACCTTTTAAGTCAACGTGGATTTCAGGCAATGCCTAAAATTGTATATGATGATGATAAAGTCAAAATAGAGTTGCAGTTAATTCCAAAATCGCCATTACATCGTGGAACTAATTCCCGTTCCATTGGCACTCATCCGATCGTTACCCAAATAGGTAATGATAGCGAGGATATAATTACTGCTTTGGAATCAAAAGCTACGCGCTATGGAGCATTAAATGCTCCGTACATTATTTGTCTAAATAAGCAGAGTATTTCTCTTGATATTATAGAAGTGCAGGAGGCGCTATACGGCTCATTGCAAATTTCTTGGCGTGATATTCCTGACAACCGGGATGAAAGATTAGAGCTTTCAGGAAATGGTTTTTTTGGTTCAAAAAATAATCCCAAGTTTACAAGAGTGTCAGGAGTATATATTACCAACGCCAATACGGCTAATTTAGCCACTACTGTAGATCACGCATTCCGACACAACCCATTTGCACAGTTTCCGACCTATATGGTAATTGACAAGCCGGTGCAAGAATTGTTGAGCATACCTCTTGATTACCCAATGCCATCTAAAATCTGATTCTATGACAGACGCCGAATTGATGGTTAGAGCATCCATTCAAGTTTTTCTGGCAAAAGCAGATTACCCCAAGCCAGAAGGTTTTGGTTCTTGCTGTGTAATCGTTTACCAAAACCGAAGGTTTTTTATTTCAGTTTCGCACGTTACTGATGCAGAAGGATACACCACTTTTTAGAGACTAATCAACCATTTGATAAGAGGGGCCAATCATTCAACCCATAGGAGGTATTTGTTACTTCGATCAGATAAAGGTAACGAAAGACATGTCTCTGGAGGACTTTGAATCGGTATTACAGCAAGGCAAAAGATTGGATATTGCGTTTGCTGAAATTAAACATAATATAGAGCTGCTGCAACCTGAAATGGATTTTAAAGCATTTAAGGTGGAAGCGTCAACAAAGTTGCCGTTGTTTATGGAGGATGCTGCTATGCCAACCAAAGACGAACGGTATGGTTTCTTTGGAAAAGTTAGGCATAGCTATAATGGAATACAACTTTCCATGATACCAACCTTGAAACATAGTTTAAAGTTCCATCGCACTAAAGGAGAATTTTATATGTTCTTGGCTCCCCAGATAATATCCGATAGCGAGGATTATGAAGGATGCAGTGGTGCGCCTATTTTAGATAGTCAATGCAGAATTGTGGCTCTTGCCTGCGCAGTACACACTGGTACCAGGATTATTTATGGGTTCCCGATTCAAAAGTGTAAGGAATTATTAGACTACGCACTGCAAACTGGTATGCTATAGTGTCGTATCTTAAATATTGAAAATCAGCATATTGTATTGTAGTATTTTGAGTGTATTTTTTATTTAAAGTTCGCACAACAGCTTTAAATCCGCTAAAAAGTGGTTCGAGTTTTGTACCACAGGGTTCACTTACAATTCAGGCACTTACAGCAATGTAGGTGTTTTTTTATTTGCCAGTCATTTGCGGGTCCTGCATTTCCTTAAAAGGCTTAATGCGGCTGACTACAGCAGCGATGCGCAGGTTTTAATTACATTAAATATTTCGCCATTTCCTGCTGGTAGCCCCATGCCTTATTACGGGCTGCTTCGGCAAAATCGGCTCCGCCCGAGGCGAAAATAATATCGCGGCTTACGTTTACCAGTAGCCCGCAATCACTGTTCATTGCCTGCTCCGATATATCTTTCAGACTTCCGCCCTGCGCTCCTACACCCGGAACGAGTAAAAAATGCCCGGGAATAATTTGGCGGATTGCCGCAAAAGAATCTGCCTGGGTAGCACCCACCACGAACATAATATTCTCATCAGAACCCCACTGAGACACCGTTTTTAGTACCTTTTCATATAATAAGCCATCCCCGCAAGGCTGCAGCTCAAAGTCGGCGGCTCCTTTATTGGAAGTTAATCCAAGCACAATAGCCCATTTGCCATCATATTTCAGAAACGGCTGCACGCTATCGGAGCCCATATAGGGTGCTACAGTAACCGAATCAAATGGCAGGGCCGAGAAAAAGCCTTGGCATACTGATCAGAGGTATTGCCAATATCTCCTCTTTTGGCATCGGCTATTTTAAAATGCTCATTACCGATGTATTCAACAGTCTGCTGCATGGTTTGCCAGCCGGCAACGCCCTGCGCTTCGTAAAAAGCCGTATTGATCTTATACGATACGCACAGATCGCGGGTAGCGTCAATAATCGCTTTATTAAACTCCAGCACCCCATCAGGCTTATCCCTTAAGTGCTCCGGTATTTTAGTAATATCGGTATCTAACCCAACACATAGATAAGATTTCCTGTTTTTAATTAGCTGTACCAGTTCTGCTCTTGTCATCTTTATAAATAATACTTTTAAATTTTCCTATACCATTCCGTCAAGGCTCACCTTTATCAATCAGTCAACCAATCACTCTATCAACATTCCGGCAAACTTAAGGGAACATTTACTGCTAAACCACCATCTGCGGTTTCTTTATATTTAAAATTCATATCCTGCGCGGTATCCCACATGGTTTTAATGACTTCATCAAGCGACACTCTGGCAAAATCGGGTGTGCTTTGTAATGCCAGCTGACTGGCAGTAATGGCCTTTATAGCGCCCATTGTATTCCGCTCAATGCAGGGTACCTGTACCAGTCCGCCGATGGGATCACAGGTCATGCCCAGGTGATGCTCCATCGCTATTTCAGCCGCCATCAATGCCTGCTTTTGTGTACCTCCCAAAGCTTCGGTTAAAGCGGCGGCAGCCATAGATGAAGACACACCAATCTCCGCCTGGCAGCCACCCATGGCAGCAGAAATGGTCGATTCCTTTTTGAAAATGCTCCCGATCTCAGAAGCCGTCATCAGGAAATCAATAATTTTCGATTCGTCATTCCCCCGCAAAAAACGGTATAATAGTGCAGCACTGCGGGTATCACACCGGCAGAGCCATTGGTAGGCGCTGTTACCACTCTCCCAAAAGAGGCGTTTTCCTCGTTTACTGCCAGCGCAAAACAGCTCACCCAGTCTAGTATATATTTGAAGCTGTTGCCTCCTTTTTGTATGGCGCCTATCCATTCGTCATAATTATTATAAGTTACATCTCCGACCAGTTTTTATTCAAACTGGCGGCACGACGGTGTACATTCAATCCTCCTGGTAAAATACCGGTGGTATGGCATCCGCGGTATACGCAATCTTTCATTACCTGCCATATTTTAAGAATACCCACCCTAATGTCTTCTTCTTTACGCCAGGCCTGTTCATTTTCATAAACGATTTCATGAATGGAAAGACCCGTTTTAATGCACCACCTCAACAAATCATCGGCATCATCAATAGGGAAAGGCAAGCTAACCGATGTGTCGCCAACAACTTCCTCCCCTTCTTTTTAACAAACCCGCCGCCGATAGAATAATAGGTTTCCGCGATGTTTTGCCCGTTTTCCAAAACAGCCAGAAACGTGAGCCCGTTCGAGTGATAAGGTAATGTTTCGGTGAACAAAAACTCTATATCGCCGGCTGGATTAAAAATCAGCTTTTTTACCTGCCAGCAGTATCTGCTGCTTCACTGCAATCTGCTCAACAGCAGGTGTAATTTGCGCCACATCAAAAGTAACAGGATCATGTCCGCAAAGTCCCATTTGCACAGCAATATCAGTACCATGTCCTACACCTGTTTTAGCTAATGAACCATACAGGAGCACTTTAAGCTGCGTCACCCCATCTAAAAGTCCTTTTGCCTCCAGCTCGCCTACAAAACGCTCCGCAGCACGCCAGGGACCCAGGGTATGGGAACTTGAGGGCCCCACCCCGATTTTCAACATATCAAATACTGAAATAGGCTCGTATAGCATTACAACATTTTATACAACAAAAATAGGCGATTCATATGCAGCTTGTAGTGTATGCCATAAAAAAGCCCGAAATGAATCGGGCTTTTCAATAATGTATATATCTGCAAATTACTTCACGCTGATAAGTTCTACATAAAAATAAAGAGGCTGATTCATACGGGTGCCCTGGTAACAACCATAACCCAGGGATGACGGAATGATCATTTTAATTTTACCACCGGCTTTTATTTTAGGAATACCAATAGTCCATCCCTGTATCACACCATTTAAAGTAAAACTCACTTCCCTGTCAAGGTTGCTTGCATCAACTCTCTGCCCGTTATCGGTATAACGCCCAACATACTTCACGGTCACCGTACTGGTTGCCGTAGGAGCAGCGCCTGTTCCAGGATCGATGACCTGGTAAAAAAGCCCGGTGGGATCCTCCGTAACTGTAATGGCACTATCCGCTGCAAATTGGGTCATTACCGGCTTATCCTGTTCAAGGGTTCTTGGTACACAAGGTTCCACCTTGTCTTCTTTTAAACATCCACCTATTGCAAACAGCGCTATAATACCCAACACAAAAAATATTCTCTTCATTTATTCCTAATTACCTTTTTTACTGCGGTTAACTCAATATCTACTATCACCTGCGAATATGCCGGAATAACTTTACCATCGACTGTTTGTTGCTGACAGCCATAATATCCCAGGGCGTTAGCCGAGGATGGGTATATCTGGCGCAGGATTCCTCCTTTTGCTGCGTTCGTCATCAAATAATAAAAAGGCGAAGAGGTGGCGTTCTGAAAATCGGAAAACCTGATAGGCAAGCCATTATTGGTAGTAAGGTTTTCAGTAATAACTGTTACAAGCGAACTACCTTTAAAAGTACTTATGGTGCGCTTAAACTCCACAATAGAATCGGCAGCTGCGGTACTTCCGCTTCCGGGATTGGCAATCCCCTGTAATAACCATCTGAAATGTAAGTAAGATAGCTGATATCATTTTCAGCTATAAAAGAATCGATCGACTGGCGATCGGCAGTTAAAGAATTAGAGGTACATACCGGAACATCGTCCCCCTTTTTCAGGCAAGCCGTTAAACCTGCGGCGGTTACAATTGACAGAACCGGGATCCATAATCTTTTTTCATTTTTCCTTAGAGATTTTAATTTAAAAGTAAACAGGAAGAGCACCTATTATTTTCTGTTTATGAGCTCCTTGTAGCGGGTTTCGTTAATATCCCATTTGTGGTAAGACGTAAACACACCTGCAAACGCAACAATAATTATTCCAGCTATCAATAAAATTATAAATAAAGACGGATCGGCATTGGCAATCATTGCGGCCCGTTTATACCAACCGCTCATAAAATTAACCAGGATGGCAATCATCAAAATTAATCCGGCCGGCAAACCTACCAGTATCTGCCTGAAAAGCCGCTTTTTCTTCTGCCGGTTGGCAGCCCAGTATTTTATAAAAGACTCCTCCTCTTGGGTATACATCGCTCAAAATTAAGCCCTTTATCCCATTTTGGTAATACAATAAAATCGGTTATATTGCGAACTCATCATAATCAATTGTTTGTGAAAAGGGCTGCAGGGCTCCTGCTAATGCCCGGGCCCTCAATATGGCGAGTAGGCTCAGCCATTAAAAAAACCGTCCAACTGCAACCATTGCGGTGAGACACAAAAAATATGAATGAAACGCCCATGTAAAATTTTTAACACAGGGAAAATGTTGAGCAGGGCGTTTCCTGCCCGGCCATTCAGGCGGGTATTCAATAAATAAAACAGCCGCAAAGCGGCATAAAAACAAACGAATGAAATTAGCGCCTGTACTGGCTCAATACCTGGCCACCAACAAAGTTTTAAGTCTTCCGGGCTTAGGCACTTTTCATGCGGACAGCACATATAATCCTGAAGTAGATTATAGCAAAAAGGCACATCCCTGCTCAATATCAGCTTCGAGCCAACCAAAGTAACCCAACTTGACGAGGAACTGATTGCTTTTGTTTCGCAGGAAACGGGGAAAATGAAGGTATTAGCCCAATCCGACCTACTGTCGGAAATAGAAGGAGTTACTAATTTTTTGAATACAGGAAAGCCTTATTTTCTGGCAGGAATAGGTACGCTTACCAAAAAAATGGACGGAAGTTTTGAATTTCACAAGGAAAAGTTTCTTCATACCGAAAAAGAAAAGAAGAAACCCATCCCTATCACTGAGAAAAACTCTGTGCCTCAGTCGTACATCGATGAAACCCGCAAACCCCGCAAAACCAAACCTGCAGCTATAATCGGCACCGTGTGCCTGGTTGCGGTGGCGGCTGTAATCTGGTTCTATAATCAAAACAAGGAAAAAAGCAATAGGGATATAGAAGATGTAACTACTGCTGACAACTCCGTTTCACGGTCGGACAATGACAGCGCAACCCCGGTAACACCCAAACCCGCAGCCCCTGCCAGTCCTGCATCTGACAGCTATAAATATGTACTCGAAATAGCCAGGCAACCCAGGGCATCCAAAAGATTCAACCAGCTAAAAACGATTAAGTGGCCCGTGGAAATGGAAACCGCCGACTCGGTTAGCTATAAATTGTTCATCAAGCTTCCTGTAGCCAATGCTGATACCACCCGCATCAAAGATTCTTTAAGTGCGCTGTCGGGTAGAAAAGTTTGGATTGAGCGGTAAGTAAAATCAAAAAAACATTTATATAAAAATGCGCTTCGAAAAATGAAGCGCATTTTTATTACAAGTATCAGATCTCAATTGAATAACATTAGTACTGTTACCTGTTTTTAGGCTCATAATAAATCCCAACATTCCTTTTCCGTTTTTCATCTAACTGATTCAGTACACCGGAAACAACCGACCGGGTAGTTGTTTTCAGGGAAGTGGCAGGCGCAGCAGCCAGGAAGCTACCTGTGTTTATATAATTAAGGGCATTGGCCAGGCAAGGCTCTGTAATATCTCCCCAATCCTTATTAATACCATCTACAGCTATTTTATCCGGAGTAAAGCCTTCATAAGGTACTTCAGCATTAACACTGTTAACTGTTTTGAAAGAAATAGGGTATAATGCCACTTTATCAAACAGTTCTATAGGAAAATAACCAACCGGCTTACCGCGTGTATTCGTCTCCCCGATTAATTTAACGTCCATCACAGGCTTTAAGTTATTAATTAAAAGTTCACTCGATGAAGCGGTATTGTCTGTTACTATAAAAAGCACCCTGTTCAAAGCAAGATTTTTGTTTTTCATAAAAGTCTCCGTGTTGGTGCTCACACTAAAATAGTCATTACTGGTAATACCCAGTTTCTTTTTTACAAGCGGAAAATTACCCTGCTGTAATTGTTGATTAAACTCGTATCGATACATAGTTTGACCGGTTTTGGAGGCTGGCACTAGAATGTTGGCGAATCTGTCTTGCATCGCAGTTGAGCCTCCCAGGTTTTCTCTCAGATCAACGATCAGTTCATTCACACCCTGGCCAATAAAGTTGTCGAAAACAGCAAGCAAGTCATTTAAAGCAGCCTGTGTACCTAAAAACGTGTTGAAAACCAAATACCCTATTTTTTTATTACCGTTAGTAAAAACTGTAGAATACAAAATCGAATTTTCTGTAAATCTTGTTTTAGCTAAGCTAATAACCTGTGTGGTACCATCCGGTTTAATAAACTCCACATTTGCAGAGGTTGCCGTTCCGAAAAACAATGCGTTTAATTTATCAACACTGGCCTGGTCTCCTCTTAGTTCTGAACCGTTGAGTTTGTTCATGATCCAGCCACGCTTTACACCTTTGGCGGCGGCATCAGATGCGGCATATACATAGGGTACAAACCACCTGGTATTAGCGGCATTATCCGGCAGCGCTACTAGCCCGCTTTTCACCCAGAATCCCCAGTCGGTTCCATCCCCGGTAATAATCTGGTCAGATTCCTCAGAAGAAGTAGCATGGCTAAACTGGTCTGCCGGTTGCAGCGCTCTTATAGACTTGATAACATCATCTGCTGTTTTAACCAGGTCGGAACCAACAAATTTCCTTGGATTAAAACTTTCGTAAGTTCCTATTCCCGGTAAAGTATTCCAGAAATATACTTCTTTGGTATATAGGTATGCCGAATCGGCAACCAGTTGTGCTGTTGTTGCATTGTCAGCTATCTGGTCTTTCTTCTTAGGACAAGCAGTTAAAATCACCAGCAGCAATGCCAGTAATGGGAATGTTTTTTTCATTCGCGGTACGTTTTCTTTATGAAGATTAGAAATCTCAGGTGTTATTTATTAATATAAACTCACACAAATATGAAATTTTTACGGCATTCCTTAAAATTAATCTTTTGCCCATTCAACCAATTTACTTTACTTTTCGCCCGATTTTTAATCGTTGCTTATGTCTAAAAAAGATTTGAGAAAAGAGTTGGCGCTGGAGTACCACGCCAAAGGCCGGCCGGGGAAAATTGAAGTAATTCCCACCAAGGAAGCCAAAACCCAGCGGGACCTTTCGCTGGCTTATTCGCCGGGTGTGGCAGTGCCCTGCCTCGAAATTGCAGAAAATGTTGAGAACGTATATAAGTATACTGCCAAAGGAAACCTGGTAGCAGTAATCAGTAACGGAACAGCGGTTTTGGGCCTGGGTGATATCGGCCCCGAAGCCGGTAAACCAGTGATGGAAGGCAAGGGGGTACTGTTTAAGATCTTTGCTGATATTGATGTATTTGATATCGAGATCAACGAAAAAGACCCGGTGAAATTTGTAGAGATCGTTCAGGCCCTGGAACCCACATTCGGCGGTATCAACCTCGAAGATATTAAGGCGCCTGGTTGCTTTTTTATATTGAACGTGAGCTGAAAAAACGGTTAAAAATACCGGTAATGCACGACGATCAGCACGGTACCGCAATTATCAGTGCTGCCGCCCTGCTCAATGCGCTCGAAATCCAGAAGAAAAAAATTGAGAAAGCAAAATTTGTGGTAAACGGCGCCGGCGCGGCAGCCATGGCCTGTGTGCTATTATACCAGCAAATGGGCGCCAAACCCGAGAACTTTATTATGTTCGACAGCAAGGGAGCGCTACATAAAGGCCGCACAGGATTAGACGATATTAAAGCTCCTTTTGCGATTGCCCCTAAGGACATTTCGCTGACCGATGCCCTGAAAGGCGCTGATGTATTTATAGGACTGAGCGCAGCCAACGTTTTAGATGCCGATATGGTAAAAAGCATGGCGAAAAACCCGATCGTATTTGCCATGGCCAATCCCGACCCCGAGATCCCGTGGGAAGAAGCCACCAAAGCACGGAAAGATGTGATCATGGCGACAGGTCGCAGCGACTATCCTAACCAGGTAAATAATGTGCTGGGCTTCCCTTATATCTTCAGGGGTGCGCTCGACGAGAGCCACACAAATCAACACCCAAATGCAACTGGCCGCCGTGAAAGCTTTAGCTGACATGGCCAAAACGCCGGTTCCGGATATTGTAAACCTGGCCTATAACCAGAACAATATGCACTTCGGGCCGGACTATATTATTCCCAAACCGCTTGATCCTCGTTTACTATCCACAGTTGCGCCGGCAGTAGCCAGGGCAGCTATGGAATCGGGTGTAGCACGCATTAATATTGAGAACTGGGAACAATATGAGCACGACCTGAACAAACGCCTGGGCCTGGACAACCAGGTTTTACGGGTGCTGGGCGCTAAAGCACGCAGCGCACCCAAACGTATTGTTTTTGCTGAAGGGGATAATGTAAATATCCTGAAAGCCGCTCAGATTGTGCTGGACGAAGGTATCGGCTTTCCCACCCTGCTGGGCGATGTAAAGAAAATAGAAGAACTGGCAGATCTGCATAAAATTGATATCAGCGAAATGCCGGTGATTAATCCGCGCGGCGATGAAGCTAAAGCCAAAAGGGAAGAATATGTGGATCTCTTTTACAAAAAAAAAAAGGGCACGTAAGGGTTACACGCGGGAAGAGGCATCGAAGCTGATGGAAAACCGAAACCATTTCGGTTGCATGATGGTAGAATGCGGCGACGCGGATTGTATGATATCTGGTTTAACAAAGAGATATTCAGACGCCATCCGGCCTGCGCTCCAGATCATTGGTACCGAAGACGGCGTAAAAAGGTGGCAGGCATGTACCTCATCATGACCTCCAAAGGGCCTTTATTTTTAGCGGATACTACCGTAAATATTAATCCTACAGCTGAAGAGCTGGCTGAAATAGTACTATTAACGGCCAAAGAGGTTTCGGCATTTAATATTACACCAAGAATTGCCATGTTAAGCTATTCCAACTTTGGCAGCAGCAGTACGCCGGAGGCCCAGCTGGTTTCAGGGCCAGGGAGCTGGTAAAGCTCAAAGATCCTTCCCTGATTGTGGATGGAGAGATGCAGGCCAATGTGGCACTTAATAATAGTTTGTTAAAAGAAATGTATCCGTTTAGCGAACTGGTTGAAAAAGAAGTAAACACATTAATCTTCCCTAATTTAGCGTCTGGTAATATTACTTATAATATCCTGAAGGAAATAGGTTCTACCGATGCAATAGGGCCTATACTTTTAGGACTGAAAAAACCGGTACATTTGTTGCAACTGGGAAGCACGGTGAACAACATTGTCAATATGGCTTTAATAGCAGTTACAGATGCTCAGATAAAGTCAGCTGCAATGTCGGCCAAAGCTGGTTCAGAAGCAGAAAAGAACCAGGGTAACACCAAAAAGAAAAAATAGACTATCCAACTAAACGACTTTATTCTTGAAAATACTTAAAGAATTCGGGCAGTACATCCAAATGTTCAAAGGCATGTTTCGCATGCCGGAGAACAGAGCTATGTATTGGAAGCAATTCATGCTTCAATGCAATGATATCGGCGTTGGATCGTTGGGTATTATTTCTATTATTTCAGTTTTTATTGGTGCCGTATCTACTGTTCAAACGGCCTACCAGCTGGTATCTCCTATCATTCCTAAAACCACAATTGCTCAAATTGTACGTGATACGGTGATACTGGAATTTGCCCCCACCCTTAGCTGTATTGTATTGGCAGGAGTAGTAGGCAGTAAAATAGCCAGTGAGCTGGGTAATATGCGGGTAAGCGAGCAGATAGACGCCCTGGAAATCATGGGTATTAATACGAAGGCCTATTTGATTCTTCCTAAAATATTAGCGGGCGTATTAACCATACCCCTGCTGATCATATTGGCGATGGTACTGGGTATTTTTGGAGGCCGGCTGGCAGGGTCAA
The DNA here is from genome assembly GCA_019316985.1 of Paraniabella defluvii. GTDB lineage: Bacteria > Bacteroidota > Bacteroidia > Chitinophagales > Chitinophagaceae > Niabella > Niabella defluvii. The sequence continues at coordinate 756,613 of CP079215.1, forward strand.
TGGCAGGCATTATCGATCCGTCGATATTCGACAATGGTTTACTGATGGGCTTTAATGGCTATAATGTATTTTTGCATTAACCAAAAGCTTCGCCTTCGCGTTCCTGATAACCAGTATCCCTTGCTTTTACGGTTATAATGTAAAGGGTGGTGCCCTGAAATTGGTCAGTCGAGCACCCGCGCAGTAGTGGTTTCCTGCATCATGTTGCTGCTGGCAGATTACATTTTATCGGCACTATTATTATAAGCAAACAGTATTGAAAAATTTCATTGCTTCAAAAACTGGAGTACCATGATAGAGATAAAAAATCTTAAAAAAGTTTCGGCGAGAAGGTGGTGCTGAAAGAGGTAAATGCGGTAATGGAGCCTGGCAAGTGTAACCTGATTATCGGATCGAGCGGAAGCGGTAAAACAGTATTGATGAAATGTATTGTTGGCCTTATGCCCCTACCCGCGGCGAAGTGATCTACAATGGCCACAATTATATTACCATGACCCTGGAAGAAAAGAAAGCAATCCGAAAAGAAATCGGGATGCTCTCTTTCAGGGATCAGCGCTTTTCGATAGCCAAACCGTTGAGCAAAATGTAATATTTCCTCTCGATATGTTCACTACCGATAAATATTCGGTAAAGAAAGCCAGGGTAAAAGAAGTGCTGGACCGGGTAAATCTTAACGAAGATGCTTACAGGAAATTTCCGGCGGAAATTAGCGGTGGTATGCAGAAACGGGTGGCGCTGGCAAGGGCCATTGTGTTAAATCCAAAATACCTTTTCTGCGATGAACCCAATTCAGGGCTTGATCCGCAAACATCTATTGTTATTGATAAGCTTATTAAAGAAATCACGCAGGAATATAACACTACTACTATCATGAACACGCATGATATGAATAGTGTAATGGAAATTGGGGATCATATCGTTTATATGCACCAGGGTGAAAAAGAATGGGAAGGCACCAATAAAGAAATTATTTACAGCGACAATCAAAAGCTTAACGATTTTATTTTTGCTTCGAATTTCCTGCAGGATGCCAAAAATATGCGCACTATACAGGAAACCGGAGAAATTCCGAAAGAAGTACACGAAGATGTGCGGGATGCCCTGGAAGAAAAATTCAACACCGATATGGACGGCGATGGAATTATAGGTGCGCCCTAAGAATAACACCCTCCTGTATTAATGTTGGCCCTGCCTTACGCTACCCTTATAATGATCACTACTCTTTTTGTGCAGGAATCAGCAAAAATTTAGCTTATTAGCATGCTGGTTTCCTTACTTTTGTAACCAATCAGAAAAAACTATAAAATGGCAGTATTAGTAAATAAAGATTCGAAAGTGTTAGTACAGGGCTTTACCGGCACAGAAGGTACTTTTCATGCAACCCAGATGATAGAATATGGCACCAACGTGGTAGGCGGCGTTACCCCTAATAAAGGCGGCACCACGCACCTGGAGAGGCCGGTGTTTAATACAGTGGCCGACGCGGTTAAAGCTACCAACGCTAATGTGAGCATTATTTTTGTACCCCGGCTTTTGCAGCCGATGCTATAATGGAAGCAACAGACGCCGGCATTGAGCTGGTAGTTTGTATTACAGAAGGCATTCCTGTGCAGGACATGGTGAAAGTGAAAAATTATTTGCTGGGTACCAAAACCAGGCTGATCGGGCCTAACTGCCCGGGTGTTATCACCGCCGGTGAGTGCAAAGTAGGCATCATGCCGGGCTTTGTATTTAAACCAGGACGTATAGGTATTGTAAGTAAATCTGGTACGCTTACTTACGAAGCAGCCGACCAGGTAGCCAAAGCAGGTTTGGGGATCAGCACTGCTATTGGAATTGGCGGGGACCCTATTATTGGTACTCCTACCAAAGAAGCTGTAGAATTATTAATGAATGACCCAGAAACAGACGCCATCGTTATGATCGGTGAAATTGGCGGAGGTATGGAGGCCGAAGCAGCCAACTGGATTAAAGCTACAGGCAACAAAAAACCTGTTGTAGGCTTTATTGCAGGTCAAACTGCACCTCCCGGCCGTCGTATGGGCCATGCCGGCGCTATTGTAGGCGGAGCTGATGATACCGCAGAAGCTAAAATGAAAATTATGAGCGAATGCGGTATACATGTGGTAAGCAGCCCTGCTGATATTGGTAAAACAATGGCGGAAGTGCTGAAAAATAATCGGAATAGTTGTATAACTCAATATAAAAATCTCCCGGAGCGCCGGGAGATTTTTCTTTAATTACCAACTGGCTGAAGATGGGAACGGCTTGTTCCGGTAGATGAGGCAGTAAATGCTTTTAAAACAGCGCTGTGATAGACGCCCTACCGGTATGAATGGTCCTGGTGGCCCCGGGCTTGCGACCATCGTATTGAAAATTAAGTTCCAGGTTGTTTAAAAGACGCTTGGTTAACTGAAGGTTCCATAAAAGATTGGTGCCGGGTAGCAATCCATCCAGCATAATATAGCCCACGGTTGTTTGCGCGCCATTAGTTCCCGCACTGTATTTTAAACCATTATAAGTAAACTTCCCGTAACGGAAGCGCTTTGCAGGATGTTATACTTGGTTTCAGCAGTAAGGGCATTGGAGAGCGAGGTTTCCCCACCATAAATACCTGCATTTTTCTTATGCTCACGCTTATAGCCTGTGGTGATGCGGAAAGATGTTCCTTTTATGTAAGACAATAATAGTTCCCCGTTATTCCTGTTGATCTCGTAATTACGGTTATCAAACAGCACGTCATCGGTGTACAATGCATTGATGCCCGTCAGGCATTTATGTTTAAAGTAAGAGACGCTGAAAGAAAATGCCTGTACTTCAAAAGCCACTCATTGTTTTGCCGGGTTTCATACCCGTAAGTAAGAAAGGCCTTATTATTATTACGCAGGTTGCTCACATCAACGCCCCATTGGGTGCTTTGCCTGTTAAAGGATAACGTATTAGCCAGGGTTGTATTCCGGGTAATTAAGTTCGTATCGGCCAGCCCATAGCCAAAAGGATTAAACTCAAATAATCCTCTCGCCATCGATTTTTAGCAATCTGCAAAGAACTGGTCAATATCCATCTTGATAAAAATCCTGCAAAACCTTTCGCCTGCCCACCCCATAATTGACGAGGCGTTACATTGATACTATAATTAAGCGTGGTGTAATTGGCTTTTATATATTCATTGGTTGGCGTAAAAATCCGGATAAATTTTGCCTGATCGGCAAAAGCTGCCAGTTCAAATTCATTCAATTGCTGTACACCGTCGTCATTATAATCAATCCAGGTATACTGTCCTGTACCCGCCGGTACTTCCAGGTAGGCATAATCCCGTTTTTGCTCCTGCCCTGATCCTACTTCATATAAAATATTACCATTTAAAAAGCCGTTCCATTCATTCATCTGATATTCAGCGCGGGCAAGCACCGTATTATCTTCCGTTTGGGCACTTACTTCATCATTGTACACTTTCAGCTTCCTGAAAGTGGTATTGAGGTAAAATTGCCGCTTCGCATTCGACAATAATTCAGCCTGCAGGTTAAGATTATAACTCCTGTCTCCCGAACCAGCTCTTTACCCACGGGGTACTTATCACTTCGCGTATAAAAATTAATACCGTACCTGTTTCTTTTTTTCCGGGTTGGATTTTAAATAGGCAGTGTAGGTGTCAAAAAAAAAGAAAAGAAGTAAAATTCAATGAATCGTTGACAGTATTGCGATTAACATTTTCTTCCAGGGTATACCGGCCGCCAATGATCCAGTTATCCATCCAGGATATTTTTTTACTGATATCAACAATAGGTTTTAGAAAATATCCGTCGTACGTACTTGTTTTATAATTGGTTAAAACAAACTGATTATTTAAGCTCCATTTTCTCCAGTTGGTAAACTGCGTGAGGGCATTTTGAAATCCGTTATAATCGTCGCTCCTGTTGTAGTTAGTGAATGCATATTGTATGCTATTGCCATTATCGGCCCGTAAACCTGTTGCGGCTTTTACGATGTTTTCTGTAGCACGTTGCGCTACCAGCGGAAGCCCCCAATCCCTTGTAAATTCAACATCCCTGAGGCGCTCCAAAGGCTGGAACTTTTGCTGCACATATTCATAATCCAGTGAACTTATAAGGCGCAGCTTATTCTTTTCCTTCAACAAAAAACTATTGACCAGGTTTAATTTGGCAGCATAACCGTTATCATCATTATCATTTAAAGAAGACAATGTATTTACATCATATTTACTGGTAGCTACCTCTGTTTTTAAAACAGTTGCATCAGAAATATTATAGTCTACCCCAATGTCAGTAACTGCTGCCTGCGCGGAGCTACCAATAAAATTACCGGGTCATAATTGCCTTGCTTTATGCCGTTTGCACGCGGCACATATACAAATACTTTACCGTTTGCGTTGCCATTATCTGTTATATAATCCCCGTCCAAAACCCACATCGGTAAAAGCAAGGTTAAATTTGGCTGTCTCAGGATTGGTTGAGTACCGGTAAAAAGAATCAACTACATTATCAACCGTATCATAAACGCGTTCATATAGTATCTTGCCGGCGGTTAAGGTATCCATGAGTGCAGATGGATAGAGTGCATTTTGCACACTGTCGCCTATATTAAAAAGAAATTGTTTTTGCCGTGTATCCAGTACCTGGTTGATAGAGGAGTTTTTAGCATCGCTGTTATTAAAATATCCTACTTTCAATTTTACCTTCCTGTTAAAGTCAACCTCCTGCATAGCGTACAGGTTGGTGTTCAGGAAGTTCCTGTCAGCATATTCAAATTCTACCTGTATACGGCTGTCTTTCGAGATCATGCGCCTGGGTGTAAATGTGATCTCGGCCGTGTTGTAATTAATAACGTAATCCTGATCCTCCCCTCTCTGCAACAGTTCACCATCAATAAAAACTCTTTCTGTATTAGCCAGTATAATAAAAAAGCTTCGCCATTGGCTCCAGAAAGCCTGTAAGGCCCCTGGTTCCCCTCCAGCCCCTGCAAAACATTACGTGTAAACTTTCCCTTAGCAATAGATCCGCTCACTAAAGTATTGGATTGGGTATTCTTTGAAATATTATTGATCGTCTGGAAAGAAATACCCTGCAGCTTTTATAGAATTTTAAAAAATAGTTTCGGTCCTCGCGCAGGTCCATATCACCAATATTCAGCTGCCAGTTCTTTTTCTTAAAGCGAATGTATACTTCATCAAATTCGTTCAGCTGCTGCGTGTTGCCGTCTGGCTGAATAGGCACATTGTTATCGGTAATAGCAGCCTGCAGCTCTATGCTGTCTGCCAGCATACCATTTAACTGTATGTTTAAATTAGAGTTCAGTATAAGATCCTGGTTGTTTCCAAAACCTACCTGTCGTCCAAAACTTCCCTGGGCATTAATAGTTCCGAAATTAAACAGCTCTTTTTGACGGTCAGCTTTATTGTAAGGTGCCCTTATTGGCGCAGCGGAGAACAATACCAGGCTGTCGAAGTTCATACGTTGCAATGCCCGGTTCAGCTTAAAAGGGAAAACACGATACGTAACCCAAACTACAGAATCCGTTGGCGGCAATTTCCAATACAGTACAGCATTAGTATAATCCAGCGTATATTGAATACTGTCAATGCCATCTATTCTAAAGCTGCTGGGAATGATACTAAGGGTATCCAGTGTAAAACCGGTACCGGGAGTTACTGCTATGGGTTTGTGCCTTAAATTGCCAGAGCTATTAGCAGGATACTGTCCCTGCGCTTTTGCGGTTAAAAAAACAGATAGCGATTAAAAATATGGTACGGAAAGCACCCAACAGGTTATCATTTGTTCCGGCGCAAAAATCGGGTATTACCATCATAATTAGGCAAGCAGCCTTAAAACCAGCTCATTCCGGTGTAACACAATTTTCTTACTGCCATCCCAAATTAAGAACTTTCCCAAATAAAATAACTGATAAATCCAAAATAATTATGATTGGCGTACTACTCAGCAGCAGGAAATTGACCTGGTAGAAGAAAGGGAGACGGGCATGGCTGCTTATAAATTCAAATGGTCTAAAAATGCTAAAGCCCGATTTCGTCAACGTTTACCACTAATTATCCGGGCACCGGCTGCAGGGTTATTACACCGGATAATAGGGAAGATTTCCTGCTCCCCGGATAAAAAAAAGCAGGCTGTACCTATAACAGCCTGCCAGTATTTAAAATGCGGGGCATTCAATTCACGACGCTTTCACCATCAAATCCACAAACTCATTCACTTTCATCGACGCGAGGGCGTCATAATCAAGACCGATTTTCAGGATCTGCTCCTGCTGTGCTCCTTCAAAAATACGGGCTACATTGATCTTAAACTTTTCTATCAACTTGGGGATACCTTCTTCCCGCCTGCGTTTATGCCCGATAGGATATTCTACCACTATTTCATCCAACACAGTCCCGTCGTTTAATTCTAAGGTAAGGGCATTGGCTATGGATCTTTTTCAGGATCATGATAATCCAGGGTAAATTGGGTATCCTGTACGCAGAATATTTTGTCCCTTAAAACGTCTATCCTTTCATCAGCCGCAACCGCGTCTTCATAATCAGCGGCTGTTAACTGCCCAAAGATCAGGGTACTGCCACCATGTACTGAATGCAGTGATCGCGGTCGGCCGGGTTATTTAAAGGACCTTTTTGTCGATAATCCGTATTGCCGCTTCGTGGGTGCGGATAATGATCCGCTTGATATCGTCGCTGCTTTTACCCAGCGCTTTTAATTGGCTGTGAAGCGTCATAGCCGCCTCTACCGCTGTTTGAGAATGAAATTCTGCGGGAAAGGATATCTTGAACAAAATATGCTCCATTACATAGGTACCATAATCTCTTTGAAAGGTAAACGGGTTTCCTTTAAATGAAACATCATAAAAGCCCCAGGTTTTGGCGGTCAGTACAGAGGGATATCCCATTTCGCCTGTTTGAGCAATTAAAGCAAGGCGCACAGCCCTGGAAGTAGCATCGCCCGCCGCCCAGGACTTACGGCTACCGGTATTAGGCGCATGCCTGTAGGTACGTAAAGCCTGGCCATCTACAAAAGCAAGCGAAACTGCATTGATCAGCTCCTCGCGGTTCAGGCCCAGCAGCTTACCTACCACCGCGGTAGAAGCCACTTTTACCAGTATAACATGGTCCAGCCCTACCCGGTTAAAAGAATTTTCAAGCGCTAATACGCCCTGTACTTCGTGGGCCATTATCATAGCGTGCAATACCTCCATCATGGTTAAGGGCGCTTTACCTTCGGCAATGCGGGTGCGCGACAACCAATCAGCCGTTGCCAGTATACCTCCCAGGTTATCGGAGGGTGCCCCATTCTGCCGCCAGCCAGGTATCGTTAAAGTCGAGCCAGCGAATAATGGCGCCGATATCAAATGCGGCTTTCACCGGGTCGAGCTGAAAGTTCGTACCAGGTACTTTAGCTCCATTGGGAACAATAGTGCCGGGCACCACCGGACCTAATAGTTTGGTACAGGCCGGATAAGTCAGTGCCTCAAAACCACACCCAAGCGTATCCAACAAGCAATAGTAGGCAGTTTTTAACGCCAGCTGGCTTTTGATCTCATAGTTTAAAACATAGTCAGCAATATCGGCCAAAACCTGGTCTGGCTGCGGCCTTTCATTTGAAATGTAAGATGACATTTTTAGTTAAAGAGTTGAATGTTATTTGTTGAAACGACAGACCATTGTCCATGATCTATCATCTATTGTCCATTATCTATTCCCAATAGGTATAAATTCTAAATGTTCAGGTCCGGTATAATTAGCACTGGGCCTGATGATCTTTCCGTCTAACCGCTGTTCGATTACGTGGGCACTCCAACCCGTAGTACGCGATACCACAAACAATGGTGTAAACATTGCCGTAGGCACTCCCATAATATGGTAAGCAACCGCCGAAAACCAATCCAGGTTGGGAAACATTTTCTTTTCATCCCACATTACCTTTTCCAATCGCTCAGCTATAGAATATAACTGCATATCTCCTGCTTCCCTGGACAATGCTTCGGCAACTTTCTTAATGATACCGTTTCTCGGATCTCCGATCGTATACACCGGATGGCCAAAACCGATGATCACTTCCCTTTTTCTAATCTTAGCCTGATATCGGCCTCGGCCACATCGGCACTTCCATACCTGCTTTGTATTTCAAAAGCTACTTCGTTGGCGCCACCATGCTTAGGACCTCTCAACGCCCCTATAGCGCCCGCTATTGCCGAATACATATCAGAACCTGTTCCCGCAATAACACGACTGGTAAAAGTGGAGGCATTGAATTCATGCTCTGCGTATAAGTTTAACGACACCTGCATAGCGCTTACCCAACTATCGGATGGCTTTACGCCGTGAAGCAAATGCAGGAAATGCCCGCCAACCGTATCATCATCGGTTTCTACTTCTATCTGCCTGCCATTATGTGAATAGTGATACCAGAACAATAAAGCGGATGAATAAGACGCCAGCAATTTATCGGCTATATCCCTTGCTCCTGCTACGTTATGATCTTCCGCTCCGGCAGCGTGGTTCCCAAAACAGAGGTATATGTTCTTAACACATCCATCGGATGGGCTGCTGCCGGGATCTGCATCAGCACTTTTTAATCACATCCGGCAATCCTCTTAGAGATTTCAGCTTGGCTTGGTAAGCTTTTAACTGAGGAGTAGTAGGCAATTTTTCGTGAATAAGCAAATAGGCAACTTCTTCAAAACTCGCTTTTTCAGCCAGGTCATTAATATCATACCCGCGGTAATGCAGGTCATTGCCGCTTTTTCCCACGGTGCATAGGGCAGTATTGCCCGCCGCAACACCAGAGAGAGAGACGCTTTTCTTGGGTTTGAATGTGGTTGTTTCGTTTGTGGCAGCCATCGTTATTTTATTTATAAATTACTTCTTCTTAAAAAGCTCATCCATCTTTTTTTTCATACTCGTAGTAGTTGATGCTTTCGTACAGCTCCTGCCGGGTTTGCATGGTATCCAGCACGTTCTTTTGTGTTCCATCTTTGCGGATATGCGCATATACATTTTGCGCAGCCTTATTGGCCGCACGGAAAGCCGATAAGGGATAAAGTATCAAGCCAACTCCGGCATCCTTAATTCATCAATTGTATACAGTGGTATCATGCCAAACTCGGTGATATTGGCCAGCACGGGTATACCCGTTGCATCTACAAATTTCTGGTAGTAAGAAAGATCGGGCACAGCCTCTGCGAAAATAAAATCGGCGCCGGCTTCTTTATACGCTACCGCCCGCTCCAGTGTTTTTCAAAGCCTTCGTTGGCAAAAGCATCGGTACGCGCGCCAATTACAAAATCTTCGTCAAAACGTGCATCGGCAGCGGCTTTCAGCCTGTCTACCATTTCTTCCTTGCTTACGACTTCTTTTCCCGGCCGGTGCCCGCAACGCTTAGCCCCACCTGGTCTTCAATATGCAATGCAGCGGCTCCGCCTTGATCAGCGATTTAACAGTGCGCTCAATATTAAATGCGGAAGCACCAAAACCCGTATCAACATCCACCATTAAAGGCGTATCGGTAATATTAGTGATGCGGTTTACATCGATCAATACATCATCGAGATTAGTAATACCCAGATCCGGGATACCTAAGGAACCGGCAGCCACCCCGCCACCCGACAGATAAATAGCTTTAAATCCAGCCTGGGTGGCCAGTAAAGCATGATTGGCATTTATTGCACCAACAATCTGTAACGGATTTTCATTTTTATGGCCTCGCGGAAACGCAAGCCGGCAGATCCGGCTGCCGAAGATTTCATTTGCATACCAGCAAACCTACATTAAATTTTTCTCGAAGGAGGTGCTTTTTAGTCTTCAAAGCTTTCAGATAAAAATGGAACTATCTTCCGCGTAGTAATTATATACCTCGCTTAGGTAAATAACAGGATCAATAACATTACCAGCATACCTAATACAAAAGAGACAAGCGAATACACAAGCATCAGCGCCCCCTTGCCCTGAGTCGCCGTTTATAATACGCTGCACGCTCGAAATCCGAAAACAAATCTTCTGCATCCATGCCGCAAAACTAATATAGAATATCAAAATACCTCTTTTACCTGCGATGCTTTTTTTGCTGACCAGGGGCAAAAGGCTTGGCCGATTTTGTACCGTATACTTTTTTGGCCTGGCCGGGTGGCATCCGATGGCCATAGCCCGGATGGTATGCGGGTGCACAGGAAAAAACAGGCAACCTACAATCAGTATCAATAAAAACTGCTTCATAACGGGTATTTAATATAAGACGAATAAAAAGTTTAATTAGTACGCAAATTGGATGCCGTTATTAACGTTCTAAAATAGAAAACTAATTATCAAGTATTTACCGGCAACAGGAGAGCATGCGGGAAGGGTAGGATTTAACCATCTTATTGCATGAAAAAAGCGCTGTAGATCAGCGCCTTAGCATTTGGCGGAGACGGCGAGATTCGAACTCGCGATACGGTTGCCCGTATACACACTTTCCAGGCGTGCTCCTTCAACCACTCGGACACGTCTCCGTAAAAGGGTGCAAAAATAAGCTTCTTACACTATAAATTAAATAATTTTTTCGCATTATTTGTGGTAATCTCAGCAATCTCGTCTATTGTCACTCCCATTACTTCTGATAATTTTTGTGCTATCAGCGGGATATACGAGGGCTCATTTCTCTTTCCCCTGTAAGGCACCGGTGCCAGGTAGGGCGCATCGGTTTCCAGCACCACCCTTTCGAGTCCCACCTGTTTTATCACTTCATCTAAGCCTGATTTTTTAAAGGTAAGCACGCCGCCAATACCGAGGTAAAATCCCAGATTTATAATTTGGTTAGCTTCCTCCCTGCTGCCTCCAAAACAATGAAACACTCCCTTCAGCCCCTGTTTACATAGCGGGCTACCAAATCAATACACTCTTTTGTTGAGCTGCGGCTATGGATGACAATAGGAAGATCATACTGTATGGCCCATTCGATCTGGCGTTCAAAAGCCTGGTATTGCTGCTCCTTAAAGGTGGTGTCCCAGTAAAAATCAAGCCCTGTTTCACCTAGGGCTACAAACTTCCTGTTCCTCAAATAATGATCGATTATCTCAAGTTCCCGCTCAAAATCTTCTTTCACAGAACAGGGATGTAATCCTATCATACTAATGCACTTAACCGGCACTGAAGCTTCCATTTCCAGCATCGCCGCATGGGTTTGAGCATCAATAGCGGGCATAAGAATGGTAGACACATTTGACAAAGCCGCTCTTTCTAAAAATTTACTTTTATCGCCTAAAAATTGCTCTGAATATACATGAGCGTGCGTATCGATAAACATTTTCTAATTTTTCGTCTTATATTTTAGATATTAACTAAAATATAATTTTCTTTTTATTATGTGTACAAAAAAATTAACTTCATCGCAAGTTTTCATAGGGTACGGATTAAAAATCGGGCTCGGGTATTTACCCAGGGCCCTTTTCTTTTCAATTAATTGTCGCCCAGGCCTTTAAAAACAAAACCCTTTGCATGGAAATAATTCAATACTTCGGGTAAAGCATATTGCAGGTTGGGGAATGCTTTTTCACTGTCGTGAAATACAACAATAGAGCCTTTGCCGGCATTATTGATCACATTGCTCTTACATTTCGAGGGGCTCAGGCTACGGTCAAAATCACCACTCAGCACATCCCACATTACCACATCAAATCCCTGCCGCCTGAGCAATTTCCCAGCCCTCCTGCTGATTCGCCCGTAAGGAGGCCTGAACAACCCCGACGGTATATGAACAGATGCCTGGCGCACATTGTTGATGTAGACATCATAAGGCGTTTTCCAGCCATTTAAATGATTATGTGTATGATTGCCTACCGTGTGCCCCCTATCTATTATTTCACGGTAAATACCGGGATATTCCAGTACATTTTTCCCCAGGCAAAAAAGCTGGCTTTGGCGTTAAATTCGGCCAGCTGCTGCAGTACAAAAGGAGTAGCTACAGGATGCGGTCCGTCGTCAAAGGTGAGATACAGCTCTTTATGTGCCGTATTTACATCCCAGGTATAAGCATTAAATATTTTCTTTAACCAGAATGGCGTTTTAATAAAGTACATAAAAAGCAAAAGTACTGTTTGTTTTAATGTGGATTTATTAACATTTGTCAAACACAATTAAATATGGACATTGAAACATTTTGCGTCTAAAAAGAAAAGTTTTTATCTTGCCGGATACCAATAATATCATGAATCTTAAAACAAACGAAGAATATGAACAGCGGCGAAACAGGCAAACGTCTAATGTAAGGTCTGTGCTGGACTATGCAATGGGGATAGTGATCATTTGCATCGGACTATTTCTGCTTTTCAGGTTTTCTTTTGATATCAGGTTAAATAAACTGTACCCACCGGATGTGTTCGATAAAATTTACGGGGTAGTGGCCATTCTTTACGGATGCTGGAGAATATACAGGGGATACAAAAAAATATTTTAAATAGAATTTACAAATGCGTTGCATTTATACAGGTATACTTTTTTAATAATTCTACTGTCGGCTTCCTGCAAATCAGACAAAGAAAGAAGAGACGAGCTCCCCGATACCCCGGGAAGAGGCACGATTACTATCAGCGCCGACGAATCGTTCAAGCCGATTGTTGACGAGCTGGTGAAAGTGTACGAGTCGAACAATTTCGGAACTAAGATAAATGTGCAGTACAAGCCGGAAGCAGACTGCATTAAAGATCTCTGGAATGATAGCATCAGGATGGTAATATCTACGATTGTGCTTACAGAAAGGGAAAGCAGGAAAATATCAGACTCGTTGAAAGTAACCGTTGATCAACTGCCTGTGGCCAGGGATGCCATAGCGGTTATTGTTCACCCGGGATCAAAAGAAACGGAATTTGACATGAACGATATCAGGAACATCCTTGCGGGCACCTACAGCCGTCCGCTGACACCTGTATTTGACGGGGTAAAAGCAACCAGCAGCGTGAGATATATCGTCGATTCTGTAATGAAGGGAGCGAAACTCACCAACCGGGCGGTTGCAGCCCGAACCAGTGATTCGGTGATCAATTACGTGGCGCAAAATCCCAATGCCATAGGATTTGTGGGCGTGAGCTGGATAGGCAACCCGGATGACGAGAATCAATCGAGCTTCTTAAAAAAGTTAAAATTTGCCGTTTAAAAAGTACGGATAGCACAGGAAATTATATATTGCCGGTACAGGCCAATTTATATGGCCGGGTATATCCCATGACGAGAGATCTTACGTATATAGTTAAGGAAAAGTACAGAGGGTTAGGCACAGGGTTTGCAGAATTAATGGCCACCGAGATCGGGCAACTTATATTTAAAAGGGCCTATTTGATGCCGGGAAGACGGTATTATGTTATACGACCTATACAATTAAATGAAGACTCGATATAAAAGATAAAAAAATTATATTTACAACTTCTTATTTAAACAACTACAAAACAAGAAAGATGATGAAGAAAACAATCCATCTGCTCGCACTTGGAGTATTACTGAACGCCGGGGTGTATGCACAGTCCGTAGAGGATGGTGTTAAAGCTTACTATAACGGCAACTATGCCTCTGCAGTAAGTATACTGGAAAAGCATGGCGATAAGCAAGAGGCCGCTTACTGGTTGGCTGAGTCATATTTTGCACTGGGAAAAGGTGCTTTGGCCAAAGCAGCTGTTGATAAAACAATAGCGGCCAAGCCAGGAGATGCTTATACGCTTGTAGCCAAAGGCCATTCATTATTGCTGGAAAACAAAGCAGCCGAAGCAGGGCAAAGCTTTGAGGCAGCTATTGCTGCGGCGGGCAAGAAAGATGAAGACAAGGCAAAAATCTTAAATGCGGTTGGTAACGCAATAACCAGGGTTTATAACAATATCGACAAAGTAGGCGATATTAAATATGCGGTTGCCAAGCTGGAAGAGGCTAAGAACCTGGTAATGGGCATGAAGGAAAAAGCCGTGATCCAAAATTATTGGCAGATATTAACACCAACCTGGCAGATGCTACTTTAAAAGCCAACCCGGGCGATGGCAGCAAAGCCTTCGTTTTATACCAGGATGCGATCAATGCCGATCCTACATTCGGTAAAGCCGAGTATAGAAAAGCGATGATATTTAAATCACAAAATAATGTGGAGCTGTATGTGCAGACACTGGAGAAGGCCTTAACCGCTAATCCGGCTTACTATCCCGCGTTAAATGATTTGTATGATTATTACACTTATACTGCACAGGATATTGCCAAAGCCAAACCTTATGGCGATAAAATGGTAGCATTATTGCCACCAAGCCCTAATAACGAATATTTTAAAGCAGTAGGTGCATACTTTACAAAAAACTATACTGGGGCTATCACTACAGGTAAGGATATTATTGCAAAAGCAGGAGAGCAAACTGATCCAAAAGTTTATAAATTAATTGGCTGGAGTCTAATTGAAAACAAGGATACTGCGGCAGCCATTCCTTTTGTAGAAGATTATTTTAAGAATCAGACCAAAGATGGTATTGTTCCTAAAGATTACAGCTTGATGGCAATTGCCTATTCTACCACTCCCGGTAAAGAAGCACAGGTAGTTAAAGCCTTTATGGATGCAGCTGCAATGGATACAACTGCAATTGGTAAAGCTAAAATTCTTGAAGAAGGTGCGCAATTATTTGCCAAAGCAGGCAGGGGCGTTTTAGCAGGTGATTTATATGCTAAAATACTTGAAGTTAAACCCGCGGATAAATTAACGATTAATGACTTTTTTAATGCAGGCTACACCGGTTATTACAAATCGGGCCAATACGATAAAGCATGGAAAGTATTTGATGCGGCACGTACCAAATTCCCTAACTGGAACTATGGCTATATGCTGGCTTACGGTAGCAGTAAGATATTTGATTCTACCAACGCTCAAAATATCATGGTTCCGGATGGCGAGAAGTATATCAATTTCCTAAAATCGCCCAATGATACAACAGCCGCTACACCTAAAAGAGCTGAAATTTTTAAAACAGCGCTTGCTTTGGCAATTTTCTTTATCAATGAGAAAAAGACAGCCAGAATGGCTTGAAATATCTGCATATAGCTCATGATAATGCCGATGATCCAAGTGCAAAAGCACAGGTGGCCGAGTATATTAAAGGATTAGGCGGTACTCCAGGTGTCCCCGCCGCAGGAGGAACAACTCCGGGCGCTACACCTGCAGCAGATTCTACCAAAACCTCGGCAAGCGGGCCTAAAAAATAAGTATAACTTTTCTTTATACCGAACACCCCACTTTGTGGGGTGTTTTTTATGTACTATTAATTTAGAATTAGAATATCAGTAAATTATTCACACTCTGTGAGGTTAATTGACCTACCTGCCTTATTTTTGCGCATTACTAAAAGATATGGTTTATTTACTAAAAACCGTTGTTACTGATAATACGGCACAGTCTTTTTACCGATTGGCTTGCAACTTGTTTTTGCCGCGGGTCTTATAATTGCACTGGTTATTCTTACACATTTCTTAGGCCCCAAACGTAAAACAAAGGATAAACTCGAAAACTTCGCAAGTGGTATCGAATCGCACGGAGACGCACGCCAACCCATGGCCATCAAGTACTTTTTTAACGGCAATCCTTTTTGTATTATTTGATGTAGAAGTAATTTTCTTCTATCCTTACGCCGTTAATTTTAAAGACCTTGGCTGGAGTGGTTTTTACGCTGTATTGATGTTTGTTGCTTTCTTTTTATGTGGCTTTACCTACATTATTAAGAAAGGCGCGTTAAAATGGGAAGACTAGAATCGCCCGTACCAACGGGAGATTAATTAATATTTTTAACTAAGTTTCACTGTAAGGTTGAAACAAAATGCCCTTTTCCGGGGTTTGGTTAATATGAGACCAGTTTCATACAACATAAAGAAAAAAAAAAACCTCTCGAGGCCGATATCAGCATGGCTGAAATGCCTGCGGGCCACGAGGGACAGGGATTTTTTTGCCACTACGCTGGATAGCGTAATCGGGTTGGCCAGAAAGAACTCGATCTGGCCTTTGCCGTTTGCAACCTCCTGTTGTGGTATCGAGTTTATGGCTACCATGGGGGCCACTTACGATTTAGCCCGTTTCGGCAGCGAGCGGGTTGGATTTTCTCCGCGTCAATGCGACCTTTTGATGGTTATGGGAACGATTGCGAAGAAAATGGGACCCGTTGTAAAACAGGTATACCTGCAAATGGCGGAGCCCCGTTGGGTTATAGCAGTTGGCGCCTGCGCCAGCAGCGGCGGCATTTTCGACACCTATAGCGTTTTACAGGAATTGACCAGGTGGTGCCCGTGGATGTATACGTACCCGGCTGCCCTCCCCGCCCGGAAGCGATACTGGACGGTGTAATGCGTATACAGGATTTAATCGGCAAAGAAAGCCTGCGCAGAAGAAACAGTGAACAATATAAAGCCCTGCTGGAAAGCTATGGCATACAATAGAGGCTAGATTTTTAGTATTTAGTACAAAGAGCAATTACCCTGATACTAAATAACTGGCAATCTAAATACTTACAGTTTATTTAAAAATGGCAATAACTAACGAACTCATACAGCAAAAACTTACTGATAAATTCGGAGAGCAGGTTTTCAACTTCGAAACCAGCTTTGATATCCTCAGTTTTGACGCTGATAAAGAGATCAATCTTAAAATCCTGAACTTTTTACAGGAAGATGAACTGAATTTCAACTTTCTTACCGACCTGTGCGGGGTACATTACCCGGACAGGCTTGGGGCAGAATTAGCGGTAGTTTACCATTTACATAATATTAAAGAAAATATACGGGTACGCTTTAAAGTATACACCAGCATTGCAAAGCCGGATATTTATACCGCAACAGGGATTTTCGCTGCAGCCAACTGGATGGAGCGGGAAACCTATGATTTTTACGGCATTAACTTTATCGGCCATCCCAACCTGATCAGGATTTTAAACGTAGACGAAATGGATTACTTCCCTATGCGGAAGGAATACCCGTTGGAAGATCAAAGCCGTACCGATAAGGATGATGAAATGTTTGGAAGAGGCGGCATGCTGGGTTTCGGAACAGAAAAGACAGTACGGGGTACAATAGCTGAAGATGAAAAGTGATGATTGGCTGATAGTATTGGAAGCAGCAGTAGCCGTTTCTTTTATCCTGGGTGTAGTGCTGTTAATCAGGAACAAGAAAAAAAAGAGTTCAATAGGAAAACGACTATAACGACAAAGCAGATATCATATCAAATGTCAGACATACATCAAAATATAAACCTCCCTGCGGGTAGTATCGAAAAACAGACTACTACTCTCAACCTGGGGCCAACACACCCGGCCACACATGGAGTATTTCAAAATATTATAGAGCTGGATGGCGAAAAGATTGTAAAGTCAGACGCTACCGTCGGCTATATTCACCGGGCCTTCGAGAAAATTGCAGAACGCAGGCCTTTATACCAGATCACTCCTTTAACAGACAGGTTGAATTATTGCTCGGCGCCCTTAAATAATATGGGCTGGCACTTAACCTGTGAGAAGCTTTTAGGTGTAAAAACACCCAAGCGTGTTGATTATTTACGCATTATTGTAATGGAACTGGCGCGTATAGCCGATCATTTGATCTGTAGTTCGATTATGGGTGTAGACGCGGGCGCCTACACTGGTTTCCTGTACGTGATGCAGTATCGCGAGTTGATTTACGAAATTTATGAGGAGATCTGCGGATCGAGGCTTACTACCAATATGGGCCGTATCGGTGGTTTTGAAAGAGACTTCAATGACACGGCGTTCCAGAAAATAGAAAAATTCTTAAAAGAGTATCCTGCAGTTTTAAAGGAATTCGAAAATCTTTTTACCCGCAACCGCATTTTTATGGAGCGTACCATGGGTGTGGGGGTATATCTGCTGAAAAAGCTTTGAATTACGGCTTTACCGGGCCTAACCTGCGTGCTGCAGGTGTTGATTACGATGTGCGGGTAACTGCTCCCTACAGCAGTTATGAAGAATTTGATTTTGATGTGCCTGTGGGTTCTACCGGCGACTGTTATGATCGCTTCCAGGTGCGAAATGCCGAAATGTGGCAGAGCCTGCGCATTATTGAACAGGCCATGCAAAAGCTGAACGATCTCAAAGGTGAAGCGGCAACAGTTTATCATGCAGACATTCCTGAGTACTATCTTCCTAAAAAGAAAGATGTATACACAAAAATGGAAGCGCTGATATGGCATTTTAAAATTATTATGGGTGAGATAGATATGCCCAAAGGTGAGGTATACCATTCTATTGAGGCAGGAAACGGCGAGCTGGGATATTATTTTATAAGTGATGGGGCAGAAGCCCTTACAGGTTGCACTTCAGACGTCCCTGCTTTATTTATTACCAGGCTTTTGAGGAGTTGGTAAAGGGTGGAATGCTGAGTGACGCAATTTTGGTGATGTCTTCATTGAACCTGATTGCAGGCGAAATGGATGCTTAAAAACATAAAAAATGACGAACTGAAAACCGGTTCCTGTCTGTAATCATATTTACAGGCCGCAATGATTTTTAACTTCGTCTTTTAATAACAACAAGATATGGTTCAATTTTCTCAAGAAAACTTGCAAAAAGTTGATAAAATAATAGCCCGCTATCCCGAGGGCAGGCAAAAAAGTGCCCTGATCCCGCTGCTGCACCTGGCACAGGAGCAATACGGCTGGTTAAGCGTTGAAACAATGGATTACGTGGCTTCTTTGTTGAATATTGAACCGATTGAAGTGTACGAGGTGGCTTCTTTTTATAGCATGTACAACCTGAAACCAGTAGGTAAATACATGTTTGAAGTATGCCAGACAGGTCCCTGCATGATCAACGGCAGTGACGATATAATAGAATATATCGGCGAAAAGCTGAACATCAAACCAGGAGAAACTACGGCCGACGGGCTCTTTACATTAAAAGCAGTAGAATGCCTGGGAGCATGTGGCTATGCGCCAATGATGCAAATGGGTAAGTTTTATAAAGAACATCTTACCAAAGAAAAAGTAGATGCGATTATTGAAGAGTGCAGGGCAAAAGCAAATTAAATCTCTCGTTTAGGAAAATATAAAATGGGTAGAAAACTATTATTAGAAAAAGCACATGTAGAGGGTATCCGGTATTTCGATACTTATCGCCGCGAAGGTGGTTACCGCAGCGTGGAGAAAGCATTGAAAACAATGGGGCCTGATGATGTTACCGAGGAAGTAAAAAAATCGGGACTCAGGGGCCGTGGCGGCGCAGGCTTCCCTACCGGTATGAAATGGAGCTTCCTGGCCAAACCGGAAGGTGTACCCCGCCACCTGGTGGTAAACGCGGATGAGAGTGAACCCGGTACCTTCAAAGACCGATACCTGATGGAATTCATTCCTCACCTTTTGATAGAAGGTATTATTGTAGCTTCCTATGCATTAGGCAGTAATACCTCCTTTATATACATCCGTGGCGAATACGCATGGATTGTAGATATACTGGAGCAAGCTATACAAGAGGCGCATAATAATGGTTTCCTTGGCAAAAACATATTGGGTAGCGGATTTGATTGCGATATTCACGTGCAACGTGGCGCGGGTGCCTATATCTGCGGAGAAGAAACCGCGTTGCTGGAATCGTTGGAAGGTAAAAGAGGTAATCCCGTATTAAGCCCCCTTCCCTGCTGTAAAAGGTGCATGGGACCGGCCTACAGTAGTAAACAATGTAGAGAGTATTGCAGCTGTAGTTCCTATCATTAATGAAGGCGGAGAAGAATATGCAAAAATTGGTGTAGGCAAATCTACCGGCACCAAATTAATATCTGCCTGTGGTAATATCAATAAGCCTGGTGTTTATGAAATTGATATGACCATTTCGGTGGAAGAGTTTATTTATAGTGATGAATGGTGTGGCGGTATCGCCAAGGGTAAAAGGTTGAAAGCCTGTATTCCCGGCGGATCATCGGTACCTATTCTTCCGGCTAATCTTTTATTGAAGACGGCTAAGGGAGAACAAAGGATGATGAACTATGAAAGTCTTGCTGATGGCGGCTTTCAAACCGGTACAATGATGGGTAGTGGCGGATTTATTGTTTTTGATGAAGACCAGTGTATCGTAAAACATACCTATACCCTGGCCCGCTTCTATCGCCACGAAAGCTGCGGACAATGCTCGCCCTGCCGAGAGGGAACCGGCTGGATGGAAAAGCTTTTGCTAAGGCTGGATAAAGGCCAGGGCAAAATGAGTGATATCGACCTGCTCTGGGATATTCAAAGCAAAATAGAAGGGAATACGATTTGTCCGTTGGGTGACGCAGCAGCATGGCCGGTAGCAGCAGCGATACGTCATTTCCGCGATGAGTTTGAGTGGCATATTACCAACGCAGCTGAAGCACAGGTAAGGAACTTTGGATTGGCGCATTACGCCGATGCAAGGGAAGTGGTTCCAGCCTAAGAACTTCAGAGAAAGGGTTTACTTACGTTATTCATAGGATAGTTAATAACTTATAAACGTCGCAACGTAGCACCTTATGCTACTTTGCGTGAAATATAACTATGGCAGAAGAAATCAAAAAGGAAGCGCCTCCTAAAATGAAGGTTACAATAGATAATATATCTGTTGAGGTGGATCCTGGTACAACTATATTACAGGCGGCACGTCTGATCGGGGGTGATGTAACGCCTCCTGCAATGTGCTTCTATACCCCTTTAAAAGGCAGTGGTGGTAAATGCCGCACCTGCCTGGTAGAAGTAAGCAAGGGATCTGAAAAAGACCCGCGCCCGATGCCCAAGCTGGTAGCCAGCTGTCGTACCGGCGTTATGGATGGCATGGAGGTAAAAAGCGTAACCAGCCAGCGTGTGTTGGATGCCCGCGCAGGAGTGGTTGAGTTTTTATTGTTAAACCATCCTTTAGACTGTCCTATTTGCGACCAGGCAGGTGAATGCCATTTGCAGGACCTGAGTTATGAGCACGGTAAGGAAGGTACCCGCTACGAGTTTAAAAGAAGAACTTTTAAAAAACACAACCTGGGTCAGTATATTCAGTTACATATGACGCGCTGCATTCTGTGCTACCGTTGTGTGTTTACAGCCGACCAGGTAACCAATAAGCGGTCGCATGGTGTTTTAGACCGTGGCGACCATGCAGAGATCGCTACCTATATTGAGAAATCGCTGGACAATGATTTTATAGGCAACGTGATTGACGTATGCCCTGTAGGTGCTTTAACTGATAAAACCTTCCGCTTTAAAAACCGTGTTTGGTTTACTAAGCCCGAAGATGCGCATCGCGACTGCGATAAATGCTGTGGTAAGGTAACTCTTTGGAAACGCGGTGATGAAGTATTACGTGTAACTGCCCGTAAAGATCAGTGGGGTGAGATCATGAATACAGAAGACGGCAAAACCGGCTGGATCTGTAACGAGTGCCGGTTTGAAAAGAAAGACGTAAAAGACTGGGTAATTGAAGGCCCTACCAAGGTAGCCCGTCATTCCGTTATCGGCGCCAATCATTATGAAGTGCTGGATAAACCGGAAGAAACGGTTGCAAAGGTAATGGGAGGCCGTCAGCCCAAGCTATTATTGGATATTCATAATATCAGTGATGTAAATGACCCGTCGGTAGACCTTAGCAAAATTAAAGGACCCGCTACCGGTGCGGTTTTCAATAAGACGAAATTAATACAGGAAAAAGAGAACAATAATTAATACCATGCACTTACTTGCGATAGACTGGTTTTTTATTTTAGAAAAATTGATTTTGATAGCCCTGGTGGTTACTTTATCAATGATTGTTGCCATGTATGCCACGTATGGTGAGCGTAAGGTAGCCGCGTTTATGCAGGACAGGATCGGTCCCAACCGGGCGGGCCCTTTCGGGCTATTGCAGCCCCTTGCCGATGGCGGTAAATTATTTTTTAAAGAAGAGATCATTCCCTTAGCTTCCTCCAAATTCCTTTTTGTATTAGGTCCCGTATTGGCAATGGTAACTGCGTTGCTTACCAGTGCTGTAATTCCCTGGGGCTCTCCTGCCGTAATTGCCGGAAGAACGGTTCCCTTACAAATTGCTGATATCAACATAGGTATTTTATATGTTTTTGGCGTAGTAAGCTTAGGCGTATATGGTATTATGATCGGTGGCTGGGCCTCTAACAATAAATTTTCCCTTTTAGCCGGTATCCGCGGCGCCTCGCAAATGATCTCCTATGAGCTTGCCATGGGTCTTTCACTGATTGCTGTATTAATGCTCACCGGTTCTTTACAAATGAGCACCATCGTGCAAAACCAGCTAGACAATGGCTGGAATATTATTTACCAGCCGCTTGGATTCATAATATTTTTATCTGCGCTCTGGCCGAGTGTAACCGTACTCCGTTTGACTTACCGGAGGCTGAAAATGAGCTTAACTTTGGTTATCATCAGGAGTATTCCAGTATGAAACTGGGCTTCTACCTGTTTGCAGAATATATCAATATGTTTATAAGCGGTGTTATTATGTCTACCCTGTATTTCGGAGGTTACGACATTCCGTTTGTAAATGAAGCATCATGGGGCATTTCCCAAAACCTCCTGGCCTTTATCAGCTTTGCTGTTTTGATGGTTAAAGCATGCTTCTTTGTGTTTGTGTTTATGTGGATCCGTTGGACCATCCCCGTTTCCGTTTCGACCAACTGATGCATTTAGGATGGAAAAGATTAGTACCGCTGGCGTTAGTGAATATGATCATTACCGCACTGGTAGTATTATGGCTGCAGAAATAGGCTGACAGAGGCCAGGGTTAGCTGGCAGCAAGTGAACAGGGGAAGCAGAATATGGGATTGTAGTAAGAGCCGGCTGGGGACCAGGATCATAGAAAGTTAGTTAGACAACATAATAAATATTAGATGATTAGTCTGTCAACTGTCATCTAATACTAACAACTGAATTATATTTGCGAAAATTTAAAATACTTCTCGAAAACTAATGGGTATTCAATATACAAATAGAGCCAAACCGGTAGACCGCAGCCCAATGAACTGGGTGGAGCGCTTGTACCTTTGGAATATTTTGAAGGGAATGGGGATTACGCTGAAACATTTTTTTCAAAAAAAGCCACCATTCAATATCCCGAAGAAACAAGGCCTTTTAGTAAAGTGTTCCGTGGCCTTCATATACTAAACAGGGACGAAGAGGGTCGCGAAAGATGTACCGCCTGCGGTCTTTGTGCAGTAGCCTGCCCCGCTGAAGCCATTACCATGGAGGCAGCCGAAAGACAGGAAGGTGAAGAGCATTTATACCGCGAAGAGAAGTACGCTGCTAAATACGAGATCAATATGCTCCGCTGCATTTTCTGCGGCTATTGTGAAGAAGCTTGTCCAAAAGATGCCATTTATCTTTCTCAAACTTTCACCCCTTCTAATTACGACCGCAAAGGTTTTATTTATAAAAAGAAGATCTGTTAATTCCTAACCCGGTAACGGAGCCGGAAGCTTATCAAAAGGCATTGGGAACAATTAACAAGGAAAATAAACAAGCGGAAACCAATTAAGGGCAATGAGCATTACACAAATACTATTCTGGATTCTTACAGTGGCAGCTTTATTCAGCGCCATCATGGTTGTAAGCAGCAAAAACCCTGTACACAGTGTACTCTGGCTGGTAGCTACTTTTTTTGCCATATCAGGTCATTATATTTTATTAAACGCCCAGTTCCTGGCCATCGTTAATATTATCGTTTATGCAGGAGCGATCATGGTACTATTCCTGTTCGTGATAATGCTGATGAACCTGAACAAAAGCGCGGAACCAATCAAGAACCGCTGGCTGCAGATAGTAGGTATCGTATCGGGAGGTTGTTTGTTATTGGTACTTGTTGCTGCATTAAGAAACACAGAAGTAGCTAAAAATATAGCTGAGGTAAATACGGGAGACGCAGGCCTTATTAAAAACCTGGGTAAAGAATTGTTTACCACTTTTGTGGTACCATTTGAAATCAGCAGTATTCTTTTCCTGAGCGCAATGGTAGGTGCCGTAGTTATCGGTAAAAAAGATTAGCAGTTTGACATTTAAAGTTTGAGAGTAGGAACCAGCCGGTTATTAATCTCAGATCAGGAATTATAAATCAGAAATTAAAAATGCCTATTAATTATTATATCGTTCTGGCTCTGGCATTATTCAGCATAGGAATAGTAGGCGTACTTACACGCCGTAATGCTATAATAGTGTTTATGTGCATTGAGCTGATGTTGAACTCGGTGAACCTGTTGCTGGTAGCTTTTTCAAAAATGCAGGCGGCTAAAAACGCGGCAGTAACCGTGGCGGGCACAGACGGGCAATTATTTGTATTCTTTATAATGGTGGTAGCTGCAGCCGAGGTAAGTGTGGGACTGGCTATTATTGTTATGATGTACCGCAATATTCACTCGGTGGATATCAATTTTTAAACAGACTAAAACATTAAGATCAACTCCGGTCGCCCAAAAGACCCGGAACTGAGGCTAAATACTACCAAATGAACATGCAACTACTCTTAATACCATTATTGCCTTTAATCGGATTTTTATTGAATGGCTTATTAAGAAATTATTTGTCGAAAGGAGTGATCGGACTAATTGGTAGCGGTTCCATTTTAGGATCGTTTATTTTAAGTATCCTGGCTTTTCTGCAGGTGCGTTCAGGTACAATTATCTGCGCCGAATACTTTGAGTTTATTAAAATAGCAGGCTTACGTATTCCTTTTGCATTCCAGGTAGATCAGTTAACTTCTATTTTCCTTTTAGTGATCACGGGTGTGGGCTTTTTAATTCATGTGTACTCTACTTCCTACATGCATGAGGAAAAGCCTCATCACTTCGCGCGGTATTTTGCTTACCTCAACCTGTTCGTTTTCTCCATGCTTTTGCTGGTAATGGGTTCTAACTTTGTTATCATGTTTATTGGCTGGGAAGGTGTAGGGTTATGCTCTTATTTGTTAATCGGTTTCTGGTTTAAAAAAGAAGATTATACCAAAGCAGCTTCCAAAGCCTTTATCATGAACCGTATCGGGGATTTAGCGTTCCTGATCGCCCTATTCATTTTAATTAATAAGCTGGGAACAGTAACCTTCAGCGAAATATTTACCACTGAAGCGCTGGCTAAGCTTTCTGCATTTGACATTACAATTATTACAACTTTACTATTTGTTGGTGCCACCGGCAAAAGTGCGCAAATACCTTTGTATACCTGGCTGCCTGATGCAATGGCAGGCCCCACACCTGTTTCAGCATTGATACACGCGGCAACCATGGTTACGGCAGGTATTTATATGATCGCCCGCAGTAACTTAATGTATTCTATGGCGCCCGGCACTTTAAACTGTATCGCCATTATTGGTATTGCAACGGCCCTGTTGGCGGCCAGCATCGCACTTAAACAAAACGATATAAAAAAGTACTGGCCTACTCAACAGTGAGCCAGTTAGGCTATATGTTCCTGGCGCTGGGAACCGGCTCTTATGTGGCGGCTGTCTTCCATGTAATGACGCATGCTTTCTTCAAAGCCCTGTTGTTTCTCGGCTCCGGTTCGGTAATACATGCCATGGGCGGCGAACAGGACATGCGTAAAATGGGCGGTTTATCGAAGTACATGAAGATAACCAATATCACTTTCCTGTTAGGTTGTCTGGCTATTGCCGGTATCCCGGGTTTCTCCGGCTTCTTCTCTAAAGATGAAATACTGGCGGGCGCGTTTGCCACCCCCCTATCCTGTATGCATTAGGACTTTTCGGGGCCTTACTGACGGCGTTCTATATGTTCCGTTTATACGCCACTACATTTAAAGGCAGCTTCCGTGGCACGCACGAGCAGGAACATCATTTACATGAAAGTCCTGCTGCCATTACTATTCCTTTAATTGTATTAGCCATTCTTTCTGTAATTGGCGGTTTTATTGGCGTCCCTGAATTTATTATGGAGGGAGCGCATAGTCTGAAGGATTATCTGCATCCGGTATTCGAACAATCTTACGCTATCCTGCCGGCACATCATGTAGCTCACAGCACAGAGTGGGCGCTGACAGGAGTATCGTCCTTACTGATCATTATAATGGTAGTATTGGCGTGGAGCCGCTATAGCAAAAAACCTGATATGGAGGAAGCCAAAGGCTTTGGCAAACTGTTACAGGATAAATGGTATGTGGATGAGATTTATCAATCTGTTGTTGTGAAACCTTTAAATGCCCTGGGTGCATTTTTTAATAATATTTTCGAGAAGAACATTGTGGATGGCCTTGTAAACGGCGTAGGCAGGCTGGTAAACTACGGAGGCCGTCAATTACGCTGGTTGCAGAGCGGGCAAACCGGAGCCTATATACTGATGATGGTAATAGGTGTTTTAATTGTTTTTGCGCTCCAGTTTTTTTAAGGAAATAGTAGGTGAAACACATTACTCTAACCGAATTTGAGATTTGAAACTTAGAATATGATCGCATTTGTTGATATTAATCCCATTGCTTAGCGGCATTGTAACTTTTCTTATAAAGAAAGAAGAAGGAGCAAGAACCTGGTCTTTACTTTCGGCTATTGCAACTTTTGTTGTCGCCATCATCGGTTTTACCTGCTATAGCAATACTGCTGCCTTAAGCTTTAAAGCACCATGGATGGGCATTTTAAACAGCAGCTTTTCATTGAGTGCAGATGGTATGGGTGCCATGCTCTGCATGCTTACCGCGATCTCCTTTCCACTCATATTTGTTTCTACCTGGAACACCATTTACAAAAAGGCCCATAATTTTTTAGGTTTAATGCTATTGGCCCAGGCTGGTCTCATGGGTGTATTCCTGGCGATGGATGCTTTATTATTTTACTTCTTTTGGGAGCTTGCATTAATACCTGTTTACTTTATTTGTTCGCAGTGGGGCGGTGAGCGACGCATCAAGATTACTTTCAAATTCTTTATCTATACGTTTATCGGTTCGCTCCTGATGCTCGTAGGCATTCTTTACATCTACTCAAAAACCAACTCATTTGATATAGCCGCTTTTTATAATTCCAATCTTCCGCTTAAAGAGCAGATGTGGATATTCTGGCTGTTTTTTCTGGCTTTTGCAATCAAGATGCCGGTTTTTCCCTTTCACACCTGGCAGCCCGACGCCTATGAGCAGTCTCCCACCGCCGCTACTATGGTGTTAAGTGGCATCATGGTTAAAATGGGCGTATTAGGTTTACTTCGCTGGTTGCTGCCCGTGTTACCGCTGGCATCTTTCAGCTGGGGCGATACTGTTTCTACGATGGCTGTTATCGGCATTGTTTACGCCTCTCTCATAGCTTTTCAGCAGGACGATATGAAGCGACTGGTGGCGTACTCTTCCATTGCGCACATAGGCCTGATGTGTTTAGCCGTATTTGCAGAAAACAAAAGTGCCTTACAGGGAACGATGATCCAGATGTTCTCGCATGGCATTAACATACTGGGTATGTGGATCATTGTTGAGATTATTGAAAGAAAATTCGGTACCCGTAAAATGAGCGAACTGGGCGGCATTGCCAAAAAAGCACCGGCATTGACCATCTTCTTCTTTATCATTGCATTTGCCAATATTGCTTTGCCTTTAACCAATGCATTTATAGGCGAATTCCTGATGTTTAACGGCATTTTGGGGTTAATCCGCAAATATCCAAATATGGTCTTCCTTTGGCGGTTACTGCAGGTTTGGGAATTATCCTGGGAGCGGTATATACCCTGAAAATGGCTCGTAAGGTATTCTTAGGTGAAACCAACCATCTTACCGAGCAGGGTACTGATATTGCTTTTCACGAAAAAGCTATCCTGGGTATTATTGCCGTAACGATTATTGTTGCCGGTGTTTATCCGCAACCCCTGTTGCATTCATTTGAAGAAATAACGAATTCTATTTTAAATAAATCAGACGTGCTTCATTTATTAAAACCGAAGCATTAAGCAATAAAGTATGAACGCATTAGTACTCTCTGCAATTTTTGGCGTTGTTATGATGTTTAGCGGCGTGCTGTTTCAAAAAAACGCAGCTATCAAGACCACCGGCATTGTAGCCATGATATTGCTTTTTTAGCGAACTGCATGGAAATGCGGGGCATCAGGCTTTTTCAATTTGACGTATCGGGCTTTTTGGCTTTTGATAGCTACGCACTTTTTTTTTAATGCTATTGCCATTTTTGCTACACTGGTTTATTTGCTGATCACCTCCAATCAAATGGAAAAAGTAGGCAGGAATTTTGCCGACTACCTGGCTTTGATCTTTTTATTATAGCCGGTATTACCATTACCACCAGCTTTAAATCTTTATTAACCCTGTTTTTAGGAATTGAGATCATTTCCATTCCACTTTATATTTTAACAGGATCAGATAAAAAGAACCTGAAAAGTAATGAAGCCGCTTTAAAATATTTCCTGATGGGCTCGTTCTCAACAGGTATTATGCTAATGGGTATTGCGCTTATTTACGGATCGCAGGGCACATTTACTATCGACAAAATGAGCTTTACCTTAGCGGCGAAATCAAACCTGCATATAGCCGGTATGTTGTTCCTGCTGTTTGCCATGAGTTTTAAAGCTTCTGTAGCCCCTTTTCATTTCTGGACACCGGATGTTTATGACGGAGCCCCAACGGTGTTTACCTCATTCATGGCTACCATTGTAAAAGCCGCGGTTTTTGCGGGCTTTGTGCGTTTTGGAGGGGCTTTTGGTAAACTGGAAGACACATGGTCTATTTGGGTGGCCATTATGATCGCCGCAACTTTATTTGTAGGTAATATTACTGCAGTATTTCAGCAAAGCGTAAAACGGATGCTCTCCTACTCCAGCATCGCTCAGGCAGGTTTTCTCTTGTTTGGCGTTTACGCCATGAATGATGCCGCACGTGAAGGGCTACTGATCTACTCTGCTGCTTATTGTTTGGCTACTATCGGCATTTTCGCTGTATTGAGTAAAATGACTGACTACAGCTTTGAAGGGTTTAACGGCCTGGCCAAACACCAGCCTGTACTGGCCTTTACTACTACCATTTGCCTTTTATCCTTAGCGGGTATTCCATTAACCGCAGGCTTCCTGGGAAAATTTTATATGTTGAAAGCCGCTATAATGACCGGTCATCACCTTTGGCTTGTAATATTTGCTGTGGTTATGGCAGCTGTAAGTGTTTACTATTACTTCCGCGTTATACAGGCCATGTATTTTAAAGAAGGGCCTGTGCAATCTGTAACGGCAACCCGCTTTGAAAAATACACGCTGATCGCTGTTTGTGCGCTGATCATCCTTCTGGGTATTTTCCCGGGTACTTTCCTGGGATGGCTGTATTTCTAGTCATGGCTCCCGCCTGATTTGCAGGATTGAAAGAAACCAGGTGCTACCAACAAAGTTTAGCTTATCCAGGCCAGGCTATTTGCGTAACTGCAGGAGCAATAAGATATGTTTCCCTTCTTATAATAATAAATTTGCTGGTATTGCATTATGCTGTTAGCTTTATGTTACGTGTATTACGAACATGAAATTCAGCGACACCTTTCTTCTGGCTTTTAGAACCGTTAAAGGTAACACTTTACGAACAGCGCTAACTGTAGCCATTATTGCTTTTGGCATCATGGCGCTGATTGGCATTATCACTGCCATTAAAGCCATGAATCAAAAATTTACAGAGAGCTTTTCGAGCATGGGCGCCAATGCATTCACCATCCGTTTTAAAGAGCGCAACATACGGTTTGGCGGTGGCGGCGACGATCTAACCGTGTCTAAGAAAGGGAAAAAGAAAAAAGTCGAACCTCGGACGTAATATTACGAAAGAAGAGGCCGAATATTTCATTAATAACTACCGGTTTCCGGGCGTAGTAAGCGGGTTATCTGTGTTTGGCAACCGGAGCAACACTGTTTCGTTTAGCGATAAAAAAACCAGTCCGAATGTAATGATGTTTGGCGGCGATGAAAAATACCTGGAATTAAATGGATACACGTTGCTAAACGGGCGCAACCTGACACTGCAGGAGGTTAGAAACGGGCAAAACGTATGCATATTAGGATACGATGTAGCAAAAAAATTCTTTGATGAAGCGGCAGACAAAGCGGTAGGTAAAACAGTGCGTATCAACAACCTGCCCTACCTTGTTCTGGGTGTGCTGGACAGCCGCGGATCTACCTTCGGTTTTAGCAGGGACAATATGGTCATAATAGGATACCGCAGCCTCGCGAAAAATTTTGCAGGTAACAACGCATCCTACGTGCTTGCGGTAAAGGTTGATGATATCAATAAAATGAACGAGGCTATGGGAGAAGCAGAAGCCTTGTTCAGGGGCGTCAGAAAAACACTGATTACGGAAGAGAGCAACTTTGTAATGGATAAAAGCGACAGCATGGTAGAGAGAGCGATGAACAGCCTGGGATTTCTTACCATATCGGCTACCGTAATCGGGCTTATTACGTTGATAGGGGCCGCTATAGGGCTTATGAACATCATGCTGGTAAGTGTGGCCGAGCGTACTAAAGAAGTTGGACTTATAAAAGCCATAGGAGGAAAAAGCAAGGTAGTAAAAAGCAATTTCTGCTTGAAGCAGTCATTATAAGCGTGTTGGGGCCCTTTTCGGAATTATTTTAGGTATATTGATCGGTAATAGCTTTGCAATTATATTAGGTACGGGATTTGTGGTTCCCTGGGGCTGGGTTTTGTACGGTATTTTGATTTGCAGCGGCGTAGGGCTGCTGGCCGGGCTATACCCCGCAATTAAAGCCGGAAGGCTCAATCCGATAGAAGCCTTACGTTATGAATAGGTGTGAAAAACCAGAAATACCCACAGTACACCTCATCTGAAAAAAATTATGTACGTTTGTACCTTATCTAAAAATATATTTATCTACTTATGGCTGAGGAGATAGAAGATTTTGATGCCGATTTGGCGGGTGAACAGGGTAAGGACCAGAAAACAGGCTGGTTCCGCAGAATTAAGAAAGGCATTTTAACAAAAACGTCTGAGAAGAAAGAAACGCAAGAAGGTTTATGGACCAAGTGTCCGGAATGTAACTACATTTCTACTTTCGCCGAACTGAAGGAGCAATTATATGTTTGTCCTAAATGCGGTTACCATCATCGGCTCAACAGTGCTCAATATTATGAGGTGTTATTTGACAATAACGAATACGAGGAGCTTTTTCCAATATAAAAAGTAAAGACCTTTTGGGCTTTACAGATCTGAAACCTTATAAGAAAAGGCTGGAAGATATCTGGTCTAACAGCAGCCTTAGCGATTCTATTCGCGTAGGTGTAGGTAAGGTAGACGGAGAAGATATAGTGATTGCCTGCATGGATTTTGAATTTATTGGAGGCTCCTGGGCAGTGTAATGGGCGAGAAATTTGCCCGCGCCGTAGATTATTGTATTAAGCACAAGCTGCCCTATATGGTAATTAATAAGAGTGGCGGCGCCCGAATGATGGAAAGCGCTTTCTCATTGATGCAGATGGCTAAAACAAGCGGCAAACTTTCCCAATTAAGCGATGCACAATTGCCTTATATTTCTTTATTAACAGATCCTACCTTCGGCGGTGTGTCTGCATCATTTGCGATGCTGGGCGATTTAAATATAGCAGAACCCGGAGCGCTTATCGGCTTTGCGGGGCCGCGGGTTATTAAAGAAACCATTAAAAGGATCTTCCTGAAGGGTTTCAGCGAAGCGAATTTCTCCTGGAGCATGGTTTCCTAGACTTTATCGTAAACCGTAAAGAGCTAAAAGAAAAAATAGGTACGGTTATCCGCCTTTTCAGAAATTAAAAAGAGGTAAACAGGTTGGTATGCTTGCAGGTGAAAAGGATTTTCTCCTTTTAACTTTTAAACCTTTCAACTTTTAAGCCCTTAAATCTTTCAACCTTTCCCTTGGCTTCATCCATTTCCATAAAAAACCGATCGGCATTTCATGAGTATTTTATTGATGATACTTATGTAGCCGGCATGGTATTACTCGGAACTGAAGTAAAATCGTTGAGAGAAGGCAGGGCCAGCTTTAACGACAGTTATTGTATTATTCATAAAGGAGAGATATGGATCAAAAGCCTGCACATCTCCCCTACTCCCATGGTACGGTAAACAATCACGATGCCGACAGGGATAAAAACTTTTACTTCAGAAAAGAGAGATCAGAAAAATACAAGCCAAATTAAAAGAAAAAGGCTACACGCTTATCCCGCTTAAGATCTTTATGAACGACCGGAATTTTATTAAAATAGAGCTTGGTTTAGGTAAGGGAAAGAAGCTTTACGATAAGAGAGAGAGTATCAAACAAAAGATGTTGAGCGTGAAATGAAACGCTTCTTAAAATAGTATTTACTACCTTAGCGGCGCCCGCAACAGTACAGTTGTCATTTTTTACCAGCACCGGAATACTGCCGGCTCATTTCCTTCAACATGTGCATGAAAAAATTTTCGATTCTCGCCCTTGTTATTTTTTTCCAGTTTACGCTAAAGGCGCAATTTACCGATAGCACTACCAGGTTCGTAAAGCTTACATCGGGTGGGTCGATCAACAAAACAAAAGACGGCTCCAATTACCTCTTTAATAATAATGCCTATTTCAATGTGCGCAAAAAACGAACAGTGCTGAACTCCGCAGCTACCTGGATTTATGGCATGAACCCTGAAAAGCTGACTAATAACGACTTCACATTATCCAGCAATGTAAACCTATACCGCCATTTTACCGACTTTTATTACTGGGGATTAGTAAATTATACAACCAGCTATTCTCTTAACATTAAAAGCCAGGGACAAGCTGGTATTGGTATCGCTTATAATTTTCTAAACAAGCCTAATGTATGGTTGAATGTAAGTAATGGCATGATTGGCGAAGCCAGCCGTATTATACAGGGGATACAGCTACTATTAACTACCAAACCATACGAAATTCGTTACGGATACAGTTTATGTTCAAACTGGGAGACCGGTTTACCTTCCGCACGGGGAACTTCTTTCAGCCATCGCTGGAGTATATCAGCGATCATATTATCTCCAGCGATACGGAATTCACTTATCAACTTTGGAAAGGGCTCAACCTTAATACCCGCCTTTTATATAACAAGATCAGCAGAACTGAAAAAGAAAACCTGATATTTACATATGGACTCGGCTACCAGAAATACTTTTAAAAAACAACACCTGCTACATTTCAAATGCCAGGATGCTTTCCTTGCTCAGGAGAAAGTCTTCCAACACCTTCAGTTTACTGCTTCGCACCGTTATATCGAAATAAATATAAAGCTTGTCTTCTTTGACGGAGAGCTTTTTTTCTTCGATCTTCACAAGCAGCGGTTTTAACTGCACAACCAGCTCTTTACGCTCATCGGCCTTCGCTTTAGGAAGGGTGACCATCAGCATCCGGCTTAACTTATAGCTGGGAAAAAACCTGTTGGCTATACTTCCAAAATAGATGAACAGCAGTGAAACACCCAGGAAAATTAAGGAGAGAAATACTTCACCGAAGCCAATTGCCATACCAACCGCGCTAGCCAGCCATATTACGCTGGCAGTAGTAAGTCCGCTTACATTTACACCATCTTTAAAAATGACACCGGCTCCCAAAAAGCCGATGCCGCTAACAATATAAGAAGCAATACGGGTTGCCTCGCCATTAGGTTGCCCTATATTAAAAGAAATAATTGCAAACAAAGCCGATCCCAATGTAATAAGCGTAATAGTTTTAAGCCCCGCCGCCTTGTCTTTCATCTCCGCTCCAACCCCAGTGCAATACCTGCCGCAAGCGCTATCAAGGCTTTATACAAGTCGTTAATATCCCAGTACTCAAACATGCGACAATGATATTTTTATTATATTTCGGCTTATAAACTACTTCAAAAATAATACCTGTTAATCAGCAAAAAGCTCCTGTTGAGGCGACTCGCTTTCTTTTGTTTCGATCCATTGCATGGATACACTTTTATTGTAGTCCGTCAATTTCGCGCCTACAGCTTTCCAGCCCATTACATCGGTAACTTTAGCCAGCTTAAACTTAGCCTGACGCACCTGATCTCCACGACCGCTCTGCACCTGCAATACGGGTTCTGCTGCAGTGGTCACGCATTCCAGGTAATTGCCATCGCCTTCCTTAATAAACAGGAACTTATTACGCAATGTGGTGGTTTCTATTTTAAAACGCTTTACATTGAACTGCAGCTGTTTCATATCTGCGTAAACAGCTGTGATAATGCTTTCGGGATTATAACGCTCAATTAATAATACCTTTTCCGGGTCAAATTTCTGCGTCATTTCCTGGTCGGTTAGCTCATAATGTCCATCAGTGTAAACTACCAGCAACTGGTCGGCGGGTTCAAACATACCCAGGTATAGTCCTTTATCGTCGGTAGTCAGGCGGCCAAACTTATCATCAAACCATAACTTCTTACCACTCAATGTAGCTCTTCCGGCTTCTTTGAATTTAACAGACTTGATCGCATACTTGGTAACCTGGTTACCCATGCTGCTGCGTCCTTTAATACCCAGCTCTTCGAAGTAGAAATCAAATTCCTTAATACGGGCCGGGCTATTAGGGCTCAGTACAATTTTAACGATCTCCGCTTCGCCATTCGGGTTAACTGTAAAGTAATGCACCTTACTTTTTCATCTCCCTTTGTAAGATCGTACACTTTATCCCTGGTAATACCGGTTACATTGAATCTTT
Source organism: Paraniabella defluvii (assembly GCA_019316985.1). Classification (GTDB taxonomy): domain Bacteria; phylum Bacteroidota; class Bacteroidia; order Chitinophagales; family Chitinophagaceae; genus Niabella; species Niabella defluvii. The sequence continues at coordinate 791,213 of CP079215.1, forward strand.
TAGCAAAACTTACACCGGTTTTCCGTCAACGTAAATCATATTATAGGTGGTACGCTCATCGTTTTTCTGGAACACCGCCACGTGAATGATGTCTTTACCCACAAAGGTTTTATCGGCTATTTTTATCACCTTCATGATACCACGCTTGGTAAACACGATAATATCGTCAAGATCGGAACACTCAAACAGGAATTCGTCCTTTTTTAAGCCCGTGCCAATAAAGCCACCTGAACGATCGGCATAAAGCTTGGTATTGGCAATTACTACATGCTTGGCTTCAATGATCTCAAATTGCCTGATCTCTGTTCTTCTTTCGCGCCCCTTGCCGAACTTCTTTAAAAGATTCTCAAAATATGCTACGGCAAAATCTACCAGATTATCTAAATCGTATTGAGTTTGCTTAATATCAGCTTCCAGGCCTTTGATCTGGTTAATCAAATCATCAATATCTGTTTTGTGGATCCGGCGAACGGGCTTGTCGGTAAGCTTTAATACATCTTCCCGGGTTACAGCTCTTTTTAATTTTTTTCTTGTAAGGCACAAATGCCTTTTCAATATTTTCTATAACCTTCTCCCAGCTTGCCTTCCTGTCTTCTAATTCCTGGTAAATTTTTTCTTCAAAGAAAATTTTCTCCAAAGAGGTATAATGCCATTTATCATTCAGTTCACCCAGTTTAATCTCCAGCTCTTTTTGTAAAAGGTTCTTGGTGTTATCAACCGATATTTTCAACAATTCCTGTACGGTTAAAAATACAGGTTTAGGCCCCTCTTCATCTTTTACAATCACGCAGGCATTGGGTGATACAGATATTTCGCAGCTGGTGAATTTATACAACGCATCTATGGTAATATCCGGTGAAATACCGGCAGCGAGGTCTACCTGGATCTCTACATTAGCGGCTGTGTTATCTGTTACCTTTTTGATTTTTATTTTACCCTGGTCATTGGCTTTTACAATAGACTCGATCAGCTGGTCTGTTGTTACGCCGTAAGAACGCTTTTAATTAAAAGCGTTTTTTTATCTGACTCTTCTATATGCGCCCTCACTTTTACCTTGCCTCCCCTTTTACCCTGGTTATAATCAGCAACATCGATCATACCACCGGTTTGAAAATCGGGATATAGCTCAAATTTTTTTCCCTTTTAGGTATTTGATAGAAGCTTCTATTAGCTCACAAAAATTATGTGGAAGAATTTTCGTAGAAAGCCCCACAGCAATACCTTCAGCTCCCTGGGCCAGCAAGAGCGGGAATTTCATTGGTAATGTGATAGGTTCGTTATTCCGTCCATCATAGCTTAGCTGCCAGTCGGTTGTTTTTGCGTTAAAAGCTACTTCGAGGGCAAACTTACTTAAACGCGCTTCAATATACCTGGAGGCTGCTGCATCATCTCCTGTTTCGATATTACCCCAGTTACCCTGCGTATCAATCAGCAAATCCTTCTGCCCCATATTTACCAGCGCATCACGTATACTCATATCACCATGAGGGTGATAGGACATGGTTTGCCCTACGATATTAGCCACCTTATGCAAACGGCCGTCATCCATTTGTTTCATGGAGTGCAGGATACGGCGCTGCACCGGCTTTAAACCATCTTCAATAGCAGGTACCGCTCGCTCCAATATTACATACGAAGCATAATCTAAAAACCAGGTTTTAAACTGGCCCTGTATACCGCTACTGTCACTATGCTCAATATTATCTACAATTTCTTCTTTCATTTTTTATCCCGTTCTTATTCTATTTCTTGATTCTTATGTTTACCTATCATTCCCAGATGCGTAAAAGCAAATCCTTTATTATACTTTAATCCATACCCAAACACCCTATCCAACGAAGCATGCCCAAACAATACAACACCGATTCTCAAAATCTGGTCATTGCTTAAGTACATGCCGGCCATAAATACCAGTATAGCAATGCCCTTATGATGAAAAAGATTATATAGGGCGGCGCCAGCTTTATTATTTACGAGGTACCCCAACATGCTTATATCCGGCCCCAGCAAAATGAGCACATACCAATACCAGGCGGCATTGCTATTCCACAAAAGAAAAATACTCAGCAGGAGCATTACCAGTTCTTCTGTTTTCAATAGCCATTTCATTATTGCCCGTTTTCATTTGTTTCGGGCAGCAACTCCATCTGCTTACCCGGGCCCGGTAATTTAACGTCAAACGACTTCCAGTCTTTATTTATATCGCCCTCCGTCACAATCCTTCCTGCCTCAATTAACGCCTTCATGCGCCACATTAAAAAAACATCACCCGTTTTTATCTTCATCCGGTTCAACGTGTTTTGCAACACACGCGATACTTTCTGCCATTCGCCTGTAATATTCTTTAATATCTCGGCATCATAAAAGCTATCTTCCCTGCTTACTATTTTTTACCGCCTTCCAGTATACGAACCATTGCATTCTCTATAGTCAATTTGTTCCATTCATCAGGGTCTACTTCATACTCACTCAATGTAATTGGTCTTGCCAGCTTTTTTGCTTTCAGAAATTCGGAAGGTTGTATTTCGCTTAACCAGGATGGATAAAATATCTGTCCTTTTCATTAATGAAGGGCAAATTGTTCATATATAGTACCATCACCCTTCCCTGAAACGCTCTTAACTGGGGCATCAACCAGTAATAACCACACACATCATGCTGGTTTTGTCCCATCCATATCCATGCCTGCTCTTCTTCGTTTTCCTGCAATGATTTAACCAGGTTATGTACCGTCAGTTTATCATCTACCAGGTCAGACTGCTCCTTATACGGTGAGTTTTCCAGCAATTGCTTCCACCAGTCCCGCCGTTGCTGATACCCTTCCGTTTCATAGATCCGATCAACAGGCCCCACTGCATAGTCAGTCATCCTTTATCTGTATGATATCCCCGGCAAGCGACTCGTCGAGCTCCTGTACCTTGCGCATCAGTTCCATCTCATCTTCGTTGAATACTATGTGTATCATTTCTATTTATTTACTAATTAATAACCGCCTCTTCCAACTCTTCCTCTTTATCAATCTCAACTACCAGGTTATTGATAATGAAAGTTTGACGTTCCATAGTGTTCTTACCCATATAATATTCCAGCAATTGCTGAATATGGTCTCCATGCTCTACCCGCATTAACTGCTTACGCATATCAGTTCCGATAAACTGCGCAAACTCATCCGGACTTATCTCGCCCAAACCTTTAAAGCGTGTCACTTCCGGCTTGCCAGAAAGTTTTTTCAACGCAGCTCTCTTTTCTGCCTCACTATAACAATAGATCGTCTCTTTTTTATCACGTACCCTGAATAGCGGTGTTTCCAGTACATATACTTTTTCCTGTTTCACCAGGTCGGGGAAAAACTGTAAGAAAAAGGTCATGATCAGCAACCGAATGTGCATACCATCTACATCGGCATCGGTAGCGATAACAATATTGTTAAACCGCAGCCCTTCCATTCCCTCTTCTATATTCAATGCATGCTGTAACAGGTTGAACTCTTCATTTTCATACACCACTTTTTTGGTCAGCCCGAAGCAGTTTAAAGGCTTACCACGCAAGCTGAACACGGCCTGCGTTTCCACGTTACGTGCTTTGGTAATCGACCCGCTCGCACTATCACCCTCGGTTATAAAAATGGTGGTTTCATTTTGTTTGGAAATGATCTCCTCCCTGTTTTTTGCCGGTGGTTCTTCATTTAAATGGTAACGGCAATCCCGTAGTTTACGGTTATGCAGGTTAGCTTTTTTGGCTCTTTCATTAGCCAGCTTTTTTATACCCGCCAAATCCTTCCTTTCGCGCTCACTTTGCTCAATACGCTTTTTCAAAGCGTCTGCAACAGCTGGATTCTTATGCAGGAAATTATCCAGCTCTCTTGATAAAAATCTCCTACAAACTGCCGCATGCTCGGGCCGTTAATATCCACGTTTTGCGAACCCAGTTTGGTTTTGGTCTGGCTCTCGAAAACGGGTTCTACCACACGTACGCTAATAGCAGCAACAATACCGGTTCTGATATCAGAAGTATCATAGTCTTTCTTATAAAAATCACGAACGGTTTTTACAAACGCTTCTCTGAACGCCTGCTGGTGGGTCCCCCTGGGTAGTGTGTTGCCCGTTCACAAAGCTATATAGCTCTTCGCCATAGTCGTTGCCATGTGTAAGTGATACCTCGATATCATCCCCTTCAGGTGAACGATCGGATACCTTATTTCATCAGGATTGGTCTTACGCTCCAACAGGTCCAATAACCCGTTACGGCTGATATACGATTTACCGTTGAAGATTATTTTTAACCCCGCATTCAAAAAGCAATAGTTCCACAACAGGTTTTCCAGGAACTCCGGGTGAAATTTAAAATTCTTAAATATGGTCTCGTCAGGTATAAAGGTTACCATCGTACCATTAGCGCCCGTAGTGCTGCTTTCTTTATGCTCTTTAACCAATATCCCTCTTTCAAATTCGGCTACCTTCTCCTTTTGCTCGCGAATAGAAGATACTTTAAAATAAGTACTCAGCGCGTTTACCGCTTTAGTACCCACCCCGTTCAAACCTACCGATTTCTGAAATGCGCGACTATCATACTTGGCGCCGGTATTAATTTTACTTACCACATCCACTACCTTGCCCAGCGGAATCCCCTTCCATAATCCCTAACGGTCACCGTTTTCCCTTCAATTTTGAGCTCGATAGTTTTACCGTGGCCCATCGTGTATTCGTCGATACAGTTATCCATCACCTCTTTCACCAGTACATAAATACCGTCATCAGGACTACTGCCATCGCCCAGCTTACCAATGTACATACCCGGACGAAGCCGTATATGCTCTTTCCAATCAAGACTCTTTATACTGTCTTCATCATAATCAGAACCGGGTGTAACAACTTTTTCCTTAGCCATTTATCATCTCCTTTTTTATAAAATTTAAATTGGGCGTATCCCTGCTTTCGTTCCACTTCAACGAGCGGAGCTATTCGAGGCAAGCCCGCCGTTATCCCCGCCTGTCCATTTGCCTAAAAGATACCGGCCCATATGCATTGTCTAAATCACACAAAATCAATGCTCCCGAAGCCGGAACCCGGTAAATCCCCGCAAAATGCCTTTGGCGAAACACGCAAATATAATAAAACTGAAATCCCGTACGGCCCCGACTTTTATACACAGGGTGTGAAGAAAATAGATCGGTTTATTCCAGGTCGAGGTAATAAACCAGCGGACCGCTCAAAAGAACGACTTTGCTTCAAAAACACGATGTACTTCTGCTACATTATTACCAAATACCAGTATGGAGTTACCATTTTTAATTTCCAGCGCCGATCCCATAAAGTCGGCCGAAGCATCCCGCCCGGGATTTAATCGCTCCAACAGCCTGGTGATATCGGCTGACCATCCGGCAGGAACCTGAAAATGGCAGGCTCCGCTTTTATCCCATGTACCGGCTATTTTATTAACGAATGCCGTGTACAGGTCGGATTTTTTAATGGAATAATTTCACCGGCGCCGGCTATTTCAAAATTTTTGCCCTCAATACTATCCTTCACTCCTTTTAATATAAGGATGACTTCTACAGGCACTTTGGATGCATTCCGGATAATGTACATAGACCGAACGGAACAACCGAAAAAGGCAAAAACAATCAGCATCATTAAAGAACAGGTCAATAATTTTCTCATAAGCTCTTTTTAATTAATACCCCCACCTTATAAATGTAACCTGGCATCAACGGGGATTATTGGTTTTTATTTAACTTCCGTTCATAAAAACTAATTCGCATGTACACCACCCGATTTATAAGGCTAAAATACCTGGTACCTAATACAGTTTATACCATTTTCATTCCAATGGTATCGAGCTTGCTGGTATATATACTTTATGTGGTGCTGGGTTACCATAATATAGCCATTCCGTTACTGCCCGTTACGCTAATAGGTACGGCCGTTTCCTTTTACGTGGGCTTTAAAAACAACTCCTCTTATGATCGCATGTGGGAAGCCCGGCGCATCTGGGGCGGTATTACCAACTCCAGCAGAATGTGGGGATCTATGGTACTGCAACTGGTAAACGATAAAGAAACCAGCAGCAAGCTGATCCGCCGCCATATCGCCTGGTGCAACATGCTCAGGCTACAGCTCAGGAGAAACAAGGTATGGTCAGAATCGTATTACCAACGCTATACTTCACCTTTGCAAAGAAATGACGAAGACAGTTTTGAGCAAAAAGCTGAACGCATACTTAACAAATACCTTTCTGGGGAGGACTATGCCCGGGTAAAAAAGAAAGGCAATGTTGCCAGCTATTTATTAAATATGCAGAACGCGGACCTAAAAGCATTGAAAGCGAGCGGTATGATCGACGCCATGGAATACATGACCATGTGTAATATTATACAGGAACTCTATAATAACCAGGGCGGGTGCGAGCGTATCAAAAACTATCCTTTTCCCAGGCAATATGCTGTATTCAGCAGGTTATTTGTAGATGTATTTATGTTCATTCTTCCCTTTGGGCTTATTTCCCAAATTGTTGAACTTACACCAACTGTGCCCTGGCTCATCTTTCCTGTGTGCCTGGTAGTAGCATGGATCTTTAACTCGATGGAACAGGTAGGGGATTTTAGCGAAAATCCTTTCGAAAATGCCGTAACGGATATTCCCATGTCTGCCATGTGCCGCAGTATTGCAATTGATTTGCAGGAAATGATGGATGAGCAGGAAATACAGGATCGTTTAAAACCCATTAATGGCATCCTGATGTAATTATTTCCGGTGATATTTTAACAGGAAATTCTGCGCGTGTAGTACATCTATTGACGAAAAGTAAGAATTAGTGGTATTTTCTGTCACAATACAGCACATCCCTTAACAAAGCGTGATCCTGTTTGTCAATAAATTGCTTACAATCAATTCGTGCAAAATAAAATTTCTATTCTAAATGCTTACCTTCATAGTAATAGTTGTTTAACTAACTAAATTTAAACAAATCGGTTGCTTATTGAATTGCCTGTTGATATTCCTGAAAGTATATATCGCAATTCTCCAATAAGGCGCCGGCTGTATAAACTGAATACTCATGAAACGTATCATTAAAAAAGTGGCTGTATTGGGAAGCGGCGTAATGGGATCGCGTATTGCCTGTCATTTTGCCGGAGCCCGTGTTCCTGTATTGTTATTGGATATGGCGGCAGAAGGCAAGGACAGAAATAAGATAGTAAATGATGCGCTGACTGCTGCGGTAAAAAGTAACCCCTCCCCGCTTTACACGCCCGATATAGTAAAAAGAATTACTACAGGAAATTTTGATGATCATTTAAAAGATATCAATACCTGCGATTGGGTAATTGAAGTAGTGGTAGAAAGATTGGACATCAAGCGGCAGCTTTTTGATAAGGTAGAACAGTTTCGTAAACAGGGCAGCCTGATCACCAGCAACACTTCAGGTATTCCTATTCACCTGATGGCGGAAGGCCGCAGCGAAGATTTTAAAAACATTTCTGCGGTACGCACTTTTTCAACCCGCCGCGTTATTTGCGCTTGCTTGAAATTATTCCCACGAAAGATACCGACAGCGATGTGGTTAACTTCCTGATGGAATATGGCGACCTGATACTTGGTAAAACCACGGTGCTTTGTAAAGACACTCCTGCTTTTATTGCCAACCGCATAGGTGTATATAGTATCATGTCTATCTTTTCGCTGGTAGATCAACTCGATCTTACTATTGATGAAGTAGAAGCGCTGACAGGCCCTATTATTGGCCGTCCCAAATCAGCCACATTCAGAACCGCTGATGTAGTAGGCATCGACACGTTGGTAAAAGTAGCCAATGGCGTTTATGATAATTGCCCCGGCGATGAAGCAAAACCAACCTTTAAAATTCCTGAATGGTTAAATAAGATAACAGCTAATAACTGGCTGGGAGATAAAACAGGCCAGGGATTCTTTAAAAAGGTAAAAACGGATAAAGGCTCTGAAATTTTGACGCTGGATTTAAAAAGCTTTGAATATAAGCCAAGGGTAAAACCCAAATTTGCGTCAGTAGAAGCTGCTAAGCCTATCGAGGATTTAGCCAGCCGTATTAAAATGCTGGTAGCGGGTAAAGATAAGGCTGCGGATTTTTTAAGAGCGTTTCACTATGGTTTGTTTTCTTATATCAGCCATCGTATTCCTGAAATAAGTGATGAACTTTATCGTGTAGATGATGCCATGAAAGCAGGCTTTGGATGGGAAATAGGCGCTTTTGAAACCTGGGATTTATTGGGTGTAGCTAAAACTACCGAAGCTATAAAGGCCGCAGGCCATAGTGTTGCGCCATGGGTAGAAGAGATGATCGCAGCAGGTCATCAGTCCTTTTATAAAATAGAGAATGGTAAAACATTGTTTTATGATATCACTTCCAAAGCATACCTGCCGGTTCCAGGAGGTGATGCATTTATTATCCTCAAAAACTATAGCGACAAAATAGTCTGGAAGAACAGCAGCTGCAAGCTCTATGACATAGGCGATGAAGTATTAGCACTCCAATGGAACACAAAAATGGGAACTATTGGGGCGATGTATTAAGCGGTATTCAAACCTCTATAGAAAAGGCCGAAAAAGATTTTAAAGGTTTGGTAATAGCCAACGATGGCGCTAATTTTTCGGCAGGCGCCAATATAGGGATGATCTTTATGCTGGCTGTAGAGCAGGAGTATGACGAATTGGACTTTGCCATACGTGCTTTTCAAAATGCCATGATGCGGGTGCGTTATTCCAGCGTACCGGTGGTGGTGGCTCCCCAGGGGCTGGCACTGGGAGGTGGTTGTGAATTAAGTTTGCACAGTGATAAGATATGCGCAGCAGCTGAAACCTATACCGGGTTAGTGGAATTAGGCGTAGGCGTCATCCCCGGCGGTGGCGGATCAAAAGAATTTGCATTGCGGGCTGCTGACGAGATGCATGCAGGCGAACCCGAAAACATCACTTTGCAAAACAGGTTTTTAACCATTGCTACGGCTAAAGTAGCCACTTCAGCTTACGAAGCTTTCAACCTGGGCATATATAGGAAAGGGTTGGATGAAGTAGTAATGAACCAGGACCGGCGTGTTGCGGAAGCAAAGCGTAGCGTTATCGACTTATATGAAGGCGGCTATACCATGCCTGTTCAGCGCACAGACATTAAGGTTTTAGGCCGTAGTGCGCTGGGGCGCTGCTTGCCGGAATACATGCTATGGAGCAGGGCCAATATGCAACGGAACATGATGCTAAGGTAGCGCGCAAGCTGGCTTATGTGATGTGCGGGGGCGACCTGAGCGAGCCCACCCTGGTAAGCGAGCAATATTTACTGAACCTGGAGCGGGAAGCCTTCTTATCTCTTTGCGGCGAAAGAAAAACACTGGAACGTTTACAGAGTGTTATTAAAACAGGGAAGCCGATAAGAAACTAAACATACACATAATCTTCAAGCTTATAATCCAGTAGTCACCTGGGGATATAATGTACATGCTCATAATTTATTATAGCAGTAATTAAATTCTGTAACTATCTTTACTGCTCAAAACTAATTTATGAGAAAGATATGTTTCCTTCAACTCATCTTTATAACGATAGCTACTTCAGCGGGTGCACAGCGCGGATGGGGAATTACGGCGGGGTCTAACTTATCAAAAATGAAGGAAACAGAAGAGCTATTAGGTAGTGATCAGCGGCCCTACAAGATTTCCCCGTAATAAAGTTTCAGGCGGGCATATATAAAGAAATAAAAGCTACTGAAAGCATTGTTATAACACCCAGCCTATTATTCATAAAAAGGGATATAAAAGTTCAAAACAAGATATATTAGGAGGACAAGACAGGGAGAGAAGATACGATTTCCACCCATCGTACCTACAGCTCCCCATTGACGTTGTTTACCGAGCCAAATTAAACGACAAAAGAGCTTTTGACATTGGAATTGGTGTATATGGTGCGTATGGACTTGGAGGTAAAGGCCATCAGGAAATTAAATTAGATGGCAAGACTGTAATTGATATTCCTTTGATTTAGTTTTTCTGAACAAAACAAAAGTAACTTACGAAAATGGAGGAGTAACTACCAACGCAGGATACAGCCGTCCTTTAGATATAGGAGGGGAATTGTTTTGAATTACATTTTCATGGATAATCTCGGCCTGAAGCTCAATGCAGATCACTCTTTTTCAACTTGTATTCTAAATATTCGAATGGTGACAAGCCGGTAGCAAAAAAATATAATCAACAACTCAGATTATCTCTAAATTATATCCTTTAGTATATTACAGAACATGCTATTAAAGTCGCTTAAAAACTTGGCTTATTTTATTGGTGGTAATGAACATCAGTTTACGATTATAATCGGACAACATCGGTACATTAAACCTTCTTAACTTTTTGCAGCGAAAGAAAAAACATTAAAATGTTTGCAAAGTGTTCAATCAGGAACGCCAATAAGAAACTGATCAAACAATTAATAAGTGCCAACACGCGTCAAACAAATATCAGAAGACATTTATTGATCTACAACCCCTCCTACTATAATTGTACCTACCTGGTAAAAAGAGGAGATCGTGTCATTTTGATTGATACCTGTATGCAGTCTGATGCCAGTGACATTAAAAAGCATTCAAACAATTATCCTTGCCGGTTGAGTCCATAAGCGATATTCTCCTTACTCATTGGCATAATGACCATTCAGCAGGTACAGCTGAACTTAAAGCAATATCCAACTGTCCCATTTACTGCCAGAAAGAGGAAGCCGTCTATTTTGAGAAAAAGCCCGGTTCGAAGATCAGGCAATTGGCAGAGTATATTCCTGAACGCGGAATACTGGTACTCCTTAAAGGTTTACTGGGAGAAGTGGTTCCACGCAACGTAAAAATTGACCGGCTCCTGAGTAACGGAGATACTATCTTGAATGACTTTTTAGTACTTGAGTCTCCGGGTCATACACCCGGACATATTTCTTTTTATGATAAAAAGTCGAAGACCCTTTTTGCAGGTGATGCGCTGGCGGTTATTAAACAACAGATCCGCCTTATGGCAGGAGTGGTAACGCCGGATAAGCCCGCGTCTATAACATCTATTTTAAAATTGATCGAAGGAAGGGATATTAATATGATTTGTCCGGGTCACAGAGAACCATTGATAAAAAATACTCAATCCGAAATTATCAGATTTGCATACTATATAAAGAAAATGAAAAAATGGCCTCTTTTAGGCTAATATATTAACAGCCATGTTTGGCTGACAGCCATTTATTCCCGATCCTTGTGCAGTTATTTTATCAATAGTTTGAACCGTTTCAATTATTTACCGACATTTAAAGATAACAATATCCATCTATGAAACTTATCTTTCCACTACTTCTTGCTGTTTTTCTTTACAGCTATTCTACTTACGGCCAAATCAATACAACATCTTCAAAAGAAAAGGTTGACATCACATTAACCAATGGTGGCAAAGCAGTGTTTTTGTAGAAAACCTTTCAAAAAAGAAGACGCTTCCGTGCTGGCACTTCACAAAAAGAACAGTGATAGCATCTATAATATGTTTGGTGGCGCTACCACCACTCTTTTAGTAGGACGTACCAATGCACAGTCTTTTAAATCAGTTACGAAGCTAAAAACCTGGTATGTATATGTAAAAGACCTGAAACATCGAACGGCAATGATTATGATCGATGGCAACACCGAACCCACCATCGAATATGATCCCAATAAATATATACCAATTGTCAGCAAAAAGTTTGTGGTAGAGCTAACACAACGAAAAAGCAGTATGAAGCAGGAGCGCCGGGGAGAGGAGGCAGCCGAAAGTAACCTTCAATTAAAACTGGAAACAAAATTTGTCCCGGATGCTTCTTACGCCACCGCATTAATCAGGAACAGCAACACCATGGAATACCCTTTACCGCCATTTAAAGAAGATCCGTAATGAAGGGAAGTTATAGCTTCGTGAGCTATACGGACAGTACACAAAAGACAGCCACTGTAAAGGCGTTATACGTTTATTTGAATGATGGCACCAACAGGTTCAAATCAATCGAAATAGATTATTTGAACGGCACTAAAAACAAAACTGTATACTACTACAGCGCCTTAGGTTTGCTCGACTCTATGAAAAGCTTCACCGATGGGAAACCAGATTATACTCTCAAATATAAATACCTGCACGACCGGTATATTTCTTACACCAATAACAACGACAATAGCAGGCGTGAATTTATTTTCAACACCTTAAAACAGGTTGCCACTATAAAAGATTTTGATAGTGACAATACCATCTCTATGTATCGCAGCTTTAAATTTGATGATAAAGGCCGCATCTTAACTGAAAGTCGTTATAAAGGTTACTATACATTGGAAGGAAAAATGGAATACACTTATGATGATAGCAACTCAAAAACATTAGCCACCTTAAAAACCTACGACGGCGACAAACTCACTTATGAGCTAACCCGCAAAAAGCAAGGCAATCAATTTATTCAAAATAACAAATCTATATACGGGTATGAAAGCGTAGGCATAGACAGCTACTCAAAAGATGGTGCAGGGCTTAGTAAGAACTATACCAATGGTAAAATGAGCGGTTATTTTGTAACCCGGAAAATACCGGACTAAAGAACACACCATGTTTACATTCAGGAAAAACTATTTCTTCTTTTTTATCTTATTGCTTGTTGTAGAAGTGCTGATCGCAGTTTATGTACATGACAATTTTGTTCGGCCTTATATCGGTGACGTGTTAGTGGTTGTACTGCTTTACTGTTTTCTAAAAGCGTTTGTAAAAGTTCCTGTTATACCTGCTGCAATAGTTGTGCTGATTTTTTCTTTTGTTATCGAAACACTTCAATACTTCAATATTGTAGACCGGCTGGGGTTGGAACATTCAAAACTTGCCAGAACGGTTATCGGCACTTACTTTGCCTGGGAAGATATATGGGCATATGTAGCAGGATTTATTTTGATTCTTATTGCAGAAAGACTTCTTATATCGCGCGTAAAGGAGCAATAACCCATATCTACATCTGGTAGTAGGTATTACTTTCTTCTCTCACCGGCAGGTTCGGGTCTCCGATCATCTGCTTAATATTGATTTCAATTGTAGTTGCTAAAGCCGTCATAGGCGTGTCTACCGGCGTATTTTCAAAAGGATCCTGCATAATAATAGCCGTTTTCTCAATGGCAATAAACATTACGGGCAATACAATGGACAACAATATCTCGGGTACAATAAGGTTATCACTCAAACCAAAAGGCAATATAAACGTAAAAGCAAAAATTAACGTATGCAGCAGCATGCTGTACGAGCGGGGAAAACTGTTTTTTTGATACGCTCACATTTGCCCATCGAATCGCAAAGCCTTGCTATGGTGGTATCCAACTGCACCTGCCTGAACTCAGTAATATGCCCCTCATGGGTCCACTGCTTTATTTGCTCCGTATGCAGGTCTAAAAGAGCATTAGGAACATTTTCGGCTGTTATATTATAAGATGTAAGGTATGATTGAACACGTTCCGAAAAAGGCAGCTGCCTTAACGACTCGCCCAGTGCATAATTCCAGATAATCTGCCGGTTGGCAAAGGCTGCTATCTCCGACTCATTACCCGCTTTTAAAAACAATTGCGTTTCCCTGATCAATGTTCTGGAATCATTGACAATAGCGCCCCATACAATACGCGCCTCCCACCAACGCTCGTAAGATTGTGCGATACGGAAAGCCAGTAACAAAGATACCGCAGTGCCAACGATAGAGGGTATGGCAACAGGAAAGGTCAGATCCTTCAATAATCGGAAATGATCCAGCCAGCCAACTAAAATGGCAAAGGCGCTAATTGCTAATATTTCATACCTGATCTGGCAGATAAAGTAAGGAATGGAAATTTGCTTATTCAGCAACATAGAATAATTATTTATAATAATCATTTTCAAAAAAATGCCACTTCCTGTGATAGGATTATCTTTAAAGAAAAATAACAATGGGCACTGTAGAAGTTCAGGGCAGCGGCATCATCATCTACATTTCATCGCATATTATAACTTATGGCAATGCAGCTAGTAAAGAGCTTACCAACCAGATACGGGAGGAAATAGAAACGATGTGGAATGAACCATCAGCTAACATCGTTTTAAACGGTACGAGTTGTACTGTTCAATTTAAAATAACGGCTACTTATAGCCCGGGGATTGAGCCCGAGGAAATATTGGCCAACGACAACCCGGTTAATAATTATTTCCGGATTGAAGAATTTGCCCACGGCAATATTTCATTTGTTGACGGCCTGGGATGCAACACCGGCTATTTTAAACTGGAAAATTTATATAAAGGTTCTACTACCGCTGCGCATGAGTATGGACATACACTGGGGCTTGAACATCCGTCTGACATTGACCTTAGAGGTAAGGGAGTTCCCGGCATTATGTATCCCAGGGGTACACTGGTAGACCCTCCCTTTCAATATGACCCGGCCCAACCCGCAGGCGCTAAAGGAGGCACCTTGCACCCGATGTTTCGAAAAGTGACACAGCACGATATTGATTTACTGAAAATACAACGCCTGGACTTTACCAATAACAGAGCCATCCTGGGGAGTTTACAAGCATTTGGCATCCCGATCATAAAGATATAGATATAGGCTTTGTGTAATCAGGTAATAAGCAGATATTATCCTTTGGTGTTGTTTGTTTTACCGGCAAGTTGCAAGAGGGCCGATCGCAGTGTTGGATATTCAAAAGTAAAATTGCTGTGCTGCACTTTTTAGCGCTTACGGTAGTGCTTTTTAATACTTCAACAGCCATTTCACCCAAAACCATTTTAAGTAATCCCTTAGGAACGGACACGCGCATGTAAAGATTACCGTTTGAGATTTTAGCCAACTCTGTAATAAGATGCCGGTTGCTAACTACCTCGGGAGCCACCGCGTTATAGCTTCCTTCAAATATATTTCTTTCAATAGCTTCTATATACAGCCGTGCCAGGTCATGGATATGTATCCAGCTCATCATTTGTTTACCAGAGCCTAAAACAGTTGCCAGTCCTAATTTTAATGGCTTCCGAAACTCCTGCAATGCACCGCCTTCATTACTCAATACAATACCGGTACGAAGATGCACCAGCCTCACCCCATTGTCTTTACAGGCTCCGTAGCCAGTTCCCACCGGTAGCAGGTTTCACCCAAAAAATCATGCTCATACGGATCATCTTCGGTAAAAGGAACTATATTAGGAATTGAAGGATCAGTTCCATACCAGCCAATACCAGAGGCACTTACCAGGGTTTTCACCCTATGCTTTGATCGCTGTAGGGATTTTACCAGTAATTCCCCGCTTTTCACGCGGCTGTCAACAATAACCTGTTTCCGCTTCGTCGTCCAACGCTTTTCACTGATATTAGCACCAGCCAGATGAATAATATGATCAGCCGATGCCACAGCGGCATCATCTATGGTTTGCTTTGCTACATCCCAATAAGCGTACTGGACATTCGGGTCTTTTCCGCCCTTCTCACCGCGTGTCATTACTATTACATGATACTTTCTCCGAAGCAACTCTTCTACCAGCACGCTGCCTACTACCCCTGTTCCCCTGTAATTAAAACAGATTTCATATTATGGTTATTTAAATAGCTCCAACAAATATTCCTTTATTAAGTTTGGAGGAACAGGTTAAATCTTTCTTTTGATGGAACTATGACAAATACCATGCAATAAAATAACCCAACAAAAAACCCCGCAAAAAGCGGGGGTAACAACTATAAAACTAAACCAAACTCCACGTGAATTTCCACAGGGTCTAATCTGGCTTTTTACCATCCAGGAAAGTATTGATGGTATTGATCTGACCATGGTTTTGATCATCTGAAGAAACTTCGAACTTGCTATAATAGCTTTCTATATGAGAGGTGTTATTTTTCAACTCCATATTACGCCTGATATAAGCCGGTACGTTCTCAAACTCGTCAGTGGGATCATTGGAGTTTACATTAAAAGAAAGATTGCGTAATTTCTGAATACGCTCCAATTGCCTGCGCTTTCTCATCTCCTCTTCCTCGTAGGCATCGTTCAATGCACTGATAGTAGGCTCAACCTCTTTTTCTTTTTCCTTTTCCACTGCAGAAAAACTGATCGTAGTTTTTTCTACTTCCACTACTTCTTCTTTTTCATAAACGGTAAAGGCGTCTTTTGAAGTTTCTTCTGCTTTTGCTTCTTTACCCGGCAAAGCAGCTTCTTCTTTTGCCTCTGCATAAATATTGGCAGGCTTAGATAAATAGCTTCTCAGTGGCTCGGGCTTTACTTCCTCTGCTTCGCTTTCTTTTTTACATCTGCTGTAACATCCTGTTGCTGCGCAGGAGCAGTTGGCTCAAAAACCCGGTTCCCAGGAACTGCAGGAGAGTAAAACACACTTTCTGCCTGGTCTTCGGCTCTTACTTTTTTCAAGATTTTCCACATCTTTTACAAACCTCAGATCTTCTTCGCCCGAGCTTAATAAGAAGCTATTTGTTTTTACTTCTTTCACTACATCTTCCACGGTTGGCATTGGAGCTTCCATGAAAGAAAAATCTTCTACCAACTTAGGCGCCATGGGATCTGGTTTAAGATCAATAGGCTCGTGCGCTACAGGCGCAGGTGTTGCCGCCGGCGCCACTACTGCTACCGCTGTCTCTTTTTCCTGGGCCGGAGCAGAAGCTACAGGTGCCGGTACTGACGCCGCCGGATTGTCGCCGCTAAGGCGCATCACAATTTTTCCTTCGGCTGCTTCTTCTTTCTTCAGAACCGGTTTAACGAAAGGGTCTTTATTCTCAAAGCCTGTTGCTATCAATGTTATACCGATCTGGTCTCCCAATGAGTTATCGTAACCCAATCCCAAAATAACATCCGTATTGTCGCCGGCATGGCTTAACAGGTATGCCTGTATCACTTCAACCTCATCCATGGTAAACTCATGCTCACCCTCAGCAGAGTTGATGTTGATCAGTATCCATTTAGCGCCTTTAATATCGTTATCATTCAAAAGCGGAGAGTTCAACGCCTCTTCAATTGCATGCTGCGCCCTGTCTTCACCTCTTGCCGCTGCGTTACCTAAAATAGCTCTGCCGCCGTTTTTCATTACGGTGCAAACGTCGGCAAAGTCAACGTTGATCTGGCCGGTAGAGTTAATTACATCGGTAATACATTTGGCTGCAGTAGCCAACACATTATCTGCTTTTTCGAAAGCTTCACGCATTTTCAGGTTGCCATATTGATGACGCAGCTTATCATTGCTGATCACCAATAATGTATCCACATATTGCTTTAATTGGTTGATACCTTCTTCAGCCTGCTGCTGGCGCTTTTTACCTTCATAAGCAAATGGTGTAGTAACAATACCAACGGTCAACACCCCAGGTCTTTACAAATTTTTGCGATAATAGGTGCGCCTCCTGTACCGGTACCACCGCCCATGCCTGCAGTGATAAAAGCCATTTTGGTATTTACTTCTAAAATCTTCCTGATTTCCTCCAAAGACTCTACAGTTGCCTGCCGGCCTATTTCCGGATTGGCCCCGGCACCTAAACCAGATGTCAGCTGCGGTCCTAATTGTATTTTATTAGGAATTTTGCTGTTGGCAATTGCCTGCGCATCTGTATTACAAATAATGAAATTTACACCATCTATATCCTGACTGAACATGTGGTTTACAGCGTTGCCGCCGCCACCGCCTACACCTATCACTTTCAAAATAGATGATTGCTCGGTTGGTAAATCAAATTGTATCATAATTTAAATTTTTAGTGCGCCTGACGCACAATTTGTAAATGGGTTAGTAAGTTGTAATACCTTACTCCGTCCCCCTCTCCAACCTCTATCTTCCAGACAGATTTGGAGAAGGGAAACAAGGCTTAAGGAAAATGAAAAACTATTAAAAAGAACTATTATAAAACCAATGGAGTACGCTTCGACTAGTGCAGCTGCTCATCGCCCTCTTCTGCAAAAATCTTGATTAGTCCGTCTTTGAATTTGCGCCAGAAACCATCGTTCAAAGTTTTCTTAGGCTTTGTAGCCACCTGTGTATCTTCTTCCAGGGTTCCGGTTACAATATCATCCGCTTCCGCTTTATCGTCTTTTAATCCTTCCGGCACTTCTACGCTGATAAAGCTTTTTCGAATACTTTACGGTTGTTCTCATAGTCATCGCAACCCTTTAATATTAAACCTAAGCAGGTTGAATAGGTGGGTTTGGCCAACTCCTCGATATGACCTGCTGCAAGGTGCTCATTAGGCAACCCAATACGAGCCGGCATTCCTGTTACATATTCTGTAAGCTGTATCAGGTGCCGTAACTGCGACCCACCTCCTGTTAATACTATACCTCCATTCAACTGGCGGTTATCCATGCCAATCTGCTTCAGGTGATAAGTTACAAAGTCGAGTATTTCGCTCATGCGGGCCTGTATAATATTGGCCAGATTTTTTACGCTGATCTCTTTAGCCGGCATACCACGTAAACCGGGAATGGTAATGTAGGCGTTAGCTTTTCCTCATTAGCTAAAGCGCTGCCAAACTGCGTCTTCATTTGCTCTGCCTGGCTCTTTAATACGCCCAGCCCGGTTTTAATATCGTTGGTAATATTTTCCCCGGCGAAAGGAATAACTGCTGTATGGCGAAGAACACCTTCTGCAAAAACTGCTATATCGGTAGTACCACCCCTATATCAACAATAGCCACACCTGCCTCAAGATCTTCCTGAGCCATAACCGCAGCAGCTGATGCCAGTGGCTGCAATACCAGATCTTTTGTGCGCAAGCCCGATTTTTCTACGCTCCTGTTGATATTGCGGATAGCATTTTGTCGCCTGTAATAATATGAAAGTTGGCACCGAGCTTCACCCCGCTATAACCGATAGGCCTTACAATATTGGGCATATTATCAATCGTATACTCCTGGGGAATTACGTCGATGATCTGGTCGCCGGCCGGGATATATGTTTTATACTGCTTGCTGATCAACAAATCTACCTCAGCCTGCGTAATCTCTTCTTCCTCACTCTCGCGAACGATATCGCCACGTGTTTGAAGACTTTTAATATGATGACCAGCGATGCCCACATACACATCATTAATATTCAGGTTCGGATTTAGAGAAATACAATTCTCCAAAGCCTGCCTGATCGCTTTAATCGTCTCGTCAATATTTAATACCTGGCCATGCTTAACGCCATTGCTATTGGCTTTACCAAAACCAAGTATCTCCAGCTTGCCAAACTCGTTCTTGCGTCCGGCAATTACGGCGATCTTGGTGGTACCAATATCAAGACCTACAATAATGGGTTGTTCGGAATTCATAGTATATCGTTTTTTAGTTGTTTTATCTTTAATTACTTTATGCTTTATCTTTTTTATCGTTACTTTTTGACTGTGTCTTTTTCTCCGGCTCGGGTTTCGCTAATACATTCCTTTTCACCTCTTCTTTTTCGGCTCGGGCTTCTTTGTAGCTGTTTTTTTAACCTCCGTTTTTTTAGCGGCACTCACCGGAGACTTTGTACCGGTTGCTTTTTTTGTCTCTGTTTTTTTAATCGTTGTTGGTTTACTATTGGTTTTCTTCGTTTCCGTGTGCTTCGCTGCCACTGTTTTCTTAGGCTCCACTTTTTATCGGCTACTTTTGAAGTACCAGGTTTCGTAACCGCGGGTTTTACAGCCGCTTTTACTGCTGCAGGTTTCAGGTCTTTTTAACTTCTGTCTTTTTAGGGGCCTCCGCGGCAACCGGTGTTTCCTTCTTTAAAACCTCAGGTCTCTCATTACCGAGATATAACAATGAGTCGCCCGATTCGTCATTTACATTATATACCTCCATCGCCTGGTTTGCAGAATCGACGGGGGTAAAGCCGTCCTAAGCAATGGAGCCACCTCCAGCATCTCGTTAGATTCCCTCGACTGCTGTAACAGGCTCTCTATATTTTTTCTTAACTGAAGAGAATCTACCTTGGAGTAATGACCTTTCACGCCTATCACCTGCCCGTTGTACTGTACGTCAATTTTCTGGTACTTATCAAAACCGGTGCGTTTTAATACCTGGTCATAAAACAGGTACAACCTATGAAATTTGGAAGCAATATCTGAACCATCTCCCAGGTCTACTTTATGATTTCCTACTACGGGAATCATGGACATCGTCCAGCAATCCGCGCCACAATTATGAATATCGATCTGGGCCACCTGTGCATTCCAGAAGGGATCTCCGTTAATGAACGATGCTGTGGCAATTACATTTTGTATCAAAACGCTATCGGCTGCATTCATTATTTTTTTGACGGGTAGCCGGTAAACACAGGCAGATCGAGGCTTACCTTATCCGAAAGGGGATCTGCTTTGCCGCTTCATCGATATAGAAGGACGCGCCCAGGTTCGTAAATACCCTTGCCAAAGGTTTGCGTTCAGTAACATTGGCATGCAGGATATTATTGTTATCAAAATATAAGTCTGCATTGTATACCCATGAGCTTTGCTCCAGCAGGTCTTCAATCACCGGCAAATTAAACTCGATTTACGCTGTCCTTTTATATCGCCTTTGGTAGCTGCCTTCAATAATGAAACAATCTGCTCCTTCGAGGTAAAAAGCATTCCTTCTTTAAAACCCTCTATGCGGATATTATAGCCGTTGCATATTCCTGCTTCCTGCGCGCGCATTGCCGCAGTAATAACAGTACCCATGCCTATCGCTACACCCAACCACATGAGCGTCAGAAAGAATCTTTTTATGGCTCTCTTTTTTCTCACCTTACTTTGTTAAAATCTGTTTTATTGGTTCTACCAGTTTATCTATATCTCCAGCGCCCGCCGTTATCAACACTTCTCCTGCCCCCTGTTCCGGTTAACCGAAAAATCCGTTTCAAGCCAGTGCAATAATTGCTCTTTGGTATACAGTACCTTATTTTCGGATGCTACATTGTCCAGGATCATGCTGCTCGTAACTCCTTCGATTGGTAACTCTCTGGCAGGATAAATGGGTAACAACACGACATTATCCACCCCACCTAGCACTTCTGCAAATCCTGCGGCAAAGTCCCGGGTTCGGGTGAACAAATGAGGCTGAAAAATAAGCGTGTATCTACTTCCCGGGAACAGCGTTTTTACACCATTTATCAACGCTTTTAATTCCTCGGGATGATGTGCATAATCATCTACAAAAACAAGGTCCTTCTGGTTGATGATATACTCAAACCTCCGCTTCACTCCCTTAAATGTTGCTACCGCATCTACTATTTTAGCCGGTTCGATTTCCAGGTCATTAGCAACACCAATGGCGGCCATCATATTTTCCACATTGTGCATGCCCCCATGTTCAGCCTTATATCGTTAATTCTCTTGCCTGGCAGCACGGCATCAAACGAGTAACCACCGTCGTGAACGCGAATATTGGTTGCATGAACCTGGGCGGTATCATCCTGAATGCTGTAAGAAAATGTTCTGTCAGCTACAATCTCCCGTTCAAGTCCTGACTTTTTCAATAACAATCCGCCTCTCTTTGTTTGGGCAGCAAACTGACGGAAAGCTTCTTTTACATTTTCCTCTGTCTCATATATATCCAGGTGATCCGCATCAGTAGCTGTAACAACTGCAACATCCGGGCTCAGTTTTAAAAAGCTTCTGTCATACTCATCGGCTTCAATAACGCAAACATTATTATCGCTGCTCCAGAAATTAGTTCCATAATTAGCTGAAATGCCGCCCAGGAAAGCATTACAGCCATACCCGCTATGACGCAATAAATGCGCAACCATAGTTGAGGTAGTGGTTTTACCATGCGTTCCCGCAACACAAATATTGAAGGCGCCTTCACTGATCACCTGTAAGATGTCACTGCGCTTCACCACAACATATCCTTCATTCTGATAAAACAAAAGCTCTTTATGATCTTTGGGAATGGCAGGGGTATACACCACGTAATCAGCATCTTTGGGAATACTATCCAGGTCTTCGTTATAGTGTACAGGAATGCCTTCTTTTTCCAACTGAGCTGTGATCGCCGTTTCGGTACGGTCGTAGCCGCTCACCTTTTACCCAGCGAAAGAAAATACCGGGCAATCGCACTCATTCCAATACCGCCAATACCAATAAAGTATATGGTTTGAACCTCATTTATATGTTTGCGTATAGCGCTCATTTTATTGTATCGTATTCAAAATCTCATCAGCTACTCTTTCTGCCGCATCTGTTATAGCCAGCTTTGAAAGATTAGCACTCATCTCGTTTCTTTTATTTTTATCGGCAGCCAAACCTATTGCCATCTTCACTACTTTATTTTTGGCCTCGGCATCCTTAACCATCAATGCTGCATTCTTATTAACCAGTTGTTGCGCATTAACAGTTTGATGATCTTCTGCAGCGAACGGATAAGGAACAAAAATGGCCGGCTTTTTTACCACACAAATCTCTGCTACCGTCATAGCTCCCGCTCTTGCCACCACAATATCAGCCGCTGCATAGGCGTATTCCATATTGGCGATAAACTCATTGGCCCAAACCTCTTTATGTTCTGCCGCCTGGTGCAGCTTCGGCTGCCAGGCTTTTACCGGTTTGCCATATTACCTGCAGTCCGGCTTTTAACAGCTCATTCATGCCGGCGAGCACCGCCTCGTTGATAGACCTGGCTCCCAGGCTGCCTCCCACCACCAACAGCGTGGTTTTACCTGTTTGCAGACCAAAAAAATCCAATGCCTTCTCGCGTGTAATTATCGCCTCAACAATGGGTTTCCGCACCGGGTTGCCGGTAACGGTTATTTTTTCTGCGGGGAAAACTTTTCCATTCCATCCGTGCCGGTAAAAATGCGGGTTGCCCCTTTTGAAAGCATTTTATTAGACTTACCGGCAAAAGAGTTAGACTCATGAATAAAAGTGGGAATTCCTTTTGCCTGCGCCTGCTTTAATACCGGGAATGTAGAATATCCGCCAACCCCGATTACTGCATCGGGCTTAAAGTCTTTAAATATTTTTCTTACCTGAAAAAAGCTCTTGATAATTTTTACTGGTAAGCCTATATTCTAATCAAAGAACTACGGTTTAATCCCGCAATGTCGATACCCACAATAGAGTACCCTGCCTGCGGCACCCGATCCATTTCCATTTTCCCTTTCGCTCCTACAAATAAAAACTCAATACCAGGCTGCTTTTGCTTCAGCGCATTGGCTATAGCAATCGCCGGGAAAATATGTCCTCCCGTTCCACCCCTGCTATGATTATTTTTTTATTCACGCTCTTCTTTATTTTCTGTTGTAACCGGCTCTGCGCTACAGTTGCAGGTTCCAGGCTTTCTACGTTCCTGGACACGCTCAAAATGATTCCTATGGCCAGGCAGGTAAAAAGGAAGCTCGAACCACCCATACTTACCAAAGGAAGTGTTACACCTGTAACAGGAAATAAGTTTACTGTTACCGCCATATTCGCTAATGCCTGTATGGCCAGCGTAAAGCTTAATCCCAAAGCCAGGAATGCACCAAATGCAAATGGACATTTTTAAAAATCCGGATACAACGGTACAGGAAAACCAGGTACACAAATACCAGGAACGCCCCTCCCAATATCCCATATTCTTCAATAATGATTGCGAAGATGAAATCATTATAAGCCTGTGGCAGGTAATCGCGGGTAGTGCTGTTGCCGGGGCCTACTCCAAGAAAACCGCCTTTTGATATGGCGATCTTCGCCTGGTTAACCTGGTACATTTCGTCGTTATCGGCTTCTTTACCTCCGTATATAAAATTTTCTACACGACCCACCCAGGTATTCACCCGTACCAGCAAACCTCCCGACTTTTTCGCAGCGCCTTCTACCTGCTCTGTTGCCGCTGCCGAAGCGGCACCGGTTTCTGAACTATGCCTGGCAACAGCAGCTATAATAAGCATCGTAATAGGTATTAATGCCAATCCTATTACCATTAATAAATGTTTGGTATCTACACGGCCAATAAACAACAGGATCATGCAACTTGCTCCTAAAAGCAGCGCGGTAGAAAGGTTGGCCGGTGCGATGAATAAGCAGGTGATAGCAATAGGTAAAATAACGGGCAAAAAACCTTTTTTAAAATCCTTGATCACCTGCTGTTTCCGGCTTAATAAACGGGCCAGATACATAAACAATGCTAACTTAGCCAGATCCGAAGTTTGCATCGTCATATTAATAATAGGCAATTTGATCCAGCGACTCCCCTCGTTTATTTTGGCTCCAAAAAACAATGTATAAATAAGAAGAGGTATACTCAGCAAAAACAGTATTTGCGCCACTTTTGAATATACAGTATAATTAACCCGGTGCGCAAAATAAACCACCCCAAACCCTAACAATATAAACACCACCTGCTTAAAAAGGTAAATCTCAGTATTACCTTTATAGTTTTTATACGCCAAAGAGCCGGTTGCACTATACACTGCCAGCAGTGACACCAATGTCAATAAAACGACCAACGCCCATATTACTTTATCCCCGCGCGTATGACGGTCCAGATTGTTACGCCAATCGGTAGAGGGAATTGTATTTGATATTTCGGATGTTACAGACATATTATAGTTACTAGATGCTTGACAATTGATGCCGGATATTTTATGCTAGAGATCGATTACTGCTTTCTTGAACTGGGTTCCCCGATCTTCATAATTTTTAAACAAATCAAAACTTGCACAGCCCGGGCTCAATAATACCACATCGCCTTTTTCTGAATAACTGAAAGCCGCAGCTACAGCATCCTGTGCACTGGCCGTATCTACTACAGCAGGCACTACACCGTCAAACGCTGCATGAATCTTTAAATTATCCAGTCCCAGGCAAACAATAGCTTTCACCTTTTCTTTTACCATATCCATTAAAAGGCTATAGTCGTTTCCTTTATCAACTCCTCCCAAAATCAGCACTGTAGGCTTATCCATACTTTCCAGGGCATACCAGGTGGAGTTGATATTAGTTGCCTTACTGTCGTTAATAAACTCTACCCCCGAATGGTAGCCACATGTTCCATTCTATGCTCCAGGTTCTGGAATGTTTGAACTGCTTCGCGGATTTTCTCCTTGCGAATCTCCATTGTGGTGCCAGCCAGGCTTCCCGCCATAGTATTGTATTGATTGTGTTTACCCTTTAGCGTAAAGTCATATACGCTCATTGACATAAAATCATCGCCTGTTCTAACGTACATTTCGCCATCCTTAATAAAAGCGCCGTTGTTTTCGTGTGCCATACTAATCGGTAATTGGTTTGAGTTGATTTTGAATTGATCGATATATCTCATGGTTACTTCATCATCCATATTATAAATGAAGTAATCGCCGGTCTTTTGATTTTCTATTATTCTAAACTTGCTCTTTATATAGTTCTCGAAATTGTAATCATAACGATCCAGGTGATCTTCGGTAATATTAGTGAGCACTGCTACATCAGGTCTGAATGTAATAATATCATCCAGTTGAAAACTGCTCACCTCTACTACATATACCGGGCGCGGATCCAATGCCACCTGTCTTGCAAACGACTCCCTATATTACCCACCAGCGCTGCATCCAACCCTCCCGTAGTAAGAATATGATAGATCAGCGACGTGGTGGTGGTCTTTCCGTTGCTACCGGTTATTGCCACTATTTTACTATCTCCTTTATAGCGGTAAGCCAGCTCTATCTCGCTTATAACCGGAATACCTTTTTCACGGATCCGTTTTACCAGTTCATTTTTTTCGGGTATCCCGGGGCTTTTCACCACTTCATCCGCCTCGAGGATCCTCCCTACACTATGTGCACCTTCTTCCCATTCAATGCCAGCAGCATTTAATTCGTTACGATATATTTCCTTCAAAGAACTTCCGTCAGAAACCAGCACCTCATAGCCTTTCTGCTTAGCCAGTACCGCAGCACCAACGCCACTTTCACCCCACCTAATATTACCAGCTTTTTGCCACTATTACCGCAGTTTAAGCGTTACCAAACATATTACTACGAGCATCACCTGTATGATCCAGAAGCGTGTTACAATTTTCGCCTCATGGTAACCTTTCTTCTGAAAATGGTGATGCAGCGGGCTCATCAGGAAAATGCGCCTTCCTTCGCCATATTTTTTTCTTGGTATATTTAAAGTAGGTTACCTGCAGGCTCACACTTAATATCTCTACAAAAAACACCCCACAGAAAATAGGAATCAATAATTCTTTATGTACAATGATAGCAATAGCTGCTATAATACCTCCCAGGGTTAAGCTGCCGGTATCGCCCATGAAAACCTGTGCAGGATAAGAGTTATACCACATGAACCCTACACAGGCCCCTATCATGGCCGCCAGGAAAATAGACAGCTCTCCCAGGTTGGGTATATACATGATATTCAAATAATCAGCGAAATACAGGTTACCACTGGCATAGGCAAAAATGCCCAGCAATACGCCTATAAGAGCCGATGTTCCGGAAGCCAGTCCATCCAAGCCATCTGTAATATTAGAGGCATTCGAAACAGCTGTTATAATAAATATTACTATCAGGATATAAAGCACCCAGGTATACTTCTGAAATGACTCGGGCAACCATGCCAATAATTTGGAGTAATTGAACTCATGATTTTTTACAAAAGGAATGGTGGTAATAGGCTCTTTTGATTCTACAAAATACTTTGCCTTTCCGTTCACCATCTTGGTGATTACTTCAGGTCTGGAAGGATTACCTGTGTATTCCCTCCATATCTTAACATTACTATTGAAATACAAAACAGAGCCCACCAGGATACCGATGCCCACCTGTCCGAAAATCTTGAACCATCCCGCTAAGCCGTCCTTATCACCTTTCTTATAGGTCACGCCCTGCTCCTGCGCCAGGCGCTTCGCCCTTAGCTTGAGATAGTCATCTATAAAACCAATAATGCCCAGCCAGATGGTACAGGCCAGCATCAGCAATACATATACAGTGTTTAATCTTGCAAACAGCAAAGTAGGTACCAGTATACCTAATATAATGATAATACCTCCCATAGTTGGCGTACCCTTCTTTGCCTGCTCACCAGCCAACCCCAAATCCCGCACTGTTTCACCCACCAGCCTGGCACGTAGAATGTTGATCAATCTTTTGCCATACACCAACGTGATGATCAAAGCAAGCAATACTGCCATCATTACACGGAAGGTCTGAAACTCCATAAGCTGCCTTCCGGGGAAGTTGATCCCCTGTTGCTTAAACCATTCAAAAAGGTGATATAGCATAATTTAGTTGATTTGTTGACAAGTTGATTTGTTGACAAGGCTCCACCTTACTGTTCGTTTCAACTTCTCAACCATTTAACTTATTTATTTAATAATTCAAATATTTCCTGTACTACTTCTTTATCATCAAAATGGTGTTTTACACCATTTATTTCCTGGTACTTTTCATGCCCTTTACCTGCCACCAATATGATATCTTCTTTGTTTGCCAAACTAACAGCTGTTTTTATCGCTTCCCTACGGTCGGTTATGGAAATACATTTCCTTTTTGCGCCCGCGGGAATGCCTGCCTCCATATCCCTGATAATTTCAGCAGCGTCCTCAAACCTTGGATTATCGCTTGTTAAAATCACCCTGTCGCTATATTCACAAGCCACTTCAGCCATAACAGGCCGCTTGGTTTTATCCCTGTTGCCTCCACAGCCGGCTACCGTAATTACCTGTTCAAATCCTTTCTTTAATTTTTTAATAGTTGCCAGTACATTCAATAGGGCGTCAGGTGTATGAGCATAGTCAATAATTGCTAATACCTTTTCATTAGGAGAAATGGTATATTCAAATCGCCCTCGGCTCCGCTCAAAGTGCTTAAGGTTTGTAACACCTCGTACTTATCCTGCCCCAAACAAATGGCCGCGCCATATACTGCCAAAAGGTTATGCGCATTGAACGAACCTATTAACCTAAAATGCACTTCCTGCTCGTCAACGAGCATATGCAATCCCATAATACTATTATCCAATATCCTGCCTTTAAAATCACTCACGGCTTTCAGTGAGTAAGTTTTAACGGTGGCGGCTGTATTTTGCACCATTACAGTACCGCGCTTATCATCAATATTAGTGATTGCAAAAGCCGATTTAGGCAGCCCGTCAAAAACTGTTTCTTTACACGGATGTATTCATCAAAAGTTTTATGATAATCCAGGTGATCATGAGAAATATTGGTAAAAATGCCGCCTGCAAACTCCAGGCCTTCAATTCTATGCTGGTCAATAGCATGCGAACTTACCTCCATAAACACATAAGCACATCCCTCATCTACCATCTGTGCCAATAGCTGGTTCAATTGTACTGCATCAGGCGTAGTATGGGTGGCTGTTATCACTTTGTTACCAATATGATTTTGCACGGTGCTCAACAAGCCAGATTTATAACCCAGGCCGCTAAACAACTGGTACAGCAAGGTAGCTACCGTGGTCTTACCGTTGGTACCGGTAACGCCTACCAGCTTTACCTGCGAAGAGGGCCGGCCATAAAAATTATGCGCCATAATGCCTGCAGCAGCTGCACTGTTTTCTACCTGCACATACGTAATGCCTTGCGCAATATTTCCGGGCAATGTCTCACATACAATAGCAAGTGCGCCGCTTTGTATGGCTTTATCAATAAACTGATGTCCATCAACGGCTACGCCCTTCAACGAAACAAATACATAGCCGGGCTCCACAGTACGAGAATCTATAGAAATACCGGTAACCGCAATATCCGTAGCGCCTGCCACCGACTGCATACTGGTTTTATATAAAATTTCCTGTAGTAACACTATTTCGTACCTATTTATTTTTTGATCAAGTGTAAAACTGCTATCAGGCCAGGTTTAGCAGTATTGATTGCCCTTTCCTGAATGGCGCACCCGGCTGTATCGACTGGACTGCTACCTTTCCGCTCCCCTTGCATTTACCCTGAGCCCCATTTCCTCCAATAACTTTATAGCATCCCGTAATCCCATTCCTCTCACATTCGGCATCAGATTATCTTTCACCACATTTGTCTTCAGTATCCTTTTATAATTCGTAGCATACATAGTAGCCCAGCTGTTCTGCTGCAACGAATCGACATACTTCATATCTAAAAATCCCAGTACATTTTTGATACCTGTTGAATTTCCTGCATAGAAATAATTCGTGCTATCGGCAGCTCCTTCATACATCTTAGGAGTTTTGCGATCCACGTACATAGAATATATTTTGGTGGCTATTTCCCTGAATACCGGTGCAGCCAGTTGCCCTCCATAATAAAGTCCTGAACCAGCTTTGGTCCTGATCACTACAATACAGGAATATTGGGGATTATTAGCCGGGAAGTAGCCGGCAAACGAAGCCTGGTAAATCCTGTTTGCATACCCTATACCGCGGTCGGCCACCTGCGCTGTGCCGGTTTTGCCCGCTACCAGGAAAGGCATGTCCTTAAAAACACCCTTACCGGAACCTTCTGTTATAACCAGCTCTAAGGCTTTTTGCCGCTTCCAATGTAGCGGGCTTACATATCTGTTGCTCTAAAACGGTGGGCTGCATTTGCTTAATAATAACGCCGTTATTCCTGATGCTGTTTACCAGGTAAGGGCTTACCATTACACCATTGTTGCCTATTGCATTATACAGCGTCAGTAATTGTATGGGGCTTACATTTATTGCGTATCCAAAAGCCATCGTTACCAGGTTCATTAACCCTCCACTACTAGCTTCTAGCGGCGCAACGTATGGCCTGGGTACAGCAGCTAAATCAATAGGTGATTTTTGGTGAGGTGATATTTATCAAGATATTCTTTAAATTCTGTAGGTTCTTTACCAAATGCTTTTAAGGCAACGCGGCCCATTCCTACATTGGAGCTGTGTGCAATGCACTCTTCTATAGATAAAACAGGTTTAGGCATGCGGTGTGCATCTGTAATAGTACGGGGCCCCACCTGCATTCTACCCGTGCTTCCAACTTCAAATAAATCTCCAGGCTTCACATTGCCTTTATCCAGTGACGCCAGGAAGCTAACGATCTTGATGGTAGAACCAGGCTCTGTTACCCTTAATGCATAGTTATCGTTTTCCCAAGGTAGTATCATTACCATTACGCCCCAGGTTGGCAATGGCTTTGATTTTACCTGTTTTGGTTTCCATTACAATGGCAGTGCCATATTCTGCGTGTATCGATTGCAACATGCGCAATAAAGCGGTCTCCGCTACATCCTGCATATTTATATCCAGCGTGGTATAAATATCCTTGCCATCTTCCGGCTCTACTTCAAATCCCTGTACCGGCACGGCGCCACCTGATGCATAACGTACCAAACGCTGTCCGCTCCGCCCGTTCAGCAGGCTGTCATAACTCATCTCCAGCCCTACATTCATCTTCTTAACTTTACCATCACTGTTTACATACTCGCGGCTCAGGCCAATCGTTCTGTTTGCCAATAACCCAAAAGGAGCAATGCGTTTACTGGTTTGCTCAACGATAATACCGCTCTTATTCTTCCCCAGTTTAATCAGAGGAAATTCTCTTAAAGCTTTATAATCTTCAAAAGATATCTTTTTCTTAAGAGAGTAATAGCGGTTGCCTTTAGCATAGGCTTTATCAAATTCCGTCCTGTATGCTTTAGCTGTTTTGTCTTTAAAGTAATCCGCCATAGCTGTAGCAAAAGAATCAATATAGGTATTATACACTTTGCCACCCTTATCTCTTAAGCCGTCAGCTTTAAAGTCCATATATATGTCAAACTGAGGAAGCGAGGTACTCAGCATCTGGCCATCCTCACTAAATATCGTTCCCCTGTCTGCATTGATCTCCACAATCTTCTGGTGCATACTATCGCCCATGCTTCTCCAATGCTCTCCTGGAATTTCTGGATAACGACTGCTTTACCCAGAACCATTACAGACAGCACCACTATGCCGATAAAGCATAGATACACGCGCCATAATATATCCTTTTTAACCTCCATATTATTTCCAACTTCCTGATGAAGAATAATAACAGCTATTTATTCCTGAACACCTGCCAGATAATCTTCCAGCGAATCTTTAAGTACGTATGGTGTTTCATTCAGCTCGCTCAAACCCAGTGGCTGCAAAGCTTTCGACAATTGACTGGGTTTACTGCGAAACATTACTTCGCTCTTTAAACTTTTATACTCCCACTGCAGCTCCTTAACCTCCTTGGCCATAGCATTTATCTTGCGAACCGTTTTATCAGCCATATGCCCGTTATAGATATAAACCACTGCTAAAAAGCCAGGAAAAAAAGGAAAGGCACCTGCCTTACAATAGATTGATAATTCAACCATTTTTTCCAATTAAATTTCACCGGCCCTTCTTTCATCTGTTTATTTTTATTGTTTTTAATGGTCAGATGCCTGTCGGCAGAAACGGAATCACATAAAAATCATCATCGCTTAGGATATACTTTAGTCCGCTGATTTTTATGCTCATTCATACTACTGTTTTATGGTTTATTTTACGAAGTATGCCCAATACTATTTCAACGCTATAAACGTTCGGCCACTCTCAACTTGG
Source organism: Paraniabella defluvii (assembly GCA_019316985.1). Lineage (GTDB taxonomy): Bacteria > Bacteroidota > Bacteroidia > Chitinophagales > Chitinophagaceae > Niabella > Niabella defluvii. Next base: position 822,665 of record CP079215.1, read on the forward strand.
CACTTCTTGATCTTGAATTACGCTTCAACTCTTCCTGCCCGGCTGTAACCGGCTTCCTGGTAATTACCTTAAATACTTCCTCCCGCCGGGTATTGATAAACGGGTTGTCTTCTACTTCTTCAAAACTTCCTTCCCTGAAAAAATTTTTCACTACCCTGTCTTCTATCGAGTGAAAGGTGATGACCGCTATCCTTCCTCCAGGTTTTAATAATGCCACCGACTGTTCCAGCATTTCCTTCAACACTACTATCTCTTCATTTACTTCCATTCGCAAGGCCTGGAACACCTGTGCAAAATATTTATTGGGATTCCCCTTCACTACATCCCTTAATGCATTCTTAAATCCATCTATTGTTTTGAGTGACACTACATTACGGGCCGACACGATTGTTTTTGCCAGTGTCTTCGCATTAGTCACCTCTCCGTATTGCTCGAACAGCTTATGCAGTTGCGCTTCTGTATATTGCTGAACCACTTCAAACGCTGTAACCGGTTGCCGCCTGTCCATCCGCATATCCATATCTGCATTAAAGCGGATGCTAAATCCCCGGTCGGCTTCATCGAACTGGTGACTGCTCACCCCAAGGTCTGCTAAAATTCCGTCTACCTTTGCTACATCCTGGAGGCGCAGGAAGCGCTGCATATGCCTGAAATTCTGTGGAATAAAAACCACTCTCTTATCATCAGGTACATTTTTCGCAGCGTCGCTATCCTGGTCAAATACATATAACCTCCCCTTTTCATTTAACTGCTTCAGTATAGCGGCGGAATGCCCCCACCGCCAAACGTACCGTCTACATAAACACCATCGGGCTTTATAGCTAAACCTGCTATTGTTTCATGTAAAAGAACAGGTATGTGGTAATCAGTTGACAAGTTAATAGGTTGACTGGTTGATAAGTTGACTGGTTGACTCGTTAACGGGGAGTTCTCTTTCCGACTATTCCGTTTTTTGTTCGCCATACTTTTCAACTTTTAAACTTGTAAACCATTAAACCTATACGCCACCCATTACAAGGCTTGCCAGGTCGCTAAACGATTCGGGTGAAAGAATCAAAGAACTCTTTGTATTTAGCACTATCCCAGATCTCCATTTTATTACCGGCTGGCACCAGTACAATATCTTTTGAAGCGCTGCATACTCCTTCAAAGTAGGGGGCAACAATAACCTGCCGGCGCTATCGGGTTCTACCATGGTAGCTCCATTTAAAAAATAACGCTTAAACTGGCGAACTTTCGGATCAAAATCATTCAGCGCATTTACCTTTTCGGCAATAGGCTTCCAGGAACTGAGCGGGTACAGACTGAGGCACTTTTCAAATCCCCTGTTGACGACAAACTTTTCCCCATCTCCTTCCGCCAGCTGCTTTTTAAATCCAGCTGGTAAAAGAAATCGGCCCTTGGCGTCAACCGTAGCCTCAAATTCTCCGAGGAAGCCTGTCATAAATGAAATAACTGTTATTTAATGCACTAAACTAACACAAAGTAACACTTTTTCCCACTTACCTACCAAATTTTAGCATTTTTGATTTATCCACAAAGTCAATTTGCCTGAAACCCTTTACAGCAAAGGATTTCAGGCATTTTTAGCCCCAACACATAAAAATGATGTGAATATGATGTGAATTACTGTATTAAAAAAGTGGAAATGTTCAAAAACACTGCTTTTGTAGTATCCCTGGTGTATTTATGGTTAAAAAGCAGGAAATTTGCTGCGTTTATTATGTTGAATTGTTAACAAGTTTATTAGAGGTACGGCTACACAAGTTTAGCTAAAACAGAATTTAAACATGAAATCCCTTAGATTTCTATTATTTTTCACCTTAACTTTTAAATTTTTGTTCGAAATGATATAAGCTGTAACGCAATATTTTTGCTGAATTATGTGTAGGTTGATTAGATGTTACAGTTAGAAAACTGCAACATTCACCCGAACAAGCGGGTTAACTTTTCAATCTTAAAACTTTTCAACTTGTTAACTCATCCTCCATGCATCCCAAGCATCTTTCTATAAAAGATTTCACCTACAGCCTTCCCGACGAAAAAAAATAGCATTTCATCCATTGGAAAACCGGCACGACGCACGGTTACTGGTTTTTAAGAACCGGCATATACAAACAGATATCTACAGGAATATAGCGGAGTATATACCTGTAGAAACAGTAATGATCTTTAACAATACCAGGGTGGTAGAAGCCAGGTTGCTATTTAAAAAAGATACCGGGAGCATTATTGAAGTATTTTGCCTGCAGCCCCATGAAATGTATCCCGACATTACAACAGCTATGAACCAAACCAGCAGGGTACAATGGCTTTGCCTGGTGGGCGGCGCATCCAAATGGAAAAACGGGCAAATATTGCACCTGCCCTTTACAACCGGCACTACCTCCTATACACTGGAAGCCCAACTGGTTGAAAAAAGAAACGATAGTTTTGTGATTGAGCTGACCTGGAATGGGAGCTTTAGCTTTGCAGAGGTATTACATCATGCGGGGCATGTACCATTGCCTCCCTATATTAAAAGAGAGGATGAAACCGCCGATGATAAAAACCGCTACCAGACTGTTTTTGCCCGGTACGACGGGTCGGTGGCTGCGCCTACTGCCGGGCTGCACTTTACCCCGAAGTTTTAGCATCACTGGAGCAAAAAGTATTGATACCGGCTTCGTAACCCTGCATGTAGGCGCAGGCACATTCAAACCTGTAAAGGCAGAAACAATGCAGGAGCATGAAATGCATGCAGAGTTTATTGAGGTAGAAAGGGGATTAATTGAGTTATTAATACAAAAAGCCGGGAAACCCCTCGTTGCGGTAGGCACAACTTCGCTAAGAACGCTGGAAAGCCTGTACTGGCTGGGAGCCCGGATCATTAACAACCCGCAGGCTTTCGAAAACGAACTGCCTTCCCTCAACCAGTGGGAAGCCTATGAGCATACATTGCTCCCCGAAAAAACCGAAGCGCTACACGCGTTACTGAACTTTTATCGCGAACGGCCAACAGCAGGCTGATCGCTAAGACACAGATCATTATTGCGCCGGGCTACACTTTTAAAATGGTTGACGGACTGGTAACCAACTTTCACCAGCCCTCCTCCACCCTTCTTTTACTGGTGGCCGCCCTTATTGGCGAAAACTGGAAAAAGTATATGATTACGCCCTGCAGAACGACTTCAGGTTTTTGAGTTATGGCGATGGCAGCCTGCTATGGAGGTAACGCCGATAAAAGAGCCCCGCTTGTATTACAGGCGGGGCTCTTAAAACAATAAAACAAAACCAAAAAAACTTAGTTCAGGTGCGATTCGATCTTTTTCACAAAATTACCTTTAGGTTGCGCACCTACCAGTTTATCTACTACCTGGCCATTTTTTATAAATAAGATAGCAGGAATAGAAGTAATACCGTAATCCATTGATACCTGAGGATTTACATCCACATTTACTTTACCGATATTTACTTTCCCATCGTACTCTTTAGATAATTCTTCAATTACCGGGCCGATAGCGCGGCAAGGACCACACCATTCTGCCCAAAAATCCACTACAGTTAGTTTATCTGAATCCAAAACTTCCGCCTGGAAGTTTGCGTCGTTAAATTCTTTTGCCATTATGATAGTTTTAAAAGTTTTTAATAATTTAATGCTAAGCAGGTAACAAATTTAGCTCCTAAAACTAAATAACAGCAATTGTGGCATTTTGTTGTGCAGAAAATGTCAATTGCCCCATAGCAGGCTGCCATTCTATCGCTTACAGGCGTTTACTTAATGCTTTATCGGCTGCAGTTCGGCCGGGTTATGCTTGTGCCTGAACAAAATGCCGAAAAATATTGCCACCACCAGGGCGTAAATGGCAAAAACCATCCAAATGCCCGGCCAGTTCTTCGTACCATCGGGCAATAAATAAAATTTATCGATCATCCAGCCGCTTAGGAGGCTACCCATGATAGATCCAAAACCATTGGTCATCATCATAAAAAGACCCTGGGCAGAAGAGCGGATCTGCTTATCGGTAGAGGTTTCCACGAACAAAGAACCTGAGATATTAAAGAAATCGAACGCCATTCCATACACGATATTCGAAAGCACAATCATCCAGAAAAAGCCTTCGGGGTTACCATACGAAAACAGGCCAAAGCGCAGCACCCAGGCAAACATCGATATCAGCATCACTTTCTTTATACCAAACTTCTTCATAAAAAAAGGAATGGCCAGTATAAATAGTGTTTCCGAAATCTGTGATATGGAAATGATCATGGTAGAATAACGTACTACAAACGAATCGGCATACTTGGGTATATTTTCAAAGTCTTTCAAATAAGTATCGCCATACATATTCGTTAGCTGCAGGGCTGCTCCCAAAAACATTGAAAACAGAAAAAGATCAGCATTTTGTAATTCCCCAGCAATTTAAAAGCATTTAACCCGAGCTTTTCTGCCCAGGATATAGAGCCCTTGCTTTTATTTTCGGGGGCATTGGGGAAGCGTCAACGCGTACAGGCCCAGCAGCACCGCAAACACTCCTGCTATGTAAAACTGGTTAGCATTAACGGCATGGCCGGTAATGGCGCTTATTTTTCGCCCAGCGTTTTTCCCGCTTCCAGCGGCGATTGCGGGTCGCTCACCAGGTTAGTGATCCACATCGCAGCAATAAAACCCACCGTACCCCAAACACGTATAGGCGGAAAAACTTTAATTACATCCAGCTGGTTATCTATCAAAATGCGGTAAGAAAGTGCATTTGACAGTGCAATGGTGGGCATATAACAGCACATACTTAGCAACAGCACCCAGAAAAAGAAGAAGGAGCATCAATTGCCGGCAAAATAAAAAGCGTAATGCCATACAAAATGTGCATCAGCGCATACAAGCGTTCGCCATTCATCCACCTGTCGGCAATAATTCCAATAAGCGCCGGCATAATCAGCGAGCCCAACCCCAGCGTCATAAATACTACGCCAAACTCCTGTCCTGTCCAGCCCTTAAACCCAAAACCGTAAGAACCTAAAGTGGTTAACCAGGCACCCCAAACAAAAAACTGGAAAAAACTTAATACAGTCAGTTTAAATTTTATTGACATAAAATATTTTTATTGAACCGGCGACAGTGCTAGTATTAACTGAATTGGCTACGCCCGGCCCACCGTTCGGTAATGCTATACAACAATCCAACGAATCTAAATAAAAATAATAAACAAATAAGCCAGGCTGGTCATTTATGCTATTTTTATTTATCATGATCAATTATAATAACAAAACATTCAAACCGGTAAGCAATACCCCAAACGGTCAAACCTCCGATGAAACCCTTTTTTATTATGTACAAGAGGGAAATATCCTGACAGCCCGTTATAGCGGAGGGAAAATACAGTCAGGGCATCTCATCGGCCTGGTAGATGAGAATGGTAAAATAGATATGCGGTACCACCAGGTGAACGACAAAGGGGAACTCATGACAGGAACCTGCTCTTCGGTGCCGGAAATATTACCTGATGGCAAAATCAGGCTGCACGAAACCTGGCAATGGACCAGCGGCGATCAATCTGCAGGTACTTCTATAATAGAGGAGGTATAAAGAAATATGACAAGAATCATTACATTTTGAACCTTTCAACCTTAAATCCGTTTTATCTTTGCACCTCATTTAATTTAGCAGATGATCGCGAATACCCTACCCAACGTTGATAGTGCACTTCAGGAAATTGCCAACAAAGTATATAACGGGCAAAGAATCAGTGATGAAGATGGCTTATATCTTTTTGAGCATGCCAGCCTGGCTTTTGCAGGTGCGCTGGCCAATTATGTGAGGGAGCAAAAACATGGCGACATCACCTATTTTAACCGCAATTTCCATATCGAACCTACGAACGCCTGTGTTTACTCCTGCCATTTTTGTAGCTACAGCCGTTTATATGCATATCGCGATGAGGCATGGGAGCTCTCGCTGCAGCAAATGATGGATATCGTTAAAAAGTACGACAATGATCCGTAACCGAGGTACATATTGTTGGCGGTGTTCACCCCAAAATGAACCTGGAATTCTTCGCCGAACTGCTGCGCAGTATCAAGGCGCATCGCCCCGATCTGCATATCAAAGGATTTACTGCTGTAGAGCTCGATTATATGTTCCGCAAAGCTAAAAAAACAGTACAGGAAGGCATGCAATACCTGAAAGATGCCGGCCTGGAGAGCTTACCCGGCGGAGGCGCGGAAATTTTGCACCTGAAATACGAGAGCAGATCTGCGCCGATAAAATTGACGGAACAGGCTGGCTGCACATCCATCAAACGGCACATGAGCTGGGCATGCAATCGAACGCCACCATGCTTTTTGGCCATATTGAGAAGTATGAGCACCGTATCGATCACATGAGCAGGTTGCGCGACCTCCAGGATAAAACCAATGGCTTTAACACCTTTATTCCGCTTAAATTCAGGAACGGCGACAATGATATGAGCCATGTAGCCGAATCTTCGCTAATAGAAGATATGAAAATGTATGCTATTGCCCGGATTTACCTGGACAATTTTCCGCATATCAAAGCCTATTGGCCGATGCTCGGCAGACAAAATGCACAATTAGCCCTGTCATTTGGCGTAAATGATATTGACGGTACTATTGACGACACGACGAAGATCTACTCCATGGCCGGTTCTGAAGAGCAAACACCTTCTATGACCACTGAAGAGCTGGTGGTATTGATCAAGCAAGCCAGGAGAAGGCCGGTAGAAAGAGGCACGCTGTATAATGTGATCAGGGATTACGGAATGGTTGAGACAGAAGCAACAGTTTAGCCTGCTTACGCTGATAACTGGATGCATCCTCCGAATTGCCGCCATCATCTATGCCAGCCGGAGCATCTCCTGAATTTAGAAAGAGATCGCAGGCTTCGCCGGGAGCGACATATGATAACGGTATTTGTTTGGAGCAACAATTTGGAATGCCCCGCTAACTCGTGGTATGTTTTTTTTTGGTATATTAGCCATACTTAAATCAATACTACTATGGGCAAAGTATCTACCATTCTTGCCAGGAAGGGGAATAATGCGGTTTCTGTACAAAAAGACACTAAAGTGTATGATGCGTTAAAGATCATGTCTGACAAGAACATTGGCTCGCTGGTTGTACTCGATGGAGAAAAATACACAGGAATATTAACAGAGAGGGACTATTCCCGCAAAGTAATACTCGAAGGCCGCCATTCAGATGAAATAACCGTAGGAGAAATCATGTCTACCGATTTGCCAACTGTAAAACCCGAAGACACCGTGGAGCTTTGCATGCAGCTCATGTCTAACAAGAACATACGCTATTTGCCCGTTTTTGACGGAGATAAGCTTTCGGGCATTATTTCCATAAGTGATGTGGTTACCGAAACAATTCTTCAACAAAAAGAAACGATCAGCCAGTTACAAAATTATATACAGGGTTAACGTTTACCGCTGCTTGCTACGGGGGCCAATAGTTGAGCGGGAGCATATTGCCTACCTTTTCGCTCCATCCCCAGTACCATTCAGACAATAACCCTGGGGCGGATACCAGTTGCCATTGGCATCAATCACCAGTGCGGGCTCGTTTTGCAACAGGATCAATGACCTTGCCGGGTACCTAGATCTGCGTTCGAGGTGATGATCCAGATAGCGCGTTGCTCTTCTATCTTATCTTTATTGGTGATTTGCAGATAGTCGGGCCAGGTTACCGCTCTTTGCCCGTTTTGCACCAAACGGAAACTATCTACGGTCAACCGGGCGCCATACTCGTAGGTAAAATCCTTTTGAGATAGTATTTGCTCGTAGTAGGCCGAGGAATCTTGAAACGGGCTTCCCCGGTGTTGCCGGTACAATGCCCGTACGCGGTCTTTCTCTGTATTGCGGAGCTTTTTTACCCTTCGCACTTCAAAACCCTGCTCCAGGCTGTTTCCTTCATAAACCGATCTGAAGAAATGCATCATAGATCCTGTGTACGCTTCCAGCCTGTTTTTTCCCACTTCTTTACCCTGCTGTTATTACCTTTCATAGCGGTAAACAAAACATAACCGGCAAAAAAATTGGTTCGTTCATTAAAGTTAATTTCAAAATGCTCCAGCTGGTAGGCCAGTCGGTACCCCAGGCCTTTATTTTCTATGATGATCGGTTCGTTGGCAACTACTTCCAGCTTGTTCAACTTTTTATAAAAGCGAAAACGCAATGTTTGGTGATTTTTAATAACTGTTCTCATAGAGTTATCAGACAAACCAATAAAATACTCTGTAAAAGTTTTGCCCCATTTCTCCCAGGTCTCTGTTATATAGCCGCCTACTATTACCGGCTCCATGGATACCATTTTGGGCTTCATTATCACTTTAAGCTTGCCCGGCATTTTTTCGGTAGAAAAGTCGTAGGTAACCGTTTCAAAACCTACATGGGTAATCACCAACCTGTATATCCCCGGCGGAATATCGGGTATCTCAAAATACCCGTCTTTATTAGTGACGCCGGCCAGCGAAGTATTGGTTATAAATACAGAGCTTCCGGCAACCGGGCTGCTGCTTTCCGCATCCAGCACCAAGCCGGTCAGTCTAGTTTGAGCACCTGACAAAAAGCTTAATAAAACCAACGCAAGCGTAAAGAAAGTTTTCACTCCATAAATATACGACCAGAACAACAAACTACGAAATAATCGTAGATCATTATTAAACACCTTTCAACACTTCATTTATAATAGCGCTTATCTCAGCTGCACGGTTAACGATCATCATATGTGTACCGCCTTTGATTATATGCGTAGGCTTCAGGGGTTTTATAGGGAAAATAAGGTCGGCATCGCCATGTATATGCACTACGTTCGCCGGGAAGTCGGCATTACGCCAGTTCAGGATCTGGTTTAACGCCCATATCATGTAATCTTTATCAATGATCCGTCTATAGTTATTGGCAAACTCCTGCTCTTCTTTGGTAAAAGCCCCCAGGCGTTTATTAGCCATTGCAAAAAAGCGTTCATTGGCCTGTATTCTTTTTATAGGAAAATATGGTTGAGCCGCAGCTTTCCTATCAGCTTCCATTTACGGGGCAGCTCGTCGGTATTTTTATGCTGGACACCAATATAACCTGCTTAACCGGGCGTATCTTAGCTATTTCCAGGGCCACCATACCGCCAAAAGACACACCTATAATAACAGGGTTGTCTTCCTGTATCTTTTCGGCCATACGCAACACATAATCTTTGTATGGCTCTCTGGGCAACGGCTTCAGCCAATTAATAAAAACAAGCGCTGCGTTATCAATACGGAGGTTATTAAAAATTTTATCGTCGGCGCCAAAGCCGGGGATGCAATAAATCTTTCTCTTAGGCAGCTCCTGTTTTTTTTTCCTGAAAATATTACGCAACCAATTCACATGAATATGTTTATTGTCCTAATTTATAAAACAAACCTCAAAAACAAAAGTGCGGGAATGAATCCCGCACCATTAAAAACATACCCCGCAATCGTTTCGGCTTTTAGTTTAACCCAAACATACCTTTGTTCAGCTGCTGCAATAACTGTATTTTATGTTCTGCCGCAACCAGTAAAGAAATATTGTGCCTGCTACCGCCATAAGAAACCATACGAATAGGTATGTTTCTTATAGAACCAAACAGTTTTTTAATAATTTCTTCCGTTTCATTAATATTATGTCCCACTACAGATATAATAGCCTGCCCCTCGTCTACCTCTACAGTACCCAACACTTCCAGCTCTTTAATAATAGGCTTTAAATACTCGTCGTTGTCGATCGTAAGCGATACGGCAACCTCCGATGTGGTGATCATATCGATAGGCGTTTTGTACTTTTCGAACACCTCGAAGATTTTTCTTAAAAACCCATAGGCCAGCAGCATGCGGCCGCTTTTTACTTTAATGGCTATGATGTTATCCTTTGCCGCAACCGCTTTTACACCTGCCGCTGACGCTTCCTGCGTGATCAATGTGCCTTTGGCTTCAGGCTCCATTGTATTGAGCAGTTTTACGGGTATTTTATATTGCTGTGCCGGCCATATAGATGCCGGATGTAAGATCTTTGCTCCAAAATATGCCAGCTCCGCAGCTTCATCAAAACTGAGTTGCTCTACCGGTACTGTTTTATTTACAATACGCGGATCGTTGTTGTGCATGCCATCAATATCCGTCCATATTTCGCATACCGAGGCATTGATAGCTGCGGCTACCAGTGAAGCAGTATAATCGCTTCCACCGCGCTTTAAGTTGTCAACCTCGCCTCTTGCATTGCGGCAGATATAACCCTGGGTAACCAAAATTTTCTTATCCTTATTCTGGCTGATCAATTGTGTCAACCGGGTACGGATCGAACCAATTTGAGGCTCCTCGTTCTCATCAATGCTCATAAACTCCAGCGCAGGCAGCAAAGCGAAAGACTCTCCTATTTCTTCCAGGTAGCAGGAGAATATTTTAGTAGACAATAGCTCGCCCTGGGCCAGGATATCTTTGCTCAGTGCTTCACTGAAAGATATTTTAAGAATAATATGTAAGAAATCGAAATGCTCATCTACAATGGATTTTGCTTTGTTGTAGGTGGTTTCTGACTGCAACAACTCTTTTATAAAATTATAATAATGCTCCTGCAGATTATTGATCGTTTGCAGTGCCGAATGCCTGTCGTTGGCAGCAATATGGTTACCGATAGATACCAGGGCATTGGTGGTTCCGGATAGTGCAGAAAGCACTACTAAAGCAGGTTCGGTTTCTTTTTGCAGCAGCGACGCAATATGCTTCATGCGCTCGGGTTTACCCACACTTGTGCCGCCAAACTTCATTACTTTCATTCCTATACTAATTTATATTTTCAGTGGTCGAATGGAACACCTCAGCATATATTCCCTTATATGGAAAGTTATAACTGGGCGTTTCCTGTGCGTGAAATATCGTTATTTTAAAAAACTTTTTGATAATCGGGTTGCAAATATACGCCAGTACTGACTAGCCCCGCAAAAAATCATTGACATACAACAGCCTCTAGTTTTGCCGGTTACTGTCGTGTACCGGTCACATTACGGAGTGCTATGATCAAACCTGTCTAGCTGATCCAGCTAACGCCCAGTTTATCCGCCAGCTGCTTCAGATCCTCTACCACGGCAGGTAACAGCGGGATGCCACTTTTTTTTCTTTCCTGCTCCATCTCCCGCTCGGGGTCGCCAGGTACCAATACCCTATCATGACCGGGCAGCGTGGCCGCCGTTCTGAACCCGTTGATCCAGTCGTCCATATCCCGTTTAAATTCGGCAGCAGGCCGAAAAGCATCCACCCGCATTGCCCCGAAAAAATGCCCGATGCCTTTTCCGGGTTGTTTGGCAGGCATAGGCACATAGGCAGGAAAAGGCGGCACCCAGGGAGCATAATTGGCGCCACTCAGCAGGGCAGAAAAAATATCCACCATTGCCCCAAGCGCATACCCTTTATGGCTTCCATGATCCCGATCGCCGCCCAACGGTAGTAAAGCCCCTCCTTTTTCAGAATATTGGCGTCTTTAGTTGAATTACCTTCCGCATCCTGCACCCATCCTTCGGGGCTTCCTGGTTTTTCCTTTGTAAAATCTCCAGTTTACCGTTAGCCGCTGTAGTGGTGGCAAGATCCATCACAAAGGAGGCTGCTCCCCGGCCGGCGCGGCTACGCAGATAGGGTTAGTACCCAGCATTTTGGCAGTAGAAAATGTGGGGCTACCAGCGGGCTTGCATTGGTCATGGAAATGCCGATCATATCATGTTCTAAAGCCATCATGGCGTGCACTGCGGCAATACCATAATGATTACTGTTTTGCACACTTACCCAACCTGTACCCACATTGCGGGCTTTTTCTATCGCTATTTTCATAGCAAATGGTGCTACCACCAGTCCCAGTCCCCTGTCTCCGTCTACCACCGCGGTAGAAGGCGTTTCATGTATCACTTTTATACCGGGCCGGGCATTTACCCTTTCAGCTTCCCAAAGTCTTATATAACCGCTTAAACGGGCTACACCATGAGAGTCAACACCCCTCAGGTCTGCAGCAAGCAGCACGTGGGCAGCTGCTTCAGATTGTTCGGGCGAACACCCCATTTTATTGAAAACAGCCACGGTAAAATTATATAGCTGATTGTATTGATATGTTTGCGTTTGCATCGAACAAAGAAACAATAAAATACTGAACCCGGAGCCACTACAATACCCCGGTCATGTTTGATGGTGCTTTGCTGATCTCCCGGGATTTACACCCCATTCATAAAAAAAAGATATACAAAATCCAAAAAGGCATAGAATATGCTATTGACTAATAATAAACCTTTAAAAAAGTAAGTCATGAGAAGTATCCTATGGTTAGTTGCGGTTATTTGCATTGTTATATGGTTGTTAGGTATGCTTAATATAGTGCCCGGAATCAGCACCGGATACCTTTTGCATATCTTGTTGGTAATTGCCATTATCGTTATTTTATATAACCTTATATCGGGCAGAAGACCACTTGACTAGGAAGTAAACATGCCGCATAGCTTGAGTCGGAATACAATCCGATTTACCTTTGAAAATGCTCCGCTAAAGCGGAGCATTAAGCTTTTCCGGTATTTTTTAGTAACTGCTGCGCCTAAGCAGCCGGGGGTGTCTTTACTCTGCATCCTATTTTCATTGAAATTCCTATTATACCGACTAACTTTTTAATCAATTAATTTTGAATGTAAAAATCGAATTTAATTGAACCCTTTTCTTCTATTACTTTCATTACTCGTGGCTCTTTCAGGCTGCCAGTATCAAGGCCTTGATGAATATATAAATACACATATTAAACCCATTAACGGTATTGATTCCGGTATACCAAACTACGATGACCTGAAAACTATTGGTGATGCAATCGGCGAGTCGAGGATAGTAATGCTCGGCGAACAGGATCATGGAGATGCCCCTGCTTTTTGGCAAAAACAAGATTAGTCAAATACCTGCATGAGAAAAAAAGGCTTCAATGTGCTTGCATTTGAAAGTGATATTTACGGGCTTACCCGGGGCTGGGAGCAACTGAACAAACAATCTCCATCAATTGACAGCTTCCTAAGCAAGAATATTTTTAGAATATGGACCCAATGCGACGCCTGTGCCGACTTATTTTACACCTATATACCTCAATCCTATAAAACTCGCCAACCATTAACCTTAAGTGGATTTGATAGCCAACTGGTATTAGCATTCAGTAAAAACAATCTCAGGAAAGACCTGGACAGCGTACTCCTTGCACTGAAGATCCCTATACCAACTCCAGCTATTACAGAACTACATTTTTACCGGCATTAGACACTTTATTAAACGGTTTCAAAAAAACCGAGGATATACGCAAAGACGTTTTTGTGCCATTAAAACCGGCTTTAATTACGATTAAAAAGAATGCCTGGCACGAATCCCGAAAAACAGCTATTGGATACTGATCCTTGACAATCTGCTTGCATTAAACGACCAGATTTTAGCTCAATTGAGCAAAAATATTGCAGCGGTCATGAATTCCCGGGATGAGCAGATGGCCCGCAATTTAGAATGGCTTCTAAAATACAAATACCCTGAACAAAAGCTAATTGTTTGGGCCCACAATTGGCATATTGCAAAATATACTGACCGGGTTAGCGGGCACGAACATTCTGCAAAAAGTATGGGTACCTATTTTACCAGCAATGCTTCATGGAATGCACAAACATATGTGTTAGGGTTTACATCTGCTACCGGTTCGGCAGGGCGGATTACTGTAGATACAACTTATACAATTGATTTTAACACAGAAGAAGGCCTGGAGAAATGGGTTAAGCAAAAAAAGTTTCCTTATGCCTTTTTGAATTTCAGAGACGCAAACAGATTACAACCATTTCTGATGAAAGGTTTTTCTCATGAATATCGTAAAGAAAGATGGAATAGGATATTTGACGGCATCTTCTATATTGAAAATATGTACCCCTGCAATAAAATGCCATAATTGTTTGTCTAAGCTTTAAAAGGGGCGTCTACCTTCCTCAAGTACATGATATGCAATTAGGTAATAAAAAGAGATTGTCGCATAAATATGAAACAATCTCTTTATAAGTTATCAATTCATTTTATCAGAAGGGCAGGTCATCCACCGGTTCGCTAAAATCGTTTACAGATGAAGTGTTGGAAGATGCTGTATTTGATGAGCCTGAACCATAACCCGAAGATTGCGGCTGCACAGGCGCTCCGCCATCAGCCTTGCTGCCTAATAACTGCACCTCTCTTACGCGCATGGATAAAGCCGCTCCGGCTGTACCGTCACTTTTGGTAAAGGTTCTTACTTCCGGCTGGCCTTCTACAAACACCTGCGTACCCTTTACCAGGTACGGGGCTACCGCTGTGCGGTCGGTCCAGTAAGCACAATCTACCCAAACTGTTTTTTCCTGCTGGTTTCCCTGGCTGTCTTTAAACCTTTCCGAGTGGGCTACTGTGAAATTGATCACATTTCTGCCATTCACATTGTTTACCAAACAATCTTTCCCCAGGCGGCCAATAACCTGCATTTTAATCATAGTACTCAGTTTTAATAATATTTAAAAAATTGGACAAGCAATTTAAATAACAAAAAGCAAATATCAGGATACAAACATCAAAATACCGTAAAAATTGTGCCGTTAAACAAAATATTCGTTTTTGTGTTAAGAAATGCGGGTAGGTACGGCCAGGCCTATAGCGACCATTTCCGGCCGGAATAAGCGCGTCAGGTCAAAATCGTATCTTTGCCCCTTAATTTTTAGGAAAATGAGCAAAAAGGGAAAGTTCTGGTGGCTATGAGTGGCGGTATCGATAGTACCGTTGTGGCCCTTATGCTGCACCATGAAGGATACGATGTGGTAGGTATTACCATGAAAACCTGGGATTATGCCCAAAGCGGTGGCAGCAAAAAGAAACCGGCTGCTGCAATGTAGATAGTTTTAATGATGCACGGATGGCCGCGGTACAACATGGCTTTCCGCATTTTATATTAGATATACGCGAGGAATTCGGAGATTTTGTAGTGAATGACTTTGTGGAAGAATACCTTGCGGGACGAACTCCCAACCCCTGCGTGCTTTGTAATACCCATATAAAATGGCGGGCGCTGCTCAAAAGGGCTGATGCGCTGGGGTGCGAATTCATTGCAACCGGACATTACGCTAAAATCCGCCAGCATGATAACGGCAGGTATGTGATCAGCAAAGCGGTAGATCATACAAAAGATCAAAGCTATGTACTCTGGGGCTGCAACAAGACCTTCTGAGCAGAACTTTGTTACCCCTGGGCGGCTATCATAAAACTGAAATCCGCCAGATGGCTATTGATTACGGCTATCCCGAACTGGCTAAAAAAGCGAGAGCTATGAAATATGCTTTGTTCCCGACAATGATTACCGTGGGTTTTTAAAACGCCGTGTGGAAGGACTTGAGGAAAAAGTGAACGGCGGAAATTTCGTAGACAAGGAAGGTAATATTTTAGGCAAGCACAAAGGCTATCCTTTTTACACCATAGGGCAACGCAAAGGACTGGATATAGCCCTGGGCAAACCCGCCTTTGTAACCAAAATTGACCCCGTTGACAATACCGTAACATTAGGTGACGAAGCCGACCTGGACAGGAACGAAATGACTGTGGGCAAACTGAATATGATCAAGTACGATATGATCTCCCCGGGTATGGAAGCCACTACCAAGATCCGCTATAAAGACAGCGGGGCGCTTAGCAATCTTTACCAGGAAGGGGCTAATATGCGTGTAAGCTTTTACCAGAATGTAAAAGGCATTGCTCGGGGCAAAGTGCTGTTTTTTACGAAGGAGATGATGTTATCGGAGGAGGTATTATACAATCAGGATCAATTATATAAGTTTCCAGGCAGCCAGGCGCGCCACCAGGGCCAGGGAATTGCAACACTTTTACCTTTTTATTACCCCAATGCTACAGTTTTGTGGCACAATTAATCAGTTATGGTCAATCATCCATTGGGTGATTCCAAATCCCTTATATTGAGCTGCAGCAGAGCCATTGCTCACTTCGTATTCGTATAATTGAAAGTTCTTAAAAATCAATCCAATTCCTTTCGCATATTTTTCAGTTGATTTTTCCATAAATCCTATCACCGAACTCTGCGTAGGCGGTATATTCAACGAATCGCTGTGCTGCTCTACTGTCCACACATTCTGGTAGTCCTTTCCTCCATAAGAAAAGCTGCCCGTACCACTATACTTGAAATCCCATTTATTGATCTCGCTGCCTACGATACTAAAATCGAACAGTTGTTCGTAGGCGTTGAAGGAAGCCTGCTATTCCCGTTCCAGCTAAAATTGGCCCTTAACGGCGCATGCAATACAGTAACACGCATATTATTATCAATCACATCAATACTCTTTTCGCCGGGTGTGATATAATAGGAACCGTTGTTTACCCAGGCACCGCTTGCCGCTTCATTGTTTATTGCCCGTTGAACCAAATAGGTTTTGTGGTTCGCATCATCCGGTATTTCGTTTATAACAGTATGCCTTACCTGGTATTTATGCACCTCGGTTCGGGTACCGCTTAAAGTAAACACAGTAGAATCAAGCCTGTAAGTAATATATTTTCCCACCTGCAGGGGCAAATATTCCGATAGATTTTCGGTTTCCAGCACTTCCTTTTTATTGCTACAGGAAGTAAAAACCGATAACGCTAAAAGCAGGCAGCTAAAAATTTTCAAAAAGTCATTTTTCATATAAAATAGAGCTTTTCCGCGTTGGCTATTAAGGGATTATTTGTGTGCTAACCGCTATGGCATCAGGTAACTTACCCCTCCAGCGCCAAATCAGTATTGGGAAATACCTCCCTTGTCTCGCTTTCAAATTCTTCAAGGGTATCATACTTACTACTGAAATGGCCGATCAGCAATTTTTTAACGCCGGCCAGCTGAGCAATTTTTCCGGCCTGACGGGTAGTTGAATGAAACCTCGTTATGGCAATTTCGGCCAATGCATCATGATAAGTGGTTTCATGATAGATCATATCGGCGCCCCGTATATGTTCTATGATCCGCTCGTCGTATCGCGTATCTGCACAAAACGCATACTTTTTAGGATGGGGTGCGGCTATCGTCAGCCATTCGTTTTTATAACCGTTCCATCTTCGCTTTGGTAATCCTCTCCTCTTTGCAGGTTGTCGTAAAACTTACCGGAATATGATGCTCCTTTACTTTTGCAATATCCAGTCGCCTGCGATTACGCACTTCCGTAAAAACAAAACCATAGCATTCGATACGGTGATCTGTTCTGAAGCAGCTAACTTCAATATCAGGCAATTGTAATAAAAGACAGCTTTGAGTTATAGCAATAAAATGAAGATTAAAACATAGCTTGGTGTCGGCTACCTTTAATTGCAGCTCTATGATCTGGCGTAAAGCTTCAGGGGCTACGATGGTAAGGTCTTGCTGGCGGCCGAGCAGGGCAAAAGAATTGATCAACCCTATCAGGCCAAAGTAATGGTCGCCATGCAGGTGAGAGATAAATATATGTGAAATGCGGCTGCGCCTTACCTTATAATTGATGAGTTGTATTTGTGTACCTTCTCCGCAATCGATCAAAAAGCTCCTTGCCGCTGTTGTCAGCACCTGGCTGGTAGGATGCCTGTCGAAAGCCGGAACCGCAGAATTATTACCCAATATGGTTACCGCAAACATTTATTCTAAACACATTTTAAAAATTATTGTCATCCCAGCACGTCGTCATCCATTAACTCTCTTTCTATTTCTTCCATCTGTACAATGTCGGCAGCTTCGCTTTCGGTGGGCGCAACATTCAGGAGCTCTAAAAGTTCATTTTCTGCCAAAAAGCTTCTACCTCTTCACTAACACAGCAGCTTACAAACGACGCATTCGCCTCGTAAAAATCCCGCTGAATATGAAGTATTTGCTCGGCTGCAGCCGTATCTACGGCATTTACAGCACTCATGTTCAACACAATATTTTTCACATCATTTTGTAAATAAGGAAGCAACGCTACTTTTATCCCATCTGTCATAGTAGCAGAAAGTACCGGCTCAATTGGCGTGATGACGTGAAATTTCTCTTTGGTATCTATTTTGACCTGCATGTTAAGTACGAAATTTGGAGTAATGGTATATTTGATAAACAACGCTAAAAACTTTGGTCCTAATGCTCTTTAAAGAGAGGTTGGGATTAGCTAAAGTCTGGTGCTTATGTTTACAAATAACGTAAACCAGTACCAAATATATTTGTTAATATTGTAACTAATCACTTTATCTACAAAATATGGATAATAATTTTTCAACTCAGGTAAAAGAAATCATCTCCTACAGCCGGGAAGAAGCGCTCCGGTTGGGGAATGATTTTATTGGCACAGAGCACTTGCTGCTAGGTTTGATACGTGAGGGAGATAATACAGCTATACGAATTCTGAAAGGTTTTAATATAGATATTTTTGAACTGCGTAAAGAAATTGAATTGGCCATTAAAGACAAGACGGGTAAAAACATCGCCAATATCAACAGCCTTCCGCTGACGAAGCAGGCTGAAAAGGTAATACGCGTGACCGTTCTTGAAGCAAAAGCTTTAAAAAGCAACCAGGTAGAAACAGAACACCTAATGTTATCTATCTTAAAAAACAAAGAAAACATCGCAACGCAAATTTTGAATCAGTTTGATTTGGATTATGATATGTTTAGGCAGGAGCTGGGCATTGTAAAATCCAACGAACCCCGTGCTGAATTTGGTGAAGAAGATGACGAGTTTGATGATGAAAAAAATACTCCCAACAGTCAAAGGGAACAGCGTCAAAATCCAACACTAAAAGCAAAACCCCGGTTCTTGACAATTTTGGACGCGATGTAACGAAATTAGCCGAGAGCGGCAACCTTGACCCGATCGTAGGCCGTGAAAAAGAAATTGAGCGGGTGTCTCAGATTTTAAGCCGCCGCAAAAAGAACAATCCCATTTTAATTGGCGAGCCGGGAGTGGGTAAAACAGCGATCGTTGAAGGTTTGGCATTGCGTATTGTACAGCGGCGCGTGAGCCGCGTGCTGTTCGACAAAAGGGTTATTTCGTTAGACCTGGCTTCCTGGTAGCCGGCACCAAATATCGCGGACAGTTTGAAGAAAGAATGAAAGCGATCATGAATGAACTGGAAAAGAACCGCGATGTTATTTTGTTCATCGACGAGATGCATACGATTGTTGGAGCCGGGGCGCCAGCGGATCGTTAGATGCCAGCAATATTTTCAAGCCCGCCCTGGCACGCGGAGAGCTGCAATGCATAGGCGCTTCCACGCTCGATGAGTACCGTATGCATATTGAAAAAGACGGCGCTCTGGATCGTCGTTTTCAAAAAGTAATTGTTGATCCCCAAGCGTGGATGAAACAATACAGATCCTTAACAACATTAAGTCTAAATACGAAGATTTCCACAGCGTAACGTATACCGACGAAGCTGTAGAGGCCTGTAAAACTGAGCGACCGCTATGTTACCGACAGGCTTTTGCCGGATAAAGCTATCGATGTGATGGACGAGGTAGGCGCCAGGGTTCACCTGAAGAACATCAATGTTCCGGATAATATCGTAGAGCTTGAAAAGAAGATAGAAGATGTAAAAGAAGAAAAGAACCGTGTAGTTAAAAGCCAGAAATTTGAGGAAGCAGCCTCTTTGCGCGACACCGAGAAAAAACTGGCCGAAGAACTGGAGCGCGCCAAATTGCAGTGGGAAGAAGAAAGCAAGCATAAGCGCTACCCTATTACAGACGAGGACATTGCCGAGGTGATCAATATAATGACCGGCATACCTGTGAGGAAAATGGTGGAAGCAGAAACGGAAAAACTCCGCAAGATGTCTGAAGATATGAAAGGTATGGTGATCGGGCAGGATGATGCAATTTTAAAGGTTGTAAAAGCTATCCAGAGAAATCGCGTAGGCTTAAAGGATCCTAAAAAACCTATCGGCAGCTTTATCTTCCTGGGTCCTACAGGTGTTGGTAAAACAGAGCTGGCGCGTTCGCTGGCCAGGTACCTGTTTGATTCGGAAGACTCCCTGATTCGTATAGACATGAGCGAATACATGGAGAAATTCACGGTAAGCCGTTTAATTGGTGCACCTCCCGGATATGTGGGCTATGAAGAAGGCGGGCAACTGACAGAAAAAGTACGTCGTAAACCTTATAGTGTTATATTGCTGGATGAGATTGAGAAAGCACACCCCGATATTTATAACATCCTGTTACAGGTATTGGACGACGGGCAGCTGACAGATGGTTTGGGCAGGAAAGTGGATTTCAAGAACACGATCATCATTATGACCTCTAATATTGGTGTACGCCAGTTAAAGGATTTTGGTGCGGGAGTTGGCTTTGCCACCCAGTCGCGTTTAGCTAATGAAGATGAAGAGAACAAAGCAGTTATTGAAAAAGCATTGAAACGCACTTTCTCTCCTGAGTTCTTAAACCGTATCGACGATGTAATCATCTTCAACAGTCTTACCAAAGAAAACATCTTTAGTATTATCGATATCTCTATGAAAGGTGTGTTGAAACGCATTGAAAGTTTGGGTTATGGCCTTACATTGACAGAAGATGCCAAGGCCTTCCTTGCCGATAAGGGTTATGATCAGCAATTCGGGGCGCGGCCTTTACACAGGGCTATTCAGAAATACCTGGAAGATCCGCTGGCAGAAGAGATCCTGAATATGAACGTTAAACCCGGAGATGTGCTGGAGGTAGGATTTGATAAGGAAGCCGATAAACTGGTATTCTCGGTAAAAGAAAGGGCCGACGCACAGGAAGCATAAATCATATCAATATAGTACCAATATACTCACACCTCACAATAATTTGTGGGGTGTTTTTATGTCTTCAAGAATAGCCTGGGAAATTTATATAAAAATACTTAGGACGGTCCTAATTGTTAAACTTTCTATAATAGCATTGCCTGATGCGATTTATTACGAATAGTATCGTACTTTTATTTCGTAATCTTTTACCAAAAATAAGACCATGCAAATCTCAAAACCAAAAAACAGCACATTAGCCCTTTTTGTCATAGCCCTTGTGAGCATTGTAACCCTGGCCTCCTGGAATGTACCAATGAGCTCAGGTGTATTAAGCAGATTTTTCGATATATCCGATACAATTCCTCAAAAGTGTGATAAAAAAATTGTTGAACTCAATGAAGCAATCGCCCAATTGCAAAAAGCTACAGAAACATTGAAGGAGCGGGATATTGCTGCAGAGGTGGCTAAGGCCGTAGAGAGCCTTAACCTGGATGAAATACACAGCAATGTGGAAGATGCTGTGCTGCAGGCCCGGTCTGCGCTGGCAAAAGTAGATGCTCAGAAAATAAAAGAAGAAGTGGCTTCGGCACTTGCCAAAATTGATAAAGAAAAATTGAGGAGCAAGTTAAAATTGCCACAGCTAATCTCCAGCCCCAGATACAGCAATCTTTAGAAGAAGTAAAAAGGAACTGGAAAAAGCAAAGCAAGAGCTTGAGGCAGCAAAGCAAAAAATAAGAAAGGAAAAAATATAAGAATAGCGGCTGTATTAAGGCAAACCAGTTAATACAGCCGCTATATTCATTACCCGCTACTCACCACTTATCAGTTTCTGCTCGTTACTCCAGGCCTCCTCTCCTGGTTGGTGAAACCGGTTTAGGCCACTCTCTAGGTTTACCCGTTTCTGCGTCAATAGGTAACACTATTTTTTCCCGCGATTTTTTGCGGATCTTCACTGGCGGCGTAAGCCAGAATTGCAGTAAGGATAGCATTGTTACGCAAATCGTCAAATACAATTTTATCGTAGGTATCCCTGTTGGTATGCCAGGTCATAGTGCCATAGTCCCAGCTTAAAGAACTTAGTGAAAAGGCCGGAGCCCCGCCATTACAAAAGAAGCGAAATCTGATCCGCCGGTGCCGGGTTGTCCCGGGAAACTGGTTTCAATATATTGACGGATATGCTGCGGCACTTTGGTTAGCCAGCGACCAAGGTAATCGTAAGCATGTAAAAATCCCTGTCCCTGCAAACTGGTTACCCGGCCTGTTCCATTATCCTGGTTAAACACCGCCTGTATATTAGCAACAATTTCGGGGTGATCTTCCACAAATCCGCGCGAACCGTTGAGTCCCTGCTCTTCACTTCCCCAGTGGCCTACTAAAATAGTACGTTTGGGATTAGGATATATTTTTTTAAGAATACGCATAGCTTCCATCATGGTTAAGGTACCGGTGCCGTTATCAGTAGCGCCGGTAGCGCCATCCCAGGAGTCAAAATGCGCCGAAAGAATTACATATTCATTGGGTTTCTCTACTCCTTTTATCTCCCCGATAATGTTGAACGCATCTGCAACAGGAAGCTCCTTTGAGTCGATCTTCATGCTTAATTTAGGTATTGTACCCGATTGCGCCAGGCGGTACAATAACCCATAATCTTCCAGCGACAGATCGATGGTGGGAACTTTTTAGTGTTGGCGCCAAATATTTTGTTGGCACCTACCGCCTTCGACCAGTAGCTGCTTACTATGCCTGATGCACCGGCTTTTTCGAGTGCAGCCGGCAAGGTGCGTGCAGTATATCCTGTTCTGCGAATACGTTGTGCCCAGGCATCTGTTAAAGAGTCCCTTTCCCGGTTCATTTTAACCACCGATTCGGCAGTACCAAATTCTTTCCAGTTATTATCGGGGCGCCCTGTTGGTTGTAACATGGAAACCATTACAAATTTTCCTTTTACGGCGGGCAACCATTTTGCAAACGTTATAGAATCCGCTACTTCGGGTAAGAGGATGATTTCGGCGGTAACCGTTTTGCCATTCGTACCCGGGCTCCACGCCAGCTGGGTGCCTTCCAACGACTTCATTCGCGGATACACCATATCTATATGAGCCGGGCCGCGCTGCCAGCCCCTCCATTCGCCCCATTTTTCGCTGTGTGCAGCAATGCCCCAGCTTTTGTACTTAGCAATGGCCCAATCACCTGCCTGCTTCATTTCGGGTGTGCCTACCAAACGGGGACCAATGCCGTCCAATAATTCATGCCCTAATTGCTCCAGCTGTGAATGCCGCTCTCCCTCGGCGACAATGGCTTCCACAACCGGATCTTTAGGCAATTCGGCCCGCCTCGCCGGTCCACGCTGCTGGGCTATTAACGAGGTAGCAGATAATAGGCTGAAAAAAACAAGGGACCTCTTCAAACAAAGCATGCTGATCAGTTTAAACTTGTGTATAAATGAATGAACAACCCGAATGTAAACATTTATTACACCTGTGAAAAATTTACAGGCAGCTTTCTGTCTGCATATCTGAATACTTTTTAAATTTTTATACCGAACCACTCTCGAATTACGGTTAGCAGATGGCATAGCTCTTAATATCATAAATGAAAGATTTAATGTATGTTTGAATTTATAATCACAATATGACACAAAGCCAGGTTGCCCTAATTGTGCATAGTTGCGACCGATATGCATTTTTATATAAAGGGTTCCAGATTTTTTTGAAAAAAACTGGGACAACGCTACTAACTGCAACTATTATTTTGCAACCGAAGCAACCACCCACGCTTTTGGTAAGTTCCAGAATATTCAGTCGGGCAAGGGCGAATGGGCCGATCGCCTGGCATTCTTACTCCGCGAAAAGATCAGCGAAAAATATGTGCTCTACTTCCAGGAAGATATGTGGTTAAGCAGCCCGGTTAGCGCCTTATTTTTTAACCAGCTGTTTGAACTGGCGGAAAAAAATAACTGGCAGCAGGTAAAGCTCCATAGTTCCGACGCTTATAGTACCCGGGCGGGCGATTTATTTATCGAAGGTTTTAATATTGCAATACTCAATAATACGGAATCCAGATTTCTGATGTCGCACCAGGTTACTCTCTGGAATAGGGAATTCCTGTTGCAGCAACTCTATAAAAATGAACATCCCTGGAGAAATGAACGAAAGGGAACCAAAAGACTGAAAAAGCTGGATCCATTGATATTACAGGTAGATTATTTTGCCGAAAATGGTCAGCCCGAAAATAATGTTAATATACATCCCCTGGCCAGAAGCGGTTATCATACGGTATCGGTCAACGGCGTATTAGGCAACCCGGTACAACCTTACATCAGCGAATTATTGAACCATCCCGCTACTGAAGAGCAGCGACAATACGGGCTACAGCTCCGGCACAATTACCAGCACCAGCTAACACATGACGGCTTGCCCCAACCGAGAAAAAACCGACATATTTAAAAGAATCAAAAACAAAATAAAGGGTAAATAACTAAAAAAAAGCGGCTGATAACAGCCGCCTTTGAGAACGTCTTTAAAAGCCCTGTTCATCTGCTGAAGGGCCGTAACTTCCCGGCACTTTAATATCGTTCAGCCTGTAATAAACGCCCAGCTGTGCGCGATGGTGAGTGATCTGACTTAGCGCATGCCGGATCGCCGCATATTTGGTCCATTCCGCCAGCTTATTTCCTTTGTAGGCCAGGAACCAGTTAGGCTCCAGATCAGCCTCCGTTGCATTTTTCAGGGCTTCCATAGACTCTGCATAATTTTTTTCGAAAGCATCCTGCAGTTGCCGGCGTGTTTCATACAGCTCGGGTTTATCACCTTCTGCGAAATCAAGCCCCTCGGTTTTTAGCATATGTGCCGGCCATCCGAAGATCTCGGTAATATGCTGCGCCAGGTGCATTAACTTCATACTCTTTTCATGAGGCGCATAATCATTTTTACCCTCCGGAAATTCGTCCAGGAACTTTTTAGTTGTATTGTACTCGGCGGTTAGCTCTTCCCTTAGTTGTTTTAAAGTATCCATAGTTCTTGATTTAAATAAGCTGTAAGGTAACAAAGTATTTGAAATGCACCCGGACGATTTTTTGTAGCCGCTTATACAGGTTGAAGCCATGTTATCGCTTACTTTTGAAGCTAAATTTGTTTTATGCAACTCAATTCCTATATAGACCATACCATATTAAAACCCACTACCTTAATCGCCGATATTGAAAAAGTTTGCGCCGAAGCAAAACAGTATCAATTTGCATCGGCCTGCGTTCCACCTCCGTTTGTAAAAAAAAACAAAAGAGCTGTTACAGGAAGCCAGGTAAAAACCTGTACGGTGATAGGGTTTCCTTTTGGCTATTCGGCTATTGAAGCAAAACTCGCCGAGGTTCTTTTGGCAATTGTTGACGGTGCCGATGAGCTGGACATTGTAATTAACCTTATTGCCTTGAAAAATAACGATTGGCAATACCTGGCTAACGAGGCTAACCACCTGATACCGATTATTAAAGAAAAAGGAAAAACAGTGAAGATCATTATCGAAAGCGGCGTGCTAACTGATGATGAAATTATTAAATGTTGCGAGTTATATGGTCCTGCGGGCATCGACTATCTCAAAACCTCCACGGGCTATGCAGAGAAGGGCGCCAGCGTTCATGCAGTAGAGTTGTTTAAAAAGCACCTGCCCCAGGGTACAGGTATAAAGGCAAGCGGCGGTATACGCGACTATGCATTTGCCAGGCAGCTGGTAGAGGCCGGGGCTACCCGCTTGGGATGCAGCGCCAGCGTTGCAATTGTTGAAGGTGGAAAAGGGGAAGGAAACTATTGATAATTAACAAAGACATTGTTGCGTTTGGGTTAACAGCCACGTTTGATTTAAAAATCAGACTCCCGTCATTAGTCAAAACGCATTTAAACAATTACTATGAAATTAATGCTCCTGATTGCTGCTGCCACTTTATCGGTCAGCCTGGGATGCTCTAAAAAAGTATACACCAACGGCAAAGAAGCTGCTAATACCAATTTCACCTTTAGAGCTAAAAAGAATGGCTCGGCCTGGAAAGCCCATTCTATCGCAGCCACCTATAATTCCAAAGACAGTATGATGCATGTGACGGCTATGGGAGAGAATAATGAAAGACTGACCATTTCCTTCTTTAAAAACCCCAATACACCGGCGCTTCAGAGCGATTTACAGCTGGAAGTATGACCCCTACCTGTGAATATTGCGCCAGCATAGCGCAACGTTATAGTATGGATTCACTCAAAAGCAACTCCTTCCAGATTATGGGTTTTGACAATATGGAGCATCGCATTCTTGGCAAATTTTCGGTTTACCTGAAAAAGACAGCCTGTACCAGGGGACATTTATTAAAGACGCTTCATTATATGAGGGCGTGTTTAGCGTACCTTATGAAACCGTTTCCTTTTAGCATTTAACGTCCGCTGTGCTGTATATAACCTTTTAACTCTTCGTTGAAAGCTTTTTCTTTGATTAATTGCTCCAGGCTGATGTGCATACGGTAACGCCAGTAATGACATGGATTTGCGGGAACATTGATGCGCTCATCTTCAGGATTTTCGCGGCGTAACTCCGCACTCATTCCCAGGATGTCCTGCAACTGGAAGATGCTCCACATAGCAGGCGCGTATAAATGCTGCAGAATTATGGCCCGGTTAATCCACGGCTCAAAAATAAGGTGCCTCGCCCGTCTGCCCGAGCTCCGTATTATAAAATTGCTGGGTCAGCGCCCTGTTTTCCTGCCACCACCCGCGTATCGTACTCATATCGTGAGTAGATGGCGTAACTACAGACAAATAAGGAGCATTGGCAGGGTTAAAGAAAGTAGTGTTCTGTTGTTTAGGCATACGCTGAATTTCCAGGCTCAGAATTCCCAGCTGTTTCATTACACCGGGTACTGTATCGGGCACCATACCCAGGTCTTCCCCGCATACCAGCATATTGGTAACGGCTTTAAGCCGGGGTAGTTTTTCAGCGACTCCTTTTTCCAGAAATCATTCTGCCGGCGATAGAAATAATCGATATACAAGTTCCATATTTTTTCTCTCAGCTGAGGGGACAGATAACGGAAGGAGCTGGTTTGGTCTAAAGCAATGCGAAAGTGAAAAGCCGTTTTGTCCGAGCCTTCCTGCTCCAACAGTATAACATTGCTGATTAGGTCGTATAAACCGTCTCTAAATAAAATATGCTCGCCGTCTGCCTGGCCTTTAAAATAAGCTTCAACTTTTTTTGCGTATCAAATTCAGGGCGTAAAACATATTGTTGCGGGCCGTGCTTCTGTAAAAAATGGGCTTTTACGTAATCGGCCCTTTCTCTAAACACTTCTCTTAAAACATCATCAGTAATATAAGGCAGGCAGAATCTTTCGTAGTCAAACCATATACCTTGCTCGCCCAACTCATTTACGTAAACCGGGATGCAGGGATCAAACGTTCCCATAACACCCTGAACGGCATTAACCGGTATGCTCCATATCCTGAAAAAGCCCAGTATATGGTCAATACGGAAGGCATCAAAATAATAGCTCATTTGCCTGAACCGCTCCTTCCACCAGGCAAATCCATCTTCCTGCATACGTTTCCAGTTGTACGTAGGAAAACCCCAGTTCTGGCCCTTAACAGCAAAATCATCAGGTGGAGCACCTGCCTGCACTTCCATTTTATACAAATCGGGCGCCACCCATGCATCAGCGCCGTAGCGATATACACCAATAGGTATATCGCCTTTCATCACAATTCTTTTTTATGAGCGTAGGCTACCGCGTCGCTTAACTGAACATGCAACTGGTATTTGCAGCAATAAAAACTCACCTGCTTTTGCTCCGCAGCTCCGGCATCAAAAACCTGTTGATCTCTTCTGCGTTATAAACCCGGTTGGCGCCCCACTCCTGTGGATTAGGAGAATGAAATTTATCTCTCAGGTAACAGAATGCTGCATAGGGCTTCAGCCATTGTTGATTGGTTTCAAAAAAGTCCCTGTACCCGTCAGTTTTCAAACAGCCGGCGCCATGTTCTTCAAACAATTCCTTTAAAGCTGACATCTTAAATTGCATCACTGCTTCGTAGTCGATATGCGCCAGCTCGTTCAATTGTTGCCGTTTACTTTTAATGGCTTCTTTGAGCTCTTTGCTTTTCTTTCCCTCAATAATATCCAGGTTAATGTAAAGAGGATGCAGGGCAAAAGCAGATATAGCGGCGTAAGGGTAAGAATCCAGCCAGGTATTTGTGGCTGTTGTATCGTTAATCGGCAATATCTGGATGAGCTTTAATCCTGTTTTCACCGCCCAATCGGCCAGCAGTTTTAAATCGCTGAATTCGCCCACACCTAATCCGTTCTTACTGCGAAGGCTAAACACGGGTATTGCTATACCGCTTCCCCGCCAACGTGTATTTTCAGACCTTATAAACCCGTCCTGCAAAACAGCCCGCTCGCCGCCCGTTGCCGGCTCAAAACAGATACGGTTTCCGCCCTCTTCATAGCCCCTGAAAGTTCCAGAGGCCTTGTCGTAAATCCCGTATTTATAGGCAACAGGAAATTGTATGTTGCGTAGATCTAATGCCGCTATCCATTGCCCGCCATCAAACTTCAACATTACTGCATCTTCTATATTCCAGGCACCCAGCGAATCACTATCCCCAACAGGCAAACCACCTCATTCCTGTTAATCAAAGGCGCTTTTACCGCGAACACATGGGTTACCTCTTTATTTATTTTTACAGCTGAAGCTTTGCGCTGCGGTAATAATACCTTTTGAAAGGGGCGGTAGCAAAAGTATTTACCACATCTCCTGCAAAGTTCCAGGTGTCGTATATCTTTAAAATTGCAACCCCGCGATGCTGCTCCGGAAACAGTTGCCTGGGCTCCTGGAACTCCTCCGTCTGCTCCCCGTCTTTATCTATAAACAGGTATTTATATTGCAGTACTCCGCCCGGTAAAGCATCAATATCAATCTCAGCCTCCAGTTTCCAGTACTCGTCGTTCAGGTACTGCATATCCATATAGCCACCGGCAGATTGAAGTGCCGTAGCATTGGCAACAATGGCTAAACGTTCACCAAAACGGGTATGATATTTTATATAGAAAATGATTTTCATCTGATACAATCGCATTTGCATTATTGTGTACAACATACACAAAACGAAAATAGGTGAATATCCATTTATTTCAAAAAGTTTCTAAAAGCGTATTGTCTATTTGCATCACAACGCTTAAATTTGCACCAAACTATAAAAATATGTCTTCAGGTACAAAGAATAAAGGGTTGATGTGGATTTTATTTCTTGTTTTCACTGCATGGTTTGTGTTTGCATGCTTTACGCACTGGCCATGGCTTACTTTAATCTTACCTTTTGTTACTACCTTTTTTGTAAAAGCGATGGATATTATTTAAGCAAGGTATTTATATATAAAAAAAGCCCGTGGTTTTAATCACGGGCTTTTTTTATGTGCAGTTGTTGCGTTTAGCCAAAAGAAGACGTTAAAGATGATACGCACCTTGGTAACCCTGAAAACAAAACCTTAATTAACGTATAAAATGAAATACAACAAACTGCTGATCGCCGTAAGTTTCCCTTTAATGGTATCGTCCTGCAAAAAGAAGACAGTAAACAGGTAATGGGATATGCCCCTGTTTATGGTACCGAAGCTGAACTTAAAACCATTACGCTTACCCCTCCTCAGGCTATTGAGAACGGCGGAAAAATATATGTATGGGACCATACATTGTTTCAGGTTGAAAGTGGAAAGGGTATCCATATTACCGATATTTCCCATCCTGCCAGCCCGGTTAAGAAAGCGTTCATCAAAATAGCGGGAAGCCAGGAAGTGGCTGTAAAGAACGGACTGATTTATACCAACCACCTGAATGATCTTGTGATATTGGAGATCGCCGGATCAACGGTCAATACCATAAAAAGGCTACCGGCATTTAAAAATATGGATAACCAGGCTGTTCCGCCTGAAAGAGGCGCCTTTGAATGCCCCGACAAAACAAAAGGAGTTGTTATCGGATGGCAAAAGAAAATGATCACCAGTCCTAAATGCGTATACTAACACTTAACCTATTATAACCATGCAACCCAAACATATATTATTCGTACTTACCCTACTGATTGGCCTCAGCTGTTCCAAGGGCGACTCCAGTTTTTCCGGAAGCAGCGGCGCCGGAGGATCAATTGCGAGAATGGCCATATCCGGCAATTATCTTTATACAGTTAGTTCCAGCTCCTGTACACCTACGATATCAGCAATCCGCAAACCACCGTTTTATTGAGCGAACAACCGCTTGGCTGGAGTGATGTTGAAACCATATTTCCGTACAGAGACAAGCTATTCGTTGGCTCCCGGTCGGGCATGTTCGTATTTGACAACAGTGATCCTAATAAGCCGAAATTGCAGGGCAGAGCTCAGCACCTGCGGGCCTGCGATCCTGTAGTGGCGGATAATGACTTTGCCTACGTAACACTCAGAAATAATAACATTGGCTGCGGCGGCACTGTTAACCAGCTGCAGATTTACGACATTAGCGGCACTAACGTATTGGTACCCAAAATAACCGGTACGCTTGATATGCCGGAGCCCTATGGATTAGGCTACTCGGGCAACACATTATATGTGTGCATGGGTGCAAAAGGGTTAAACATTGTGAATGTAAGCAATAAGGCTAAACCGGTATCGCTGAAAATTTTAACAGACAGCCACTTTATAGATGTGATCCCTTATAACGACTTGCTTATCGCTTATATACAGGGCGGTATTGCTTTGTATGATATCTCTGCCCCCGCCGATCCTAAAAAATTATCCACTATCCAAAACTAGCTCATGAAAAAAATAATTACTGTCGCTTTTTTCTGTATGGGTAGCTATCTGCTCCAGGCCCAGGACCTCATTTATACAAAAAAAAGAAGGCGTTCTCAAAACAAAAGTAATTGAGATCACTCCTTCGTTGATCCGCTTTAAAAAAGCCGAAAATATAGACGGGCCCAACTACAGCATCGCCAACCGCTACGTAGATTCTATACGGTACGAAAATGGCACAAAGGAACTGTTCTCTTTTAGAGGCAAAAGACTTTCAGAGAAGTATATAAAAGAAATAGAAACATTCAGTACATTACCTGATAACCTGGTATCAACAGGGTTTGAGTTGTCGTCATATAACCTTCCCGGCATATTTGACTCCTGGCGGGAAGATGAAACACCTTTTGCGGGCTGGTTTATTTCTTATGAAAGACTGTTCGCCAAACAAAAAATAGGTGTTTCCGTGACCCCTTTGCCTCCTGGAACCGCCGGTATTATGGTGCGTCTGCTGCCGCTCAATTTTACCCGAAAAACAAAGGAAGAATGAGATTTGGCCTGGGCCCCATGATCAACTACAGTGTGCAGGACCGTATATTTTATTATTACGCCCCTAATAGTAATACAGGCAACTCTATGCGGATGCACACCAAAGCGCATATTACCTCCCTGTCTGTGAATTTTTCTATTCTCGGCAATATCAGTAAAAGGGTATTTATAGATAGCGATATGTTTATAGGTTCTATACTTAAAGAAAGAGCTTTTAGTAATAACCTACCTGAATATTGGAAAACAGACATCAGAAGAGACGAAGAGCCGATGCTAGGATTGAGATTGGGAGTAGGATACCGGTTTTAAAACAAATTTATTAAACGTAAACAGGCCGCCTCTTTGCAGATGCGGCCTGTTGTTGTATTAATTATGCTGGTTTATTTGCTTTTTGTAGTCCTGATCACGCCCCTGATATAGCCGATCGACTCTGCTATACCGGCAAAAGGGGCCTTCATATTCCGTTCATGTTCGAGGCTTAACATACCCGAGTAGCCAACTTTCCGCATCATTTTTACAAACGCCGGAAAATCGATAATGCCGCGGCCTACTTCAACTGAGTATCCCTGTTTAGTAGGTCCTGTAACATCTTTCAGGTGCATGTCAAAAATACGGGTATGATATTTCTTAAGATCTGCTACCGGATCTTTACCGTTTCGGGTGTCATGTCCTATATCCAAGCACATACCCATACGGGGATCGAGGTCTTTCACATTCTTCCAAACATCATCCGCATCCGGATATAATTTCATGTCGGGTCCGTGAAGATGTATCGCATACTTCATATCATATTCCTGCACTTTTTATTTACATAAGGAAGTAACTCATAATTAGGTACGCCAACGATCAGTTTTACGCCCACACGTTTGGCATACTCAAAAGCCCTGTCAACTTCAGCTTCCGTTTTCATATAAATAGGTCCTACTGCATAACCCGTAACTCCTTTCGATTTTAACTTTTCGTGGAAAGCAGCAATAGTAGCTGCGTCGCTGCTAAGCGGCAGGTGAAAATCTTTAATACACAGGTAATGCACATCGCTTTTCTCCATTGTTGCAAGAGCGGTATCGATACCAAACTGTGCAAATGTGTAGCCGGCCACGCCTACTTTAAACTTTTCGTAGGTATCTACAGGAGGCTGGGGTCGGGGCGCTTTTCCTGGGCCTGCACCAGGGAGCTTATCATAAAGCTGCAAGCAATAATTAGATTGTTTTTTTTCATACTCAGGCTAAAATAAAAAACCATCCGCAAATGCAGATGGTTTCGATATAAATATTTCCAAATTACTTTTTCTTGGCACCTTTGGGAGCTATCATTGCAAGCATTCTCCGGCCTTCCAGCTTTGGCATATTTTCCAATGTACCAAATTCAGCAAGGCGCTCTGCAAACTTCAATAATAACAGCTGTCCGCGATCCTGGAACTGTATTGCACGGCCTTTAAACTGAACATAAGCTTTCACTTTGTTGCCTTCCTTTAAAAAGCCTTCTGCATGTTTAGCCTTAAAGTCGAAGTCATGGTCGTCGGTATTAGGCGTAAAGCGAATTTCTTTAATTTCTGTCGCTTTGCTCTTTGCCTTCATCTCCTTTTCCTTCTTCTTCTTATCGTACAAGAATTTATTATAATCGATGATCTTACAAACGGGCGGATCAGCGGTTGGAGAAATCTCCACCAGGTCCAGCTCCTGTTGCTGGGCAATCTTCAATGCCTCCTGGGTAGAATAAATTCCTACCTCTACATTGTCCCCTACCAATCGCACTTGCGGTACCCTGATATGATGATTGATGCGGTGTTCTGCTTCTTTTTGTGGTAAGCGTCCCTGAAGTTTCCCTGTTTGGTTTATTGCCACCTGGCCTGAAAGGACCACCCGCGCCGGGCGGACGGTTAAAAGTTGGTTTTTGTGGTACTGCCATCTAAAAATGATTCGTTATGCTTCTTCCCCGTTGAGAAGCATGGTTTATTGCTTTTTTAATACCATACGGGAATGGTATGTTAAAAATTTTTACAAAGATGGGAATTATACTTAGTATTTCAATTTTATTTTTAACGGGTTTACATCAGCAACTATCTTACCAAATTCAGCAAAAGAACTTTCTGAAACAAAATAGCCGGAAACAGAAGCTTCCGGCTATTTCTTCCTATTTAAACCTGTCTATCAGGCAGTTTTTGCCTTTTTCCGGTACGCCATTTTAGTAATCAACACATATAATACCGGCACAATAAATATAGCAAGGGATGTTGCGGCCAGCATGCCCCGAAAACCGTCCATCCTATAGTGCGGCGGCTCACGGAAGCGGCTCCCGTAGCAATCATCAGCGGCACCACCCCTAATATAAAGGCCAGCGAAGTCATGATGATCGGGCGTAAACGCAGCCTTACGGCCTGAAGCGTTGCCTGCACTACATCCATCCCCTTATCTACCCGCTCTTTGGCAAACTCCACAATCAGGATGGCGTTTTTAGCGGCCAGACCGATCAGTGTGATCAACCCGATCTGGGCGTATACGTTATTGGACAATTTCGGTAATAATGTCAACGCCAGTATGGATCCGAATGCCCCAATGGGCACTGCTAAAAGCACGGAGAACGGAACCGACCAGCTCTCATATAATGCCGCAAGGAACAGGAATACGAATACAATAGATATAGCAAAAATGGTAGTTTGCTGATCCCCGCAGCGATTTCCTCCCGGCTCATTCCCGAGAACTCATAACCATATCCTGCCGGTAAAGTTTTGGCAGCTTCCTCAGGGCCTCGATTGCCTCACCACTACTGAATCCGTCTTTGGGAGAACCGTTGATTTCCACAGACCGATAAATATTGTAGTGGGATATCACTGCGGGGGCTTCAATCAACTTCGTGGTAACCAGCATATTCAAGGGCACCATTCCACCAACACTGTTACGAACATAATAGTCTTTCAGGTTTTCCAGCGATCCGCGGTAGGTATAATCGGCCTGGGTCATTACACGGAAATTCCGCCCGTAAATATTGAAATCATTGACATAACTACTTCCCAGGAAGTTAGATAGCGTGGTATACACTTCTGCTACGTTCACTCCCATCTTCTTGGCCAGCTCCTTGTTTACATTTAACTGGTAGCTGGGTGTGCGCGCGTTAAAGAAGGTATAGGCCCTGCCTATAGCCGGCTGGGCGTTTACCGTTTGCAGGAATTTATTGGCCACCGCCTCAAACTTGTTAACATCGTCGGTAGAACCGGTTTGCTGCAGCTGGAAAGTAAATCCGGCCGTTTGCCCCAATCCCGGAATAGCAGGGGCGCAATAGGCATTACCCTTGCTTCCTTAATATCTTTGGTAGATCCTATGATCTTACCGATCACCGCGTTTACATCATGCTCGCTTCCCTTACGATCGTCCCACTTTTTCAATTTTACGAACATGGTACCAACGTTCGATTTATTACTAAAGCTGATAATATTCAACCCCGCAAGACCACCTACTACATCAACTTCAGGCAAGGCCTCCACCCGGGTCATAATATCTTTAATCATGGCGATACTACGGGTGGTGCTGGTACCTTCAGGTAATTCGTAGGTAACAAACATACGCCCCTCGTCTTCCGTGGGAATAAATCCTGTTGATTTGGTTTTGAACAGGAATATCATAGCGGCGATTATGACAATCAACAGCGTTACTACATAAGGAGTCTTCCGTATCCACTTACCCACACTTTTAGTATACCCTAAGGTTACTTTATTGAACCAGTTGTTAAACCTGTCGAAGAAGCGATCCAGCAGGTTCTTCTTTCTGTCACCCGGAGCTGCCGTTGGCTTCAGCAATAACATACTTAATGCGGGTGTTAGCGACAGGGCTACAAATGCGGATAATAATACCGACACCGCGATGGTGATCGCAAACTGCTGGTATAACCGGCCTACGATGCCCGGTATAAACCCAACGGGAATAAATACCGCCGCCAATATCAGGGCAATGGCTATTACGGGGCTGAGATTTCCTTCATCGCTTTTACCGTTGCATCTTTGGGAGACATACCCCTACTGTCGATATTATGCTGAATGGCTTCCACCACTACAATGGCATCATCTACCACGATACCAATTGCCAGCACAAAAGCAAACAGGGTAAGGGTATTGATGGTAAAACCAAGAAGATTAAAAATATAAACGTTCCGATTAAAGATACCGGGATAGCCAGTACCGGGATCAACGTAGCACGCCAGTTTTGCAGGAAGAGATAAACCACCAATACCACCAATATCAGGGCCTCTACCAGGGTGTGCATTACTTCATTGATAGATACCTGTACCACGGTTGCAGTTTCGAGCGGCACCTTAAAATCGATATCTTTAGGGAATGTAGGTCTTAACCTATCCAGCGCTTCATTAATACCTTTATAAGTATCCAGCGCATTGGCGCCCGGCGCCTGGTAAATCAGCAGGAAAGCGGCAGGCTTACCGCTTACAAAAGCATTGGCAGTGTAATCAAACTTACCCAATTCAATCCTGGCTACATCTTTCAGGTAAATAATACTGCCATCTGTTGGCCGGGTACGTACCACAATATTTTCGAACTGCTCGGGTGTATTGATACGGCTATTGGTTAACAGGCTGTACTCAAAAACCTGCTCCCCGCTTTGAGGGTTACCACCAATAGTACCAGCCGCTGCCTGCAGGTTCTGCTCCTGCAATGCAGCATTTACCTCTGCGGGAGCCACACCCAGGGCCGCCATTTTAGAGGGGTTCAGCCAAACCCGCATACTAAAGTCATCGGCCCTGGAAAAGATATCCCCACTCCCTTCACCCGGGCAAGGGCATCTTTTACATACAGGTTTACGTAGTTACCGATAAAAGTTGCATCATGTGTGCCGTTGGGTGAATAAAAAGCCAATGCCATCATGATACTGGGGTTACGCTTACGTACGGTAAGACCAAGCCTTTTACAGCATCGGGTAATGTAGGCTCTGCAACACTCACCCGGTTTTGCACATCGAGCGTAGCGATGTTAATATCAGTACCTACCTGGAAGTTTACCGTGATGCTACTTTGACCGCTACTGGTGCTGTTACTGGTCATATAAGTCATGCCGGGCGTACCGTTAATCTGGGTTTCCATGGCAGTAGTAGTCGTCTGCTCTACCGTTTGAGCATCAGCGCCGGTGAAGTTACCGGCTATTTGCACCGTAGGCGGAGAAATATCAGGATACTGGGCAACCGGCAGGGTTAGCATCGATATAATACCCACCAAAACAATTACGATCGATACTACTATAGCAGTTACCGGTCTTTTTATAAATACGTCTGCGATCATTGCATACTATTTTGGATGGCAGAAAAAAGGCGTGATGACGCCGGTTTCTTCTGCCAGCTATATCAACTTATTTTTTTGCTTTAGTTGTGTCGGTTGTAACAGCCGATCCTTCTCTCAGGTTCTGCACCCCTTCCACCACAATAGTTTCACCTGGCTGCAGGCCTTCTTTGATTAATACATTGGGGCCGATTTGTGTACCTAACGTCACCTTACGCTGAGATACCTTGCTGCTGTCACCCACAACATATACGAAGAATTCGCCCAACTGCTCTACTACTGCCTTATAGGGCGCCAGAGTAGAACGGGAAGGCGCTGCATTTAAAACACGCACTGTTGCGCTCATCCCCGCCTTTAACATCTGGTTATCATTAGGAAACACCAGTCTCACTTTGATAGCGCCGGTTTGCGGATCAACTGCCCGGTCGATAATTTGTATTTTACCGTGTTGCGGGTATACTTCATCTCCGAATGCCAGCGAGAACGTAGAGTCTACAAGCCCTTTGGTATTCTGTAATTTGATAAACCTGTATATTTCCTTCTGATCCACTACAAAGTCAACAGCCATTGGGTTATCGGTAGAAACAGTATTTAATACCGATTGGCCGGCGACCACAGAAGTACCCAAACGTACCTGCGAAATACCGATGGTACCGCTAAAAGGCGCGTAAATGGTTGCAAAGCTTACATTAGCCCTTACTGCGTTGGCTTGTGCCTTAGCTGCGGCTACCTGCTTTTGCGCTGCGGCCAGGGCTGCGTCGGCATAGTCTACCTGTTGCTTCGCTATTGCGTCCTGCTTATCTAATGCATGATAGCGCTCGGCATCTTTCTGTGCCTTTATAAGATTGGTTTCCTGTACAGCCACCTGCGCTAATGCAGCCTGGTAGTTAGCCTGGTAAGTTTGCTGATCAATCGTATACAACTTTTGACCTTTAGACACTTTGTCTCCATCTTTAAAATGGATACCGGTAATATACCCGGTTACCTGTGGTCTTATTTCTGATTGATTTAAAGGAACGAGTGTAGCCGGATACTCGTCATAATAAGATGCATTGCCACTTTCGGATACCTGTACTACTGCCACCGGAACCGGGGCATTGGCAGGAGGTGGGGCCTGTTGCTTGCTTTTACACGCTACTACTGCAAGCATTAAAAACATATATATTGAAAACCTGGATACTTAAGGGATTTTCGTTTAGTTTAAGTTTTATTTGGGTTGAATGGATCCTTCGGCTCTCTGAACATCTATTTTACTGCTCAATAAACCATACACTGCATTAAAATAATTGATCTGGGATGCACGCAGGTCTGTTTGTGCCGTAATCAACTCCAGATAGGTTTTAATGCCTTCCCGATACTGAAGCTCAATAATACGATGCACTTCTTTTGCCAGCTCCATGTTTTCCTTCAACGCCCGGTAATTGGCCATGCTGGCGCGATATTGAGCCATGGCCGTTTTATATTCGCTGCTGGCCTGGTTGGTAAAACTCACCAGGTCGAGCCGTGTCTGCTCCACCTGGCGCTCGGCAATAATGATATTGTTCTTTCTTTTGCCCCCTGGAAAATGGGGAATCCAAGCGTTAAAGCGGCATAGGAATTGGGAAAACTCTGGTTATACAGCCTGGCAAAATCATCATTTAAAAAGTTACGGATATAAGCGCCGTTGGCAGATACCGTGGGAATATAGCTCCACTTATTGTAACGCACGTTAGCCTCCTGCAACCTGAGCTGCGCCTGCAATTGCTGGTACTCTACCCTGCGGGTGTAAGAAGGCGTTTGCAAGGTATCCAGGTGTATTTGCTGCTCCAGGGTAGCACTGTCATACAAAAGCGATAACTCCCTGTCGGCCGGATAATTGATCAGGAATTTCAGGTTGGCTACCTTGGCATTAAGCGCTTCCTCTATTTCCTTCTGGGCAGCCACCGCATTATTCAAAGCAATGGTAGCACGCTGGTAGTCTGTTTTATCGGCTACACCGGCATCAAATCTCGCCCGGGCGTCCTTTAAACTGCGCGACAGCATCAGGATGTTTTCTGCTGTAATTTTCCGTTGCTGGTCGGTAGCCAGGAGGTCATAAAAGTTCTTCGATACATTAGCCACCAGGTTGATCCTCGCATTCTCTGTTTGCTTTGCAGCTACCAATCGCACATCTTCTTTTGTACGGCTCGCCAGCAAGGCATCGCGGTTAAAAATATTCTGGGTAGCAGTAAATTGCAGCGCGGAAGTATTAAATACCCCAAACCGTACCTGATTGCCCCGATAATATTTACCGGCAGCTGAAAGTTCCTTTGGTAATTATAGTTGAAATTTAACTGAGGATACCAGTCTGCCAAACGGTTCTTTATCTGCAAATCAGTAATCTCCTGGTTAATCTCTGCCTGCTTTACCGCCGGCTGGTGCGTCAGCGCATAGTTGATAATTCCTTCCAGAGTAGCCTGCTGTAAGGTAGTGTCGCCGGTTTGCGACTGGGCATTTAAATGAACTCCCCAAAAGCATAAAACACCGGTTATTGTTAAACCGATACGGTGTGTCCATTTCTCAAAACAAAAAGTCATAAAATATTATTTATTCAACAGTTTTATTGAATAAAATCTTCAATAAAAAACTAAAAACAACAACAGATCGAGTGGATTGTTTAATAAACTGACCTGTATCAAAACTTTTTTTCGCAGGCAGGCAATGTTTTAGCAACGGAGAAGGTTTAGACGTTCTTTATTTTGAAAGATTGCGGCAAAAAAAAAAAAAATTAAACAATTGTTTAAATCGTAACAAAAAAATAACCCGGGATATGCTGAACCCGGGTTACCTGATTATTGATCCGTTCTTTCTTTAATTTCCTGTAAGATGATTTCCTTGAACGCATCTACCGTTTTAGCACCTTCGTCACCCGTGCCGTGTTTGCGTACAGATACAACGCCTTCGGTCATTTCTTTTTCTCCTACTACCAGCATGTATGGTATTTTCTGTAACTCTGTATCCCGTATCTTTTTACCGATTTTTTCCTGGCGTTCATCTATCTCGGCCCTTATATCTGCTTTTTCAGCGTGCTCAGTACCTGTGTAGCATATTCCTGGTACTTATCAGAAATAGGTAAAATTTTTACCTGGGTAGGCACCAGCCATAGCGGCAACCTTCCGGCGCAATGCTCTAATAAAACAGCAACAAAGCGCTCCATGCTGCCAAATGGTGCGCGGTGAATCATTACCGGGCGCTTTTTGGTATTATCGCTGTCGGTATATTCCAGCTCAAAGCGTTCAGGAGGTTATAGTCTACCTGTACAGTTCCCAATTGCCAGCTTCTGCCCAATGCGTCCTTCACCATAAAGTCGAGCTTAGGACCATAAAACGCGGCTTCGCCGGTCACTTCGGTTGTAGTCAAACCTTTCTCTGCTGCGGCCTGGCGTATTGCATTTTCAGCTATTTCCCAGTTTTCATCCGCCCCGATGTACTTGGTCTTATTTTCTTTATCGCGCAGAGAAACCTGTGCCGTGTAGTCTTTAAAACCCAGGGCATTAAATACATACAATACCAGGTCGATCACTTTTTAAACTCTTCCAGCACCTGGTCAGGGCGACAAAATAAGTGCGCATCATCCTGGGTAAAACCCCGTACACGGGTCAGGCCATGCAGTTCGCCCGCCTGCTCGTAACGGTAAACAGTACCAAACTCGGCATAGCGTACCGGCAGGTCTTTGTACGATTTAGGGAGGCTTTATATATCTCGCAGTGATGCGGGCAGTTCATTGGTTTCAGGAAAAATTCTTCCCCTTCATGTGGCGTTTTTATTGCCTGAAAACTGTCGGCACCATACTTTTCATAGTGGCCGGATGTTTTATATAGATTGATATTGCCAATATGAGGCGTAATCACCGGCACATAGCCAATTTCTAACTGTGCTTTTTGTAAAAAATTCTCCAGACGCTGGCGCAGCATGGCTCCTTTAGGCAACCACATAGGCAAACCTTGTCCTACTTTTTCTGAAAAAGTAAACAGCTCCAGCTCTTTCCCTATTTTCCTATGGTCGCGCTTCTTGGCTTCCTCCATCATGATATTATACTCTTCCAGCTCTTTGTTGGAAGGAAACGTAACACCATAGATCCGGGTAAGCATTTTATTCTTCTCATCTCCACGCCAGTAAGCACCTGCAATATTGGTAAGCTTAATTGCCTTGATAAACCCGTGTTGGGAATATGCGGGCCCCGGCATAAATCGGTAAAATCGCCCTGGGTATAAAAAGTGATATTGCCATCCTGCAGGTTATCGATCAACTCCAGTTTATAGGGATCCTGCTTTTCCGTAAAATAAGTAATAGCATCGGCTTTCGAAACAGCTTTGCGCTCGAACCTGGATTTTTGGAAGCTTTTTCCTTCATCAGCTTTTCGATCTTCGACAGATCTTCTTCTGTTATTTTGGTTTCGCCCAGATCGATATCGTAATAAAATCCTCTTTCGATGGGGGACCTATGGCAAATTTGGTATCAGGATACAATTCCTGGATAGCTTCTGCCATTAAGTGCGCAGAGGAGTGCCAGAAGGTAGATTTGCCCTCATCATTGGTCCACGTTAGTAGTTTTACGCTTGCATCCGTGTCAATAGGCCTGAAAGCATCTACCACCACACCATTCACTTCAGCGGCCAAAACATTTCTTGCCAACCCCTCGGAAATCGACTTGGCTATATCCAGCGCGGTAACACCTGACTCAAACTCCTTTTGGGCTCCGTCGGGCAAAGTAATTGTGATCATCTACAATATCTGTTTTTAAAAAGTTTGCTAAAATACTAAACTATTACGAGCAGGCAAAAGACAAACCGCTCAATTACACAACTATGAGAGAACCGGCAGATGGAATTTTGTGATTTTTGGCATGGTTTTGTTAGATTTTTATTAAAAACTAAACCTTTAAACTTTATTTTATGAAATTTTCTTATATCACAATAGGTCTTTTAAGTATGTCGTTAGCAAGCCAGGCGCAACAGGGCTGGGCTGTCAGCGATAAGGTAATGATCGGTCATAGCTGGACGGTGGGCAACCGTATAAACGACGACATGAAATACGCTTTTCACCCTACAGTTCAGTTCGGGCGTACCGCCATGTATAATTTCAGCAGCAGTGTGGGAATCGGGCTGGGCACTTTCTTCAGCACAGAAGGAGTACGTTTTAAAGTGGATGAAGGTGCTGTAGATCGTTTCGAGCAGCGTATGAATTATATCCGCATTCCGTTGGGGGCCATGTTTACATTTGGCGATCCGGCTAACAAAGTGAGACCACGCCTGGGCCTCGGAGGTTCAGTTGGCTTCCTGGTAGGCGGCAAAACATATGGCTTAACAAGCGAGGATGCTATTATAGGTTTAAAAACCGTAAAAGCAATGAGTACTAAAGTAGATGCCGGAGCCAATGCATCACTCGGGTTTAGCGTGCGGGTGGCTGACGGGTTCCTGATCAATCATGATATTAATTATTACCATGGTCTTGTTACTAATGAATACTCCGCAGACTTATTTAACAGAGCTTCTTTCACCCATCGTAATATAGGATTGAGCATGGGCTTTACGCTTACAGGTGATGCTATGAGGAAATGGAAAGGTAAAATGCACGGCGGGCATCATAACTAAACCATTAAGTAATGTAATATAACTTATCCCTGAAAACTCAAGCCGCTATGTACTTCTACCAGCGGCTTTTTTATTGCCCTGGCCGGTGATCGCATGTTTATGCGATCCTATTTTTGGATTTTGATTTACCTTAGTGTTATGGTCCTCCGGGTGTGGTTTGCGTTTATTTTACTAATTGCTGTATGCGGCACAGGTTATTCGCAACATTTTATTTTCAACCG
This sequence comes from Paraniabella defluvii, assembly GCA_019316985.1. Taxonomy (GTDB): domain Bacteria; phylum Bacteroidota; class Bacteroidia; order Chitinophagales; family Chitinophagaceae; genus Niabella; species Niabella defluvii. The sequence goes on from CP079215.1 coordinate 864,867, forward strand.
GTTATCGATAACCGACGGACTGCTGTCCAATAACGTGCTTACGGTAGCGCAGGATAAAAGAGGATACATCTGGCTGGGAACTGAAAACGGCCTGCAACGGTATGACGGAACCCGCTTCAGAACTATCTGGAATAAGCGCGCAGATCAGATACTACCCGGAAACAATGGCCTGCTCTGGGTTCGATCGGGCACACAACTATGGCTGATCAATCCTGGCAATTTCACTTTTACACCCCTATCCTACGAAGGCAGCAATGAGGTTTATAGTAACTCAGGAATGTGGTTAAAGAAGGATGCCTCGGGAAATATATTCCTTTTGGTAACTGATAAGAGCTGCCAGTATTATAACGAAAAGAGCCAAAGCTTTTCGCGGGCCAACAATCCGTTTTCAATACCAGTAAATTTAAAAATACAGGATGTGGTTGAGGACAGGGACAGGAAAAGATACTGGATCATTTCACGGGATGATTTTGGCTACTGGGACCGGCAAACCCGTCAATACTATAATCTTTCAAATAACGGCCAGGCCGATCACCTGATCAATACCATAGCGCGGCATGCGCCCGTAGCCGGTTTTTTTATCGATAATCAGAGACAATACTGGATACAAACAGGTAGTAAATCCAACACTGCTTTTCTTTCCTATAATAGCGCGTTAAACCAGTTCACCAGCGACACCTCGGGTCTCAGCAGTATTGGTAACGGAAGCTATTTTGAAGTATATGGTTTCAGGCAACTGAAAGATGCTCGCCCGGCCATATATGGTTTGAATTGTTTTAGCATACGCAATGCCCACCGTTTCAATGAAATCAGGACTCCTGCCAACAATCCTTATGGTATTCAATTCAATTCGGTGGAAGACCTGTTTCAAAGCGAGGACGGCACGGTTTGGGTAGCCACCGACAACGGTCTTTATTTTACCAGCAGCGTACGTAATAACATTCATATAGTATTGAGTCAGGACAAGGGCAGAGCCTCTATCAGCAGCCTTTTCGAAGACAGCTACAATAACCTTTGGATCGGTACCTGGGGCCGGGGAACTTTTATCCTGAACCATCCGCAAAGCAGCCAGGATGTAAGATCTATTGATGCTGTAAACAATCTGGATACATTTACAAAGCTGGTATGGACTATTTGTGAAGATAATAGGAAACAGGTATGGATCGGCTGCCAGGAAGGCCGGCTGGTTCAGTATGATCTCCAAACAAAACGCGCTTTACTGCATCGCCTTAAAATATTTAAAAACAGCGCCATCCGGCAGATAATAAAAGATGAAAAAGGGCAGCTATGGCTGGGGCTCCAGGATGGCAGGTTATTAACCTGTAATCCTGAGGCAGATGGGTAATTGATGCATCATTCCATGAACTGCTTGCTTTCAACAACCCCATTAGCCGGATGGGCTTTATTAATAGACACCAGCTATGGATTGCCGTTCATAATAAAGGACTTTTTATTGTTGATACCCAAACGGGAAAAATAATCCATACGCTAAATGCTGGACAGAAATATGCTTCTCTGATAGCCAATACCAAAGAACTGCTAACTATAAATGACACTTTATGTTTTATTTCGGGGATAAATTAGGCATATTGAATCTTCGGAATTCAGAGGTGGACTACAGCAGGTTTTCTGACGATCATTTGCCCGGAACGATATTTACCCTGCAAAAGATAAATTTGGCAACTGCTGGGCCGGAGGTAGCACGGGCCTTTTCAAACTCAACATGGCTACACAAACCGTCACCAGGTTTACGCAACAGGATGGCCTTATTACCATTCATAATAACAGCTATGTTCCGGAAAGAAGTGTGCAGCTGCGAAACGGCTGGCTGGCATTTGGCGGCAATCAACACCTGGTATTATTTAACCCCGCTGAATATAGCCATTCCCTTACCCCTCCGCCGGTAAGCATTACGGGTTTCAGTTAAATGGCAGATACCTCCTGAAGACTCCTGTTGAAGCTTGCAACCGTTCATATCCCTTACAACAACCGGGTTTTTAGTATCGAATTTGCAGCGATTAATTTCCTCCAAAAAGGCAGGTTAAAATATGAGTACCTGCTGGAAGGGTTAAACAAAGAATGGATACCGCTGACATCGCCAACGCCTGTTACCTATAACTTCCTGCCGCACGGCCATTACCGTTTTCTGGTGCGGGCAAAAAATGAGCTGGGTCAATATTCGCCTATCACCACTTCCCTTCCTATTTATATAGCACCTCCTTTCTGGAAAACAGCCTGGTTTTATATTTTAATAGGACTGATGGTTGCAGCAATTCTTTTTATTTGCACCGGCTCCGGCTTCAAAAATTACTTCATGTAGAAAAAGTGAGAAGCCGGCTGGCAGGGACCTGCACGACGATATGGGATCCACCCTCAGCACCATCAACATCCTCAGTAATATGGCATTGCAACAACCATCGCTCGATGAAGCTAAAAGCAAAGCTTATATGAACACGATCAGCCTGAGCACCTCTCAAATGATGGAAGCTATGGACGATATAGTATGGAGCATTAACCCCGTTAATGACAATATTGCAAAAATTGTGGCGCGGATGAAAGAAACGGCTGGCGCTATCCTGGAGCCCAAGCAAATCGATTATCATTTTTACGTGAATCCTGCTGTAGCAGACCTGCACTTGTCGATGGATGCAAGACGGGAAATATTTCTCATTTTTAAAGAAGCGATCAATAATATAGTAAAATATGCCCGGGCCTCACGCGTTAGTATCACCTTTAACAGGCAGGGGCTAACCTTTTGCTGGCGATTGAAGACAATGGCATCGGGTTCGAATCAGAATCGACAGGCTCTGCTGTGCGGGGCAATGGTTTAAAAACATGCAAAGGGCCGCTATGCTGAAAGGCAAACTATTGCTTAGCTCACACCCCGGTAAAGGCACTTCAGTGAGGCTGGTGATGCCCATCGCATAAATATGCGTTTGCAGCGAGGGCCGGCAGACTGATATTTGCACTATCAATCAAAACCGGTTGAATTTAAAATAGAAAATTTAGAATAAGATGAATCAAAAGCTTTATTCCATACTGCGACTTACGCTGGGCTTATTTATACTGCTGGCTGCGCTGGAAGCCGGCAATACACTAACCAACCATTATTGGCAAACCATCAAAACTATCACTACTCATTCTATAGCTAAGCTGCAAAAGCAGCAAGAGCCGCTACAATTAGTAATATCCTATTGTTCGCAACTCATAGATTCTTCCAAAAACCGTTTAAGCTGATCCTAATGATAAAAGTGCTGTTATACGACGACTCTAACCAGTTCAGGGAGGCTATTACACTATTACTGGGCGGTACCGACGGTTTTGAAGTAGTAGGTAGCTTTAATAATTGTGAAACGGCGGCAACCGACATCAGCATGCTGAAACCCGATGTTATTTTAATGGATATTGACATGCCGGGTATCACCGGCATTGAGGGTGTAAAGATGATCAGGAGCGGAATAATACTGTTAAAATAATCATGCTGACCGTTTTTGATAATAACAAAAACATCTACGACGCTATCCGTTTCGGAGCCAATGGCTATGTGCTGAAGAAGTCTGCACCGGATGCCATTATTAACGCGATTAAAGACGTTTTCGAAGGCGGCGCCCCGATGAACTCTTCAATCGCAACGCAGGTATTGCAAATGTTTGCGGGCATGTCTCCAGCCACCCAAAACTATGGCCTCTCCGAAAAAGAAAAAGCAGTACTCCAATCCCTGGTAGACGGTAACAGCTATAAAATGGTAGCTGCTTCGTTAAATATATCCATCGACACCGTTCGTACCCATATCCGTAATATATATGAAAAATTGCAGGTTAACTCAAAAAGCGCCGCTGTAGCCAAAGCGCTGAAAGACCGTATCCTTTAGCATTTACAATTTTTAAAAATGAAACGGCAAGCCGTAAGGGCATCGCTATGCCTTAAAAACAACAATAACATGAAATCTTATAACATTTTAATGCTCCTTTTTATATGCCTCACCCTGGCAGCCTGTAAAAAGACAGTAATTACAGCACCCGGTCCCACCCGCCAATGCCAACTGATGCCGCTGAGCAGCGGAACTTTAAAATAGTTTTTGAAAGTCTTCCCAATTACCAGGGCACTCCTGCAGGCCTTACGGTAGCTCTTACGGTTGAACCTTCGGGTGGCGGCCCATTCATGCATATTTCAGCAAACCTGTCGTACGATCAGCAATACCGTAGCGCTGCCCTGAATTTACCTAAAGGTTCTTATAAGATCAAAGGGCTGATCATTAAAGATCAAAACGGGCTTGCACTCTTTGCCACACCTGTCAGCGGATCTTTAAAAGCGCACCTGGTAAACAAGCCACTCAGCGTACCTATGGTATTAGATCACCTTAATGAAGTAACAATGACGTTACAGGTTCTCGTGGTCAATGCAACAGATACTCCTCAAAGCTTCGGTTACAGCGAGGAAGTTTTGGCAGCAGGACCGGCGACCCTAATACCGAGATGGATAAACAAATCCTTATCAGGCCCATTATTAAAGTAGGTGATGTGATATACGACAGTATTCCTGCCCAGCTAATCATAAAAAGCTGGGATGTAAAAAATGAGATGACCTATAACATTCATTACCTGAAAGGAGGTGCACAAGGTATTTACTTATCGGCTAAAGCTGTAAAGCACCAGCTTTCGGTTTCCAAATGGGGTTCTTACGACGAGTTTACTTTAAATAAAGAAGATATACAGGAAGGGGTTATTTATGATATTGGCGGCGACATAAAAGCCAAAAAGCTGAAATCAGTTTTAGAATACAAGATCGTAAACGGCGCATCTACCCCTATAACAAAAACGGATTATGAATACCATACTAATGGTTTTGTTAAACAAAAGCAGGTTTGGGGTAAGCGTGCTGACATGTCTACCTACCTGGTACAAAAAGACATTTATGAATACGTGAACAATAAAATCGGCATCATCAGAAGCTATAACGAAAATGATGTTTTGATAAAAACGACCCATGTGCAGTACCTAAACCCGGCAAAAAGAATTTCGTTAATAGAAGAAAAAATCGGTACACAAACAATGTATACATCTGTTGTTTATACTGCTTTGGAAACCCGCTCGGGCATTACCCAGGATTATCGTATAGATGCCAGCACCAACTACGGTCAGGACTTGCCTATGACTTATTTTAGTAAGACTATGCGTGGCGGATCGGTACTTACAGATCTTATAACTACCGAAAACGGGCCACGTGCAGAAGGACTATACGAATATGATTTTTGCATCAATCCTTATGTGCATCTTGAAATCCCTGACCGCCAGTTTCTTTTATATGAAAAACATAATTTGAAGTTTCAGTGGAAAACCCTGGCAGCAGGGCTATCCGGAAAACGAGCCCTACAGTTTCAGTTATACTTATGATAGCGGTGGATATCCTACGGAACTGCTGACTCAATACAGGTCTTATCAAACTAAAAAAGACGTTTATACCTTAAGAACAACTTACACATATTACTAAATATAATCCTCAACATACAAATACAAAAAATGAAACCGACATTTCATCAGGCGCCTTTATGCCTATTGCTAAGCCTGGGCCTTCTGTTTACACTCGTTGCCTGCAAAAAGATATTGATTCCCAGGAATCTCCTCCGGTGATTACACCACTGGTGAGGCCACAGGAACTTCGGCAGGCGCGCCGGCCACTAAGGCTATAGGGGCAGCCGGAGGCACGCTACAGTCTACCGACGGGAAAGTAAGCATTCAGATCCCCGAGGGGGCGCTTAACACCACCACGACCATCGGAATAGAGCCCATAACCAATACAAACATTGCCGGACTGGGCACTTCGTTTCGCCTGACGCCGCATGGTCAGTTATTTCTCAAACCTGTAACCATTACTTACTCGTGGGAAAGTTTACAGGACAGCATCGGTATTCCCCAAACGCTGGGCCTTGCTTATCAAATGGATGATGGCGTATGGAAGTTTGTGGGTGCAGCAGCTGTAAATACAGCAGCCAAAACCGTCAGCTTTAAATCTACCCATTTCAGCGACTGGTCTTTAATGAACCGCATTTCGCTTTCCCCTTACCAGGCAAACCTCGAAACGGGTGAAAAGAAAACAATACAGGCACTGATCTTTACTGAGGCTGACTGGGACAATCTTTTCATACCATTAGTGAATAACCCTAATGGCCCTTATAACGAACCGGGCTATCCTGTTGGCCATCCGGCCCCGCTTCCCTCAAAGTTCATTAAATCATGGGAATTAACAGGGCCTGGCAGCCTGAATAAAAGCCATCAACAGTCGGTTGAGTACCAGGCCCCGGCATCAGTAAACGGAACGGCCACTGCAAACGTCATACTTGAGTTAAAGGCGCCGGTATCCGGCAGGTTTCTATTAACGAGCGCTATGAACATTATGGGCGATGGATGGATTGAATTAAGCATTAACAACAGCGCTCCCGTACGGTTTCCTGCATCACCTGTAGTAAAAATGGGATCCAGATATATACTTGCAAATCCTGAAGACGAAGGGGTGGCCGTTTCCTGCTGACCTGGAACGGGGAGCTGGGGAGTCACGCTTTTGACCTTGCTGCTGACGGAACCCGATTCCATTTTCTAACTCCCGCTACCGGCTATAACAGCCACTATATTCCCGGACCCCAAATGCCGCTACAACCAAGCGAAGGCAGCGTTAATGTGACCAGGTTAAGCAACGGACGTGCCGAAGGTAGCTTCACCATTAACAATGTGGGAGTAGGTACTCAATTCAGGCCTGAGGCTTCGGCCCACGGCAGATTCAGCGCTAAATTATTTACGCCCTGATATTACTCAATAATAACAGCAAACGCAATGAAAGATGTAGCACCCTAATAGTATTAGTCATATGCCTGGTTTATCAATCCTGTGGCAAACATTACCAGCCGGCTGAAGAGACTACAGCCACAACTTCTCTGAACAATTCTATGATGGTGCATTTACACAGGCGGTAGGCTACTCCAAACATTACTTGGGGTCAGCTTCAATTTATAATCGGTTTCCAGAATATAAAAAGCCGCAGGGTATACACCTGCGGCTTTATGTTGCTATTATTAAATTAAGTTACCCGGCTGCTGCGAGGCTTCTAAAGTCTACGCTTACCAGCTTACTAACACCCGGTTCCTGCATGGTTACACCATAGATAACATCTACCGTACTCATGGTTGTTTTATTGTGCGTAACAATGATGAACTGTGAGTTATCGCTAAACTCGCGGATCATATTGGTAAACTTCCCTACGTTCGCATCATCAAGCGGCGCGTCTACCTCATCCAGTATACAGAATGGAGCCGGCTTGATCAGGTAAATAGCGAACAATAAGGCCGTTGCAGTCAGGGTTCTTTCTCCCCGCTCAACTGTGTTAAGGAAGTTGGTCTTTTACCTTTTGGTCTTGCCATTACATCAATACCGGTTTCCGCCAGGTTTTCAGGATTTTCCAATACAAGATCGCACTGGTCGTCTTCGGTAAATAAAGACTTAAATACCTTCTGGAAGTTTTCGCGAACCTGGTTGAAGGTATCAAGGAATTTCTGGTTAGCCGTAGACTCCACCTCTTCGATTGTTTTTAATAAGCTTTCCTTTGCATTTACCAGGTCATTCTTCTGTTCCACGATAAACTCATAACGCTTTCTCATTTCGGTATAAGCTTCGATTGCTGTTGGGTTTACTTCACCCAGGTTTTCAAGGCGCTTCTTTAAACGATCCGATTTCTCCTGTAATTCTTCGGTGCTGGTTTCGGTAGTACGCTCTTCGTCCAGTATGTCTTCCAGCTGTATCTTAAACTCCACGTTCAGCCGTTCTTTGGTACCTGCCAGCTGAAGCTTTAATTCGTTCAGCTTATCTTTTATCGCAGCCAGCAAATGATCTACCTGCTCTTTTTCTTTGGTTTTATGACGCAGTTCACTTTCTTTTTCACTTAGCTGGTTACGCAGGTTATAGTAAGCCTGGTCGGCCTCATCCAGCACTTTCTTATCTTCTTCACGTGCATGCATCAACTGGAGCAACTCTTCTTCCACCGCCACCAAAGCTGCTTCATTTTGCGCAATATCTTCGCTGGTGCTTGATAGTTGCTGCGTACTCTGCTCTACCTGTTTTGCAGGGCTTCCAGCTGGTTGTTTTTAAAGTTCAGTTCCTGCTTTAAAGCATTGATCTTACTTTGCTGGCGCGTAACGTTCAGGTTAAACTCGTTGAAATATCCCTGTGATTCTTCATGCGCACCCTGGGCGGCTTTAAAAGATTCTTCCGCCTCGGCCAGCCTGTTGGCATTGAGTTGTAATACTTCATTAAACTCCTGTAATTCGCGACGCACGCCTTCTACCGATGATTGCGTTTGCTGCAATTGCTCGTTGAGATCTTCCAGGCGGTTGCGCGCAGTGCTTTGCTGCCCCTGTATGTTCTCTAATTTGTTCTGTAAAGAAAACACCTGGTTAGCCAGTTCCTGTATGGCTCTCTCCGTTTCCTTGATTGCATTTTCTCTCAGGTCTTCATTAAAAGCAATTACCTCATTATGTCTTGCCTGTATTTGCGTTCTCAGGTTTTGCACCACTGCATCCTGGGCCGCAATATCTTTCTGTAATTTTTCCAGGTTTTTAGCACGCCCGATCTTTTTCCCTTCAATTAAACCTACGCTACCGCCGGTAAGGGTATGCTTACCTTTTACATAACGCCCGGTTTTTTCAATTACTGTAAAGCCGTTGGCATTTTCCAAAGCCTCTTCTCCTTCTGCTATAAATACATTACCCAGTAGGTGTTTGGCTAGGTTGCTATATTTTTCATCCACTTCTACCACGCTTAAAGCAGGTGTAGCATTCTCCAGGGTATGACCCGAATTGGCCGAAACCGCTTCACCGATCTTATCCAGTAAGAAGAAATTAGCCTTTCCTTTTTATGATTACCCAGCAGATGCACCGCTTCCAAACCTTGCTGCAGGTTATTGATCACATAGTAATTCAGGTAAGGCTCCAGTACATTCTCTAATGCAGTGCGATACTCTTCTTTCACGTAGATGATATCTGACAGTATCGGCGCCTGGTAGTTCCATTCTTTATTTTTATGCAGGAACTTCACGCTATCCGGGTAGCCTTCCATCGAATCGATCATCGACTTCAATAAGTCGTGCTCATTCTTCTTCGCATCCAGCTTACGGCTTTCCTCTGCCATCTCATTTCTCAGGGCATCAATACGCCCTGTGTTTGAAGTATCTGCTCTTTGGTATGCTCGTTATGCGCCAGTAACTGCTCTAAAGATTGTTTGTGCTCACTTAATACCTGCTCTTTTGCTGGCGCTCCGCGTCAAGTGTTTCGAAAGTTGAAGCTCTTTGCTCGGTTTCCTGCTCAATTTGCTGGATAGCCCTCAGGAGGTTTTGTATAGATGTATCTGCTACTGCAACTTTCTTCTCTGCCTCAAACTGGCTGCGCTGCACCTGCTGGTTCTCCATGCGGATCTCTTCCAGTGCATTACGCCTTGAATCCAGTATACCACGCTTCTCGTCGGCCTCTATTTTCAGGTTTTCCAGTTGCTCGTTCAGGCCTTCATAAGCTTTTTCTTCTTCATCCAACTGCAATTGCGTAAAGCCGATGCTTTCTTCAATGCCTTTTAACTGCGCACCTGATTTATCCAGGAACTCCTGTAAACCGGCCCCTTTTTCTTTTAAATATTGCAGGCGCTGAACAGCCAGGTTCTTGTCTCCTTCTTTAGTGCGAACCTTTTGCTGCAACTCGTTAAACGCATGCTGCATGCTTTGTAACGCACGTTCTTTCTCTACAAACACCAGTTTCTCTTCTTCCAATGCAGCTTCGCCTGTGGCCACTGCTGCCTCTAACTGCGCAATACGTTCCGACTCCGCCTCCTGTTTTTCCGTAAGGTCTTTATAGGTAAGATTAAACCCTTCCAGAGCAGCTTTAGCCAGCTCAATGCTTACCTCGCGGTAATCGCGTTTGATCTCATGATATTTTTCTGCCTTTTTGCCTGATTTTCCAAGGCCTTCAGCTGGTTGTTGATCTCGAATAAAAGATCTTCAATCCTGTTCAGATCCAGTTCCGTAGCATCCAGTTTGGTTTTAGCTTCTTTTTCCTGGTTTTATAGATGGAAATACCGGCAGCCTGTTCCAGCATCTTGCGGCGGCTGTTTTCCTTATCGCGGATCAGGTCATCCACCATGTCAAGGGCAATAATAGCGTAAGAATCGGTACTGATACCGGTATCCATAAAAAGGTTCTGGATATCTCTCAAACGGCACTGCACATCGTTGAGACGGTATTCACTTTCCCCGCTTTTATAAAACTTACGGGTAATGCGAACCGTATTAAACTCGGTTGGTAACAGGTTCTTGGTGTTCTCAAAAGTGAGACTCACTTCTGCCAAACCACTGGCCGAACGGGTTTTAGATCCGTTGAACACCAGGCTGTCCAGGTTTTCGCTTCGCAAATTGCTGATCCTTTGCTCACCAATCACCCAACGGATACTATCCACGATATTGGATTTACCGCAACCATTCGGTCCTACGATCCCGGTGATATTATCATCAAAATTCACGATGGTTTTATCAGCAAAGCTTTTAAAACCTTTTATTTCTAAACTCTTTAATCTCACGCTAAAAAACTTTTATTGCAACGGCGAATATATACCAGTAAACGCTAGTTGGGGCCTTGTTTTATGCACAGGTTTTAAAGAAGCCCTGTGGAAAATAGCTCATGAGTAAAGAGGCTACAGCAAAGATTTTGAAAAGATCATTTTCCTGTCAAAACCGTTCTTTTCCACCCTGTATTTCAAATTTTTAGCTATAATTGAACCGTTTTATGGAAAACTGAGACATATCCTGGCATTATTAACGGCGAGCACAATTACAATAAAAAACGAAGTTATCCACAGAAAATTAACATCTTGGCTCATTATAAACGTTCAAGCTTCCCCCGCCACATCATTTTATACCGGATGCAAGCCGGGAAGCGGTTGAGTAGCGTATTATTTAGCTTTCTCCATCGGTTTCAGGCAGCCTAAAATTATCCGGCACTTCAGCTTTTGTCCACCGCTCCAGTAATGGCCGCTCTAAACGGTATTCGCGGTATTCATCCGGACTCATAATAGGTATGCCCGAAATAATAGGGAAAATCTTTCTACATCTGCTGCAACATAAAATACCTTCGATAATATTATCCTGAACATCCTTTGAAATAACAGTCAACTCCAGGTCAGCCTTATCAAATGAGCAGCACAGTTTCTTAATGGTATCTCTTCTCATAATTTTTGTTTTAAATTTTGTTGATATTTTTTTATTGCCAACCGGGGTTATCTGCTTCCATAATACCAGACACTATTGCTATGCCCGAATAATCCAACCCGCTTAGTGTTTCCATATTCCCCGGCTTTATACCACCTGCCAAAAACAAAGGCATGGTTGTCATAGATCTTGCTTTTTTAACAGTGTCAAAGTCACCAACTCACAACTGTTGGCAGTTGAGGACGGGAACATAGAACAAAAGGAAACATAATCCAGCCCGTTATCATTGGCCCAGTTTACAACAGATAAATCATTACCGCAGGTGATACCTATGATGATTTCCCTGTTCAGTTCCTGTCTCAACTGAGTTAATTGATCAGGCTTGTCATCAAAATGAATACCGTCTAATTCCAATTGCGCCAGTACCTTCCAGCGGTTGTTTATTAACACAGGGATATTTTGGGCATGGCACAATTGAAGTATCTCTTCAACAAGCTCCATCCAGTTATCATCAGCTTTAAAATTGTCCCATATTTGCACTGCTGCAATAGGCTCCAGCACCACTTCTTTCAATTTGCCCAATAATATGTTCCTGCTAACAGAAGGATCAATGATCAGGTATATTCCTTCCGGTATACTTCTTCTCATGTACTACCTTTTTTAGTGCTTCATAAAACGCCGGCCAGTAGGGGTCTGTCTCTACATATTTCAAATCTGTAAACTTATCGTTGTTGACTAATTTGATACCCTTCCGCTTATCGCACAGCTCGCCCACTGCTACACATGGTATCTTCTCTTTTGCCAAACACGTTACTATTTCAGCAACAAATTCTTTTTTACAGGCAATGATCATCGATCCGGCGCCTATACAGCACCTGGGATCCAGGCCAAAGATTTTACAAACCTGCTCCTGCACCTCAGCAACGGGTAATTGGTTATTGTAAATGGTTGCCCCGTTTCCGGATACCACGCACAATTCATAAATGGCACCCAGTACACCGCCTTCGGTTACATCGTGCATGGCCGTAACCTTATTCTGCGCATCACTTACCCCTGCGGCCAGCAAAGCATCCTGCAGTGAGGATGTATGATAGAACGAATCACAGGCCAGCTGATAGATCTCAGCTCCTGCCTGATTTTTCACCGTTTGGGAAAACTCATCGCTAAAATAGCAGCAGATGACAGCGCACAGGTTTTTGTTACCAGGATGGCATTTCCCGCCTCCGCCGATTTAGATACCAGCAATTTGTCTTTCGGCGCTACTGTAGCTAAAGTTCCTCCTCCCGCAATAGCTGAGTGCTGTCCCTCAACAAAACCTGTATGACCGCCGGTAATGGCTACATTTATTTCAACACAAAATTTATGAATGTATTCCCAATACATTTTGAAATCTTGCTTCGAAAAAGTGGAGGGCAGATTTAATACAAACTGACCATACATGGGCGCCTGCCCGGTTGTTGCCATATCATTAGCCATTAAATGAACAGACAGCCACGCCGACTCCTGTAAACCAAGCGATGGGATCAACGATAAAGGATCGCTGGTTAGCGCCAAAGCCATGCCGCCGGGCAGATCGATAACAGCAACATCTGCCCCAAATGATGGTCCGGTAGCTACTTCGCTACGTTGCTGGCCGCACCGGTTAACAATAAACTGCTCCACTAAATGGTGTTCCATTTTGCCCAATCGCTGCTCCATTAGTCTACATCCTTTAATTGAACATATAAGCCGAAAAAATCGCCGAATGGCAGTCCCCATTGCTGAACTGGAAACCATTGGGAAGCCCGGTACACGTCCAGTGAATGGTGTACTGCCGGCCTTCGAGCGCTTTATGAATAATGCTGGTTAGTTTTTCAGGAGAATAAAAAGTGGCGGTTATATAAAAGGATTTTTCCCGAATAATTGCTGCACCCGCCTTCTCGCCACTTTTAAAGAATAGCGGTTCATCATTCCCATGGCTATGCCGTATCTGGCTACCCTGGCCGCTTCCCGTATTACTTGTACCGGGTCTTTATAGTATTCAAAAGTGGTAATAAACGCAAGCGCATCAAAACTGTGATCTTTAAAAGGCATAAAGTGCGAATCGGCCATTACCAGGTCTCCTTCAAAAGATATTTTGCCTGCGATAGCATCAGCGGCGATATATCACCACCCGTAGCTTCTATACCTATTTCTTTCCACCACCTGGTGAAACGTGCCGTTCCGCAACCAAACTCCAGCAAGGTTTTAATACGCTTATCGCCGGCTACCAGCTGTTCCATCACTTTTTTTTTGCCATACTTCAGCACGCTTGTAGCGGCCTTCATACCACTGCTCATAGGTATCGGTGTATTCGCGGTTAAAAAACCACTCGGGTCTTCCCTGCCAGTTCTGTTGGTCCTTAGGTATTAAGCCGGTTGAAAATTTTTCTATATCCATTTCTTTTATTTTAAAATAAAAAACCCCATCACCTGAGAATACATCAACTGATGGAGCTTGAAACAGATATTATTTCAACTTGCATCCCTACGTTGGCATTATCCAAATCAGGTACCGGGTATCATCTCAGCCATTTACATGGCACCCCGTGCATATGTTTACACAAATATATGGATAATATTTTGTGCACACCGAAGGATAAATAACAGAAGTTAGTAAAACGATCTGTTGCCGTTATTACAATTTACGATACGTTAACAACGCAGGCGCAGGCCGCTATCAGGCTGCCGGCTTCCTGCTCATAAAGAAGTAGTAGATCGGTATTCCAATCGCTACTATCACCAGGCCGAATAAGGAAGTAGTAGGTTTGTAGAACAATAAACCCAGGGCCATAGTACCTGCCATTAAAATATAAACGATAGGAATAAAAGGATAACCAAATGCTTTATAAGGCCGCTCGGCGTCAGGACGGCTTTTGCGCAGGCGGAATACGGCTACAATAGTGAGGATATAAAATAGAAGGGTAATGAATACTACATAATCCAGCAGCAATCCATATTTACCACTTAAACATAAAAGACTGGCCCATATACATTGCGCCCATAACCCCCAGGCAGGAACGGCGTTCTTATTCAAAGTGGCGGCCTGCGGCAGGAATAACTTATCCTGTGCCATAGTATAAAATACTCTTGCCCCGGTGAGCACCAGGCCATTGTTACATCCAAAGGTGGATATCATGATCATGATGGCAATAATAGCGGTACCGTAAGTACCGAATATATTGGTGGATGCAGCAGTTGCCACCCGGTCCTGCACCGCAAAAGCGATGTTGGGATCGGATACCTCGGTTGCATAGGCAGCAACTCCTGCCGAGGCTGCCGGAGTTAAGGGTAGCACCGCCGTATACATTACGTTAGTCAGCACATAAATAATAATAACAATCAGCGTACCAAGGAACAGGCTTAATCCCACGTTTTTCTTTGGGTTTTTAATTTCCCCGGCTATAAAGGTTACGTTTTCCCAGGCTACACTACTAAATACAGAACCCACCATGGCTGAGCTTACCAGGCCAATAGCGAGAAATATAGAAGACGGTTCTTTAAACAGCGACCATCCGATTTGATTACCGGCTTCATCTTTAACCGCTTCAGTAAACTTAAAGTCGAACGCGTTAGCCCAGTTATTGTTCCAGATATCAGCTTTGGCAGCAAGCAAAAAACCAAACAACATTAAACCAAACAGGGAAAATAGCTTCACCACTGTAAATACCGATTGTATGATCTTTCCTTCCTTGACTCCCCTGGTATTTACATAGGTTAAAAAGATGATCAAAGCTATAGATACCAGCTGCGCCGGGTACAGCTTAAACCAGCCGGCCTGGAAAATGATATTCTCATCAGCCAGGGTTAGCGCGGGTATAAAGTAGCCGGCGAATTTGCTGAAAGCCACGCCCACCGCAGCAATAGTGCCGGTTTGTATTACAGAGAAAAAACTCCAGCCATATAAAAAACCTGTAAAAGGATTGTAGGCTTCTTTCAAATAAACATACTGTCCGCCGGCTTTGGGAAACATTGACGATAACTCCCCATAAGTTATTGCGGCAAAAACCGTCATCAACCCGGTAATGATCCACAAGGCAATTAACCAGCCCGAGCTACCTACGCTGCGTGTCATATCGGCACTTACTATAAAAATACCGGAACCTATCATGGATCCGGCAACTATCATGGTACCATCAAAAAGGCTTAAGGACTGTTTAAACTTTTCAGCAGACATAGTATTGTTTTAGTGAAAGACTACAAGATAGGTATTTATTACGAAAACTGTATTGCACTATTGGCACCGATTAACTATTGTAAGCACAGTAAAAGCTCTTATTTCTTCTTCATCCACATGGGCCTGAGCTTAGCAATTTTCTTGTAGGCAGGACAGGTTTCGCTATGACAGCCTGGCAAATAGCCTGTGCTCATTAAAAACTCGTTTACGATTTCTCCACCGGTAAACTTAAAAGTTTTTTTAAACAGCTTCATCCACTCTTCCCTGGTTTTGGGATGATGAAAATCTAACCAGTTTTTAAAAGACCCGAATTCTTTTTGCAGCCCTATAATGGTTTTAGCGTTTTCTATTGCTGCATTTATTTTCAGCCGGTTTCGGATAATACCCGCATCCAGCATCAATGCGTCAAACTTTTTGCTTATAACGGCTTACTTTGCCAATATCAAACTGGTCAAAGGCTTTATAAAAGTTATCCTTCTTTTTCAAAATGGTTTCCCAGCTCAACCCGGCCTGGTTGATTTCCAGCACCAGGCGTGCAAATAATTCGTTGTCGGAATGCATGGGAAAGCCGTACTCATTATCGTGATAATGCTCGTGCACCGTACCCTTACCTTTTCCTTTTACAAAATCGCAGTAATAATTTGACATAGCTGCAATTTGCAAAAAAATCTGTATTTTTTTTTGCTGGTAACAAATGGGCTCTTATATTTGCACTCCAAATTACGAACAAAGGGAAATAAAAAGGAGTTTAGCTCAGTTGGTTCAGAGCATCTGCCTTACAAGCAGAGGGTCGGCGGTTCGAGCCCGTCAACTCCCACCAAAAAAGCAGTTACAAATATTCATTGTAGCTGCTTTTTTCATTTGAAACATATTGCATTTGAACTGAACAATAGGAAATCAGTTTTTTAAAATAAACTCAACGGGTTAACTATAGATTGATAACGAAATGAGTAAGATTTTACGACATCAGTTAGAAAAAATCACACCACTTTCAGACGAAGAATTTGAATATGTTTTATCCCATTTCACTGAAAAAAATTCAGGAAACACCAGTTTTTAGTGCAAAACGGGCAACCGGTTAAGCTTGACTATTTCATTTTAAACGGATGTGTGAAGTCTTATCACACTGACGATGAAGGCAAAATTCATATTATACAATTTGGCATGCAGGACTGGTGGATCACAGATTACCAGGCTTATTATAATCAAACGACTGCCACCATGGATATTGATTGCATAGAAGATACTGAAGCACTTTGCCTGTCTTATGAAAACGGGAAAAATTATGTTCTGAAATGCATAAGATCGAACATTTTTTCAGGAAAAAACCAATACCCGCAATGTTGCATTGCAGCAACGCATTCTTTCGCTGATCAGCAACAATGCAAAAGAACGATATAACAACCTGCTGGAGCAATATCCCCAGCTTTTTCAAAAAGTCCCCAAACATTTAATAGCCTCTTATTTAGGCGTAACAAGAGAAACCCTTAGCCGCCTCAACACCACTTCCAAATAATGTGATAAACCTCACATTAAAATCGTGAGCCATGTCCTTTCCCATCACCCCAGGGCACCGGAATTTTGTACCATCATTTAAATCAAAAAATAATGGCAAAATTTCAAATTCAAAATGCAGCCAGCACCGTCAACTGGACAGGAAAAAAATACTCGGATTACATACGGGTAGTATCAATATAGCAAGCGGCTTTCTTGAGCTTACCAACGGCTTGATCACCGGCGGTGAAATTAAAATGGATATGACTTCTATTGCAATTACCGACATTGAAGACATAAAAACCAACAGCGATTTCTTGGCACACCTGCAAAATGATGATTTCTTTTCAGTAGATAAATTTCAAACCGCAAGGCTCGAAATTACAGGTTCCCAACCGACTGACAATAACACATTAACGATCAGCGGCAACCTTACTATAAAAGACATTACACATCCTGTTAGCTTTGATGTAAAGGTTGAAATATTTACCGACCAGTTATATTCACTGGGTGAGGTAGTTATAGACAGAACGATGTACAACATCCGTTATGGCTCGGGAAAATTTATTGACAATCTTGGCGACAAGCTGATTTATGACGATTTCGATCTTCAGTTTAAGCTGGTAGCAAAAGGCTTAAAAGATGAAGAGACGAACCATTCTTAAAACCTTTACACTAACAGGTGCATTGGGCAATTTATTTCCTGGCATTACTGCTCCTTCACCCTTAAAAAAAAGAAAATGTGGAATGAAACAAAACTCACCAAACTATTGGGAATAGAATTCCCGATAGTTCAGGGACCGTTCGGTGGCGGCCTGTCATCGGTAAATCTTACAAGCACGGTTTCAAATGCCGGAGCATTAGGCTCTTTTGGAGGACAACCTTTTTCTGCACAGGAAATCATCGAAACCGGCCATGAAATACGGAAACACACCAACAAACCATTTAATATCAATTTATGGGTTAACGACCGTGATAGCCGTTTAGATAGCTTTGACCATGATGATTACAAAAAGCTTACGGCATTGTTTAAACCCTATTTCGATGAACTTGGTTTATCAATTCCGGATATGCCAACAGACCTGGGACCTAAATTTGAAGACCAAGTAGAAGCGATATTTGAAGTAAGGCCGGCTGTGTTCAGTTTCGTTTATGGTATTCCTTCTCAAAGCATTTTAGAAAAATGCAAACAACTTGGAATAAGAACAATTGGCGCAGCCACAACCGTTGACGAAGCAATAGCTTTGCAAGATGCAGGTGTCGACGCTATTGTAGCCACCGGGTTTGAAGCAGGTGGTCACCGGGTTTCTTTTTTACAATCAGCAGAAGATTCCCTGACCGGTACATTTGCATTAATACCACAAGTAGCCGACGCTGTAAAGATTCCAATAATAGCAGCAGGAGGAATAGCAGATGCAAGGGGCTACAAGCCGCATTAGCATTAGGAGCGGATGCTGCGCAGATAGGAACAGCCTTTTAGCAACTGCACAGTCCAATGCAACCCAGAGTCATAAGGATCGATTATTTTCCCATCATGCAAAATACACTACACTAACCAGGATATTTACAGGCCGGCTTTCAAGAGGACTGCGCAGCAGGTTAACAGAAGAGCTGAAACCTTATGAACATTTACTGGCTCCTTATCCCCTGCAAGGTAAATTTATGGGTTATTTAAAAGCCTACCCGGCCACTGCTGACTCCAACGCCGATATCAAATCTTACTGGGCAGGACAAGCCGCTCCCCTGCTAAAACATAAAGATGCAAGAATGCTGATAGAAAGTTTAGTGCAGGAAATGAATAACAAAACTTCATAGAAAAACAAGGCGCACGCCAGCACTGTTGATTATAGCAATACCAGTAACCAGCGCAGTGTTTGGCACAGAATGCGCCCCGTTTGTCACACCAGCGTAACAAATATTCCGTTTTGACCATTCTTAAGAAATATTTCACAGAAATCTGGCATAAAAATGGTATATTACGGTATTGATAAAAATTGAATTAATATGGAAAAATTGAAAGTAGGTGACAGAGTGAGAATTGCAGGTCCATTACGCTCTGAAAATGTGTATGAAGTTTTAAAAATAAGCTCTTTATATGTGAGTTTAGGAACGGATGGTTTTGCCACCCGCGTGATTAATAAAAGCTGTGTAGAAGCAATAGACGAAACACAATCTTAAAATCAGGATACTTCTATCATACAAGCTCCGCATCATAAATGTGGGGCTTTTTTATTGCCGGTAAACTGGAATAAATCGATAAGAAAATGAACAGTAGAATCAATCTTTATTGCCTTTTTTGAAACCGCAGTTAACAGGCAATTACAGGCAACAGGTACTAAAGCAAACCATTAACTGTTTTATACATTTGTATATAGCTCCTTAACGAACATGACGATTGCATACTATAAATACCCTGCTATTACGATAGTGCTTATAATACTGCTGCATAGCATCGCCATATCATTGTATGCTCAGCAAAAACCTAATATTGTCATTTTCCTGGCTGACGATCTGAATCAACAGGACATTGGCGCTTACGGCAACAGGGATGTTAAAACGCCCTACATGGACCAGCTGGCGACAGAAGGCATGCGTTTTACCAATGCTTATGCTGCTTCTTCGATGTGCACTCCCTCGCGCAGTGCTATGTTTACAGGCCTGTATCCGTTTAAGAACGGAGCCCAGATGAATCATTTCACCGTGCGTGCAGGTATTAAAAGCCTTCCGCATTACCTCCGGCAGCAGGGATACAGAGTTGTAATATCGGGTAAGATCCATATGGCGCCGCTGAATAATTTCCCCTTCGAACATATAGGCAGGGAATTCGGGCAATATAGCCCCATTGAAAACCGGCTGGATAGAAAAAGGAAACCGTGCAGATGATCGAAAGCCATTTTGCCCAAAATCCGCAGCAGCCCATTTGCCTGGTGGTAGCTCCTGGGTGCCGCATGTACCCTGGTTTCCCAACCGCGACTTTGATCCCTCCCAACTGAAACTACCACCTTACCTCGCCAACACCAGAGAAACGCGCCAGGCATTGGCTGCCTACTACCAGAGTATCGGCGAGGCAGACAAAATGCTGGGTGAAGTAATGCAGGCATTGAACCGGACCGGCGAAGCAGGCAACACTGTATTTATTTTTGTTGCCGACCAGGGCGCCCAATTTCCCGGGGCGAAATGGACTGTTTACGACCAGGGAATAAGAGTACCCTTGCTGGTACGATGGCCAGGCAAAACCAGCAAAGGTGCAATATCGAACGCGCTCGTATCGTTAGTAGACCTTACGCCTACATTGATTGACATAGCGGGCGGCTCGGAGATAAAAGAACTGGATGGCCATTCATTTAAAAATGTACTGCTGGGAAAAGCTGCAACGCATCACCCATATATTTTTGCGGAAACATCGATGGAGCCTCATTTCTGGTATAATTACACGCCGTCGAGAACGGTTATTACCGCCGATGGATTTCAGTATATTAAAAACTATCACCCGGGACTGCGTTTTATTACCCATATAGACCAGGTAGAGCGAAATGAATTCTATTTCGACTCATGGGTACAAAAGGCAGCAACCGATCCCACAACTAAGTTCCTGCTCAACCGGTATAGCTATCGCCCGCCCGAAGAACTATTCAATTTAAATAACGACCGGGTATCTTTTAAAAACCTGGCAACAAATACCACCTATCAAAATAAACTAAAGGAGTTATCAGCCCTTCTGAAAAAAGAATTGCAAAGACAGGGTGAAACCGAAACCATGATTGAGGAAGGCACTTTACCACAGTTCTTTGACAAGAGTTATACGGTGCAGCAAAATGGCAGCGCCATGGATCTCTTTTAACCGGGAACGCTGGAGCCCCGAACAACTCCACATTACAGGCTATCTCGAAAACATCGACAAAGGTGGTATTATTTGCAGCTACTTTAATAATTTCCGGCTGTTTGCCTACCAGGGAAAAATAGGATTACAGCTCCCCGACGGCACTATAAAAGAAAGCATTGCACTCGATGAAACAAAAGGGCATTTATGGCTGCAGTTGTCGGCCAAAGGCAACCTGAC
Organism: Paraniabella defluvii; assembly: GCA_019316985.1. Taxonomy (GTDB): domain Bacteria; phylum Bacteroidota; class Bacteroidia; order Chitinophagales; family Chitinophagaceae; genus Niabella; species Niabella defluvii. The sequence continues at coordinate 885,846 of CP079215.1, forward strand.
GATACAGTTTAATAACCATACGGTAGTTAGCGCAACACTCGATAAAGATCTCACTAAAATAGGAAACGGGTTTGTAACCTGTGGCATTTTGCAGGAGAAGAAGTGCAAGGCAGGTTGCAAACTTACCAGGGCAGGATCAGCGACCTCAGATTTAGTATGAATAAGCTGGCCGGAACGCCCTGACATCAAAAGAAACTATTTATTTTTAACGATCATCCAAACTTAGTAAAAGACTGATAAAATATAAATTGACTGAATCATGAAACGACTTATTTTGCTTGCCATCGCATGTTTCTTTATAACGCTGTTGAATGCCCAGCATACCGGCACTTATAGCAACCCCTTAAATGTACAATTTGGCGACCCTTATATACTACGAACCACTACAGGTAAGTATTATATGTATGGTACCGGTGCAGGCGCTAAGAATGGATTTGCCGCCTATTCTTCTGACAACCTTGTTGATTGGAAACGGGAAGGCCAGGTTTATTTCGGAGATAATAAAAACGGCTGGGGAGAGCACTCTTACTGGGCTCCGGAAGTATATGAACGAAACGGCAAATACTATATGTTCTACAGCGCCCAGTGGAAAGTAAACCCCACCAAAGAAGAAGAAAATTTTAAAATCGGGGTCGCAGTAGCTGATCAGCCAACCGGGCCTTTTATTGATATACAGAACAAACCCATTTTTGATCCGGGATACCCGGTTATCGACGCCAACGTATTATTTACCGCAGACGGAAAGACTTATCTCTACTATTCGAGGTGCTGCTACAAACACCCGGTAGAAAGCGAAGTAGCAAGATGGGCCCGTAAAAGGGCTGGTATAAAGAGATTGAAGAAAGCTGGGTATATGGTGTAGAAATGAAACCAGATTTCAGCGGAGTGATCGGTGAACCGGTTTTACTATTACGTCCGCCGGTTAAAATGAATGATCCGCAAGCTGGCTGGGAAAGCGAGTCTGTAACTTCTAAAGAAGTAAACCGTCGCTGGACAGAAGGCTCGTTCATTTTCAAAGAGGGGATGTTTACTATATAATGTATTCGGCCAATTATTTCGGCGGTAAAAACTATGCGGTGGGGTATGCTACTTCAAAAAGTCCGCTGGGTCCCTTTAAAAAAGCGGCCAATAACCCGGTGTTGCAAAAAAATACAGCTAAAGGAGGAATTGTTACCGGTACCGGGCATAATAGTGTGACCTGGTCGCCCGACGGGAAAACTATGTTATGTGTATATCATGGCCGTACCAGCAAAACAGGCGATGAGCGCGTAGTGTTTATTGACCGGATGAAAGTATCTAAAGGTATATTAACGGTAGAAGGTCCTACTACCCAGGAACAGCCAGCTCCTTAAGGCGCTTAATTTTATCACAAAACAGCCTGAGCTCATTAACGTTCAGGCTGTTTTGCATTTGTTCCTGTCACGGCAAATAATAAAAGAGTTTTTTATCCTTTATTATTTTTATCTTTGTATGATAACCGGGGTTATATGTTTTCAAAAACCTGCGAATACGCGATACGTGCAACGATTTTTATCGCCCAAAAATCCAGGCAGGGCGAACGGGCAGGTATTAAAGACATTGCCAAAGGAATAGAAGCTCCCGAGCATTTTATTGCAAAGGTTTTGCAGGAGCTTAGCCGTAAAAGCCTGGTATTATCTGCAAAAGGCCCCAATGGCGGTTTCTATCATAATCAGGAATCCGCCCAGTCTACTCTGGCAGACATTGTCAGGACCATTGATGGAGACAAAATTTTCAATGGCTGTGGCCTGGGATTAAAGCAATGCTCGAATCGCACCCCTGCCCTCTCCATCATGAGTTTAAGAAGGTAAGAAACGAAATTCAGCGTATGCTGGAAAAGGCCCGTATAGGAACGCTCAGCCGGGAGCTGGAAAATCAACTGAGTTTTTTAAAAGATAAAAAGCAAATGGTATTTATATACCTATATATCATGAACGATAAAAAAGACATACGAAGCATAGCGGACATACAGCTGCTGGTCAACAACTTTTATGCTGCAATAAGAAGCAATGAGGCACTGGGCCCTATCTTTAATGAACGTATTAGCGATCGCTGGCCCGAACACCTGGAAAAGATGTACCGCTTCTGGCAAACCGTTTTACTGGAAGACCATACTTATTTCGGAAGCCCCTTTCCCCACATGCACAATTGCCGGTGGATCAGCAACACTTCGACACCTGGCTGCAACTATGGCACCAAACGGTTGATCTTTATTTCAGAGGCACCAAAGCAGACGAAGCAAAGTGGCGCGGAGATAAGATGGCGGCTATGTTTTTGTCTAAGATCACCTACTATCGAAACAACAGCGCTCGGCCGCTCGTGTGACCTATTTCAATAACTACGCTGATAAATGACGCCGCGGAAGGATTCGAACCTTCGTAACAGGTTTTGCAGACCTTTGCCTACACCACTCGGCCACGCGGCTTTATAAAACGGAGAGGATTAGTATTGTGTTGCTACTTTCTGTGAAAGCGCCGGCTTTTCTTCTCTTGGCTTATAAATATTAGCGGCTACTTTCTCTACCAATATTTTAGGCACAAACCTGGTTATATAAGCATTCACTTTATTGGAGAATCCGGGAATGATCTCCGCCTTTCTTTTGAACAAACCTTTTACAGCAATAGCTGCCACTGCCTGCGGTGTCATATTAAATCGGTCAGCTGTCTTCAATGTGTGAGCTGCCATACCGGCGCGTGTTACAAATGCAGTATCTGTAGCGCCGGGAATTAAACAGCTTACAGACACCGGTGTATCTTTTAACTCGAACCTGAGACTGCGGGTAAATGAAATCACAAAAGCTTTTGATGCGGCATACACCGACAGATAAGGCACGGATTGATAACAGGTAGTACTGCCTACGTTCAGCAAATATGACTGGGAAAACCTTTTTAACACCGGTACAAATGCATGCGCTATTCTCAGCTGTGCTTTTATGTTAACATCTACAATATTCAGCTGATCATCTATATTAAGCTCTGCAAACGGAGCATTTAAACCATAGCCGGCATTGTTTACAATAACGTTTAAGTAGTTATGATACCAGCGGGTGCGTTCAAAAATGGTAGCGGCAGCATCAGGACTGCTCAGATCCTGTACTATAGTTACGACGTCTACATAGTAAGTGTCCCTTATATACTGTGCAGACTCTAACAATTGCCGCTCATCAATATCTACCAATATCAATCCCCGCTTTTGTTTTGCCAGTTCCACTGCAATGGCATGGCCTATACCTTTTGCAGCTCCTGTTATTAGTGCATACGACATATTAATTCAGATTTTTGCGCTTTATATAGCTTTTTATTAAAGTAAAAAGTAAAAGTGGTATCATATAGTGGGTGTTAACTCCGGTGAAATTGCGGCTCTGCCTGCCTTTTAGGTTTTGACAACGCCAGCTTTGCAAGTTTATGATAAAAGGGCGTGCCGCTTGCCTCGTGTTTAGGCTGGTAGGCGCCTGTTACCACAGGTATATACATTACACGCCTCCGGCTTTGCTCACCTATATAAGGCGACTGTTGCACACGGTGCCATAAACGCCCGTCGTGAACAGTCAGATCTCCGGCTTCTATATCAAGCCCTACCTCGTTATCGTCAGGCTTATGATCAATAAAGTATTTTTTCTTGAAGAATAAAGTAAACAGGCCCTTGTTGTGCGTTCCCGCCAACACGCGCAAACCGCCGTTGCTTTGAGGGCAATCGTCTAAATGTAATCCTACATTCAGCATAGGTTTAATACGGGAGCCCAGGAAAAGATCCCGTGGACTGTCTGTATGCCATCCCAGCCTTGTAAAGCCACTATGCTCGGTATTGAGGTAATGATTAACAACAAGGCCATCTTTTTCTGTTTCACCTATACGGCCATCAAATGGTGCCAGCAGGTGCACCAGCTGTTGCACCCTATCGCTTTTCAAAAATTCTTTAAGCACCCGGCTATATTGCGAGGCAAATGCAATGCGCTGTATCAGCGGGGCCCCGTTAACATCCGACCCGAATTTTAAAGGGATACCATTAACCACGGTAGCTCCTTTCTCCAGTAAAAAGCTTCAACAGATTTTACTTCATACAGCAGCTGTTTTACCGTATGTGCAGATACAAATTGCTTGAAGTGTAAAATACCATGGGTTTTTAAATGTTTGGTGTGCAGTGATGTTATGCCATCATAATAATGAAACTGCTGTGTAGCGTTACTCATAATAATAAGCGTTAAAAGATTAAAAAAAGGAGAGAATAGTAAATAGCGGAGAAAGTAAATGCATTAACAACAACAACACACACAGGCCGGGCCGGCAAACATTCGATTGCTGTGGTTATAAAAGCTATATGTTGTTGACTGTAACAATGATTATAAATTGAAAGCAAACATAAGATTAAAATATTAGTCCACCAAAAAAGTAGACTAATATTTTATAAATATTTTTTTGCTGCTCTTCATTATACTATTTCCGATAGTTGTTGCCTGTTAGCCGATGCATCTTCCTGCGTTGATACCAATTTTGCGAAGGCCTGCTCCAGGTCATTGATCAGATCGGTTGCATCTTCCAGCCCTACTGACAGGCGGATCAGGCTATCGCTTACGCCAGCCGCTCTGCGCTTCTCTGCAGGTATACTCTTATGAGTCATTGCAGCAGGGTGACATAAGAGACTTTTACACCTCCCAGGCTTTCCGCCAACCTGAAATAGGTTGTAGCCGTTACAAATTTTGTAGCGGCATCTTCCGTATCTTCCTTTAAAGTAAAGGAAACCACGCCTCCAAAACCTTTTGCCTGTTGCTTTGCTATATCATGATTGTGGTGCTGCTCTAATCCCGGGTAAAAAACCTTTTCAACAGCCGGATGCCGCTCCAGGTACCTGGCCACTTCCAGTGCATTAACACAATGTTGCTTTACGCGCAAATGTAAAGTTTCAATACCTCTTATGATCAGCCAGCAATCGAATGGCCCTAGTACAGCGCCACTGGCATTTTGTATGAACTTAATTTTTGCACCCAGCTCTTCTGTGTTTGTAACTACTACCCCTGCTATTAAATCGCAATGCCCTCCGAGATATTTGGTAGCCGAATGCACTACGATATCAGCACCTAGTAATAAAGGCTGTTGCAATGCAGGAGAGGCGAAGGTATTGTCAACACACAGCAGGCAGTTGTTGGCTTTGGCGATCCTGGCTAAGGTTGCGATATCGGATATCTTTAATGTAGGATTGGTAGGCGTTTCTATCCAGATCAGCTTTGTTCGCGGAGTGATTGCTTCAAATACGTTATCGGCATCAGTGCTATCAACATATCTTACTTTAATTCCGAATTTTTCATACACATGGGTAAAAAGCCTGAAAGCTCCTCCATAAATATCATCTACCGCTACAATTTCATCACCACTTTGAAGCAGCTTTACTACTGCATCTATCGCAGCCAATCCGCTTGAAAAAGCTGCACCGGTATGCCCTCCTTCCAAACCGGCAATGATCTTTTCCAGTGCAGCCCGGGTGGGGTTATTGGTTCTGGAATAGTCGTAACCGAGATGCACTCCCGGCGCTTCCTGTACAAAAGTGGAAGTTTGGTAAATAGGAACAGCAATTGAACCTGTAAGCGGATCTACCGGGATGCTGTGAATGGTTTGTGTTGCATTGTTGCTCATAACGAATTTGTTTTTTAAGATGAATGAATGTATAATCATCAAACCCTATCAGGAAAAACATTCGGTAGCGGCTTATTGCAAAAACAAAAAAGCTCACCCCGCAAATCAGGATGAGCTTTTACTATTTTGTTGAAATAACATTTATAAGCTGAACGCTGACTTATCTGCCTCCGTATTACCGGAGATGGATTTGGCACCTTTTTCACAGCATTGCTGTGAAGAGGTTGTCAAGGCTTCATCGGGCCATTACCCTCTGCCTTTCTTGATAAGAGATTGAAAAGAACTACTGCAAAAGTAAAGCGTGCAGGTTTTAATTTCCAAACTTTACTGCATTATTTTTTTATAATAGTTTTATTAAGATCCTCGCACTCCAGATAATCACCAGTACACCAAGAAGCACAAAAGCCGTTCTGCGAGGCAGTCTTCCTGCGAGTTTTGCAGCCAGGGGCGCAGCAATTAATCCTCCTAAAATAAGACCTACTATAGTTTGCCAGTGACTCACTCCCAGTAAAATGAAAAAGGTAAATGCACTGGATAATGTTACAAAAATTCGGTAAGACTTACAGACCCGATAACGTATTTCGGCGTACGCCCCTTTGTAATGAGCGTAGTGGTAACCAGCGGCCCCACCCCCGCCTCCAAAAGAGTCGAGGAAACCGCCGGCTCCCGCCAGGGCACCATATCTTCTGAATTTCTTCTTTACTACCTTTTTCTTAAAGGCATTTGAAAGTATCTTGATACCCAGGAAAAGCGTATACACAGCCAGCGCGGGTCTTACCCAGTCACTGAATTTTTCTCCCAGGTACACCAGCAACACAGCTCCGGCTATTGCTCCCACAACGCCCGGCAATAACAAAGTTTTAAACAGTTTCTTGTTTACGTTGCCAAACCTGTAATGACTATAACCGGATGCGCCGCTGGCAAACATTTCGGCAGTGTGTATACTGCCGCTTATAGCGGCCGGGCTTACTCCGGCCGAAAGCAGTATCGTAGTACTGGCCACTCCGTATCCCATGCCCAGTGCGCCATCTACCAGCTGAGCTACAAAGCCCGCGGCCAGCATGATCAGAAATGCTTCATCCAATGAACTGTACAAATTAAGGGCATGCGTTCTGATTTCATCAAAAGGCCAATAAGAAAAAATCATGTGTCCAATCAGCATAAAACCAAATGCTGCTAACGCATAGGTGGCAATTCGTTTATTGGAGACCCCTTTCAAACCAGGTTTTCCTTTTTGTAAAGGGTGGCCTCCGCCTGATTTCTGCTATGTGGGGTGCCTGACCGATGCGTACATTAGCCAACCCATATTCAGCCGCATCACTATTAACCTGCTCAATTAATACAGCATCCCTGGTAGCAATAATTACGGCGTCTGCATGTTGTATATCAAACGGATCATATAACCTGTCTTCTACTACAACCTTTGTATGTGTAGCTGCCCATTCTCTCAGATCCCCGCTAAGCTGCTCTGCAATGATTCGTACTTCCGCTCCCGGCGCGTTGCTGTCTATCTCTTTCAGATGCTGAATAGCTATGCTATCGCCTCCTACAACAAGCACGCGCAACCCTTCCATTTTTAAAAGAAAAGGGAAAGACACCTCATTTTCTATTGTTCGACTATTAACAGCTACCAGATCATTCATAACCCAATATTCAATTTCCGACTAAGCTTCCATTCATAAAAACAATTAGTCTATAATTTTAGTGGACAAAAATATGTATTTTTTCTATCTAAATCCACAAAAATTATTTCGTGTACATCAGGTTTCTAAATTTTAGTTTTTTATAACACCCCTTTTAACACAAAACAATACCTTTGAATAGTCTATTTAAAAAGTAGACTAAAAAACAGGATCATCATGCATTTAAATTTATTAGCATTTGCCATTCCCTTATTTTTTTTTTTTTTTTTATAGCCTGGGAGTACCTGTATTCCAAAAGAAGCGGCAAAAATTTTTTCCAGTATGCCGAATCGGTGGCCAACATCAATGTAGGTATCGCCGAACGGCTGCTCGACCTTTTACTACCGGCTTATTTTTCTATTTCTTCAATTATGTTTATGAGCACTTTGCATTGTTTGAGATCAGGGCCAGTTTTTTGGTTTGGGTGCTGCTGTTCCTGGTTACAGACCTTATATGGTACTGGTACCACCGCTTTGCGCATGAGATCAATGCTTTTTGGGCAGCGCATGTAGTACACCATCAAAGTGAAGATTTCAACTATACCGTTTCAGCCAGGATTACAGTTTTCCAGGCAGTAATACGAAGCTTGTTTTGGGCAGTATTGCCTTTACTAGGATTTCCCCACTAATGATTTCCACCCTTTTATTGGTGCACGGACTTTACCGTTCTTCATTCATACACAGGCTTTGGGGAAATGGGGTTGGTTTGAAAAGATCCTGGTTACGCCTACTCACCATGGCATTCATCACGCGTCTAACCCCGAATATCTTGACAAGAACTATGGAGATGTATTGATCATCTGGGACAAGCTTTTTGGCACTTTCGCTAAAGAAGATCAAAATATAAAAATAACATATGGCTTAACCAAACCTCTTGAAAGCCATAGTTTTCTCTGGCAGCATTTTCATTTTATGCTGGAAATATTACTCAACTTTTATTATGCCAAAGGATTTAAGCAAAAATGGCGTACGCTGTTTGGTAAACCCGATGACCTGGATCCCAGGTACAGGGCCATCCTGGAAAGAAAGTTTTTACGCTACCGCAGAACAAAAGCTGCCCCCACTACGGCCATGCGTTATTATGTAAGTATACAAACAGGTATCTCGTTAATGGTACTTTTTATCGTATTGTTATTTGAAAAATATTTTTCAGCGCCTTCTCTCACATTGTTTTCGCTGTTCATTATAATCAGCCTTATTAACTGCGGCGCTATACTCGATCAGCGGCGCTGGATTTCCTACCTGGAAATTGCCAGGGCCTGCTTGGTTTTATTTATCTGCTATTATTATTTCCCTTCCAGCTATACAGCCACCATCTTTGTTTCGGCTATTATGATCGCTATTGTATACTTCAGCGATATTCAGCGGTTTTATACGCGGGTTTTATACAGCAAATCTGAAACCTAGCCAAAATCAGGTATGCGTTTATCAGCCGCTTTGATACCAGCGATAATAAGCAGGGAAACCATTAAACTAGCTGTTGCGCTTAAAGAATACCACTGCTTTGACGATACCGTTTTGTGCAGCGCTATCTTCCTGTTGGAATTTGATGTCTTCAATGATTACATCGGGATGATTGCTGATGCGCTGTTCTACCTGTAGCTTTAATGATTTAAATATAGGCAGGTCAATCATTTTTTGATCTTTCTTCATTGTACTCAGATCATTTTTCAGATCAGCCTTATTTAAGTCGATTGAAATAGGTTCGAGCATAATTTATAATTGAGGGCTTAAAAATGGTTTAAACAACTTATGTTGTTGGGCTTGTCAAAAATAAACAATCCTGCCTGGTATAACCAGCATAAGTTTTATCTATTCCGCTTTATCCCTTATTTTTTTCCAGTTTCATTTGGTATTTCAAACACAAATATGCAACTTTGTTGCAGTTTTGAAGCAATCGTGTACATATATCAGACATTGGCTCAAACAGGCATCTGCTGCAGGATGCTTTCTCCTGCTTTCCTTTGTACTGTATGTACAGGCTTTCCACCATCACGATTGCACGGGTAGTGATGATGCCGCTGTTCATATAGAAAAGCTTACAACAGGCAAAGAACATTGCTCCATTTGTGATCATATCACCACCCGCATCATCAGCGGAGACACGGGACAGCTTACCTATTCATTGGTTCCGCCACAACCCCAGGTTTACAATCCGTATAGTTATTATATCACTATCGCCCGTGAGCTTTTTATACAGGCTTATACCAACAAGGGGCCACCCTCCTTCAACTTATCTGTTATCTAATCAACCTTAAAGGTTTTTCTTTCATTTTTTGCTATTGGTATAATAGCAACTATTTACTGTTCAGGTTATCGCTTTCATAGCACTCATTTATCCTTGCTATGCTGCCTCATTGTTTTCGGGGTTATAGCCTTGTGCATACAGATGCCCGATACATGACCACCTGTTGCGGTAGTTTTTTACTATGAAGTTTTTTATGATGCTGTGTTGCATGGCTGCATACCTTACAGCGCGTACGCAATTCCGTCAAATCATTATAACCGTGTGTGATGATAACCTTTCGCCGGTAACCGGAGCTTTGATTGAGCTTAAAACCTCTACAGCCGGAATCAGTGACTCAACAGGCCGATACATTTTCCGGCAGGTAAGTTCCGGTCCATACCAAGTAACCGTTTCGATGCAGGGATATAAAAAAGTTGTCGAATCCGGTGTGTTGAAGAATAGCGACGTGTTCCTTATTATACGACTGCACCCGGAAAATCACACTTTGCAGGAAGTAATAGTACAAAATCACTCTGTTGCTAAAAGGAAAAGAGAAGCCCTGCTTAACATGGATGTGGTAAAAGCCGGTTTTATTCAGCAACACCTGGGCGGTAGCCTGATGCAAAGCCTGCAAAGATTGCCGGGAGTAAAGTCCATCGGAATTGGTTCGGGACAGTCGAAACCATTGATCCGGGGCCTGGGATTCAACCGGGTAATAGTGCTTGACAGGGGATAAAGCATGAAGGGCAGCAATGGGGTGCCGACCATGGATTGAAATTGACCAGTTTGCTGTGCAGGACCTGGAGATACTTAAAGGGCCGGCCTCCTTTGCCTATGGATCGGATGCCATCGCCGGCGCCGTGAATATCAAACGTCCTCCTGCCTGCACCGCACTCATTCGGCGGTGAGGTAAACCTTATAGGTAAAACCAATAACAACTTGTTGGGTACTTCTGTAAACCTTTATTCCAGAACTGAAAAATGGATGACAACCGCCCGCTTTACCATCCAGGATTATGGTGATTATAAAGTGCCTGCCAACCGGCTCTATATCTATGATTTTGCCGTTGATCTTCATGACAACTACCTGCGTAATACAGCGGGAAGAGAAACAGGTATACATTTAAATACAGGCTATATAGGCAACCGGCTGAAGTCAGTCTTCTATATAAGTAATACGTACTCCAAAACAGGTTTCTTTGCCAATGCACACGGCCTGGAGCCCAGGCGGGTTGATGCAGCAATGCATGATGCCAGCAGCCGGGATATCCTAACACCTTACCAAAAAGTCAATCATTTCAAAGCGCTTAATTATACAAGCTTTACGTTGCGCCATCATCAGCTGGAGCTGGAAACAGGATTTCAAAACAACCTAAGACAGGAGTATAACAACTATGTAAATCATGGTTATATGCCGGCTGTTTATCCTGACTCTTTAAGCATTCCGCGCAACCTTGAACGCGCCTTTGATAAAAATGTTTATGCACTCAACTTCCGGGATCATATCAACCTGGGCAGCCATCGCCTGGAGACGGGTATCAGCGGCGAACTACAGTACAATAGCATTGATGGCTGGAGCTTCCTTGTACCCTCATTTAAGCAGCAAAACCTGGGGGCGTATGCATATGACAAATGGAAGGTAAATGACAGGCTGCTCTTACATGGAGCCATGAGGTATGACCATGTGCATCTTGCCATGAATAAATATGCCGACTGGTTTTCCTCCACTACTACGGTAAATGGGCAAGCCCGACAAGAGTATCTGGTAAGGGCTGATAATATTAACCGGACCTTCAATAGCCTCACAGGCTCCTTAGGTATGAATTACAATACAAACAGATGGGAGCTAAAAGGCGCTATAGGTAAGAGCTTCAGGGTTCCCATTGCCAAAGAGCTGGGGGCTAATGGAGTAAATTATCATTACTTCAGTTATGAAAAAGGAAATGCACAACTAAAGCCTGAAGCGTCGTACCAGCTCGACCTGGGTGCAGCTTATGATAATTCCAACATACGTATTCAGCTCCATCCATTTTTCAACTATTTCACCAACTATATTTATCTGAATCCTACTGCCAGCCATGATTATTTCTATGGCGCAGGTAACCAGGTTTTTGAGTATGCGCAAGCCCGGGTGATGCGCTACGGAGGTGAATTACAGGTTAAATACCAGCCCTGGGACAACCTGAGTACGGAAATACTGGGAGAATACATTTATGCCCGGCAACTATCCGGAGATAAAAAGGTTATACGTTACCCTTTTCTCCCCGGCTTCCGTATTATTAAACATTACCTACAAGCCGGTACACACGGGCATTTTCACTGATACTTATTTATCGATTGATTATCGTATAACCGCTGCACAAAACAATATAGTTCCACCTGAAAAGAAAACAGAAGGATATACCTTGTTAAATCTGCAGGCCGGCACCAACTTTCCGTTGCAAGGACGTAAAGCAGCGCTAAGTATCCAATTACAAAATGTTTTAAATACCCGGTACCTGAATCATACCAGCTTCTACCGGTTGATTGGCTTACCAGAGCAGGGAAGAAACCTCGTGGTTTCAATAAAAATTCCTTTCATTTTTAAACCTGCCGCGCAACCGTAATTTATAAATCTCCATAGTTATGAAACAAAAGCAATTATTCACCGGCCTGCTGAGCGTCTTATTATTGCTCGCGGCCTGTTCCAAAAAGACCAGGAAGCCATCGACACCACTTATCCTGAAATAGACGTGCTCACCAACAGTGCATTTCCCAAGCAATGCAGCGAGGTACTGCGGGGCCAGGCCTTTGTTGCGAAAATTTATGTAAGCGACAATAAAGAACTGGGATCAGTAAGCATTGACATCCATCACAACTTCGATCACCACTCGCATAGTACAGAAGTAGCCGCTTGCAATATGGAAGTTATAAAAACACCGGTAAAGCCCATGGTGCTGATACAAACGATTCCTTTACCTGGCGGACACACCAGTTATGTAGCGGAACAAACGATTAATATACCGGCCGATGTAGATCCCGGCGATTACCATTTCCTGATACGTGTAACCGATAAAGAGGGATGGCAAACTATTAAAGGACTTAGCATAAAAATTAAATAGACTATGAAATTCATTCAAACTTACCTGTTGGTAGCTGTATTGGCGTTCCTGATCGTCGTTAGCTGTAAAAAGATGATATACCAACAGCACCAACAGCGCCTTCCGTTGATGAAATAGAGGTCGGCGCCAATAACAATGAAACAGGGATTATTGGCAGGGATCTTCATTTTAACGCTAAAATAATGGCCGGCGATAAAATAGACCTGGTACAAATTAAGATAGAACCCCGGCCCGGCGAAACCTACTCCAGGCCATGGAACTATACCGTAACATGGGCTGAGTATAAAGGGGCTAAAAATGCTACAATCCATAAGCATTTCGACATTTCCACAACTGCTGGCGAGGGTATTTATGATTTCCTGATCATTGTAAAAGATGAGAATGGCGCTGTACTGGAGCTTAAGAAAACTATCAGGATCTATGACCCCGCCAATCTGCCTGTTGACCCGACCCTATCCCTGCTGAACTTACACATTGATGGCACACCGTACTACCGGAACGGAGCTTTTTGTTACCGCAGGCCTTAAGCTGAAAAAAACAATGTATTCAGTGCGCAGGCTGCTATTGAAAATGTAAAAGGGAACGGGAAACTATACCTGCTACTGATCAATAAGAAAGAGAACCATCGCCCTGAAAGTGTTGACAATATTGACTTCAGCAAAGTGATCGTATACGATGTGTACGAGCATAAGGACTGGGTAGCTGCCGCTACCTTCTCCAACTTTGTTTTTGACCTTACCACTTTCCAAACCGTAAGAAATATACCGAACCTGCCTATAGGCGCCGCCACAGATAATAATGCGCCCACAGCCAACCCCATCACCGGTTCCAAAAGCTGGGCTTCAGGTGATTATTATTTTGGTGTACTGTATAAAAATCAAACCTATAACCTATCGCTCTATAAGTACATAGAACTGGGTATCGACTACAATTAATAACACAATCAATTTTAAAACAAAACAGACTTTAAATCAATTTCAATTATGAAAAGAAAATCAATTTTCAGAACAGCTACTGCTATTGTGCTACTGGCCGGCTTTGCGGCATGTAACAAAAATGACGATGTGCTGCCTCCCACCTCGCCCGAAGATGCCAACGAGTACAAGTTTGTACGCTTGCTGGTAAGCGATGAAACCAGTACCACGCTTACCTTTCTGCAACCGGCAGAAGCTACAACGGCCAGCTTCCAGGCTAAATTCCCGTTAGCCAACCTATACCCTACCGCTTCAGGCCGGTATGCGGCTGTATTACATGGCGCCAATAATCTCGTTGAAGTATTCGACAATGGTTTGCTTTCTCATGACGATCATATAGATGTTGCAGGGGCACCCAAATGGACACCTATAACTGCCACAGGGCTGAAGCCAACTCACTTCAAAAGCAAAGAACGCGAGAGCCTGGTTTTTAACGACGGCGACGGAACCTTAAGCGTTGGTAACGAGGCTGACTTTAATACTGCCGGTGCCAAATTTAAGATCGTTAATGCCGGCCTGGTTGCACATCATGGAGCTATGGCGCAATTCAACAATGGCAACTACGCAGTAACCTGGGCTTCCGCCGCCGGTAAATCGCCTACCCGTGTAAAGATCATTGACAAAACTGGTACAGAAGTACATGCGTCAACAAGAGAAGTAGGCAATATTCATGGCAATGCCAGCGATGGCCAGTATGCAGTATTCGGCGCATTTACAGATGCTACAGGGTCAGCCGGGGGCCCTGGTGGTGGCACAAAACGGCGCTCAGAATTTCATCAACAATCCCGCAGATTTTGGTGCGGCCAGACTGGGAACGATACTGTATGCAGAAAGCGCTAAAAATTTATCGGATACAGCGCCGCCAGGGAGCATATATCATTGACATCACCGGTAACAAAATGACGGCGCTTTACACCGGCACAGATGCCTTTCAATGCAAGGTAGACTACAGCGGGAAAAACCTGCTGCTCCTGAGCACCGACGGTACACTAAGAATATATGACCTGGCAACCGGCGCATTAAAAAAGAAGGTGCAGCCATCAGCGCAGTGAATAGTGCAGATGTTTACAAGCCGGTACTCGAAGCAACGGAAAGATTTGCCTATATAGCTATTCCGGCCAGCGGCGAAGTGCACCAGGTTAGCCTGGCAGACTTTAGTAAAGTGATAAAACATAAAGTGAGCGCCCGCCCTGTTAGATTGGCCTTATTTGGCTTTGAGAGCAGCGAGGAACATTAACTAACCTGGCTTTTTTAATCGGAGGTTTAAATAGAGAATCCGCGGAAGAAATTCCGTGGATTTCTCTTTATGCTAATACCATTTTGAATCGCAGCCTTCAGACCATTTTGAGCCTTCGCAATCCTTGCAGGCAACAACAGGTCCCTTTTCTTTATGCGCTGTATACCCGCAACACACGCATGAATACAAACCATCGGCCGGATAGAGGTCTGTGTAAAACTGCTTCATTTTGTCAGGTAAAATATGCAGGCCCGGTTTAATTTCTTCAGGAGGTTTTTAAAAACGCTTACATCGCCATTTACTTCAAGAATGGCATATTTCACCTGCCCCAGGTGTTCGATACCAGAGAGGCGGAGCTCCATAAAAAACTCATCAAAAGAAATATTTTCATTCTTTACTACTTCCTCAGTGTAGCGTCCGTCCCTGATAATGGTAACCGGATGACCTTCAACCAGCCTTTCAAATTTATCTGACTTGATAAGCAGCCAGGTAACCAGCTTGTAGAAAAGGATAATACTGATAATGGTAAGCACGGCCGGCAGCACTCCCACGTCTTTGTAGAAACCCATATCGCCGGCGGCAGAACCCAATGTAAGAATAATAACCAGCTCAAAAACGGTAAGCTGCCTCACCCCTTTTTGCCGGTTAAGCGCAGCGCAAATAAAACGATCACAAAAGATATGAAGCACCGTACTATTACTTCAAATAAAAAGACCCACTCATCCTGCCCCAGAAAGAATTCTTTGGCATTGATGATATTAAGGTTGCTTAAATCCATAACCATATTTTGTTAGTTATGAATGCTATGCAAAAACAATGCTATTTGCCTGCCTTAGCCCAACTATCTTTTAAAGTAACCGTGCGGTTAAATACTAAAAGGTCTTTCGGGCTTTCTTTATCCAGCACAAAATATCCTTTGCGTAAAAACTGGAAGCGGTCTGTAACCACTGCATCTTTTAACGCAGGCTCAGCTAAAGCACCGTTTAGCACTGTTAAGGAGTGGGGATTGATATATGATTGGAATTCGCCTTCTTCGTTTGCAGGGTTTTCTACTGTAAACAAGCGATCATACTCGTTTATCTGTATAGCAATATGATCTTTGGCATTTACCCAATGCAACGTTCCTTTTACGTGAATACCCGAGGTATCGGCGCCGCTTTTGCTTTCGGGAATATAGGTGCAATTCAGCTGTATCACATTCCCGGCTTCATCTTTTATTACCTCGTCGCATTGAATAATGTAGGCATGCTTTAAGCGAACCTTCTGGCCAGGTGCTAAACGAAAGTACTTTTTAGGCGGATTCTCCATAAAATCTTCGCGCTCGATATACAGCTCCCTGCTAAAAGTTATTTCGCGGTTACCGGTATTCAGATCTTCGGGGTTATTTTCTGCCAGTAATGTTTCACTCTCTTTATCATAATTGGTGATCACTACTTTTACGGGGTCAAAAACTACCATCCTTCTTAACGCGATCTTATTTAAATGTTCGCGCGCGCAGAACTCCAGTAATCCCAGGTCCACCATATTATCACGCTTCCCTACCCCGATACGGTCGCAGAAATCACGGATACTTTCAGGCGTATAGCCACGACGGCGATACCCGGCTATCGTAGGCATACGGGGATCATCCCAACCTGAAACATATTTTTCGTTTACCAACTGCAGGAGTTTTCTTTTGCTGGTTACCGTGTGGCTTAAATTTCTCCTGGCAAACTCATATTGCTTGGAAGGGAAAATACCCAGGTTTTCAATAAGCCAGTCGTATACTTCACGGTGCGGTACAAATTCCATCGTACAGATAGAATGCGTGATATGCTCTATAGAATCGCTTTGACCGTGGGCAAAATCATACATGGGGTAAATACACCAGGCATCTCCTGTGCGGTGATGATGCGCATGCTTAATACGGTATAAAATAGGGTCGCGCATCAGCATGTTCGATGATTCCATATCAATTTTAGCCCTCAGCACCTTTTCTCCGTCTTTATATTTACCGGCGCGCATATTCGCAAACAGCTGCAGGTTCTCCTCTACGGATCTTTCAGCGTATTGATTACGGTGCCCCGGCTGGGTGGGAGTACCTTTTTGTTGTGCGATTTCTTCACTGGTACTGTCGTCTACATAAGCCAAACCCTTATTGATCAGCCTTACCGCAAACTCGTATAATGTCTCAAAATAGTCGGAAGCATACAGCTCGTTTTTCCACTCAAAACCCAGCCATTTAATATCTTCCTTAATGCTCTCTACATATTCTGTATCTTCTGTAACCGGGTTAGTGTCGTCAAAACGGAGATTGGTACCCCCTCCAAATTTCTGGGTAAGTCCGAAATTCAGGCATATGCTGCTGGCATGCCCGATATGCAAATACCCGTTAGGTTCTGGCGGGAACCGGGTCATTATCGATTGATATTTCCCTGCAGACAGATCATTTTCTACGATTTCTTCCAAAAAATTGAGGCTTTTTTCCTCTTCCACATGCTTATCTACGCTCATACTTGTTTTACTGGTGTAACGGCAAATTTAACTTTTTAAGCGGATTTTGCGGTCATTCTTTATTTGGATTTTTTTAATACGAGCTGTTGCGCTTCCGGCTGATTATCCGTATATAGGTTATGAAACGATTATATCCGCTGGCCCTGTTTGCCGCTACCCTGCTTTTGTTCTCCTGTAAAAAAATGGAATTGAAAACCGCGCAGTTGAAATACCGGTTAAAACCGTGGCTTTTGCTATAAAAGATATCGACCTGAAAGAACGACAAAACTGGATTCTTAGCGGAGGTAGCCAGAAATACACTTTTAATATAGTAGCTGACACATTACATGCTGTTCCGGCAGGCGAGCCCTATTCGCTCCGGTATGAACCATCCAGCTATTCTTTTAATTATATAGGATTTGGACTTGTTTCTCCTAACTATTATATATCTCTCCAAGCATCGGTTAAAAGAAACGTTTATGCAACTTCTCCCGTTACAATAGGATTTCCCAATATCGCAGACCAAAGCGATGAAATAAAACTTAAAGACGCTGATGCGTTGATAGCAATAAATTATGAAGCACCATCCAGCAATATTAGAGATGGCAAGTTTATCCATAGGAACACCTTAATAGATTTTGAAACAGTTAACGTTCCCGGCGATGCCGTTATTACTGTACTGCAAAGTGAGGAAACGAAACCCTGGCATTACAAGCCTGGTTTTTATAAAGCCATAGTAGTAGCCGTACCGGCGATATCGGTAAAAATAGGAACCGAAGTATTTAAAGTGCAGGTAACCGATCCCAAAGGCATGTCGGGCAACGCACACTATACTTTTAAAGTAGTATATGATGCGGGTAAAAATCTTTGTCCATCACAGACCTCGCATCAAAAACCTGGTCGGCTGTTCATTAAATATCCCATCCGCCAAGTTTTTAGGGAAAGATTTGCCGGCTTAAGTAGTTTTGCGGCTATGAAAATTTTGCGTCCCTTACATAATCTGTTGCTCATTGTATCCGCTATTTTCTTCCTGGCAGCTTTTTTACACTCGGGCAAACGCTGGATATACATATACATGATACAATGATTGTGATTTCATTTGCCCACGTTTTCATGGTTTGCGCGGTTTACCTTTCTCTGCTCTGGCTTTTGTACACTTTTACGTATCGGTTTCTTTTTCACCGAAGCTTTATAAGGTACATGTGATTGGCTCGGTTATACTGTTCATCATTATTATTGTTACGAGTTTATGGAGCAACCAGATTCTGCAGTACTATATTGGCAAAAAACAGCCCGACTTTACCATTATATCTGCTGAAATAGGTAATAGCATTGCCATTGCTTCTATATTATTAACATCTATCCAATTACTTTATCCTTTAAATTTGATGATCGGATTATTAAAAAACAAAAAACGTTAGGCTATGTCGTTACTCAATCAAAATAACAAGAAAGGAAAAAAAAGATAGCAAAAGTAAAGGGAACAGCAAGCAGGGTAATAACTCCAAGTTTATTCAAAAGCCTCAGGCCGGCGCATTTGTAAGCAAGCAACAGAATACCGGTTCTCAAAGAGGAAGCTAACATAAGTATGACAAATGACAGCAATTAGTTGACAATTGCAGAAAAAGCACTGTCAACTATCACCTTTCATCAGTCAATTAAATTTAATCAAATTTTTCCAGTATCCGGAAATGATGCTTGGCGGCCTTTAGGTATTTTTTACCTCTGCGGTAAGACCAGTAAGCATGGCCCTGCCGGGCATTGTAACGGCTTATTTCATACAGTACCTTCCAGTGTTGCAGTATGGTTTTATAAGCTTTGCCCAGGCTCATGCCACAGTCGTAAATATGATTGGGCTCTGCTCCTGCTCCATTGTATTCCAAAACAATAAAATTATCCCCTTTTAAGATCTGCTATAGAGCTGGTTTTGATATCGTAGCGGCCATAATAAAACTGGGTGTGCCGGCTTAACCGGTCGAAAACCCCTACCAGCGCGGGGTCTATTTCTTCTTGAAGGTTGGTGAATTTGGCCCCCTGTTATGATTTCCTGCGAAAGAAAGATAAAAGACTTCATTGCTGGCAAGTACGCGGTCGAAACGGTGCCCATGCCGCGACTCCATTTCCTCTACCCGATGCCGGGCTCTTTCATGCTGATGGATCAATTCTTTCAGGGTACTTTTACCATCACCTGTTACCTGAAGGAGTTCCTTATAAATAAATCCTGAAACTACCCCGTTTGCTGCCAGGGATAACGGTAATAAAAAACGCTTACCTCAACCGGAAGATCTATTTTTTCCTGAACGATATATTTAAACGGAATATGTTCATGGTACTTTTTCAATTGAGCTTCATCTTCTATCACCCTGAACAGTATCCCTTTCATCCCTACATCGGGCTTCACTACAAGGGGATATTGCAGCCCTGTAGCATTGACCCTCTCCACCAGATCAGGAAAGGGAGTACCCGGTTTCACATATATCGTTCGCGGCGTTATCTGGGCAGGCAACAGCCGGTACATTTCTTTTTCCCCTCCCCTTCAAAACCTCCGAATGTAATACTGGGATTGGAAGGTGTAAAAAACCAGAATGAACGGCTTTTAATGCAATACCAAAGCCAAACCGGCGCAATTGGCGCATATAAAATATAAAAATTCCAAAGTTCCCAGTTAAAAAGCCTCTCAAAAATTTCTTAATGCGCATGAATTATTAGCAAATATACCAGCCCGGTGAACTAAAATGAATTAATTTTATAAAGTACTAGCGGGCAAAGTTTATTGCCATTTATATGCCAAAAAATGAAACGATCTATGCACGTACCTACGGCAGCTGAAATATTTGCAAACGGAGAAACCCCGAAGTTCTGTTTTGGGTGGGTTGCGCCGGCAGTTTTGACCAGCGGGCCCAGAAGATTACCAGGGCTTTTACGCAGATACTGGATGCTACCCAAATAAAATATGCCATACTGGGCAAAGAAGAAATGTGCACCGGCGACCCGGTCAGGCGTGCAGGCAATGAATTCATGTTCCAGATGATGGCTTACCAGAACATACAAATACTGAACAACTACGGCATAAAAAAATAGTAACAGCCTGTCCCCATTGCTTTAATACCATTAAAAATGAGTATCCCGAACTGGGCGGCAGCTATGAAGTAATACACCACACCACCTTTTTGCAGCAGTTGATTAACGAGGGCAAAATAAAAATTAAGGAGGGCGGCGATTTCAAGGAAAGAAGATTACTTACCACGACAGCTGCTACCTGGGCCGGGCGAATGATATTTACGAAGCGCCCCGGCAGGTGTTGGCAATGTTAGACGCCGAGCTGGTAGAAATGAAACGTTGCCGTAGCAAAGGACTTTGTTGCGGCGCAGGCGGCGCTCAAATGTTTAAAGAGGAGGAAAAAGGTGAAAAACGTATTAACATTGAACGCACGCAGGAAGCGCTGGGAACCGGCTCTTCTTATATTGCATCAGCCTGCCCTTTTGCAATACTATGATCACCGATGGCGTAAAAAATGCTGAAAAAGAGGGAGATGTTAAGGTTTTGGATATAGCCGAGATAGTAGCGGCAAGCATGCAGGCCGGGGAAAGCTGATTGGTTGGTTGAAAGGTTGACCGGTTGACAAGGTGAAAGACTGAAGGATATTGAACTATTGCGCTTCAAGCTTGTTATCTGTCCGAAGGAAATTCCTTTGGAGCGTTATTGAATATTTTTTGATCCGTGTATTTTATAAAATGAACTTACAGTATAAAGAGTTATTACCTGCCGATTTTAGTCCCGCGTCACGCGTATGGGTGTACCAGGCCAGCCGTTTATTAACCATGTCAGAAGCATTGGATGCAGAGCAGCGTTTAAACAGCTTTGCAGCGCAATGGCAGAGCCACGGTGCAGATGTAAAGGCAGCAGGCCTATTGTTTTTCGGGCAGTTTGTGATACTGATGGCCGATGAAACCTACGCCGGCGTAAGCGGATGCAGTACCGACAGCTCTGTTCGTTTTATTAAATCGCTGGAAGCAGCTTATGGTATCCAGCTGTTCGACCGCACCGCGCTGGCATTTGTGATCAGGGATAAGATACAGGTGCTTCCTTATGCCCAGCTGCAATACGCATTGGATAACGGCTTTATAAGCCCGGATACGCTGTATTTCAACAACCTGGTGGCTAACAAGCAGGAACTGGAGCATCAATGGATTGTTCCCTTAAAGGAAAGCTGGCTAAAAGACCGGTTACAGCTTGTGCAGCCCTAGCACCGTTACTTTTGAAAATCTATTTCATAAACAGAGGGCCAGAGTTTCCCCGTAACCAGTACTTTACCGGTAGCCGAATCGTATGCAATTCCGTTTAGCGCGTCAATTGTTGGTTTCCTGTTAAATACTTCATTTCTTATGGCGCTTAGGTTTAGTTTGCCTACAACACGGCCGGTAGCGGTATCAATCTTAACGATAAATGGCGTCTGCCATACATTGGCATAGATAAACCCGTTAATCAATTCAAGTTCATTCAGCTGATCGCGCTCTGTTCCATTTTCTGATACGTTCAATATTTTAACAGGCAATAAATCTCCGGGGTTTAGGTAATGTATTTTATTAGTGCCATCACTCATGATAAGATATTTCCCGTCCGTTGTCAGCCCCCAGCCTTCCGTATTGGCGTAAGTAAATTCACCTATTTTTTTAAAAGTTGTAGCGTCATAAATAAACCCTTTCTGGTTTTTGTAGGTGAGTTGATACAATTTGTTCTT
The DNA here is from genome assembly GCA_019316985.1 of Paraniabella defluvii. GTDB lineage: Bacteria > Bacteroidota > Bacteroidia > Chitinophagales > Chitinophagaceae > Niabella > Niabella defluvii. The sequence goes on from CP079215.1 coordinate 907,923, forward strand.
TAGAAAAACAATCCCCTCTCCAAAATACTTCGACCGGTCTATTTCAACCTTAGGAGCAAAATTGCCGTTAGCCCAATCACTTACACCAATTACCGATTTTGTAAACGGCAGTTCGGGAGGTGCGCCCCCGCTCTCATAAAGCAGGCCGTTGTGAAAAACCAGGCCCTCGGTAAAAAGAGTGGTGTCGTGCGGATAAATGGCTTTGGTGGTATAGGGAATTATGGGTACGGAAGGCATATCTTCTGCAGGTAATGTATCGCCATCCGGTTGGTTATTACAACCGCCTATGGCTAGTAAAAGGATTATAATCAGACTGGTACCAATTACATAGGAAAGGGTTTTATTGTATGTGTATCTCATAAATTGAAACAATTTAACGTGGTGTAATGTTATATTTAGCACAACTTGGCTGCCGGTTAAAAGTAAGATAGTATTGTAAAGCAAACAAACCAAACGAGAACCGGTAACCGACTTGCAGTGAACAGTTTCAAATTAATTAACTTTGCGAAAATTTTTATAGATGTTCGATTCAATTGAAAGTGCGATTGAAGCTATTAAACAGGGTAAACTGATAATAGCGGTAGATGACGAAGACCGTGAGAATGAAGGTGACTTTATTGCCGCCGCCGGTGCCATCACGCCTGAAATGGTAAATTTTATGGCAACCCACGGACGCGGGCTGATTTGCGCACCTTTACCCGAAGAGCGTTGCGATGAGCTGGGCCTGGAACTGATGGTAACCAATAATACAGCCTTACATGAAACGGCTTTTACCGTTTCCGTCGACCTTTGGGCCATGGATGTACTACCGGAATCTCTGCACACGACCGGTCTAAAACAATTGAAGCTTTAAATAATCCTTTTACAAACCCGGCAGACCTTGGTCGCCCGGGACACGTTTTTCCTTTACGTTCGAAAAAAGGCGGTGTTTTACGCCGGGTAGGACATACAGAAGCTGCAACGGACCTGGCCAGGCTGGCGGGCTTTCCTTACCCTTATGGCAGTGTACTGGTAGAAGTAATGAATGAGGATGGCAGCATGGCACGCCTTCCCGACCTACTGAAAGTAGCTGAAAAATTCGATCTGAAGATCATCTCCATAAAAGACCTGATCGAATATCGCTTAAAAAGCGATTCGCTGATTGATGAAGTGGTACGTGTAAATATGCCCACGCAATATGGCGATTTTAAACTGGTAGCTTTTAAAGATAAAAACAGCAACAGCGAGCACCTGGCACTGATCAAGGGCGAATGGGAAAAGGATGAGCCGGTATTAACCCGTGTACACTCTTCCTGCTTTACCGGCGACATTTTAGGCAGCCTGCGTTGCGACTGCGGCGATCAGCTGCATACCGCTATGCAAATGGTGCAACAGGAAGGAAAGGGCATTATTTTATATATGAACCAGGAAGGCCGTGGTATTGGATTGATGAATAAACTGAAAGCTTATAAATTACAGGAAGAAGGGATGGATACGGTTGAAGCTAACCTGCACCTGGGTTTTCAAATGGACGAACGCGACTATGGAGTAGGCGCCCAGATATTACGACACCTGAATGTAACCAAACTGCGCCTGATGAGCAATAATCCGCGTAAACGCGTAGGGCTGGTAGGTTACGGCTTGGAAATAGTGGAGAATGTACCGATCATTATCTCACCCAACGAGCATAATGAAAAATACTTAAGCACCAAACGCGAAAAACTGGGTCACGAGTTTTAAACCTGACGATATTGGAAATATAAAAAAACTCCGGTTTACATCCGGAGTTTTTTTATGAAGTCAGCTGAAGTCTGATTGGCGGGATTATTGTACATTCGGGAACCTCAAAAGTTCTCCCTATAATGAGTAAGCCTTCAACAATTGATGCATACCTGGCAACTATTCCTGCCGAAGCCGCTGAAATGGTCAATAAAATAAGGCAGATCATCCAAAAAGCCGCTCCAACAGCCGAAGAAGGCCTGAGCTATGGCATTGGAGGATTTAAGCAGAATGGCAGGTATTTTATATATTATTCGGGGTACAAAAAACACACGAGCATTTATCCAGCGCCACGTGAACATGAAGATTTTAAAGACGAGCTAAGCAACTATAAAGGGGGTAAAGGAACGGCTCAATTCCCCTGGATAAGCCCCTGCCAACAGCTCTGATCAGGCGGATTGTTCTATTTCGCCTGAAAGAAAATGAAGAAAAAGCAGGTTTAAAAAAGAAGACGTAATCACTGATCACTGCAATTGTTATTTTCCCATGATCTTTTTCCGGTGCGTATTACCCCAGTCGGCCAGGTTAGAGATTACTGATTTCAATTGATGCCCGTATTCTGTTAATTCGTATTCCACGGTAACGGGTTTAGTATTCACCACTTCGCGCTTTACCAATTGATTGGTTTCCATATCTTTTAATTCTCGGCTCAGCATTTTACCCGATATACCGGTTACATCCTTTAATATCTCGGAGTAGCGCTTCTTGCCAAATCCCAGGGACGCCACAATTGATATCTTCCATTTTCCGCCCAGAACATCCATGGCGTCGTGTACGGCAAGAATTGTTTTCCTACATGCTTCGGGGTCGTGTTTTACTTCCATCATATGTTACCTGGTTACCTGTTTGTTACCATTACTTTTTGTCACCTGGTGACAAAAGTAAACCAAATAATCAGAACTTTGCTTTTCCAAACAAGAAATCAATTTATATGGAACTTATAAAACATTTAAACTGGCGGTATGCCACTAAAAAGTACAGCAACAAAAAGTGCCTGCCGAGCAGGTACACCAGATTATAGAAGCCATCAGTTTGTCGGCCTCCTCTGCGGGCTTACAACCTTACCGGGTCTTTTCTATCTCCAACGAGGACCTTAAAAAACAACTGGGTGAAGGGTCGTTTAATGCGCAGATAGCAGAATCATCGCATTTACTGGTATTTGCCGCTTATGCTACCATTACTAAAGAACATATAGCAGGGTACATCAGTTATATGGCCAGGGAACGGGGAATACCCGAGGGAGGCATGGCTGATTTCCAGAAATCACTTGAGCAGTTCTTACTAAGCCGTTCAGATGAAGAAAACTTTGCGTGGGCAGCCAGACAAGCGTATATAGCGTTAGGCACAGGCATTATTGCCGCTGCAGAATTAAAAGTAGATGCCACCCCTATGGAAGGATTTGACGCTGCACGGGTAGATGAACTTTTAGGTCTTAAAGAAAAAGGGCTGAAAAGCGTGGTACTATTATCACTGGGCTACCGGGACGAAGAAAAGGATTTCCTCGTAAATCTTAAAAGATACGGGTCCCTAAAGAAGAATTTGCTTCTATTATCGACTAACCCATTACCTCCTGCGGAGGTTTTTTTATATCTACTTTTAACCATAACATTATACAGTACACCAGCCCTGTTGCCTTTAGTTTATTATCTTCGGCACCTGTTATTGATAAATAGTATAATTCTTTCAGGTAAACACTTTGTTATGTTGAATAAAAAAATAGGATCCGCCAAACGCTGGTATGGGCAGCAATGTTTTTGTGTTTTACTATTCAGGCACAAACCTACACTGTTGCCTCTTATAATTTACGTTTTGATAACAAAAATGATGTTGGTAATCTCTGGCAAGACCGGTTCCCTTTTGTGGCAGCCCTGGTTCGCTACCACGACTTTGACATATGGGGAACCCAGGAAGCATTGCCTCACCAGCTGGAAGATGTGGTGAAAGCCCTGCCTCAATATGCACGCCATGGCAAAGGCAGGGATGATGGAAGCGATAAGGGCGAGCATTCGGCCATTTTTTACAAAAAGGATAAGTTTCTTCTATTACAATCAGGAGACTTCTGGTTATCAGAAACGCCTGACAAGCCAGGATTAGGCTGGGATGCTACCTGCTGCAACCGCATCTGCTCCTGGGTATACCTGCAGGATCAGAAGTCAAAAAGAAATTCTATTTCTTTAATGTTCATTTTGATCATGAGGGCAAAGTGGCTCGTATTGAAAGCAGTAAACTTATACTTCAAAAGATAAATGCAATAGCTAAAGGTGCGCCGGTAATATTAACAGGCGATTTCAACGCAGGCAGAAATACAGAGCCTTACCAGATCATCGCCAACTCGGCTGTTGTAAGAGATACTTATAAAGATGTACAACATCCGTACGAAAACAATAGCTCTTTTAACGGGTTTAAAAAGGAATTTAAAAGCACCGATATTATCGACCATGTTTTCGTCAGCAAACAGTGGAAAGCTACGAAGTGGGGCGTTTTAACAGATAGCTATTTTGGCAAATTCCTTCAGATCATTTTCCAGTAGCAGTAGCAGTAACACTGAAATAGATTATTCCACCTTTGCAGGAACTGTTTTAGGTACCAAAGAATCTTCTTTTTTTCTACCGTAACCGGTTGTACCGATTTGGCTGAATCTACAGGAGGCGGTACCCGGTTGCTTTCTCTTTCCGCCCGCTTTCTTGCATTAATAAATAGTTCAGGCAAAGTATTGAATTCTCTTTTAAAAGAGATACCGCCACCGGTTCTCTTCAATTTAGCGGCGCCCGTACTTGAAGTGGTCAGGTAATCCAGGTTTTCCCGGTAAAATAAATTCAGCCTCAGGCTTCCGCTGGCATTGAGCAGCCACTCGGCGGTAACATCGGGTAAAAACTGAACCGTTTGCTGTAAAGTGCTCGATTGCAGCGGCACCTCCAGCGAGCTGCCTAATGATATTACAAAGCGGTCTTTAAAGAGAGGAACCAATAACGCCCCGCTCACATTAGCCTGGTTGATATTAAAGTTGGCATTACTGGCACCCAGCACATTACGGTTATAAACAGAGCCGCTAAAGTTGAAGCTTACATTTTGCCCCAGCAGCGAGGATAGCGCACTGTTCAGTTTTTTATTGATCTCGTTAAAAAACAAACCCGACAGACTCGAGATGGTATTATAGGTAAACTCCATAGCGGCCCCTCCTATTCCGATATTGGACACGCCTGTTTGCGGAGGTGCAAAGCTGTTGAATACGATCAGGTAGGTAACCTGGCGCGTTACCTCTGTCTGGCTTCTTTCTATTTGTTGCAGCGCATTGGTTACGTTAAAGTCGTTATTGAAACGGCTATTAGGATCCAGTTCCAGCTCAAATTTAAACTCCGGCTGGAATAATTGTCCCGTTAATACCGCGTAGATATATACATTTTCGCGGGTATTGGAGTAGCTCTGGCCCGGATCGATCATACTGGCCAGGGTGCAAAGCTTACCCGCTCGGCCTTATACTTTGCCTGTATATTAATATTGGCCTTTAAAGGGTCGCCGGTCCATGAAATGTAGTTTTCGGTTCCCTTAATAATTTCAAAAGGTTTGGGGAAAAAGGATTTGAAGGTATAATTATAAGTGCCCTCTTCAATATCGAAACGGCCCTTAATTGCCAGTGCTTCATTCGTCCCCGACTTGATATTCAATGTGCCCGAGCCTCTTCCAAAAATCTGGTCACCGGTGAGATCGTCCATTACAAACTTCATCAATACTTTCGGGTTGGCCGTTACATCCAATTCATAAGTCATTTTTGATTCGCTATTGGCATTCACAATACTATCAGAAACTTCTACCCCATATTTACGTTCTACCAGCCAGTCGGGCATTTTTCCGGCCTGGCTATTGGCAGAAGCGATCGTAAAGTCGCTTTCTTCACGGTCTGAAGCTATAGCATCTATTTTCATGAAGCTGTTATCTTCCGAACCCACCAATACGAAGGAACCGGTTGCCTTTACATTTCCGTAAAATAATTTGTTATCAGCGTAACTGGTATTCAATACCTGTACCGGCCTGTTGTTGCGGGCATCACGCGTACCGGGTTTACGGGTAGACACCGTGATGTCGTAGAACATATCATCAAACCCATTATGCGTAATGCCGCCCCGCAGATAAACAGGGTTTCCTGTAATAGTATCTTCCAATACTATACCATTTAAATTGATCTCATTCTCGCTTAACTCAATATCACGGTCTTCGATCCTGTAATAGCACTGGGTAAATTTCACTTTAAGTCCTGCATTTCTCAAACGTCCTTTGCCAACAACCGCCAGCGAATTTAAAGGCCCCTTGATCTGGAAGTTGCCGGTAACATCGCCACGTATATCGGTAAATAAGCTATTCAGGAAGCGGTCAATATACTTCAGGTCGAAATGGGTAGGCGTTAAAGAAATAATATTTTTTTGCTGCGACTCCTGGTCTTTCAGGTACAGGTGAATGTCATAAGCCAGGCTTTTATCATCAGCACCCAAAGTTTTACCATCCACCAGCAACTCCTGAGTAGCCATATCAAAAATAACATTAGCCCCCAAATTGCCGATGGAATCATTATCCAGCCTGATACCGCTGCCTACAAAATCCCTGGAGCTTATCTTCATATTCTTGCCAGGATTTTCAATAAGTACATGCGCGTCAATCAATCCTTCCAGCCGGTTACGCGGAAGCAGGTAAGGACCTATATCGCCCAGATTAATCCCCTTAAAGTAATAGCAGCATCGTTCCAGCTTCCCACGTCGGAAGGCATGGTTTCAATTCGTATTTCCTGCGTACTTTCCTTAAAACCAGTAGGCCGTGAGCCGGTGCATTTTTTCTGAATTCAAGCTCGCCCTTATCCTCGATAGTCCAGGTTTTTCCGTTCAGCATAAAAGAGGAAGGATTAAACCTGATCCCTACACCGTTGCTATAGGTATTGACAATTGCGTTCAAACGTGCCTGGTCAAGCGCTTTACTATTACCCGTACCTGTAAATAAGCTCACTTCAGAAACATCATTATGCGCTTTTATATTAAAGGTAGCCAACTGAATTTTCAGGCTATCTGTAACGCCGATGTTAGATACGCTTCCATATAATGTAAGGCTATCGTAATTACCCGCAGCATCTATATCTATATTTGAAAAATCAAACTGCCTGAATTTAAAGTAAGGTACATTTACATCCAGAAAGAGATGATTCGCCGCAGTATTGATACCACCGGTAATCCGGCTATTGTTGAAACCTTTTAAACTGCTATCGATAATGGTAGCAAACTCATCAAAATTCCCTGTTTTAATATCAAAATTGAAAGACTGTTGGGAAACAGTGGCCTGCGGCGCCTTGATATAAGCCGGATAATAGCGGCTCAAAAATGCAGTAACCGAGTTAGGCAGATCACGTATTTTAAAAACGCCATCCACATCTATGCTGAACTCGTTGGACGCTACACGTAAATGCTTGGTGCTATCTGTAGTTGTTGAGTTGATGGACAGCGAGTCGAAAGAAAGAGGGAAGCCATTGCGGGTTAAAGAAGCATTGGAAATATTGGCGTTGCCCAGGAAGTCATCTATCGTATTGCCTGAAAATTCAGCATTCACCTTGCCGGAGAACGCTATATTTTCGCTGAATAATTGTGTGTTATAGAGGTTCAACGTATCAATGTTGGCCATGAAATTAAACTCAGGAACTTTCCGGCTAAAATCAACCAACCCGTTGAGGCTTAGCAATGCATTAGGGTCATTAACGATCACAGATCCGTCAAAGATCCTTTTGTTCAGCTCACCATCCAGCGTTATACCCTGGTAACGGTATTTTTATAGTCTACATATTTTATCCGTGCATCCAGGGCTATATTGCCGCTATTCGGCTTAAAACCGGCACCTTTTAATGTAGCATTCAGGCCTATATAACCCAGGTCGTCGTTCCTCAGTAACGGCCCCAGGTTTAAACTTTCGGTGGATACTGTACCTGAATAAACCGGATAAGCAGGGTTCTGTAGTTTTAAATTGAGATCGGCTTTTACGGTGCCCAGGCCTGTTCGTATGGTTCCATAAGTTACAAAATCATTAATAAAACCTGCAAAGTTGCCGGTAAACATAACAAACCCCAGTTTACTTAAATCAGGATTGGTAATTCGTTTCAGGGGTGGTATAAAAGCGGTAGCATCGGCATATACGGTTCTAAACTCATTGGCTTTTATATCCAGGTAAGTGCTGCTGATTTCGGGTAAACCTGTAATAGAAGCATCCCCGAGAAAATAAGTATTAGCCCCTGCCCTTATATCGAGATTTTTACCTATTAATGAAGCTACAGGTCCTTTTACATTCCCGCTCAGCCTGATGCGTTTCTTCCAGGTTTTCAGATCGGGAGCAAAATAGGCAATATCATCGCTGTTAATTTCGGTGTGATCGAAATGCCCTTCCATTCTCACCTTTTCTTCAAAGTCGCTCATGTCGCTAAAGCGGTCAAAACGCATACTGAAGTAGTTGCTTAAATGACTGTCGTTTGTCCTGATATCCAGGTTTTCAAAAGTCATTTCATGCGGCGTGAATTTAGCGTCGGCAATCAGATGCTTCACTCAAAACCGCTTCTCTCGCGGGTTTGCAATTTAATAGAAGCTGTAATGGTGTCCATTTCCCATTTCACGTTGCGAAAATCTCCATAGATTTTCGAGAACTCAATGTGCTTTCCGTCGAAAGCTATGGGGTCAAGCGGCCTGGATTCATTGTCATTTTTAAAAGTCCCGTTTCGCAGGCTTAGTTCGCTTACCAATATCTTCCATTTATTGTCGTTTATATCAACTTTGCTGGTATCCGTCACAATCGGCTTGGGAACATTTTCCAGTTTTCTCGGGGTCTTTTTCCGTCATAATCCCTGAGCGCGAAATAAGGCTGGTTAATATTGAGGAGTTGATTTCTATAATTTTCTTTTTAAAGTCGACGTTCCGGGAAACTGTATTCAGTGAGGCCAGCGACAGCGTCATATCCTGCCCGATCCACCCATCCTGCTGCTTTACCCGGATGTTTTCAGATCAATCTCCTCAGGGCGAGATTGATGCCGCCTTTCTTCTTTTTGGGAGAAGCGGGCGTTGAAAAATAATCCAACAAAAACTGGTGGCGCCATACCGAATCCCGCCGTTGCAGATGGATATAGGCATCCCTCAACCCTATATACTGTAGTTCTATATCTTTTTAAGAAAAAACCAATCCGTAATATTTACAGTAATCTCTCCTGCACTTAAAATAGTATCCTTTTGCCGGTCTTGTATTAACACCTGCTGCAGGTTCAGCTTGTTAAACAGGGAAAGATCAATACGGCCTATTTCAATTTTGGCTTGCAGGTCTTTAGATAAACGGGAAGTCACTTTATCGATAAGCCAGTTTTGTACAGGCGGCATTTGTATCAGCACCCATACTGTCGTCAACAGCAATATAATTGACGCCAGAACGATCAGTAATATTTTTCGAAATTTCTTCAGGAAAGGGTTATTCTAAAAATTATCTGTAAAAGTAATTTATTAGGAACTACCTGCAAATTTCAGGCATATCTAACTGTTAATTTTATATTTTTAGGGAATTCGTGCGGTTGGGGTTCATCCTTTTAACGCGCATTCATCCTTATTTATCAACCTCATCTTAATTGCGGCAGCAGTATATGGGCAGATTTTTAATTTTAGTTCTGGCAGCTCTTGTTAGCGTCGTGGCAAGTAATCAGCTTGCTGCCCAGCAATTTGGAGGTAACCCGCAGGTATGCGATGGAAACAAATTAATACCGATACGGCCCGGGTGATATTTCCTGTGGGATTAGACTCGGCAGCTCAACGAGTGGCCTCTTTTGTAAGCCGGTTATCGTTGCAGGATCAGCTAAGCCTGGGTAAAAAATTTAAAAAAATCGACATCGTATTACAAAACCAACCGGTTATTACCAATGGCTATGTATCAATGGGACCTTTCCGGAGCGAGTTTTACACTACGCCTTCGCCGGATAACTATGACCCCAGCAGCCTTTCCTGGCTTACCCAGCTCACTGTGCACGAATACAGGCATGTGCAGCAGTACAATAATTTCGATAAAGGGCTGAGCGCTGTTATGAAAAAGCTGTTTGGACAGGAGGGGTATGCATTAGCTGTTAATGCGGCAGTACCCAACTGGTTTTTCGAGGGCGATGCGGTGTATAGCGAAAGCCTGCTGGCGCCCCATGGCAGGGGAACCCTCCCTTTCTTTCTTAAAGCTTTCCCGGCCCTTTGGCAATCTGGAAAGGAATACAGCTGGATGAAGATCAGGAACGGCTCTTTTAAAGATTATGTACCTAATCATTACGACCTGGGATACCTGCTGGTAAATTACGGGGCTAAACAATACGGTTATGATTTCTGGCGTAAAGTAACCGGTGATGCCAGCGCTTACAAGGGGATATTTTACCCCATGCAAAAAGCAGTTCAACAACACGCGGGGATTTCTTATAAAGATTTCAGAAGCAATGCTTTTAATTACTACAAGCAACAATATACACTCCCCAGCCGGGAATGTTTGCCGACAGCCTTAATGTTTTTGCTATTAATACCCGAACCCTTACCCAGTATTTGTTTCCCTTCCAGGTATCGGAAACCGAGCTCCTATATGAAAAATCTTCTAATAACAGGAGAGCAGGTTTTTATATTAAAAATGCCGAAGGTGAGCGCCTGGTCCGTTTGCGTGATATCAGTATTGAAGAAGATCAGTACAGCTACCGCAATGGCAAGATTGTATATGCCGCCTACGAGTCGCATCCGCGGTGGCGCTGGGTAAGCTACAATGTAATTAAAGTACTGGATATTGCAACCGGGCAACAGCGCAGCCTTACCCATCGATCAAGATATTTTTCTCCCGATATTTCTGCTGATGGAAAGAAGATCGCAGCCAATAAAGTTTACCTGGACGGCTCTTCAAGCCTGGTGCTGCTAAGCGCTGACAATGGCCGGGTAATAAAGGAAATCAAAAAGAAGGCGTGTCTTATTTCTCCAATCCAAAATTCATTGATGAAAATACGGTGGTTAGTGTTTTGCGTAATAAGGACGCAACTACAGCTATAGCCACTATCGACCTGGCCACCACCGGCTCAGTCAGCCATCTCACCACACCTTCTTCTACTGTAATCGGCACCATTGACATAAAAGCCAACAGGGTATACTTTACCGCTTCGCAGCAATTGAAGGACGAACTATTTTATTTTGATCTTAGCCAGAAACAACTCTATACATTATCCACGCCAGGTATTGGCAGCTATTTTATTAACAGCAACTTTAATAAACTCAACTGGAGTACATTTACTGCAGATGGGTACCAACTACAACAAACAGACAACAGCCTTTCAAAATGGCGCCTGGTATCGATGGAAGCATTTGCACAAAACAAAACCGGTATTGTAACTGATAGTCTACAGGTATCTGACCAGCTAATGACCACGCCACTGAAAAATCCGGTTGCACAACCCTATCACAAACTAACCCGCCCTTTTAATTTTCATAGCTGGCGCCCCAATTATTCGGATCCTGAATTCAGCTTTACGATCTACGGTAATAATATTTTAAACACCATCGAAACCCAATTATATTATGTATATAATGAAAACGACCGAACCCATACTGCAGGCGGCGCCATCACTTATGGGGGCTTTTCCCTTTATAACCCTGGGCTCTAACTACACTTTTGGCCGCCGTGCCGTTGCTTCCGGCAAACTGAGGCAATGGGATGAATGGAACAACTATGCGGGCTTAAGTATTCCTTTAAGCTGGGCCAGCAACCGCACTTACAAAGCGCTTAATATCGGGAGTAATTATTATTACCGCACTGATTTTAATAAAGGGGCTACCAAAAATAATTTTAAAGAACTACAATTCAGTTACCTGGCACACGGCATCAGCTGGACACAGCAGGTGCAAACTACAGTTCAGGATATTTACCCACGATGGGGTACAGTGTAAACGCCCAACTCAGACATGCGTTGAACTTGTATAACAGCTGGCAAAGTTATGCTGGCGCGGCTTTCTATTTGCCAGGAGCTTTTCGCGCACATAGCCTGGTACTCAACGGAGCTGTTCAGTATTCAGGATCAGAGCAGCGGGTATTCGGCAATCGCACAGCTTTTGCAAGAGGATATGCAGGACGAGATTCAGCCGGCGTTTATACAGCGAGGGCTAATTATCATTTCCCATTTTTTATCCCGACTGGGGTTTGCCAACATTTTTTACCTGCAACGTGTGAGGGCCAATATATTTTATGATTATACCCGGGTATCTGATAAAAACAACACCCGCCATGCAACACTACAGAGCACCGGGGCAGAGATTTATTTTGATACAAAATGGTGGAACCAGCATCCGCTTACTTTTGGTTTCAGAGCCGGTACCTTGCTCACCGCTATACCCGGGCAAAACAGCAATACTTTTTTGAATTTATATTACCCACGAACCTGATACCAAGATAATTGCATCCCGGTTATCTGTAAAAAACCTGTTGCGCTTACTGTATTTAAATAGATGTTCCATCACCCCTGATCATTATTGAACCCCGTGAAGTAGCTGCGGCTGTTGGCTTTATATGAATCGTTACATTGTAAGCGCTTCCCCCACCGGCATTCATCATTTTAGCAACCTGAACTGACTGAATAATTGAAGCATCCACTTTCAGCGCCTTGATATTGCTAACAATACCTTCATTTATAGTAACAATCATGGATTTGCCAATAATAGAATCGGCCTTATGAGCTCTTAAAATATCGTCGATACTCAAAAAGCGGAAACTCTTTTTCATATCCACGATAATAACACCATTAACTGCCCTGGAACCATAAAGAGCAGTGGTTTCTGCATCTTTCAAAACGGTTAAACGATCGATATTCTGCGGAGAGAGATAACGGAAATTGGCAAAATCCACAATAGCGGAATCAACTATCAATAATGGGTCCGAACGGAAATTCGTAAGCGCCGGGCAAACAATTTTTGTTTGTGCGCTGCCAACAAAAAAAAAAACAATAAAAAAAAAGTACATTAAGGAATTTCATAACGATGTTTTTCTATTGATGCCATCAGCCGCCTTATTACACAAATTTTGATTATGCCGGTTGCCAGTTTTAATTAAAGCATATATATACCTGTTAAAGATACCACGCTGCTCTCAGGCCGGCAAAACCGGTAGTATTGCGCTGTTACTCTACCTCAGGCCAGGTGAAATTGTAAAGCCCCTTTGTGATAACAGCCACCATAAAAACCGTCTTAAACATAGCATTCCTACCTAATCACCAACAATCACCCCACTCACATTCCAGGCACTGAAGCTGCTACCTTCCCGTGCGCCCTGCGGTATCTGAACCTGTATCGTATGCTTTCCGGCCGACAAATTCCCCAATCGTACCACGAACGGATTGGTAACGGTGCCGGGGCACCAGTTGGAGCGGCTCAAATCGGAGGAAGACAAACCTGTTGCAAAATTACCGGAAGCCGGATTAAACAGACGGTAAGATCCGCAATCTTCTCTCCATGGAATCATTTTGAAAACGGTTTTTCCATCTAACAAGATTGTGTTTTCTTTAGGAACAAATTCGTCGCCATTACCCCATCCTCCGTGGCCTGTGGTTGTATACCGAAGCACGGCATTATCAACAGGTTCTTTTAGCTCGAAATGAACGGTTAATCCTTCTTTTTGATCAAACATGGTTGCGTATTCCTGGCCGGCCATTTCCATTATATTAAGCGTGTTAAAAAGAGGCACTACTTTTTAGGTGCCTCACCCCCTCCCCGGTGAATGGTAATGGAAGCATTAATTTTATGTCCCCCTTGTCATAGTTGCCAATAAAGACGCCGATGTATACTTCCCTGCCATCCAGCAATGAAGCATACGTGCTGATATCCTGCCTGTAGGGAACCACCTGGTGCCATTCCTTTCCCTTTAGTTGTATATGGTTATACTGCTTTATTCCGAAAGGAGTAAAAAAACGCATCAATTCGATGGCCGGGCTGTAATCTGCAGTAGCAATAACACCCTGGTATTTCTTGCCATTGCCATTTTCGAAAACAGGCAGGGTAGACGCCCCGTTTTTCAGGCCATCTAAAAATGATTGCTTTTTATCAACCGGAATTAAAAATACCGTTCCGGTGCGATCATAAGCATCTCCGTTAGATTGCTCCTGCAAATCAAGAAAGATGGTTTTGGCATCAGCCAGCAACGGGAATTTCACTTTTTTACCACTATTGTACCGTTGGCAAACCTCATTACATCCGGCTTCACCGTTGCGGTATCAGAAAAATTGATGACCTGGTCTTTAAATAGGTTGATAGTGGTAAAGCGATTGCGCCAGATCTCATCTTTATAACTTAAAAGATCGAGCATACGTGGCTTAACAGTAGCCCATTGAACAGGAGGGGTATAACTCAACTGCTTCACTTCCTCTGCGCTTATTACGAAGCTACCATTTCGGATCATTTCCAATACCAGCCCCAGGTTTTGCCCCAAAATAGTGGGGCCCCTTTCACCGGCAAATCGGTTGTATACCAAAACTCAATTGTATTTGAATTTACAATGGCTTTGGCCTTTTTACAGTTAAAGCCGAGTATTTTTTAGAACCATCCTGTACTTCGATTTGCTGATTTTTAATGGCGTTAGAATCAATCGTGGCAATGCCGTTAGAAGCATCGAGCAGTGTGTATAATTGCTGATAAAGATTGTTTCTGTTGATCACGGAAACCTCCAACGGAAAATTGCCTTCGCCTTTGTAATCTTTTTCATTGGTGAGCAATGTTTGATAAGTATTCGTAAACACCAGTATTTTATTTTGATTGAAGCTGCTTTGCCGTTGGCTGAAGAAGTATATACAATCCGGTAAGTAGCCTTGTCTGATTGGAAAGGAATTTGGGCCATTGCAACAAAGGCATGCAATACAAGCAGCATCGTACTAACAATCAGACTTACAGGCTTCATTTTTTTAACCAAATGTAGTACACGAGGTGGAAATTCAGGCAGAGGACTTTTTAAAATAATGAGCGGGGAAGTGGAATTTCCCGCGCGTGAGGACACGCGCAAGGGCTATAGTGGTTGTTTGAAGCCTATCCGCTAAAATAAAATCCCGGCAGACAATCACCAGCGGAATTGATTACAGGGCCAGGACGCGTGTCCTCACGCGTTTCAACGAACAAGGTGCGCCATAGCCGATACGCGCGCCTTCAGCGCACGAGAAAATTCCAGACCGGAGCTTTTTAAAATAATGAACGGTTGATGAAATCCCCGGTACGGCGCGTGAGGACACGCGCAGTGGCTGCAATTGCTATTTGAAGCCTATACAAAATCCCGGCAGTCAAACCAAGCAGAATTGGATTACAGGGCCAGTACGCGTGCCTCACGCGTTTCAACGATGCCCACCGTATATTCACTTAAAATTCATCGCGGATATCCCTTAAAAAACTAAAATGCTTAATACCCTTTTCATAGAACGCCGCTGAGGAGAAATAATAATCACATGGATCTGCCACTAATTTCCATTTACCTGCACAGGGATTAAAATATATATAATCCAGTTTTTGAAAAGCTACTTTACGGGTATACAAAATAATGGCTAACGGGTCTTTCTGCCAGAATTCGTAATTCTTATTATGTGCATTGATCTTAAAACAAGACAACGGTATCAACGGGTCAAAAGACAACAGCTTCTTAAACTCATGTGCAGTATATTTCAGGAAAGATCCTTTAGGGTGTTCCTTCCCGTTTAACGACCTTGCCCTCCAGATAAAATGAATGTGAGTGGGCATTATTACAAATGCGAAAACATCCATTCTATTTTGCCGGGTCAAGTAGTCAAGAGCCGAAACAATAATCTGCTTAGTGGTATCCTGCGCCAGCAGAGGCATCCAACGATTAATACTTGCAGTAAAGAAATAAATCTCATCCAGCTCCATATGGCTTTTACGGTGATGGCATAGGTTGGTGTAGCTCATAGTTGTAGGTTTGCTTGTTAAAGCTACATGATTGTTCGCAAATCATAGTATGCCTGGCCGTGGCGCGTGAAGACACGCGCCACGGCCATAGTGGTTGTTTGAAGCCTATCCGTTAAAATATAAAATCCCGGCAACTAACTACTACCGGGATTGATTACAGGCGACTTAATATCATTACAGCGATGCCAGCGCTTCTCTCAACGCCGCAATCTTCTCTTCTGCATCGGCCTTTTTCTTTCTTTCTATATCTACAACTTCAGGCTTGGCGTTCTGTACAAAACGTTCATTTCCCAGTTTTTTCTCAACCGATGCCAGGAAACCTTCCAGATAGGTAATATCCTTTTCAAGCTGCTCTTTTTGCGCCGTGGTATCCAACTCTGTTTTTGTTTCAATGAACAGCTTGTCTTTCTGTACTAAAACATTGATACATTTTTCTACCGTTGCATCTGTAAACGCAATGTTTTCAGCATTTACCTGCCGGCTTAAAATGCCGAATAACGGCTCGTAGTCGGCGCGGTTGTCCGATTGTATATACAGGTTAATCGACTCTTTATTCCTAATGCCGTTCTTCACCCTGGCATCTCTTACAGCGCTGATCACATTTTTGAGGATCTCACCCTGCGCAATGTTCTTGTCGTCAACAGCACCTACGCTATCGAACTGTTTTATGGAAAGGTCATCGCTTTGTTCTTTTAACAGGTGATAAATCTCTTCCGTAATAAACGGCATGTAAGGATGCAGTAATTGCAAAAGCTCTTCAAAAAACCCGATAGTGGCGTGAAGCTTATTAATGATGGTTGCTCCCCAAATTCAGGTTTTTGCCACTCCAGGTACCAGCTGCAGAAATCATCCCATATCAGCGAATAAATGGTTTTCAGGGCTTCGCTCAGCTTAAATTCTTTTAGTAAGCGTTCTACTTCTACCCTTGCCTCATTAATGCGGTTACGCATCCATTGAGCAGCAAAATCATGTTGCCCTGATGAGCCATCGCTGATGATACCATTAGGTTCTCTTCCCACATTTTCACCAGCTTCAGCGCATTCCATATCTTATTATTAAAATTACGCCCCTGCTCTAATGAGGCTTCATCAAACAATAAATCGTTACCCGCCGGCGCCGCAATCATAATACCAAAACGAACGGCATCAGCACCATATTTATCGATCAATTCTAACAGATCAGGTGAATTGCCCAAGGATTTAGACATTTTACGGCCCAATTTATCGCGTACCATGCCGGTAAAATATACATCCCTGAAGGAATTTCCTTTTCATATTCCAGGCCAGCCATTACCATCCTGGCCACCCAGAAGAAAATAATATCCTGCCCTGTTACCAGTACCGAAGTAGGGTAGTAGTATTTCAACTCTTCGTTTCCGGGTTCGGTAATTCCTTTAAATACCTGTGAGGGCCACAACCATGAGGAGAACCAGGTATCCAGTACATCGTCGTCCTGGCGAAGATCGTCAATCGTCCATGGGCTATTGCCAGCAGGCAAATTTTTAAAAGCTTCTTCTTTTGTTTCGCCAACAACACAGGTGCCGTCCGGTGTGTACCATGCCGGTATTTGCTGTCCCCACCAGAGCTGGCGGCTGATGCACCAGTCTTTTACATTTTCTAACCAGTGTTTATAGGTTGCCAGAAAACGGTCGCCCGGATGTATTTTAATATCGCCTTCTACCACAGCTTTCAGCGCCGGCTCGGCCAGCTCCTGCATTTTTAAAAACCATTGGGTAGATATCTTTGGTTCTACAACAGCATTACTTCTCTGGGAGAAACCATTTTTATTGGTAATATCCTCCGTTTTCACCAGGTTACCCGAAGCTTCTAAATCCACAGCAATCTTCTTACGAACATCAAAACGGTCTTCCCCGATATAAAGCTGCGCAGCTTCGCTCAAAGTACCGTCATCGTTTAAAGTATCAATAACTTCCAGGTTATGCTTCAGGCCGAGGTTATAGTCATTGATATCATGTGCCGGTGTAATTTTTAAAGCACCCGTACCAAATTCCATATCTACATACTCATCGAAAATCACAGGTATGCGCCGGTTAATCAATGGCACGAAAGCATGAGCTCCTTTTAAATGCCCGTAGCGCTCATCATTGGGATTTACGCAGATAGCGGTATCTCCCAAAATGGTTTCCGGCCTGGTTGTGGCAATAGTAATATACCCTTCTTGTCCGTCGAGCTTATATTGTACATAATACAATTTACTTTGTACTTCACGATATTCTACTTCTTCATCGCTTAAGGCTGTTTTGCAACCGGGTCCCAGTTAATCATACGGGCGCCCCTGTATATCAGCCCTTTTTTGTACAGGTCTACAAATACTTTTATTACTGCTTCGTAATAATGATCGTCCATTGTAAAAGTAACGCGGCTCCAGTCCACACTACAGCCCAGGCGTTCTATCTGGTTGTAAATAATGCCGCCATATTTGTCCTTCCATTCAAAAGCGTATTTCAGGAACGCTTCCCTCGTTAATGTATTTTTATCGATGCCTTTTTCGCGCAGCATCTGCACCACTTTTGCTTCGGTGGCGATAGACGCATGGTCGCTGCCGGGAACCCAGCAAGCATTGTAACCAGTCATTCTTGCCCTGCGCACCAAAATGTCCTGGACCGTTTCGTTTAAAGTATGGCCCATGTGTAAAACACCGGTAACATTAGGCGGCGGGATCACCACTGTAAAAGCCGGTCTGCTATCTGGCTTACTTTCAAAATATTTTTCCTCTTTCCAGCGATTGGTCCAAAACTGTTCCACCTGCGCGGGTTCAAAATTCTTCGATAATTGCATAAGTGTGCAAATTTACTGCTTTTCTATTTGTGGCAAAAGCAGAAAACAAGGATTGTAGCTGCTTTAATAGGCAAAAGCAGCTGAATGCAATCGGGTTGACGACGGGAGAACAGTACGCCTGCATCGCCCGTTTAGGGGCTGGAAAAATTTAAAAAATTCGGTAATTTTATAGATCAGATTGGCCGCAATATATTGATACACCTTAAACACCTTGTATGCCTAAACCCGAATTAACCGAAAAAGATTTCCAGGACGCCGCACGCCAGCTCAATTGCGAGGTAGCAGCTATTAAAGCAGTAGCCGAAGTAGAAAGCAGAGGTGATGGATTTCTACCTACCGGCGAACCCAAAATCCTGTTTGAAAGGCATATCTTTTCTAAACGCACCAACGGTCTTTTCGACAAAACCAACCCGGGCATTTCCAATCCGGTAGCAGGTGGATATGGCAATGCCGCCTCCCAGCACAAGCGCCTGCAGGAGGCTGTTATATTAAACCGCAACGCAGCACTGATGTCTGCCTCCTGGGGAAATTTCAGGTAATGGGTTTTAACTATGCCCTAGCGGGCTTCAATTCGCTGCAGGAGTTTATCACGGCCATGTATAAAGGAGAACGCGAGCATTTACTGGCCTTTGTCAATTATATCATCAATACATCACTGCATGATGAATTACGGGAAAAACGCTGGGCTGATTTTGCGCGCAAATACAACGGGCCGGACTATAAGAAAAATAACTATGATGTAAAAATGGCGGAAGCATATAAAAAATTCAGCGGCAGCACCCGTGGTTTGACGGCCTCCAAAACACGTGGCGTCAAAAAAACTGCCGGCTCTGAGAAAACAGCTAAGAAGACAGCTGGTAAAAGCATGCCCCATTATTTTCAATAAAAAACCTCCTGTAGCTACAGGAGGTTTGCAATATATTCAAGCGATTTTTATCCTTTTACATCAGCCGCCAACCCTGCAACTGTAAAGTCCCTGTTTAGGCGTGCTATATTGGTAATTTCGATCTCTTTAGGACAAACAGCTTCACAAGCGCCGGTATTCGTACAGCTACCAAAGCCTTCTTTATCCATTTGTGCTACCATAGCCAGGGCCCTTTTATTTCTTTCCGGCTGTCCCTGTGGCAACAATGCCAGGTGAGACGTTTTTGCAGAAAGGAATAATAATGCCGAAGAATTTTTACATGCAGCAACACAGGCACCACAGCCTATACAAGTGGCTGCCGCAAAAGCTTTATCGGCAGTTTCCTTCCCAATCATGTGAGTATTGGCATCTATAGTTACACCTGTATTTACCGAAACATAACCGCCGGCTTGTATGATCCTGTCAAATGCAGTGCGATCTACCACCAGGTCTTTTACAACCGGGAATGCATTGGCACGCCAGGGCTCTACTACAATGGTATCTCCATCTTTAAAGGCACGCATGTGCAACTGGCAGGTTGTAGTACCCTGCCATGGCCCGTGGGGACGCCCGTTGATATACATAGAACACATACCGCAAATACCTTCGCGGCAATCATGATCAAAAGCAATGGGTTCTTTTCCTTCGTGTATTAACTGCTCGTTCAGCACGTCAAACATTTCCAAAAAGACATTTCAGACGAAATATTCTTTACCTGGTAAGTTTCAAAACCACCTTTACTTTTTCCGTCTTTTTGTTTCCACACTTTTAAAGTGAGGTTCATATTGTAATGTTCCATATTAGTACTAATGAATCAATTTATAATTTTTGTAAGAAAAAGGCCGCCAGCCAAATCTCTTATCCAAGAAATAGTAAAGCCTGTGCTTTATATTTTTAAAGTTCTTTTTATTTACGTCCCGGTTGAGCGTCCAGTCTTCCGCTGCTACTATTTCTTTCATTACATGCGGATGCGACCCTGCAAATAAAGTTATTGAATCTACTTTGCTGTAATCAAAAGCTATTTCTTCTTTTTGTTCAGCAGTTCTTCCGCCGTTATACAAATTGCCAAATGCAGTTTGCTTGCGGTTCATAATAACCGGATTCCGCGCCCATCCATAATGATAAATATGCGCATCGATCAATTTCACCTGAAGCTTCCTTCCATCTTCCCACCTAAAACCCTGGGCATCCTTGTAAGAACGTATTTTTTTATTGTTCTTAATAATTCTTATTTCAAATGGATACCAGCTTCTTCCGTCTCCCAAAAAGCGGTAGCTTCCATAAAAATGATAATAGCGGAATAATAATCCATCCACGCGTTCATCATCTTTATACTTCAGCATCTGATTACGTATTTCCACATAATCCTCTTCATGAATGACCTCATCACCTTGTATGTAAAGAGCCAATCGGCATCGGCTGCCGTAGCATCTAATGCTTTATTTGTTTCGGCCGCCAAAACCTTTCCGCCTGTTTTTAAAGATTCATCCCAAACACTATGAATCTTCTTTTTTTTCCTGGGGCAGCCGTTTACCACTTCGTTCGTTTCATCATCACTATTTCCCAGGTTTATTACAAATTCGTCCACTAACGGCAGTACCGACAGTATAGACTGGACAAAAGGATAGCCGTATTTCACTCCATTTCTTACAAATGAAAAGCCAACGACCTTCATATTGTCTTTACTATTTATAGTTTCTTTGCGAAGGTTTGATTACTTCGTAGTTGAGCGGCTCTTTTTCCAGCTCCCAGCTGCTTTCGCCATTATATTTCCAGGCGGCCACATACATAAACTCCTCATCGTTCCTTAACGCCTCACCATCTTCGGTCTGGCTTTCTTCACGGAAATGGCCTCCGCAGCTTTCTTTACGCTCCAGCGCGTCTTTACACATCAACTCCCCAGCTCCAGGAAATCGGCAACGCGATTTGCTTTATCCAATTCAGGATTCATTTCGTGTATGCCTCCAGGTATACGCACATTGCTCCAGAATTCTTTTTCAACTCCTGGATTTCCTGATCGCTTCAGTAAGGCCCTGCTCGTTGCGCGCCATACCACATTTTTCCCACATAATCTTACCCAGGCGCTTATGGAAGCTTTCTACCGACTGGGTTCCTTTTATATTCATTAACTGGGTGATACGTGCATTTACAGCAGCCTCTGCCTCAACAAATGCCTTATCGGTAGTAGGTATGGGTTTCACAGCAATTTCATCGGCCAGGTAGTTGCCAATGGTATAAGGCAGCACAAAATAGCCGTCAGCCAGCCCCTGCATCAGGGCCGAAGCCCCTAAACGGTTGGCGCCATGATCACTAAAGTTGGCTTCACCCAGGCAATACAAACCTTTTACCGAAGTCATCAGTTCATAATCTACCCAGATACCCCCATAGTATAGTGTACTGCCGGGTAAATGCGCATAGGCACTTCGTAAGGATTTTCGCCGGTAATTTTTTCGTACATATCGAAAAGGTTCCCATACTCTTCCTTCACCACTTCTTTACCCAAACGTACCAGGGTTTCCTGGTCAGGATTTTGAATACCCTGTTTATTGGCTTCCGTTCTCCCGTATTTATTGATCAGGTTATATTTGAAGTCGAGGTAAACCGCCTGTTTGGTAGTACCTACCCCAAAACCAGCATCACATCTTTCTTTAGCGGCACGGGAAGCCACATCACGGGGTACAAGGTTGCCGAAGGCAGGGTACCTTCTCTCGAGGAAATAATCTCTTTCTTCTTCGGGTATATCGTTGGCCTTACGATTATCGTTCTGCTTTTTAGGCACCCAGATACGACCATCATTTCTCAGTGACTCTGACATCAGGGTCAGCTTACTTTGGTGATCGCCGGAAACAGGAATACAGGTAGGGTGAATCTGTGTAAAGCAAGGGTTTGCAAAATGCGCCCCTTTTTTATGAGCTTTCCACGCGGCTGTTACGTTGCTGCCCATTGCGTTGGTAGACAGGTAAAATACGTTTCCATACCCGCCGGTAGCCAATATTACCGCGTGTCCGAAATATCTTTCCAGCTGACCGGTAATAAGATTACGTACGATAATACCCTGGCTTTACCGTCTATAACTACTACATCCAGCATTTCGTGGCGGGTATACTGTTGCACATTGCCCAAAGCCACCTGCCTTTCCAAAGCCTGGTAAGCGCCTATTAATAATTGCTGACCGGTTTGACCCGCAGCATAAAAAGTTCTTTTTACCTGTGTTCCTCCAAAAGAGCGGTTATTTAATAAGCCGCCATACTCACGTGCAAAGGGCACACCCTGCGCTACACACTGATCGATAATATTTACACTTACTTCGGCGAGGCGATGCACATTTGCCTCGCGTGCGCGATAATCGCCTCCCTTTATCGTGTCATAAAATAAACGGAAAACAGAATCGCCATCATTCTGGTAATTCTTTGCAGCATTGATACCCCCTGCGCAGCAATCGAGTGCGCCCGGCGGGGAGAATCCTGGAAACAGAAAGCCTTTACCCTGTATCCTAACTCGCCTAAAGAAGCCGCCGCCGAAGCACCTGCCAAACCCGTGCCTACTACAATGATCTCCAGCTTTCTTTTGTTAGCAGGGTTCACCAGCTTACAATGTCCTTTGTAATCGTTCCATTTGTCTTCCAACTTACCCGCAGGTATTCTTGAATCAAGCATAATTCAATTTATGATTTGAGACCTGTCTGCCGACAGGCAGGTTTATGATTTGAGATGTACCTCAACCTTTATATTTTTACTGTTTCAGTTCGTTTACCGCTTCCGGTTGCTTCGCACTAACTAATCCATCCCGCCAGGAAACTGATCGGCATCAGAATAAACGCGCCACAAACGATAATTGCAAAGCCCCAGCCAATAACCGTTAACATATTAATGTACTTATGATTGGTTACCCCAAATGTGCGAAAGGCACTTTGAATACCATGCACGAGGTGCCAGAACAATGCTATTACTCTAAAATATACACCACTGAAATCCAGGGATAACTGGTAAATTTATATAACATTTCTCCATACAGATCATGAAACTCTTTTGCCCCGGAGTACCTGCTGATACAATCTGGTGAGTAGACATATCGATGTACATTTGTCCCAACCCTCCGAAACGCGAAGGAATCCAGAAATCGATGAGATGCACCACCAGGAATATTAAAATAATAGACCTAAAATGCCCATGGCACGGCTATACCATTTACTGCCCCTGTTACCCATGGGAATTGCATAGCCTACTTTACGTTTGCTGCGGTTTTGTATTTCCAGTACCAAACCCTGGATGATGTGCAGCAGGAAAAAACAAACAAACCGATCTCTAATACCCTTGGTATCACATTGGCTCCCATAAAATGAGCGGCCACATTAAACATCACCCCGTCGTTAGCCCAGATACAAGCATTTAAGCCGGCGTGAACCAACAAAAAAGCAACCAGGAAAAGGCCGGAGAGCGCCATCGTTATTTTCTTTCCTACACTCGACGTAAATAGTTGAGACCAGTTCATATAAGCTAAATCTAATTAGTGAATGGCGCAAAAGTAACGCAGAATCGCCAATAACATGACAAAAAAATGACGAAAACAAAATATCACCCTGAAAATAAAATATGCAAACGATTGCGTATGCAGCAAACCCCGCAACAAGGTATTTTTACATTAAACCAGCTTGTTAAGATGAATAAATGTTACCTGCCGGCCCTTGCGCTTTTGATAACGCTTCATGCAGGGGCTCAGCAACCCGACAAACCCAATATTATTGTTTTTATGGTGGATGATATGGGGATCATGGATACTTCCGTGCCTTTTGCGATAGCCTGATGCCGCTTAACAAAATTTTCCGTACACCCTCCATGGAAAGACTGGCAAGGGAAGGCATGAAGTTTAGTAATGCCTATGCACAGCCCGTTTGCACACCCACCCGTGTAAGTTATATAACAGGTATGAATTCGGCAAGAACCAGAATTACCAACTGGACCTCTCCTGCTAAAGACGATCCTACCGATGCAAAGGATGTACAGTTATTGCCTCCCAGATGGAATATCAATGGCTGGAGCAATAATTCTCAGACACCGCGTACAGTTAACGCTCCTTCATTTCCTCAATTGCTAAAAGAAGCGGGATACTATACTATTCATGTAGGCAAAGCGCATTGGGGCAGTGCGGGAACTCCGGGCGCCAACCCGTATAATGCCGGTTTTATGATAAATATAGCGGGTCATGCGGCGGGGCACCCTCAAAGTTACTTAGCAGAACAGCAGTACGGTAACCTATCGGGAAAAACACAAATGCAGGCGGTACCTGATTTGGAAGAGTATTATCAGTCGGGTACATTTTTAACGGAAGCTCTTACACGCGAATGTTTAAAAGCGCTGGAAACGCCTGTGAAAAGAAAGGAGCCCTTTTTTTCTAAATATGGCACATTATGCCGTTTCATACCCCCATTATGGCGGACCCGAGGTTTGTTCAAAAATATTATGATGCCGGTATCGACTCCTGGAAGCTCAATACGCCAGCCTTGTGGAAGGCATAGATAAAAGCCTGGGAGATATCCTGCAATTTCTTGACGAACGCGGAGTGGCAAAGAATACGCTCATAATTTTCATGAGTGATAACGGCGGTCTTGACCGAAGAGGCGGCAAAACCAATACTCATAACAGGCCCTTTCGTTCCGGCAAAGGCTCTATATATGAAGGCGGTATCAGGGAGCCGATGTTGGTAAAATGGCCGGGTATAGTGAAGCCGGGAAGTACCAATAACCATCCGGTAATTATAGATGATTTTTTCCCTACCATACTCGAAGCGGCACGTATTAAATATACGGGTGCAGTACAAACCATCGACGGCCTGAGCCTGGTGCCCACTTTCGGCAACCCGGCTGTAAAGCCCATATCCGAACGACCGTTGATCTTTCACTATCCCAACAAATGGACCCAGCTAAAAGCAGAGGATGAAAGAGCATTAGGCATCAACTTTTACAGTGCTATGCGTTTGGGTAAGTGGAAACTGATCTACAACATGCGCGGCCGCAGTTTCGAACTGTACAACTTGGATAACGATATAGGCGAAACAAACAACCTGGCAGCAAGTCAACCCGCGAGAGTAAAACAACTGGCACAGGTAATGGGAACTACGCTGAAGCAACGTGAGGCGCAAATGCCCGTGGATGTAAGCAGCGGACAGCCGGTGCCTTATCCTGACGAAGTACTGTTTTAGTTTCCGGGAAAATCAAGCCGCGAAGATAACTGATCGTTGATACGCTTAAACAAATGATAGGGCTTATAGGTTCGCCAGTTATCCAGTACCATTAATTCGATAAACTGGTTTATTTTGGCCAGCTTGAAATCATATTGGGTTTGCTCCGGCATGTTCAGGCATACGATCCAGCCATTTTCGTCAGAAAGCTCCTCATGCAATTCTTCATAATATTCTTTGTCGCTGCTGTGAAAGTTGAGCACATTTTCTGCAATCAGTATGAATTTATATATGCCTTCCTGCATAAACACTTCCAACACATCCCGTTTAAGCGGCATAATATCATTCTCCACCGCGTCATTCCACTCTCCTATCATTTCAATAACAGCGTAGCCTCTTCGTAATCAGCCATTAACACTTTTAAGTAAAGCGTTCGGCTGCCAAAAAAATCCCATTGAGGGTGGATATAATAATTATAAATAGTATCGGTGTACTCAAATTGAGAATGCTCTGCACCAAAAAAAAGGAGAACGTTCATCCTCCTCGCTGATATAAATATGCTGCCAGTTATAAAAAGGCTCTAACTCATGCATGTTCTGCGATTTTTTCCTGGCCGCTTAATAAAAAAACGTTAAGCTGTATATACATTGCTCCAGGTAGCGGAAAGGTAAAATGATTTACCGGAATCGCAAAAGTATCCTGCCAGATATGCCTGTTTTTAGCCGGGTGTTAACAAGTAATTAGTTGGCGCCTGTTCTTTCAGACACAAAATAGCCATCTCCTTTTCTTTTTCAACAATCCCCTCACGCCTCAGGTCGCGGTAAGCCCGCTCTACGGTAGCCAGGGAAACAATATTGGATTTACCGATTTCGCGCGCCGAAGGAAGGCGTATACCTTTTTCCAACTGGCCGCTGACAATTGCCTGTTTAATTACCTGTTTAACCTGCAGATACAGGAACAATTTAGATGAAGTGTCAACGTCAATATCTAATTGAACATCAAAAGTCATTCTTCCGTTTTTAAAAGTAGTATTCATCTGCTTTTTTTTATTGTTTTAATAGCCAGATGCACGCCTGACAGAACGGACAGGGAATTCGCCAAAGTCGTTGTTATTTTGTTAAACAATTATTTATGGCCCATTTCATATGCATCGCTTTAATATAAGTGCTGAATCCGATTTTAGTTACCGTCTGGTTTGGCGGCATCGCGCCCCGGGCTTTCGGGCCAGTAAAAGCTGGCGTAGGCGTCGGGGCGGGTAGGGTCAAACACCGGTTCGGCAGGGTTGATATCTTTGGCAAGCCCCAGCTTAGCGTCTCTTACGCCTTTCAGTATCAATTTTGCTACTTCATACGCGCCAAAGGGCCTGAAATGCGTATTGTCGGCTATTTCCTCGGTTCTCCTGGAAAAGCTCCCGCAGGGAAATGGGCGAAGGCCAACAGCGAAGGCTCTTCGCCCATTGCCTCGAAAAGGGTTTTACTCATGGCGTTCAGGTCGATCAACGGAACCTTTTGCTCTGCTGCCGTTTGCCTCACCGCCGCAGGATAGTCGCCCAGGGTTTCAATGATCCTGCCCTGCTCAAACCGCCTGCGCTGTACCGATGTCACCAATACGGGTAGCCTCCTTTCTTTTTAACTTCGCTGATGAAATATTCCAGGTCTTTTTATAGGTGGTAAAAGCGCCCACCCCGCACCTTTTTGTTTCTGATCATTATGGCCGAACTCCACGAAAGCATAATCCCCGGTTTCATCAGGCTGAGCATTTTGGCAAATCGCCGTGCCGCAATAAAACCGCTTAGGGTTTCTCCCGATTCTGCCAGGTTAACGACGGCTACCTTGCCGGGTTTAAAAAAGTAGGGAAACATCTGTCCCCAGGCAGAAAACGGCTCACTGGCGCCGTCAACCACCGTTGAATTACCAGCCAGGAAAACAGATATAGCTTCTTTATTAGGCGTAATTTCTATAGCGTTGATCTTGGGTTGCGTGCTGTTAAATTCCAGGGTAAGTTTATTATCCCAATGTAAATACCCGTGTTCCTGCTTTTAAGCCGCACTTTATTTTTACTGCCCGCAATCAGGCTATCGCGTATATTAACGGTAAACTCAATGAGATGATGCGTTCCTTGACCTGTTTGAAGCCGGTTGACAAACATGCGGCGGTTCTCGGCACGTATGGCCACATCGGAAGTACCTTCGTCATCACCTACCCACACTTTGATATCATAATTTCCCTCGGGAAGTTTTTTACAGAGAAATAAAAAGGCTGGTTGCTCGTCAGGAAACCGTCGGTAAGCGGTGTTTTTCCAACAACCCGGTTCGCCTCTGCTTTTGTACCAAGGTCAATTCCATATCCCGATTCCTGGCTGAATCTTGTTTCTGGTAATACTTTTAGAAAGCCCTTTTCGAACTTACCCTTCCAAAATCAAATCGAAAGGTTTGAGCATGTGATGCAAGCACACCGGCCCATGCTAATACAGCTATAACAATCGTTCGTTTCATCTGCTTATTTTCTATTGCTGTAATAGCCAGATGTTATTTCCTGTTTTCCCTGGCAGAGCTATGAATTCAGCCGGGCACCAGCTTCGGAAAAATCAGCCGCTTTGGATTTACAAGCAATTTATATTTGTTATTTCCAGGCCGAAGCTAACTAACGAAACGAACGTCGGCCATTTATATCGTACCAAAAAAATCGGCATTTTGATGCAGACAAAAACAAACACATTGATAATCAACCTGTAACATAATACCATACATCGCCAGCAGCGTACGATGTGAGTTATACAAATTTCCGGACCTTATAGATGATGTTAGCCAGCCTGAGAACCCTGGCTGTACTTTTTAGGAGTGGTGCCATATTGTTTCTGAAACATCCTGGTAAAGCTTGTGGCATCGGCATATCCTACCATATAGGCGATCTCGGTAACAGAATGTTGACCCTGTAAAAGCATTTCGGCCGCTTTGCTCAGCCGTATACCGGTTACAAACTCATGTACCGACTGATTGGTGACTGCTTTTATTTTCCGGTATAGCTGTGTCCTGCTCATAAATAACTGGCCAGCCAGCCATTCCACACTCACCTCGTCTTCCGACATGTGCTCTTCCACCAGCCGGGTAGCTTTACTCAAAAACAACTTGTCGGCAGTGCTCAATCCCGCCGGATTAGCGTAAGATTCAGGAGATTGGGCAAAAAGCCGGCGCAGCTTAGCGCGGTTAGCGATAAGGTTACGTACCCTTGTCTGTAGCAATGGCATGCTGAATGGCTTCACAATATAGGCGTCAGCTCCGTTTCGTATCCCTCGGCCTCATACTGGTCTGATTGCCGGGCGGTTAACAACACTATAGGAATATGGCTTGTCTTTTCATCGGTTTTTAACTGTTTACACATATCCAGGCCATTCATACCTGGCATCATAATATCACTGATCACCAGGTCCGGAATATCAGCTAAGGCTTTTTCTATCCCCTCTATTCCATTAGAGGCCTCCAAAACCGTATATTGATCAGCCAGGTTCTGCCGGATATAATTCCGGATGTCCTCATTATCTTCAACAATTAATAAGACAGGGCGATCCGTTGTTGCCGCCGGTTCGCCCACAGGTGATTCTCCAACCATGGACTCTGACGGGGAGGGTATATGTGGTACAATCTCTGCTTCAAGCTCGGCTTCCAGGTTCATTAACCGCACAGTAAACTCCGTTCCTTTTCCCGGGGTGCTGGTAACGGAGATCAAACCTTTGTGCAGGGCTACCAATTCTTTGGTTAGCGACAATCCTACACCGGTGCCAGCGTGTTGCTGCGCTGTTTCTACCTGGAAGAAAGGGTCGAATATTTTATCCAGTTTATCAGGAGGAATGCCCTGCCCCGTATCAGTTACTACTATCTCAATCACTTCCGGGTTTTCATTTTCCGCAGCCACCATTACGGTAATCCGGCCACCTGCAGGAGTAAACTTAAACGCATTGGAAATAAGATTATACAATATCTTTCCCAGGATATCTGAATCAAAACCAAATTGTATCACTAATGGCTTAGCCGCTACCTTAAAATCGATTTGCTGCTCCTCGGCCCTGAAGTTAAATGCTGCCGCAGTATGACGAATAAAAGCCACCAGGTCCTGCCGGCCGGGGTTCAGCTGCATTTTGCCCGATTCTATCTTGCGAAAATCGAGGAACTGATTGATTAAAGCCAATAAACGCTGTGCATTCCGGTACATCACATGGTAATGCGCTATTTCTTTACCGGTAGCATCCTGCCGGGCCAATAAAGACCTCAGCGGATCTACGATTAGCGTTAGCGGTGTGCGGAATTCATGCGATACATTGGTAAAAAAGCTCGATTTAAGCTGGTCTAACTCCTGCGCTTTCTCTGCTTTTAAGCGCTCGGTTAATATATCGCGGTGGTATTGCTGCCTTACCTGCACCATACGGAAAACGATATATACCCCGAAAGGAATAACAGGAAGTAAATACTGTAAGCCCACCAGGTCTTCCACCAGGAGGTAATACAACAATTTCAAGTATGGCCGGTACCTTATTCCATACGCCGTCACTATTGGAGGCCATAGCTTTTAGCAAGTATTTACCTGCCGGCAGATTGGAATAGCTGGCTACCCTGCGCGAGGCATCAATATAAACCCAGTCCTTATCCTGCCCTTCCAGCATGTAGGCGTATTGATTCCTGGCAGGATTGGAATAATGCAGCGCGGAAAACTCAACTGAAAAGCTTTTGTCTTCATGAGTGAGCGTGATCGTCTTAGCTAAGTGAAGAGGAGTGGCAAGAATTACCCGGCCATTGATAGTATCTCCCACGCGTACGGTTTTATTTAATACCTGTAGCGTAGTAAACGTGGTAACCGGCAAAAAGGATTATCAATAATTTTATCCGGGTCGAAATGAACAAACCCCTGGGTAGTTCCGTAATACATCTGCCCTGAGGAGGGATCGAAACATCCCGATCCGTCCATGAATTCGTATTCCTGTCCGGGCTTTTTTACTGCGTAATTTTGTATATACCCGGTTTTGATGTTAAACTTGGATAGCCCGTTTTTATGAGCGAACCATACATATCCGGGGCTTTGCGCCATCACCTGTGTAATATAGTGATCTACCAACCCGTCTTTTATAGTATAGGTTTTGGACGATCTCGTTCGGGGATTGATTTTTGTAAGCCCATTGGCCGCGCCCACCCAGATGGTACCTTCAGAATCTTCCGTGACAGCATATACTCTCATCGGGTGAACGCGAATCGGATGCCATTGTAGTATATAAAACCGTATCGGTCCAGGCGTAATTAACGGGGTTGCGCTTAATCTGGATCACACCGGAATATTCGGTCCCGATCCAAAGATTATGTTGCGAATCAAAAAGAGACAACCGGCGCCCGAACGCCCGTATGAAGCAAGTGGTTGCTCCTTCAGCAACTTTTTCTGATAATCGTACTTTATGATGCCGTGATAGTAAGAGAACCATATATCATGCGTAAGGGGATCTTCCGCGATGGCGTAAAAGCGGCTTTTGTTTTGCTCTACAGATGACTTAAAGCAGGAAGTAATACGGCGGGTACCAGGATCATATTTATCCAGGCCGGTTCTCTTCCCAATCCAAAGATGACCATTGCGGTCTTTAAGCAGCGCCTTGATATTCTCATTAGCCAGGTGGGGCGATACATAATGATGATTGCCGGTACGCTTATCCATATAGATAAGGCCATTATAATCTGATCCCAGCCAGATGCCCTCCGCGTCTACCCACATGGAACGAATGGCCGTACCTACATTAGGCCGGCCGGGTTCGGTAACAGATACGCTTTGAAATTTATTGGCGTTCAGATCTGCCTTATTAACGCCGCCCGAGCGGGTACCTACCCAAAGTATGCCCTCATTGTCGCGGTATACAGAATTCACATTATTATCGTTCAGACTGCCATGTCCGTCAACCGGTGTTTCGAACAACATGCTCTCCTTACTTTCCGAAAGGTGAAACGGGCCGATCACTTTTTGTATAAAGTCTTTTGAGTGGGTGAATATATCGAGGATCTCAGCCGGTTTACAGAATCCCTGAAAGGCTGAGGCAGGGAGGATAATTTAAAACGGGTGAAGTTATCTGTAGTATAATTGTACCGGCAAACCACCTGGTTAAAAACAGATACCCATAAGGTACCCTCTCTATCCTTATATAAATAATGAATCCGGCTGCTGGAGAGCGAGGTTGTGTCGCCGGGTATGGTACGATAAATCTTCAGCGTATATCCGTCATAGCGGCAAAGCCCGTTCCAGGTACCGAACCACATAAAGCCGTACTTGTCTTTAACGATGCCCAAAACCGTACTTTGCGGCAGTCCGTTTTTCGCAGTGATATACTCAAAGGTTACCGGTTGAGCTATACCGGTGATGATAGCAAACACCATCACCACTCCTATTAATATACCCCGATAAACAGTCATGGACAATGAATATACGAACATCCTGCTACCGAACCAGCCTTACAACCGGGTTCAATAATTAATCTTTCAGCAAAAACGATTTTAATGCATCAAAAGAGGCGCTGATGCCTATTGCTTCTTTCTTTTGCGTCATCATTTCTTTCAAAACCACGGGTACCGCTACTGTTTCTCCCGTTGCTGCTTCTACCGCGTCGGGGAATTTTACAGGGTGGGCAGTTTCAAGAATAAAGCCTTTTTCCTGCGGATGCTGCTGCAGGTATTTATCCAGCGCCAGGTATGCAACAGCCCCATGCGGATCTAAAAGGTAACCAGACTCTTTATACACTTTAGTGATTGTTGCAACCGTATCTTCATCAGTGATAGTATCGGCAGACAAATTATTTTTAAGATCTGGAAATTGCCGGTGGAACAGTTCGATAATCCTTATAAAATTGCTTGGATTGCCTACATCCATAGCGTTAGATAAAGTGGCAG
Organism: Paraniabella defluvii; assembly: GCA_019316985.1. Lineage (GTDB taxonomy): Bacteria > Bacteroidota > Bacteroidia > Chitinophagales > Chitinophagaceae > Niabella > Niabella defluvii. The sequence continues at coordinate 940,422 of CP079215.1, forward strand.
TAGTTTCTTTAGGCTTCAATTCCTGTGTTTGCAAATAATGCGATACAATATCGTTAACGTTACATGCGGCGATAAAATGCCCCAGGGTAAGCCCGTTACTTTTGCCAGCAATCCTGCGCAAATATTTCCAAAATTACCACTGGGCACGCATACTACAGGCTTCAGTTCTTTTGGCTTCCATTGTTTATAGGCAAGAAAATAATACACCTGTTGAGGAAGCCAACGCGCTACATTAATGGAATTAGCAGAGGTGAGGAATTTCTTTTTACTAATATCGGCATCAGCGAATGCCTGTTTTACCATTTTCTGGCAGTCGTCGAATGTACCGTCTACTTCAAGCGCAGTAATATTCTTTCCCAGCGTGGTCAGCTGTTTTTCCTGTACCGGGCTCACTCTCCCTTTAGGATACAAGATCACTACGTTAACATTTTTTACTTCGTAAAAACCATTAGCTACCGCGCCACCAGTGTCGCCCGATGTTGCTACCAGTACAGTTACTTTTCTTTCTTCGTTTTTCAAAAAATGCCCCAGGCAACGGCTCATAAAACGGGCGCCTACATCTTTAAATGCAAGTGTAGGGCCGTGAAATAACTCTAGCGAAGCTATGCTATTGCTAACTGGTTGCAATGGTACAGGAAAGTTAACCGTTTCCGTTACGATGTTGTACAGCTCGTCGTTATTCAAAGAACCGGCCACGTAGGGTTTCAGCACTTCAAAAGCAATATCCACATCTGTCATAGATTCTATCCGATCTATTAATTGCGGATCAACCGAAGGCAAATATTCAGGGTAATACAAACCCTTATCGGGCGCCTGGCCCAATATAGTGGCTTCTTTAAAAGATACTTTTGGAGATTGCTGATTAAGGCTATAATAATTCATGATGCTGGATAATAGATATTTGATGTTTGATACTGGATACTTGTGCGGGTGTCAGATGATGAGTGGAATACAGGAAAATGCTTCAACTTACCAGCTATTCCATATTCCCCAATTACTATTCCACCCTCTCCACTCCATTTTTGGCAATAGTGGTAACATACACATAGTTTTCAATACCTATATCATCGTATACTTTTTTTCATAATACCGCCTATCATTTGAGCAGTAGCTTCATCTTCACTAAGCATAAAAATTGAAGGGCCTGAACCAGAGATCCCCCGCCCAGGGCTCCTGCTTCCTTACATTTTGCTTTAACCTCATCAAAAGCGGGAATCAAAATGCTTCGTACAGGTTCAATGATCACGTCTTCCAGGGAGCGCCCGATCAGTCCCCTGTCGTTATTCATAAAACCGGCCACCAGGCCTGCGATATTTCCCCATTGCTTAATCGCGTCTTTTAAAAACACCTGTTTGCGTAATATCTGCCGCGCATCGGCCGTACGTACTTCTATCTGCGGGTGCACTACTGTTACAAACAGGTCGGGACTGGCTATCGGCACAATATCGAGCGGATGTATAGAGCGGATCAATGTGATGCCACCCAATATGCAAGGCGTTATATTATCTGCATGCTTTACGCCGGTTGCAAGCTTTTCACCAATCATGGCTAATTGCACCAGGTCATCGGTAGAGAAAATATCGCCCAGCAACAGGTTAGCCCCTACTGCCGCACCCGCCGCGCTTGCGGCGCTAGAACCTAAACCACTACCAGGCTTAATGTGCTTTTCTATGGTTACTTTAATTCCCTTGTTAAAGCCTGCTTTTTCCAGTGCAGCCAGTAATACCACACCGGCCACATTTTCTCCGGCTCAGTAGGCAAGTTAAAGTTGTCACGGTTCTCTATAACAACACCGGGCTGGTCTATAATTTCAAACTCCATTATTACCATAGGGTGCTTTTAATGCCAACCCCAATATATCAAAACCACATACCAGATTGGCTACAGTTCCGGGAGACTTTATTTTTACTTTCATATTATGCAATTGAGTTTTATATGCTTGCAGCTCTCACTATATCGGCAAATACACCACTGGCGGTTACATCGGCGCCGGCGCCGGCGCCTTTACTACCAATGGCTGCATAGGATACCGTGAGGTGTAAAACAGTACAACGTTATCTTTCCCGTACAAATGATAGAGGTCGTTCTCCGGAGCTATATGCTGTAATCCTACAGAAGCTTTGCCTTCATTAAAAGTAGCTACAAATTTTAATTTACAGTTTTGCGCATTGGCCTCATCGAGCAGTTTTTTAAAATGAGCTTCGTAACGGTGCATGCAGGCATAAAAAGCTTCTACATCTCCTTCCATACACTCCCCGGGTAAAAACCCGTTATTGTCAATATCTTCCATCTGCATTTCATGACCCGCCTCACGTGCCAGGATCAATATCTTCCTCATAACATCGGTACCGCTCAAATCCAGCCTGGGATCAGGCTCTGTATATCCTTCTTCCTGTGCCTGCTTAACCACATCCGAAAACGGCCGGCTTCCATCGTAATTATTGAATACGAAATTCAATGTTCCGCTTAATACAGCCTCCATCTTCTTCACTTCATCACCGCTGTATACCAGGTCATTTAAAGTACCTATAATCGGTAAGCCTGCGCCTACATTGGTTTCAAATAAGAACTTACAGTTAAACTCCCTGGCCAGGTCTTTTAATCTCTTATAGTTCGTATAATCAGAAGAAGCTGCAATTTTATTACAAGCTACCACTGATATACTTTTTTGCAGCAACCGGTCATAGATAGCCGCCACATCTGGATTAGCTGTTATGTCTACAAAAATGGAGTTGCGCAGGTTCTTTTCTATAACATGATCCACAAATAAAGGCAAAGATGCTTTTTCACCCTGTTGCAGCTCCTGCTGCCAGTTATCTAATGCAATACCTTTTTCGTTCAGCACCATGTTGCGGCTATTGCTGATACCAATAATATTGATCTTTATCTTAAGATGCTCCTGCAGTGAAGCCAACTGCTTTCCTATTTGCTGTAATAGCTTAGAACCTACATTACCCACGCCGGCAATGAATAAATGTACCTGCTTGAATGTAGTTTCAAAGAAATCCTCATGCAAAACATTGATCGCCTTACGTACATCTGCAGTAGAGATAACTACGCTGATATTTTTTCGGAAGAACCCTGGGCAATAGCACGGATATTGACACCATTACGCCCCAATGCGCCAAACATTTTACCGCTCACGCCCGGATGGCTCCTCATCTGCTCTCCTACCAAGGCTACAATAGAAAGATCAGTTTCCACTTTCAATGGTTCTACTTTTTGCAATGCCAGCTCATTGGCAAAAGCATCGTCTATTGCCTGCTTCGCCGCTTCCGCTCTCGACGCATCAATAGCCACACATATAGAATGCTCTGAAGAGCTTTGTGTAATTAAAATAACATTGATCTGTTCATTACTTAATGCTTCAAACAGTCTTTTGGAGAAACCCGGGATACCTACCATACCGCTTCCTTCCAGGCTTAGCAAAGCCAGGTTGTTGATGCTGGAAATACCACGGATAATATTACCGTCAGATTGAGCTGCAGAACGCTCGTTATTGAGTACCAGCGTACCGGCATCCTCAGGGGCAAAAGTATTTTTAATCCATACCGGAATATTGCGGGTCATTACCGGCTGCAAGGTAGGCGGGTAAATTACTTTAGCTCCAAAATGCGACAGCTCCATTGCCTCCCCGTAAGAAATCTTTTCAATTACTTTAGCATTGGCCGCCAGGCGCGGATCAGCGGTCATCATACCGCTTACATCAGTCCAGATCTCGAGCACCTCAGCGTTTAATGCTGCAGCAATAATAGCGGCAGTATAATCAGAACCTCCACGACCAATAGTAGTAGTAATTCCTTCTGCATTGCTGGCAATAAAGCCGGAACAATGCAAAGCGATTGCTGCAGGCTATTAAAAAACTCAGTAATTTTAGACTGTGTTATTTCAAAATTAACCTGTGCCTGCGTATAATTGCTATTGGTTGTAATCAACTGGCGGGAGTCTTTCCAGTGCACATCCACCTGATCAAACCGGAGCTTCTCAGCTATAATCTGGGACGACAGCCACTCGCCATAACTCGCCAAACGATCTTTGGTGCGGGGTGTTATTTCGCTCAAAAGAAAAATACCATTACAGATATCTTCTATTTCGTTGATAGAAGTTTTAACAAGACTTAGCAGCTGGCTTTGATGCGCAACGGGTATCAGGCTCTTTACCGCATCAAAATGCCGTTTCTCTATTTCGGCAATCGTTTGTTTGTAGTCTTCGTTACCTTTGGCAGCATTATTGGCTGCCTGCAATAGCATGTCTGTTACACCGCCAAGGGCCGATACCACCACGATAGTTTTGTCTTTATTTATGGCATTTTTTACAATAGAAGCTACTTTGTTTATATTTTCAGCATTGGCTACCGAAGTACCGCCAAATTTTAAAACCTGCATGGTTTATAACAATTAAAATATTAAGGATGATTTATCAGGAACGGCCTCATTGGCCCAGGTGGTGATATGACAAAGTACAACCCTTAACGGGTTGTGGTAATAGTTGTAGTGGTAGCAGTTGCTACAACGTAAACCTGGCTGATATGTGTATAGTTATTATACATGAACCTGCACAAGATAAGACAGGATTAAAATACAAACAAATATTTTTAGGCACCCTTATATTCAGACCTAATATTTCCGCGTGCTGATAACATTTTCGGGAAGGTTGAGATGATTCCAGTCTTTGTGAAGCGCCATTGCCGCTCCCATAGCAGTAGCCTGGGATACAGAAGCCGCAAACACCTCCGTTTGCGGATATGCCTCCGCTAACAACTGCATATAAGTTTCATTTTTGCAAAACCTCCGTCTACAAAAATTTTCTTCACCTTATCGTTAAAGACAAGATCGGTAGAACGTTTTTGAGCTACCACTACCTGCCTGATGAAATTAATGTACGCAGCCTCGTAGCTGATGTAGTTAGCCACATCAAAATCATTCAGGTCTTCTAAGACAGGCTCATCTTTCAAAAGGCTTTTATCATAGGCGATTTTTTCAAAGTAATTAGGCACTTCAACAAAATACCCTGATAATTTTTAATGACCTGCTCGTGGGCATACCCCGCAAACAAACGTGACGATTTTACAGTGCCACCCTCGTAAGTCATATAACAAAGACAATCTTTTTCCAGCTCGTCTTTTGTTAATGGCTCATTATTAAAAGCATTCATGCTGATACACCAGGTGCCTGTTGAGATCAGTAAAAAGGTTCATTTACATTTTGAATATAAGGAATAAAAGCTGCTGAGCTATCATGTAAACCAATACCGCATTTAAGCGGTTTACCGTTGTAAACAATATCCAATGCCCTGGCCGAAGAAAAAACAGGAGCAAGCTTTTTATCAATCCCTTCTTTTACTACCCAATCGTGATAATTATTCTTTTCATAATCCCATAAAGCGGTATGGCAGCCAATGCTGGTTATATCTGAGTATTTCCGGCCACTGATAAGGAAGCTCAGGTATTGTGGAAAATGGAGAGAGGTAGCTGTTTTTTCAAACAACTTTGCTTTATCGTATTTTAAAGAATAAAGCTGCAGCCCTGAATTAAGATTTCCAAGCGCCGGCGACGCGGTTGCAATGGCTACTTCTTCTTTTGTTCCGTAAGTGTCATAAAACTGCTGTTCTGTTTTTGAAGGAAAGGGCTTAAGATAATTGTATAATGGTGTAACCGGGTAGCCTCTTTCATCCAGGTGTACAAAGCTGGCGCCATATGCGGAAAAGTTAATTGCCTTGATATCGTAAGTATTGCTGTCAATATATTTGTTTAATGTATCAAGCACCCACCTGCGCAATGCCCGTATATCCTCGCAGGCAAATCCATCCTCATCTTCAATCTCGGCAAAATTTACAGATACTTCTTCTACAATTTTATAGTCTTCATTAAACAGGAAAAACTTTTTATTTGTTTTTCCAATATCGAATATCGCAATAACAGGAATCAAAACAATTGAGATTTGAGATTTGAGATTTGAGATTTTTGCACTCAATTCTCAAACCGTGAAAAATTGTAATCGCTAAGCCAACAAAGATTATAGCCCGGTTGCTACCGTTTGCTCTCCTCTTTTGCCAATCAGCTGCTGCCTGATTTGCTGCTCTCTGTACAGGCCAAGCGGGTTTAGCGCGGCGCCGGCTCTTAACCGGGCCTCCGCCACTACCGGGCGCAGATCGGTGCGATAAGCATCCTGTAAGATCTCCTGTGCTCCGGCTACATCATTGTTGAGCTGGGCATCGTTCAGCGCTTTGCTGTTTACCAGTAAAGCCTGCGCATAGGCCAGTTTAATGGCTTCCACACTTTGTAAAAGGTCTTCCAGCGGATCTTTAATATTATGGCTGGCATCGATCATCCATCCCAGGTCTGTAGCATGGTTCAATCCACGTGCATCCATACCTTCCACCAGTTCTTTAAATATCAGGAACAGCTGGTAGGGCTTGATGCTTCCTACGGTCAGATCATCATCGCCATACTTACTGTCATTAAAATGGAAGCCTCCTAATTTTTGCTCATTCAACAAAAGAGCAACGATCTGTTCTATATTAGCATTAGGCAAATGGTGCCCCAGGTCAACCAGGGTATATGCTTTTTCGCCCAGCTTATTAGCATACAATAAGGATTGCCCCCAATCACCTACAGTTGTTGAATAGAAATTGGGCTCGAATGCTTTGTACTCTACAAATATTTTCCAATCATCCGGCAAGGCATCGTATACGCTTTGCAGGCTCTCCAATGTATTGTTAAATGCGTTTCGGAAATTCAACTGTCCCGGGAAGCTGGATCCGTCCGCTAACCAAACGGTTAAAGAAGTAGAACCCAATTCCTGTCCATATTTAATTACTTCAATATTGTGATCAACCGCCTGCTGACGTACCCCTTTGTCTACATGCTGCATGGAGCCAAATTTATAGCTCAGCTTTTGGTCTTTCTGGTCCTGGAAAGTATTCGAGTTCATCGCATCAAACTTCAGGTCGAAATCGGCCGCAAGGCTTTTAATAGCTTTGGCATCTTTGGGAATATCCCAGGAATATGTAAAGAAACCGCACCACTGCTGCGATTGAGCTGGTGCAGCAATCCAATATCCTCAATTTTTTCTTCCAGGGTGGAAGGTTCTCCTCCACCACTAAAGCGGCCAAATCTTGTACCCCCGCTTCCCAGCGCCCACGATGGGATGGCTACCTGGAAATCTGTCAGTTTCTTAATAATGCCTTCCGCATCAGGAATGGTTCCTGATACATAATCAAAGCTTTTTTATGCTTTGTTAATCCTTTCTCGTTATGTGCATCTATCTGCGATTTATTAAGAATCATGAATCAGAATGTTTTTGATATTAACTAATAATTTTTTTATAACAACCGTTGTGCGGTTGTGTTGCAATTTCTTAAGGTTTCATTACCTTTTTAACCCCAGCAAGGCGTTAAAGCACCGTATTATACAAAACTTTAAAAAACGGGTTAGCCGACTGGAAAATCACCAACCCTTGTTGCTTTGCTATATGAAGAATTTTACATTCAATGTTTTGCCTACCTCACAAAAGCCTGCGCCACACCGCCATCTACATTCAGGATATTGCCGGTTGATTTATTCAGCAAGCCGCTCACAAATACGAAGCATGCATTGGCGATATCGTCCGGAAGAATGATCTCGTTCATCAAGGTACGTTTTGCATAATAAGCTGGTAATTCTGCAACCGTAATACCATAAGCTTTGGCGCGACCTTCGGCCCAGCCACCTGCCCAGATATTGGAATCGGAGATCACCGCATCGGGGTTCACGGTATTTACGCGTATCTTATCACCGCCCAATTCGGCAGACAACAAGCGTGAAAGATGAGCCTGCGCTGCTTTTGCAGAACCGTAGCCGGCATTATTAGGACCTGCTACTATTGAATTCTTAGAAACAATATTGATGATATCGCCGCCAATAGCCTGCTTACGCATTATCTTAACGGCTTCTTTCGATACCATAAACTGGCCTTTCACCAGGATATCATACAAGCGGTCCCACTCCTCGATAGAATGTTCTGCTATACTTTTCGAAATACTGATGCCCGCATTATTAACGATAATATCCACGCCGCCGAAGGCCAGGGCTGTATTGGCCAGCGCCGCCTCTATAGATGCCGCATCGGTTACATTGAGGGTTACTGATGCTGTAGAATCCTTACCAAAAGCTTTCCGGAACTCTTCAGTAGTTGCATCAATTCTTTCCTGGTTAATATCATTTATTATTACACAAGCACCTTCCGCCACAAATTTCTTAGCAATTGCCTTACCAATACCGCCACCGCTACCGGTGATCAGTGCAATACGGCCGCTCAAAGGCTTGGGTTTCGGCATACGCTGCAGCTTTGCTTCTTCCAGCAACCAGTATTCGATATTAAAGGCTTCCTGCCTCGGTAAAGAAGTATATTCGGAGATGGCCTCAGCGCCACGCATTACGTTAATCGCATTCGTGTAAAATTCCGCAGCTACCCTTGCTGTTTGTTTATCTTTTGCAAAGGCAAACATACCAACGCCGGGATAGATGATGATCACCGGGTTTGCATCGCGCATAGCCGGGCTATTCGGGTGCTTGCAGGTGTTATAGTACTCTTCGTACATTTTACGGTAATCTTCAAATAAAGGAGCGATCTTTTCTTTTACTGCCGCTACATCATCCAGGTTTTCATCTGTTGCCAGGTTCAACACCAGTGGACTGATCTTCGTACGCAGGAAGTGATCAGGGCAGGAAGTTCCCAAAGGAGCTAATCTTTCGAGGTCGTTGGAGTTGATGTATTGCAATACACGATCGTCATCCGTAAAATGACCGATCATCTTTATATTGGATGAGCAGAAGCCACGAAGCACAGGTGCTAAAGCTGCGGCTTTGTTCAAACGCGCTTCTTTAGGAAGCGACTGGATTTTTTCACCGCCAAAAACAGGTCCTTTTTTACCTAAGTTTTGTTCGATATACTCCGCACATTTCTCAATTACCTCCAATGTATTCAGGTAGCTTTCATAAGCGGTATCGCCCCAGGTAAACAAGCCGTGAGACCCCAGCATAATACCACGGATACCCGGATTTTCATCCAGGCATTGCTTTAGCATCAGGCCCAATTCAAAGCCTGGTTTTTGCCAGGAACCCAACCAATAGTACCACCAAACAGCTCTTCCGTTATTTTTTTACCATCTTTAGCTGCTGCAATAGCTATAGCTGCATCGGGATGCAAATGATCTATATGTTTGAAAGGTAAGAAACCATGTAAAGGCGTATCAATAGAAGGCGCTTTGGAATTCAGATCATAAATGCAATGATTAAAAAGCTCTACCATTTCGTCTTCATATTCCAAACCACGGTATACATTTTTAAGGCTGCGTAATTTATCTACATACAAAGCAGCCAGGCCGTTTCTCTTCAATGTTCCAAGGTCGCCCCCGCTTCCTTTTACCCACATCACCTCTGTTTCTTCGCCCGTAAGCGGATCTTTAGCGAAAGCCTTGCACGACGTATTTCCGCCTCCGTAGTTGGTAAGACGTAAATCTGCTCCTAATAAATTAGAACGATAAATCAGCAGCGCTACCTCATCTCCCGCGAGTTCTGCAGCTTTTGCTTCATCCCATAAATAGCTTACGTGTTTGAAAGTCCTTGTGTCTGTTGCCATAACGATCTTGTTTGTGTGCTCTCTTATAAGAGACTATATTTTTATCCTTTTTACTTAGTTATTTCATCGAGTTGCCCCAACCCACCAGCAATACCGAGGCCAGTATTACGATGATGCCCAATATAACGGTCATCATCGTCTTTTTACTTACACCTTTCCACTCTTTCAATATTAGTCCCCACACATTGGCGATCAATATAATGAAGGCCATATGAAGGATCCATGAGCTGGGACCGTTACCCATTTTACTTTCACCCATTCCGTAGAAGAAGAATTGTAAGAACCAGGTGGTACCAGCCAGCGCGCAGAAAATAATATTCTTTAAAACGGGCACTTTTGAATTGGTATAATCACCAAAGGTTTTATTGCGCGCGTTCAATATTAAACACCATATCAGGTTGGTAGTAAGTCCGCCCCAGAGTATGATGATATAGGAAACATTGTTCTGGTACAAGAACTCGCCCTGACCGGGATTAGCGGCTTTCCATAACTCATTGGCTGTATCAGCCATTGGTTTCGCTGCTTCTATTCCAAAGTTAAAGCAGGCGCTTAATACACCTGAGATAATAGCCACTATAATACCCAACCCGAACTTATACTCATCTTTACCTGAGAGGTGAGCTTCCGAATCGGCATTTCCCACCGCATGAGGGTCTGCGCTTTTAACACCACTGCCGGCCAGTTCTTTTTCCTTCATCATACCAGCCTTACCGCAAATAATAATACCTGCCACACATACCAGTAAACCGGCTAAAACTGTTTGCCCCAGGGCGTACCGGTCAGCAATCCAATGGTGTCCTTACCTTCTGCCGGCGTAAACTGGTAGTAGATTGCCGGGATCAAAGCTCCAAACACCATGCACAATCCGAGTATCACGCTGCTGCCCAGCGAAACACCTAAATATCTCACGCCCAGGCCATACGTTAAACCGCCAATACCCCACAACAAGCCAAATATGAAAGCAAATCCAAGGGTTGAGCCGTTTGCCTGGCTGATAATTTCAGCAAAATTAGGGATGGTTAACCAGGCGGCTATGGGGGCACTATCAACCAGGAAAACAAGCCACCTATCAGCCAATAGGACTCCCAGGCCCATCCTTTTACTTTTTTGTAAGGGATATAAAAACTTCCCGAAGCAAAACCACCTATGAAATGAAAAATAACACCTAGTAAAGCGTTCATGAATTATATTTTTTCTACAGTAAGCAAATCACCAGAAGCCGAAAATAAATCAATCGAAAAGGTCAACTGTCATGCACTGTCATGAATTATTGTAATTTTACAAAAATTAAGAAAATGAAATTCTTTATAGTTATTATTAATATATTGCTGTTATAACTCATTACCACTTGCTTTACGCTTTTCTTAAAATATATGTTCGGTTGGCCATACCTCTTTTTGCCATCCGATCAGTGTTGATAAAAAGCTCATACTCAAAACCCAAGGTCCCCTGCTCATAGCAAGCAATCACCCCAATTCCTTTCTTGATGCAATTCTTTTTGATATTCTTTTTGATATCCCCGTTACATCACTGGCAAGAGGTGACGCCTTTAAAAACAAGCGGGTATTCAGCCTGCTGCGATCGCTTAAAATGTTACCGGTTTACCGGATAAGGGAAGGAATCGAAAATCTCAATACCAACTACGATACATTTAATTCCTGTATCGAGATCTTCAGAAAAAATGAAGGCGTACTGATTTTCAGCGAAGGACTTTGCGTTAATGAGTGGCATTTACGACCGCTTAAAAAAGGCACCGCGCGGCTGGCCTTTCAGGCATGGGATGCAGCAATTCCGCTAAAAGTATTACCGGCAGGTATTAATTATAGTTCATTTCGCAAGTACGGGAAAAAGGTGGTCATCCATTTAGGCGATTTTATAACGGCTGAAACCTTTGATACCGCGACAACAGATGGCGAGAAGAATGTGCTGTTCAATAAAATACTGAAAGACCGGCTGCAACCGCTTGTTTACGAAATTGAGCCAGGCGATAAAAAGGAGCTGAATAAGAAATTTGGCACTACTACCAAGGCTACAAAATACATGCTGGCTTTACCAGCGCTGATTGGAGCCCTGTTACATATGCCTATTTATTGGTTTGCAAAAGGAGTTGTTCGCCTGTTTTTAGTGATACAGATCATCATGATTCGGTGATGCTGGGTATCTTACTCCTGACGTATCCCATTTACATGGCGCTGATATTTTGGTTAGGCTGTTGCCGGTTGCCTGGCTTTGCAACGGCGCTAAGTTTGGTTGTATTGCCTGCTACAGCATACGCTTATACCCGATATGAAATAAGAAAGGGATAACGATCTCCTATACTGTTTTTTAACAGGATTGCTTATATTTATATACATTTTAACTAACTAAAATCAAGAAATTCAATCCAACCTATTTGACGAACGGCATGAGCTAAGACAGGCATCAAAAGGCAAAAGACTCGCCAACTACCTTATTGATTTCGTAGTATTTTATGCCATCATTTTCGTTATTGCAATAATAGCCCCGGGCATTGTAGTAAGTGATGGGAAGCATCATTAGCGTACTACCTGATAGCTATAATTGTAATTGTAGGGTATTATACAGTTCTTGAAGGAAGTACCGGAAAATCTTTAGGTAAAATGGTAACGGGTACTAAAGTAGTAACTGAAAACGGCAACAAGATTACTTACAAAGACACTTTCATAAGAAGTCTCTCCAGGTTAGTATCATTTGAGGCGTTAAGTATATTTTTGGTGCCGGAATGTGGCATGACCGATGGACCGAAACCCAGGTGGTTGAGGCAAACTAAAAGCACAGTCTTAGCTAACAGCTTTTATCTTATACAATCAAAAACCCCGGCTCATCGAACCGGGGTTTTAACTATTATCAAGAACTACCTATTCACTCCCGAATCATCGGGACATTACTCACTACCCGCTAATTAAGCAGTTACTTTACCTTTTGTTTTTGCAATCACTTCTTCAGCGATGTTGTTAGGCGCTGCAGAATAGTGAGAGAACTCCATGGTAGAAGAAGCACGACCAGAGCTCAAAGAACGCAATTGGGTTACATAACCAAACATTTCGCTCAAAGGTACTTTTGCTTTGATTACCTGAACACCGGCACGGGTATCCATACCTTCCATCATACCACGACGACGGTTCAGGTCACCTGTTACATCACCCATGTATTGCTCAGGAGTTAACACCTCAACTTTCATGATCGGCTCTAACAGGATGGGTTTTGCTTTTCTGCCGGCCTCACGGAAACCTTGCTTCGCACAAAGCTCGAAAGACATTGCATCAGAATCCACGGCGTGGAAGCTACCATCAAATACACGGATTTTCATGTTATCTACAGGATAGTTAGCCAATACGCCACTTGTCATTGCAGACTCAAAACCTTTCTGGATAGCCGGTACAAACTCACGAGGGATCGCACCACCAAAAATATCATTTACAAACTGGAAGTTCTTATCAGGGTTTTCTTTTGCCACTCTTCATCTACAGGGCCCAGGCTGAACTGGATATCTGCGAACTTACCACGACCACCGGTTTGCTTTTTCAAAGTTTCGCGATGCTCAACAGTTGTATTAAATGCCTCTTTATAAGCCACCTGGGGAGCACCCTGGTTTACTTCTACTTTAAACTCACGACGCATACGGTCGATGATGATTTCTAAGTGCAGCTCACCCATACCGCTAAGAATGGTTTGGCCGGTATCTTCATCCGTTTTTACACGTAATGTAGGATCCTCTTCTACCAGCTTAGCGATAGCCATACCCATTTTATCAACGTCAGCCTGCGTTTTAGGCTCAACCGCTACAGAGATTACAGGCTCAGGGATGAACATGTTCTCTAATGTAATCGGATGATCTTCATCGCAAAGGGTATCACCGGTTTTGATCTCTTTAAAACCTACTGCTGCACCAATATCACCTGCTTCGATAAAATCGATTGGGTTTTGCTTGTTGGCGAACATTTTCATGATACGGCTGATACGCTCTTTTTACCGCTTCTTACGTTCAATACATAAGAACCTGCATCCAGGTGGCCGCTATAACAACGGAAGAATGCCAGGCGACCAACGAATGGGTCAGTCATGATTTTGAAAGCCAATGCTGCAAATGGTTCTTTTGCATCGGGCTTACGAACCAGTTTCTTTTCAGGATCATTAGGATCGGTACCTTCAATCGCCTCGATATCTACAGGAGAAGGCAGGTAGCGGCAAACCGCATCTAAAGCAGTTTGTACACCTTTATTTTTGAAAGAAGAACCGCACATCATAGGAACTATGCTCAGGTCGATGGTTGCTTTACGGATCGCTTCGTGGATCTCATCTTCAGAAATTGAATTAGGATCCTCGAAGAATTTTTCCATCAACGTATCGTCATACTCAGCAACTGCTTCTACCAAAGCAGCGCGCCATTCTTCAGCTTCAGCAACCATATCAGCAGGAATATCGATCTCGTCGAAAGTCATACCTTCGGTTTCTACGTGCCAGATAATTCCTTTCATACGGATCAGATCTACCACACCCTGGAAATTATCTTCTGCACCAATTGGTAACTGTAAAGGCACTGCTTTAGAGCCTAACATTTCACGAACCTGTTTTACCACGTTCAAAAAGTCAGCCCCTGGCGATCCATTTTATTTACGAAACCGATACGTGGAACTTTGTAACGGTTAGCCTGGCGCCATACAGTTTCAGATTGAGGTTCTACACCGTCAACCGCGGAAAACAATGCGATCAAACCATCCAGTACGCGCATAGAACGCTCTACCTCTACGGTAAAATCTACGTGCCCCGGGGTATCAATAATGTTAAAAGAATATTCTTTAGTAGAACCGGCAACGGCTTTTCCTTTATCAGTAGGGAATTGCCATTTACAGCTTACCGCAGCAGATGTAATAGTAATACCGCGTTCTTTTTCCTGCTCCATCCAGTCGGTAGTAGCACCACCATCGTGTACCTCACCAATACGGTGAATCATACCTGTATAACGTAAAATACGTTCAGTTGTAGTGGTTTTACCGGCGTCAATATGGGCGGCAATACCAAAGTTCCTTTGAAATTTTAAATCTGCCATGATTATTCTTAATTGAATTATAAACTTTCTTATTTCTTAAATAACTCATTTTCAATAGTATGCAAAAACATCTATCCAAGTAAGAAATTTAAGGTTGCAAAGGTAAGGAAAATACGAGATTTCGGGTTCCAAATTTAAGTTTACCCGCATTGATAATAAATTTTTAACGGGGCCGGCTTTATTCCGCCAGTTCTGTTCGTTAAAACATAACTTTTCCGGGGAGTTGACGCTATCTTGCCGCTTATAGCGAAAGCCTCCCAGTTGCCAAAGCTGCCTGTTAAGAATGTTACCTGGCAAGAAGGGTTTTCTTTAACAACTCTGATATGGAAGCCTTGGCATTTCCCCAAAAGCGTTATTGCCTCGGAATAGGAACACCTAGTTAGTAAACGAACGGGAAATATTAAGTATTTATATTTACGTCTAAAAACAGTTATGCAATTCACATATTTTGGTCAGTCATCGTTTTTAGTAACAGTAGGCGGTAAAAGATTACTGTTTGATCCGTTCATAAGCGGTAATCCGTTAGCTCAACACATCGATGTTGAAAAAATTGAAGCAGATTATATATTGGTATCGCATGGCCACGGAGATCATATCGCCGATGTAGCGCCCTTGCTAAAAGAACCGGCGCCAAAGTGATCACACGCCTGAGGTTGGGGATGGTTGAGTAAGCAGGGCGTAAATAGCTTACATGAGCTCAACCATGGCGGTCCCGTATCTTTTGATTTTGGAAAAGTACGTGCCGTAAATGCGATACACTCATCGGGCCTGCCCGACGGCTCCTACGGAGGTAATCCCATGGGGTTTGTCATTACTTCAGACGAAGTAAACTTTTATTTTGCAGGCGATACGGCATTAACTATGGATATGCAGCTGATCCCTATGTTTACACACATCAACTTCGCCGTATTACCTATTGGAGGAAATTACACTATGGATGTGGCAGATGCTATCATTGCGTCCGACTTTATTAAATGTAATGAAATTATCGGCGTGCACTACAACACTTTTGATGTTATTAAAATAGATACAAAAGCCGCTGTAGAGGCATTCACCGGGGCCGGTAAAACCTTATTGCTTCCGGCGGTAGGGGAAACCATTGAGTTTTAGACCTTACCTATTATTGCATTGCAATGCCGCTGTTGCTGCCAGCAGCAACACATTATCTTTATCAAATAATTTCAAAGTATTACCGACCACCTGGTATTTATTTATCAGCGGTAATACTTTGGTAAAAACCGACTCATTGGTAGCCGCGTGTTGGCAATACATTTCTGTTGCAGCCACATTCTCCAGGGCAATATGATAGGTATGATCAGCAGTTACTTTAAATGAAAACTGGTTACATCCTACTCCCGCCCGGGCCCGGGCCAGATCGGTAAGATCTAAAAAACTTTTATCCTTTATCAGTTGATCATTGTCTGCATTGATCATTTGCTGTATCAACCACTTCCGGCTGATGAAGCTACCTTCATCGTCAGCCGCTTTTTCTGCAGAAAAAGAACATGTCCGTCTTTTGCAAGCAGGCGCAGTTGACCGCCTGCCAGAGAAAATGAATAAACCGACTCCAGGTTCAATTGCAATGCCTGGTCCTGCCGGTCATCGGTACAGGACAATAAATGCGCAGCCATATTAGCAACCTGCATTCTGTTGTAATGTCCAAATTTAGGGGTAAATGAAAAATACCGGCAGCCGGCGGTTGCCCCGAATGATGTACATCGCGGAGGTCGATATATATGTTGCCGTTAACCTCCATATCATTAGCGCTACTTACCTTCCATTTATGATGGAGCCCTTCTGTTTGCATGGTACTAACCGGGGTGCACCCTTCCTGCTACAGGCAACTATTAATAACCAAGCTACAATACTATATAGTAGCACACTTCTATAACGGTTCATATTCATAGTTTTTCTTCTATGCTAATGTACTGAGTTTCTCGTCAACACATTGCACTTCGGGAAGATTCAATAATAAGGCCAGTTCCGGATCCGGGTAGTTTTATCACCAAAAGATTCAACGTGATTTTTTTTGAAGGCGTTTTCTTGCCGGCTTACCGGGCGGCTTATCTCCTATAGGGAGCGCTCATTTCGTTAAAATAGTTGCAAGCTATTCAGATCATGGCTGCCGGCTTTTGAATCAGACTTTTTAATAGTATCCTGCTGATCGATCAAATATGTCTCTATTTAGTGATTTAATATTTAAAAAACAGTTTAAATCCCGCCTCAATATTAAGTTCTACATAAATTTTTTCGTTTTAAGCATATAAAACGCTATTTTTCGCATGTTTAAAAACTAATCAGAATATGACATTAAGTGTTTATGAGAAAAAGGCAGTTTGCTGCTTTTTCTAAAAAGCATGTCGAAAACCGGAGTACTTGCTCTATTTTCACTGCTTCTTATATTTGAGGCAACAGCTGAAACCCAATTTAGAGGCCACGGAGGTTTAAAGACGCACATTTACAGGAAGCTATCTTTTTCAAGACTATTACCGGCCGGGTTATTAATGAGGAAGGCGCTCCTGTTGAGAGTGCAGTAATAAGTGTGAAAGGTCGCAACACTGTTATTACAACGGCCAATGACGGTACGTTCTCCATTGAAGCCAATGAAGGAGATGAACTTGTCATTTCTCATGCATCCTATATTACCCAAACGGTTAAAATAGGGCAAGCCAGCGATCTTACGGTTACACTTCAGCAAAATATTGGTAACCTCGACCAGATTGTGGTGACGGGTTATACCGAATATGCCAAAAGCAAAAGCCCGAGTGCATCTACCCAGGTAAACGCTACAGATATTAATAAAGTACCGATGAGTACCCTTGACCAGATACTCCAGGGGCGGGTACCGGGCATGAGCGTTATATCAAGTTCCGGGCAGCCAGGCCAAAGTGCGGCTGTTGTAATCAGAGGTATCGGCTCTATTAACGGATCCACTTCGCCTTTATATATTATGGACGGAATTCCCATAGAAAGTGGCTACTTCCAAACCATTAATCCCGAAGATATCGAATCGGTAACAGTACTTAAAGATGCATCTGCCAAGGCGCAATATGGATCAAGGGGATCTAATGGAGTAATCGTTATTACCACCAAAAAAGGCAAAAAGGCAGGTTAAGTATTGGCTATAGCTCTCAGTATGGTGTATCAACACTGACACAGCCAACTTTCGAGATGATGGATACCCGTGAGCGACTGCGTTTTGAGGAAGAGGTAGGACTGGAAACCGGGCGCGATATCGGACCAGGTTGGAAATTATCGCCTAAAAACCCGGGGTATGCTACTCTTTCTGCCAATGAACAGCAGCAAAGAGACCGCATACTCGATAGCCTGGGTCAGATCAACACAAACTGGCGGGATCTTTTTTCCAGAACGCTAATTTTATGGAACAGCAAGTGAGCCTGAGCGGTGGCAACGAAAATGTTCAAACCTATAACGCCTTAAGTGTTTGGAGAGAGCAGGGAATTGTAAAGGAAACCGGCTTGGACCGGTTTTCCCTCCGCAGCAATACGAATATGAACTATGGCAAGTTTACCGCCGGGTTCAATATTAACCTGGGCTATTCCAGCTCACGATTTACATATAACGAAGGCGGCACCAGCGTAGGTTCACCCATGGCGTCTGTTTACTATGCCTTGCCTTACGAATATCCTTACACAGCAGACGGTGTATTTCATGCTACCGACGACGGCCTGGGTTTTATGATACGCGTGAAGGAAGCCGTGGTATTGATGTGCTGTACGGAACCTCTGATAAAACAGAGCAATTTAAAACGATTTTAGGGGTCAACCTGGCTTATGAAATCATTAAAGGATTAAAGATCAGCACCCGGAATGGTATTGATTACAGAAATTCGGTTGACCAGGTATTTATTAATCCCCTCTCTTACATAGGAAGCAGGCAGGCAGGCGGGAAAGGCGCTTTTGGAGAAGGATTCAGGAGAAACTTTAACCTCGTCTCCACCTCCGGCATCACCTATAAGAAAAGATTGGATTTACACGATTTTGAACTATCAGGATTTATTGAATACCTGTATAGCAATGCCAGGTCCTTTAGTTACAGGGGCTTTGGTTTAGACGATCGTCTTCCTGAAACACCCAAAAGTATAACAGTAAGTGCGGGTTTCCTGCCCACAATAAGCGGGGCTCGTTCTAACAGCGCCATGCTTTCGTATATGGGTGTGGGGCGTTATACGTTTAACAATAAGTATACGCTTACGGCCAGTTACCGGTACGACGGGGCATCCGTTTCGTCAGTGCCGCTCAAAACCGCTGGCATGGCTTCTACTCTTTCGGCGCCAACTGGGATCTTAAACAGGAGCATTTCTTAGCCGCCACCAGCTTCATTGCTGCTTTACAGTTAAGAGCCAGTTACGGACAAACAGCAAGCCCCTTTGGAAGCAGCTTTGCCTACCTGCCTACCTATTCTGTAAATACTTCTTATGGCGGCTTGCAGGCAATCAGGCCTACCAATATCGGCAATCCTGATTTCGACTGGGAATATGTAGATGAGTTGAATGTAGGGCTGGATCTTTCACTTTTCAAAACACAAAGAGTAAAGCTCGTTGCAGACTGGTATAATAAGATAACGAGGAATATGTTTATAGATTTACCGCTCTCCGCTTTCTCAGGCGCAGGGTCTGGTGGTACAGCACCGTTAAGCTCTGCCAGGATGGGTAATAAAGGGATTGAATGGAGCCTGAGCGGCGACGTGATTCAGAAAGAAAATTTCAACTGGAATATCGGCGTTAATGGCGCTTATAACCAAAATAAAATTTTGCGTGTAAGTGACGTTACGGATGAATTGCCCGACGGAGATACCAGGATCATTAAAGTAGGCCTCCCGTATGGGACTTACTATGCACAACGCTGGGCCGGAGTAGATCCCGCCAATGGCGATGCGCTATATTATAACCGCGACGGCGCTGTTACTAATGTGTACAGCGCTGAAGCAGAAGCTATACCGCTTTCGGCCAATATGTTCCCTAAATTAACCGGTGGTATTGCTACCGCGGTGCGTTGGAAAAACATCACGCTGAATGCCCTGCTCGCTTTTGTATCAGACGTACAACGCTGGAACAATATTGACTTTTATAACGAAAACCAGGCTTACATGACCAGCAATCAAAGCAAAAGAATGTTATATGATCGCTGGAAAAAACCAGGCGACAATGCTATGCTGCAACGTATAGACGTGCCGAGAAATTTCACCTCAAAAGATATACAGGACGCCTCCTTTATGCGTTTGAGGAATCTCCAGCTTAATTACAGCGTACCTACTGCGTTATTGAGTCAACCAGGATCTTAAAGTCCGTGGATATTTTCGTTCAGGGGCAAAACCTGTTTACCTGGACTAAATGGCGGGGCCTGGATCCCGAAAATAATCGCCAGTACGGCAGGTTCGAGTATCCTAATGCAAGAAAATACACCGCAGGCATTAACGTTAATTTTTAATCTGATCATCATGAACATAAGGAAAATAATTGCTTTTTTATTATTGGCAGGGCTGGCGTTCCAGTCTTGTTCCAAGCTGGACACGCCGCCTACTGATGTTATCGACCCCTCTAAGGCATTCCGCAATTTGGATGATCTGAATATGGGTGTTCTGGGGCTTATGCTGCTTTAACCAGTACGCTAATTGAAGCGGGTGCTATCGTATCGGATGAGGTAATGTATCCTACGGAAAACACGGTATCTAATAATACGGCGCATAGGTGGCTATACAATTCTACTTCTGGTTCAGTTACATCAGCACTTTATGAATACGCAGTAGTAATAGACCGTGCTAACCGTGTGCTGGAAGCGGCTCCGTCTATTCCCGCAGGGGGCGAGCAAAACCGTTTAGATCAGTACCGTGCAGAAGCGCTGGCTTTGAGGGCCTACTCCTATCTGGAGCTGATACGAGCGTATGCATCCTCTTATGAGCCGGGCGGTATGGGCATGCCATACGTAAAACAACGTACGCTCGAATACCTTGCAAGAGAATCGGTGAAGTCTAACTTCGACAATATTAATGCAGACCTCCGGGCGGCCAAAGAGCTCATTCCATCCGGCTTTAACGATAACAGTCGTATCACCAAAACCGCTATAGCCGCTATACAGGCAAGAGCAGCCTTATATGAAAAAAACTGGGGCGATGCAATCACTTATGCCTCAGAGGTAATTGCAGCAGAGCCTTTAGCTCCCAAAAGTGATTTCAGTAAAATTTGGAAAGACAGTAGCCAGTCGGAGGTGATCTGGAAACTGGCAAGGGTAATCGGTGATTCACGCCTTGGGGCAGCATTCTTCCGCGAAACAGGCGAGATCGTATTGTATGCACCCTCCTTCAAGCTAATTGACCAGTTCGGCACTGTTGCACAGCGAGCCGACGACGTGCGCTTCAGCAGTTATATTCAATACGCACCTACACGGCCTGCTGGTAAATCTCAATACCTGGTTGAAAAGTATGTGGGTGGCAACCCGGCTTATAGAGGACTTACGGCTGTTAAGTTGTTTCGTACCGGGGAAATGTACCTCATCAAAGCAGAAGCTGAACTGGAAAACAACAGCGGTGCTGCGGGTATTGCAGCAGCAGCCAGGGATTTGAACGATCTGCGAAGGGCCCGGATATATAATTATATCGATCAGAGTTTTACGGATAAGCAACCCTTAATAAACGCCATATATAATGAGCGTTTTAAAGAGCTGGCTTTTGAAGGCCACCGTTTCTTCGACCTGAAACGCAGAAATTTACCGGTAGAGCGTACCACACAGGATGCCATCAATACATCGGGAGCCGTAAAGCTTGAACCTACAGCAGCTCAATATTGCTTCCCTATTTCGGCAGATGAAATGTCTATCAATAAAAAGATGATTCAAAATCCCAACTATTAAACCCTGACATTATTAAAGATGAAGAAATTTTATACCATACTGGTTGCCGCGGTTTTACTCGCGGGCTGCGAAAAAAATGGGACCCCAACGATCCGTTCAGGCCCGACGCACCTAAACCGGCGCCGCCTGAAACACGCTTGGCATCTATTGGTATTGTAGGTGATATTGCCGATGTTCAAACCACCACCAAAAGTGGCATTGTGATTATGGGCGGAGGAGCGGATGTATCGGCGGCCTTTCAATGGATGATTGCCCGGAGCGGCGGCGGCGATGTAGTAATCATAAGAGCTACCGGAACTGATGCCTACAATGCTTATGTAAAAGGATTAGGTACCGTGAACTCCGTTGAAACACTAAAAATAGACTCCCGCAAACTGGCAAATGAGGATGGCGTAGCCAAAATTATCCGCGATGCGGAAATGTTGTTTATCGCCGGTGGCGATCAGTCTGACTATACCGGGTACTGGAAAGGCACCAAAGTGATGGAAGCCATCAATTACCTGCTTACAGAAAAAAAAAAAAAAAGTACCTGTGGGCGGAACCAGTGCAGGAGCAGCCATTCTTAGCAATTATTATTTCAGCGGGGAAAGAGGCACATTAGAATCTACTGAAGCATTGGCTAATCCGTACGCTCAAAAGGTAACCCTGGGCAGCGATGATTTTATCAAAGCGCCTTTTCTGCAAAATGTAATAACCGATCAGCATTTTACCCAGCGTAACCGCCAGGGGCGCTCCGTAGCCTTCCTGGGAAGAATTATGAAAGACTGGAGCAAAACACCTTACGGTATCGCCGTTGATGAAGCCACTGCAGTTTGTATCGATGAAACCGGCATGGCCCAGGTATTAGGCAGCAACAAAGCTTTCTTTCTGAAAACAGATGCGTCAAAAGCTCCTGAAACATTCACAAGCGGGAGCCCGGTAACCTGGAACAACGGTGGACAAGCCATACAGGTATCCGCCATATCGGCTGCAGCTACCGCCAACAAATTTAATATGAGCCGCTTTGAGCCGGAAACTGCCGCAGGACTCGAAAAGTTTTGGTGGTCTGTTGTAGGCGGCAATTGGGTTCAAACAGCCCGCCCTTAGTAACGTTTACAAGAAAAAGAAAACATACCGAATATGAATAATATTTTAAAAACTCTTTTTCCGCTCTGGCTTGTAGCATCATAATGTGCTCCTGCAGTGATAAACCGGCTACCACCGGTGACTCCAAATACGTTATGGTCATCCACGGCGGCGCAGGCACTATTGAAAAAAGTTCATGACGCCGGAAAAAGAAAAGGCTTATACGGCAGCGCTCACGGAAGCACTTCAACAAGGATACCATTTACTGAAAGAAGGGAAAACCTCTGTAGAAGCAGTACAGGCAGCTATTAATGTAATGGAAAACTCTCCGTTGTTTAACGCAGGAAAGGGCGCAGTATTTACGCATGATGGTAAAAACGAGCTGGATGCTTCCATCATGGATGGTCAAACGCTGAAAGCTGGTGCTGTAGCCGGTGTCACCAACATCAAAAACCCGATCAATGCAGCAATAGCTGTAATGAACAGATCGGAGCATGTAATGATGGTGGGCAAGGGCGCAGAGCAATTCGCTGCGGCCAATGGGTGCGACACGGTGCCCCAATCCTACTTCTTTACACAGGAGCGTTGGGACCAGCTGCAAAGAACCATTAAGGAAGAAGAACAGGGAAGAGCTGCCTATAATGATATTGACCCCAGGAAAAGCGAGATCTACGGCATCTCTGACAAGGATAAAAATTCGGGACTGTTGGCGCTGTTGCTTTAGATAATAAAGGCAACCTGGCTGCAGGTACTTCTACCGGCGGTATGACCAATAAAAGATATGGCCGTGTAGGCGACTCTCCTGTTATTGGCGCAGGCACGTATTGTAACAACGCAACAGCAGGCATCTCCTGCACAGGCTGGGGAGAATACTATATCAGGGAAGTAGCAGCCAATCGCATGTCGGCCCTTATAGAATTAAAAAAGCTGCCTGTCAACGAAGCTGCTCAACAAGTCATCGCTGAAATTGGTAAGATGGGCGGCGACGGCGGTATCATTGGCCTGGATAAATCGGGCAAAATCGCTATGGAATTTAATACATCAGGCATGTACCGCGGTACAGTTGATGAACATGGTAAAATATCAGTATACATTTACAAATAATGAAAATATTTTTAAACAAGAAGAGCGCTTTGCTCATAGCATTCATGTCTGCATCATTACTGTCATTGGGGCAGAATAAAGGCAGTTTATTTATCATCGGCGGCGGAGACCGGTCCCCGGCATTAGTAAAGCAAATGGTAGAAACAGCGAAATTAAAGCCTCACGACTACATCGTTGTGTTACCCATGGCTACCAGTATTCCCCAAGAATCGGTGGCTTATATCAGCGGTCAGTTGTCAGCAGCATGCAGCAATAAAATCACCAGTTTTAACTTTACCAGAGCACAGGCTGACAACCAGCAAAACTGGATCGATTCGGTTAAGAACGCGCGCTTCATTTTCATAACCGGTGGCGATCAGAATAAATTTATGGATGTGGTTAGAGGTACCCAACTGTACGAAGCACTGCACCAGGCATTTCGTAATGGCGCTACTATTTCAGGCACCAGCGCCGGCGCCGCCGTAATGTCGCAAATTATGATTACCGGCGAAGAAAAAGGAAAAAGTGACAAAGACAGCTTTAGAGAAATAAAAACTAACAGCGTGGTTACTTCAACCGGAATGGGGTTTCTCACCACTGCCATCATCGATCAGCATTTTATTATTCGCAGCAGGTACAACAGGCTTTTAAGCGCTCTGGCAGATCATCCGGATAAAACGATGATTGGCATCGATGAAGCCACCGCCATTATCGTCACCGGTAAAAAGGTAACCGTGGCAGGTGAAAGCCAGGTTGTAGTGGTTGCCAAACCCCAAAAGCTAAAAACGGCCGGGAATAAAGCAACTTTTAAAAATGCAAGTATATTTCTCTTTTTTCTGCCGGAGAAAGCTTTGAACTAAAATAATATTCAAATCCTGTCTTACTATTTAAATGGGGCAGGCAACTTAAATACTCAGATGATGATCTTACTAAAAAAACTATTTCCTGTACTGCTGCTAACTGCTTTAATTGGCATGGCGGGTTGTAAGAAAAACAATTACAATTTCGATGATTTACCTCCAACAGTGAAAAGCTTCTTTTCCATTGGCAATACCGAATTGAAAATGGATGAACCTATCCAGTTCAAAAATGAATCTGAGAATGCGGAAACCTATAGCTGGGACTTTGGTGATGAAACAAAATCGACCGAAAGTAATCCGATCAAAACCTATAACAAAGCTGGCACTTACACGGTTAAGCTTAAAGTTGTGGGCGCGGGCGGTACCGGTAATTATTCACGGGATTTGACGATCATTGATCCTAATGCCAGTACCGGTAATGAGCGGGAACTTTACTTCATCGAATACGGCAGCAAATTGATACGCAGACTATCTCTCGTACCCGGTTCTGCTGCTGAAACCATTGTTAATATGACGGGCAGAGAAGCGCATGGAATGGCTTACGACTCTATTAATAAAAAAATATACTATTGTGATTTTCAGACAGCCAATGCCGGTAAAATACTCCGAATGGATGTGGATGGGACCAATATCATAGAATTGCTGTCAGGACTTTCTGCGCCTTACGGTATTGCGATCAATCTTGCTGAAGGTAAAATGTACATAGCAGATGGCCCTAATGTATCACGTGCGAACCTCGACGGAAGCAATTATGAAAAAGCATTTATCAATATTCCCGGTGGACTTTTGAGAGCCATCGGATTTAATCGTAAAACAGGTATCCTTTATTTTTACGAAGTAGATAAAGAAATCATGTATTCCGCTAAATCGGATGGAAGCGGAGTTGGAAAAATCATTGAAGGAGCCTATGGTTATGGCTTATACATAGATGAAATCAATCAAAAGATCTATTATGACGACAGGCGCCAGACGGGTATCATGCGGGCGAACCTCGACGGATCCGGCAAAGTGAAAATTTCTCCTACCTTCACCGGGAACAGGGGTGGTTCGGGTATAACGGTTGATCACAGCACCGGCAAAGTATATTGGGCGGAAACGAACAACGGCTTTATCAAACGGGCCAACCTGGATGGAACCGAGGTAGAAACAGTACTATCTGGTGTGAATGGTCCGAGAGGAATGTTTATTAAGTAGGCACAACAACTTTAACAACAAAGCAGGAAGAACAATTTCTTCCTGCTTTTTTATGCCTGTTACTGGCATTTATCAGAGCCTGCATATTCCATGGCACAAAAAAGCCGCGATCCCTAAGGCCGCAGCTTGTTATTATTAACGATAAAACAGTTATCTCAAATACCTAATATCTTCAACATGCTTTGTGCTGACTGTTCTTTGGCATATACCCATTCTTCCAGTTCGCCGTTTTTATCATATTCGATGATCACATGCTTGGGCGACGGAATCAGGCAGTGTTTAATACCGCCATACCCGCTGATCTGGTCCTGGTAAGCTCCGGTATGGAAAAAACCTACATACAAAGGTTCATCATCGGCTGTACTTTGTTTCTTTTCAAGGTCTACCGCATCTACCGGCCGGACAGGCGAATTACCTACCCCGTTATCATTTTTTATTTTAGGCAGGAACACCTCGTTAATATGCTCTTCACTATCGTAATAATCATGGCCGTCACAGGTAATACCTCCTAATACCACCCGCTGGTATTCATTGTCCCATTTATTAATAGGCAACATTAAAAACCGTTCTCCGATCCCCAGGTATCGGGTAAAGTAGTGATAAAAGAAGAATCGATCATATACCAGGTTTCCCGGTCGTTCTGGCGCTTCTCTCCTATCACGCTATAGATATGGGCCATACTTTCACCTACAGTATAACTGCCAAATTCGGTATAAATATTAGGCACGGGAACCTTTGCCTTTTTACAGGCAGATTTGATATTGCTAATGATTTCGTTGATCATAAACTGGTAATCGTACTCAAACGCCAGGCTATGTTTAATAGGAAACCACCACCAATATTTAATGAATCAAGCTCAGGGCAGATCTTTTTAGCTGGCAATAAAGGTTGATACTTTTGCGCAGCTCACTCCAGTAATAAATATCATCTTTAATACCCTTATTTAAGAAGATATGCAGCATTTTCAGCTGGAACTTGTCTTCATTGCCTTCGATCTCATCTACATAAAATTCCAGCACATCTTTTGCACGGATACCCAACCTTGATGTATAAAAAGGAAAAGTAGGTTCTTCTTCCGCCGCAATCCGGATACCTATTTTAAAAGGCTCTTTGCTTTTTACACTGCGCTTGTACATATTCAATTCCTCCTTGTTATCCAAAACAGGAATTACATTTTTAAACCCGCTGTTGATCAGTTTGGCAATACGCGAAGTGTAGTTTCTTTGCTTAAAGCCATTGCAAACAATATTAATATCTTTATTAATCTTGCGGCGTTTATACAACTGGTTAATGATATCAATATCATAAGCAAAGGAGGTTTCAGGTGTATGTTATGCTTCAGGGCCTCTCCTACTACAAAGGAAAATGAGAGCTTTTGGTACAATAAGTATAAAAGTATTTCCCCTCATACTTGTACTTTTTCATGGCATTGGCAAAATACTGCTTGGCCTTATTAATGTTAATACCAATTTTTGGCAGGTAGCTTACTTTTAAAGGCGTACCGTATTTTTCCACCAACCTCTTATAATCAATACCGTTAAAAATAAGGTCGCCCTTTTTAACTTCAATATTTTCCTGCGGAAAATTAAAGGTCTGTTCAACCAGGCCTAAGTATGAGTTATTCATTTGCCATAACACCGGCTGCACCGGCACTTATTGGTTTAAAAATTGAGCGCTAAATTAGGAAAATATGTAATTAACAGACTGAAAATTTGATGGTGCGCCCTATTTTTGTTGCCTAAGGAAATTAGCGCTTATGCATATTAGATACCTGCTGTTGTTGTCAGCAGTGTTTTTGGCAACTACTATGAATGCCCAGCTCAGCTATTTTGTTGAAGCCGGCGGCAATCTTTCCATTCTGCCCAAAGTTAGAAATAGCAATGCCTATATGGCTATGGTGGGATCTACTCCAATTGCTGTAAGTGCCGACGTCAGGTCTTCGTATGAAAAAAACCCGGCTTCCAATTTAAAGGAGGCATTCAAATCCCCTTATCCGGAAAGTTCTTTCTTGAGCCGGCAATCAACCTGCACTATATAAAACTCAGGAAAAAGACTGAGATGAAGTATAACGTCCGCTCCCAACCCAATTATTCCGATTTAAATAATGAATCCATAAACGCAGCGGGCAGCAGTAGCGACTATGGAGATCCCCTGTTTATACCCGGCGCAATAGTTCCATTCCCTACATCTTATATTACTGCCCCTGATGCTGAAAACATCGGCAAAACAAGCTTTACCTTTTTATCGCTGGATATGAACGCAAAATATATAATAGCAAAACACACCAACATAGCAATAGGTATTATTCCTTATACGATGCTGAATACCTACCGGTACCGGTATGAACTAACGCCGCTCCCCTCTCAAACGCAGTATCAATATCGAGCATCCCCAAAAAGACCAGACTAAAGATTCCTATAATAATACCGGTATAGCCGCAGGCATTTATATAGAACAGGGACTAACAAAAAATATGTCGTTGCTGGCCGGCGGTACCCAATATATCAGCAGGCTGTACAGCAGAGATGCTGCCATGTTTCCCGATAAAAAAACAAGAATCAGGTATTTAAGCTTGGGTGTAAGGTATTATTTCAACTAAAAAAACCTGGTCTGACCAGGATGCCGCTTTGCAGACAGGCACAGATCAGACCAGGTTTGAAACACTTTTTGCTATAAGTAATTACTTAACAGAAGCTACCAAAGCTTTGAAAGACTCAGGATTCTTCATAGCTAAATCAGCTAATACTTTCCTGTCCAGCTCGATACCTTTAGTTTGTAATTTATTGATGAATTGAGAGTAAGTTAATCCTTCTTCACGAACCGCAGCGTTGATACGCGCGATCCACAAAGTACGGTATTCTCTTTTCTTTAATTTACGACCTACATACATGTAAGTCATACCTTTTTCTACAACGTTTTTAGCAACGGTGTATACATTTTTACGTTTGCCGTAAAAACCTTTGGCTTGTTTTAATATTTTTTTCCTGCGGGCTTTAGAAGCAACTGCATTTACTGAACGTGGCATATCTAAATAAGTTTAAATGTTAAAGAGTAAAGCCTGCCTGTGGCAGACAGGTTGAATAGCTTATTTCAACCTTAATAAACGTTTTACAAAATCTAAGTTGGGCTTAGCTACAGTGCCATCAACACGCATGTGGCGCTTACGCTTTGTAGATTTTTTGGTTAAGATGTGACGTTTAAAACTCTTTTGGTGAGTGATTTTGCCAGTAGCTGTTACTTTAAAACGCTTCTTTGCGCTTGAGTTTGTTTTTACCTTAGGCATGGTAATTTTAATTTAATTGTGAACCTTTGAGGCGTCTCCACACCGGTGGAGCCCTTTACGGGCCTCTTCAGGAATATCCACTTTTTCAAAATGGAATGCAAAATTACAACAAAATCACAATGAATGGTCTACAATGATCCATTTTATTATTTTACATTAATAATCAACTACTTACAATTAAAACCACTGCCTTTTTTTCTGCCAACCGGCTTTAATTCCAAAAAAATATTACATTTCGACCAAAGCCAAACAATTTTCTGTTGACTATTTATTTTGCGGACGATACATATTGTGCAGCGGAAGTGTGTGTGCTTAGGTAGTACCTGCACACTGAAGATGACAGGAGCATTCGGGGCATTTCGTGATTGACACAATAAGATATTTATGAACCATTTACCACATTTAATAACTGATCTGGCGCTTATACTGGGCGTAGCAGCGGTTATTACCCTTATTTTTAAAAGACTACAGCTGCCTTTAATATTAGGTTACCTGGTGTCGGGCATTTTAATAAGCCCTAATTTTAAGATATTCCCACCCAAGGTTTATGAAATAACAGATGTGCAAACCTGGGGGAAATTGGCGTTATTTTTCTTCTTTTTAGCCTGGGACTCGAATTCAGCTTTAAAAAACTGGCTAAAATGGGCGGATCTGCTACTACGGCAGCCGGGTTTGAAGCAATAGGTATGGCCCTGGTAGGATTTGGCCTGGGCAAATTGTTGCAGTGGCCGTTTATGGATTGTATATTTTTAGGAGCCTGCTTAACCATCTCATCTTCCTCTGTCATTGTAAAAAGCTTTGCAGATCTGGGATTGAAACAAAGGAATTTTGCCCAATTGGTATATGGTATACTAGTGGTCGAAGATCTGATTGCAGTGGTACTGCTGGTGCTGTTAGGTACTTTTGTGGCCAGCCATACTTTCGATGCCGGGCAAATCGGCTTGTCCATCTTAAAGCTGGGCTTTTTCCTGATCGTGTGGTTCGTGGGCGGAATACTTTTCATCCCATCCCTGCTGAAAAGAGCTAAAAACTTTTTAACCGATGAAATCCTGCTCATTGTGGCAGTTGCCATGTGCTTCCTGATGGTATATCTTTCATCCCAGGCAGGCTTTTCCGCAGCCCTGGGTGCATTTATTATGGGATCTCTTTTAGCCGAAACCACTAAGGCTGAAAGAATAGAACACCTGGTTATACCGGTAAGAGATCTTTTTGGCGCTATCTTTTTCGTCTCTGTTGGCATGCTGATCGACCTCAACGTAATCAAAGATCACTGGCTGCCAATTTTATTGATTACAGCCTCTGTAATCATAGGTAAGAGTTTGTGATAACCCTGGGCGCCTTTATCTCGGGAAACAGCCTGAGAACATCCATACAAACAGGGATGAGCCTGGCGTTGATCGGTGAATTTTCGTTTATCATCGCCTCCATGGGTGTTAAACAGAGGGTAGTAAGTGAGGAGCTTTACCCCATTATTATAACAGTATCAGCCTTAACTATCTTTATAGCGCCGTCATTAACCCTTTCCAGCACCCGGTTCTATAACTGGATTGCCAACCGGCTTTCGCCAAAATGGGAAGCGCGCTTAAACCGCTATAGCTCTGAAGCTACAGCCCTGAGAGCGGTAAGCGACTGGAACCACGTGCTAAAATTTTTCCTGATCAATACAGTAGTTTTCTCCGCAGTGGTTATTGCACTCATCATATTAAATGACAGCTTCGTGTTACCGTGGCTGCAGGAAGTAGCGCATGGCTTCGGACGGGCCACCTCGGCAGTGCTGGCCTTGCTGGCCACAGGTCCGTTTTTATGGGCATTAATAGTGAGAAATGAGAAAACCGAACCATTTGCAAGAATTTACACGCAACAGCGATACCACGGACCTATCTGGATCATGCGTATCATCAAAGTATCTTTAGCCCTTCTGTTCATCATCGGGCTTTTAAGAAGTATTTATTCACTCGACCTGGCCCTTATGGTAGGTATTGCGTTATTGGTGCTACTATTAATATTTAGGAAAAGGCTGCAAAGAACTTACGACAATATTGAAGACCGCTTTGTAAAAAACCTGAATAACCGGGAAATAGAAGAACAACGCCTGCTTGCCGAACAGGCTGCCCAGAATAAAAACCAGAGCCTGGCCCCTGGGATGCGCACCTTACTACTTTTGAAGTGGCGCCTGAAGCCATAAACATTATCGGCAAAACATTGATGGAGCTACAGTGGCGGGAACGGGTAGGTGTAAACATAGCTATGATCAAAAGAGGGGCTACATCCATTATACCGCCTGAACGCGACGAAAAAATTTATCCCGGCGACAAACTTTTATCATTTGCACAGATAGCCAGGAAAGAAGGATGAACGCAATATTAAGGCCTGACAAAAGATACTGGAAAATGCCCGCGAGGTGGAGATGAAGCTGGACCAGTTAACTATTGAGCCAGACTCGCCGCTGATCAATAAATCCATCAGGGAGAGCGATATTAAAAATCTGGCTCATGGACTGGTAGTAGGCATTGAACGAAACGGCGAAAGGCATTTAAACCCCGAATCTACCTGGATATTTGAAGAAGGCGATCTGCTGTGGATTGTAGGCGAAAAAAAGCTGATCAATACAATAGCCGATTAGCCGAAGGCAACTTGCTCCTAGTTTATTTTATAGGTATCGCCCGGCTTTGTGCTTTCCACTTTTTGCTGATTGCCGGTAGCAGCAGGATTACATCCTTTTTGACTAAGAAACCAGGCCGCCGCTATCAGTGAAATACCTAATAATACCCACATTATGGGGAGCCGCTTCTTCTTTTTCATCAGGAAGTAATAATTGCTCCCGCATCTGAGCTGTTGTTGTTTCCCGGTCGCCTACCAGTGTATGGTGACTGGCATTTTCCTGGTTACTTTTTTTTGCCGTAACATCGGTAAACGGTGAAATATATGCTGCTGCCGGTTCAAAATATATTTGGGTGCCTTTTTTCACCAACGTACCCAATTGAGGCCAGTTAACCGGTTCACCGCTATTCAACCGGGATTGCAGATCGGCAATAAAGTTATTCAACCGCCCTTCGGCCTCATTAACGGACATCTTTTCGTTAGCAGCCAGCCAGCTGCTAAGCGTGCTATTGCCGCCCGTTTCAACATTCCCGTAATACGGCTTAAAAATTATTACCCAGGATGGCGCTGCAATAGTAGAAGCCGCAAAATCGGCAGCCGCTCCTTTATCTTCCAGTTCAAAACTGCCAATCGGTGGCAGCGCCAGGCTCTTAAATTCAAACAGGTATTGCGCAAGAGTATCAAACATGATGGCCTAATTTTAAACGAATATAGCAAATATGGCTATTTGGCGCCAGGCCGCCCGCCAGCGCACAATATTTTATTATTGTTATTGGAGACAATACGCGTACGCTACCCTCAAACTGATCCTGTCTTCAGCCAATCCAAAATGTGCCTTGCGCTAAAAGCTGCTTCTAATTATTATTTTACTAAGTTTGTTGGATATAAAATAAATAACCTGGTATGAAATTGATGACTTCAAAATATGCAGAACCATCTGTAAGCATTGCACTGTTGCTGTTACGTGTAGTCGCTGGATCCTCAATGCTTATGAATCATGGTTTGAAGAAAATAAGCAACTTTAATGCAATAATATCAAAGGGCTTTGCCGATCCTTTTCACATAGGCACCAAAGCATCTCTTTCACTCACCATTTTTGCGGAAGTATTTTGCGCAGGGTTATTAATCATTGGTTTATTGACCCGGCTTGCCTCCCTGCCGCTGATTATTGCCATGATCATTGCTTTGTTTTTTGCACATGGCGGAGAACTGTTTGGAGAAGGGGAAAGTGCCGGCCTGTTTCTTACTATGTTTGTTGTTATATTTTTAATAGGGCCGGGCAAATTCAGCCTAGATAAAAAGATAGGCAAGTAACACATGTACGTTGCAGAAACTAAAATCAGGGTTCGCTACGCCGAAACTGACCAGATGGGCGTAGTATATCACGGCCACTATTTTCAATACTTCGAGGTAGCAAGGGCAGAGTGTATCCGGCACCTGGGCTTTACTTACGCAGACATGGAAAAAGCAGGCATAATTATGCCGGTAGTTGAAGTAAACTGCAAATACCTGAGACCCGCATTATATGATGATTTGCTGACCGTTAAAACCATACTGAAGCAACTCCCGGAAGATCATAGGATATTGTTTCACCAGGAAGTGTATAACGAAAAAACGAGCTCCTTGCTGCCGGTAATGTGCTGCTTTTTTTTATGAATGCGGCTACCCGGCAACGGGCAAAAATGCCGGATATACTTTATCAGAAAATCAAACCGTCTTTGATGCAGCCGGAGATCAGTAATATTGCCGGCCCCGGCAATACCACTAACCCCATTCCACCAAAGTTTCCCTTATCAGAACCGGTGGCACCCGCTTCATTGGTTAGCGCATTAAAAAGCCTCGTTATCTATATAGGATTGGGTTACCTGCTGCTTCGGCGCTGGGACCTGTTACTGGTTATTTTCGGTATCCTTCTATTGCATGAAGCCGGTCATTTTATAGCGATGAAGTATTATCATTATGCAGATGTGCAGATACTGTTTCTTCCTTTTATCGGCGCCCTGGTTAAAGGCACAAAAAACGAGATCAGCCAGCGCCAGAGTATTTTTATTTTGTTAGCAGGACCTGTGCCCGGTTTGCTCCTTGGAATAGCTGTGTACTTTTTTGATAAGAGCTATGGTGGCATTACCCTCGGCGATATACCGTTGCAATTAATTGCACAGCTGCTTATATGGGCCAACCTGCTGAACCTGTTACCTGTTTATCCTTTAGATGGCGGTCAGTTACTGAATCGCGTTTACCTGGAGGAAGAGGGCCTGCTCAGTGATATTTATTTTTACTTATCGATGGCATTAATAGCCGTTACCGTTTTTCTATTAAAGTTCTACATCCTGCTAATCGTTCCCGCCCTGCTCATTTACAGGTATATAAAAAGCCGGAGTATCACCAAAATCGATAGAGAACTGGAAAATGCGGGCATAGACGTTCACACCAGCTATGATGCGCTTTCAGATGAAGATTATTGGAAAATAAGATCGGTGGTCATTCAACAAACGCCGGCCTTCCAGCATATTGTTCCGGGTCCGCCCTATCAGCATCATGCCATTGAAAATAAAATAGCCGCTGAAGTTGAGTCGGCGCTGTCGCCAAGACTTTTACTGCTCGATGTTTCCCCACAGGTAAAGATAATAGTAGCGTTATTTTGGTGTGGATTAGCTGCACTGCCATGGCTTTTGAAGATCGACTTTACTTTGATTCAATATCTGGCAGGATAATATTATCTTACAGCTTTCAACCGGTTATTTCTAAAAAAATATGTAATGAAAGTACCCAACGGACACCAACCTTTGATGCCTTATCTCATTCTTAAAAATGCAGCATCATTTATTGAGTTCACAAAAATAGTGTTTGGCGCAAAAGAAGTTTTCAAAAGCTATCGCGACAATGACAATAAGATCATCATGCATGCCGAAGTTCAGATTAACGGGTGCAACATTATGTTTGCCGATATGAACGAATTCTACGGGGTGGCCAATGCCAACCTATTTATTTATGTGGATGATGCCGATCAAACCGTTGATATTGCTGTTGAAAACGGCGCTACTGTTATTAATGAGCTGACCGACCAGGATTACGGGCGCAGCGGCGGTATTGAAGATCCCTTTGGAAACGTTTGGTGGGTTACCAGTATGAGATAGTGCATGAGGAATGATAAACGGGGATAGGTGTAGGCATCGATATTCGCATAAACGTGGTTAACTATAAAACCTTTCTTTCAATTCGGGGTTGGTACCATACAGGCATCTTTCCGGCCCAATAACCTGTAGCGGTTCTTTGCAACGAGATCATACACAAGATCCCTGATCCATTTCGGAATA
Organism: Paraniabella defluvii; assembly: GCA_019316985.1. Lineage (GTDB taxonomy): Bacteria > Bacteroidota > Bacteroidia > Chitinophagales > Chitinophagaceae > Niabella > Niabella defluvii. The sequence goes on from CP079215.1 coordinate 975,382, forward strand.
ATAATAAATCCGCAGAGCAGCTGCACCGGTCCTTTCAATTGTTTTGCCACTTTTAATGCAGCGGTCGATTGAGTATAAAAACGGTTACCATGTATATAAACAAATGACTTCAGTTGATTTTCCGGCAATCCGCTTTGAACAAGCATTGCCCTGCCTGTCTCCGATTGCAGGGATGCAAATTTAAAAATCCCTTTTCTATCCCGCTTAATCACATATTGTACCGCGCCATTGCATAAATTACAAACACCGTCAAACAAAATAATATGGTCGCTCTTAGCTTCCATCCTATTTCGATTGCTGTACACTGATATAAGCGCGTTGCACCTGTTTTTCAAGCGTTTTTGTTGGATCGGGAGTGATGCTATCCAGCCTGAATAAATACTTCTGATCTTCGAGTGAAAGCGTGTAGGAGGAGTTCAGCGATCTCCGCTCACAGTCTGCCCCGGTGCAAAGCTGTACATTCCGTTCTGTTTTACCATCAACCACAACATTTAAAACAGCCACAGCCTCTCCGGCCCTGATGCACCGCGCATTCATCGGGCACCGGCTTTCATTAATTTCCTGAGGGTAATTACAACATTTTGATAAGTTGTTTTTTCATTTACCTGAAGCGACAGGCTATTAGGAGGTGTTATTACCGATTTAGATCCTGTGCAGGCACTTAAAAATGATATAATAACTAAAAAGAAAATACAAGGTTTCATATAATACAAAGTTACACAATTGGTAATTTCCAGCCATTATGATACACCGGCCTTACCAATTGATTGGCTTTCTCTATATTAAACTTGTTTTTTGTTTCGTCCCAGTAAATCTTCTCTCCTGCCCTTAATGCCACATTTCCAAAATGACTGGCTATCGCCACTTTAGCTCCTGCATCGAAAGGACAATTCAAATCCTGCATTTTGCGGGATTTTACCACATCTATAAAATTGGCAGCATGTTTATCAAGCCCGTTATCAACAGATTTTGACCAGGGCAGGGCCTCCAGCTTGTCTTTTTCAGGCTTTACTTCCCAACCCTGCCGGTTTAATAGTAAAGTACCATTTTCTCCTATAAAAGCAATTCCATGCTGCATACCGTATAATCCCACCCCTGTGGCCATATTATGCTCCCAGGTCATCTGGAAGTTACCGAAATCGTACAAAGCCGTCTGAATATCGGGGTTTCCCTGGCATCAGAAGGAAACACATATTTGCCGCCTGTTGCCATCACCGATTTGGGCGTGCCGGCTTTCATTCCCATTAATACCATATCGATCAGGTGCACGCCCCAGTCTGTCATCAACCCTCCTGCATAATCCCAGAACCAGCGGAATTCGTAATGAAAGCGGTTTTTATTAAACGGATGCTTTTTAGCAGGTCCCAGCCACATATCGTAATTAACGCCCGCGGGTACCGGCGAATTGGCAACAACAGGCAATGGCTTTGAACCACCGCGATACATCCAGGCTTTGGTTGAGGAAACCCTTCCCAGCTTGCCTGAATGTACAAAAGCTATGGCATCCCTGAAATGTTGCTGGCTGCGCTGCCATTGCGCTACCTGTACCACTTTGCCGTAACGTTGTACCGCTTTATTCATCAACTGGGCTTCATATATCGAATTAGCCACAGGCTTCTCACAAAGACATCCTTTCCTGCCGCACAGGCATCAGTCAATTGCAAACAGTGCCAGTGATCAGGAGTGGCCACTACTACTATATCCACATCCTTATCTGAAAGCAACTTGCGGTAATCGCCATATAGCTTAGGCTTGATATTTAGCTTTTCAAGATCGGCTTTTCGCTGGTTTAATATATTTTCATCTATATCACAAAGGGCGACGCATTCTACTTCGGGCACTTTTAATAACGCGGTAAGGTTTTGCCATCCCTGGCCTTTGCAACCAATAACTCCCAGGCCGATCTTATCGGTAGCAGCAACCCCGAACGTATGGCTGCCAAAAGATCTGCTGAAAGCAAACTACCTGCGCTTAAGATGGCTGTACTTTTTAGAAAGTGACGTCGATTGTTCATGTGGCAATGTTTAAAAGATAATCGTTTATTTGAATTATTATTATTCCGTTTAACCTTCTAAAAGTATTTAAAATCGGCTAAAGCTTATATTGGAAAAATATTACAACGTTTGAATAATTTAATTGCATGCTTTTTTGGGGTATTGAACGTTTTATCATTTGGCGGAAGCAGAAACTACTTTTATATTTGGAGAATATGCATTGCCTACATCTATATCTCCGGAGCCAGTATAAAATAAAGAGCATTTTTTTGCGCTCGCCTTACTGGCATTTCAGCACGTGGCTATTGCTCAATGGCAGGAGCTTTTTAACGGTAAAGACCTGAATGGCTGGAAACAGCTAAACGGCAAAGCCCGGTATGAGGTAAAAAATGGCGCTATAGTAGGAACCACAGTGTTTGGAGAGCCTAATTCCTTTTTGGTTACAGAAAAAGACTACGGCGATTTTGTGCTGGAACTGGAATTTAAGGTAGACAGCACCATGAATTCAGGCATCCAGTTTAGAAGCTTGAGCACGCCAGATTATATGAAAGGACGTGTACATGGCTACCAATTCGAAATAGACCCTTCCAAACGCGCCTGGACAGGCGGAATTTATGACGAAGCAAGGAGAGACTGGCTCTATCAGCTCGACCTGAATCCTGCAGCGCAACCGGCTTTTAAACAAGGAGAATGGAATAAGGCAAAAATAGAATGTATCGGCACATCCATCAGAACCTGGGTAAATGGGGTACCGGCAGCACACCTGATTGACGATGTTACCGCAAAAGGATTTATTGCACTGCAGGTTCACTCTATCGGCAATAAAAAGATGAAGGTCGGCAAATAAGCTGGCGTAACATTCGCATCCAGACGCAGGCATTAAAACCTGCGCCACTATCCGGAGTATTTGTGGTAAACACTACTCCCAACAATCTTTCTGATGCGGAAAAAAGAATGGCTTCAGGCTTTTGTTCGACGGCCAAACGATGAAAGGATGGAGAGGGGCTTATAAAAAGAGCTTTCCTGCAAAAGGATGGGCAGTAAAGGACGGGGTACTGGAAGTACAGCCTTCAAACGGAGGAGAGTCTACCAACGGAGGGGATATTGTGACAGAGAAAGAGTACGGCGCTTTTATTTTTGAGTTTGATTTTAAACTGACAGAAGGGGCAAACAGCGGCGTAAAATATTTTGTTACCGAGAGCGAAAAACCAGGGATCGGCCATAGGACTGGAATACCAGGTGCTGGATGATGCCAAACATCCTGATGCTAAAATGGGCCGGGATGGCAATCGTACATTAGCTTCTTTATATGACCTGATCGCTTCTGCACGCGAACCACGTGCCCGCAAAAAGATCGGAGAATGGAACAGGGGCATGATCAAAGTTTTTCCCGATAACCGGGTAGAGCATTGGCTGAACGGCTGGAAAGTAGTATCCTATACCCGTGGCTCAAAAGAATTTAAAGACCTTGTTGCTATCAGTAAATATAAAAACTGGCCCGCGTTTGGTATGGCGCCCAAAGGAAGAATTCTTTTACAGGACCACGGCAACCTGGTATATTTCAGGAGCCTGAAGATAAAGGAGCTGAAATAAGCAAGTATACCTTAATCAGATAAGGTTCATCGTAACTTGCGTACCGCTTGCTTATATATAAACGCTCCTGTTTGTGTTATAAGTATTAAACTAATGCCGCAAAAGTTATCAGAACGAATCACACAACCCTCATTACCTAAATAAAAAAGCCCGGCAGCATTGCCAGGCTTCAGAATATCTCATACAAGAAATATAAGCGAATTATTTGCTGTTAAGCGTACCCCATACTTCATAAATAGGGTCTCCTTTAGAGCTTTTTCCGGAATGGATCCAGTTACCACCCTCCAGCCTGCCATCAAAAGTTAAAGACATGCCTACACGTGAGCTGTCGCGGGAAAAAACTCGATGTGCTCTGTGTACTTTCCATCTTTAAAAGTATAGGTCCCTCCTCCTGTTCCGGAGAACTCCCCTGTTTCCACGTTGATAGCAGCCCACTGAAAGCGGGTAGCCGTTAATAATTTCAATGTTCGCCTGGGTCTTAACGGAATATCCGCCATTTCTTCTCCCTGTTTTCTTTTAATGATGCGCCAGTTGCCGGCCAGGTTCTTTCCTCCCGCATCAACACGTTTCCATTTCAGTTCAAAGCCTTCCAGTGTAGTTGTCAGCTCGTCACCCGACAGCCGATACCCATACTCCTGGGTTTTACCTACTTCCGACTTATTAGCGCTGTTAAATTCGGTTTTGATGCTGATCTTGCCATTCTCGGCAGTAAAGGTCCGCCGGCTGTCAGCCCGAATTTTTTATCTTTCAGATTGTACTGCGTAAACATACAATACCCGTCTTCCAATAGCATGGCAAAGTCCTGCCCGCCGTAGTTAAGGCTCCATGCACCCTCCAGCGCATCAGCTACAGAAGCCCGCTGTTTTTGCTTCATAGCCACAAAGCCGATAGAACATAATAACAGAATTGCCGGCAACCATTTCCTGATAATCATATCGTACAATTTAGAGGTTAAGAATTTACGACTTAAGAATCCCTTCTATTCCGTTCAGCTCAATTTTATCAAAACTGGTATTGTTTAAACACTTTAGAGAGTCTAGCAACTGCTCTGCGCTGCTGGCGCCAACCAAAACAGAAGTAACCCTTTTATCTTTCAGCAACCACGCTAAAGCCATCTGTGCAAGACTTTGTCCCCTGTCAGCAGCAATTTCGTTTAATTTTTTTAACTGGTCAACGCGCTCTTCTGTAATAGCATCTTTTGCAAAAACCCGTGGGATTTGGCGGCTCTTGAGTTTCTCGGAATTCCCTTCAGGTACTTATTAGTTAGCAAGCCCTGCGCCAGGGGTGAAAACGGAATACATCCTACGCCTTCTTTTCCCAGCAGATCCAGCAAACCATCTTCCACCCAACGTTCGTACATGGAATACTTGGGCTGATGAATCAGGCAGGGAGTGCCCATCTTCTTCAGCATATGGATGGCCTTTTTTGCCTCAGGTGCTTTATAGTTAGAGATACCTACATATAAAGCCTTACCCTGTTTTACGATCAGGTCGAGCGCAGACATGGTTTCTTCCAGCGGTGTATCCGGATCGGGACGATGATGGTAAAAATATCTACATAATCCAGCTTCATCCGCTTCAGGCTCTGATCCAGGCTGCTTACCAGGTACTTTTTACTTCCCCAATCTCCATAAGGTCCATCCCACATGGTGTACCCCGCTTTCGTGGAAATGATCAGCTCATCCCGATGGTCTTTAAAATCGGTATGCAAAATCTTACCAAAATTGGTCTCTGCACTTCCGGGGCGGCCCGTAATTGTTGGCCAAATCAAAATGGGTAATACCGTTATCAAATGCGGTATGTAATGTTTTAATACACTTTCGGATCATCCACATCTCCAAAGTTGTGCCATAAGCCCAGGAGATTGCCGGCAATAAGATGCCGGATTCGCCGCATCGGCGATACTGCATTTGGGTGTAGCGGTCAGATGAAAATTTCATTTTATAGTTCTGTTTATTTTATGTGAATCCAATTGGGTTGTAAATATAAAACTAAGATTGAAGCGCCGGTAATGTCCACCATTTTTCCTCCCCGGTTTATTCCGGAGATCGGCCACAGCCCCGCTCAATATTGCCGCTATCATTACACCGGGGATGCCCAGCTTTTGGGAGACAGGCTCCTGGTGGCCAGCAAACCAAATCGCTGCCTGTAGGTTTTGTTGGTTAGCACCCAGCGCAACAGCCCGTTTACCATTTTGGGAGAAGGAGAAGCAAACATTTCTCTTTTAAGGCGGTCTAGCGTTGACCTGAACATAGGATGCAAAGCATTATGCACCTCACTGCTGTATAACTGCATTGCTTCGTCCCAGCTCCCGCCACCTGTCTTCCATTTAATAAGTTGAGCTGCCAATATTTTAGCGCCCAGTAAAGCATCATAAATGCCCTGCGCATCATAAGAATCTTTCTGGTGATAGGCATCACCTACCAGTATCCAACCCCTGCCAAACGCCTGCCTGAAAAGATTCCCCACATTCTTCATACCGCTGAGCGCAGTTACCTGCCTGGCATTTTTTAATCGTTGAAGCACTCTTGAAACGAGCGAATGGTATGATGATACCATTCATCAACACCCGCCGGCGCATTAAAATAATCATGGCGGCATTGAGCCAAAACGCCCGTAAGTCCATTGCTGGCTGGTATTACTACCGCGCTAAAGCCATTACACCCAGAATGTATTTGTATCCATTCTTTTCCCTGCGCCTGGTAGGGCTCCACTCCTTCCCAGTAAGCATAATACACAGCGGTATTATACTTCGTTATTTCTTCAGTAACTGCTGCCTGGGCTTTTCTTGCCACTACACTATGTCTGCCGTCTGCACCAATAACAGCATCGGCCGAAAAACTTTGCGATTCCCCTCCTTTAAACATTCCCGTAACACCCGTTACTTTCCCGTCCTTATCCATCTGTAACGCGCTTACCGAAAAATTCTTTAGCTGAGTGACGTTGGGAAAACGATCCAGGTTCTTCCATAATGCTTGATCCAATACCTGCCGGTCAATTCCGTACAAATAGTGCCGTCCATAAACGTCTGGTATCTCTACAAAAGTTCTGAAATACTCGCTCATTTCTAAAGCAACACCCGCAAAACGTTTATTGTCGGGCGCATATAAAGATTCGTCAATGCCGATTTCATCCAGCAACTGCATACCGCTGCTTAATAACAACGGGCATGAAACTACTGTGCGCCCGGGAAAAGTATCCTTCTCCAATATCAGTACCTGTAAACCCGCAGCGCCTAACCGGGCAGCCAAAGAAGCACCTGCTATCCGGGCTCCGACAATAATTACATCATACACCTTATCTTTCATAAGCAACCCTTTTAAAGGCGGTTATTTCAACTGATCCAATACCTGGTACATCTTCCTGATCAACGAAAGCTGGCTTCCGTTATAGTTATTAATAATCATAGAAAATATATACTCTTTCCCCGTTTTCGACTTTTGATAGCCTGTAAAACCTTTCACGCGGTTAATCGTTCCGCTTTTCATTTTCATATCGTTAAAGAGGTATCCCATCATAAAATTCGGGATACCAGGACTGGGCTTTTGCATACTTTAAAACAGTTACCTCCGCATGTGGTGTAATCCTGTTTTGAGGCGACAGACCAGACCCGTCATACAAATGCATTTCCTCGGGATCAATCCCCTGGTTTTCCAGTATTCCTGCAGTGCCTCAACACCCTTCTCAGTAGTTGCTTCTCCTTTCAGTTGAAGCGCGATGGTCCTGATCAATGCCTCGCCATACAAATTCACGCTTTTACGTAAGAACCAGTAAACAATTTTAGCCATCGTTGGTGAAGTATGCGTATACAGCCAATCTACGTTATCATAACTTTTACCGGTTAATTGTATATCATCTTTAACCACCGCGATACCTTTCAACTCGTTAATGATGGTTTTGGCAAACTGCCGGGAAGGATCATACATAGAACCAGCTATTACAAAATCGCTTTTACCGGCCGGTATAGTGCCCTTTAATACACTATACGCATTTCCTTTGGACGGATAGTAAAGACTGGATTCATCACCTGTTTCCTTGCCTGCTGCCTGGGCCTCTGATATAATTTTGTAATTGTAGAGAAAAGGCTTTGTTCTTAGAATAGTTACAGGATCGCCAATATTAGCTCCCGACTTTACAATCAGGTCAAATTGGTTTTCCCGCCAGTTCAATCCCTGTGAACCTGCTCCGTAGTATTGCCCTATATCTTCCCAGGTCCAGCGCGCCGGTAAACCATCATCGGCGATCCAGCCTTTGCTGCTGATGATAACCGACTCCAATTGCTTAATCCCCTTCATCTTTACCGCATTTTTATAGCAGCCAATACCACTTCCTCTTTGGTATTATCCCATCGCCAGCTACCTAAAGTAGGATCGCCCGACGCTTGTATATAGAGGCTTTTGCCACCTGGGGTACTTATAATCCCGAACTTTGTTTCATAGGTAAAATCCTTCCCTAAAACATCCAGTGCAGTGGCAGCCGTGACAATCTTTTCGGTAGAAGCCGGCGCCAAACCAGTATAGGCATTTTGCTCAAAGACCGCTTCACCGGTTAGACCATCGATAACATACAAACCTGCCAACGCAAATCTTAACTGGGCATCATTATTAAATTCATCCATCGCTGTTTTCAGCTGCGGCAACCCTTGAGCCATAACGCCTAAATACAGGAATGAACAAAGTATAGCGGGGAGAACTTTTTTAACATCGTTGTCATTTAAAATTATTTCAACATTCTTACCTTATACAATTTTATATCCGGGATATGGATGGTTTGAGTGGGCTTAACACTATAGATATTAAATGTCCACCAGCTTTGTTCCGCCTGAGTATACACCAACCGCTTCGTTGTTCGGTTATAATTAGCTGATTTTATATCATGCTTACCGGCGAGCGGTTCAAATACAGAAAATTTTTCATTTTTATATCAAAGACAAAAACATCATGATGCGTACTTACGATCATTTCGTTATCATCTACGGCCGACAGATCATGCCCCCTTCGCCGGGCAATTTCCAGCTTTTTCCAATACTAACACCGGCTTCGCACTATTCCCATCAGCCAGGCGATAAAGCCTCAACTCATCGAAGCCTAACGCAAAAAGTCTTTGCAGCCTTTCGTTCCACACCACTCCATGGCCCGAATAAAGCGAATCTTTAAAAAGATATTGTGCGTTTTTTCTGCTATCATATAGCTCCAGGCTATTCCCTTTTGAATGGGTAGATAAAGCCACCGCTATTTTTCCGCCGGGCAGCATTTCGGCCGAGTGCGCCATCGGCGACTGGGCGTAGAACAGTACTTTCTTAGACGCAATATCCAGCAACGCCACGCCTCCACCCGACGACGTTATTAACAGTTGCTTACCGCCCTTTACCGGCTTGCATTCATCCAGGGTACCATTATTTTCCGGTAGGCTTCAGGTAGTTCTGTAGCCCCTTCAACCTTCCAGGTCCAGGTAATATGGGCTTTCGACGGCAGGGACCTACGGCTATCGATCATAACTACTTTATCGCCGCCGCAGGCCACCAGGTCTGCCTGAGCAATGGCAGCACCGGTTATCCATAAAGCAACAAGCAAAGCAAAAACCGTTTTAAAATTCATCTTCCTGTAAAGAGTCATGTAAATTACTTTTCTTTTTAAGCTTATTTCAAAGATATTTGTTTTAAATACAAGTTGAATGAGCGAGATCAATGCCTCTGTTATCACCATCGGTGACGAATTACTGATAGGCCAGACAATAGATACCAACAGCGCCTTTATAGGACAGGAATTAAATAAGGCCGGCATATGGGTAAAACGGCGCGTGGCTGTGGGCGATGTGTATGAAGACATATGGAACGCGCTGGATGAAGAGAAAAAGTATTCCAGGCTGATTATTTTAACCGGCGGCCTGGGCCCAACAGCGGATGACATTACCAAACCTCTGCTTTGCGACTACTTTAAGACCAGGCTGGTTAGAAATGAATCAGTACTGGCACATATACACCACTTGTTTGTAAATGTTTATAAAAGAAAAGCGGCGCTATCAGATGCAAACATCCGCCAGGCCGATCTGCCCGAAAATTGCACGATACTCCATAATGAGCACGGTTCAGCGGCTGGTATGTGGTTTGAAACTGAAAACGAAGCAGGCGAAAAAGTAGTGGTTATTTCTATGCCGGGCGTGCCTTATGAGATGAAAAAAATACTTGTGCAGGAAGCCCTGCCTCGAATATCGGCCTATTTTGGCGGCGATATAGTGATACATAAAGTATTATCAACATTTGGAATGGGCGAATCGATGGTAGCTGAAAAATTAGTAGGGCTGGAAAGCCGGCTTCCCTCCTATATTAAGCTGGCCTACCTGCCCGGCTATGGCATGGTAAAACTAAGGCTAACCGGGCGAGGCAACAACCGGATAAAGCTGGAAGAAGAAATGAATCACTTTTACCAACAGCTGAGCGCTCCCTTAAAGGATATTACCATTGCGGAAAACGACGATACACTCGAAATGATCATTGGCCAGTTGCTGCAGCAACAACAGAAAAAAATGGCTACAGCCGAAAGCTGCACCGGTGGCTATATTGCGCATCTGATAACAAGCCTGCCAAAGTCTTCATCACATTTTAACGGGGCTGCAGTTACCTATAATAATGAGGCGAAGGAAAATATACTGGGGTACAACACGACACATTGGAGACCATGGGGGCAGTAAGCGAGGAAACAGCCAGGCAAATGGTGACCGGGGCACTTAACCGGTTTAACGCAGATTATGCCCTGGCTACTACCGGCATTATGGGACCTCCGTCTGACAATGATGAAAAGCCGGTAGGAACGGTATGGATAGCCGCAGGAAGCAAGGAACAGATAGTAACCAAAAAATTAAATCTTGGCTACGACAGGCAGCGCAACATACAGAGCACGGCGCTCCAGGCATTAAATCTGCTAAGAAAATTCATAATTGAGACGGAAAATAAAGAATAGATTTAAAAATCAGCCTGTTGTAACAGGGTCTTTAAAGCACGAAAACTCCGGATAAAAAAACTCCTTTATATACAAAGTTACGCAATTGCTAAAAATCCAGGCGGGAAACACAACCCTACATTTAAAGCTGTTTCCCTACTTTTGTGAGGCAACATGAAAGGTGAGAACGCTGGAATGAGGTACCGAGATAACGTGTAAACGAAAGTTGCGAAATATTAAACTGATATCACGATGGCTATAGTTGATCTGGTAATGCCTAAACTGGGCGAAAGCATAATGGAAGCGACCATTTTAAAATGGGTTAAAAACGTGGGCGATTCTGTAAGAATGGATGAAACCATTTTAGAAATTGCTACCGATAAAGTAGACAGCGAGGTACCCAGTACTGCCGAAGGCGTAATAACAGAGTTGCTGTATAAAGAAAACGACGTTGTGCCCATCGACGCCGTTATAGCCAGGATACAAACCGCAGGTAACGAACCGGCTGCTGCGCCGGCTGCCGTAAAAACCACACCGGCCGCCCCGGAAAATACGCCAACTGAAGAAATAAAAGAAACACTCGCAGAAGTAGTAGCCACCCAAATCAAGAAAGAAGCAAAAAGCCATACTGCACGGTTTTACTCTCCTTTAGTACTGAATATAGCCGCACAGGAAGGTATTCCGTTGGCCGAGCTGGAGCAGATAGAAGGAACCGGGAACGACGGGCGCGTGACAAAAATGACTTACTCAACTATATCGCCAGGCATAGTAAAAAAGATGTAACGCTTCCTGTAAAGACAATTAGCCATGAAACAGCTGCTAACGCTTCCCCGTCTTATAGCAGTCCTGTTACCCAATCAGGTGGCAATGTAGAAATAATTGAAATGGACCGCATGCGTAAGCTGATCGCCGATCACATGGTACGCAGCGTGCAAACCAGTCCGCATGTTACCAGCTTTAGCGAAGCAGATGTTACCAATATCGTGCTGTGGCGGGACTCCGTTAAAAGCAGCTTCCAGAAAAGAGAAGGTACCAAGATCACTTTTATGCCTCTTTTCATTGAAGCAATTGTGAGATGCATTAAGAAATTCCCGCTTATCAACAGTTCGGTGGATGGAGATAAAATTATCATCAAAAAGACATCAATATAGGTATGGCTGCGGCCCTGCCCAACGGCAACCTGATCGTGCCTGTTATTAAAAACGCAGATCAGCTCAACCTGGTGGGTTTAACCAAGCAGGTCAATCACCTGGCAGATGCCGCCAGGAACAGCAAACTTAAACCAGATGACACCCAGGAGCTACTTTTACACTAACCAATGTAGGCACTTTCGGAAGCCTGATGGGAACTCCGATCATCAATCAGCCGCAGGTAGCAATTATGGCAGTGGGCGCTATTAAAAAACGCCCTGTGGTAATAGAAACACCTCATGGAGACAGTATTGCCATTCGTCATATGATGTACATAAGCATGAGCTACGATCACCGCATCATAGACGGCAGCCTTGGCGCCACTTTTGTTACAGCCGTGGCCAAGGAGCTGGAAAATTTCCAGCCCCGGCACTGTAAAAATGCTCTGGCCTGCTCCTGTTTTAAACTGCAGCTACATTTTTTCACATAGCGCATAAAGCCCGTCAGATATAGCCTTTTACCGGCCGGGTCTTTTTCTTTCAAAATTTATATTTCGCCAAAACTCACTTTTTTTTCTAATTTTGGCGGAATATATTTTTTCGTTATGTCAAAATTAATAGGCAGAAAATACGAAACAGACCTGCTTCAGGAGTCCTTTCATAACAGCAGCTCTGAATTAATAGCTATCTATGGCAGGAGAAGAGTAGGTAAAACTTTTTTGATAAGAGAGTTTTACAAAAAACACCTGGTGTTTGAGATAAGCGGATTGTATAATGGCAACATGAACGATCAAATCAAAAATTTCACCAATGAAATTCACAAAAAGACCGGTCGCTCAAATCACACATATCTTCAGATTGGTTCAACTCCTTTGCACTCCTCGAAACCTATTTAAACAAGCTTAAAAAGCCCGGCAAGAAGGTGATCTTTATTGATGAGTTTCCGTGGATGGCAACTGCCAGATCAAAATTCCTGATGGCATTTGAAAATTTCTGGAACCGCTACTGCACCAAACGAAAAGACCTGATCGTTGTAATATGCGGTTCTGCCGCCTCCTATATGATACAAAAAATTGTCAGGAATAAAGGAGGGCTGCATAACAGGATAACAAGGCAGATACGACTGCTGCCCTTTAATCTTGAAGAGACGCAACAGTTTTTAAAAAGCCGCGGTATTGATTATACCTCATATGATATCGCCCAGGTATATATGGCTATGGGCGGTGTTCCGCATTATCTGGAAAAGCTGCGCAGAGGGGCAAGCGTTGCCCAAAACATAGACCAGCTTTGTTTTGAGAAAGATGGCACACTGAGAAACGAATTCAATCAGTTATATACATCTCTTTTTGACGATTCTGAGAAACACCTTACTATAATTAGAACGCTCGCAGGTTGCAATAAAGGCATTACCCGGCTTGAGCTGGCTGCACAAAGCGGCATTGCCAGTGGCGGCGATCTTTCATTAAAGCTCGAAGAATTGATAGAGTCTGGCTTTGTAAGCGAATACCCTTATTATGGTAATAAAAAACAGCTTACCCTTTACCGGCTCTCTGATGAATATTCAAAGTTCTATTTAAAGTTCATACAAAACAACCGCAACAGCGGTGCAGGCACCTGGCAAAAACTGTATAAAAGTTCCTCTTATATTTCGTGGGCAGGCTTTAGTTTCGAAACCCTTTGCCTGAAACATGTCATGCAAATTAAAAAGGCGTTGAGAATCGATGCTATCTTTTCCACGAACAGCAGCTGGTTTAACAACAATGCACAAATTGACCTGCTAATTAACCGTGACGACAATATTATGAATTTATGCGAGATAAAATTTTATACCGCAACTTTTGCAATCGACAAAAATATTACCTGAATTTGAAAAATAAAATAGCGGCATTACAACTTGCAACCCGAACCCGGAAAAATGTTTTTATTACCATGATCACTACCTACGGACTATATGAAAATAAGTACAGCCGGGAGTTAATACAAAACAGCATCACGCTGGATGACCTCTTTAAAGGGTAAACCTATAATTCGCCAAAACTCGTTTTTCTACAGGGTTTTGGCGAACTATAATTTAAAGCTATTTTGCTGTAACATACAAATACTCCTTTCCTGCTGTTGTAGATTTTGATTATTATACCTTTCTGGCGGCTTCCTTCGCTTTCCTTCGCAGTAGCAGCATATGTAGTACCAATGTAGACAGAATTACCACACTGCCGAGATAAAAACCTTTATTTAAAACCTGGTTTTCTTTAAATAGCAGGAAAGCCATGATTATCCCGTAAACCGGCTCTGCACTATAGGAAAGGTTTACGGTAAATGCCGATAACTTTTTTAAAGCGTTCATTGAAAACTGGAAAGCAATTACCGAACAAACCCAGGCTAATACCAGCAGCCATAAAAAGTCGCTTAGCGAAGGAATCAAACTTTCTACCGGAAAAGCTTTAAGGTAAAACGGCATCACCAGTGAAAGTGTCAGAAAGCCACCTGTCATTTGCCAGGTAAGCACCGTTTGCATATTAATGCGCCCCAGCTTTAGCTTTAACAATATGGGAAAGAGCGCACCCAAAAAAGCAGCAATCAACCCCAAGGCGATGCCCAGCTTGTAGGTGGTATCAAAATGAAAGATCAGCCAGATTCCCAGCACATTCATTAAGCCAAACACAAGCTCTGTTCTATTGATGGGAACCCGGTTAATCAGGGTTCTAAAATAGAGGAGAAAAAACTGATCACAGAAAAGCAAACCAGGGCAATAGACACATTTCCATATTTTATGGAAGCGTAAAAAAATACCCAGTGCAGGGCACTTATAAACCCGGCCCCTGTTAAGTGCAACATATCTTTAACAGGAATTCGCTGGATGCGCTTTGTAGCACTAAAAAGCACCCATAAAGTAAGCGCTGTAATTAATAGCCTGTACCATACAATAAGCCCTTCATTAAGCGTAATTAAACGTCCTAAAACACCCGTAAAGCCAGCCAGCAGAACGGCTATATGTAATTGCAAAAAGACCTTCTCATAAGGCGGCAAAACTACCTGTTTTTAAAAACACGGCCGAAAAGATTCACTTTTTAAAGATTCTTACTATTACGCCCCTTTGCTTAATTTTGGGCTGAGTGATCAAGATTATTTGTTCGCCCCACAGATATGCAGGAACAAAAAATAAATGTTGGCTCGGAAACAGGCACATTAAAAAGAGTTTTAGTACATAGCCCCGACAGTGGATTAGGCAAGGTAGTTCCTCGAAAGCGCAGGATTGGCTTTTTGAAGACATTGTTCACCTGGAAACGATCAGGCGTAAAGAATACGACTATTATACAAAACTGTTACTTTACTTTCTTGACCCTGAAAAGATAAAAGGCAAGCTGGATGAGGTAGATGACAAAAAAATGATTATAATTTTTTCAAACCATCCAGTAAGCAATTTTATCAATCTACCAATGTAATAGAAATAGAGTGGCTGCTGACCCAGATACTGGGCAACAGCGAGATCCGGTCTAAACTGGTTGCGTCAGTTTGCGCTATTGAGAACTGTTCTTATAAAGTGCAGGATGAATTAATGAATATGGAGGCCCATGACCTGGCCAATGTTTTTATTACCGGCACCTATAAAAACACTGAAATGCTTTTTCCGCCGGTTCCGAATTTCATATTTACGAGAGACATAGGTATAGTGATCAACGACCATATACTTTTAAATAAGCCGGCCAAGCAGGCCCGCACCAGGGAAGCGTTATTAATGAAGTATATTTTCTTTAACCATCCTTTGTTTAAAAATTATCGCGACAATATTATAGAGTTGCCCGAAAGCCCTCAACAGTTTTTACTTCCGGCCGATTCTGAAGATAAACTGGTCACGCTGGAAGGTGGTGATATTATGGTAGTTAGCCCGGAGCACGTGTTGATAGGTGTAAGTGAGCGTACCTCTATGGAGGCCGCCCATATTGCTATTAAAACATTGTTTGAGAAAAATGTGGTAAAGAAGATATCGGTTATTAAAATCCCTAAAAAAAGGGATTACATGCACATTGATACCATTTTTACACAGGTCAAAAAGAACATGTGGGTAATGCTGGGAAAATTCTCCAGGAAACACGTGAAAAAAGAAGACGCAGATGATATTCAGAAAGCACTGGATACAAGAAAAAAAGACGAAAGCATCAGCATCATTCAGTTTAAAAAGAAAGATATAGGCAACCCTGTTTATTTTGATACCCTGGAAGACCTTTTGATCGACATTAGCAAAAACGATCTTCAGTGCGAGGAGAAAGTAAAATTTATCTACTCCGGCAATAACGAGTTCCCCTTTGATGTACGTGAGCAATGGACGGACAGTTGCAACCTGCTGGCGCTCAAAGATGGAGTGGTGGTAGGATATGACCGCAACGACAAAACGCTGCAGGCTTTCGTTAAAGCAGGATTCAAGGCCGTGCCGGTTAAGGAATTATTAAAGCAATTAGAAACTGATGCAATCACCACTAAAGACATAAAGAATACTTTTATCATAATGCCATCGGCAGAACTATCGCGGGCGCGCGGCGGCTTCCATTGTATGAGCATGCCGTTATTAAGAGAAGAAGCGTAGCGTACCATTATGCGTAATACTACATTTGCCCTGTCAAGAAACCACCATATCGCCACAAAATGACCACTTCTACTTTATTAATGATTCGCCCGGCAGCATTTGCATTCAATCCGCAAACTGCTGTTAATAATAGTTTTCAAAAAATAACAGAACAGCTCCATGTACATGAAAAGGCCTTGCAGGAATTCGACAATTTTGTGCATGTATTGAGTGTTTATGGCATTAAGGTAACCGTTATACAGGACACACGGGAACCACACACGCCTGATTCTGTCTTCCCCAACAACTGGATATCCTTTCACGAAGATGGAACGGTAGTGCTTTACCCGATGTTTGCCGAAAACCGGAAACTGGAGCGCAATAAGAACATCGTTGAAAAACTAAACGAAACCTTCTTTATCCGGACTACTATCGATTTAACCAACTATGAGCAAAAAATGCATTCCTGGAAGGTACCGGAAGCATGGTACTCGACAGAGACAATGAAATAGCCTACGCGTGTCTTTCGCCCAGAACAAATGCGTCGGTGTTGTACGATTTTGCGACGCTACGGGCTACAGCCCTGTATTGTTCAATGCCGTTGATGAAAATGGAAAAGAGATCTATCATACCAACGTCATGATGTGCATGGCGGACTCGTATGTAGTTATTTGCTTCGATAGTATTAAAGACCAGCTACAGAAACAAATGCTGACGGATAAATTCGAAGAAACAGGTAAAAAGATCATTGAAATCAGCCTGGAACAAATGAACCATTTTGCCGGCAATATGCTACAGGTAGAAAATGTAGCCGGCAATCAATTTATTATTATGTCAACACAGGCATATAATAGCTTAACGGAGGAGCAAACTAATCTTTTACAGACATTTAATCCTATTATTCATTCATCCCTCGACACAATTGAACAAAGTGGCGGAGGAAGCGCCCGTTGCATGATGGCTGAAATATTCCTGCCCTTAAAATCCGGCAATCACTAAATAATTACCAGATGCATGCCCGTTTACTATTTTTCGTTGTATTGATCAGCTTAGGTGCCAAAGCGCAACAGTCTTATAAAGACAGCGTACGGGCATATATCGACAACTATACGCTCAACCATGGTGTTGTAAAAGGCACGGATAAACAATACCTGCAGTTTTTCGACGTAGATGAAAAGGCAAGAGTAACAGCCCGCTTCGAACCTGTTAAAAATACCGGTTGGTTCAGTATGCCTACGTCGAGCGGCCGCACCAAAATGTACCGTCAATACGGAAAGCTCAGTTTTATTTACGAGGAGCGCCACAAGTGCTCTATGTTTATCAGTCGCAAGCATTACTCCAAGACCCCAACATGCCGATCACCTGTTTTTACCTTTTACCGACATTACTACAGGTAAAGAGTCCTATGAAACAGGAAGGTATGTCGACCTGTCAATATCGGGCATAAAGAATAATCAAATAACCATCGACTTCAATAAAGCCTATAACCCCTATTGCGCTTATGTTTCGGGCATCTATAGCTGCCCCATACCTCCCAAAGAAAACCAGCTAAAAATTGCTATCCGGGCCGGCGAAAAAAATATTTAAAGAATCATTAATAGAGTAAGCAGCTCCCAACACAAACGTTATGATACAGCAAAATGCTTTAGACAAATTCGCTGTAGTCCCTGCTTCCTGTAACACCTACCCTAATGTTTTACTTAGTCCTTCATCAAAACTTACAGGCTCATATTTCAGCTCGTTTATAGCTTTGTTAATACTCAATCCTCCTTTCAAAGGTCGCTGTGCTAGTTCCTTCAATTCATTTTTTGTTACCGGGCTCAGCAGGTGATCGGAAATACCAAGATAAGTGGCAGTAGCCTGTGCCATTTCAAATGGAGTTAAAACATTTTTGCCGGCAATATTAAATATGCCTCTGGCTTTTTGCTCAACAATGGCGGCGATCCCGCCTGCAAGATCCGCTACATAAGTGGGCGTTCTTAATTGATCATTTACTACATTGAAGGGCTGCCTTGTTTTAATTTTTCGGCGATCATGGTAATAAAATTGCCGCGGCCATATAAGGGCTTGCCATAAACAAAAGAAGTGCGCACGATAGCCCAGCCATGCTGATATTCCATTACCGCTTCTTCCGCATCCATTTTGGTTTTTCCGTAATAACTTACCGGTGAAGGTTTATCCTCTTCCTTATACAACCCTTGCTCTCCGTCAAAAATAAAATCAGTTGACAGGTATATAAAGAAGGACTGATAAGCCTCGGCATTTAACAATAGCTGCACCGTTCCAAATACATTGGTATCAAAAGCATCTGCCTGCTTCAGTTCGCAGTCATCGGGTTTACTCATAGCGCCACTGTGTACCACTACATCGGGCTGTACAAACTCAAAAGCGTCATGCAAAGCAAAAGGGTCTGAAAAGTCAACCTGGATGAAGCGATAATTTTTGTTAGAGTTAAAAGCAGACTGGTCTCCGGTACGGGAGGAGGCATATACTTCATGGCCGTCGGCTAATAACCGCGCTGCTACATAGCTACCAACAAAGCCGTTACTACCTGTTACAAATATCTTCATATCAATTCGTTAAAGCGTAAATAGTTTAGTTCTTTTAACAGATTTTATACTGCTAAAGTAAAATTCCTTTCGTTTCATTGCACAAATTTTTAAAACCTGACCTACCATTAAAACCCTTACACAAAAAAACTCCGGTCTTCACCGGAGTTTTTAATATCTGTAACTAATAAAGATCTTAACCTAAGTAAGATTTTAAGGCACTGCTGTATCTTGCTTTTTGAAGGCGTTTAATCGCACGCTCTTTAATCTGGCGGATACGTTCTTTAGTGAGATCATATTTTTGGCCGATCTGTTCAATAGTAACGCCATTTTCTCCATCTAAACCGAAGTAAGCATTTACTATTTCAGCTTCGCGCGGCGACAGCGATTTCAATACACGACGTATTTCATTACGTAACGAGTCCTTCATTACATCATCGTCGGTATCAGAGCCACCTTCCAGCAGGTCGCCCATCGCAACATCTTCTGCTTCGTGCACCGGCGCATCCAGTGATGTATGGCGGGTATTACTTTGAAAAATATTATTGATCTCTGTTTCACTCATTTCCAGCAACTCAGAAAGCTCTTCTGTAGAAGGCTCTCTCGTGCTCCTGTTCGAAGGCCATATAAGCCTTATTGGCCTTATTATAGGTTCCGATTTTATTTTGAGGTAAGCGAACCAAACGGCCTTGTTCGGCTAAAGCCTGTAAAATGCTCTGGCGAATCCACCATACAGCGTAAGAAATAAATTTAAACCCTTTGGTTTCATCAAAACGTTGAGCAGCTTTGATCAAACCCAGGTTGCCTTCGTTGATCAGGTCGCTCAGCGATAAACCCTGGTGCTGGTACTGTTTTGCAACAGACACTACGAAACGGAGATTGGCCTGTACGAGCTTGTCTAAAGCGCGCTGGTCACCCATTTTTATTTTTTGAGCAAGAGTGGTCTCTTCCTCCGGTGTGATCATAGAAATCTTAGAGATCTCCTGCAGGTATTTTTCAACCGCCTGTGAGTCTCTGTTGGTAATCTGAGTAGCAATTTTGAGCTGACGCATATTTTATTTGAATCTCCTTTTGGTAACTTTAAGTGAAGGAATGTACCTAAATATAAATAATAACTTACAAAAATACGCAGAAATCAGAAGAAAATCAACAGGTATTAGCTAACATATTCTAAATTCTGCCGATAATCCAATAAATTCTTCGCTTTACTATATTTATAACGAATTAAACAGTTGTTGGTTTTTTTTTTTGTAATTTGTTTGGGCAAAAATAATCATGGCAATGCCGCCCAGTATGATTGCAAAGGATATTAACTGGGCCTGGGTCATTTCGATCCCCAGGAAATGCATTTTCACATTTACCCGGATGCGCTCTATCATAAAACGCTCTAACCCGTTAAATACCAGATAAATACCAAACAAAAGCCCGGGAACTTTAATTTTTTTACGAAGCATCCATAAAATACCGAACAAAATCAGGCAAATGATGATTTCATACAATGAGGTAGGAAATACAGGTACCGGCAAATGATTACAATATTGGAGGTCAGCGCAATTAGCCAGTCTCACACCTGTTTCGTTAACATTATGGGGAAAGTCATAGGCAAAGAACCAATCGGGTAAAAAACCCAGGAAACCGGGTTTGGGAAAAAATGCGTGATGGGTATCATGCCTTGCAAAAAAATTCAGCATTGGCGTTTACAACTGCCTCGAAATCGCCCTGCACTGCGGGTAAAATGCCCCGGCAGGCGTAGTTTTAAAAGCAGCATTATAAATACCCCAGTCACCATCGCCCGAAACCTGGCATCCTATTCTGCCCAGGCCATAAGCCAGCATCATTACCGGCCCCATTACATCCACAAAATGAATAAAAGGAATTTTATGCTTGCGGGTGAACCACCAAAGCGCTATACCAGCCAAAATTAATCCACCGTAAAAAGTAAGTCCCGAAGCCGAGAAAATGGAAGAGGGATCTTTAATGAACGAATCCCAGTTTTCAAATGTGTCAAAAATCTTCGCTCCTACCAGTCCGAATATCAGGGCAATCATCGTAATTTCTCCTACCCTGTCGTGAGGCCATACACGTATTACCCTTGTTTCAGGTTTAGCCAGTTTCTGCTTATTCTTTTCCCGCCACTTCATGGCGGCAAACACGGCCCCAAAATAATACCTGCCAGAAGATTTCCCTGCGACGAAAAAAAATATAATCCTGGGGGTTTACATTCAGCGAGTTCTTCAGCAGCAACAGACCCAATATTTTATAACCCAATATAAACCCTAATATAAAATTTGTTGCCAGCTCACCCACCGACGCCGGATGACCTACTGTAATAGTTTCCTCTGTTGGCTGAAAAACACCGTCTTTACTTTTACGCCTTAGTTCCTTAGCCAATACAATAGAACACACAATAAAACCTATGGCTACAAAAAAAACCAAAAGAATTTACAAAATGCAAGAACTTCCACTCTACGCCAAACCAGTCTCTGAAAACATAATATAAATTAGGATACATGCAGCAGGTAATTTAATTATTTGCGGCAATATTACGATAAATTAGGTGTAATAAATGATCAATTAAAAGGTTGACAATACTTTTGGCGACCCGTTAACTCAATAAAAAGGATGTACTCTATCAGGTACATCCTTAATCAGCTATTTACTTACTAACCGTTTATTTAATTGCAATACTCATCGAAAGCCGCCAATAAATTCTGCGCGATCATTTGAGCCGAACGTCCTTCAATCATGTGCCTTTCAATGAAGTGCACCAGTTTGCCATCTTTAAATAACGCAATGGAAGGAGACGAAGGAGGATAAGGAAGCAAATGCTCGCGTACCTTTTTACCGCATCCAGGTCAAAACCGGCAAAGCTGGTAGTTAAATGATCGGGCTTTTTCTCTGCATTGGCAATTGCCATTAAAACCCCTGGCCTTGCAGTACCGGCCGAACAACCGCATACTGAATTGATCACTAAAAGATTGGTACCGCCCTCTGCCAGGCTTGCGTCTACTTGTTCGGGAGTTTGTAATTCCACGAATCCGTTATCCGTAAGTTCCTCTTTCATAGGAACCACTATTTCTGCAGGATACATATGCTGTTTTACTTTTTGATTATTTAAATTAATTAACACAAAAGTAGATAAAAAGTTTTCGCTCCCGAACAACCCGGGCACTTTTGTCCAAAATATTACGAGCCAGCTATTTCCATTAAAAAAGATTAAATTTATGATACCTATTATTTAATTAAATCACCGTCTTAAAAACTTTAAACATGAAAATTTCTGGTAGTTCCAAATTTATTGCCGAGATAATCGGCACCATGGTTCTGGTATTAATGGGGTGCGGCAGCGCAGTAATAGCCGGCGCCGACGGTACAACCGGGGTAGGCTTACTGGGTATTTCATTTGCATTTGGATTAAGTGTTGTGGCAATGGCCTATGCTATCGGGCATATTTCGGGATGCCATATTAACCCTGCGATTTCTATTGCCATGGTTATAGCAGGACGTATGAAAGCATCTGAAGCCGCGCTCTACATTGCAGCCCAGGTAATAGGGGCGCTCCTGGGAGCAGGCCTGCTTTATTTGATTGCAAGCGGCAAAGCAGATTATGCGGGCGGCCTGGGGCAAAACGGGTATGGATTTTTTCTCCTCAAAAATATAATCTCACCAGCGGTTTTGTAGCAGAGGTGATTTTTACTTTTATTTTCCTGCTTGTAATATTAGGATCTACTTCCAGTAAAAATATAAACGGCGGATTTGCCGGGCTCAGTATAGGGTTAAGCCTGGTTTTGATCCATATTGTAGGCATTCCCATAACCGGGGTATCTGTGAACCCGGCCCGCAGCATCGGTCCGGCAGTTTTTGTAGGCGGAAGCGCCCTGGAACAGGTATGGCTGTTTATAGTAGCACCTGTTGCAGGAGCAATCCTGGCAGCCCTGGTATGGAATACACTGATTGAAAAAAGAGAAAGAGTCGTCAATTAAGACACAATGTCATTATTTCATTTCAAAAAGTGTAAAATTGTCATAAAAAATACGTTGGTCTGCATTTTGAACATTGCTCTACCGTAATAAATCATTCAAAGAAATTTAAACTTAATACAATGACCAACGTAAAATTTAACGGTGTTCCTTTTGAGAGAACTTTTACCAGCTTAGTGGACGACTTTTTTACTGAAATTCCCGGTTTATTAAAAACGGAAGTAAATAAGCCTAATATTAAAGGACATGTTCCGGTAAATATTACCGAGCATGAAAATAGCTACGAAATTGAGGTGGTTGCTCCTGGTTATGATAAAGCTGACTTTAAAATAAGCGTAGAAAATAATATACTGACCGTCTCTGCCGAGAAAAAGCAGAAGATCAGAAAGAAAATGGCAAATCGATAAGAAAAGAATTTCAGCTGCGTTCTTTTAAAAGAACTTTTACTATTGATAATAAAATAGATAGTGAAAAGATCAGCGCCCGTTTTGTTAACGGAATCCTAATAGTGACTTTACAGCGCAAGGAAGAAGCTAAAGCAGCGTCAAAAGATATAGAAGTACAATAACAAGTTTTTCTCATAAGCAGTTAGTTTTGGTTTAAACCCTTCGTTTCCACGAAGGGTTTTTTCTTTATAATCAAACCGTAACCAACACCTGCTTTTCGCCGTCTTATGCGTAAATTTGCGTTTATTGAAAATTCAAGTACCTGCTATGCGTTATCCTATTCTTATTTTCTTACTTTGTTTTTTTTTCGGTTACGAACGCCCAGGTTCGGCCGGATAGTATAGTGCTGAAACCGATACATGACATACCTCATATTTTTGCTCCAGATACTGCTTTAAGAATTACTAATTTCAGCCCTTTTTTCTCGCTGCACGTAGATTCGAGCCTGAATTACAGGTTCCAGATCAACAAAGACCCGAGAAAATACTATTGGTATCTTAAAAATGCACCTGCAGGATTTAAAATTGATAAAGACAATGGTACATTAAGTTTTCGCAGCAATAAATCGCTTTTTTATCCGGACGTTTAAAATATGACAGGAGTACCCCATATCTTTTGGAGTACAAAACCTTTCAAATCCCAACGACAGATTAGACACCACATTAAATGTAATATTTTACAGTACCGATGTGGTGTATCCGAAGATAAAGCCATCGGTTGTAAGCCCGGTTACTATTAACGAGGAGACCGCCTGAGCTTTAATGTACTATGTGAAAATGGCAACTTCCCGATCGAGAAAATTTTAATGTCCAGCGATATTTCGATTGGCAACTTTAAATTACCGAAAACCTGCGATGATAATTTCGAATGGGTGCCGGGGTACGACTTTGTAACTGAAAAAGATGCCAAAGGAGAACGAATTGTAAATCTTGAATTTATAGGAACTACCAATTTTAATTTTGCTGATACGGCAAGGGTAAAAGTAGTAGTTAAAGATGGGTTGAATTACGATATCGCTACCAAAGAGTACAATGATGCTCTTAGGCTGATGAAAATATGGATACTGCGGTATAAATACACTTTTTACCAGTTGGATAAAAAAATTAAAAAAACAAAAGGATGGCGCTCAGGTTTTGACATTACTACGGCCTCTACTACTTTAACAGGTACTGTTCTGGCTACTACTGCTGAAAAAAACGATACAAAAAGGCAGAATACAGGTAAGATCTTACCGAGCATTGGTGTGGTGGCGATGCCTGTGAAAGAGGCGGCAGCTCCGCAAAAAACCACCGAACAAAACCAGGCTACACTATTGCGGGTTAATATCAAACGCCTCGACTACATGATAACGGAGAACCAGTTATTAGGCACCAGGGATCCGCTGATCAACGCTAAAACAGAAACCCTGAAAAAGGAATTGCGGCAAAGCCAGGATCAGCTACGGGAAGTTCCTACCGAGATGTCGGAGCGCTTCTCAGAAAAGCAGTTGAACGACTACTTTGATAATCCGAGGGTACAAAAGAAATATCGTTTTAAATAAACTATATTGATCAATATAACAGTAAAGAGGCTTTCAAGTGTTGAAAGCCTCTTTTATCTGGAGCCGGAACTATTGACTTATTAGAATCTATCTTCTTTGGGATGGCTTTTGTTTAAGCCCGTATAACAAAACCTGCACCCACCCTTTTTACTTTACCAGGCATTTTTTAGCGGCACCTTCCATGATTATTTTGATCTCACCGGGTGCTATTTTATCAGCGTCTTTATAGCTATACTTTTCTTCGATCTTCGATCCACTGAATTCACACATACAGGTAATAACGGCTGAATCCGGCTGCTGCCCCGCTCTTCATAAGTTTTTTCTGCCGACGTAATGCAGTTGCTCATAAATGCCTTCCTTTCCGCTTCGCTCCAGCCGCCATTGCCGCCTTTTTTATTATCTCCTGTACCGCATGCGGCCCCAAGCGTAACTGGTAACAACAAAAGCAGGAATACCCTTTTCATAGCTATAGGTTTAAAGTGTAAATAAAGGAACAATACTACTAAGCTTTTGCCGGTTTACAATACGGTTATATTTATTTCACCAATAAGCAGATATAGCGGTTATGATTATATATGGTTACTCTTACGCGAAGAAGCCGTCCCTATTGAGACGGCTTCTTTAAATATCAAACCAGGTTATTATAAATCAGTAATAGGTTTGTATTGAGGAACCAGCGATTTCATAACGATCCATCCAATAAGATAAGCCACAGCACAAAAACAAAAAATAATAAAATAGCCTGCAGGCTTACCTTCAAAACCTAAAAATTGCAAATTGCTCTCCCCTGCATAAACAAAAAGCTTACCCGCGGTTTTTTGAAGAAACATAGAACCCAGTCCGCCCGCCATGCCGCCGATACCGGTAATAGTGGCAATGGCTTTTTAGGGAACATATCTCCTACAGTTGAAAAAATATTAGCTGACCAGGATTGGTGTGCTGCGCCTCCCAATCCAATCATAATAACCGGAAGCCATGGTGATATAGTACCCAGCGGTTGTGCCAGTAATACCAGCAAAGGAATAAAAGCAAAGATGAGCATTGCCTTCATACGTGCTGCATAAGGATTTTGCCCTGTTTTCCTTATAATTATAGAAGGCAGCTTCCCGCCGTAAATAGACAACATGGTAATGGCATATAATGTGAATATAAGCGCCACACCTAGTCCTTCAGAGGTTTTAATGCCAAATTGGGTGCTTAAATAAGAAGGGGTCCAAAATAAGAAAAACCACCAAACCCCATCAGTCATAAACTTACCGAAAGCAAAGGCCCATGTTTGTTTGTAATTAAAGCATTTCAAAAATGAGATCTTGTCTGTTTCAACTGCTGCAGCCACCCGCTCCGTTTCGGTGCCTGCTTCTCTGTCAGAAAGAATATAAGCCAACTCTTCCTTGTTAACTTTTGGATGCACTTCAGGCTTTTTGTACATAAATACCCAGAAGCCCATCCATATAAAGCCGAGCGCGCCTATTATAATGAAAGACATTTCCCAGCCGAATACTGCTGCTAAAGGCGGTATAGACAAAGGTGCGAGCAATGCACCCACTGACGCACCGGCATTAAATATACTGGTGGCATAAGCTCTGTCCTTTTTGGAAAGTACTCCGCGGTAACTTTGATTGCAGCAGGGAAATTACCCGCTTCACCTACCGCCAATACAATACGTGCCACAATAAAAGCATACATGCTTATTGTGGATATAATTACCGCAGTGTCTCCTGTTGCCTGTACTAATTCGGCTGCCGAATGAAGCCCTACATACTGTTCAGTAACAACACCGCAAAGCGCGTGCAAACAAGCCCCTACCGACCAAACACCGATGGCCCAGAGAAATCCTTTTTAGTGCCCAGCCAGTCAACAAACCGGCCTGCGAAAAGCATGGAGATGGCGTAAACGATAGAAAAAATGGATGTAATAGTTCCGTAATGATCCTCATTCCAGTGAAATTCCGGCTTGATGAATTCATCCCATGTAAGAGATAATACCTGCCTGTCGAGATAGTTGATGGTTGTTGCTACGAATAGCAATATGACCATCGTCCAGCGATAGTTGGTCATTTTCCCATTTCCATTGGCTTGCTGCATGTCGTTAGATTATTTTTTAATTGATTGAATAGTGGCAAAAACTTCTTTGGTGGCGCTTTCGATGGCGGCATAATCTTTATTGGCCATCAACTCTTTGCTGATCAACTTGCTTCCCATACCTACTGCGCTTACCCCGGCTTTAAACCAACCTTCAATATTTTCTTTAGTGGTATCTACGCCTCCTGTTGGCATAAAAATAAGATTAGGGAACACCGGTTTTATAGCAGATAAGTATTTAGGACCCAAGGTATCGCCAGGGAACAGCTTAATGAATTTAACGCCGGCTGTTTCAGCGGCAATAATTTCAGTAGGAGTCATACAGCCGGGAGCATACAGTACGTCATTTGCTGCGGCGTACTCGGCAATTTCGGCTACATAGCCCGGACTTACCAAAAAGTCGGCGCCTACGGCCAGGTACTCTTTTACCTGCGTCAAATTTTTAACAGTACCGATCCCCAATAAAAGACCCGGCATTTCTACATTGCGCACTTCCACCATTCTGGCAAAATTATTTAAAGCAGCTTCGCCGCGGCTGGTGTATTCGATTGCTTTAACGCCTGCTTTGTATACAGCGCGTAAAATTTCCACGCTTACTGTTTGGTCTGCATTAAAGTACAGCGGCAGCATGCCCTGCTCTACTATCGCATCAATTGCCTGTTGTGTTTTAGACATTTCAATTTAAGATTTAAGGCCTGTCGGCAGACAGGCAGGTTTAAAGTTTAAGATTCAAGATTATTCAAACCTTAAATAATTACTATTGTGTGAGCCTGTACCAGTTAGCTTACACCAATTAGATCTTTACCTTGATCACCATTTTTTTAATATTACCCTCACCTACGCCAATCATAGGTGCATGCACATCTTCAGGGAACAGTATTACAAACTGGTTATCGGTTAAATTAAAGTACATGTCTGGCTTTTCATCCCAGAACTGCACATCTTTGGCATCATCATATCCACCTTTATCGGTATCACATTTTTCAATAGGTTTCCAGCCTATTTCTTCAACACCGCTGATGCACACCTGGATATCGATATGCTTACGGTGGCATTCAAATTTTTCTAAAGACTCTTCGCGGGATTTACCTTCTTTATCGGATACAATGGCTTTTAATTCATCGCCCTGGATTTCGTATGTGCCCGGTTCTATACCTGCTAAATCTGTAGCAGCTATATACTCAAATGCTTTAGCGAACAAAGGATGAACACTATTATACTTCTGCGCATTCTTTAATGAATCGATGATCATGATGATATGTTTGATGTACGAATGTACGATGTACGGAATCCATATAATCTTCCGTACACCGTACATTAAATATCGTACTTATTAAAATTATCTCTGTACTCTTCCACTGGCATCGCCTTTCATCAGCGTTTTTACATCGCTTAATGTAGCGT
Organism: Paraniabella defluvii; assembly: GCA_019316985.1. Lineage (GTDB taxonomy): Bacteria > Bacteroidota > Bacteroidia > Chitinophagales > Chitinophagaceae > Niabella > Niabella defluvii. Next base: position 1,003,596 of record CP079215.1, read on the forward strand.
GGTTTAAATCGCCGGGAATGGTATGTTTTAATGCAGAAGCTGCCACTCCAAACTCTGCTGCATCGGCCATGCTCATACCGGTAACCAGGCCATAAATAAGACCACTGGCAAAGCTATCGCCACTACCCACACGGTCAACTATGCGCACGTCATACTTACGGGTGTGGTAGAAGTCGTTGCCATCGCTCACCAATGCGCTCCAGCCATTGTCGCTGGCGCTATAGCTTTCGCGTAAAGAAGACGCGATGTATTTAAATCCGAATTTTTCTTTCATCTGGCGGATCACATCTTTATAACCATCCAGATTCAATTCGCCCTTGGTGATATCGCTATGAGCTGCTTTAAAACCTAAAGTGGTTTCAGCGTCTTCTTCGTTACCAATACATACATCTACATATTTACACAGCTCAGTCATTACCGATTGCGCTTTTTCTTTGCTCCATAATTTCTTACGGTAGTTTAAGTCGATAGAAGTGGTGATGCCTCTTTCTTTAGCCGCTTTTAAGGCAGCTTCCGTCAGTGCAGCAGCTTTATCGCTTAATGCCGGTGTGATACCTGTAGTGTGAAACCAGTCTGCGCCTTCAAAAATTTTATCCCAGTTAAATTCGCTTGCATCAACTTCTGCAATGGAAGCACCTGCCCTGTCGTAAATAACCTGGGAAGCGCGCATAGAGGCACCGGTTTCAGGAAGTAGATACCCAGTCTTTCGCCGCCCCTTGCTACATGCTGTGTGTCTACCCCATAGCGACGCAGGTGATTAATAGCAGACTGACCAATTGCATTATCCGGTACCTTGGAAACAAAAACACCGTTTAAACCGTAATTAGACAATGCTACTGCTACGTTGGCTTCACCGCCGCCATAGGTAACATCAAAAGATTCTGCCTGAACAAAACGCTGAAAGCCTGGTGTGGAAAGGCGCAACATTATTTCTCCGAGTGTAACTACTTTTTTGACATGACTTCTTATTGAAAAATTGAGTATTGAAATTGAGTATCGATGATGAATGTACGATCGTAAGGGTCTATTATTTTACCGTATGCACCGGCGCGGGATCCATATCGCTGTACACCAGGTTTTCACCCGCCATACCCCATATAAAACCATAGTTGGTGGTACCGCAGCCAAAGTGGGTACTCCAGGGCGGCGAGATCACCGCTTCGTTATTGGCCATTACTATGTGACGTGACTCAGCCGGGTTACCCATAAAATGGAACAGGCGCTGATCGGCCGGCAGGTCAAAATAGAAATAGGCTTCCATGCGACGGGTATGCGTATGTGGCGGAACCGAGTTCCATACACTACCCGGAGCCAGAATAGTTAAGCCCATTACCAGCTGGCAGCTTTGAAGGCCTTCCAGATGGATATACTTATAAACGGTTCTTTTGTTGGATGTTTCTGCCGCACCCAGGTCTACCGGGGAAGCCTGCTCTTTAGTAAACACCGCGTTGGGGTAGGTTGCATGCGCAGGAGCCGACAAAATATAGAAAACAGCCGGAGCTTTTTGCTGGCCGATGAGAAGCTTACCTTTTTAGTACCCTTACCTAAATACAGGCAGGAAAGCTTCTCTAATTCAAACTTCTGACCATCTGCAGTTACCGTTCCTTTTCCACCTACGTTAATAATACCCATTTCACGACGCTCCAAAAAATATTCCGCGCGCAGTTCGGGATGATTACCTAATGTTAATGTTTTGTTGATGGAACAGCGCCACCAATAATTACACGGTCATAATGAGAATATACCAGTTTAATGGTGTCGGCTACCATCAGGTCTTTTACCAGGAAATTATCAATCAGCTTTTGTGTGTCCATTGTTTTGGTTTCTTCCGGACCTACTGCAAAACGTATTTCCATATCGCCATCCACGAAAGTGTTGGTTTTATAATCTTTGAGTGCGGGTGCTGCACTTATTTTTTTTTGCCATTATTTAAAGTATTTAGATATTAGATATCAGACGCTGTCCATTGTCTATCGACCATGAACCGTGAACCATTGACCATGAACTATCCACCATCCCTACCTTCCCATCCAGCCGCCATCTACAACCAGGATCTCTCCATTTACGTAGTTGCTGGCCTGTGATGCCAGGAATACTGCAGGCCCGGCAAAATCTTCAGGCGTTCCCCACCTGCCGGCAGGAATACGGCTCAAGATGGACTGGCTGCGATCGGGATCATCGCGCAATGCCTGCGTATTGTCGGTGGCAATATAACCAGGGGCTATACCATTTACATTAACGCCTTTGGACGCCCACTCGTTAGACATGGCTTTAATAACACTGGATAACGCTCCTTGCTTGCCGCATAACCCGGCACTGTAATACCACCCTGGAAAGTAAGTAAAGAGCAGGTAAAGATTATTTTACCGCTTCCCTGTTCAATCATACGTTTTCCAAACTCGCGTGCCAGAATAAACGGGGTGTCGAGGTTAATCGCTAATACATTATCCCACCATTCGTCGGGATGTTCTGCTACCGGCTTTCGCATGATGGTGCCGGCATTATTAACCAATATATCTATTCTCTCATTATCTGCCAGTACATTCTTTATAAAAGCATATACACTGTCCCGGTCTGAAGCATCTAACTTGTAAAACTTAAAGCTGCGTCCCAAAGCTGTAACCTGCTTTTCTATTTCAGAACCGGCTTCAACCGTTCTGGAAGCTACTATAATATTGGCGCCGGCCTGTGCCAGTCCCAGCGCCATACCCGCACCTATACCTTTATTGCCCCGGTTACCAAGGCTGTTTTCCCGGATAAATCGAAATAATTCAAGCTCATTATTTTTTTGTTTTAAGCAGAAAGTGGTCACTCTGCCGAAGCTACTATTTTAATTGTAAGTTGAAATAATTATTAGCGTTATTGAAACAGATATCCTGTATTACCTGCCCTATCCATTCAATATTTGCAGGCAACTCTCCGTTTTCAACATCGTTACCAAAGAGGTTGCACAATATTCTCCTGAAATACTCATGCCTTGGGAACGAAAGAAAGCTTCTGGAGTCCGTTAACATTCCCACAAACCTACTCAACAAACCCATATTAGATAAAGCATTCATTTGCTTAATCATGCCATCTTTCTGATCGAGAAACCACCAGCCCGATCCCCACTGTATCTTACCGGGAGCAGAGCCATCATTAAAGTTGCCGATCATGGTTGCCATCAGCTCATTATCTGCGGGATTCAGGTTATACAAAATAGTTTTAGTGAGTTTATCTCTGCTGATCAGCCCCCAGGAATTTTGAGATAGCCCGCGCCTGGGGAAAGTCTCCTATAGAGTCCCACCCGGTATCGGGCCCCAGCTCACGCATGGCTTTTAAGTTGTTGTTCCTGATAGCGCCGAGGTGAAACTGCTGCACCCAGCCTTTTCATGATCCCACTCTGCGAAATATACCAACATAGCTGAGCGGAATTTATTTTGCTCTTCTATGCTCAGCTCATGGCCTCCGTATACTTTATCGAAAATTTCATGAATTTCATGTTCAGTATAGTCCTCAGCGTAGATCTGCTCTAATCCATGATCAGATACGGAACAGCCCATGGTGGCGAAAAAATCGTGACGCTTTTTCAATGCATCCAGGAAGTCTTTAAAAAATACAATATGTACATTGGAAGCGGCTTCCAGCTTTTTAGTATAGGCTACAAAGTTGGCTGCGTTCGCTACATTCATGGCGGCATCGGGTCTCCAGGCCGGGATAATAGGAATTTCAAAACCGTCGTCTTTTACTTTCTGATGATGCTCCAGCGAGTCAACAGGATCGTCTGTTGTACAAACCGTTTTTACATTCATCTTGCGTAAAAGGTTCCTTACGCTGTATTCGGGCGTTTGCAGCTTAGCGGTGCATTCATCATATATTTTACGCGCTGTTGAAGCATCAAGAATATCATGTATATCGAAATAGCGCTGTAACTCCATATGCGTCCAATGGTATAATGGATTACGCATCGTATAAGGCACCGTCTCCGCCCACTTTTCAAACTTCTCGTAATCGCTTTTATTACCTGTGCAATACGCTTCATCTACGCCATTGGTGCGCATCGCACGCCATTTATAATGATCGCCGTATAACCATATCTGTGTAAGGTTATCAAATTGTTTATCGTTTGCTATCTGGTCCGGAGGAAGATGGCAGTGATAATCGATGATCGGCATTTGCTTTGCATATTCATGGTAGAGCGTTTGCGCCGTTTTGGTTTCAATAAAAAGTTTTCGTCTAAAAATTGCTTTGCCATATCGTCTAAACCTCAGTTTATATGTTTATTAGATAGTTATATTTTTACAAGCTTACGCCACGCTTCCATGGAATAAAATCATCCTGGTTTAATAGCACCGCTTTAGGGATCACTTCGCCGCTTGCAGCTTTGATACAATATTCCAGTATATCTTCACCCATTTCCTCTATCGTCTTCTCTCCTTCAACCACTGGTCCGCAATTAATATCTATTATATCGCTCATTCTTTTGGTAAGCACATTATTGGTAGATACTTTAATGGTAGGGCAAACGGGGTTACCGGTTGGTGTGCCCAGGCCGGTTGTAAAAAGTATCAAAGTGGCTCCCGATGCCGCTTTGCCTGTAGTTGCCTCCACGTCATTGCCAGGAGTACAAACCAGGCTCAGGCCTGGTTTGGTAGCAGGCTCTGTATAGTCCAACACATCTACTACCGGTGAAGTGCCTCCTTTTTTAGCCGCACCCGTACTTTTAATAGCATCGGTGATCAGGCCGTCTTTTATATTACCGGGCGAAGGGTTCATATAAAGCCCGATCCAACCGCCTCTGCCTGGCTATTGTAAGTGGTCATCAGGTAGATGAACTTCTTCGCTTTGTCTTCGTCGATTGTCCTGTCTATCAATTGCTGCTCTGCACCACATAGTTCGGGAAATTCAGCCAATAAAACCTTGCCTCCCAAAGCAGCCAGCAAATCGCTGGTATAGCCCACAGCCGGATTGGCGCTGATACCGCTGAAACCATCGCTACCCCCACATTTCACCCCAGGACCAACTTCGACAAAGGTGCCGGCTGCCGCTCTATTTTATTAGCTTCAATCAGCCCTTTAAAAGTATCTTTTATAGCATCGCTGATCAACTGCTCTTCGCTTTGCGATTGCTGTTGTTCGTATACCAGCAAAGGCTTATCAAAATCAGGATTACGTAATTTGATTTCCTCCAATAGCTGCTTTGTTTGCAGATTCTGACATCCCAAACTTAAAATAGTTACACCAGCCACGTTAGGATGATCGGCATAAGCTGCCAGTAATTTTCCTAAAACACCGGCATCCTGGCGGGTACCGCCGCAACCGCCTTGGTGATTTAAGAACTTGATCCCGTCAATATTTTTAAAAACACGGTCGTTAGGTGTAGTTGGAGCAGCCGGCGCCAGATCCAATGAACCTATATCTTCCCCATGCTTGTAGGCCTCCACCAAATGATGGGCATACCTTTTATACTTATCTGTAACGGCATACCCCAGTTCGTTGTGAAGCGCTTCACGGATCACATCGAGGTTACGGTTTTCGCAGAATACCGTTGGCATAAACAACCAATAGTTGGCGGTTCCTACTCTTCCGTCTTTGCGGTGATAACCGTTAAAAGTCCGGCCTTCAAATTTCGACACGTCGGGAGGTGTCCATTGATAATGATAAGGGCGATATTCGAAAGGATCCGCAGCATGCCGGGTATTCTCCGTGTTCATTACCCCGCCTCTCGGGATAAAGTTTTGCGCCTTTCCCACCAATACCCCATACATGATGATCTCATCTCCCGCCTGCATATCATTGGTGAAAAACTTATGCTTCGCGTTCACATCATCCTGCAATACAAAATCCTCTCCCTTGTATTGAATGGTTTGTCCCTTTTTCAGGTCTTTCAATGCAACGATCACATTATCGTTAGGGTGTACCTTTAAAACTAATTCAGCCATGGCAATATTTTTTACAATGTTACACCCATTTTGAATATCGCGATTTCTTTGAACCCTGTTAATTCATGCTTCAATTGCTTACCGCTGGCTACTTCTACAATAAAATCGGCAAATTCCTGTGTTACTTCATCTTTATCCCTGCCTTCCAGTAAAACACCGGCGTTAAAATCGATCCAGTTTTTCTTAAAATCGAATAACCTGGTATTAGTGGAAATCTTCATTGTTGGAACAAAGCTGCCAAACGGCGTACCACGGCCTGTAGTAAACAACACGATCTGGCAACCTGATAATGCCAGGGCGGTAGACGCTACCAGGTCGTTACCCGGTGCATTCAGCAGGTTTAAACCTTTTACCTTAACGGGCTCAGCGTAATCCAATACAGCAACTACTTCAGAATTACCGCCCTTTTGCGTACAACCTAACGACTTATCTTCGAGGGTACTGATTCCACCCTTTTTATTACCCGGTGACGGGTTCTCGTAAATAGGCTGGTCGTGCTTGCGGAAATAGGTTTTAAAATTGTTGATCAATGCAACAGTATCGTCGAATACCTGCTCGGTAGTACAACGATTCATTAAAATAGTTTCGGCGCCAAACATCTCGGGCACTTCGGTAAGAATGGTAGTGCCTCCTGGGCAATCAACCAATCTGAAAAACGACCCACCAGCGGGTTTGCTGTAATACCGCTGAAACCATCGCTGCCACCGCATTTCAAGCCCACTTTCAGGAGAGACAATGGAAGATCTTCACGTTTATCAGCCCTCATTTTTTCACCAGCTCGCTCATCAATTCAAAGCCTGCTTCTACCTCATCTGCTACGTCCTGGGAGATTACAAATTTCACACGATCTTCATCGAAAGTGCCCATCGCCAATTTAAACTCGTTCTGCTGGTTGTTTTCGCAACCCAGGCTCATCACCAGTACGCCACCGGCATTGGGGTGTTTTGCTAAAGCTACCAAGGCATTTTTGTATTCTCATGGTCATCACCCAATTGAGAGCAACCATAATTATGAGAGAATACGCGGATATCATCGATATGACTTACATCCAGCTCGCTTTTGATACGATTGATAATAGCCTGTGCCTGGCCGTTTACGCAACCCACTGTTGGAACGATCCATAATTCATTACGTATGCCTGCTTCTCCATTGTAACGCCTGTATCCCTTAAACGTAAGGTTACTTTGGGAATTTCCAGCTTACCACCTACCGGGTTATACTGGTATTCGAGATTGTCGTGCAGGTTTGTTTTTACATTATGTGTATGCACATGCTCCCCGATCGCAATATCGGTTAAAGCATGACCAATAGGATAACCGTATTTGATCACGTCTTCACCTTCAGCAATGGGCCTGATTGCAAACTTATGGCCTGTTTCAATAGCATTTTTGCAATGATGGCCGCTCCGTTTACGGTTAATAAATCCCCTTCTGCGATAGCATCAATGGCCACGCAAACATTATCATTGGGGTGTATTTGAAGATATTTTTCCATTTTCCGAATGTTTCCTTTTTGATTGTTTCCCGGGAGATCAACCTTCATGTTGATTCCTTATTGCAGTACTTCAGTAACTGCAGCTTTCATTCCTTTACTTAATATTGCTTCAACTGCAACAGCTACCTCATCGGCAAAGCCCGGCAAATCTTTTAACGGCGCTGTCCAGATCTTATCATTGTTAATAACACCGTTCACCCATCCTTTAATATCTTCTTTATTGAAAGTGGATTGAATAAACTGAACGAATTCCGGTGTATCGTTGGGCGTAAAGCTCACTTCAGACTGACCGCTATACAATACCAGCAATGCCGCCAGTGAAAAAGTGGTCAGTTTAGCCTGCTTGCCCAGTTTATTGTAGTTGTCTGCCACTGTCGGGAAGTCACGGGTTTCCCATTTAGACAAGGAGTTTAAAGAGATGTCTTTCAGGTAGTGCTTCAGATAAGGATTATAGAAACGCTCCAAGATTTTTGCTGCAAAAGCTTTCAGTTCTTCCGGGTTCTCGCCAATGCCCGGCAATACCTCTTCAGCAACCATACGGTTAATGAATTGTTCCACTTCCGGTGTATTGAATGCATCCATTACCGTTTCACAACCCAGCTGTAAAGCAACAGGTACCATTGCCGTATGCGCGCCATTCAATACCCTTACCTTCTTCGCCCTGAACGGACGGATATCATCCATGAACAATACGTTCAAACCAGCCTTATCCAATGGCAATTTTTCTTTGATACTGCTATCGCCACCAATTGCCCATACGTGGAAGTACTCGCCTTTTACCACCAGGTTATCGTCAAAACCTATCTCCTCTTTGATCTCGTTGATGGTTTCTTTAGGAAAGCCCGGAACAATACGGTCTACCAATGTATCGTAAAAATGATTGGCAGTTTTTACCCAAGTTATAAAGTCGTCACCCAGGTTATTGGCCTGCGCATGTTTGATAACAAACTCACGTAAAGTAGAACCGTTATCTTCAATCAGCTCGCAGCAAACAATTTGTAAGCCTTTTGCGGCATCTCCGTTAAACTTCAGGAAACGCTTGTGCAACAAGGCCGTCATTTTAGCCGGGAAAGACTTAGGCGGTTCTGCATTCAGGTCATCACCTTCTTCATAGCGGATACCGGCTTCAGTAGTATTAGAAAAAACAAGCTCTAATCCTTCATTTAAAAACAGTTCCTCGTATTTCTTGTACTCTGTATAGGGATTGATGATATCCGTGATAGATTTAATTAATGCTACTTCTTTTACCGGTTGTTTGTCCTTAATACCCTCCAGGTAAACATGGTATAGATTATCCTGTTTGTGAAAAATCTGCTTCACCACTTCCCCCGCCAATAGGCTGTACCAGCGCAATTCCATGATTCATGATGCCATCATTATTGGCCTTATCTATCATCCAGTCTACAAAAGCTCTAAGAAAATTTCCTTCGCCAAATTGCATGATCTTAACCGGATACTCCGGTTTTTCCACAGTGGTTTTATTTAACGGTTTCATATATTATTTAGTATTCAGATATTTAGATATTAGTATCAGATGCCGGTACTATATATTAAGCGTAGTAGTTCAGCTATTTGCTATTTTCCAGTAACCATTTTACCCAGTCGGCAGCTGCCTTATCGTTTTCAAATTGTTTTGGTAATCTCCTGTGGCCTATATATTCATTGTAAATCCAAGGATCTCCCAATGCAAACACAGTACCCGCGCCATATTTACGCACAGCCATTACATCAAACCCGTCTGCCTTAAGTATGATTTCGGCGGGCGCTGTGGCTGTTAGAACTGATGCCCTTTATATATACATTCTTTGCGGTTTTAAAAACCGGGTTTCCGGCATTCACATTTACCTGGCCTTGTTCGAAGTGGGGATCCTGAACTACCAGGCGATTATCTTTATTGAAGCGGATACCAAACTTTTCAGCAAGTATATTGAAGCGATCGAGCTCACAATTGGTTGAATCATTTCCGAATAAAACCAATACGCCGCCTGCCTTCACCCAATCGGCCACTATTGTCGCATAAGCTTCGGTCATATAATTTGGGGCAGCAGTTTCTTTTTCATTGTCCGGATCGGCTATAATATAAACAGCCGCAGTTTTTAGATTTTCTGCCTTAGGCGCCTCCTTCAAAGTTGCCAGTGTAGCTCCTTCTTTTTGAAAAGTTCTCCCAATTCGGAGTAGCCTCCCATACTGGTATCACTCCACAGGTAATGCCATGCCACCCGGGCGCCGTTCTCGTCCTTCCACTCATTGTTAAAGTAATTATCCAGCAATACTGTTATACCGGTTGTAGTTGCAGTAGAGTCTCCTGTCTTCTTTTCTTCCTCTGCCCTGGTTGTACCACAAGAGCAAAATGTTGCTATAAAAGTTATCGCTGCCAATAAAATTCTTGTCATATTTTTGTTTTCCGACTAAGATAAAGTTTCAACCGTTGCTTTTACTTAACTGCCGCATTCTTTAATAACCATTTAACGAGATCTGTGGCAGCATTAAAGTTCTCGTACTTTGCAGGCAACTTTCTGCCATCTACATACTCGTTATAAATCCATGGATCGCCTAATACAAACACTTTTCCCTTGCCAAGTTGAGCAACTGCCATTACATCAAAGTCTTTTGTTTTTACGATGGCTTTTGCCGGTGCTTTAACAGTTAGCGAACTAATCTCTTTTATATACAAAGACCGCCCGGCCTTGAATATAGGATTACCCGCTTCTGTTGTTACTTCGCCCTGCTCATAATTATTTCCTTTCACCATCAACTGATCATCGCCATTGAAACGTACCCAAATTTTTCGGCCAGTAAATTGATATGTAACTGTTCGGCATTCACCGAATTATTACCTAACAATACCAATACGCCACCGGCTTTTACCCAGTTGGCAATAGTAGTTGCATAGGCTTCGGTCATGTAATTAGGTTGGGCTGTTTCTTTATCCGTATCGGCATCCACTATGATATATACAGAAACTTTAGAAAGATTAGCGGCTGTAGGCGCTGCTTTCAGGGTCTGCAGTTTGGCACCATATTGCTCGAATAAATTTCCTAAAAACTGGTACCCGTTATTATCACGTTCATCCCAAACATAGTGAAATGGAACCTGGGCGCCTGCAGGGCCTTTTTGCCACTCGTTGTTAAAGAAGTTGTCTAATACGATGGTCTTGCCTTTCCCGGTTGCCAGTTTAGGCATCATCTCAATTTCGTTAGCTGCCATGATGAATGCCCCCATTCCTTTAGGATCATTTTGGATCACTTTTTCACGCATATAGTAATCAAAGCTTCCATCACGGTAAGGTTTACCACCAAGGCCGGAAACAGAAACCGTCCCTTCCAGGTTGGTAAAACCGTCTTTATCTTTGTCAGCTGAAGTTTGGTTAGTCCGTCAAATGCTTTTTGGCGTTCACTGCATAACCGGAGGCAATATATCCTTTACGGGCTCCCTTTGCCAGGGTATAGGAAAGCATAGCGGTTGCTGAAGACTCGAGGTAATTAGGCTTCCTGTTAGGCAGGTTTACAATATCGTACCACATACCTGATTTTGCATCCTGTACTTTTACAACAGCAGTGGCAAAACGTTTTAAGATGTCGATGATCTGCTGACGGCCGGGGTGATCTGGAGGAAAATAATCCAGAACATCTACCATTGCCACTCCGTACCAGCCTAAAGCACGCGCCCAGAAATGCGGAGACTGTCCCGTTTTTATCAGCCCATTGCTGTTCTCTAGCCTCATCGTAACCATGATATAATAACCCGGTTTTAGGATCACGGCTATTTTTTTCCATCAGCACAAACTGTTTGGCCACATCATTAAAAACGGTGTCTTCACCAAAAACCTGCGCATATTCTGCATAAAAAGGCTGGCCCATATAAAGGCCGTCCAGCCACATTTGCCAGGGATAAATTTGTTTGTGCCAGAAGCCGCCCTCTTTTGTTCTGGGATGTGCAATCAATTGTTTCCTCAGCAGCTGTACTGCTTTCTTGTATTTTTCCTTGCCCGTAACGCGATAAATGGTAAGCAGCACTTTACCATTGTTTAAGTGATCAATATTATAATGCTCCTGGTCGTAATCTTTAATGGTACCATCTTCCCGCACAAAATGATCCATGCTGTGCTCAATATACTTAAACCATTTCCCGTCGCCGGTAGCCTGCCAGATCCCTTCAATACCTTTTAATATCACACCCTGGTCGTAGCTCCACCTTGCGGCACGTCCGGGGTTACACTAAACGAATCCGGCCACATGTGCATTGCCGTCAGCGCCATTTGTTGAGAATAAGGCACTTCTGCGCCTGGGCCTGCAGGGATAAAAGCGCTGTTAAAAGATATAATATTTTCTTCATCATTGTTTCAAACCGGTTTTTATTATGATTAGGGAAATAATGGTTATCGTGTTATTATCTGATCTGTACCGAATTTTCATTGGCGCCCAGTTCTGCCTTCGCCTTTAGTTTGGAATTGCTGTAATTGGTTTGCTGTATTGTAACAGCCTTCGTTCTGTCCCCGGCAACCCGTATCAATAAATCTGTTTCTTTGGCATAATCAAATTTATTGATAGAAATATTATCGCTATTAATGATGTCTATAACAGGTTTGGTGTTTTTGCTGAAGACTTTCACATTGTTTAGTGTAATACCACTTGCCTCCTGTATATCTACTCCAATATCGGATTGAAATACAGAATTTTCTATTTTAATATTTTTAACATGCATTTCAGGCAGCCCCTGATAAAAATGGCCTTTTTAGCGCCGTTGCAGTATATATTGCTGATGTTGATATTCCGGAACTGCGGAGTGGTTTCATCTACCGGCAGCATCTGCACTTTGGGCAATTCCCTTTTCTCTCCTTCCATCGGCACCGGATCGTTACCCATATAATACATATCGAACAATACAGCATCACCAGGAATATCCTTCATATAAATATCTTTAATGAAAATATTCTCTACGATGCCGCCGCGGCCGCGCGTTGTTTTAAAACGCAACCCAATATCCGACCCAACAAATGTGCAATTACTCACATAAATATTTTTAGCGCCACCGCTCATTTCGCTTCCTACCACAAAACCACCATGAGAAGCATAAACTGTACATCCCCTGATGATCACATCCTGGGTAGGCATGGCCGGGCACGGCCATCGGCATCACGGCCGCTCTTAATACAAAGACCATCATCGCCTACGTCAAAAACGCTGTTTTCGATAAGTACATTGCGGCAGCTTTTCAGGTCAATTCCATCTCCGTTCTGCGCATACCATGGGTTTTTTACCTGTATATTTCTAACCGTGATATTGCTGCTCATTAAAGGATGCAGGTTCCATGCCGGAGAATTTTGAAAGGTGACTCCCTCTAACAAAATTCTGTCGCATCTGGTAAGTACCAATAAATTGGGACGTAGAAAATCTTTAACCGACTGGTAGTGCGCTTCGTCCCTGTCGGGAGTGATTCGCCCGGGGTCCTTCATATCCTGCGCCCTGGCAAATCCTTCAGAAGGCATCCATAAACGGCCATCTTTTGATACAATACCACCAGAAGCTACCAGTTTTTTCCATTGCGACTCCGTAAGTTTATCTTTTTTAACCATACGCCAGCCGTCTCCGTTCCCGTCAATAATTCCTTTACCCGTGATAGCGATATTGGTAGCGCCTTCGGCAGAAATAGGCGATTGGTTACGCATCTGGTCATACCCTTCCCAATTGGCTTTTACCAGTGGATATTGTGTTTTATCCTTTGTAAACAACAAAGTAGCTCCAACAGCAAGGTTTAGATTTACATTGCTTTTCAACACAACAGGACCGGTTAACCACAACCCCGAAGGTACCTGAACCGTACCGCCTCCGTTTTTATTACAGTCGTCAATTGCAGCCTGGATAGCGCGGGTATTTAGCTGATGCCCGTCTGGGACAGCACCATACCGGGTAATATTATAATTAACCGGCTTAAATTTTGTTTCAGCAACCTTGGGTAAGATCAATTCGTTTGCGCAAAAACAGTAAATGCACCAATAACAAGCAATAACGATAAAATCAACTTTTTATACATCTGCAATCTATTAGAACGTACAAGGTACTCAGAATCCCTGTTGCCGAGGCAATTACAATGTATTTTATTTACGCAAACGTTATCGTTTATAGGCATTTAGTAAAAAGAACATCCCTGCTCAAAAAAGTACATCCGGCAGCAATAAAAAACCCGGCAAACAGTTTGCCGGGCTCATATATAATTTAGCACCTAAGTATTACCAATCCTGTTTTGCAAGACCAGCTTTAATAGCCGCCAATGCTTTTTCTTCTCCCAAAAGGGCTGTTAACTTGTTGCCTTTGCCATCGTGGCCTTTTGCAATGTATCCACCTTTTGCAGTTCTCGAAATCACGGCTTCCTGGATCGGTACATTCTTTTCTTTGGTTTTTACATTGTAAGCGGTAAGGGTTACATCTGCCATAGCTATTATTTTTTGATTAAGAAAAGTTGAAATTAAGGGTTTTACTTAGAAATGCAGGTAATTATTCGGTGAATTACCTTTTTATAACTAATTAATTAGTTATATTTACTTTTAAATGCTTGTTCACATTAGAATAAACTTTATGAAAAATCTTATCGTTACAATCCTCGCTATCATCTTTACCAGCTTTGCCAACGGCCAGGCTAAATATGACCGCTCACAATTACAACAGTACATTCAAAGCCAGGACTATGGTAACGCTATCCAATTATTAAAGGCGGCCGCGCCCAGCCAATTTGATAAGGAATATTACCTGAATTTAGGCTATGCCTATTTTATGAACGAGGAAGAAAAAGTGCTTTACCAGCTTACCGGGCTGTATATGAGCAAGATGTGTTGAACGTTCAGGCCAATTTGTACCTGGCTATTATTTATCAAAGAATGAAAAATATGGCGACGCGTTGCGGTTTTATAAAAACCTCACTGTTCTTCAGCCCGATCAATATAAGTATTGGTTTTATACTTCTTCAATGTTTAGCTTATTGGAATTAAAAGATTCTGCTTTCGCTTACATTGAAAAAGCCTATTTATTAAACCCCGTGCGGCCAATGTTGTTTTGCGATATGCAAGCCAGTTAAGTTCAAAAAAGAAGCAAAAAAAGCAGTTGCGGTTATCGATGATTTCTTAAAAACGGACTCCACCAACGACGAGATTATTGCACGGAAGATAAGCAATAGCGCAGTAGCGAATAAATACAGTGAGGTCATTTTTTGGGGTGAGCGGTTGCTTAAAGATTCAGCCAATCAACCATTGGCTTACATAAGACTGGCTTACGCCTATTTGAACACGGAAAAGCTGGATCAATGTTTAGCCCTTTGCGACTGGGTGGAGTTACAAGGCATGAAAAGCGAGCCTATAACCTATTGCGCTGCTATGTGTTATGCGAAGAAAAAAATTTCGTGAAAAGTAATTTACTATTGGACGAATGCCTGCAACAGAATTTGCTACCCCAGGCGAAAGCTTATTTTCGTGGCAAAGCAGATAATTATGAGAAGATTAAAGATTTCAAAAAAGCTATTACTTTTTATGACACCTCTTATTTCATCTTTCAGGATCCCTATGACCTTTATTATAAAGCCAGGGTATACGACGCCAACCTGAATAACAAACAACAGGCTTTGTTTTTTACAAAAGATTTATTGCAGAAAAACAGAAGCCTGAAGGTCCTACAGAGGAAAAACTATTTAATTACATTAAGGAATATATCAAACTTTGATGCGGACTAGATATCCAGTTTCGCGTATTTAGCATTGGTTTCGATAAAGTCGCGTCTGGGGGCCACTTCGTCTCCCATCAGCATGCTGAACACCCTGTCGGCTTCAGCCGCGCTTTCGATCGTTACCTGTTTTAAAGTACGGCGATCCGGATCCATGGTGGTTTCCCAAAGCTGGTCGGCATTCATCTCACCCAAACCTTTATAACGCTGTATGTTTACGGAATCTTCTTTCCCCGCGCCCAGTCTTTCTACCAATGCTTTACGCTGCTCTTCGTTATAAGCATAGGCCGCTTCTTTGCCTTTTTAACAAGGTACAAGGGTGGTTGCGCAATGTATACATAACCCTGCTCTACCAGCTCCTTCATGTAGCGATACACAAAAGTCAATATCAGCGTAGCAATGTGGCTACCGTCCACATCAGCATCCGTCATGATAATCAGCTTATGGTAACGCAGCTTTGTAAGATTAAGGGCTTTAGGATCTTCTGGAGTTCCCACGGTTACACCCAGGGCAGTATAAATATTGCGGATCTCCTCGTTTTCGTAGATCTTATGCTCCATGGCTTTTTCTACGTTCAGGATCTTACCACGTAAAGGAAGAATGGCCTGGAACGACCGGTCGCGGCCTTGTTTAGCGGTACCACCTGCCGAATCACCCTCTACCAGGTACAGCTCACAACGCTCGGGGTCGCGATCTGAACAGTCGGCCAACTTACCGGGTAAGCCGCCGCCACTTAAAACCGATTTCCGCTGAACCAGGTCGCGCGCTTTTCTCGCAGCAGCCCTGGCCTGTGCCGCCAATATTACCTTATTGATGATGTTTTTGGCGTCTTTAGGATTTTCCTCTAAAAATACCTCCAGCACCCGTGCAACGGTTGTTTGTACCACACCGCTCACCTCGCTGTTACCCAGCTTTGTTTTTGTTTGGCCCTCAAATTGAGGTTCGGGAACTTTTACCGAGATAATCGCACTTAAACCTTCCCTGAAATCATCCCCTTCAATAGTTACTTTGGCCTTTTCAAACAAGCCGTTCTTATCGCCATAGGTCTTAAACACCCGGGTCAATGCCTGCCTGAAACCAGTAACGTGGGTGCCCCCTCAATGGTGTTGATATTGTTTACATATGAGTAAATATGCTCACTGAAAGAGTCGTTATAAGTGAGCGCTACCTCTACCGCCACATTTGTGCCTTCATCATGCCCTTCAACGCTTAATACATTAGGGATTAACGGAGTGCGACCAGCGCTTGTATCCAGCATTTCAACAAATTCTGTAATACCACCTTCGCTGTAGAATATTTCGGAAAGAATTTCACCGTTCTCATTTTTCTCACGCAGGTCGGTCAGCGATATGCGAATCCCCTGTTCAGGTAAGAAAGCTCGCGTAACCTTCCTTTAAGAATATCAAACTTGTATTCCGTAACCGTAAAAATGGACGCATCGGGCCAGAAGTGCTGATGCGTACCATGCTTTTCTGAAATACCGATTTCCCTTACATCGTACTGCGGCACACCGATGCGATATTCCTGTTCAAAAATCTTTCCTTCACGTTGTACCGTGGTTACCATGCGGGTGCTCAGGGCGTTTACGCAGCTTACACCCACACCATGCAACCCCGGAAACTTTGTAGCTGTCTTTGTCAAACTTACCACCGGCATGTAATACCGTCATTACAATTTCCAGGGCCGACTTATTCTCTTTCTTATTGATACCGGTTGGGATACCCCTGCCGTCATCCTGAACGGATATAGAATTGTCTTCGTGAATAGTTACATCAATATTCTTACAATGGCCCGCCAGTGCCTCGTCTATCGAGTTATCTACCACCTCGTACACCAGGTGATGCAACCCTTTAATACCAATATCACCTATGTACATCGCGGGGCGCTTACGCACCGCTTCCAAACCTTCCAGAACCTGTATACTATCGGCGCCATAAGCGGGCTTCTCCACCGCTACCGCTTCGTTTATTTCTTCGCTCATAAATATTTTAAAAATGCATGAAATACTTTGCAAATACCCATTTATCGGGTCAATCCAAGCATATCATGTGGCTAAAATCAATAATAGATTACACAATGATTGATGCCCATGAGGCAACGGACAAATTTACGAAAAAATGAGCGTTTATGCGGCTTTTAATTGAAATGTGAATAGTTGGTGAACTATTGGCTTTGCATAGGTTGAACTGGTAAAAAAGTTGCTATCTCCCGATGCATTTCACCCCGTTTACAACAGGATTTAATTTATCGCACTTTATAAAAAGTAAGGGGATCCGTTTCGGGTAAAACTGCGTGGAACTTTTTAATAGTGAACTGGTTCTGCTGGAATACGATCTTGTAAGGCACATTATGCCTTAAAGTAGACGACGCCGTCATATCAGTTAAAATGATTGAATCCTGACTATTGTTAAAACGATACTGGAACGGGTAGGTTACGCCATTAGAGTGCAAAAACAGCATAGGGCCTGCAATAACCGGATTTTCACCTTCAGTAACCACCAATGTGTCTTTTTAGCACCGCTTTCTACCCATAAACCTATGAATTGCCCCGGGTGTGTCATCTTTTTTTCCTTTTTACAGGATATAACTAAGCCAATACAGCAAAGCGCAGCCAGCAGTTTGAACGGTTTCATAAAATCTTATTTCAAATAGTTCTACTAAATTACTGAAAAACTAAATTTTCTCTTACCTGGAATGGTTCTGACAAAATTTAGCGTTTTACAATCTGAGCCACAAGATCGGCTTCGCAACATACTTTATTTCCTACGTAGGTAGTACCCTTCATTTCACAGATGCCACGCCTTATGGGCGCCGTAAGCTCCATTTTCAGGATAAGCGTATCGCCCGGCTTTACCATATTCTTAAACTTGCAGTTGTCAATTTTCAGGAAGTAAGTATCATATTGCCCCTCCGGACTAAGATTGATAGCCAGCATACCTCCGCATTGGGCCAGCGCTTCAATCTGAAGCACGCCGGGGAATACGGGGTTTTGCGGGAAATGCCCTGAAAAAACCACTCGTTGAAAGTGACATTCTTTATGCCTACAATTTTTTCATCCGTTAACTCTATTACCTTGTCAACCAGCAAAAAGGGAACCGGTGCGGCAGCGTTTTTTCAATATGCTGAATATCATAAACCGCGGGGTTGTGGGATCGTAGCTGGGCACATCCTTTATATGCTTGTTGGCCTTGATATGCTTTTTGATCATTTTGGCAAATGCCACATTAGAACTGTGACCCGGGCGATTAGCAATTACCCTCCCCTTAACAGGATAGCCAATTAACGCCAGGTCGCCCACAATGTCTAACAATTTGTGCCGGGCCGGCTCATTAGGAAAGCGAAGTTCCAGGTTATTCAGATATCCCTCGCTTTTTACTTCTATATCGTCTTTTTTAAATATCTTTTTAGCCGGTCCAGCTCCGCATCGCCAACAGGCTTATCTACTACTACGATGGCATTATTAACATCGCCGCCTTTGATGAGATTATGCTCCAATAGCATCTCCAGCTCGTGTAAAAAGCAAAAAGTACGGCAGGACGAGATCTTTTCTTTAAAGTCTCTCATCCTCTTTAATTCGGCATGCTGGGTTCCTAAAACGGGGAATTGAAATCTATCAATGTAGTTATCTGGTACTCCCGCGCGGGCATAATTACCATCTCCACCCTTTTTTTCCTCATCGGTCAGGTAAATATTTTCATCTATAGAGTACCATGCTTTGGCAGCATTCTGCTCTTCCACACCCGCCTCTTCAATAATTTCTATATAAGGCATTGAGCTGCCATCCATGATAGGCACTTCCGGTCCGTTTATTTCAATCAGGCAATTATCAACTCCCATGCCTACCAATGCTGCCAGCAGATGCTCAACCGTACTTACTTTAGCGCCATTGGCTTCCAGTGTAGTGCCCCGGCTGGTGTCGGTAACCAGGTCGCAGTCAGCTTTTATTATAGGTTTGTTGGGTAAGTCAACCCGTTGAAACTGGAACCCAAAACCAGCGTTAGCAGGCTTTAATGTAATATCGGCCAATATACCGGTATGTAACCCTGTACCACTTATACTTACCGATTTTTTTAATGTATGCTGCTTATCCGGATTGAAATTGTTGCTCATAATCATTATTGAATTCGGCAAATATAATAATCTTGCTACTTCCATCGTATTTTAACCCTGCGCAGCCGTCAAAAATCATCGCCCACCTTACCCGTTTGCAGGCTTTCTTATTGGCAGTGTTAATGTTTGTTTTACGATAACCATTCATTACAAAAAAATCTTTGCACATTTGCCTCAAATTTGGACGAGATGAGCATTGAACTGAAAAATATAAAAGCCCCTTTCTTTATAGGAGTTGCCGGTGCCGGCATGAGCGCTATTGCGCAGTATTTGCAGGGAACCGGTATGAAGGTGAGCGGTAGCGACCGCTTTTTAATGAAGGAAAAGCCGGTGATATAAAAGCAAAACTGGAGGCGGAAGGCATTCAATGCTATTTGCAGGATGGAAGCGGCATTACCGCGGAAACAGACCTTGTAGTTGCCTCCACCGCTATTGAAGACACCGTTACAGAGATTAAAAAAGCTAAAGAACTGGGCATCCCCATTATTAAACGGTCTGAATTATTGGCTTTAATTGCTGCCAGCAAAAAAACAATTGCAGTAGGAGGCACCAGCGGTAAAAGCACTACTACGGCCATGCTGTTCGATATACTCACTTACGCCGGCCTGTCCCCTTCCATTATCAGCGGGGCAGGACTGGTAAGTCTTATCAAAAAAGGCAAAATAGGCAATGCTTTTGTAGGTAACAGCGAATGGCTGGTAATAGAAGCAGATGAAAGCGATGGCTCCATTGTTCAATATCATCCCAAAATTGGTTTATTACTTAATATCGAAAAAGACCATAAAGAGCTGGACGAGTTGATGCGGGTTTTCGAAACCTTTAAAAATAACAGCGAGTTCTTCATTGTTAACCAATCTAACGAACATTCAAGAAAGCTCTCTTCACACCTGGTAAACGATTTTGAAATTGAAGGAGAAAACCGGGGTGCTGGCTTCTTTGCCACCGGTTTTCAGCAAAAGGGATTCACTATATCTTTTGATATCGAAGGACAGCATTTTGAGCTCAATGTGGCGGGCCGGCATAACATGGAAAATGCCGTAGCCGCTGTAACAGTAGCCGTTCAGGCAGGCGTTCCTTTAAAAGTTGCCAGCGAGGCACTGGCTCAATATGAAGGTATTTATCGCCGCTGCCAGGTTTTGGGCAATAAAAATGGCGTGTGGGTAGTAGACGATTTTGCACATAACCCTGTAAAATGTGCGGCGGCTATTAAAAGTTGCCAGCCGGTTGCAGACAGGGTGGTTGCCTGGTTTCAGCCACACGGATATACACCCACTAAATTTCTAAGAACAGATTTTGTAAAAGAAATTTCCCAGGCATTAAGACCCCAGGATGAAATATGGATGAGTGAAATTTTTTACGCGGGCGGCACCACTACCAAAGATATTTCTGCCAACGATCTCATTAACGACATACGGGCGTTAGGTAAAAATGCCTTTTTCGTTGAAGATCGCAGCCAGCTCCTCAAAAACGTACAACCTCACCTGCAGCCCGGCAATGTATTGTTGCTTATGGGCGCAAGAGACCCTCGCTGGAACAATTCTCTAAAGAAATATTTGAAGGGCTTTAAACAGCCATAGCGGGTTGCTCGCGTTTTTGCGGGTGGCCCAGCAAATAATAGCAAAGTATCATTAGTAACCCCTTTTTGGCTTCAGGGCTGGGGTTCTCTAAATCGAGGCTACATACTGTAAGAGGCTCCTGCGCGTCTTCAGCAATGATTTCCACTTCCTTATTATTCAGAAAATTCAGATAGTATTTTTGCCGTCTATAAGAATAAATTCACGGCCACCTTCTCTTTTGAGCTTACCAAGATTGGTTCCGTACTCATTTTCGAGCACTATCTTGTTTTTAAGCAGCCCCTTGTTTCTGCATTTGAAATATCTTTTCTCTCCATCCTCAGATTCGATATACACCCGGTTCGACTGGCCCTGATATGCAAGCGTCAGCAATTTGCGCCCGTTGCTCCACAAGCTAAATGCCGTATTGCCCAGGCTGCTTGTTATAGTCCTCCATTGCATAATTTTCGATTTTTGCACCCCAAAGGTGGCAATTAAAATTAGCTTTCGGAGCCAGTTAACATTAAATTAATATTGAAAAATGCTATTTATGCGTAAAATATCGCTAGTTATCACCATTTTTAAGTAAGGCATAATTTTGGCGTTGCAACATGCTTTTGGCACTAGAGGTGGATGCTCCTGTGTAAATAGATATATACCATTACAATGATGAGGAGGAAGATAATTATGGAGAAATAAAGGGTCCATTGGGTTTTCAATCGCATTTTATCCCTGACCTGGTTTTTCTTCGAAGTACGTTTCTTCAGATCCCTGTTCAGGCTATCCACCATCAATTCCAGTTTTGCCTGGTTGTTTAGCTCCTGCAATCCATCTAAGGCATCGCTCTCAAATGGGTCGTCTACTGCCTTTTTTTCCAGTTCATGCTTATCTACCTGGCTCAGCTCATTGTTCAGGTATTTCAGCAACTGATCCCTGCTGGTTGCAGCAGCACCATCGGCATTGGATAATATGTTTTTCAAATCATCTTGCATTGGTTGAATCAGCTTCTTTTATTTTTCTCTGGATATTGAGCTTAAGGTTTCTTTTACCGTTCTGGATATAACTTTTTACTTTCAGCATAGGGTACCCGGTGATCTCGCTTATTTCCTGGTAACTTCTTTTCTTCAGGTAAAACAAAGTTACGCATTTGTACTGCTCTTCATTGAGTTCGTGCAACGCCACCTGAAGCATTTCATCACTCACTACCGGCGACCCGTTATCCATCAACACCTCTGCGTCCTCCGCCAGCTGGCTATTGTTATCATTCAGCTCCAGAGGAGCCTTGCCTTTTTATCGCGCAACAGGGTAAGACATTGATTTTTAGCCACCATATACAGCCAGCTTTTAAAGTAATCAATTTTATATTTACCGGCCTCCTGTATCACTTTTAAAAAGATCTGCTGCACACAATCACGCGCATCATTTTCATCTTTTAAATACTTCATACACACGCCAAACAGCAATAACGTATAGCGTTGCAAAAGAATGCCCAGCCACTCATTGTTCTGAGTTTGCCAGAAACGCTGCAACAGGTCCTTATCGCTAATATCCTGGTATTTATCTTTACCCACCGGCTAAAGTTATAACCTAAAGATGCAAACCCATCTTATTTCCATAAGTTTTTACTGATATATTACAGCTGCCTTCGCCTAACATCTGTAAAGAGCATTTATATTTACATATATGAAGGCAGTATATGCGGTAGTTACAGTACCGGCAGCCCCCGTGCGCCGGGCACCTAATCACAGGAGGGAAATGAGCAACCAGCTATTGTTTGGTGAAGCAGTACAAATAATACGGAACAAAGACAACCAATGGCTGAAGATTAAAAGCCTTTATGATGGTTATACAGGATGGCTGACGCCTCACCTGGTAACTATTATTGACAGGACAGAAGCGCTGCAAGAATCCGGCTTTCTCGCTTCACAATTCCTGAACAAAATACTGTTTAATGATCAGATCATGCAAATACCCCTGGGATCATCGCTGCGGGCTTTTAAAAATAAGAAAGGAGTAATAGCAGGAATGCCTTACCGCTATACGGGTTCGCCGATTAATATCGCCGACATTCAGGATAAAAGAACTCAGTTATTGAAAAACGCCGGCCTCTGGCTTAATGCCCCTTATTTATGGGGAGGGAAAACTGTACTGGGTGTGGATTGCAGCGGTTTTGCTCAAACCATGTACAAGCTGGTAGGAGTTCCTATATTAAGAGATGCCTGGGAGCAAGCGGGGCAAGGCAGGCCGGTAACATCTTTAAGCAAAGCGCATCCTGCTGATCTGGCTTTCTTTGAAGATAATGGAAAGATTGTTCATGTTGGTATTTTACTGGATAGTAAAACGATCATACATGCAGCCGGGAAAGTACGTATTGATCAAATAGACAACAAGGGTATTGTCAATAGTGAAACAGGGATGCGAACGCATCAGTTAAAATTAATAAGAAGGCTTATTGTTTAATATTTGCGCCAGTTGCCCAGATCGTTGAACTGATCTGAAGGGCGACCGGGGTAATGCCCCAGGGGATAAGCGTAATTATTAATTACTACAAAATAGCATTTGAGCTTTAGCTCCAGTTCCCCTGAATTGATTAGCGGATTCCAGCTTACTTCTGCAGCTTTGAAAAGTGTAAGATTTCTGAACCAAAACTTTATTACATCTTTTGTCTCTACAATATCACGTTTTCGCAATGCTGTCTTCTTGCTATTCAGATATAGCCGCCGCATACGATTGGCAATAAACCAAATGTCATTTCTGATCTTTCTTCTCGCATACCTGGAGTTTGCAAATGTCCCTGTTATTTCATAAGCATAAACTGCAACAGGGATGGAATAGTAGATAATCGTTCCTTCATTTTTCAGGCTAACATGAATATTGCTGGCATTAATGCTAAAAGGATTAAATATTTTATACGCTCGAAATATCTAAGCTCTCTCCACTTTCGCTTCTGTTGAACTCCTTATTCAAAAGAAAACGGTCGTTTTTCATCAAATTGTAGAATGCAGAAAATGTTCCTTTGAAGGGATCTACCCGATAGTAATCATTGACTAATTTAATAAAATCGGCCTGAGAAAAAGCGGGCAGCGAAACAAGAATCCATATGGCAATTATAAGAACCCGCATTGGTTTTCGGATTATTGCTTCAAATCTTCTTTCCAGGTTACAAGGTCATAATATTCATCCTTTGCTCTTCCGGGGTAATGACCAAGTGGGTATACCCTGTTATTAATCACTGCAAAACATACGCCGATATTTATTTCGATTTCATTGGAAGACGGTATTAACGACCAATTAATATGGCTGGACGCCTGATCCTTATAGCCGGCAAAATAAAATCGTATATCATTTCCATTGTCGTTCATATCTTTTCGCCGCAATGGCTTTTGCTCTCCGATTCCTAAAAAGAATCGGTATATAATCTTCTGAAGCGGTTCACCATTTTCCAGTAATCTTTCCTTACTTTTTTTCTGGCTTCGGGGCTATCGGGAAAGCGGGCAACCAGTTCATAAACATACATAGGGGTAGCCACACCGAAATAAGTTCGGGTACCAATACCTTTGAAACTCATCTCCACTTTACTGGCATCTAAACTAAAGGGATTAAAAATTTCATACGTGCCCGAAACAGAACGATTGGAGTGCTCATCAGCAATATCCGTTTTATTAAGCAGTTCCTTATCACCAGACAGTGCTTTCATGAAAGTTGAGAATTTTGCCTCAAACGGATCAACCCGGAAATAGTCGCCTACAAATTTTATGATCGATTCCTGGCCAAATGAAGTCATCGACACTAAAAGAAAAAACGATACGATTAAAGTCCTGCTCATAAAGATTTAAGTTTATTAGTTTTGTATCCGGGTTATGATTATCGAATAAAAGACAGCTTATTCCTGTAATTAATGGGATAGGCATAGTTGTTCACCTGCTCCAATCTTAAAATAATGGTTAAACCCAACTGTTTGGTCTTAGCAAGAGTTTGCCAGCTAACTATCACCGGCTCCAGCGGGGAACCTGAGTCGTTAAAACTTGTTATCTCGCCATCCTCAATATTATTATAGCCTTTTAAGCTTTGCCTTTGCGTATCGAACAGGTCTCTCCTGATTTTTTTACAAGTTTTTTATAGTCTTTAACTACGGCACGCCTTGCCAGTTCAGTATCGGGGAAATAGGTAGTTAGCTGATAAGTATAAAACGTAAAAAGAACCCGGCTTTTAGCCTTGTAAACATTTTCATAAAAAGCATATCCACCTTATTGGCATTAATACTATAAGGATTAAAAACCTCGTATTGCCCTCTTACAAAATAGCCTGTAGTATCAGTTTGCCGGTATATTTCTTTCTTTAGCAGAGACGGATCGGAGGTTAGGGCCTTTATAAAAGAAGAAAAATTGCCCTGAAAAGGATTAACGCGGTAATACTCTTTAATAGTACGGGTAAAGTTAGTTTGGGCCCGGCAAACAGTAGCGCCTAATGTAAAAAAGATAATGCCTATAATATACTTTTTCATGTAGATTACTAACTATAAGTCCTTGAAATTGTTTGGTTGATTTACTTTCCTCTCTTACGTTCTTTCATATCTTTTATAAAAATACATCGCAATTCTACTAACATTATCAAAACCCTTGTTTTCTCCTTTAATGTAGAATTCGATGATCATTGGCTTTCGAAATTGTTCCCACTCATTAATACCATTCTTCAGTTATCAACCTAAATCACCTCCCTAACACTACTTATTGTACCCGCGCAACCGGATTTACCTTTCTTAACGGGCTGCCGGCGTAAGCGGAACCAAACGGAGATTATCCTTTTTCAGCCTAAGAATCAGTGAAAGTCCCAATTGTTTTGTTTTGTCTAAAGTTTGCCAGCTGGCCATTGCCGTTGTCAGAGGCGCATCAACGTTACGGAAAGCCTGAATTTCTCCTTGATCAACACCTTTTTGCCCATTTAAAAGCTCTGCATGAGCTTCGGGATAAGCCTGCTTAATTTTGTGAACCAATGTATTATATTCTTTGATTATATTTTTTCTGTTGAAGTCTGTATCCGGAAAATAAGCAGTGATCTGGTAATTATAGTATCTATCATTAGGAATATTGAAATCATTCTTCCAGTCTTCATAAAATAGCATATCTACACTACTGGCTTGAGTTTTAAATGGATTAAACATCTCATATTTACCCCTTAGATAATATCCCGCCGAATCATTTTTTTATGCTCCTGCTTATTAAGTAAGGCTTGGTCTTGCGAAAGAAAATTCAGGAATGCTGCAAAAGTACTTTTAAAGGGGTTGACCTTATAATAATGCTTAACTAAACTGTTTAACTTGGGTTGTGCATGTGAAAACTGTATAAACGATAAACAAAAAAACTTATCGTCAGGATTTTCGAAGAATGAGTATTTGCAGAGAACATTTGGGCAACTCGTGAAAATAATCCGACCAATAAGCTAAAGCAGCTGCGCGTTTTAACCACAGGTTTAATTAAAAAACAGGCGTAGTAATCATATGTCAACAACAAAACTAAGGACATGGCAACAACAAGTTTTATCATATAGGTTTTGACCTATCCAACTCATAGGGAAGATATTACTTGTCAAAAGGTTGCATATAAATGAAAAATAGTTCACTTACAAAAAGGCCTGTTTCCAGGCCTTTGATATCATTTCTTATTTTTTATACTTCTCTTTGTAATAATCTATCGCTTCCGTTACAATCGGGAGCGCCGTTTCCTTATCCTGGAAAGTGTCAATTACTACTTTTTATCTTCCAATACCTTGTATTGCTCAAAGAAATTACGCATCTCCAGTAAAAAATGCTGGGGAAGCTCATCAATATTATCGTATTGCCTAACGGATGGATCGTTGAGCGCCACGGCAATAATCTTGTCATCCCGCTCACCGCTATCGATCATTTGCATGTTCCCGATTACCTTGGCCTGTACCAGGCAAAGAGAGCGAATAGTTTGTGAACATAAAACCAGGATATCCAGCGGATCCATATCCTGCCCCAGGGTTTGCGGAATAAAACCATAGTTAACCGGGTAATGGAAAGAAGAATAAATAACCCTGTCTAACTTTAATAATCCTGTTTCTTTATCAATTTCGTACTTCGACCTAGACCCCTCGGGAATTTCAATGATCGCATTAACATACTCGGGAGCATTTGCGCCGTAACTTACACCATGCCATGGATGTTGTATAGTTGACATAAGGTTCTATTGGTTTTTGAAAATTATTTAAAAAGTCTGCAAAAATATGCTTTTAACGGTAGTTCTATTCATGGTCAAACAGGTATTTAAAATCTACCAGCCATTTGCCCTCTTTTTAACTACTTTTAATGTATCCTTGTTTTCTTTATGAAATGAGTTAGAATATACGATAATACTTGTAGAATCGTTAATCAGTTTCCGGCTATGAATATTGATACTCGCGTCCCAAAGCCCTTGTTTTTCATCTGAAGACAATTCCATGCGGGACACGGCATCCAGCCGCTCGTCGTTCAAGGAATCATGCAGCATAAAATCTGCCGCCCTGTCATATTTACCTTTTAAGGCAGCC
This sequence comes from Paraniabella defluvii, assembly GCA_019316985.1. Lineage (GTDB taxonomy): Bacteria > Bacteroidota > Bacteroidia > Chitinophagales > Chitinophagaceae > Niabella > Niabella defluvii. Next base: position 1,030,931 of record CP079215.1, read on the forward strand.
TGTACAAATCCTCTCGCTGCATCCAGATCATTTTCGGCTACGTTTTGTTCACCGCCCCCTGGCACCCGGCCAAAAGCATCATCGCTAATGCACCAGCTATAACTCCGGTTATTTTCATTCGTATATTTTTAGTTTTCCGTTGTTCAATGGAATTATCATTTATAAATTTCCCTTATCGGCTGGTAAGAATTATGAAATTCATAATGAACGTTTCATGATTCTTATTTAAGATTTTCCAATTTTTTCTGAATATCGTCCAGCATTTTGGGATCTATGTTTTTCAATACGCTGTCGGCCATCTCCATTCCTTTATGTATTTCGTTGCTGTTTGCAGCTATAGAATCGCCGATTTCGTGGCCCTGGCTTTGTATGCTTGCCTGCCATCCCCATCCGCATTAGGGTACTCATTGTAAAATCAACTTTCCAGCCATTGCTTTCTTTCAGTAATTTAAATTCTGCGTCGGGCCGCTGCCCGCTTCTGCTTTTAACGGTAATAAGCGCTGAGTCGCCCATTACCCGCGCCGGTTCGATCACCACATCCTGAAAGTCTTTCATAGGATCCGACTGAGGCAGGGAATCTTTCATTTTCTCAGCCATATCCAACCCTTTTTCATCATTTGCATAGTTGGCTTACTATCTGAGGTTACATATTTTGCAGCCCCGTCAATATCTTTTTTGCCAGATGCTCAAAAAATTCCTGCAGCACGGTATTAGGATCTCCGGAGGTTACACTGCTACAGGATACCAGTAATACGGCAGCAACGATACAACAACCGATTATCTTCACCATATTTCTCATAGCTTCCTTTTTGAGAACAAATGTAAGCATGAGTTTCTAAATGAAAGACTAATAAAAACCGGGGTTCAGATAAACCCCGGTTTCGATAATTAAAAATTTAATTTAAGCTGAATTTCGCCCTGCGTTGATGATACCAAATGAACAACGCATTACCAGCTTGCCATAAGTATCCTTTATGCCATCCGTATCCTCGCCATTGGCCTCTAAAGCCCTTATTTTAGACATAGCATACTGCTGTATGGTTAAAAGTGGCAATACAATTCTTTCGCGCATTGAAATAGAAAGCTTATCCACGGGGTAATTACCCATCAGCTCTCCGTTGCCTGAAAGTTTGAGAATATATTCGAGCGTGAGTTGATACTCTTCGTAAATCATGTTCCAAAGCTCGCCGTAAGTATCGTCCTGGGCTATATAAGCCGTCAAAGAAAAATAAGACTTGGACATAGCCATTTCACAGTTATCTATTAAGGTTTTGAAAAATAAAGACTCGTCATACAATTTCTTTACATCTTCAAAACGACCAATATATTCCATTTTCTTAAGCGCTGAACCTACACCGAAAAAGCCGGGAACGTTTTGTTTCAACTGGCTCCAGGCGCCCGCAAAAGGAATAGCGCGCAGATCTTTTAAAGAAATGCCACCCTGTGTTTTACCCCGTTTTGCCGGACGGCTTCAATGTTGGTTTCGCTGTAAAACCGCAACGGGCTTATTTCGTATAAATAGCTTGCCAGCAAGGGGTGCTCTTTGAGTTTTCGATACTCATCAAAACCATAAGATGAAAGCTCCTGCAGCAACTCTTCCTGCTTTCCTGTCAAAGGCGCATGGCGGTCTACATATATATTATTGGTAATACCGGCATTCAGTAGCTGCTCCAGGTTATACTGTGCAGAGTCGATAATACCAAAATTAGAGCTGATGGTTTGGCCTTGTATCGTTAGCTGAATTTCCCTGTTGGAAATATTGTTACCCATAGATGCATAGAACTTATGGGTTTTACCGCCGCCTCTTGAGGGAGGACCACCACGGCCGTCGAAGAAGATCACTTCAAAGCCATAGTAACGGGTAATACGGGTTAATTCTTCTTTGGCGCGATAGATACTCCAGTTGGCCATTAAATAACCGCCATCCTTGGTTCCATCGCTAAACCCCAGCATAATGGTTTGGGTGTTTTTGCGACGCTTTAAATGATCCTTATAAGCCGGAATGCTATACAGGGTTTTCATAATTTCGCCTGCATTGCCAAGATCATCGATGGTTTCAAATAAAGGAACGATATCTACATTAATGTCTTCATTGGCGAAGCCCTGCATTTTAAATAATGCAAATACTTCGATAATATTTAAAGTACTATTACATTGGCTGATAATATAGCGGTTACACCCGGCCTCTCCATTGTACTCCTGTATGGTTTTTACGGCCATCGGTATCTTCGCCGTATCAGCCGCCACCTCATCTTCAAAAATCCCGGCATCCACAATCCCGCTGATCTGCAGCAAGGCCTTTATTTTTTCGCTTTCAGGCAGATCTTTATAATTAACAGGTATAATACCATCAGCTTTATCGGCTACCGTTTCAAATAACTTCTGGTGTATAGTGCTTTCCTGCCTGATATCAAGCGAGGCAAAGTACAAACCAAACAAATCTATCTTATTAATAAGGCTCTGCACCTGCGAAATGAACAGGGAGTTATGCTTTTCTTCAAGTATGGTTTTTACAGTTACCAAAGTGTCTTTGATCTCCTGGGTGGTAATGTCAATTTTAAAACCAGGTACAAACACATTATCATATAACTTCAGTTCCAGCGCAGCAATAGGCTCTTCTACGCCAGGGAAAGTAAGCCGGCGCTTGAGGCGGCGGATATCCAGGTAATAACATTTCAAAATAGCGCCACGCAATGCATCTGCAACTTTTAACGTGGTATCGCATTTTACAAATGGATTGCCATCCCGGTCGCCCCGGGCCAAAAGCCCATCTGCAGCACGGGATTGGCATCAGTAACTGCATCAGGAAACTGGCTCTTCAATTCGTTTACGATACGGCCGGCAGCCGTATAAAAACATTTTCTAAAAACCAAACGAGGCTGATGGCCTCATCATAAGGTGTTGGCTTTTTCTTATTTAAAAAGGCGTTTTACCTAACTGTTGCAGGTAAGTATTGATTTCTATTGAATCATTTTTTATCAGTGCGCTGCTCAGATCATGGATAATACCTAATACGGAACCCGGATAAAACTGTGTGGGGTGGGCCGTTAAAACCAGGCGTACACAAAATGTTTTAAGTATTTCTGCAAGCGCTTCCTCGTTGTTATTCTGAACAACATCGCTCATTACCTGCTTAAGGGTACCGGCACCGCTCAAATCATGTGTATTTTTATACGCCGCATCCTCTAGTGCGTCGAACAATACTACCTGGCGCTCCACGTACTGTGTAAACCGGAACAGGAGATCGAGCTTTTCCTTTTCTGTAGTTAAGCTGGTGTGCTTGTTGAAAAAATCATTGATAATATCAATAGGGCTTTGAGCTTTCCCATAACCTTCTTCACAAATGCTTGAAAAAAAGAGACAACAGTATTCCTGTCTTTTCCATTTTATGAAAAGGCAGAGAGGTAAAAAGACTGTTGTAAAGCTGAAATCTTGTTCCAACTTCTGTTCTGAAATGATGTAAGCTCCTGCTAACAGCAATATCCATTATTCTTTAATTATTATATTTTTCTTTTTATTCTTCCAGAGCAGGCAATGAAGGCGTTAAGATAATATTTTTGTATAGATAGACATAATTTTTGCCGCTCAACCTATAGCTCAGGCAGCACCAATGGTTGATACAAGCATACAAAAGAAACCGCTGGCGCATTACCCGAATAGTACCCTATTCTATTATCCCGCACCCGCTTAATGAATGCTACGCCGCAAAAAAGAGTGCCTGCTAAAATGCCGCTCCCTTACCTACCCTTTTTAAAAACCATTTCCACCCCTTGGGCGTCATTCAATTTTAAAACACAAAAATTTGATAATCAATTAACTAGAATATTCCCATCAAATTTTAGCTTCCTAAAAACCGGCAAACATTGGTTTGTATCCGCTCCCGGAGCGTTCTATCTTTGTGTCATCATTACATAATCGAATACAAAATACCGGTATAGATTATAAGAGCTCAAAACCAACTTTCGCTTGTCTCGTTTTGTTTGCCGCCCGGCGATTAAGGTCCATATTGACGAGAAATAATTTTTGAAGACTTTAAAAAAGGAGACAATTATGAAAACAGTTCTTTTAAAAGCAAAACAGATAGCCTTTCAATTAGGGGTATTATTTGCAAACACTTTGACTACCCACCCGGTATCAAACAAACAAAGCAAATGGATGGCCAGATAATGGCAACCATTTTTAATTATTAATTTATTTTTTTAAAAATATATAAAACTTTATACAATGAAAACATATTTTTCTAAAACAAAAACTTTCGCTTTAGCTTTAGTAACTCTTTTTGCAACATCTTTTACTGCTCCTGCATTTGCAGCTGAAGAAGATGATAAAAAGCTGAGATCAGCTATGTTGGAAATATAAATGATCTGCCTGTTTACAGGCTGTCGTTAAACAACAAGGCTAATGAGATTTACTTTGTATCAGTTACCGACAACGATGGTAATGTTATCTATAACGAAAAAGTTAGCGGAGCTAAAATCGTTCGTAACTACCAGTTCGATGCTGATTTGTACAGCGAATACGACCTTACTTTCACTATCTCTAACTTAAAAGGTAAAACTGTTAGCGTTTACAACGTAAGCAAAAGCAAAAAGTAATTAACGAAGTAGCAGTTAACAAAGTGAAATAATTATCCTAATTAATTCCCTATAGAAATGGCCCTCGCAAATGCGAGGGTTTTTTCATTAATTATTGTCGGGGCGAATCGCTTTTATGTATGGCTTTTTGAAGATAAAACATAAATGTGTTACATTATTTAGTCATAAAACATCCGGACATTACACCTGGGTCACTGAATAAATTGTTCATTCAGCAACATTTGGATATCATAAAAAACATACTCATTTAAAATTGATATTCAATAAGTTACAACAAAAAAGTATTGTTTGCCTTCTAAAAGCAACGAAAAAGCTGGTTTAATTACTATATATCAACGTGTTACCTTTGCATTCCCAATTACAAATCCATAACCTGTTAATTGGGCACACACTATTAAACCTAGCGCCTATGCCCCGGGTGTTTACCCTAAAAGGCAAGGCAATCTGAAAAAGGTTTACAGAACATTTTTCAACTAAAAAACAGGTGTTACCTGCTTCAGTTGAAACGATACCTGGCTGACAGGCAGATCACCCAATATGATCCGGACTATTACAGGTGATGCTGGATTGCAGCAGTGTATATTATTGATTAACATAAAACTCATTAAAAATGAAATCGTATTTATCGAAAAGCAAAGTTGTTATCCTGGCCTTATTAGCTATTGTAGGCACTACGCTCGCTGCCTCTGCACTTACCGCAAAGTTTAACGACAATACAGGCAAGACAGGTATCAGCTACCTGGGTGTTCAGGATAATTTGTCAGTGTACAGATTAGCGCTGAACAACAAAACCAACGAAACCTATTTTGTTTCTATCAGTAATGTAGCAGGTGATGTTATTTTTTGCGATGAAGTAAATGGAGCGGCAATTGTACGTAATTACCAATTCGACAATAAAATTTATAGCACTACCGATAATCTCACTTTTACGGTATCTGATATAAAGGGTAAAACAATTGGTGTTTACGAGGTAAACAGAGCTCAGAAAACAGCTTATCCTGTTGACTCAACTAAGATTAAGTAATTATAATCATACATGCCTAAACGGAAACACAAAAAAATACCCCGAAGTTTCGGGGGTATTTTTTTACGCCAATAAATTGGATTTATTTTCTTGCATCCGCCATATCAGGGATAGCATTTGTTTTATAGCTGCCCGCATCTAATTTCTCTTTTACTGCGGTGAATGCTTCCAATGTCAATTGAATATCCTCGTCGGTATGGGCAGCGGTAGGTATTAACCTGTAAATAATGTGCCCGCGCGGAATTACCGGGTAAACCACAATAGAACAGAATATTTTATAATTTTCCCGCAGATCCATTACCATTGCCGTAGCTTCTTCCACACCACCTTTCATATAAATGGGTGTAACTACCGAATCGGTTTTACCAATATCAAATCCTCTTTCTTTTAAACCCTGCTGCAGCTTTAACGCATTTTCCCAAAGTTTTTCTTTCAATTGGGGCTGGCTCCTTAGCAGTTCGAGGCGCTTCAGGTTACCAATTACCAAAGGCATTGGTAAACTTTTCGCAAAAATCTGGCTGCGGATATTATATCGTATATAATCAATGATCTTTCTTTCCCCTGCAATAAATGCCCCGATAGACGCCATTGATTTAGCAAATGTAGAAAAATAAAGATCTATCTGGTCCTGAACGCCCTGCTCTTCACCGGCGCCGGCCCCTGTTTTTCCTAATGTTCCAAAGCCATGCGCATCGTCAACCAGCAATCTAAAATCATACCTGCTCTTTAAATCAACAATTTCCTTCAGCTTACCCTGGTCGCCGGCCATACCAAACACGCCTTCAGTAATAACAAGTATACCGCCTGCGTTTTGCTTTTCTATCAGGAAGTAGCTCTTTGCAGTTGTTTTTCGAGATCTTCCAGGTCATTATGTTTAAATACATAACGATGCCCCGCATGCATGCGCAAGCCATCTATAATACAGGCATGGCTCTCTGCGTCATATACAATAATATCGTGACGGCTGCATAAAACATCAATAAGGCTTGCCATTCCCTGGTAGCCAAAATTTACCAGGATTGAGTCTTCTTTCTGCACAAATGCAGCTAACTCTGCTTCCAGTTGCTCATGATGATTACTGTTGCCGCTCATCATACGGGCTCCCATCGGCAATGCGAGGCCGAATTCTTTCGCTCCTTCTGCATCTGCCCGCCTTACCTCCGGATGATTAGCAAGACCCAAATAGTTATTCAGGCTCCACACAATCATTTCCTGTCCCCGAAACTTCATCCTGCTGCCGATTTCGCCCTCCAGTTTGGGAAAAGCAAAATACCCATGCGCTCTTTCGCGGTGCTGCCCTATTGGTCCGTAATTTTTCAGTAATCTTTCAAAAATATCTGCCATATACTACAACGTAATTTAATATGAGTAAAAAATTCGTGCAAATATAACATGCAAGTTGCAAAGACAGCCGATATGATTTGGGACCGCTTACGCCTTAACAGAAAATATTGCTTTACAATTATTTAGACAGAACGGCTTTTAATTTCGGAAAGAGAACCGGCCTGCTATAGCAGGCCGGTTCTTTAATCTTTCTCCTCTTTTTTGCCAAATATCTTTTTAAACAACCCCTTTTCTTTTTAGGTTCCTCCGGCGTGCCTATAGGCTTTTCCTTTTTGACGCTGGTATCTTTCACGGGCTGTTTTTTCTTGTTAGGATCATCGGGCAGCGGCGCAGATTCAGGACCGATATATTCGTTATTGTCCTGCATATAATCCTGCTCACTGCCAACACCCATATCTTCACCTGCAGCGGCAGGACCTTCATTGGCGTCGTCAGGATAGTAGGTAGATGGGTCGGCGCTTACTGCTTCATTGCTTAGCGTAGGCGGCTCAATAAATTTCTCCTCTTTATTAATACCCAGATCTTTATTAGCATATACTTTTTTAAAGAAATGCTCCCATATAGGACGGGCGGCCTGGCCTCCAAATCCTCCTGCTCCTTCATTGCGGATAAAGCGATCATCGCTGCCCACCCAAACGCCTGCCAGCAGCTGAGGCACGAATCCCATAAACCAGGCATCGCTGTTATCATTGGTAGTACCGGTTTTCCCGGCCATTTCTGCAGCGCCCAGTCTTGTACGTAGTCCTTTAGCAGTGCCTATATCTACCGCACCCTGCATCATTCTCGACATCACATAAGCGGTGGCTTCACTTATCGCTTCTTTACGATTTGCGCTGTAATCAAATCTTTTGATCACATTGCCATTCCTGTCTTCTATGCGGCTAATAAAATAAGGTTTGGTAGAAAAGCCACGGCCTCCAAACATGGAGTAGGCCCACATCATCTCAAATAAAGAAAGCTCGCAAGAACCCAGCGCTATAGAAGGAAAGGGCTGCACTTTGGTAGGAACGCCTATCCGCTGTAAAAAATCTGTAAAGCGCCTGGGGCTTACCTGTTTCATAATATACGCTGTTGCGCAGTTTCTCGACCAGGCCAAAGCAGAAGCCATCGTCATCGTTCTCCCGGTACAACTGGCGCCGGTAGCGGGTACCAACTGTCCTGCACCAAAGCTTTGCTGTACATCCTGCACCGGCGTTTCGGGTGTAAAATTTAATTCCTCTACTGCTTCCCCGTAAAGTAATGGTTTTATGGTAGATCCTACCTGTCTTTTTGTATTTAGATTAGCGTGATCGTATTTAAAGGTCTTAAAATCTATACCACCAACCCATGCTTTTACCTCACCGGTTACAGGATCCATAGCCATAAAGCCAGCCTGTGTAAACAGCCGATGGTATTTAATAGAATCGTAGGGAGTCATTACCGTATCTTTTGACCGCGCCGCGTTCCAGGCAAAAACTTTCATGGGTGTTTTCTCAAAAAAGTAGCCCTGATTTCTTTATCGCTTAAACCGTCTTCTGCAGCGTTCTTCCACCGGTCGCTTGCTTTCATGGCAGCATCCAGGATATTATCGCGCTTATTCCACACACTGCCATTTTTTACAAACCCCTGCCGTATTACATTCCGATATAACTGAGGCGCCTGTGCGGCAACCGCTTCCTCCGCGTACACCTGCATCACCGGGTTGATGGTTGTATAGATCTTTAGCCCATCGTTATAAATATTATAAGCCGAGCCGTCGGGTTTGGATATATCCTTTAATATTTTTTTAAGTTCATCTCTTAATACTTCACGGAAATAAGGCGCATAACCCACATCTTCGCTTGGTTTTTTATAATTCAATACAATGGGTTGAGCCTGCAGATTAGACGCTTCAGCAGCTGAGATTTTGCCATTCTCGGCCATCCTGCCTAATACCAGGTTACGCCTGTCCATGGAAGCTTTGGGATTGCGACGGGGATTATAAATACCGGGCCCGTTGATGCTGCCTACCAGCAAAGCAGCTTCATCAACATTTAACTGACCGGGCTCTTTCTGGAAAAAGTTTTAGACGCATTCCTGATGCCGAAAACATTGTCGGGATACGGTACCGCGTTCAGGTACAAAGCCAGTATCTCTTCTTTTGTAAAGTTTCTTTCGAGCTTAACCGCGATGATCCATTCCTTTAACTTCTGGATAACCCTTTTTACAGGGTTGTTGGCACGTTTATTAAACAGGGCCAGCGCCAACTGCTGGGTAATGGTACTACCCCGCCTTGCGCGCCCCGAAAACACAGCCCTTAAAGTGCCCTTGATATCGATCCCCGAATGCTCATAAAACCTCTTATCTTCAGTAGATACCAGTGCATTGATTACATTGGGTGAGATCTCCTTGTATTTTACAATGCTCCGGTTACCAGAAGGCAGGTAGTATTTTCCCATAAAGTGCCATCGCTGGCATAAACCTCCGAAGCCTGGGCGATGGTAGGATTCTCCAGTTCTTCTATAGAAGGCATTTTGCCAAATACCCCATAATTGGCCATCAAAATAACCGCGATAAATAATATAAACCCTATAAAAAACAACCGCCAAAATATTCGTACCGATTTCTTCATTCAATATACTATTTAAAATTCTTCCTTCTGGTAAAGCAAAATTGCAGTAAATCTACATTTTAAATTAATTATTTATTTCTTAAAGTTCAAATCGCCTTTTTAAGCGGGTTGATTTTATACTATTTGAACTGATTGAAGTAGCTTTATCTGCAAATATCATTCCTTGCAAGATAATAAATACAGTCCCTGGTTCCGGTATCTGGGCATTACGGCACAGTTGCTGGTTTTAATAGGCCTCGCCATTTACGGCGGGATAAAACTCGACGACAGATTTGATATAGCTCCCTTATTTACAGTAGCCTTACCTTTGCTGGTATTGGCTGTTACGTTTTATAAACTAATTAAAGAAACAGGGAAAAAGGATAATAATAATGGACACAACAAAAAAAAAAAAAAATTTAACCCGGTTAAATTGATGATACTGGTTTTTGTGCTTTTAAGCGCTTTCTTCCTCATTTTCAGGGATACGCTCACAAAAGCCGGTGCTGACGTTAATGTGCTGATAGTAGCCAATATCATTTTATTTTTAATTGGCCTGTTCACCGTAAGAAACGGATTAAAAGCCATCAGCAACCCTAATCCGCACGTATTTGTACGCGTATTTTATACCGGGTTCATTGTTCGCCTTTTGCCTGTGCTATTGCCGCATTTGTTTACATTTACTGGACGGGCGGAAACGTAAATAAGGTATCGCTTTTTGCCAGCCTTGGCATTTATATATTGTATAATGTAATAGAGGTATCCTCTTTACAAAAAGCCTTAAGGAGTAATAAGAATGCCTAAAAAGGAAGTGCCGTTACAACAGCTGGCCGACTACCTCCCCGATCATACTTTTGAACCAGTTGTTGCTTATCTTAATTTTTACAAGGTACATTTAACTATCGCCAAGAGCAGGAAGTCTGTTTTAGGCGATTACCGGCACAGCGTAGATACCAAACATCACCGGATCAGCGTAAACGGGAACCTGAACAAGTATGCATTTCTGATCACGTTGTTACATGAACTGGCCCACCTGGTTACATTTGAAAAATACGGCAACCGGGTTCAGGCGCATGGCAGGGAATGGAAAACCATGTATGGCCAGATACTGGCCCAGTTTATAGAGAAAAAGATTTTCCCGGCCGATATTGAAAATGAACTACTGGCCACACTGCACAACCCGGGAGCATCTACCTGCGCAGAAGAAAGCCTGCAACGCATCCTTTACCGGTATGATCCCAGGAAAGAAGGATACTACCTGGTGGAAGAAATCCAGGAAGGGCAGCTTTTTCAACTTAAAGATGGCCGCATTTTTCAGAAAGGGCGGAAACGGACCAAAAGGTATAGCTGTATAGAAATTTCCACCCGTAAAACCTACCTGTTTAGTCCGGTGTATGAAGTGCGGCTTGTAAAAAGTCCTTTATAATCAAACACCTTCCAAAAAGCTGTTGCTGATAAATTTTGCTACCTGGGTCAGGTCTTTGCTTTCTTCAAAAACTGCTAATTGCCTGTCTGCACCGGTACCGTTTTCCAGTATTTTGTGCACATAGTCAATTCTATGGCGGCTACCTAAATGTGGAATAACCGGATCTACAAAGTCGAGCAGCTCATAAATAAGTGCGCGGGTATTTACTTCTTCTTCTTTACCAAAGTCAATTAAATAGCCATCCAGGCCATAACGGCTGGCACGCCATTTATTTTCATTGATCAACGCGCGTGAGTATTGAATATAGTTGAGGTTTTTGCTGCGCAACATGTAAATGCGTGCGCATATGGCCTGGAACAAAGCCGCTATCGCGATGGTTTCGTCTACCGTCATGGGAATATCGCAAATCCTGAACTCTACGGTATTAAAAAAGGATGTACCCTCAGATCCCACCAGATCTTTTTTGCATTGTCGATACAGTTGGTTTTGATGAGCATCTTCACATAGTTATCATATGCTTCGATGCTATCAAAAGCATCGGGGATGCCGGTTCGCGGAAACTTGTCAAAAACCTTGGTACGGTAGGATTTATAACCCGTGGTACGACCCTCCCAGAAAGGAGAATTGGTACTTAAAGCAAAAATATGGGGCAGGAAATAACGGGTGGAGTTGGCAATATGATTGGCCAGCTCGCGACTTTCCATACCAACATGTACGTGCAAACCAAAAATAAGGTTGCTACGCGCTGCCTCCTGTAACTCTGCAATGATTTCGTTATACCGCTGGTGATCGGTGATCAGTTGCTTTTCCCAATGACTGAAAGGATGGGTTCCTGATGCGCCTAAAGTCAAACCCAGGTCGCCGGCAATATCATATATTGTTTTACGCAGCAAAGAAACATCCTTGTGCGCTTCGTCGATATCCTGGCATATGTCTGTGCCCACTTCTACTACGGCCTGGTGCATTTCCGCCTTTACTTTATCCTTAATCGTTTTCTGTCCTTCCTGAACAATGCGCTGTTCATGACTTTTCAATTCAAAACTTTCGGGATCCAGCACCATGTACTCTTCTTCTACACCCAGCGTAAATGTTTTATAATTTAAGACCATCTTTTAAAATTTGCTAATTAGCTGATATGCTAATGTAAAAATGCCGATTATCTGCTTCAAACCCGACAGCTACCCCGATATCCATTTGTGCGAAGCATGCTTTAGCACCTTATCGCATCAGCAAACCGGATCATTTTCCCGCGCTCTGCTTTACGTATTCACCCCAGGTAAGGTTGTCGCCACCATTATTGGCCAGCGCCTTTTCGATAGCAAAATTGGCAGCCGTTTCCACTACCCATTCAAAATTTTCAGCACCCACACTGGCTACGTCTGCATCTGGCGCCGGATTACAAAAGTCGATGGCATACGGAACACCATCCTCAAAGCCAGCTCTACCGTATTGAAATCGTAGCCCAGGTATTTATTGATCTTTAAAACAATTTCTGTCATTTCCTTCAGCTTTTCTTCTGTCGGTGCAAAATCAGCCTTATACCGTAAATGATGCGGATTGCGGGGCTCATAAGGCATAATGCGCACATGCTTGCCTCCGATACAGTAACAGCGGTAATATTCGTCAAAAATAATTTCTTCCTGTAGCAACATAACCAGCTGCCCGGTTTCGTTATGCTTTTCAAAAAACTCTTCCATGCTGTTTAACTTATACACATTCTTCCAGCCACCGCCTGCAAAAGGTTTCATATAAGCCGGGAATCCCACTTCTGCAAAAATGCCCTGCCAGTCTAAAGGGTAAGATAAATTACTGAAAGAGTCCGCGCTGGTATCATCGGGCATTTCGTTCGACGGAAGTATTGCTGTTTTGGGCACCGGTACTCCAATCTGTGTCATAAGGCAATTATTGAAATACTTATCGTCGGCGCTCCACCAAAATGGGTTATTGATCACAGCTGTGCCCGTTAAGGCAGCATTCTTTAACCAGGTACGGTAAAATGGTACATCCTGAGAAATACGATCGATGATTACAGAATAACCGCTGCTTACGCCCTGTAAGGCTTTATCGATTTTTACCGGCTCGGCGATAATGCCTTCCACGTTCTTGCTATTCACCCTTTCTACAAAAGCTTCAGGGAACGATCTCTCTTTCCCGTGCAGAATACCGATCTTTTTCATGTTTAAATTAGTTTTTGGTAAAAAAATTATGGTGCGGTTACTGATATCGTTTTCTCTCGCTTGTAATTTAATACTTCACTATCAAATATATTTTTTTAAATGATATAAACAAAAATTGTTTGGGATCAAATAATAAACCGCTCGGCAATACGGAAATTAATAATTAAATAATATTGAGCATACATTTACTATTTTTGATTGAATGGAAACTGCAGAGGAATTAGAATTGGTTACCGATACCTTAACCCTACCATCAGCGTATCTGAAAAGAGAAGTTGCACTTAGCTTATTTCTTCCTAAAAATGTTGCTAACCCGGCAACAATCAGTTTATTACTGATCAACGACGGACAGGATATGCCGGTAATGGGATATGGGCAAATATTGGAGAACCTATACCAGCAAAATGCCATTCACCCTGTATTATCAGTGGCTATAGCTGCGGGTCCCGAAAGAACACAGGAATATGGTGTTGCCAAAAAAAAGATTACCTGGGCCGTGGGGCGAAAGCCGGCGCCTACAGCAAATTCATATTACAAGAATTAATTCCGTTTATTAAACAAACCTACCAGGTTCCCGGTTTAAGGAAATTGCTTTTGCGGGGTTTTCGCTGGGTGGCCTGAGCGCCCTGGATATGGTTTGGAACCATCCCGGCACTTTTTCCAAAGCAGGTGTATTTTCGGGATCGCTCTGGTGGCGCAGTATAGACCAGCATAACATCAAGTATAATGATGACAAGCATCGCATTATGCAGCAGCAGATACGCAAGGGCCAATACGCTCCGGGTCTGAAATTCTTTTTTGAATGTGGCAAGCTGGATGAAAGCGGAGACCGCAACAATAATGGTATCATTGACTCCATTGATGACACTATGGATCACATTAAAGAACTACTGGCAAAAGGTTACCAGCCTGAAGATATTGCTTACCTCGAGCTGGATGAAGGCAAACACGACGTAGCAACCTGGGGACTGGCGATGCCCGTCTTTTAAAATGGGGATGGGGTAAATAAATTTGAAGTTTAAAGTTTGAGTATTAAGGTTGTTTATAGAACTTTGGAGATCTCTTGAATCTTATACCTCGAATCTTAAACTTTAATCATGCCCAACGCACTCATCAACGAATCAAGCCCTTACCTGTTGCAACATGCTCATAATCCTGTAAACTGGTACCCATGGGGAGAGGAGGCATTGCAAAAAGCAGTTGACGAAGATAAGCCCATTTTGGTTAGTATTGGTTATGCAGCCTGCCACTGGTGTCATGTGATGGAAAGGGAAAGCTTTGAAGACGAAGCAACAGCAGCATTGATGAACGAACATTTCATCAATATCAAAATTGACAGGGAAGAACGACCAGACCTTGATCATATTTATATGGATGCAGTGCAGGCAATGGCAGGCAGCGGAGGCTGGCCATTAAATGCCTTTCTTACACCAGACAAAAACCCTTTTACGGAGGCACTTATTTTCCACCTAAAGCAGTGATGAACCGGCCTTCCTGGAAAGAAGTATTGACAGCGGTTGCAGAGGCATTTAAAAACCAGAGAACTGATATTGAAGAGCAAGCCAGCGGACTCACCCAACATCTTTTACAGGCCAATAGCTTCGGCATTAATGCCAACCCCAGGCGATTGACATTGGCCAGATAAACGCCGCCTGTGAAAACCTTTTAAGGCAGGCAGACAAGCAATGGGGCGGGTTTGGAGCAGCGCCGAAATTTCCGCAGACATTCTCCATACAATTTTTGTTGCGCTATTACACATTTGAAAAGAGAGGAACCCGCAACTGGCGGCAGACGCACTAAAACAGGCTTTGGTAAGCCTGGATAAAATGATCGAAGGCGGCATTTACGACCAGATCGGGGAGGTTTTGCCCGCTATTCAACCGACCCTGAATGGCTGGCCCCTCATTTTGAAAAAATGCTGTATGATAACGCACTGCTCGTAACTGCATTAAGCGAAGCTTATGCTATCACGCAAAATGAATACTACCAGAGAACGATTGACCATACATTGAAATTTGCTGAGCGCGAGTTACTAGACAAGTCCAATGGCTTTTATGCTGCTCTTGATGCCGACAGCGAAGGAGAAGAAGGTAAATATTATGTATGGCGCTTAGAAGAAATACAGGAATTATTAGGAGTCGATGCCGCTGTTTATTGTGACTATTATAACATATCAGCTAGCGGTAATTGGGAGCATAAGAATATCCTTCGCGTGCTGGAACCTTTGCCTGTATTTGCTGCTAACCGTCAATACAAAATCGAAGACCTGCAGCTACTCCTGGATCGATGCAATACTAAATTGCTTACGGCAAGGGAGCAGCGCGTTAAACCCGCTTTGGATGATAAGATCATTTTAGGGTGGAATGCTTTGATGAATACGGCATACAGCAAAGCTTATGCAGCAACAGGTAATAAAGAATACAGGCAAAAAGCCATCGACAATATGGATTTCCTGTTATCGGCCTTCCAAACCGCAGAAGGCAACTGGCAACATGTATGGAAGAATGGCATAGCCAAGTACCCGGCGTTTCTCGATGACTACGCTTACCTGATACAGGCGCTGCTGCAGCTGCATAAGATTAGCGCTAACACAGATTACCTGGTTCGCGCTAAAGAGCTTTGCGAAAAAGTGATCGCTGATTTTTCAGAGCCTGAAGGTTATTTTTATTACACACCCGAACAGCAAACCGATATTATCGTACGCAAAAAGAAGTGTATGATGGCGCTACGCCCAGCGGCAATTCGGTTATGGCTCAAAACCTGCTGGAACTGGGATTGCTCTTTGATCGAAAAGATTGGCAGGAGCGATCTTACCAGATGACCAAAGGGTTAAGCAGCGTTGCTGTTAAATATCCCACTTCCTTTGGCGTTTGGCTGGCGAGCCTTTACCAGCAGCTAGCGGGCACCAACGAAATTGTATTGATAGGCAATTTTGAAAGATCGTTAAGCGAGCTGCTGGCGCAACCTTTATTTCACAGCGTTATGATGGCTGCGCATCAGCCCGACGAAAGCTTCCCGCTTTTAAAAGATAAAACGGCAGACCAGGAACTCGCACTGTTTTTATGCGAGAATTATGCCTGTCAACGTCCCGTATTCTCGGTTAACGACTTATTGAAACAATTGAACAAGGATGGCTTATAAACTTTTTTACTTACTGCTGGGCTGCACACCAGCGGGAAGGCATACAGAACAACATGATGTATTTTTTTGCATTGGAAAAGATCTAAAAGATATTATTCCCGATATTAAAGCTTTTTGGCGTGGGTCGGGCAAAATACATATCGATAGCTGGCGCGAAGTAACCGCTGTTGATGGATGCCGGATCTCCATAATAGAGAAAGCTGCCAAACCGGAAAAAATCAACACCTCTTCTTTATCAACCTGGGCGGCTACTTACCGGGTTCTTTTGAAGAACATCATTATAAATTGCTAACCGTGGCTGAGGATATATCGCAAGCAATTAGAAACGCTAAACAAACCTCTTTTTATAGGGAGTATAATACGGAAGATAAAAGCGGCATCAGTCATGTAGACAATAAATACGGGGTAGATATGGATGAGATATCGAATGTGGCTGATATCCTGCCAGAGCAGCAAAAGGAGCGGTTTTCCATTCTATTAGAACCTGGCAAAGGAGGGGTAGAAGATGAGCTACATATAGGCTATCTGAAGCTAGATAAAATCTAATTCCATTATCTCCCATCCAATTCCAAACCACTATTAAAATGCTCCCACACCACCTTAGCTTTAGCGGCTCCAACTATTGCGGTTAATTCATCCAAAGTTTTTTCACGTATATTTTTTACAGATCGAAACTCTTTTAACAATTGGTCGGCTGTTGCCTTACCAATACCTTTAATATCTTCCAGTTCATTCTTAAAAGTGCCTTTACTGCGCTTCTGCCGGTGAAAGGTAACGCCAAACCGGTGTACCTGGTCGCGGATAAAACGAATAAACTTCAGGCTGCTGCCATTATAAGGCAATTTTAGAGATTCCTGGTCACCCGCAAAAAATAATTCCTCCTCATTTTTCGCAAGCCCTACCAATGTGATCATCCCGTGCAATTCCAGCGCTTCTATAGCTTCCATAGCCGCCCCTAACTGCCCTTTTCCACCGTCTATGATCACCAGCTGCGGAAAGTCCTGCTGCTCTTCTTTTAAACGCTTATACCGCCGATACACAGCTTCTTTCATAGAAGCAAAGTCGTTGATACCCTGCACCGTCTTCACGTTAAAGTGACGATAATCTTTTTACTGGGCACGCCGTTCTTAAAACAAACCATCGCACTCACCGGGTAGCTGCCCTGAAAGTTGGAGTTATCAAAGCATTCTATATGCGTAGGCAGATCCTGTAATTGCAGGTCTGTTTGCAATTGCTCTAAAATTTTTATCTGATCTACATTACGGCTTATTTTGAGCCGTTCCTTGTTTTTTAATTCCTCAATAAAGTAACCCGCATTCTTCTTTGAAAGCTCTACCAGCTTTTTCGATCGCCCCTTTAGGCACAATGACCTCGGTATTAGGTTCAGGGTACTCAATCTCGAACGGAACAACAATCTCCCTGGCATCACTATTAAATGTGGAACGCAGATGCTGTATTGCATACACCAGTATTTCTTCCACCGGCTCATCAAGGTGCGTTTCAACTTTATTGGTTTGTGTTTGTACAATAGTCCCCCTCTTACCATCAGGTAATTCACATAAGCAATATCCTTTTCTTTAAGAATACTGAATACATCTTTATCCCCGCCCTTCATACCTGTTACTACTGAACGCGACTGGTAGTAGTCTTCCAGGTAGGCAATTTTCTTCCGGGTATATTCTGCTTTCTCAAACTGCAGGTTGGCCGCCAGCGCTTTCATTTCTTCTTTAAAATGCCTGATCACCGGCGACAGGTTACCCTTCAAAAGATCTCTCACCTGCCTTATATTTTCGTCGTAGTCTTCCTGGGTCTGGTAAGCTTCGCAGGGTCCTTTGCAGTTGCCCAGATGGTACTCCAGGCACACTTTAAATTTCCCTTTTGCAATATTATTTTTGTAAGGTTAAGCGTACAGGTTCTTAAAGGAATGGCCCTCCTGATAAATTCCAGCAATTCCCTCACCCGGAAAACAGAAGTATAGGGCCCCAGGTATTCTGACCCGTCATTTACCGGTTGCCTGGTTAAATAAACCCGCGGGAAAGGCTCATTCTTTATTACGATGTATGGATAAGACTTATCGTCTTTAAGGTTGATATTATAGCGCGGCTGAAATTGCTTGATCAGAGAGTTCTCTAAAAAGAAAGCATCCTGTTCACTGTTTACAATGGTAAATTCTATTTTATGAATCCGCTGAACGAGTTCGTGGGTTTTATAGTTGGTAAAGGTCTTATTAAAATAAGAGCTCACCCGCTTACGCAGGCTTTTGGCCTTACCTACATAAATAATTTTACCCGCCGCATCAAAATATTTGTAGATGCCGGGCTGCAGGGGAATAGTGGACGCTATTTTCGAGAATTCTTCCTGGGTCATATCAATCACCTCTTATTAAACCGCAATGATAAGCATGATTCCGCTAAAGTTAATACTGGGGTAACAGTGAACTTATACATTTGCTGCCATTCTAAGCTAAAATTACAAAGCATATTACCTGCAATTAAAAAATAATTGAAATCATGTTAAAACAACTTTTTGTAACAGCGGGGCTGGCTTTTTGTTTAGCCGTAACTGCCCAAACCACCGTTACAGGCTATGTTTATGTTGACCAAAACAATAACGGTCAATTTGATAAAAAAGAAACCGGTCTCGCAGACGTGGCCGTTTCAAATGGCAGAGATATTGCCGCAACTGATAAAAACGGTCTTTATCAACTCCCTGCAGGTGCCGACGAGATCATTTTTGTAATTAAACCAAGCGGGTACCGGTTTAAAAACAACGCTCATAATCTTCCGGAATTCTATTATATTCATAAACCGCAGGGATCTCCTCAAGCCTCCAAATATAGAGGTGTTGCGCCCACCCCGCCCTTCCCAAAAATTTAAATTTTGCCTTGTATCAACAGGACGAACCGGTTGACTTCAGCGTGCTGGTTTTTGGCGATCCGCAACCGTATAACGAGCAGGAGCTGGGCTATTTTGCCAAAAGCATCGTGGATGATGTACATACTACCAACCAGGTCAAATTTGGTATCAGCCTTGGCGATATTGTAGGCGACAACCTGGACCTTCATTTGCCTTACAAAGACATTATGACCAAATTAAAATTGCCCTGGACAATGTTATGGGCAACCATGATATGAACTATGAAGCCACTACCGATTCTTTATCGGATGAGACCTTTGAAAGGAATTTCGGCCCTAACAATTACTCCTGGAACTATGGCAATACCCACTTTATTATCCTCGACAATATTCTTTACCCTGATCCGCGTGACGGAAAAGGCTACTGGGGCGGCCTTCGCCCGGACCAGATCGAGTTTTTAAAGAATGATTTAGCCCTGGTAGACAAAAACAAGCTGGTGGTTATCTCCTTTCATATTCCTTTTAGCAATGAAGGAGGCGATGCTATAAGACTGAAAGACAGGCAGGCGATGTTTGACCTGTTAAAAGACTTCGACAACCGCCTGTTGATGTCGGCACACACCCATTTTCAGAAACAAATTTATTATAAGAGTACCGATGGATGGCATGGTAAAAACGAAGCGCTGCATGAGTATAATGTGGGTACCACTTCAGGCGACTGGTATTCAGGTGAGTTAGATGCAGCAGGCATTTCCGACGGCACTATGAGGGATGGCACGCCCCGTGGCTATGCTTTTTAAACATACAAAACAATAAATATAACCTGCGTTATAAAGTAGCAGGAAAAGACAGTGCATACCAGATCAGGATATATGCGCCGAAGATTGTGGCACATAATAGCCGCGGCGCTGCCCCGTTCTATGCCAATTTTTTTATGGGATCTGAAAAAGACCAGGTAGAATACAAAACCGATAATGGTAAATGGGCCGCCATGCAGCGCGATTCCACTTTCGACTACACTTATCTCGATATGGTGACCCGGTGGGATGAAACGACGACGTTGCTGCAAGGCCGACGTCCGTCGGCTCCCGTTGCTACAGGCCACTTATGGTCGGCACCCGTTAATAAAAAATTATCGCCGGGTAAGCACGTTATTTACGTACGAGTAAAAGATGTATACGGTAATATCTATGAGCAGCAACAAAGCTATATTATTCAATAATTTTTAATAACCCATTCAACAGTAGCCCGGTATACCGGGCTTTTTTATATTTATAGATGATTATTCCCTTAATGAAAAAACGAAGCTGGTATTCAACCAGGCCAGTCATGCGGCCGCGTTATATGCACTGGTTGATGATAATCGCCTGCATTTATCCAGGTTCCTGCCATGGGTTCCTCATATGCGATCCGTGGAAGATATGGAGCGCTACCTGCTGAATTGTGAAAAGCTGAACCGCGATGGCTTGGATATCAGCTTTAATATCTTTTATCAAAACCATATGGTTGGGAGAATTGGATTAAGCTATATCAATAAGGCTAATAAAACGGCCAATATAGGATACTGGCTGGCTGAAAACGCACAGGGCGCCGGACTGATCAGTAATGCAGTTAAGAAACTGCTGGTTTTGGGATTTGAAGAATTAGGATTGAACCGGATCGAAATTAAGGCAGCAACCACCAATCTGCGAAGCAAAGCCATTCCTGAAAAGCTAGGCTTTAGTTTTGAAGGTATTTTAAGAGAAGCAGAATGGGTAAACGGAGCCCCACTAGACTTAATGCTTTATTCATTACTACGTTCTGAATGGACTAAAGAATAAAAAAACACCCCATAGACTTTTGACTATGAGGCGTTTTATACGTTACGGGTTGATTACAAGGTTGCGGTATCAACCAGCACTTCGCCTGTCATTTGAGGAGGTATCGGCAGTTTCATAAAGCTAAGGATAGTTGGTGCGATATCGCCCAGCTTACCTTCTTTAATTTCACCACGCCAGTTATTATCGATAATGAATAAAGGTACCAGGTTCAGCGTATGCGCTGTATTCGGGCTGCCATCATCGTTGATCATAAAATCCGAGTTACCATGATCCGCCGTTAAAAACACCACATAGTCCTGCGCCAAAGCTTCAGTTATCACTCTTTCAACACAATGGTCCACCGTTTCTACTGCTTTAATGGCGGCCGAAAATACACCCGTATGTCCTACCATATCTGCGTTGGCAAAGTTCAGGCAAATAAAGTCTGCAGACTGGTTCTTTATTTCCGGCAACAATGCTTCTGTTAGCTCGTTAGCGCTCATCTCCGGCTGCAGGTCATAAGTAGCTACTTTGGGAGAAGCTTTCAATATCCTGCTTTCACCTTCAAAAGGCAATTCACGCCCCCGCTAAAGAAAAAAAGTAACATGCGGATACTTCTCGGTTTCCGCAATGCGTATCTGTTTCAATCCATTGTCAGCTATCACTTCACCCAATGTTTTTGTCAGATCTTCATTTCTGAAAATAGAATACACGGCCGTGTATTTGTGATCATATACCGTCATAGTGGTATAATCCAGGTTCAGACGCTTCATACCAAATTCGGTGTTATCAGCTTGTGTTAACACCTCGGTAATTTCCCGGCAACGATCGGTGCGGAAGTTAAAGCACAGCACATGGTCGCCTTCCTGTATAGTTGCCACCGGCTTATTAGCAGCATCCACAATTACGGTAGGATTGATAAATTCATCGGTAATATTTTCTTCATAGCTTTGTTTACGGCCTCTATGGCACTTGCAGCCGTATTGCCCACACCATTCACCAGGGCGTTATAAGCTTTAAAAACGCGCTCCCAGCGTTTGTCCCTGTCCATTGCATAATAGCGACCACTAACCGTGGCTATTTTACCCAGGCCAATTGTGTCGATATGCTGTTGCAGGCTTTCTATAAAATGCAACCCGCTTTTAGGATCGGTATCGCGGCCGTCTGTAAATGCGTGTACACACATTAGTAAGACCATGCGCTTTGCAAATGTCCAGCAGGGCCTTTAAATGATTAATATGCGAGTGCACGCCGCCATCGCTCACCAACCCCATAAGGTGCATCGGTTTATTATTAGCCTTTGCAGCGTTGAGCGTTCTTACCAGCTCGGCATTTTGAGCCAGCTCGCCGGTTTTAATAGCCACGTTAATTCTTTGCAACTCCTGGTACACGATTCGCCCGGCACCCAGGTTAAGATGCCCCACTTCCGAGTTGCCCATTTGCCCTTCAGGCAAACCTACCAGCTCTCCAAAAGTGGTTAAGGTGGTGTGGGGATATTTTCCGTATAACGATTTGGTAAATGGCGTATTAGCGTTCTGAATGGCATCGGCAGATGCAACTTTTCCTAATCCCCACCCGTCCATTATAATTAAAATAGCTTTTTTTTGTGCAGTTGACATTTTTTTGACAATTGATTATCAGTTAATTAATATATTTAATAAAATTATTAATGCGTGTAAAGTTAAAGAATGCCAGCAGAACAGAGGCCGCAGTTTGGCATATTTTTAGCACTTTTGATAAAATATCGTTACAATTAAACATGAAATAAA
This sequence comes from Paraniabella defluvii, assembly GCA_019316985.1. Lineage (GTDB taxonomy): Bacteria > Bacteroidota > Bacteroidia > Chitinophagales > Chitinophagaceae > Niabella > Niabella defluvii. The sequence goes on from CP079215.1 coordinate 1,053,629, forward strand.
GCACAAGAAAATATTCATCCAACCATTACATAATGAATATTTCTGCTGCTTAAATCAATAAAAAATTTACACATGAAAAAGTTTATTGGTATTGCATTGGTTGCCGGTTCCATATTATTTACCTCTTCATTATACGCACAGAGTTTGGATGGCGTTGTTGCGGGAATAAAAAACGGCAATGCGGTACAGGTAACCGATAATGCCGGGGCTAATTTTTCCCTCACTATTATGGACAAAAGCAATAATTACAGTAAAACGGAAGCGCAGCAAGCCATAAAAGATTTTTTTACCAAGAACAGCGTAAAAGGATTTGAAGTGAAACACAAAGGAAATTCACCTAACGGCCAGTACGCCATTGGCACCTTGTCTACCGGCGGCGGTAACTACCGTGTCAACATCTTCATGAAAAAAGAAGGAGGTAAAGAGGTGATCAAAGAATTACGTTTCCAGCTGATTGAGTAATGCTAAAGGGCTAAACAATAATAACGATGCCTCCCCAACCGGAGGCATTTGTTTTATCGCCCTATTTAATAGGGTAAATGGCACCCGGCAAATTATACAAGGCACCGGTTGCTTAAACCGGGGTGTAATGGCATCCATTTAAAAAGCATCATTTATCTTGCACTCATTATGACGCAGGAATTTCAGCAAAAATTAAAACATCTGGTAGACGAAGCCTTATCAGAAGATATAGGTAGCGGCGATCATTCAACCCTTTCATGCATTGGCGCGGAAGAAGAAGGGAGCGCTGTTTTAAAAATAAAGCAGGATGGGGTTTTAGCCGGTGTGGATGTAGCCCGTTTTATTTTTGAATACAAAGAGCCGGGCTGCAGCTTCGAAGTATTTAAAAGGGACGGCGAGCCTATGTTTGCCGGTGAAAAAGCTTTTGAAGTGGCAGCACATGAACACACCATTTTACAATGCGAAAGATTGGTGCTGAACTGTATGCAGCGAATGAGCGGCATTGCTACCCTTACCAAACAATATACCGATAAGCTAACCGGTTATAAAACAAAATTGCTGGATACCCGCAAAACCACACCTAATTTCAGGCTGCTTGAAAAGGAAGCCGTACGTATCGGCGGAGGTGTTAACCACCGGTTCGGATTATACGATATGATCATGCTAAAAGATAATCATATCGATTATGCCGGAGGTATTGAAAAAGCAATTACCAAAGCCTACGACTATGTTATAAAAAACAACCTGGATATTAAAATAGAAGTAGAAACCCGTTCGATAGCCGATGTAAGGAAAGTAATAGCCGTGGGTGAAGGAAAAGTATTCCGGGTAATGCTGGATAACTATACACCCCAACAAATTACTGAAGCATTAAATCTGATCGCAGGCCGTTTTGAAACAGAAGCCAGCGGGGGCATTAACCTCGAAACGATAGAAAGCTATGCCGCTACCGGCGTAGATTATGTGAGTGTAGGCGGATTAATACACCAGGCACGTAGCCTCGACCTGAGTTTAAAAGCAGTGCTTTAGCACCTTGTGCCTTTCAACCCGTTAACTTTTCAACTGAACGATCATGTCAAAAATAAATCCAATAGTCCGTTTGTATTCAGCACCAATCCTGATTTTAAGCTTGAGCAGGATTCGGAGGAAGCATCTACGCTGGCGCCCGCATCGCAAAAGCTGAGACTACAGCTGGAAACCAAGCACCGCGGCGGTAAAACGGCTACCGTAGTAATAGGTTTTGTTGGTACCGAAAAAGATCTTGAGGAGCTGGGTAAAAAGCTCAAATCATTTTGCGGCACCGGCGGATCGGCAAAGAACGGCGAAATCATCATCCAGGGGATCACCGGGATAAGCTGTTGCAATGGTTTCAAAAAAACGGGTATACACAGGTAAAGAAAAGTGGTGGCTAGTTGTTTTTTCAGCTCCTTTATTCATAATCAGCCAGTAAAAGATTAGTCCATTTGCTATTTGGGGATGCCCCAGTACATCTCCTCCTTATACAGTTCCAGTTATCGGGCCGTCTTTAAGAACTGCATCCACAAGGCCGGCTCAATGGGGAGCCGATAGAATGATCGCAACAATTTTGCGTATATCCCGGATAAGCTAATCAAAAAATTAAAGTAAAAATGACTATTTTTACTAAAACGTACTTTTCATGAGCAGCATGATTTCGGCAGGCATAATGGTGAATGTTGAGGTTTTTATCAACCTGAATACAGCAATCCGCTGCAGAGTGAATACATGTTCGCCTATCGCATAACGCTTGAAAACTATAACCCCACCCCGTAAAGCTGCTGCGCCGTCACTGGAATATATTCGACAGCAATGGCGTATACAGGGAAGTAGAAGGCGAAGGAGTTGTAGGAGTGCAGCCCGTATTGCAGGCAGGCGAAAGTTACCAGTATATGAGCGGCTGTAACCTTAGCACCGACATGGGTAAAATGAAAGGCGTTTATGAAATGGAAAACCTCGATCTGCGGAAAAAATTCCAGGTTCTCATCCCGGAGTTTGAAATGATTGCGCCTGCAAAAGCCAACTAACAATTGTACTTGAACAGTTCAACCCGATTCGGGATAATTCCTTCTCCTTAACAGGCTTTATTAAAGTGTTTCTAATTAAATGTTGAAAAATAATTTTTCCATTTACTAAAAATATTAGTATTATTGTACTAATATTTTTAGTTTTAAAAGTTGCTTTATGTCTGCAGATATTAAAACACCGGCCGTTGCTGAATACCTATTGTTGATCGAACCCCGTAAAGACCTGAGTGATGCTATTATCAACATCAAAAAGGCTTTTTATGATCAATACAAAGCCCCTGAAGCGCTGAAAGGGAAACCACACCTAACCCTTGTGAGCTACGTGCAATACACCAGTTTCGAAAGTCGTATCGTTCAAAAACTACGCACCGTTTCTATGCAGCTCTCTCCTCTTGCTATCGACCTTCAGGATTATGGTTCTTTCCCATCCCACACTATTTTTATACAGGTGGTTTCGAGAAGTGCCATACAAAACCTTGTAAGAAATATCCGTACCCATTTACAGGGTTTAATGAAGCTGGACAAAGACAACAAACCCCATTTTATAACGGAGCCTCATATAACCATAGCGCGGAAATTAAAACCCTGGCAGTATGAACAGGGATGGCTGGCCTATAGCCATCAGCAATTTTCCGGCAGGTTTATAGCCAGCTCCATGGTATTGCTGAAAAGGGAATCGCCGGATCAAAATACCAGCTGGTTCATCGTTTTGAATTCCAGGGATTGCAGGTCGGCGCGTCTCAGGCAATGCTGTTTTAGCCAGATGAAGAATATTTGCGAACCTATTATTACAAACAGAGATGAACAAAAATTACAGCAGGATCATTTTAAGGTAGCCATCTCCTCTAAAAAAGAGGAGCAACAATACCTGCAGGGACGCGGCGCCCAGATCAATACCCGCAATCGCTTTTTGAAAGATGAGCGGGTGAAGGAACATGTAGAAGCTATTGACGATTGGGACGAACCCAACCTGGCTACCCAATATATAGAGCAGGAAGCTAAAACCATTGTTAATAAGGTTGAAAGCCCCGATGTTGGTATGGCATACAGTATGAATGCTTATGCCGGTTGTGAGCATGGCTGCATTTATTGCTATGCACGTAATGTGCATGAGTACTGGGGTTACAGCGCCGGTTTAGATTTCGAAAGAAAGATCATAGTAAAAAAAACGCGCCCCAGCTATTGCGTAAACAGCTCATGCATCCTAAATGGGAAGTAATGCCGATCATGCTAAGCGGTAATACAGATTGCTACCAGCCGGCCGAAAAAAATACCGCCTTACAAGAGGCTTGCTGGAAGTATGTAATGAATTTAATCAGCCTGTTGGCATTCTTACCAAAAACTCGGGCATTTTAAATGATAAGGATGTGTTGCAGGAAATGGCCCGGAAAAACCTGGTAAGGGCAATGGTTTCCATCACTTCCTTTAACGAAGACCTGCGCCGTGTTATGGAACCCCGTACTACAACAGCCATACAGCGTTTAAAAGTGATTGAAGAACTGAGCAAGGCAGGCGTAACCATGGGTATTATGATGGGGCCCATGATACCTGGTTTAAATGAGCATGAGATGCAGAGAATTATGAAAGCCGCATCAGACGCAGGTGCAACCTTTACCGCCTATACCTTTATCCGTTTAAACGGTGCCATCAAATTTTTATTTCATGATTGGCTGTATAAAAATTTCCCTGACCGGGCCGATAAAATATGGCATCTTATAGAACAGAGTCATAACGGGAAGGTAAATGATAGCCGGTGGGGTCTGCGTATGCGCGGCGAAGGCAGTATTGCCGAAATAGTAGCCCAGCAATATGCGAAATATGGCAAACTCTACAATATGAACGAAGGACGTACAGGTCTCAATTTAACCAGCTTTAAAAGACCCGGCCAGCAGTTTACATTGTTTTAATGCCTCTTCCTGCTAGTCGCTGCGCTTGTTGCCTCTTAAAAGCGCTACCAGCAATAAAATAAAGATAGCCCCGCCAACCACCCATACCCAGGGTTGCATAAAAAGTTGTTGGCACTTTCTCCGGCGCCTTTGGTATTGATATCTACTTCCACCTTCTTTGTATCATCCTGTGCCCATAGTACAGTAGAAAAAAACAGGGTGAATACGGATAACACAATCTTAATGTGTGTTTGTTGCAAAGCTTTCATAATTTAATGTTTTACCTAAACGCGATAAAATATTATGCCAAAAATTATATATCATTCCATTCACATACTGTGCATAAGTTTATTTGCTTTTTATAACGAATAAATGATAACGTTGTGAAACACTAATTTCCATGCAGCATCAAACAAAACAATGGAGGAAGTTGACGGGCGAGTACCTCAAGAACTACATTGCAGACGAGGTACATGGCGCCATACTCCGCGAAAAAGAATTAGGCCACACACTCAAAGTGTGTATCGGCACCGACAGCCAGGTAAAAGGCTCCCAGACAGAATTTGCCACAGTTATCGTTTTTGTTCGTAAAGGCCGTGGTGGCTTTATGTTTTTAAACAATGAAACCACGCGCGAAAAAATGAGCATCAAACAACGCATGATGACCGAAGTTTCCAGAAGTATTGAGGTGGCTTATCATTTAAGCAATGTATTTTCCGATCACAGTATTGATATGGAAGTACATGTAGATATTAATACCAGCCCTTTGTATAAAAGTAACGACGCGCTGAAGGAAGCTATCGGTTATATTACAGGCATGGGCTTTTCCTTTAAAGCTAAACCGGAAGCTTTTGCCAGCTCCTGTTGTGCGAACAAGGTAGTGCAGTAAAATTCAGTTCCCATAAATTTGCTGTACAAAGATGGCGCATGTTGCCACGCGCCGCCGATACAACGTACCGGTTGATGTTCTTCCAGGTTAAGCAAGAGCTATTGATGCTTATTCTTTAAATTGTATAAAAACAGGATCATTGTGGCGTAATGCAATAAAAAACTGCGAGTGATTATTGCTTATGGACTTGCTAAAGGCTAATTGTTTCAATATATAAGCTTTTAGATAAAAATGGTTTTGCCCGCTCTGTATAAACCTTTTCTACAATGTTGGTTCTGTCCATTCCTTTTTCGATATAAATTTTGTTAAGCAATTCTTTATTATAATCTAAAGATTCCAGGTATTTCCAATCGGGATTAGAGAAATGACTGATGTTATAAGCAGTAACGATCCAGCTCCAGTTAATCAGGCTGCTCACTACTAAAACACAGAAAGCAGTCCAAACCATTCTGTTGATTAAAAATATATTGGTCTTTCTTTTTTTTCAGTTTAATCCAGGTGGTAAACAGCCCCAGCAGGCTCAGGAGGAGAAATAAGAACACGCCTATCCTTTTAAAAGTCAGACCGTAGGCCGCAACATATTCCAGATTCCTGAAAAATACCGTAAGGATTAGTAATACATTTAACCCGATCCATAAAAAGGACAGCTTTTTAAGAAGATGCGACTGTGTATCAAAATTGAGCAGCCCCTGGAAGTAAATCATGATGACAGCTATAGCCATAACTATAGAGAGAATGAGCACATACACCCGTTCATGCACTTCGCTGCTTAAAGTGCCTGAAGACGATTGGGGCCGAACTGTTCTATGCTATAAATAATGATAAAAAAATCAATACCGCGTTCAGCAATATCAATGATATTTCGCCGCTACGTCTTTGTGAAACCAGGTCCAGCAAATGAAATCCCTTGCTTCTTCTTTGTACAAAACCATCACTAAAATCATCTTTCAAATGGCCGTTGCAGGCAATAAACAGTTTAGGTACCGAGGAGTAGAAAAAATTAAACATCAGGAAAAAACCAAGCGCTGTCAGCACCGCCAACTGGAAAAAATCGAACTCCAGGGGAATTAAGAAAAGCGATGCAAACTTGTCGCTGGCAGCAGCATATACGCCAAGAAAAATAGTAGCTAATGCCCCGGGGATGAGCGCATAACTGATGGCCTTTTTACAATTCCGTTGCCCGACAAACGGATACCCAGCCACTTTTGCGGGGTGAGTACCCGGAAGATAAAGGTTGCATAATTGAACGCGGTATTAAAGGGTAAAACCAATACATTAAGCCTGGGATAACGGGCTTTAAATCCGGTAAGTAACAGCGAGAGGAATAACGCCGCAAAGCTTATAAAGTCTCCATACCAGGCAAAGGCACCAATAGATAAAAAGCAGGTTGCCGAAAGCAGCCCAAACACAGGCGTACGTTTTACCCGGGGTGTGGTATCGAACAGGAACAACCACGCTATCAGGCCAAAAAAGCTGATATTTAATCCGGGGCCCTGGTTGTAGAACAATGCTACAAAAGCAACCACCGAAGTAAAGAAGAAAAGATTCTTTTTCATATTTTAAATTTAAAAGCACTTTGCATTTCAAAGTAACCAGATAAAAAAATAGCTATCCTCTCAATAGCTTCTCCAAAGCATTGATATGTTTTTCAAACGCCTCCTTACCAACGCTGGTAACCTTGTAAGAGGTTTTGGGCTTTTTCCCGACAAACTCTTTTTCACCTCTATATATTTTTTTGTTCCAGTGCATTAATATGGCTGGCCAGATTGCCGTCAGTAACCTGAAGATGATCTTTCATCTCCTGGAAATCGATCCAGTCATTCACCACCAGAACCGACATGATGCCCAGCCTTACCCTACTTTCAAAATCCTTATTTAAATGCTCTAATAAGCTCATTACACAATTTATTAGTGTTACCGGTATTTCTTATACATCAGCAAACCGTATATGATATGCAGTATGCCAAAACCCAACGCCCAAAATACCAACCCATAACCAGGAACGAGCATGGCAATAACACCCAAAAATGCTTCGCAATAACCCAGGTTCTGTATATCGGAAAAAGTATACCTGCCGGCATTGATCAGGGCCAGTCCATAAAATACCAGCATTAAAGGAGCCATTATGATGAAATACCCATGGTACATGGCAGCCAGGCAAAATAAGCCACCAAAGATCAACGGAACAAATAAAGCAACCAGTAATTTCTTAGTGGTAGAAGTCCATACTTTATGCCCCTGCTTTTTTGTTTTATTTACCGTAAGTAAAATACCCGTTCCCAGAGCAGCCACCAAAACCACAATAGCCAACAAGCTAAGCTGGGTTACTACCCCTGTGTCCGGTGCTTCGCTATAGCCCTGGAAATAATCAATACTGTTCTTTTGCAGGATGTAATAAGCTGCCCAGGCACCGGCTAATGCAATAATACCTGCAGCTACCCCGACAGCCCGTTCAGCGAAATAAACCGGGAGGATTGCTCCATCATTTTCCGGATATGTTGTAAGTCGTCCTTTAACTCCTGACTCATAAAAGCACTTTGAAATACAAAGTAAGAACAAGGCAACCGTTCCACCAAATAAATGCAAAGAAAAAGTCGCCCTACAGCGACTTTAACAACTATTCAATTTCCAAATTATCTGCGACCTCCTCGTACATACTCCCTGTCTCTGTCGCGGTTATTATGATTGCGGCCATTGTTCCACTCTTTATGCTTGGGATGATACCTGCTTTCGTAATATTTGTACTCGCGGCTGTCGCGAATTACGAGCTGGTCGCGCGTGTTTCTGTATCTGCTATAATTTTGAATGTCCCGCCGGTTGTCGCGGTAAGGCTCATAGTTCCTGTTCACTACTACTTTATAAGTATTATACAGGTTCACTCGTCCGTAAGACGCTGGCAAAGATCTGCCATAAGCCCAGCCACGCCTGTTGGGGTATATAAACTGTTCGCCCATCACATCATAATAAGCATTATACTCAGGCAGGTAATAATAACGTGCATAATCATATCCTACGGGACCCCATGCCGGCTGGTTACCGATGTTTATATTGATTCGAACCTGCGCATTTGCATTTTGTACTAAACTAAATCCGGCAATCACTAACGCAGCAAAAATGAACTTTTTCATGATCTTTAATTTTAAGTGCCTTATCCTTTTTAAGGATTAGACGAGTTTACAATTTTTGTAAAGCGCTTTGATTAATAGACGCTGAACAAAACTTAAAAGGTTGGAGCATTTTTCACTTTATCAAATTATTAGCAAATCTCCTTTTTACAATTACTCTTCTGTTACTGTTATTAGAAATAGCCAATCCTCGTTTTGCCTGCATGGGATCTCAGAACATTCCTTCGTACTTATATGCACTATATCCTTTTCCTGACCAGGAAGTTGCTTTCAGAAGTAGCTTGTCAACTAATCAACTTGCCAACCTGTCAACTTACCAACTTATCAGCTAAATTTGCTGCCTATGGCAAAAGCAAAGAACAATAAACCGGTTATCCTGATCACGAATGATGATGGTATTACGGCACCTGGCATAAGAGCATTATATGAAGCCGTGAAAGACCTGGGGCAAATAGTTATTGTAGCGCCTGACAAGCCCCAGTCTGGCATGGGACACGCTATAACAATAGGTCATCCCCTCCGCCTCCAGCAAAGCAACCTGTTTCCGGGTATTGACGCCTACTCCTGCTCAGGGACACCGGTAGATTGTGTGAAGCTGGCGGTTGACAAGGTTTTGCATCGTAAGCCAGACCTATGCCTGAGCGGAATTAATCATGGCCCGAATCACAGCATCAATGTTATCTATTCGGGCACCATGTCTGCCGCAATGGAAGCAGCGATTGAGAACATTCCCGCAGTGGGCTTTTCCTTAATGGATCATAGTGCGAATGCTGATTTTTCTGCAGCCCAACACTATGCAAGAGTAATTACTGAAAAGATGTTGAAGGACAGGCAAACCAAGCATATACTTCTGAACGTAAACATCCCTAACTTTCCGTTATCTGAAATCAAGGGTTATAAGATCTGCAAGCAGGCCTACGCGAAATACCAGGAGAAGTTCCTGCAACGCAAAGACCCCAGCGGGAAGCATTACTATTGGCTTACCGGAGAGTTTATCAATTTCGACAATGCAAGGGATAGCGATGTGTGGGCATTGGCTAATAACTATGTGAGCGTTGTGCCGGTACAGTTTGATCTTACCAATTATGAACTGAAGAAAAAGCTGGAAAAACAATGGAAAGACACGCCTGACCGTTCGGTAAAAGCGCCGGTTAAGAAAATCGTAAAAAGATCGATGCGGAAATCTGAATAACCGGATAAGCGATCGCCCCAAACCTGGATAAATATATTACCTTGAGCCAACAGAAAAAATACTATATCATCGCCGGGGAAGCATCGGGCGACCTGCATGGCGGTAACCTCATACACGCTGTTAAACAACAAGACCCTGATGCGGATATACGTTGCTGGGGTGGCGATAAAATGCAGGCAGCCGGTGGCATTTTGGTGAAGCATTACCGCGACCTGGCATTTATGGGCTTCATCGAAGTGGTGAGGAATCTCGGCACCATTCTCAAAAATCTGAAGTTTTGTAAACAGGATATTCTTGCATTTAAACCTGATGTGCTGGTGCTGATCGATTACCCCGGATTCAATCTGCGAATTGCCCAATGGGCAAAAGAGCAGCAAATAAAAGTGGTATACTATATCTCCCCGCAAGTATGGGCCTGGAAGGAAAACCGGGTGAAAATGATGAAGCAGTGTATCGACGAGATGATTGTGATACTGCCTTTTGAGAAAGCTTATTTTAAGGAGAAATGGAACTGGGACGTTACTTATGTGGGCCATCCGTTAATAGAAGAAATCGCAAGAAAGAGAGCTGTGGGATCTGACCTGGTGATAACAGATGCAGCCGGCAATGAGAATAATGAACCTGTTATAGCCTTGTTGCCCGGCAGCCGTAAGCAGGAAATAGAAAAAAACTACCGGTTATGCTTGAAGTGAGTAAAGCCTTTCCCGGGTACCAGTTTGCAGTAGCCCAGGCGCCTTCGCTTGATAGCAGTTTCTATCATACCTACACCCGCCAGTATCCTAATGTGAGTATTGTAAACAACCGCACCTATGATTTGCTCATGCAATCAAAAGCAGCCCTGGTTACCTCGGGTACCGCTACCTTGGAAACAGCTCTTTTGGCGTGCCCGAAGTGGTATGTTATAAGGGATCGGAAATCAGCTACCAGATAGCCCGCCGCGTTATAAGCATTAAATATATATCGCTGGTAAATCTTATCATGGATAAAGAGGTGGTGAAGGAGCTGATACAAAAGGAAATGAATGTAAATAATCTTACCAGGGAGCTAAATAAGCTGCTCAATAATGAGGCCACACAGCGGCAGATCAGCGAAGATTACATACAGCTACAAAATATTCTCAACGCCGGAGGAAATGCTTCTGCAAAAGCCGCAGAAATCATTATTGCATCAGCTTCTTAACAACTTAATCGCCAGAATGATGAGGCAGATAATGAAAAGAAAAATACTGATGCGGTTTATGTTATGCATATAGCCTACCCAGCTGCTCTTGGGCCTGTTGGGATCTTTTTCCGTAAAAAAGATATTCGGCTAACTGTTTAAATACACCCATAAGTTCGTGTTTAAAATGAACGTTAATATTCCGGGTAGTATCCATACCTCTTTTGAAACAGACCCACGTTCACACCCGCACGTAATACTGGCACAATCCTTACCCTTTCCGCCCCGGTGTTGGGATTATAAGAAATATCGACATAAGGGCTGTTCCTGTTTTTAACACATCTGCCAGAACAGTAAAGTAAAAAAAGTGGTGCCGCCTTTGCTGCGCCCGGTAGACAGGCCACCGCCTAATAGCAACGACGTTGCGCTGGGCTGTATTTATCAGAAATTCGTCCCGAACCGGCAGCTGTATAATTAACATTTGTAAAGTTGTGCTCTAACTGCGCCTGGGCAAACAGGAACGGCAAAGGATAAGCCCTTGCAAAAATACCAGGCCCGTATACGTGCTGCCTCAATTTATCATTATAATCATATACATCTCTGGAACCTGTATACACATAGTTTAACACTACGCCTCCATCAAGATAGTCGTTCACCTTATACCCCAAAACCGGGCTGGCGCCCAGCAACGAGCCTCCGGTATAAAACGACGCTGTTACGCCTCCGCCTGTAAAAAAGATTATGTTTTTAAACCCTTTTTCTACCGGCTCCGGCTCCCCGTTCGCATTTCTAACCTTTACTTCCTCTTCCTGTGAAAAAGCAGGGCTATCGGCGCCCAACATCAATACCGTAAATACGCCTGCCATCCATAAATATTTCTTCATCGATTTCTGTTTAGTTTTACCACCGGTAAAAATAGTACATATTTTTAGCGTGGTGCTGTTATACTTAGCCCATCGGCAATTTAACATCTTAATCGAAGATCTTACCTGCATTTAAAATATTATTGGGATCAAATACCTTTTTAATATCACGCATGATCTGCAACTGGCGCTCTTCGAAAACAATATCCATAAACCCTTTTTGTATTAAACCAATACCGTGCTCCCCGCTGATCGTACCCCTAATTGTTTTACTAAAATAAATAATTCGCGAACAATAACATCCATTTCCGGATGTTGATAGCTATCCGGAACACCTTCCTTTTTAATACGGATATGCAGGTTACCATCACCCGCATGCCCATAAGCTACTGCGTCAAAATTGTACTGCTTTCCCAGTTTTTTTAACCCTCTGATAAGCTTAGGCAGCTCGGCCCTGGGCACCACTGCATCTTCTTCAATGGTATAACCCGCCATTTTTACGTACTCCGCTACCTTGCGCCGCAATTTCCAAAGTGCTTCTTTTTGCTGTGCGTCTTCTGCAAATAAAAGTTCCCCGCTTCATAGTTTTCCAATACACCGGCGATCTGCTCCATCTCCTTTATTAGCACTTCCGTATCATTACCATCCACCTCTATCAGTAAATGAGCTTCTATCCGGTCATTAACCGGCATGGCATGATTATCTACCATACTGCTTACTATTCTGAGCGCGTTTATTTCCATCAATTCTAATGCACTCGGCGTAAAGCCGGCCCTGAAAATAGCACTTACAGCTTCGCTGGCCTTCTCCAAACTCGCAAAAGGCGCCAGTATGAGCAGGTCATATTTAGGCAGGGGATCAACCTTAATACTATTTTGGTAACAATGCCCAGGGTACCCTCGCTACCCACTATGAGCTGTGTAATATTATATCCCGTCGAATTTTTAAGCACGTTGGCTCCCGTCCAGATGATCTCTCCTGTAGGTAATACCACTTCCAGATTTAACACATAATCTTTTACAACACCGTATTTCACAGCTCTTGGTCCTCCGCTGTTTTCAGATATATTGCCCGATAAAGCAAGACCCTTTGCTGGCAGGATCGGGCGGATAAAACAAGCCTTTTTCGGCTACTGTACGCTGTAATACCTCGGTGATCACACCTGGTTCAGTAGTTACCTGCAGGTTCCGTTCATCTATGTGCAAGATCTTATTGAGTCTTTCTGTAGAAATCACTACCCCTCCCAGGTGCGGAAGCGCTCCCCGGTAAGCCCTGTTCCCGCCCCTCTTGGGGTAACAGGAATGTGTTCTTCATTACATATTTTCAGTATATCACTAATCTCCTGCGGTGTAGCAGGCTTTAGTACCAGATGGGGTTTAAAGCTCAGCGTTTCGGTTTCATCACGGCTATAACGTAATAAAGAATCTTCATCAGTAAAAAAATAGTCATTCCCAACTATTGCTTTGAACGATTTTATGATGTTATCTGTTATGTTACCCGGGGCTGTTGCATGGCTGTAAAAATAGCGTTTTTACCACTGTAGCGCAACCGGCCAGCTGTAAACAGCCACACCTGCATCATGCAGGATAGTCGATAAAATTAACATACTTATCTTTGAATGATCCAAAATCAAAAAAATGGCCGGAATACTTGAGCAGATAGGCAACACGCCTTTGGTTGAATTAAATAAAATAGCGGTAAATAAAAATGTAAAAATATATGCCAAGCTGGAAGGCAATAATCCCGGAGGCAGTGTGAAAGACCGGGCCGCTTACGGCATGATCAAGGGTGCTTTAGACCGCGGAGATATTAGGCCGGGCACTAAATTAATTGAAGCCACCAGCGGCAATACCGGTATTGCACTGGCCATGATCGCAAACCTGTTTGGGATTGATATCGAGCTCGTAATGCCCGAAAGCGCCACCAGGGAGCGGGTATTAACCATGCAGGCATTTGGCGCCAAAGTAACCCCCCTAAAGACAAGGGCATGGAAGGCTCTATAGACTATGCGAATGATAAATTACAGTTGGGCGGCTACCTGATGCTGAACCAGTTTGGTAATCCTGTAACCCCGGCATGCATTACCGTACAACAGGCCCCGAAATATGGAGAGATACGGAAGGCCGGATCACCCATTTTGTATCATCAATGGGTACTACAGGTACCATCATGGGTGTGTCCCGTTATCTGAAGGAAGTAAATCCCGATGTACAAATTGTAGGTTGCCAGCCCACCGATCATTCCAGCATTCCGGGTATACGTAAATGGCCCGAGGCCTATCTTCCGAAAATATTCGACAAAAGCCGCATAGACCGGGTAATTGAATTGGACGAGTCGGATGCCCGTACCATGGCCAAAAGACTGGCACGCGAAGAGGCGGTATTTGCGGGCATGAGCAGTGGCGGCGCTGTACATGCCGCTGTTGAGCTGTCGAAAGAGCTGGAATCGGGAGTTATTGTTTGTATTATCTGTGACCGCGGCGACCGTTATTTATCTTCGGATTTGTTTGATTAATATATCAGATCATCATCCCCATGAGCTGCCAGTATTTTTGTACCGGCAGTTTTTCTTAATGCTTTTATTGAGTAAACCTGCTTCTTTTACAAAGAAGCGATTAACTTCATCCTTACTAAACTTTGTACATGATAAGGATTTTAATCATCTGCCTCCTGCTGGTATACCAAGCTGCTTTATCCCAAAACGCCAGCCCACTCTACCTGCAAACCAGCGAGGTACACGATATTATGACGCGCTTTAATGCAGACAAGGGCAGCATCATGCGTTTTTACGGGAGCGGAGACGGCTGGCGCGGTGAAGCTGGTTTTAATACTCCTGAACGGCGCGAACGACTGCTGAAACTGATCGGCAGCTATATGTTGGAGTTGAAGCAAATGCACTTTGAAACCATGAACATTAATGGCAAAGTAGATTATATACTGTTTAAAAATCAACTGGAAGACCAACAATACCAACTAAAAAAAAGAAGAACAGATCTACAGTGAAATAGCAGGTTTATTACCATTCACTGAGCGCATACTTCAAATGCAAACACCCCGCCGGCGCGGCTTTCGGTAAAAGGCGAAGAAATAGCCAGGCAAATGGACGATATGCGCAAAGAAGTAACCGCCCTTATACAAAAACTGGATGGCAGTCCGGCTCTTAAAAAGACCAGGCTTTAACCGCGTCGGGTTCGGCAAAAGCATTACAGGCTTTACTAAAAAATTATTTTAATTTCTATAATGGCTACGATCCTTTGTTTAGCTGGTGGGTGCCTAAAACCTACTATGCACTGGACAGCACTTTAGGAATATATGCTACTGCTTTATCAAAAAAATATCATCTGCCGGTGTGCAAAAAGATGACGGAAGCGGTATCATCGGTAACCCTATCGGGCGGGAAGAACTGATACGCCAGTTAAAACTGGAGTTCATTCCCTACACACCGGAAGAGCTGGTAGACATTGCTAATAAAGAATTTGCCTGGTGTGATGCAGAACTGCTAAAGGCTTCTAAAGAAATGGGCTTTGGTAACAATTGGAAAGCAGCACAGGAAAAAGTAAAAAACAGTTATGTGCCGGCAGGAAAACAACCGGAAGCTATGCTGGAACTATACAATCAGTCGGTTGATTTCTTAAAGAAAAACGACCTGGTAACCATACCCCCGGTTGCGGAAGAAACCTGGCGCATGACGATGATGTCCCCGCAGCAACAACTGGTAAGCCCGTTCTTTTTAGGTGGCGAAACCTTAATGATCTCTTACCCTACAGACGAAATGTCTTATGATGACAAGCTGATGAGCATGCGGGGTAACAACCCGCACTTCTCCCGTGCTACCGTTCATCATGAGTTGATTGCAGGACATCACCTGCAAGGTTTTATGAATAATCGCGCCAAAGCCTACCGTGATTTTGGCACGCCGTTCTGGCACGAAGGGAATGCGCTGTACTGGGAGTTTATTTTATGGGACCTTAATTTTCCCCGCGGGCCTGAAGATCGCATCGGCATGTTGTTCTGGCGTATGCATCGTTGCGCCCGTATTATTTTTTTCGCTGAATTATCATTTAAATAAATGGACGCCCCAGCAATGCATCGACTTTTTAGTAGACCGGGTTGGCCATGAGAGAGCTAACGCTGAAGGCGAAGTGCGCCGGTCATTTACGGGCGGTTATGGTCCACTTTACCAGATTGCATATATGATTGGAGGTTTACAGTTTTATGCATTAAAGAAGGAGCTGGTAGATACTAAAAAATGACCTACAAACAATACCATGATGCCATCCTCCGGGAAAACAGCATGCCGCTGGAAATGCTAAGGGCTATCTTGATTAACCAGGACCTGAAAAAGATTTTACAACCACCTGGCGGTTTTATAACAAATAACAGTATTAAACTTTACAGATCAACATGGGTATTTCTTCCACTAAAATAAAATCCTTTCAAGTTTTTAAAACAAAAGCGGGGCTTAAAAACCCATTTCGGATGCTACACATACGCTGCACGAAATATCTTTTTGGTATTAAGACTACATTTGGAAAACGGTGTTATAGGTGAGAGCTATTTATTATCGTTTCAATATTCGCCCAATGCTATACTGGGCGCTTTAAAAGATGCATTGCCGCATATCGTAGGACTGGAAGCATTTGAAACAGGCAAGGCAGAAGCTATGCTCTATCATAATTCGGAGTATTTCGGGGCCGGCGGCATTAACAAATGGGCGGCCGCGGCAATTAACATTGCTATGTGGGATACATGGGCCAGGTCGCTCGAACAACCTGTATGGAAATGTGGGGGTGCATAAAGACAAGTGCGCCATTTACGGAAGCGGGGCTGGCTTTCTTATACCATTGATGAATTGATTGAAGAGGTTACCAACTATAAAGAACGTGGCTTTAAGGCTGTAAAAATAAAAGTAGGTGCTGCCAACTGGAAAACAGATGTGGAACGCCTCCAACTGGTGAGGCAGGCTGTGGGCAATGAGCTGAATATTATGATGGATGCCAACCAGGGCATGCAATTGCCGGAAGCGATACAATTAGCCAACAAGGCCAGAGAGCTGAATATCTACTGGTTCGAAGAACCTTTACATCATCAGAACTTTGAAGGATACAAAACGCTTAAACAACAAACCGGTATATCGCTGGCAATGGGCGAACGCGAATATAATATCCAACCTTTAAAAGAACTGATCAGCAGGAATGCGCTGGATATATGGCAACCTGATATTTTAAGGATTGGCGGCGTTGAAGCCTGGCGCGCCAGTGCTGCCCTTGCAGATGCACACCACCTGCCGGTGTTACCACATTATTATAAAGACTACGATGTACCATTGGTATGCAGCGTACCCAATGGCGCCGGGGTAGAAAGCTTCGACTGGATCGATCCTTTAATTGATAACCCAATGCTGGTGAAAAACGGTTTCGCCTATCCGCATAACCAGCCTGGCTGGGGTTTCCGGTTTTTGGATGAACATTTACACGAAATAAAATAATGGCCGGCACAGGTATGAATACTTTATATGCCCGAAAACAATTTATATTTTATTGCGGTTATTCCTTCCGGTGAATTACGAAATAAAGTCAATGAATTAAAACAAGATATCGCCACGCGCTTTTACAGTGCCAGGGCGCTGAAGGCAATGCCGCATATCACCCTAAAAGCCCCTTTCAAATGGCCCCTCACAGCGCATAACATGCTGCTAAAATGGTTTGCTGATTTAAAACTTCCCGGGCCTTCCTTTACCGTAAAATTACAGGGCTTCGGCGCTTTTAATAATAGGAAGAACCCTGTTATATTTATAAAGCCGGCATACAGTATTTCCCTGGTATTACTACAACGGGAAATTGTTAATAGCTTCGGAGCTTTAGAGCCGGCTGTTGTTCAGCCCACAGATAAAAATTTTACGCCGCATATGACCATTGCCTATCGCGATCTGACACCGGCAAATTTTGAAAAGGCCTGGGAAGAGTATAGCTATAAAGAATTTGAAGAACAGTTCGAGGTAACTGCGGTTCACCTGCTTCAGCATAATGGCGCCCAATGGAACATCATTGCATCCAATACGCTGGCGAATCTATAGCCCTTATTTCTTCTTTTTAGCCACCAGTTCATAAGAATGATCAATCCATTCTTTTAGCTGTTTAAAAGATACCGACCCGTCAACGGTTACTGTATTCCAATGCTTTTTATTCATATGGTATCCGGGCTGCACACAGGCATAATTTTCTCTAAGCTCCAGGGCAAGATCTGGGTTGCATTTTACATTAAAAGAGAGTGGTTCGAATCCATTCCCATCAGCAGAAATATTTTGCCGTTTACCTTATACACCAATGTATCAGGGCCAAAAGGCAAGGTTTCCTCTACATCATCTTTTTTAAACAATAGTCACGAATGTTTTCTATATCCATCAAAAAAAAATTAAAGTAGCCAATATGCAAACGTTTGCACTTACACCATCGCCATAAAAATACTAACTTGATACATTTATAACAGATTTGCTTTAATTTTTTCCTGAATACTGTGCAAAACAGTTATTTTAAACGACCTTTCCATGCAACCGCTTCGAAATATAATTTTACTCACCATACTGCTTTGCTGCTTTGAAAACACCTTGTCAGCACAGCACCATTTATACGTTTCCTCAAAAGGAAAAGATAGTAACCCGGGAAGCCTGGCCCGCCCTTTTCTTTCCATCGAACATGCAACCCGGTATGCCGGCTCGCTTACAGGGGAGGTGATCATCCATATTGCAAAAGGGGTTTACTACCTGGATACAACCATACAATTTACCTCGCAACAATTCAGACCCCGGAAACTGACCTTACAAGGGACGGGAGAAGTGATTATTAGTGCCGGCAAGTTGCTAAACCTCAACTGGCAGCATTTTAAAAAGGCATTTACGTGGCTGCGATAAAGGATAACAGGCAATTTGAAAGATTATATTGCAACAATGTTTTACAGGTGTTGGCACGCTACCCCAATTATGATTCCGCTGCAAGAGTATTTAATGGTACAGCTGCAGACGCCGTAGATGTACAAAGAATTAAAAAATGGGCCAATCCAACCGGGGATATCTACACGCATTGCATGGCGGAGAATGGGGTGGCTTTCATTATCGCATTACAGGGGTAAACGCCACAGGAATACTGCAAATGGAAGGCGGCTGGCAAAATAACCGCCCCAGCAAATTGCACCCTGACAAGAGGTTTGTTGAAAATGTTTTTGAAGAACTGGATGCTCCGGGAGAGTGGTTCTTAGACAAAGAGAAAAAACTTCTCTACTTTTATCCCCTGAAAATATTAACCTGGCTACTTCCAAAATTGAAGTGGCCCACCTGGCCCAAAGCTTTGTAATGAAAGGCACTGTTCAGCGGCCGTTACAGGGTATTAGTTTCTCCAATCTGCATTTTACACATAACGAGAGAACCTTTATGGAAACAAAAGAACCTCTGCTGAGAAGCGACTGGACTTTTTACCGTGGCGGTGCTTTGCTTTTTGATGGTGCTGAAAACTGTAAAATAACGGATTGTATATTTGAAGGCCTGGGCGGCAATGCCATTGTATTCAGCAACTACAATAAAAACAACCGGGTAACAGGCTGCCATATTTATAATATCGGCGCGAATGCTATAGCTTTTGTTGGTGATATGGCAGCCGTAAGAAGTCCTTCTTTCAGTTATGGCAGTAATGTTCCCTATGCGGAAATGGACAAAACACCAGGACCACTTAATAATAACTACCCCGGCAGTGCACTGTAGACAATAACCTGCTTCATGATCTGGGACAAATTGAAAAACAGGCTACCGGCGTTCAAATAGAAGTATCATCACAAATAAAAGTCAGCAGAAACAGTATTTATAACCTGCCCAGGGCCGGCATTAATATTGGCGACGGTTGTTTTGGAGGGCACCTGATTGAATATAATGATGTATTCAACACCGTACTGGAAACAGGCGATCACGGATCTTTTAACTCGTGGGGGCGAGACCGTTTTGGGCCGCTAAAAGAAGCTATATGGATAGCCTGGTGGCATTGCATCCCGAGCTGATTTTACTGGATGCGCAGGAAACAACAGTAATACGTAATAACCGGTGGCGTTGTGACCACGGTTGGGATGTTGACCTTGACGACGGCTCATCCAATTATCATATTTATAATAACCTCTTTTTAAATGGAGGACTCAAATTCAGGGAAGGCTTTTTCCGGAAAGCAGAAAACAATATAATGATCAACAACAGCTTTCATCCGCATGTTTGGTTTAGGAACAGTGGTGACGTGTTTACCCGTAATATTATAATGAGGGCCTATGCGCCCATTGGCATGAATGACTGGGGAAGCACTATAGACCACAATTTTTTTCCCGACCGGTCAGCGCTGGAAAAAGCCAGGCTGAACGGCACCGATAAAAACAGCCTTGAAGGTGATCCGTTATTTGTTGATCCCGCCAAAGGAGATTTTACCGTAAGGCCCAATTCTCCGGCGCTCCAAACAGGTTTTAAAAACTTCGACATGTTTTCTTTTGGCGTACAAAAACCTTCGTTAAAAGCAATTGCGCTTCAGCCTGCAATACCGGTATTACAAATCACAACGGCCACCACTTCATCAGACCAGCCTATCGATTTTTCCGGGGATGCTTAAATCAGTAGAAGGCCTCGGAGATCGCTCTGCTTATGGCTTACCGGATGAAAGCGGTGTAATTATTATTGCTGTCGGAAAAGGCCTGTTACATCAATCAAACCTGCAAACCAAAGACGTAGTAGTGATGGCCAACGGCAAAAAAATAAAAACGTCAAGGATTTCCTGGATATTTTTAACACTCTTAAAAATTTTAATAAAACCATACCGCTCACCATTATACGTAACCAACAGCAACTGAACATTAACTTAAAGACCCAATGATAAAAGTTTCCACACTCCTGTTATCTCTTGTGCTTACAGCAACCGTGCTGGCACAACCCGGCCCCCGTCATAACCTCCGGTTTAATCAACTCGCACAGCGATGGGATGAAGCTATCCCGTTGGGCAATGGGATGCTGGGCGCCCTGGTATGGCAAAAGCAGGGCAACTTAAGGCTTTCTTTTGACAGGGCCGACCTATGGGATGAAAGAAAGGCGATGAACCTTTCACTATTCAACTTTTCGGATGTACAGCGCTGGGTAAAAAACAAAACCTATGATTCGGCCCATCTCCTGGGCGACAAACCATATGATGCCATGCCCTACCCTACTAAACTGCCGGCAGCAGCTATGGAATTCAAAATATCCCACCTGGGCAAAGTGGTATCCAATAAACTTGATATCGTTACTGCGTTAAATACGGTGCAATTTGAAAGCGGCGCCTTGTTTAATTGTTATATACATGCCACCAAAGACGTAGGTTACTTTTCTTTTGAAAACATAGATGAAAAAAATCGCCCGGCGTTGCTCAGTTACTGAAGCCCCAGCTAATCGTACATAATTACAATAACAGCAAGGCTAACGGAGACAGGGACAACAGCCATGCCGGTGAAGGGCTGGGCAAACTGGGGTACCCCAAAGGAAGCATTTCTGAAACAGCCAACAGTATCCGTTATCACCAGCCTACTTATGAGAACCATTATTTTGAAGTGCTGATTAACTGGAAAAAGCTTCCCGGCAACCGTATTATAGGACAATGGATTATATCTAACGATAAAAAGCACAGGCGTCAGCGCTAAGTACAGCCAGTAAAGAACCTACCAGCTGGACAAGCCATATCAATTGGTGGAACAGGTTCTGGTCCCGATCTGCTGTTGCCTTGCCGGATTCGTTGATTGAAAAACAATACTACCTCGAAATGTATAAGCTGGGAGCTGTTTCCCGCCCCGGGGCCCCTGCTATAACATTGCAGGCGGTGTGGACCGCCGATAATGGAAGCCTGCCGCCCTGGAAAGGAGATTTTCATAATGATCTGAATACACAACTGAGCTATTGGCCAGTATATACTGCTAACCATTTACAAGAGGGAGAGAGCTACATTAACTGGCTCTGGAATAATAAAAAGAAAAATGAACAATACACCCGGCAGTATTTTGGAGTTGGGGTTTGAATGTACCCGGCGTGGTTACACTTAATGGAGACCCCATGGGAGGTTGGATACAGTATTCTCTCGGTCCAACCGTTGGCGCCTGGTGCGCGCAACATTTTTACTGGCAATGAAAATAGTCTATGAATGACATATTTCTGAAAACCAGGGCTTATCCTTATATACATGATGTGGCCACTTATATGGAACAGATCACCTTTATGAAAGACGGCCAGAGAAAGCTCCCTTTAAGTTCCAGCCCCGAATACAACGACAATGCAATCACCGCCTGGTTTACAAACTGGAGCAACTTTGATCTGTCGCTTGTACAGTTTTTGTTTAAAGCCGCCGCCGAAGTAGCATTGGCTAACCAAAAACTTCAGAGGCCGAACACTGGAAAAAACTTGCGGCACAGCTACCGGCTTATGAAACAAACGAAACGGGGTTTACTATTGCACCCGGACAGAATCTTAATTCTTCGCACCGGCATATGTCGTCTTACATGGCTATTTACCCGTTGGCCCTTTTAGATATTAACAAACCGGGAGACAAAGATATTATTCAGAATTCTCTGAACAGGATTGAAGAAAAGGGAACGCGGGCCTGGTGTGGCTATTCATTTAGCTGGATGGCCGCCCTGTATGCAAGGGCATATAAAGCAGATAAGGCAGTACAACAACTGCAGATCTTTGCGTCCAATTTTTGTTCGCCGAACAGCTTTCACCTTAACGGTGATCAAAAAGGAGGGCAATACTCGGTTTTACATACCGGCCATTTACACTCGAAGGCAATTTTGCGTTTGCGCAGGGTGTACAGGAGTTATTGTTGCAAAGCCGCGACGGTTATATAGAAGTATTTCCCGCAGTACCACGCAGTTGGCACAATGTTTCATTTCACAGGCTGAGGGCTGAAGGAGCTTTTATTATTTCGGCTAAAAAGAAAATGGCGTGCCAACCGATATAACCATTACAGCCGAACAGGGCGGCATACTTCGTCTTAAACTTCCTTTCAGAACATGGATCACCAGAAGCATTCCTATGTCTTTTTTAATACCAGCGAGGAAGGGATCCTTTCTGTAAACCTGAAAAAAGGGCAAACTATTATTATTGAAAACGGATACGAATAATTAAACTGAAAATGAGAAGAATACTCTTGGCAATAACAATGTTCGCTATTACAAATGCGCAGGCTCAGCCCGCTACCGCTACGAACCGCGCCGATTGGTTTAAAGAAGCCGGGCTGGGGATGTTTGTGCACTGGGGATTGTATAGCATACTGGGTGGTACTTACAACGGCCATACCATGCCCGATAAAAGTTTCAAGAACGGCAGCAGCTGGTACTCGAGTGGATTCAACAACGACTGGAAGTGCCTGAAGCAGCGTACCGGGCACTGGTAAAACAATTTAACCCTGTAAATTTTGATGCCGATAGCTGGATCAGAGAAGCTAAAGATGCGGGCATGAAATACTTTGTGATCACATCTAAACATCATGACGGTTTTGCCTTGTGGGATTCTAAAGTGTCGACCTACGACATTGGAAGCACTCCTTATAAAAAAGACATACTTGGAGACCTGGTAAAAGCCTGTAAAAAATACGGGTTGAAATATGGGTTCTACTATTCGCACTGTGAAGACTGGGATCACCCCGGCGGAGCTACGCCATCCTGGACCCCAAAAAACGGATGCTCAATTTGAGCAATACTGGAATGGGAAATGCTTACCGCAGGTAAAGAGCTGATGGAACGTTACCGGCCCGATATGTTTTGGTTTGATACCTGGGGAGATGAGCAGGAAAAGATATTTATATCTGATAAACGGCGTGACCAGCTAATCGCCATGATCCGGCAACTAAGTCCTAAAACATTAATCAACGGGCGTATATCATGGCTTAATCCCGGTAACGACATAGACTTTCTTGAGATGATGGACAACGCTTACCCGTCTGAATTACTGCAGCGGCCCTGGCAAACACCGGCCACGATGGTACATTCATGGGGTGGCATGCCAAAGATTATAACTGGAAAACGGCAAAAGAAATGATCGGTTACCTCGTAAACAATGTGTCTAAAGGCGGTAACTATCTTTTAAATATCGGACCTAAAGCCGACGGATCCATTCCACCAATGGCTATAAGACGGCTCAGAGAAATGGGAGGATGGATGCTTACTAACGCTGAAGCTATATATGGAGCCAGGCCTGTTGCCTCAAAAACCCCGGAAAATATTCGCCTTACACAAAAAACAATTAACGGGAAGACCTATATATATGCATCGATCATAAAAGCGCTTGAAAATAAAAACCTGGAGCTTCCTTTGCAGCTTGCAAAAGTGGCATCCTGTTCCATGCTAGATACTGGCATGCCGGTTTCTTTGAAAAAAATAATGAGGGTACTTCGTTTATACTCCCCGATAAAATAGCATTAACAGAAGATGGCGTGCAGGTATTAAAAATAGAGTTAAAACGCTAACCAACTGCAACATGTACCATCTGCTCCGTACCATAGCCATACTTCATTTTTCATTAAAAATCACCTCACACATGCGCCTCATTATTATTTCATTATTTACACTGATTACCTCCGGTTTGTCGGCACAAAAGAAGCCGAATATTATTTTAGTTCTTGCAGATGATATGGGGTATAGTGATATCAGTTGTTACGGTAACCCGTTAATACAAACGCTATTCCTGGATAAAATGGCCCGTAACGGTGTTATGGCTACCAATTTTGTAACTACGTCTCCTATCTGTTCTCCCTCACGCGCGTCATTGCTGACGGGTCGTTATTGCACCCGTTCGGGCATTACTTATGTTATTGGCCCGGGCAATAAAATCACCATGCCTGAAAGCGAAATAACCATTGCAGAAGTACTAAAACCCAACGGCTATACAACCGGGGCCGTTGGCAAATGGCATGTGGGCGATTATGGCAGCGGTTTACCCAATAAGCAGGGATTTGATTTTTTTACGGGATGATGTACAGTCATGATTACAGGAGCCCTTATGTAAAAACCGATACAACAATTAAGATATTCAGAAATACTACCCGGAGATTTACCAGCCCCGGATAGTATATTGAACGATATTTATGAAAAAAGCGGGCGGATTTATAAAAGATCTGTAGAAAATAAAAACCCTTCTTCCTTTACCTGGCACACAACATGCCTCACCTTCCCGTAGCGTTTGCTGCTATGAAAAAGCGGGTCAAAAGTTCTGCAGGAGGCGAACTGGGTGATGTAATTGAAGACATGGATAATGGGCTTGCAAAGATCTGGAGCGTTATAGAAGAGGCGGGTGAGGCAGATAATACTATTTTTATATTTACCAGTGATAACGGCCCCTGGCTTAATGCACCGCAACGAATGTATGACGATGGCCATACGCAACCTTATCATGTAGGAGCCGCGGGCATTTTCAGAGGCTCGAAGGCACTTTCGTATGAAGGTGGGCATCGGGTACCGTTTATTGTTTATTGGAAGGGGCACACCTTAAATAATGAAGTATTACTGAAGCCTGTATCTAATGTGGACGTACTGCCCACTTTAGCCGAATGGACGAAATCCAAACTTCCGGCAAATGCATTAGACGGTCAGTCTATATCGGGGTATCTTACAATAAAAAACTATAATCATCCACATCGCCCTATTTATTATCACAATACAGTACTGGAAGGAGTGAAAGACGGCGACTGGAAATTGCGTATCACAAAAAGGACAACACGGGAACATTACAACAGGAGTTATTTAACCTATCGCGTGATCCGTCTGAAAGGGTTAATCTTATTGATGACCCCAGGTATAACAAAGAGAAAGAACATTTACTACAATTATTTAAAGAGTTTCCCAAAGACTAATAAAGCCTTAACTTAGGCCTCCTAAATAATTTTGTAATGATTGTAGCAACGCCCCGCTTATTGTTTAAAGTGGTATTAAGGTTCCTGTTTATCTGCACGACACTTGCCTTGGCATGCACTGCCTATGGTGCAATAAGATTGCCTCATATCATCGCAAGTAATATGGTACTACAGCAAAAGAGTGAAACCGCATTGTGGGGCTGGTCAAACCCTTCTGAAAAAATTTATATTACTACCTCCTGGAACAATCAAAAGGATTCGGTAATGGCAGACGGAAATGCCAGATGGAAATTAACGATAAAAACCCCTGAAGCCGGCGGGCCTTACACCATTACGCTAAAAGGAGAAAATACAATTGTGCTCGAAAATATTATGATTGGAGAAGTATGGGTATGCTCAGGCCAGTCGAACATGGAATGGAGTAGCCTGCAAAAGCTGCAGCAGATCATTGATGAAATGCCTCATAGCCAAAACAACCATATCAGGTTATTTCATGTTGCTAAAACAACGGCTCCTTATCCGCAGGATGATCTCGAAGGCAACTGGAAGGTCTCCGGCCCCGATGCTTTAAAGGGCTTTAGCGCCGTAGCTTATTTCTTCGCAAAGGAATTACAACAAAAGCTAAACGTACCCGTTGCAGTAATTAATACCAGTTGGGGCGGTACACCAGCCGAAACCTGGACGCCAGCGGAGAAAGTAGCCGGTAACGAAGTGTTGGCAAAATCTGCTGCCATGCAAAAACAGTACCCTGGTGGCCTGTAAGGCCTGGTTATGCCTATAACGCGATGATCTACCCACTCCTCAATCTTTCCGTGGCGGGTGCCATATGGTATCAGGGAGAAGGGAATACGGTAATGCCGTTCACCTATGGCCAGCTATTTACCGAGATGATCCAAAGCTGGAGAGCTGCATGGAACAAAGATTTTCCTTTTTATTATGTGCAAATTGCTCCTTTTAATTATGGCAATTATAACGTGGGCAACCTGATACGCGAACAACAGGCTAAAGCATTAGCGGTACCTAATACAGGCATGGTAGTTATTTCAGACCTGGTAAACGACGTAAAAAATATTCATCCCACTAACAAGAAAGATGTGGCTTTACGACTGGCTAATTATGCATTGGCCGAAACTTATGGAAGGAGAATAACCGGCTATAAAAGTCCTATGTTTAACCGGATGGATATAAACGGTAATAAAGCGAGCTTATATTTTGATAATGCGCCCAACGGGTTTAAACTCAATACAGGCAAAACAGCTACCGAGTTTTTTTATAGCCGGGGCAGATAAAATTTTTGTACCGGCAGTAGTGAAGATAGAAAAAGATCGGCTGGTAGTATCCAGTAGTGATGTAAAAACTCCTGTTGCTGTAAGATTTTCATTCAGCAATGGTGGCATATCTAATATATTCAGCAAAGAAGGACTGCCTGTTGCACCCTTCAGAACAGACGATTGGCCGGTGGATACAAGTAAAGTGAAGTAATTTCGTATACTACATAATATTGCTTTCATGTCTTCGCAAATCATCATTGTACTGGTATTAACTTTTCTGATTAATTTGATTACCACACTTTCCTATTCGGTTAGGATAGTAGGCGTCCGTACCGGTAGAATTGCCATATCTTTTGCATTATTCAATATCCTTGTTTTAATATCAAGAACGGCTAATGGCTTCCAGGCGCCGCTACTGGCAAAAACTGTGGAAAATGACATTAAAGCTGGAATAAACGGGCACGCCGATATATTCAGGTGGATCATTTTTTCCTGCTCACTTGCAACGATAGCGGGCGGCCTTCTTGTTCCCACTTTCCAAAGGGTATTATCCAGGGCGGTGGTTAGTTTTAGTCATCACAAGTCAATGTCAAAGCTAGTACTACATGGCTTTTCAAAAGCCGGTGTATTATACTTCAGGAATAATGTGGCTATCCCTGTAAAGGAAAATATTACTGCGCTCCACTTCAAGGAAAAATTTCCATGGAAGATTTTTATACTGAATATTATCGCTGTCGCTATTCTTACAGTAGGAGTTCTGTCTGCTGTCTATGCCTCTTATGTTGATCCTGACTACAGAACCACTGCCAGCCAGTTGTCGGCTTTTATTAATGGCTTCGCTACTATCTTAATGTTTGTATTTATCGATCCTCACTTATCGGTGATGACCGATGATGTAACCATAGGAAAATGTGCTGAGTCTACTTTCCGGCGATACATTGTTTACATGACAATCGCCAGGCTATTGGGTACTTTTTTAGCGCAATTGCTTTTTATACCAGGTGCTGAATTATTGGCTTATTTGGCAAGAATTATTTAATATGGCTATATCCCGTCCACATCAGGAATCACTACTACCGACTTGTACCTGGGCTCCTGGTGTAATAAAGCGATCTGATAAAGAATGTCTTTTTTACATTGCTCCAGCACTTTAGCATTCCTCGGTAATTTCAGCAGCACCTCCATTAAATACTGGTTCCGGAGCCGGTTAATAACCGGTTCCGCAGGTCCGGTAATGTACTCCTTATAACGGTTAGACAATGCATTGGTAAAAAGCATTGCAGCGTCGTGCACTACATCTCTTATTTTATTTTTAAAAGTGAGTTTGATGATCCTTGAAAAGGGAGGGTAAAAGAATTGTTCCCGCTTAGCTATTTCATCGTTATATAACCCTTCATAGTCATGTTGCTGTACCTGCCTCAAAACCGGGTGCCCCGGTTGCGAAGTTTGCACTAATACCTTTCCTTTTCCATGCTTTCTTCCGGCACGGCCACTTACCTGCTCCATCAGCTGATAGGCTCTTTCGTTTACCCTGAAATCGGCAAACGACAAAATACCGTCGGCATCTAAAATGCCCACCAGGTCTACATTTTCAAAGTCAAGCCCTTTAACCACCATCTGTGTTCCTACCAGTATATCAATATTTAATTGTTCAAAATTCTGGATCAGCTGGTCGTGCGCATTTTTTCCTCTTACAGCATCCATATCCATCCTTGCTGTTTTGGCCAGGGGAAAACTTCCGTCAGCACTTCCTCGATCCGCTCGGTACCAAACTGCTTTTGAACAAAATCATGACTACCGCAGGCTGCACAGGTATGCATAGGTGCATAGCTGGTACCGCAGTAATGACATACCAGTTTATTATAAAACTTATGAAAGGTTAACGACACATCGCAATGCTTGCATTGAGGTATCCAGCCACAAACATTACAACGCTGGTACGGTGTATATCCGCGCCGGTTCTGAAACAATATTACCTGCCTGCCTGCATCCAGAGAGGTTTGTATAGCATTGCATAAGGGATGACTTAGTATGGCAGTATGGTGATCTTTATTTTTCAGCCTGCGTGTATCTATCATTTCCAATACCGGCATCTCAACATCGCCGTAACGTTGCATTAACTTCACCAACCCGTATTTCTCTTTCAAGGCATTGTAATAGGATTCCAGGGAGGGCGTGGCACTTCCCAGCAATACCTTACAATTTTTATACAAAGAAGACATGTAAATAGCTGCGTCTCTGGCATGATAGCGAGGGGCTGGCTCCATTTGTTTATACGAGGTATCATGCTCTTCATCACAAATAATCAATCCCAGATCCCCAAAAGGCAAGAACAAGGCCGAACGGGCTCCTAATACTATTTTCAGCTCTCCGTCTTTTACTTTATTCCATATTTCTATTCTTTCGTTCTGGGAAAACTTAGAATGATATACCCCAATATGCCCGCCAAAATGTTTTTGCAAACGCCTGATCGTTTGGGAGGTAAGCGCAATTTCAGGTAACATATATAAAACCTGCTTACCCGACCTTATATAATCTTCTATCAGTCGAATATATATTTCAGTTTTACCGCTTGATGTAACGCCATGCAGTAAACAGATGGTTTTTTCAGCAAAAGAAGTTTTGATTTCCTCAAGCGCTGTGTTTTGCGCAGCCGACAATTCAAAATTGATCTCAATATTCCTGGCGCCTCTTTTTATCCGGTCTACCACTCTCCTTTCAACAACCAATATTCCTTTTTCAGTCAGCCCCTTTAGCTGCGCATCCGTTGCGCCTGATTTCTTAAGTAACGCGGCTTTAGTAATCTCACCCTCTGTCTTCTGAAAATGGAGGTAAGCCAATAGCAGTTCCATTTGCTTTTCAGCCCGTTGCAATCTTTTGTCTTCATTGAGCAGTAGCTCCAGCGCCTCCTCCGAACTGTACTCCGGGTTTAATGAAACATATACTTCCTTTTTAGGTGTATAGGTTTCTTTCAGCGCTTCCCAAACATAACAGATACGTTTTTGTATCAAACGGTTGATCACCGGGTACACATGCGATGAATCGAGTATTTGCTGCACTTCGGGCAACTTCAGTTCTTTTCTGATCAACAGCGCCTCTGCTACCAGGTATTCTTCGTGATCTAATTCAGTAAAGTCTTCACCTGCTTCTTCATTAAAAACCAGCACCGATTCGCTACTTAATTTAAAATGCGCCGGTAATGCGGCTGCCATTACCTCGCCCTGCGTGCACATATAATAGGCCGACATCCATTCCCATAGCTGCAGCTGTTGTGTATATACTACAGGCTGTACATCAAGAATATTCAATACTTCCTTGGCCTCAAAAACTCGGGCGCCTTATGGTGCAACTGCTTTACTATGCCGGCATACCGCTTATTCTTGCCCAGGTTCACTTCTACCCTGCATCCCACTTTTAATACCCGGAAGCATATGTTCCGGCACGAGCCAGGTATAGTTGATAGGCAACGCCAGCGGAATGATAATTTCCGCGAAAACTTTCCTCGTATTAGTTGGTTCGTATAATTCCAGCTCCTGCATGTGTGATCAATATTGTTACTCTTTTGAGATCCAGTTGGCATTATATTTTAACAATGCCTGCTCCATTTGAGTAAAAACGGCTTGTTTCAATAAATGATAGTCGGCTCCCGGTTCTATTTTTTTAAGGTATACAGCCCTGCATCCACCCGGGGTTAACGAAAAACACTGCTGTAGTGCATTCTTTTATAAGTATCTAAAAACAACACAGGCTGAACGGGTGTTTGGGTTTCCACGGCCAGCTTAAAGGCTCCATTATAGAACTCTTTCAGCGGCGCTGAAGTTTCGTTAAATGTTCCTTCAGGAAATACAAATATGGATATTCCTTTGTTTAAAACAGATTTAAGTATTTTCAAACTGGCAGCCCTATGAGCGGCATCACTCCGGTCTACCGTTACAATCGCATTTTTATAAATAAAGCCGAATACCGGCACCCGGGTCATTTCAATTTTTCCCAGGGGTCTCAAGGGTTTTCTAAATACTTTTACCAGCATGGGTATATCCAGGTAAGAAATATGATTGGCTACAATAATGCTTTTTTCGCCAGCGTTATAAGGCGTTTCATATATCGATTTAACACGAATAAAAGTAAAGGCAAACCACAGGTCGGCCCAAAATACGCAAAGCCGGTAAATCATATTTCCTCCTTTGATGCGGCCGAAAAAACTCGCTACAATCACCAGGGGAAATATCAGCAGCATTAAAGCCACAAAAATGATGGCGGCATAAATGCTGAATAGGAAACGAAGGACTGCCATATAGTATAGCAAATGTAGGGATTAGTTGGTTGGTTGATTAGTTAACGGGGTGATATATTGACCGGTTAACAAGGGCAGACAAAATCTAATTTGTTTTGGGTAGTACCCGAAAACAAAAGCGGTTAGCCGGAGACTACCCAATCCCAGGCATCCCCTACAGACAGGCCTTGCCTACTCCTTCTTAGGAAGATTGGGAAGACCAACCTTTCAACTTTTCAACGTACCTTTGCACTCTTATGCAAGGCGCAAAATCAGTAGCTTTTCACACTTTGGGATGTAAATTAAATTACTCTGAAACTTCTTCCATCTCGCGAATGATGGAAAATGAAGGATTTGTGAAAAAGAATTTACTGAAGAGGCCGATGTATATGTGATCAACACCTGCTCGGTTACCGAAAATGCGGATAAAGAATGCCGCCAACTGGTGCGTCGCATACAACGTAAAGCACCTGAAAGCATTGTGGTGATTACCGGTTGCTATGCCCAGTTAAAACCCAAAGAAATAGCAGAAATTCCGGGGTTGACCTGGTGCTGGGAGCAGCGGAAAAGTTCAATATTACCAAACATATTAAAGAAATTTCAAAGGGCGACTCTGCCAGGATATGCAGTTGTGACATCGAGGATGTTTCGGGATTTCATTCTTCTTTCTCCATCAACGACCGCACGCGTACTTTTTTAAAAGTGCAGGATGGGTGCGACTATAATTGCTCTTTTTGTACCATACCTATGGCACGCGGTAAAAGCCGGAGCGATAGTATTGCTAATGTGATCAGAAGCGCCCAGGACCTTGCTGGCAGCGGAGCGAAAGAAATTGTACTTACCGGTATTAACCTGGGCGATTTTGGCAAAGGTCCTGACGGCAATGAGCCTATATCTTTTCAAAACAGGGAAGAAAATTTTTACAAGCTGATACAGGAGCTGGATCAGGTAGATGGCATTGAGCGTTATCGTATTTCATCTATCGAGCCCAACCTGCTCACCAACGAAATAGTAGAATTTGTTGCCAACAGCAAAAATTCATGCCGCATTTTCATATTCCTTTGCAGAGCGGCAGCAATACAATATTGGGAATGATGCGGCGCCGGTACAAAAGAGAGCTGTATGCAGAGCGTGTAGGCCTTATAAAAACATTAATGCCTCATGCTGCAATAGGGGTTGATGTAATTGTAGGGTTCCCGGCGAAACCGAAGCTGCCTTCAGAGAAACCTATGATTTCCTTCACGGAATGGATATTTCCTATTTACATGTTTTTACCTATTCGGAAAGAGATAATACACATGCGCTTACCTTAGGCCCGGTAGTGGATATGCATACCCGCCACGAAAGAAATAAATCGTTGCGTAACCTGTCTTACATGAAAATGCAGTATTTCGAGGCGCAGCATGGAGGTCAAACGCGTAAAGTACTGTTTGAAAATCACAACAAGAATGGAATGATGGAGGGCTACACCGATAATTATATCCGTGTCAGCGTTCCTTATAAAACTGAGTGGGAGAACAGTATCGTAGAATGGCAGTTATAGGATCCTGTACTATTTTCCTTTCCTGGCTTTATACTGCTGGTTAAGACCTTTAATTACTTCGCTGGTAATATCATACGCCGTATCGCTGTAATAGAAAAAAAGGCTCGTGAGAGAATATAAAAGAATAGGTACCGTCAGCATTAAACTTCTTCAGGTAGTCCTGTATATCCTTAATAACACTCATATTTTTAGACGCCAGCCAGCTTTGGTATCCGTCCATTAGGGATTGTCTTTTTCCAGCATCTGGCGTTGGGTAGTTTCAATATCTTCCTGGCTGCTGCGGCCTGTTCCTCCGTCATTGTAGCGCCTCGCTGCTGGTAGCCTTCCAGCTTATTCCGGTAAGCCTTATCCATCTTATTCAACTCAGCATCAAGCCCCTCCTGCCTTCTTTCCACTTCGTTCGACACTGCTTTCGCCAGCTCGTATTTTCCTGTATAGAATCCATGTTCATGTACGCAAATAACAATTTTTTTCCCCCTGGGTAGTGTCTTTTGTTTTTAATGCGCTTCCTGCCGTTACAACCTTTTCCGAACCGCCTGTAAATTGCTTATACAATAAATAGGTTACCGCTATAACCAATAAAGCATTTACAATCAATAAGCTTGTTTCATCCGAATATTTTATATTTTTAAATTGGGTTGGACGCCCACCCGGTAAGGTGGCCAGGTAACGCCTACCGCATCCTCCCTCTACAAAACTTTTTACATGGGCGTTTCCAAATCACGTCAAAATTTAAACCTGCAATATAATCATCAATTAAAGAAAAAGTGCAGATGAAACCTTTCTTATGAAAGGCTTAACGAGAATTAGAACATTTTAGATCGAAAAGTTAAGAGTTAAGCTGTGAACTACCAACTTTCTTCCATAAAAAAGAGCAATCCCGGTATGATCCAGAATTGCTCTTACAAATTTTTATTGCAGAAATTACTCTTCCTCGTCGAATGCCATGGCTTCGCGGGTAGTTTGTAACAGTTCGTATTCTTCTTTGCTTCCTACGATCATATTCTCAAACTCGCGTAAACCGGTTCCTGCAGGAATGTGGTGACCGGTAATTACGTTCTCTTTCAAGCCCAGCATCTCATCTGCTTTACCGTGTATAGCCGCAGAAGACAATACTTTGGTTGTTTCCTGGAACGATGCCGCAGAGATCCAGCTTTGTACACCCAGAGAAGCTTTGGTAATACCCAGTAATGTAGGCGCTGAAGTGGCAGGCTGTGCATCCCTGTACTCCACAGGCTTTTTGTCATTACGGCGTAATACAGAGTTTTCTTCTCTCAGGTCGCGCAGGCTGATGATCTGACCGGCACGAAGCTTAGCAGAATCACCCGGATCGGTAACTACTTTCTTCTCGTATACATAGTCGTTCTCTTCAACAAACTCGAATTTATCAACCAGGTCGTCTTCAAGGAAACGGGTATCTCCCGGATCAACAATATTTACTTTACGCATCATCTGGCGTACAATTACCTCGATGTGCTTATCGTTGATTTTTACACCCTGTAAACGATATACTTCCTGGATCTCATTCACTACGTATTGCTGTACCGCAAATGGTCCCTGGATAGAAAGGATATCCTGAGGTGAAACCTGGCCATCACACAAAAGAAGTACCTGCTTTTACAAAGTCACCATCCTGTGCCAGGATCTGGCGTGTTAAAGGCACCAGGTATTTTCTGGTAACACCATCTTTCGCCTCGATAATGATTTCACGGTTACCGCGTTTTACAGCACCCATAGTTACCACACCATCAATCTCAGAAACTACTGCAGGGTTACTTGGGTTACGTGCCTCAAACAGTTCTGTTACGCGAGGCAGACCACCCGTAATATCCTTCAGTTTACCTAAGATACGAGGGATCTTCACTAACACTTTACCAGCTTTTACTTCATCGCCTTCATCCAGCATGATATGAGAGCCGGTAGGTAAGTTGTATGATTTATCCGTTTTACCTTCTACTATAATGGAAGGTATCTTGGTTTTATCTCTTGTTTCGATTACCACTTTCTCACGGTGACCGGTTTGTTCATCCGACTCTTCGCGATAAGTGATACCTTCAATCACATTGTCAAATTTCAGCACACCATCTACCTCGGCAACGATAACGTTGTTATAAGGATCCCATGAGCAGATCGCATCACCTTTAGATACTTTCTGACCATCTTTTACCAGTAAGGTAGATCCGTAAGGAATGTTGTTGGTAATTAACAGCCTGTCATTTTTAGTATCAATGATACGGGCTTCGCCGGTACGGCCAATAACTACTTTCACGTCTTCACCTTCGGCATTGGTGGTAGCTACAGAACGAACACCGTCAAACTGGATAGTACCGTCGAACTTAGCGATCAAAGTAGATTCTACAGAAGCAGAACCCGCAACACCACCCACGTGGAAGGTACGAAGTGTAAGCTGTGTACCAGGCTCACCGATCGACTGCGCCGCAATGATACCTACTGCATCACCTTTTTGCGCCAGTATACCCGAAGCAAGGTTTTTACCATAACACTTAACGCAACATCCGCGTTTGCTTTCGCAGGTTAATACCGAACGGATTTCAATAGACTCTACACCTGCTTCTTCAATCTGCCTTGCCACTGCTGCTGAAAATCTCTGTACCCGCTTCAATGATCAGCTCATCAGTCTGAGGATGGAATACATCATGTAATGAGGTACGTCCTTCAATCCTGTCTGATAATGGTTCGATCACATCTTCGTTATCTTTTAAAGCAGATGTATTGATACCACGTAAAGTACCGCAATCTTCTTCAGTAATTACCACATCCTGGGAAACATCTACCAGACGACGGGTTAAGTAACCTGCATCCGCCGTTTTTAACGCCGTATCCGCCAAACCTTTACGCGCACCGTGTGTAGAGATAAAGTAATCCAATACATTCAGGCCGCCTTTAAAGTTAGAAAGGATCGGGTTTTCAATGATCTCAGAACCTGTTGAACCCGATTTTCTTGGCTTAGCCATTAGACCCCTGATACCAGCCAGCTGCTTGATCTGCTGTTTAGAACCACGGGCTCCCGAATCCAGCATCATGTATACAGAGTTAAATCCTTGTTTATCTGAAGCCAGCTCACGGATCAGGGTTTCAGTTAACCGGGTATCCACACGGCTCCAGATATCTACGATCTGGTTATAACGCTCGTTGTTGGTAATAAGACCCATGTTATAGTTGTCCCATACCTCATCTACCTCTGCTTTGGCGTTCTCCAGCAATTCAGCTTTAATTTCCGGAATGATCAGGTCATTAATGCTGAACGATAAACCACCCTGGAAGGCAGTACGGAAACCTAACTGCTTGATATCATCCAAGAATTTCGCTGTTTTAGGAACGTTAGTGATTTCGATGATATTACCAATGATCTCACGAAGATTCTTTTTCGTCAACAATGCATTTACAAATCCTACTTCTTCG
Organism: Paraniabella defluvii; assembly: GCA_019316985.1. Lineage (GTDB taxonomy): Bacteria > Bacteroidota > Bacteroidia > Chitinophagales > Chitinophagaceae > Niabella > Niabella defluvii. Next base: position 1,089,644 of record CP079215.1, read on the forward strand.
GGAACATGCTGGTTGAATATAACACGGCCAACAGTGGTTTCTAATAATTTAAACTCCAGTTCGCCTTTTTCGTTACGAACATTGGTTTTTACTTTGATCCATGCATGAAGGTCTACACGCTTTTCATTGTAAGCAATAATTACCTCTTCTGCAGAGTAGAAAGCTTTACCCTCGCCGCGTACTTTTTCAGTTTCAGTAGATTTTTTACCCTTGGTGATATAATACAGGCCGAGTACCATGTCCTGGGAAGGAAGGGTAATTGGCGTACCGTTCTGAGGGTTCAAAATGTTGTGAGAAGCCAGCATCAATAACTGGGCTTCCAATACTGCTGCGTTGCTTAAAGGTACGTGTACCGCCATCTGGTCACCATCAAAGTCGGCGTTAAATGCCGCAGTAACCAATGGGTGTAACTGTATGGCTTTACCTTCGATCAGTTTAGGCTGGAAGGCCTGTATTGATAAACGGTGCAGTGTTGGGGCACGGTTCAGCATGATCGGGTGACCTTTCAGGATATTTTCAAGGATATCCCAGATAACCGCTTCTTTTTATCTACCAGTTTCCTTGCAGATTTAACGGTTTTTACGATACCTCTTTCAATTAATTTGCGAATGATAAATGGCTTAAACAGCTCAGCCGCCATATCTTTTGGCAGACCGCACTCATGCATTTTCATTTCAGGACCTACAACGATAACCGAACGGCCAGAGTAATCCACACGTTTACCTAAAAGGTTCTGACGGAAACGCCCCTGCTTACCTTTCAGTACATCTGAAAGAGACTTTAATGCACGTCCACCCTCTGCTTTCACGGCATTAGATTTACGGCTATTGTCAAACAATGAGTCGATGGCTTCCTGAAGCATACGTTTCTCATTACGTAAGATCACCTCAGGCGCCTTGATTTCCATCAAACGTTTTAAACGGTTGTTACGGATAATTACACGACGGTATAAATCGTTCAGGTCAGATGATGCAAAACGACCGCCATCCAACGGAACCAACGGACGCAGTTCTGGTGGAATTACCGGTATATATTGCATTACCATCCACTCAGGACGGTTAGTAATACGTGTATTGGCATCGCGGAAAGCTTCCACTACGCTCAAACGCTTTAAGGCGTCTGCTTTACGTTGCTGGGAAGTTTCGGTAGCCGCGCTGTTTCTCAGGTCAAAAGATAACTGATCCAGGTCGATACGCTGTAAAAGATCATGAACAGACTCAGCGCCCATTTTTGCAATGAATTTCTGAGGATCATCATCAGGCAAATACTGGTTGTCTTTGGGTAACGCGTCCAGTATATCCAGGTATTCTTCTTCGGTAAGCAGGTCGCCGTAGCTTTGGCCTTTATCTTCCCGCACACCTGCCTGAATTACCACATAACGCTCGTAGTAAATAATGCTCTCCAGTTTCTTAGAGCTCATTCCCAACAGGTAACCAATTTTATTAGGGAGAGATTTAAAGTACCAGATGTGAACTACAGGAACCACCAGTTTGATGTGACCCATTCTTTCACGACGTACTTTTTCTCTGTTACTTCAACACCACAACGGTCGCACACAATACCCTTGTAACGGATACGCTTGTACTTACCACAAGCACACTCATAATCTTTTACCGGGCCAAATATTCTTTCGCAAAACAAACCGTCTCTTTCGGGTTTGTAAGTACGATAGTTAATTGTTTCAGGCTTTAATACCTCGCCAAAGCTCTTCTCCAGGATAGAGTCAGGCGAAGCAAGGCCAATGGTTATTCTTGAAAACGCTGCTTTCGGACGATTGTCTTTTTAGTAGCCATGTTTCTATTTAAGATTTTTTATTTTTAAGATTTAAGATTCGGACGCTGACTTTTTGAAGAGTCCATAGACCATGGTTGATGGTCCATGGACTTTAAAATTTATTCAAACGTCAGGTCAAGACCTAAACCTCTTAACTCGTGTACCAATACATTGAATGACTCAGGAACCCCGGCGCGCGGTACGTTTTCACCTTTTACAATACTTTCGTACGTTTTGGCGCGGCCAATGATATCATCCGACTTAATGGTTAATAATTCCTGCAGGATGTTAGAGGCGCCGTATGCTTCCAGTGCCCATACCTCCATCTCACCAAAACGCTGACCACCGAACTGAGCTTTACCACCCAGCGGCTGTTGTGTGATGAGCGAGTATGGCCCGATAGAACGTGCGTGCATTTTATCATCCACCATGTGGTGCAGTTTGATCATGTAGATCACGCCCACTGTTGCTTTCTGGTGGAAGCGCTCTCCTGTTTCACCATCGTACAGGTGTGTGTGACCAAACTTAGGAATACCTGCTTCTTCACAATACTTTTCTATCTCTTCCGTAGAGGCACCGTCGAAAATTGGCGTGGCGAATTTTACGCCCAGGTTTTTACCAGCCCAGCCTAAAACAGTTTCGTAAATCTGCCCCAGGTTCATACGGGAAGGTACCCTAACGGATTCAATACGATATCCACTGGTGATCCATCCTCAAGGAACGGCATATCTTCCTGGCGAACGATTTTCGCAACGATACCTTTGTTACCGTGACGACCCGCCATTTTATCACCCACTTTCAGCTTACGCTTAACCGCCAGGTATACTTTAGCCAGCTTCAACACACCGGCAGGTAACTCATCACCGATGGAGATATTGAACTTCTCTCTTTTGTAACGGCCCAACTCTTCGTTGAACTTGATATTATAGTTGTGCAACAAAGTATTTACCTGGTCGTTGATCTTTTCGTCGGTAGTCCAGCCCAAAGGATTGATGTTGGCATAATCCAGCGAAGCCAGGTTTTTAGCATTGAACTTAGAGTTCTTGCCAATTACGATCTCGTCAAAGCTGTTCTTAACGCCAACGGAAGTCTGGTTCTCCAATAAAGTACCCAGTTTCTCCAATAATACGTTCAACAGATCCTGTTCGTTCTTTTCGTGAACGCGGTCTAACTTTTCAATTGCCGCTTTTTCACGAACCTTGGCATTCTTATCTTTCTTAGCACGCTGGAACAGCTTCTTACCAATTACCACACCTTCTACCCCGTTTGGCGCTTTCAGAGAAGCATCTTTTGCATCACCTGCTTTATCACCAAAGATGGCACGCAGTAATTTTTCTTCCGGAGTCGGATCGCTTTCACCTTTTGGAGTGATCTTACCGATCAGGATATCGCCTTCTTTAATTTGCGCCCCGATACGGATAATACCGTTCTCATCCAGGTCTTTGGTAGCTTCTTCAGATACGTTAGGGATATCAGCTGTTAACTCTTCTTCACCTAATTTAGTATCACGAACTTCCAGTTCATATTCAGAAATGTGGATCGAAGTAAACATATCTTCTTTCACCACACGCTCGCTGATTACGATCGCATCCTCGAAGTTGTACCCTTTCCATGGCATGAACGCCACTTTCAGGTTCTTACCTAAGGCCAGCTCACCATTTTGAGTAGCATAACCCTGCGTAAGGAAATCGCCGTTTTTAACTTTCTGACCTTTCTTCACAACCGGCATCAGGTTAATGCAAGACTCCTGGTTGGTTTTGATAAACTTCGTCAGTTTGTATACTTTCAGATCTTCTTCAAAGCTTACCAGTTTCTCATTCACATCCCTGTCGTAACGCACATGAATTTCAGTAGCATCTACAAACTCAACTACACCATCACCTTCTGCGTGGATCTGGATCCTCGAATCACGTGCTGCTTTTCCTTCCAGACCTGTACCTACGATCGGTGCATCCGGACGTAATAAAGGCACCGCCTGACGTTGCATGTTCGATCCCATCAACGCACGGTTGGCGTCGTCATGCTCCAGGAACGGAATCAGGGAAGCGCTCAAACCTACGATCTGGTTCGGAGCTACATCCATGTATTCCACTTCTGATTTATCCAGGATCGGGAAGTCGCCTGTTTCACGGCTTTCAATCTTCTCTTCAACAAAATTACCCTCAGCATCTAACGCTGTATTAGCCTGGGCAATTTTCGCTGTATCTTCTTCTTCTGCACTTAAGAATTTAAGTTTCTTAACATCTACTTTACCATTTACTACTTTATGATAAGGGGTTTCGATAAAGCCCATTTCATTGATAGTAGCATGTACGCAAAGTGTAGAGATCAGACCAATGTTGGGTCCTTCCGGCGTTTCGATAGTACACAAACGGCCATAGTGCGAATAGTGTACGTCACGAACCCGAATCCGGCTCTCTCACGGCTTAAACCGCCTGGCCCGAGCGCTGAAATACGACGTTTGTGTGTAATTTCAGACAGCGGGTTGGTTTGATCCAGGAACTGTGATAACTGGGAAGTACCAAAGAAAGAGTTGATCACTGAAGAAAGGGTTCTTGCATTGATCAGATCCACCGGGGTAAATACCTCGTTATCGCGAACGTTCATTCTTTCACGGATGGTACGGGCCATACGGGCCAGACCTACACCAAACTGGGCATATAACTGCTCGCCTACAGTACGCACGCGACGGTTGCTCAGGTGATCGATATCATCGATCTCTGCTTTACCGTTGGTTAAACGTACCAGGTATTTGATGATCTCGATTATGTCGAGCTTGGTTAACGTTTTCTGATCCAGCGGCGCATCAATATTCAACTTACGGTTGATTTTATAACGCCCTACTTCACCCAGATCATAACGCTTATCGCTAAAGAACAATTTATCGATAATACCACGGGCAGTTTCGTTATCAGGAGCATCAGCACCGCGCAACTGGCGATAAATAAACTGAACCGCTTCCAGCTCACTGTTCGAAGTATCTTTATTTAAAGTATTGTAAATGATCGCATAATCACCACCTACATCTTCTCTCTGGATAAATACCGTATCGATTCCCATATCTACGATGGTTTCGATTGCTTCCTCATCCAGAACAGTATCGCGCTCCATTACAATTTCATTACGCTCGATAGACACTACTTCACCGGTATCTTCATCCACAAAATCTTCTACCCATGTACGTAATACACGCGCTGCCAATCTTTTACCAATATGTGCCTCCAGAGACTTCTGGTCGCCGGCTACTTCATCAGCCATACCAAACAATTCCAGGATGTCTTTATCTGTTTCGTAACCGATAGAACGCAATAAGGTAGTAACCGGGAACTTCTTCTTACGGTCGATATACGCATACATCACGTTGTTGATATCGGTAGCGAATTCCATCCATGCTCCTTTAAAAGGAATAACACGGGCAGAGTAAATTTTTGTACCGTTAGGGTGAACAGATTGACCAAAGAATACACCCGGAGAACGATGCAACTGGGAAACTACTACACGCTCAGCACCATTGATCACAAAAGTACCACGGGGAGTCATGTAAGGAATATTACCCAGGAATACGTCCTGAACGATTGTCTGGAAATCTACGTGCTCTTCGTCGTTACAGCTTAAGCGAAGTTTCGCTTTCAGCGGAACGGCATAAGTTAAGCCACGCTCCATACACTCGTCGATCGAATAACGGGGGATCAATAAAGTAGTCTAAAAATTCCAGTACAAAGATGTTTCTCGTATCAGTGATAGGAAAGTTATCTTTGAACACACGGAACAAGCCTTCGATATTACGCTTGTCGGGTGTGGTTTCAAGCTGGAAAAACTCCTTAAATGATTGAATCTGAACTTCGAGCAAATCGGGCGTTTCAGCCAAATGTTTGATTTTCCCGAAATTAACTCTTGATTTTACGCTTGTAGCAGACATAAATTATACACCGGTTTTAATGATCGACCTATAGAAACGCCAAAAAGGACCACTTTTATTGCTAAAAGAAATCCTACTGAAATTCAATTACTTGAATACATTTCGTAAGTCAAAATTTTATTGGCCAAAATAAAAAGGACTGCAAAGTTAGGGGATAAATGATAAAGAAAAAGTTATTAGCAATAATTTTGCCAAATTTTATTTTGACGATGGTTTTTATAAATCGTAAATTTATAAAAACTGCAATCTATGAGCCTGAAACACACCCTGAAAGAGTCTTTGACTTTTTCAAAAAAAGAACGCGTGGGTATTATAATCCTGCTTCCCGCGATACTTATTGTAGCCTTTTTGCCCTTTGGGGAACCCCGCTCCCCTGTGGAGGCAGAGATATCTCCTTCCGACTCCGTATGGCTGGCCAAAGCCCGCGGCCTGCAGGAGAACAACCGGGATCAGCAACTGCAGGCTCCCTGGAGGAACAGCTTACGATCACCGGCTTCCGGTCGGATGATGCGGAAAGAACTTATAACAATACCGGCAACGGCATTCTTTTCAGTTTTGACCCCAATACACTGGACGCCGATGGCTTTAAAAAGCTGGGCTTAAGGGATAAAACCATCCGAACCCTGCTCAACTATCGAAACAAAGGGGCAGATTCCGCAAACCGGAAGACCTGGGTAAAATTTATGGTTTAAGACAGGAAGAATATCAACGGTTAAGGCCTTATATAGCTATTGCAGGTGGCGCTACGGCTGCAGGCGGTTCAGTAGAAAACCGGAACTATTCGTCCGCATCCGTTCAAAATACCCTGGCTAACGATAGCAAGCCCCTTTATACGCCTAAAATAATTGAAATCAACAGCGCAGACGTTGCTGCCTTTGAGTCTTTACACGGCATCGGTTATAAGCTGGCAACCAGGATTATTAATTTCAGAGAAAAGTTAGGAGGATTTTATTCAGTTGACCAGGTTGGAGAAACTTATGGAGTTCCGGATTCTACTTTCCAAAAAATTAAATCCCGCTTAAAAGTAGACCCGCAGCTCATTAAAAAAATAGATATCAACAAGGCCGGTTATGATGAGCTTAATAACCATCCTTATATCAGCGCCAGGCTGGCTTTCCGGATCTTAAAGCAGAGAAAGGAGAGCGGGCATTTTTCGACGGTGGAAGAAATAAAAGAATCCGTAGCACAAACTGCAGACTCTTATGAAAAAGTATCCGCGTACATCACAGCCGGCAATTAGGCTGATACAGCCGCCTTCTTTTATTGATAGATGACTGCCTGCATAAAAGAAAGCCCGCGAAATAAATCGCAGGCTTCTCGTGCTAAAAAGGGCGGGCTTATATTTTATTCATATTGATTCCAATTTCAGCTTATCACATACCTTAACCTGCTTTTTCTAAAACTGCTCATGCACGGTAACATGGTAGGGGGTCATTAACCAAACAGCTACCAAGCGCATAAAGCTGATGATTGCCGGAAGCGCCATAGCAGAGGTGCTAGTACTGTTACCTAATAGCTTATACAACTGCGGGGTTGAGTTGCTCCACCGTTATAGGACAATTCGCCACCGGTTAATAAATGTTGTTTAGTAACAATACAACCACGGGTACTAAAAAGACCGGGTGAGAGACTAGTGTTAAGGCTCATAATGTATAGGTTTTAAATCAGCGTAAATGCGCTAAAAAAACAGTGCTTCAAAGAAGGTTTTCAAGACAATCTCATCAAGCTTTTGCGCAGTAAGCTTTATCACATACGTTGAATATTTCAGCACACGAATTTTTAACGGATTTTGTCGGGCTTTTAAGTTTTATAGTGTTTTAAATATCCAGCAAAACAGGTAACAAAGAACGGTGATCAGGTCGTTGCTTTACTATTAGGGCTATTAGGGCTTCTATATTACCTGTTTGCTACGCTTCAGAAACAAATACAATACAAAAGGTACAGTAAATTATTAACAATATAAAGCATAGATGTTAACTTTTTTTTATACACAATTTGTATGCCATTCTTATTTCAACAAAAAAGGCAATCATTAAATGATTGCCTTTTTAAAATTATATACGTAAGAATTAAGCTACTTCAACATCAGCGCCAGCTTCTTTCAATTTAGCTGCGATATCTTCAGCTTCAGCTTTGCTCACACCTTCTTTAACAGGTTTTGGAGCGCCGTCTACCAATTCTTTAGCTTCTTTCAAACCTAAACCAGTTAAGTCTTTAACGATCTTAACAACGTTTAATTTAGAAGCACCACCGCTTTTCAGGATAACGTCGAATGCTGTTTTTTCTTCTGCAGCAGCTGCGCCGCCACCGTCGCCAGAAACTACTACTGCTGCAGCAGCTGGTTCGATTCCGTATTCAGTTTTTAAGAAATCTGCTAATTCCTGTACTTCTTTTACAGTTAAACCTACCAGGCTTTCTGCTAAATTTTTAATGTCTGCCATTTTGTTTAATTTTTACCGTCTTCATTTCCCTGTCTGCCAACAGGCAGGCTTAATAAATGGATCCGACGGCGGGTTTAAAAATTGTTTCTCCTTATTCTCAATAAGGATGATTTATAAAAAGAACTAAATCCTAATGAACTTCCGTGTTTGCCTATTCTTCGCCAAAGCTCAGAATTAACAATACAGCGTTGTTTGATTACTCAGCTGCAGGTTTTTCTTCTGCTGCGGGAGCTTCAGGAGCAGCTGGTGCTTCTGCTGCAGGCGCTTCAGTCGCTGGCGCTGCTTCAGCAGCAACCGGAGCAACATCTCCTTCCGGCTTATTTTGTAAAGCACCAATAACACGCTGAATCGGGGAAAGCAACAAGCCAATAACTTCGCCGATAAGCTCGTTCTTGGTTTTGATTTGTGTTAATGCTTTCAGCTGGCTGTCGCCGGCATACAGGTCGCCGTTAATAAAAGCCAGTTTCAATTCAGGTCTTTCCGCTTTAGCTTCGTTACGGAAAGAGCTTAAAATAACAGCTGGTTCTTTGGGGTTTTCAGAGAACATTAAAGCGGTTACTTTATGTAAAGAGTCGTAAACACCTGCGTATTTTTCAGCATCCAGAGATTCCAGTGCTTTTTTGATAAGGGTGTTTTTAGCCACTTTCATTTCAACATTTTTGTCGAAACAAGCCCGGCGTAATTTGCTTACCTGCTCTACAGTAAGCGATTCTGTATCGGTTATATAGAAATTGTCGTACTGAGAGAACTTACCTTTCAATACTTCAATTACTTCGTTTTTTTGATCTTTAGTCATTTTATTTCGATTTGACTGTGTTTAAAATTGTTGCGGTTGTGTTATACCTGCCGGTTAGGGCTGTACTACAACTTGATTAGTGAACAAAGCCTTTAGTGTCTAAAGCAATGCCTGGGCTCATAGAGCTTGCCATGCTGATACCTTTTAAATAGGTACCTTTTGCTGTAGAAGGTTTTGCTTTAATGATAGCATTGATGAACTCCTGTCCGTTCTGAGCGATCTTTTCAGGAGAAAAGCTTACACGACCGATAGAAGCGTGGATGATACCAGCTTTATCAACCTTGAAAGCGATTTTACCACCTTTAACTTCATTTACTGCAGCAGCCACATCATTGGTAACAGTACCTGTTTTAGGGTTAGGCATTAAGTTACGAGGACCTAATACTTTACCTAATTTACCAATTTTAGGCATTACAGCAGGTGTAGCGATGATTACATCTACATCTGTCCAGCCGCCTTCAATTTTTGGATAAACTCGTCTAAACCTACATGGTCTGCTCCTGCTTCTTTAGCAGCAGCTTCTTTGTCGGGAGTGCAAAGCACCAGCACTCTTTTGTTTTACCGGTACCATGAGGTAAGGTAACAGTGCCGCGAATTGCCTGATCTGCCTTTTTAGGATCAACGCCTAACCGTACGTGCAAATCAACAGAAGCATCAAATTTCGCAACATTTATTTCTTTAACCAATGAAGAAGCTTCATTAAGCGTATAAGCTTTGTTAGCATCCACCTTGGAATTTACAGCTTTTCTTTTCTTTGTAATTGCCATTGTAATTCTTTTAAGGGTTTAATGGATTAATTTTCCCAGGGGCTTTACCTTCTACAGTTAATCCCATGCTACGTGCTGTACCTGCAACCATTTTCATAGCGCTTTCAGCAGTAAAGCAGTTCAGGTCGGGCATTTTATCCTTTGCGATTGCCTCTACCTGCTCCCAGGTAACTTTACCTACTTTGGCACGGTTGCTTTCTTTAGAACCTTTCTGAATTTTAGCCGCTTCCATCAGCTGCACCGCAGCAGGAGGCGTTTTAATTACAAAGTCGAAACTTTTGTCGGTATAAACAGTGATTAATACAGGAAGTACTTTTCCTGGTTTGTCCTGTGTGCGCGCATTGAACTGCTTGCAGAATTCCATGATGTTAACACCTTTGGAACCTAGCGCCGGACCGATGGGAGGTGCAGGATTGGCCTGACCACCTTTACACTGCAGCTTTACAAAGCCGGAGATTTCTTTTGCCATTTTTAAATGATTTATGGTTCAAACGCTCTGCCGGTTATTCCGGGAAGAGCTCCCAAATTCCTCGTTCTGTATCGATATTATTCCATACAGAAAACCTAAAAAGAACTAATTGGGGGTGCAAAGGTAAGTGTTTTGGTTGATAAGTTGATCAGTTTACCGGCAGTTTAAGTGCTTACGGGAGCCAGGATGGAGCAAAAAGATAAAACTAATTGATTTGAAGGGTATTATTAATACATTTAGGTCATGAAATATATTCTACTGGTATGGTTTGCCTTGTTTTGGGCTCCTGCCTGGGCTCAAACGACAACTTTTTTGACTCAGCCGGTATTGTTGCCAGCAGTTTTGAAGGCCTTATGAAAATAAAGCATGAATTTATTTTCACCGAGGGCCCCGTTGCCGATAAAGAAGGGAAGGTATATTTCACTGATCAGCCCAACAATAAAATATGGCGCTACGATCCGGCAACCACGGTGCTGTGGGAATTTAAAAAAGACGCCGGCAGATCTAATGGTTTGGATATTGATGCAGCGGGAAATATTATTGCCTGTGCCGACGAAAATAATGAAATATGGTCGATAGATACCAGGGGACATATTGTAAAAGTACTATTGGGCAAGGTTGGTGGTAAAAAACTAAATGGCCCTAATGATTTATGGATCGACCGTAAAGGAGGCATTTACTTCACCGACCCTTATTACCAGCGCGATTACTGGACACGTACTGAGCCTGAAATTAAAGAACAAAATGTGTATTACTTACCTAAAGGCGCTACTCAGCCCATAACGGTAAGCAGCGAACTGGTAAAACCTAATGGCATTACCGGCTCGGCAGACGGGCGCTATCTCTTTGTGGCCGACATTGGTGACAATAAAACCTACAGGTTTTCGATCAATCCCGATGGCACTTTATCAGGCAGGCAATTATTTGTTTCGCAAGGGTCAGACGGAATAACTTTAGATAACAGGGGCAATCTTTACCTGACCGGCAACGGCGTTACCGTTTATGATGCTGCTGCACGAAAAATTGCCTATATACCAGTGCCCGAAAAATGGACGGCCAATATTTGTTTTGGGGAAAGGAAAGAAATATTCTTTTTATGACGGCAGGGCCATCGGTTTATTACTTAAGAATGAAGGTTAAAGGAAATGAATAATGTAAGGCAGCATTACCGGCCAGGTGAGCTGCACCCAAAATTTTATCAACCTAAATTTATCATTTGTCAAGTATTTTTGCGCCCGGAACTAACCACGTAGTTATTAAAAAAATCAATGACGTATTATTATCTCGCATTCGGTATTCCGCTAATTTCAGAAATCGAACTTCCCGCTCTGTTTCCAATACATAATTCGCAAACCTGGGAAAATCCGGTACATGTCAGGTTAGGTAGCGTTCCCGATCAACTCGTTGATGAAGGGCAAAATGCAGACAGGAATGCCTACTGCAACGCGAATGAAATGATTTATACTGTTGCTGAAAAAATACGCTTCTACATTTCCGGTGGCAACCAGGTGATTATTGAGCCGATTGTTGCAGATTATCATGCCAACCTGATCTATTTTTATTCCAACGGGTTAGCGGCTATTTTGTACCAGCGGGATATGATCCCGTTTCATGTATCGGGTGTTTTTACGCAACCAGGCAAGGTAACTCTTTTTGCGGCGCCATCCGGAACGGGAAAGTCCACCCTAGCTGTCAAGTTACAGGAACTAGGCTATCAACCATTCACTGACGATACTGCCATATTATTTATTAAAGATGGGAAGTGTTATGCGCAGGCCTCCTACCCTATGATTCGGCTTTGGGAACAAACACTGGACCAACAAAGTTTGCTAAATATTGCTGATAAGCAAAAGATTTTTGATGACGGCGACCGGGATAAATTCGGGTTTTCCTTTCACGGGCAATTTGCAACAGACCCGGTTGAAGTGGAAAAGATCATTTTTATTGAGAAAGAAGGAATTGAAATGAAAATAAGCCCCATCAAAAATATTGATGCTTTTAAAGCTTTGTCCGATAATGTATACCGCAATCATTGGATACCGGCTATGCAAAAAAGCAGGCTGCAGTTTTCGCTGGTGGGCCAAATTTTGAATACGGTTCCGCATTTTATGGCCACCCGGCCTAACGACGTTAACAGCTTTACTGAATTCCGCTTTTCATAAAAAAAAATTTGCATAATTTTAATAAATAGCTATATTGCAGCTTATTAACGTATATAGCCCTAATTTAAAAAATCTTAATTTATGGAAACTAAAAAACAATGGATAACCCCAGAAGTAACTGAAATTGAAATTAACAATGGTGGTACTGCCGGTCCTGATGGGCCTGATAAATCGTAATTCAACTACTGTTTAGAAAGGTATTGTACAAAGCAGAGATATTCTCTGCTTTTTTATTTCCAAAACTTAAAAATGGGTCAGATTCTAGGTTACTGGCATTGTTCCCCAAATGAGCCGGGTTATACAGAACAAGAGATGTATGATCCTGTTAAGCATTTTCCGCATAGAAGCGTCAATTTCTACGCAGCAAAATACCAGCTTCGGACATATTTCTGGTAGTGACTCAAGTAACATTTTATCGGTAAATCTTCCTGTTATTTACCAGAAGTCGGAATTTTGTTTACTGCGCAAGGTTTGCTTAACAACAAGGCTGCAATAATTCAACAGCTACAGTTAAAAGCTGATCATCTATATGCCGATGAATGGCTTATGCTAAGAGCTTACTTGAAATGGGGAAGCAATTTATTCACCATTTAAACGGCGACTGGAGCGTTGCTATTTTTGATTTTAAAGAACGTGAGCTGTTTTTAGCGCGCGATCCATTAGGTTATACATCATTGTACTATTACAGTAGAGAAAACAGTTTTTACTTTAGCTCTTCAATTAAAAGTCTTCTACACCTGAAAAACTATCGCAAGCAACTCAATGAACTACACCTTATAAGAAATTTAACACTGTGGAACGACAACCAAACGCTGCATGAAACATACTATAAAAATATTTACTCCCTGCCACCTGCACACACACTTTCTGTAAAGAATAAAATCTTAACTCTACAAAAATATTGGCCTGATAAGGAGTATCCAGTAATAAAATACAAACAATTACAACAATACGTTGATGAAATGCAGGAGATTTTTACCTGCGCAGTAAAATCAAGGGTCAACAGCAGTCCGTCAGTTGCGTCTATGCTAAGCGGCGGTCTAGACAGTAGCGCTGTAAGTTATATAGCCGCGGACCTTTTAAAAGAGCAAAAAAACATCTTACAACTTTCAGCCACGTACCATTATTTGAAAAAGAGATATCTGTTATACCGGAAAACAAGAACCGGATTCTAAATGAATTGCCTCTCATTATGCAGGTAGTAGAGGCCGCAGGTAATATGCAACCAGTCCTGTTAAATTCCCAGCATTACAGTATTCTTAAAGGCATGACAGATGCAATAGATATATTGGATGCCCCATCTCATGCTTCATGCAATTTATACTGGATGCTCGACATTTTCAGAACTACTCAACAACTTGGCTTTTCTACCCTATTGACCGGTGAAGGAGGTAATGGTAGCGTATCTTTTGTCGGTATAGATTACCTACTGCCATTCAGTTTTTCAAGACTAAAACGACACCCTTATCTTTTTTAAGAAATCAGCTGATTAAACCTATTGCTAAAAAACACTTCTCTAATTTTCTGAAAAACAGAAAAGACCGGGCAAGTAATACTTTGCCAAATTATGTATCCAGCGTTTTTGCTACGAAACACATTCTGGAAGATTATGATATCTTAAACGACATAGATCAAAACGAAAAGGATTTTAATCCCCTGTTTGGGATATCAGGAAACAAAAAGAACGATTCACTAATTCATATTTCCCCAGAAGCACTTTTGGAGCTGCATCGAGTCATTATTTCGGCTTCAACTTAATGGACCCAACAACGGATATAGATTTAATGAACTATTTTTTCAGTATTCCTAATGAGGTTTTTTTGATGAGCATTACAACAACAGAATGTTGGTGAAAAAAATGATGAAAGGGAAAATACCTGATCGTGTTCTATTTGAGAAGCGAAAAGGTTTGCAAAGCGCCGATATTGTATATCGTGCAAAGGCTCAGTCAGCCGAATTAACTGAGGCGATAAAAAAATCAGCCTGAGCACTGCAGCCAATTATTACATAAACACAAGCGAGTTGTCTAACACCTGGCAATTGTACCTCAACCAGAAATATACACAGCCTTATCAAATGCAGTGCTTATTAAAGGCTTTACAATTTGCCTTATTTTTACAAACCAATTTCGACTAGTTTAAACATACGGGAATGAACTATCAGTTTAACGCAAAAGATATATTAATAACACAGTTAGGTGAAGAAGGCGTAGCATTTAACAGCGCCACCAATGAGTACTTTTCTTTAAATGAAACTTCCTTTAAAATTCTTAAAGGAATTGAAAATAATCTATCAGTCGACGCTATTTGCGGGCAACTGGAAAGTGAGTATGACATTACAAAATCCGATTGTGAAAGGCAGGTAAATAGTACTATTCAGCTTTTTATTTCGAAGAAGTTGATTACAAAAGAATGATCAACAAAATCAAATCTTTTTTTTGAGATTAGGCCCATCCAGGAAAACCATAGTGATTCAGGCATTGGGGATCTCTATATATACCTATTTCCTTTTTAGATTTTTTTAACCGGCGGGCCAGGTTTGGAGAAAAAACAGCTCCCTCAGCCAGAGTCAATCAATTGCCTCAAAAAAAAAAGCAAGTGATATAGGCTGGGCAATACAAGTTGTGGCAAAATATATATCCTGGAAAAATGTATGCCGGCACCAGGCTTACCAGGCAAAATTGCTTTGTAACTTTTATAAAATACCCTGTGTAATTTTCATTGGTTTTAAAAAGACCTTGCCAAAAATGAGATCGAGGCACATGCCTGGACGGTTGCTGGTGGAAGAATAATAACAGGCTTTTGCAATCCTGAGGAGTACGTTGTGCAAAGCGTATATAAAAATAAATGGCAAAGCATTAAAAATTTCAATCACAAAGACCTGGTTAAAAACGTCAGGCGCTCTCTGATACTATTATGGCAGACTAGTAACTCTTTGGCTTTACTGACTTTAAGCCTGCATATAATACAGGCGCTGTTGCCGGTGGCCTCCTTTACTTTATTAAAATGTTGGTTGAAGGAGTTACTAGTAAACAAGCCTTTCCAGAAATTGTTCCTTTTATTATTTACTTCCTGGTTTCTCAATTGCTACTTGCCCTTACGCAGCAATATGCCAACTATATTATCACCATTTATCAACCCAGGCTTACCGATTACCTTTCCAAACAAGTACTGGAAAAAGCAGTAAACGTCGATTACGGATATTACGAAAACCCGGCATACCACGACAATATGCATTTAGCGCAACAGCAATCGCTCTACAGGGCAGGAATGCTCTTGACCAGCTTTACAGCTTTTATCACGTCTGGCTTCGCCCTATTGTTTCTACTCTTGTTTTTTATCAGCATGCAATCTTTTTTTACTTTTTATAGCCTTCTCTCTTCCCCTGGCTGCCATAAATGGTATTATGGCATTGCCATTATGCAGCAGGAACGGAAGCTAACGCCTCTTGAACGTGAAAGTAACTACTTACACCAGGTACTAACCGGTGTAAGTTTTGCAAAAGAAACACGGGTCTTTGGGTTTGGGTCATTTTTTATTGAGAAGTTCGTTAGCATCCGCCGTTCCATTCGCCTGCAAAAGCAACGCTTAAATAAAAAGCTTACTAACTACAGCCTCATTGCAGAAGCAGTAGAAATAATCGCCATGGCGATTATATTTGCTATATTATCCAGGCAAACGATTGAGGGCGCTGTAACCCTTGGCTTATTTGTGGTATACATACAGGGATTTCAAAATCTGCAGCACAACTCTAAAAATTTCCTGCAAAGCGTTGTGCAGATTTTTCAGCAGCGCATCTTTTTACAAGATCTGTTTCAATTTCTTGATATACCCTTATCTCAACAAAAGGTAGTCAAAACCCCTTCCCCTTACTCAATCGGGATTAGCTGTTAACAACCTGAGTTTCCAGTACTCCCCGACAGCAAACCGGTACTGCACCATATTTCCCTTCAATGCAAACCCGGACAGATCATTGCTATTGTGGGACAAAATGGATCAGGGAAGTCTACAATAATTAAACTGCTGGCTAAATTGTATAAAGCTAATGAAGGGCAAATAACCTTTGACACTACAGCAATTGAATATTTCCCGGGATGTGTACAAAAGCCAGACTGTTTTCCTGTTCCAGGATTTTGAGAAATACTTTTTACGATAGAAGATAATATTGTTCTGGGCGAACCTGATAAAGACAACACTAAAGCTGATATCCGCTCCGCTGCACAGGCTGCCGGAGCTGAAGGCCTGATATCAAAATTGCCGGAGGGGTATCAAACCCGCATGGGTCGTATATTTGAAGGCAGCGCACAATTGAGCGGCGGCGAGTGGCAAAAATTGCACTTGCAAGAGTTTTTTACCGTGATAGTGCTCAACTCATTGTTCTGGACGAGCCTACCAGTGCATTAGATGCACCTGCCGAATTCGAGATATTTAAACAGATCAAAGCCATTGCAAAAAACAAAATGGTTATTTTGATAACACATCGATTATATAATTTGAAGATCGCCGATTATTTATATGTGATGGAAAACGGCCGGATTGCGGAAGAGGGTACTTTTGACGAATTGCTTGAAAAAAATGGCGCATTTGCACAGCTTTATAACATGCAGCAGCTATGATACTTATCGAAGACGTGAAATCAAAATACGGAACCGAAATAGCAATGGTATTGCTATGCTGCCGGCTGCATTTCAATACTGAAAAGCTTTCCAGCTTACAGCACTACATTGATACCTGTGAAATAAACTGGGATGAGGTCATTTACCTCTCAAAATATCACAGAATTGAACCTGTTGTCTATAAAATATTAAGCAAGGTTGATTTGCCGGCTGCAATTGCTTCACGCGTAAAGCAAAGCCAGTTTTTCTTAGTTCAGAATAATTTTAAACAGGCTTTAGAAACCGAACGAATAATAGAACTACTTGAATCCAGAGGCATAAAATGTACACCTTATAAGGGTGTTGCATTTTCCAGGCAGTTCTATGGCGATATTATTTCCAGGGAGTCAAGCGATATAGACCTGATTATAGCTCATAACGACTTTAGCCGGGCATTAGAGTTGATGACAGCAGATGGTTACATTTTTGAAAACAAGATTGAATACAGCTATTATAAAGAAAAAATCTTCACAAGGAATAATAGCCTCAATTTCGACAAGTTCAAAGGAAATGCCAGAGAATTTCATATCGAATTCCATTGGCGGATAACTGAGAATTTTGTAAAGTCCATAACGACGCACATCGACAGCTATTCAATAATTCCGATAAAATCATTTTAGCAAAGCATGAAGTAAGTGCTTTAAATGCCAATGCCCATTATATCACCCTATTTATTCATCATTCTAATCACGATGGGTTCAGGGTACTTAAGAATATCGTAGATCTTTGTCAAATTTTCCTTCCAACAATAAAGACATCGACACTCACTATATTAAAAACGCTTTTAAAAACCTCCGGTTAGTAAAAGCTGCAGCTGTCTGCTGCTACCTTTCCTCTGAACTACTGGGTCTCGACCTTCCATTATCCTCTGCAAACAACAATAGCTTAATACCGGGGAAAGTAAAAGCCTTTTTATGGAGCGCTTACTGGGTAAAAGATCCTACCGCGATAGCGCCCTGGATAACCTTGATAACAGAAGCCAGCTATACCTCAAAGACTCCTTGTCGGAAAAAATCGCATTTATTTTTGCCGGTTTCAAACAAAGAGCCACACCTTCTTCGGAAGACCTGCAAACACTTAAATTAAACCGGAACTTATACTTTCTTTATCCTGTTATTAAATCCTTCAGGCTGTTGACAAAAGGCATCGATAAAAAGCATATAAAACAATAAAAATAAATATCATCTTCTTAATGATGATACCCTTTATACAAATGGTAGAAGACTAATAAATGAACCATTTTTATTCTGAAGGGAAGAGGCAAACGAGGATTTTCAGCGACCTGCATCAGTAACTTTCGTGGAATTAAATGATAAATTATCGTCCCTTTCCATGAGGTTAGAAAATTAACCTGAAAAACATCTTTAGCCCAGGGATGCTTTTCCAGCAAATACTTTAACCCCTGGCCGGCAAATGCCTCTCTTTGTTGCAGGGCAAAGGATAAAGGTTTATCCATAACTCCAAATGCGACAGCTTGTTTATTGAATAAAACCTTCAAGCCAGACTCCTTTTGCATTCTGCATCCCAGCTCCGTATCTTCCCCACCATAGGTCTTAATGCCTTCGTCAAATCCATTGAGCTTAACAAATAAAGAAGCAGGCATTGATACATTTCCTGTTAATATATATCTTGCCGGTATTTCAGCCAGGTGGTTCTGAAACCGGTTCATACCCCTCGTCATGTCGTACTCCCCCAGATTGGGCCTCTTTTATAACAGATAAGTCCCTGGGAAATTACATTATTGACTAGTACAGCGTAATGCGATTCGAGGTAATTGTGCTCTACTACCAGATCTGAGTCTAAAAACAACACATAAGTCGCTGTCAGGCAACCTAATGCCAGGTTACGTGTTGCGGCCCTGCCATGATTTTTATTATCAGCGTGTTGCAGGCATTCCAGCATAAATCCGAAACAACCTGAAGAAAGATACTCCAATGTTCCGTCGGCAGAACCATCTACCGCAACCCACACTTTAAAATTGCGAAAAGTTTGCGTCTCCAGGCTTCCGAGACACTTCTTCAGCTCTTCGAGGTTATTATAGGTTGGTATAACAATATCAAAGAGCAGCATGCAATAAATCTGTTTTAAACTGAACCATTTTATCTGATCAATACCATTTTACCATACCCCTTATTGAAGTACTTGTCCGTATTATTATCCTTTGTACTGTATCTATCCAGGCTTCTTCCGTTCAAATTAGAGCACCCGGTACAGGTATACCCCGTTACCCAGTTTCTGACCATACTGATCGGTACCGTCCCATTTAAATTCGGTAATATTTCTGCCAATACGCAGGGGTCCTAACTCGGCTTTGGTGATCTCCCGGACGATCTTACCCGTAACTGTTAATATCTGGATACGCATATTCTGAGGTATTTCGGACCCTGTTAAAGTAAATACAAATGCAGTGGAACTGGTAAAAGGATTGGGATAGTTCAATAAATTAGAGATCATAGGCTTATTAATGACCTGGAAGGCAATACGATAATTAAGATTGCCGGCTGCGTTACCGCTTTGATCTTTGGCACTAACTATTAATTCATAATCTCCATCCGCCAACAGGTTAGGTTTAAAAGTTACCGTGGCCGTATTACTGTTATTACTTCCCTGACCGGGAGGTGTTAGTACTAATGTGTCGTTGTTAAACTGGTAATCCCGTGTTGATCCGTCAGGATGTTTCAACTGTACTTTTACAAGGTCGGTATTATTCAATAACAAGTACCTGGAATCGTCTGTAAGTTTCATTAAAATTGTGGGCTTACTGGAAACAATATCCCTGTTCAGTATACGGGCGCCATCAAAAGTTACATCCAGGTAAGGGCTGATTGAATCACCGCGTACATAAAAATTCTGATAAATAAAATTATTAAACTGGTGCTGTTCGGGCTGTAGCACTCCCGGGTTAAATTCCAAAAGAGCCAAATTATTTCCTGTCAAAGATTTTGTATTGACAGGTATATTAATCCTGACAGTGTCACCGGCAATAAGAGGTTTTAAGTTAGCAACTGGGATAATGCTTTCTATATTGTCCCGGTTGCGGATGGAGAGTTTAACTTTTAAGCTATCGAAATTGGTACTGCTAACATTTTTAAATGCTATGCCTAAATTTAACGGCGCTCCTACATCTACCGTATCAATCTTATTATAGTAAAGATTGGGGACCACAGCCCCTTCCGGAACAGGTGCACCATATACTCTCCAATAATTTAGCTGGTAAGGAGAACGGTTAGTTGTGTCTATCGTTTGAAGACTCACTCTTATACCTGGGTAATTTTCCGCATTAATTAAAGAAAGATCAACTCTCTTTTGCGAAACAGGTATATTATCCATCAACTTCGATTCAGCACCATTTTTATCGATTCCTGAAACAGAAATAAATGCCTGATCGGTTGAAGGATTTTCCAGGCTGCGACCATCCCAAATTAACTGATTCCAGGATTTGGCTTTTGTAAAAGCTGAAGACCTTAAAACACCTTCTGTTCTGCTGATAGGTACATTAACTGTGACGCTTAATTTCTCCGAGATAGCTCCTGCAACAACCTGGGCTAAAGGATTCGGCTTTCCCTTTTGATAAATAAATACGTAGGGAACATCAGATATGATTTGATCAATACCAGATAACCCTATCGCTTTTAGCTTGTGGTAAAGAGAATTATTACTACCTAAAACAGCGGTGTCCGACTGCCAAATGGCAGGAAGGATTGGAGTTCTTGTTGTATCCTGCCATTGACTGCCCGTAAGACCAACATAATAGCCTGTCGGTATAGAATCCAGGAAATTCATAACAGTTTTTCTACCCGATACAGTAGAAATATCAAACTGGAAAAATCCCAATTGCGAGCTGGCGTTCCAGGCTATAGGTTTATAACTACCATACATTCCGGCCTCTCCCATATCTTTGTTCTTAATCTCCACTAAATTTTTATTATCAATTAAGTAAAAGCGCAATGAGTTCATTTGCGGATTCGGGCTGCTTCCCGGTACACCTGTAAAGCCAATTTGTTTGTAAACATCATCAATTTGCATCGAAAATTCTAGCGCCCTTGATGTATAGGGATACATACCATGGCTAATTCTTATACTGGATAACAAACTATCATAAGCCATAAGTCCGGATTCTTTGACAGTTATATGTTCATTTAACTGATTATTAAACTGCGCGACATGCGATTGACTATAACCATTTTCGGCACTTGGTATATAAGTAAAAGATGCGCTGCTCCACACCTGCTCCTGGTTACCTGCGGGCACAGCGGCCACTCTCCAGTAATAAACCGTACTATCTTTAAATGTTACACCCGGACTAAACTCTACCACGCCGCCTGCCGAAGGTTTGATTTGAGATACTTTCGCAGCTGAATTAAAAGACCTGCTGGTATCCATCTCCATAACGTAGCTCCGGGATTCAGCAAAAGGATTACCTGTAGATGCGGCAAACACAATTCCCTGTTTGTTGACAATTGAAAGATCATACGGGAAGACGGGCTTAATATCATCTTCATAAATAAATATTTCTTTCGGAAGCGTATTATTATTTTCAAAAAGCTCGTCAATATTATTTTCAGGGTCTACAGTAATAGTAAACTTATTGGCGCCTTTGTCTACGGCCGGATCAATATCAATTTGATAGCTAATAGAATCTATATACCGGATACCAGGAATGGTATCCCTCCTCACTACGCGGGTAGATAAATCGGGGTAGGTTCTTTTCAGCTCCACTATAAGATCGCGGTTTACTGCTTTCCCCAAATTGACAATTTTTGCTTTTATTGAAAAATTAGGCTCGGATACCGAAATAATACCGGGCGTAACAGTTACCATTGCATCCTCGATAGCATAATCTGGTTTGTTAAACTGATACAACCTGATACCAGGATCTCCATTTAATGTATATTCTTCACATTGAGCCCGGTCAAAAACGCTTGACTGCCCTCCTGAAGCAGCAAAATAGTTGGCAATGGTTTTTTGCATGAGCTCACCAAGTGTTAACCCATAGCCGCTCCTGGAAAGCAGCTTATATAATTCACCGTTATATTGCCCTAAATAAGATACATAGCCAAAGCTGGTACCCGCCATCATTCCAATGCTGCCTCTTTCTTTGGCAAAAGATATTTTTCTGATATGGTATTAATTGTTGAAACCCTGTTCTGATCAAAAATAAATATATCGCCTACATTACATCCCATCATATGAAACACCGGGTATTTCCCGAAATTGGAATAATTATTCGGATCTTCTAAGTTATACGCCAAAGTAGTGGCCGCCGAATGTCCGAAATAAGTAAGCAGGTTCACGCCGCTATTCATCAGGTTTTTCAGTCGCTCGGTTGCCGTTTGTTCACTGCCAGGTATGGAGCTCTTGACAAAATCCGTGACCTGCGCACCATATAGCGTATCGCTGATAATTGCCTTATGCGCATTCAAATAGCCGGACAATTGCCCGATAAGGCTTTGATCGTTGGCCCCTACCATGTGAATGATATTTTTTTCCAGGCGCTGGCCCCACTCCTGCAACTGGCGCTAACTCCTGCTCATATTGTTTTATCTTGGTCAGGTAGGTGGCTAACTCATCTCCGTTAATTACGGAAACACGTCCTATTGGTGTTAACGGAACCGAACTGCTGCCTTCTGCCGCCAGCAACACGTCAGAAGCAGGCTCTCCAAAAGTGGGGATCAGGTTAAGCCTGTCAGTAACAGGATTCGTCTCGTTATATCGCGCAGAAGTATACTTTACTCCCCTGCCTATAATAAAGGTACTCTTAATTCCCGCAGCGTACCGGCTCCTGGCCATGCGCAGAAAATTTCTTACAGACAAGGGGCTGCCTTTAATACCGTAAGCAAACTGATCTGTAAGCTGATCAATCATATATACTTTTGCGTTATAACCACCTCCGGCTGCTGAGCTGCGATAAGCCCGATACTCCTCCACCGGTTGAGCCCCGCCAGCGCTATTTAATATTGCCCTATGGGTGATCATTAAATAGTCGCCCTGATTGGCAGCAGCCGAGTAATCTATAAAATTTCTGACTTCAAAGCTGCTGATCGTTTTAATATTGGCTGCAGCTGTGTTCACTGCAACTACCACCGCGTTAGCAACAGTAGGCTGTAGGTATACTTTTATAAGAGCAGGGTTAGAAGCATCTGCTTCATACCTCCTGCCGCTGCTCAGATCGTATAAAACCGGTGTTCCGGAAGTATTGAATCCTGCAATTTCAAGGTATTTTCCGCCGGCGGCTCCCGGTAATCTGAATTGAAAATTACTGGCGCCCCGAAATTAAAACTACGGGGATAGGTAATTTCGAGAGTACCGATTTTAATTCTGTTATTGGGTACACCAGCTATATTAGCCACGGAAATATTTTCGGTGGCGCCATTTAAGGCGGATGCCGGTAAGCTATTAGACAACCGGGAATAGGCAAAGCCGTTTAAAGCGGCATTAAATACTTCCATATTATTGAGCTTCACCTGTACCGTACGCGTATTAGGGCTGTTACCCACTACATTCATATTTACCTGCAGCTGTGGCGCTCCGCTGCCGGTAAAGGGAAATAAACCGGTCTGAGTTAAATTTCTTGTCTGGTTTTCTGTTATCTCGTTAGAAGTCCAGCCCTCTCCTCCCTCAAAGGAAGCTGAAATGGCAGCTTCAGAAACAGCGCCCCATAGGGTCCGAGATGTATCGTCTCGTTGGGATATACCGCTGCTGTATACATAAAATAAGGTTCTGCAATCACACCTGCCGGTATGGTATTGGCAGTTGGTACCAACCTTTTGTTGTTGCCCGCAGTGTTCACAGTAAGAAAATAGGCCGCGGTGTCTGTAAACAAACTTTTGCTGTTATTGATCTGGTCGAGCGGATTACGATATAGTACCTGGTCCGGCTTACCATCATTGGCTTCACCCCAGAACTCTATGTAACCACCGGCAGCTAAAATGCCTGTTTGATTAGAAGTGTAAAGAGCAACTTCTTCGCCGTTACGCCACAACTGAAACGAAGACACGTCTGCGTTGGCCAGGTTAATGGAGGCTAACGCCGATTGCGGGATCCTGTAAAGACCACTGGAACCCACTTTAAATTTATAATAGGTTTTGCTATAATCGATCCACTCATTATTAAATGATTGCGCCGGTGCAGTCATTGTATAAAACAGGAAAACTATAGTCAGCAGTTTCTTCATCGGGTGCTCATTAAATTAAAATATCGAGGATTTTTTTCGCGGTTTAAATCCAGCCTAAGGGAAAAAACATGGGTAAATAAAGGGTTAGACTGATTCGCCAGGTTTGCAAACGCATAGTCTATTACAACAGATCTGATCCGAAAGCCAACGCCTACGCTGGGCTGATAGATCCAAACTCTTTTTGATTAGTAGTATCGCCATCTGCTAATCCTTTTTGAAAGTTATTAATACCACCCCTTACAAAAAAAAATATTTTTATACCCGTATTCCAGTCCTACTTTGGGATCGATGCTTAGGGCGTCGCTGCTCACCAGGGTATTTCGTTTCCCGTCAAAAGTCAGGTCAAAGTCTGTTTCGGCCAGCACGGTCGAAGTTTTTCCGATATTAAAACCCGCGATGCGCCCACGGTTACCCTGGGCGCCGTAAGTTCAGATGACTTTACCGGAATATCGTTATTGGTGAGGTACAGCACTTCTTTTTCTTTCTCGCTAAAGTTGAAGGTCCAGGTATTGAATGTACTGGTGAGGTCTTTTGCTACTACGCCAAATCGCCATTTATCTTTAAAAACCTGCAAACCGGCATCCAGGCCAAACCCCAGGCCTGCGCAAACTTTCCTACATTACGATAAATTACCTTGGCATTGGCGCCCACATTCACCATGCTATTGGCGGTTTTCTTCAGGTTCTGCCCGTACGATAACAAAAAAGCATAATCCGCCGAAGAAAAAGTTTGAATATTGTTATAGTTGAGCGACCCATCGGGGTTAACAAGGAACAGTGTATTCGGAATATCGTCCACGGCAAATCTGAGGGCAGTAAGCCCTAATACGCGTTTTTCATTGGTAGTGGGAATTGCCACATTGGCAAAATCGTACTTGCCTATCCCCGCAAAATATTCGGAGTGCATTAAATTTACTTCTGTGTGCTCCTGCACATTTACCAACCCCGCAGGGTTCCAGTAACCTGCTGTTCCATCGGCTACAGAGGCGGCCTGGGCGCTACCCATGGCTAATCCGCGGGCGCCGGCTCCTATATTTAAAAATTCGTTGGAATATTTTCTAAATTGCGCAATGGCTACCTGGCAACAAAGCTGAATTGCCAGGAATGTGCTTGCAAAGGGTATAAACTTTCTTATAGTCACTAAACAGCTATATTATTATTTATTGGTCAGCTCAATACTACGCTTATCGAAACGTTGCGTGTTCGTTGCGCACACAACCCGGCAGTACGGTCAACTTTCTTTCTATTATCAAACAAGGGCCAATGCGAAATTAGCATTATCATACAAATCACCAACAGAATTAGTTAAATGCTCAATAATATTCGCCCAACAAGGTAAAAACGTACTTTTGCGCCCATGGATTTAATTAAAGAATTGAAATGGCGCGGAATGGTGCAGGACATGATACCCGGCACCGATGAGCAACTGAAAAAGAGATTACTACCGGGTATATCGGCTTCGACCCTACCGCTACCAGCCTGCATATTGGCAGCCTGGTGCCTATTTTGCTTTTGGTACACATGCAAAAAGCAGGACATCGTCCCATCGCCCTGGTGGGTGGAGCAACCGGTATGATCGGTGATCCCAGCGGGAAAAGCGAAGAAAGAAGCCTGCTGAATGAAGCCCAGCTGGCGGAAAATGTGGCAGGCATAAAAGCACAGCTGGAGAAATACCTTGACTTTGACCCTGCCAAGCCCAATGCGGCTTTAATGGTTAACAATTACGACTGGTTTAAGAATATCTCGTTTATCGATTTTTTAAGAGATGCCGGAAAACATATTACCGTCAACTATATGATGGCAAAAGACAGTGTGAAGAAGCGTTTTGAGGGCGAAGCAGGTATCAGCTACACCGAATTCGCTTATCAGCTGATGCAGGGATACGACTTCTACCATTTGTTTAAAGAGAACAATTGCAAATTACAAATGGGTGGCAGCGACCAGTGGGGCAACATTACTACGGGTACTGAGTTTGTACGCCGTAAAGCACAGGGTGATGCATTTGCTTTTACCTGCCCGTTAATTAAAAAGGCCGATGGTACCAAATTCGGCAAAACGGAAAGTGGTAACGTGTGGTTAGACCCTGAACGTACTACTCCCTACCAGTTTTACCAGTTCTGGCTAAACGCCAGCGACGCAGACGCAGAAAACTGGATCAAAATATTCACCTTTTAGACGAGCCTGCCATTAATCAGCTCATCGAAGAGCATAAACAGGATCCGGCAAAACGTGTATTACAAAAATCCCTGGCCCGCGAGGTAACTACTTTTGTTCATGGCGCCGCCGCTTACGAACAGGCTATAGCTACTACCGAAAAGCTTTTTGCCGATCAGCACAAACCTGCGGAGGAAATGAGTATCGAAGACCTGGAAGGAATGGCAGGAATTGTAAAATCTACCATCAGTAAAGAGGCTATTGCGAACGGGATGGACATCGTAAGTCTCCTGGCGGATGCCAAAATTACTGCCAGCAAGGGAGAAGCCCGCAAATTGGTACAGGGAGGCGGGGTACAATTAAATCGCAGGAAAGTGGAAGATGCCCAGCTGTCAGTAAACAATAGCAACCTGTTGCACAACAAATACCTGTTGCTTCAAAAGGGAAAGAAAAACTACTACCTAGTAGAGGTTACCGGTTAAAAAATAAAGGAGCATCCGCTCCTTTTTACTTCCTGCCACAGACGCAATAGTTACTTAATCCCCTTGGATGCTGTGTGTTTAAAACGTCAATATTATAGTTTATCTTTTCAGGAAAATGAAGATGGCGCCTATAAAAGTAAGCACAATGATGAGACGCCGGTAACTGGTGTCTTTTATCCGGGCTACAATCTTTATACCTAACCAAAACCCGATCAGCAAGGCGGGTAGCAATAAGACGTCGGTCTTTAAGCTGGCTCCCGTTATGTTGTTCCACACAAATACCTGGAAAGGCAGCTTAAAAAGATTGATGGCCATAAATACCCATGCAGCAGTACCAATAAAATTGTTCTTCGGCATGCGCATCGCTAAAAAATAAATATTAGCGAAAGCGCCGGCCAGGTTACCGATCATTGTGGTGAAACCGGAAATGAGCCCCATACCAGATACAAATAATTTATTGGAAGGAACAATCATTGTTTTCCTTATCTCCAGGTATAGCATAATGATCACCGTTACCACAATAATAGTGGCCATTATTTTCCTGAATACTGCTTCGTTCATATACTGGCCCGCCAACACTCCTGCCAGCACGCCCACCACCATCCAGGGAATCAATTTCCAGAAATGTTTCCACTCCGCATGGCGATGATAGTATTTCACTGCCAACAGGTCAGCAGCACATAACAATGGCAATACCACTCCCGTAGATGCTTTGCCTCCTAAAACAATGGCCATCAGGGTTACGTTCAACATATCAATACCCTTCAGTCCGGCTTTAGACAACCCTATAAAAAAGGCTGATAATGCCAGGAGCACCCAGTTAGTTAAGGAATAATCTTCAAATAAGGTCTGCAAAAAAATGTTTTGGTTATTAATTGAACGTATCGCGTATTATCATTTCAGGAGCTTGATAGCTTTCCACATTTCCTGCGCCACCAACAGGTTGCCTGCGGCATTAAGATGCACACGGTCGGTAGTTAAAATACCTTTTTCCTCATTGGCCGGATTGTTCCTGTCCAGGTAGTTCATAAAGGCCTGGCGCAGGTCAATCAATGGTATACTATTTTTAGCGGCATATTCGCGGATCCATTTGGCATAAAAATTCAGGTCGCCATCCTGCAAATTGGAATCATCATTTCTTTCCCCGATTACAGATGGCGTACACATAATTGGCTGTATGCCTGCCTGTTTCATTTTATTGATCATCTTATCATAAAAAGCGCCAAATTTACTGAGCTCGGTTCCGGTACCACTGGTGGTTTTGTGCCAAACATCATTAATACCAATATACACTACCACAATGTCTGGTTTCTGGTCCAATACATCTTCCTGGAAACGATAAAACAGGTCATATACCCGGTTACCACCGATACCTTTTCCTACAAACTCAAAGTTCTCTGCCAGTTTATCCTGTTTACAAAGACTGTCCACCTTAGGTATATAACCGTTCGGGCCGGCTCCTGCTGGGTAATGGAGTCTCCAAAAAATATTACTTTTTCTTTTTAACGGGTTGAAAAGCAATAAGCGCAATGGCTGCGAGCGTTAGAACATACTTCATGTGTTGATACTTTTAAGTAGGATATTTATACGGTTCAGGAATATCGTAACCGAATTAACGGGTACAAGTTTAAACAAAAACCTCAAATAACAGAACTAAATATTTTTACCTTGGATGGATATCTTTTAGCATAGCTGAAAAGCATATTGGTAATGGTGCTGTTTTCTTTGCAGGGGGTAACCAGGTCTTTAAACCTTTCCGGTTCTTCAACAGCGGTATCAGTAGGGATAAATCCCATGCCGTAAAATTTTCCCTGCCATACCAGTATGCAGGAATGCTGGTCGCGCGTAACACCTTCATCAATAATGACAAAAGACGGCAGGCCTTTTAGCTTGGCAATAGCCGCCTCAACCCGCTCATTATAATCGGGCGCGGCTTCCGTCTGATCACAGGCGCCACTGCATAATAGCGCATGCATCTCTTCATCGTATAGTTTTTTGCTGATAAAGCAGAGATAAGGGCAAAGATGGAAGTCATGAACGAGCTGCCTCAACGCGGCACTTGCATTTTCCAGATGATGATAAGAACTGATGACCTCGTACCGGCTATTTACTTTATCTATGGCCAGGCGTATATACCCATTCTGGTCGTAATAACGAATGATGCCGTACATATCTTCGCGCCTTTTTTGAGCCGCGTTAAAACGGGGCCATAACCGCTTTATTTCAGACGATTCTTTTACAGCGGCCATTAACTCGGTGCCGCATTCCTCAAAACTGATACGGTATACCTCGCGCATAAAATTTTGTTTTTGCCGCGAAGTAGAATTATTGCTAAAATGACTGCTGACCCTGTATCGTATATTTTTGCCTTGCCTACATACACCACTTTGCCTTTCTCATCGTGAAAATAATAGACTCCCGCCGTGTAAGGCAGTTTTTCAAAATCGGTTTTAGGAACATTGGGCGGCAACACATGCTCTTTGGAAGTGCGCTTCAGGCTTTTAGCGATATGCCCGTCTTTATCCTGCTCCAGCAACAGTTGAAATAATGCCACGGTAGCATCTGTATCGCCGCCGGCGCGGTGATGATTCACATGAGCGATCCCTAAAGCGTTACACAATTTACCGAGGCTGTAAGATTGATATCCCGGTAATATTTTACGGCTTAATCTTACAGTGCATAATTTATTGGCATCGTAGTTATAGCCACAAAGCTGCAACTGGCTGCGTACAAACGAATAGTCGAAGTTCACGCTATGCGCTACAAATACTTTGTCTTTCAACAATTCGTAAATACGTTCGGCCACCTCTTCAAAAACCGGGGCTTCCGCCACCATCGCATTGCTGATGCCCGTCAATGCTTCGATATAAGGTGGTATACGATGCAGCGGGTTGATCAATGTTTCATACCGCTCTACTATTTCATTTCCATCGAAAACAACAATGCATATCTCGGTTATGCCATTAGCATCGGCATAACCACCCGTGGTCTCTATGTCAACAATTGCATACATGCGCCCACCAACTAATTTCGGAAACTATTTGTTTAATTCCATGCAAAATTCGGAATACAGCGTCATAGATTATAAACTTGTTTATGAAAAAATACAGTTGTTCCAGCTTCACTTCTATTAAAATGTACTTTTCCTTTCCCGTTATATATATTCCATTGGTTGCCATACAGCTCCGTTAAACGACGGGAAAATAGCAAATATAATGTTCCGGCAACATCCCAATCTGCATGAAACACTACCCTCTAAAAATATACGCCTCCCGGTGACAGAAGCGTTGCTGCAAAGGCTTATGCAATAGACGGATATGACGTAAATAGCGGCAGAAAATTGATCTGCATTGGGGTTTTAGCAATTGTTTAAAAACTTTACCGTGTTAACCTGCCTGAAAGATTATTTTCGTGAAAATATTCGTAGCGATGAGCGGAACAGATAAATTCGACATGTTTAAAAACCGGTTAACCAAGGTTTACAGGCATTTACATAAAATAGCCAAACGGCAGAATATAAGCTGTTACCGCATTTACGATCACGACCTTCCTGAATTCCCGTTTATCATAGAAAAATATGGGAATAAGCTGTATATATCTGAATATAAGCGAAACCACAGTCTCAACGAAGAGGCTCATCAATTCTGGATGATGCAAAGTATACAGGTAATGTCGGAGGTGCTGGATATAAGCCCGGATAATGTGTTTACTAAATTAAGGCAACGTAAGGCAGGGCGCGAGGGCCAATACCAGAAAACAGCTGAGACAAAAAGCGAATTTATTGTTGAAGAAAACGGGTTAAAATTCATTGTGAACCTGGCCGATTACCTGGACACCGGCTTATTCCTGGATCACAGAACCACGCGGAAAATGGTGCAGGACCAGTCAGCTAAGCGGGTACTCAACCTGTTTGCTTACACCGGCTCCTTTTCGGTATATGCAGCTGCCGGTAATGCAGCACAGGTAACTACCGTAGACTTATCAAATACTTATATTAATTGGGCCAGGAGAAACATCGAACTGAATGGTTTTACAGATGCCGACAGGTACCTGTTTATAGCAGCCGATGTTATACAATACCTCCAAACACTGCAGCCGGCCTCTTTCGACATTATTGTGATGGATCCGCCGACTTTTAGTAACAGTAAAAAAATGGATGGCGTGTTAGACATCCAGAGAGACCATGTTGCGCTGGTTAATAATTGCCTGCATGCGCTCTCCCCGGGGACTGCTTTACTTCAGTAACAATTATACAAAGTTCCAGCTGGATGAAAAGGCTATTAAGGCCAGCGCCATAAAAGATATCACCAAAGCCACTACACCTTTCGATTTTGAAGGCAAGCTTAAAAGAAGCTGTTTCCTGATCACCAAATAGACTTTTGCCGAATCATTTACTTTTGCTGCATGTTTAACAATGATGATTTGCAGGTGCGTTGGTGGACACTGGAAGCTAAACTGGTGGAGCGTTTTGGCAAAAAGCCCGATATGGAAACCATCCTTTTCTTAATAGGCATACAGGAGTTGGGTACGGTAGCAGAAAGGTTTACCAAAGAGCAAAAACAAGACCTGATGCACATAGCGGTGTGCAGGTTGTTGGCCCCAGCGGGTATTATGAATTAACGGCCACCGACCCGGATGGCTGGCCGCATTATAAGCAGCTAAAACCCATGCCGGATTTAAACCCTTTTGAACAGGAAAACTTCCTGAAAGACCATGTATTGCTTTATTTTGAAGAAAACGGAATTTAATGCCCAGGTTACTGACTATTTTTATCTCTTTGTTGCTTTTTAGTTGTGCCGCTCAAAAAAACTGCGCAAGGCTGATCTTAAGAAAGATATTGCGCTGGAAACGAATTACGGTACTATGCGTGTTCGCCTAAGCGATGAAACACCATTGCACCGGGATAATTTCCTGAAACTTACCAAAGGGAAGTATTACGACGGTATACTATTTCATCGCGTTATTAATAATTTTATGATACAGGCCGGCGACCCGGATAGCCGCAAAGCCGCACCGGGGAAGCCTTTGGGGATGGCGGCCCCGGCTACACCGTTCCGGCCGAATTCAGGCCAACTCTTTTTCATAAAAAGGGAGTTATTGCCGCTGCACGCGAAGGCGATGATGTAAATCCCCAAAAAGCCAGCAGTGGCAGCCAGTTTTATATTGTACAAGGTAAAATATGGACCGATGGCGGACTGGATACACTTGAAGTAAAAAGACTGAATGGCAGAAAAATTCCTTCAGAACAACGTGCTGCTTATAAAACAATCGGAGGCACACCCCACCTTGATCAAAACTATACCGTATTTGGCGAAGTAATCGATGGCCTGGATGTTATTGACAAAATTGCTGCCGTAGCCACCAGCAGGGAAAGGATAAAGACAGGCCGCTAAAAGATGTGGTGATCCAAAAGCCCGGCTGGTTAAGCGAAAATAATAATGCTATAACCAGCTTTCAATGGCTTTATGACTGGCCAGTATTTTGCCAAGCGGATCTTCAGCATCAGAAGCCATTTCTACGATCGCATATTGAAGTCCTGCCAGATCCTGGCTTGCAAAGGCAGATGAAAAATCAATCATCCCGTTGCCAATGGCTGTAGATTTTTTTGTTGCAGCATCAATATCGCGTAAATGCCACAGCGGGAAACGGCCGGGATACCGGCGGAATAATTGTACAGGATCATGGCCTGCAACAGCCAGCCACCCCAGGTCGGGCTGAAAGACCACCAGTTCCCGATCGGTATGATCTAATAAAATATCAAATAAAGTTATACCGTCAACCACTTCAAATTCATGAGCATGGTTATGATAAACCAGCTGCAATCCAAAAATGCTTGCCGTAGCTCCCATGTGATTTAACGATTGAGCGGCTTTTTTATATGCATCTTGCGTCTGCTCAATTTCATTGCTGAAAAAGATCGGACAATATATTTCATGCCCATCGACGCGGCGCAGTCACAAACTGAAAACGCTTCCTCTGTATTAAATTGAAAATGCGCGCTAACCATCTGTAGCCCCTGAGAGTTTGCCATTTTTTTCAGCTTATCAGGATTAAAAGACTGGATGGTCCGTTCAGCTATACTAAACCCTGCCGGCTCTACTACGGCATAACCGGCTGTCGCCAGCTTTTCGAATGTTGCTTCCGGCTCCTCCCGCAACACATTTCTTAAAGACCATAATTGTGCGCCTGTTGCCGGTTTCATAAAAAAGTATATTGGATATATTGGCTCTTGCGGAGCTTTGAAATAATTGCCGGAGCTATTATTCTACAGTTGGTTTCAGTTGCTGTATCAACTGTTCCAGCTCTTTAATACGTCGTTCGAGCTCCGGTAACTTACGGCTTAATGCCTGGCTTCTCAATGCAGAAGTATATTCGTGCGCCGGCGAACCGGTAACAGCCTTGCCGGGTTCAAGATTCTTGCTCACCCCGCTTTGCGCGTTTATTTTAGCGCCGTCTCCAATTTGCAAATGGCCTACAATACCTGCCTGACCACCAATCATAACACCTTTGCCTACTTTGGTGCTGCCGCTGATACCTGCCTGCGCCGCCACCACGGTACTACTCCCGATCTCTACGTTATGGGCAATCTGTATCAGATTGTCTAGTTTGGCTCCCTTTCTTATAATCGTCGACCCGATCGTAGCCCGGTCAATCGTACTGTTCGCCCCTATCTCCACATCATCCTCAACAATTACATTACCAATTTGAGGAACTTTGGCAAAACTGCCATCGGCCTGCGGCGCAAATCCAAAACCATCGCTACCTATTACCGTACCGGCATGCACCGTAACGTTATTACCAATCTGGCAGCTATGTAATACTTTCACACCCGGGTGCAGGGTTACGTTATTACCAATGGTTACATTATCGCCTAAAAAACACCGGGATAGATTTTAGAACCGCTGCCAATTTTCACCTGTTCTCCCACATACGCAAAAGAACCAAGGAAGATATCATCGGCATAGCTGGCGGTAGCCGCTATATAAACCGGTTGCTGAATACCTTTTAATTGCTGCTGGCGGAACTCCTGGTACTTGCCCAGCAAGGTAGCAAAAGCGCTGTAAGCATCTTTTACTTTTATAAGGGTAGTATGAACAGCCTGCTTTAACTCCAACGATTCATTCACAATAACGATAGTGGCCCTGGTAGTATATAGGTATTCTTCGTACTTGGGATTGGCCAGAAAACTCAATTGCCCTTCTCCTGCTTCTTCTATTTTACCAAAGGATTTTACTGCGGCATCAGGATTGCCGTCTACCTTACCATTTATGAGCAGTGCGATTTGCGAAGCAGAAAAAACCATTCGTGGATTTTTAAAATATTTTTATTGAGTCGAAAGTAGGCAAGTAAATAATTATTAAAAGTTAAAACTCGTACACTTAAACTCTCAGATAGCAAAAGTAGTATTTTTAACAGGCTCGCTGATTTTTACGTCAATAAGTGGATCGTCTACCTGCGAAATATCTTTTAAGGAACCATCTTTATACAAAATATTGATACTTTCATTATCAGCGTTGTATAAACGGTTGGAGGCATCCCCGCCAAAAGCAAAGTAATCCATATCCTTTTCGTCAAGGCC
Source organism: Paraniabella defluvii (assembly GCA_019316985.1). Lineage (GTDB taxonomy): Bacteria > Bacteroidota > Bacteroidia > Chitinophagales > Chitinophagaceae > Niabella > Niabella defluvii. The sequence continues at coordinate 1,124,013 of CP079215.1, forward strand.
GGTAGCCAATGCCACTTCTTTTATTTTCTGTTGCTGAAACGATTCATCTATTGGGGTAGACTGCAGCCTGATACGCATTATTTTGCGCTGGATGATGGCCTTGCAGAGCAGCGATAATATAATATCCTGATGGCTACACCAGTTTTTCACAGTGGCCATGATATCATGGTCGTCCATCTGACAAAAGTCCTCCAGTAAGGTATCAATGGCTCCGTTGCTGTGGCTGCCCTGTAAAAACCGGTTGAATGCAGGAGTAGCGGCGGTAGTTTCAATGCCGGATGCAATGAGGGCCTTTGCCCGGCGGATGATCATGATCAGCATTTTTTCGGCAGCAACTACTGTCTTATGCAGGTATACCTGCCAATACATCAGCCTCCGGCTTAGCAAGAACTTTTCGATAGAATAGATGGCTTTTTCTTCCACTACCAGGTTACCATCTTTCACCGCCAGCATTTTAATGATACGATCATACCCTATTACCCCTTCTGCTACACCGGTGAAAAAGCTATCTCTGTTCAGGTAGTCCATCCGGTCTACATCTAACTGACCTGAAACCAACTGGTGCAGAAATTTTTGGGATACCGGTCGGTAAATATTTCGATCCCGGTTTGTAGTTGCCCGCCAAACTCCTCGTTAAGCTTTTGCATGATCAGCAGGGATAAACGTTCATGGTGGGCGCCCTGATCAGTTCCTGCTCCAAAGCGTGGGAAAAAGGCCCGTGCCCTATATCGTGCAATAAAATAGCCAGCTTGGCTCCCAGCTCCTCTTCTTCGGTTATTACGGTTCCTTTCCCTTTAAGTTCTCTTAATGCAGTACACATCAAATGATACGCTCCCAGGGAATGATGCAGGCGGCTATGTACGGCACCGGGATATACCAGGTGGGCAAAGGCCATCTGGTGAATATTGCGCAGCCTTTGATAGTAGGGATGGGAAATGATCTGCAATAAAAGCGGATGATCTACAGTAATAAAGCCGTATACCGGATCGTTGATGATTTTTCGAGCCTGGGCCATAATATATTTAAAACGCAAATTTAACAGGTGCCTGCCTATTTTTTGCATTCCCCATAATATTAACATGGTGTCCCTTCACTTTTTCCAAACCTTTATCTTTGCGCATTAACTACAAACATGATCAAATACACTCAAAATACATTAGACAAACTGGAGGCCATACCAGAACAGTGCGGGTATATTTTAAGGTATGAACGGGGTAATTTTCAAAGTGGTTATTGTATTTTAGATAATAAAAAAGTAGTAGTATTGAACAAATTCCTTCAGACCGAGGGACGCATCAACGCGCTGATAGAGATCATTCCACAGTTGAATATCGATACCGATATGCTCGACGACAACGCTAAAAAACTTTTTGCAGAAATATCAGAAAAGCCGGAAGAAGACGGGGAATAAATCACGGCTTTTTTGTCATACCTGGTTACACATCACTCATTACTCATTAATCATTACCCACCATCTTGCCCTATCCTCCACTACAAATAACTTTTTAGGTACCGGTACCAGCTCCGGCGTACCTATGGTAGCTTGTCATTGCGAGGTATGTACTTCTACCAATAATAAAGATAAAAGACTCAGGTCCAGCATACTGGTTCAATCACCTGCTACCACCCTGGTTATAGATTCCGGGCCCGATTTCAGGCAGCAAATGCTTACCCACCAGGTAGATAAGCTGGATGCGATATTGTTTACTCATTCACACAAAGACCATATTGCCGGACTTGATGATGTAAGAGCCTATAATTATTTTCAACAAAAACCAATGGATGTATATGCCACAGAAGCTACGCTCAAAAGGATAAAAGTTGAATTTGATTACGCGTTTGCCGACATTAAATACGCCGGGGTACCTTCCATACAATTACATAGCCTGAATGAAGAAGATGCTTTTAGCGTAGGAGACATGAAAGTACAACCGATACCGGTATGGCATATGTATATGCCGGTTATTGGCTTCCGGATCGGGGACTTTACATACATCACTGATGCTAACCGGATAGAAGATAGCGCCAAAGAAAAAATAAAAGGTTCTAAAGTACTTGTATTAAATGCACTAAGAAAAGAAAAGCACATTTCTCATTTCTCTTTGCAGGAGGCGCTTGATCTTGCAGACGAACTGGAGGTTCCTGAAGTATATCTGATCCACCTGTCCCACCAGATGGGTTTGCACGACATTGTATCCCAACAACTTCCGCCGGGCAGGTTTTTGGCCTATGACGGCCTGAAAATACAAATACCCTAACATTTGTTAGTTTATTTCAAAATAAATGGCTATATTTACACTGACCTCTTTAGCTTGTCAGGATAGTCTCAAAGTTTTGCCGCTGTGTACTAACATAGCGGTTTTTTAGTGCACAAAGGTTACTTAAGCCGTTCTGCTGCAAATTAAAAGCGGCCTTAGTCGCTTCAATCATATACCTTTATATACTTTGTTGCGTTTTTGTGGGCTCACCGCCTCTTTAACGCCCTGGGGAACTTTGTCCCAAAGATTTTTACCGGCATCGGTTACCTTATTTTTAAGGTTTTGCTTCTGCTCTGGTGTCATTTTATATTTCCAGTAAGCAAAAGCTGCAAGCCCTAATGCAATTAATCCGCTTGTTTTATTTTTCATAATTAATGGTTTTAAAATTTATCAATCGAGTAAATTATAGACTAAAAGTGTGCCAGTAGTTGGACAAACTCTTAAAATATGGTCAAAAAAAAACCGGGCTATTATAACCCGGGACTGAAAAGTTTAGCTGTATAAGTTTTATCTATTTGAGATACTGTGCAAAAAAGCCCAGCATGGTTTTGTAAAATTCAATCCGGTTGTCTTCTCTTTGGAAACCATGTCCCTCATTATATTTTACAATATAGGGTACGTTAAATCCTTTGGCGCGTAAGGCTTTTACAATCTGATCCGACTCGTTGATATTTACCCGGGGTCATTAGCGCCCTGCACTACCAGCAACGGCTTGCGAATTTTATCTAACTGGTAAAAGGTGATGCTTCTTTCGCGATCTTAGCTTCCTCCGGGTTATCCAGGTCATACCAGATCTGCTTTACCATTTCTTTATAAGGCTTCCAGTATTCAGGGAAGGATGCAAAAAGGTTTCAATATTGGACACACCTACATAATCAACACCACAGGTATACAGATCGGGAGTTTTTACCAATCCCATCAGGGTAGCATAACCACCATGGCTGCCGCCGTAGATAGCGGTCTTATTTTTATCCGCCCATCCCTGGCTGATAACGTATGTAACGCCATCTTCAATATCATCCATCAGCTTACGGCCGATTTGTTTGAAACCGGCTCTTAAAAACTCTTTACCATAGCCGCCGCTGATCCTGAAGTTTACCTGCAGTGTGGCATATCCCCGGCTGGCAAAGAGTTGCGTTTCGGGGTTAAAGCCCCAGCTATCCCTGATGCCTTGCGGACCGCCATGAGGATTTACTACCAGGGGTACATTCTTGCCATCCAACGCTGCTTTGGGTAAAGTGATGTACCCGTGAATGGTTTTGCCATCGCGGCTTTTAAAGGAAATAGGCTTCATAACGGCCATGTCGGCTTCCTTCAACTGCGGCATCAGGTCATAAAGAAAGGTGGTTGTGCCTGTGGCGGCATCATAGATATAATACTTTCCTACCAGCCGGTCGCTTGTAACATATACGAGGTATTTACTTTCGTCATCTGTTTTACCGGTCAGGCCGAACTGGTAACCTTTAAACTCCCTGGAAAGATTGCCGTAGATCTTTTTAAACGTTTCGCTAACCGGTATGATCTCATCTTTTTCCCCCTCGTAATTATAATAATCTACCTCGTAGTTCCTTTTGCGGGAAAGACCGATACCTGAAACATCAAAATCTTTATTGGCGAAAACCTCTTTAACCTTTTCTTTCTTTTTAAAATCATATAAAATGATCCGCGCTTTATCCGAATCTAAATTAGTTACTACATATGCTTCATCGGGGTTGGCAGGGTTATAGCTGAAAGATTGTATACTGAAATTATCGTCCCAGTTGTTTGTAAAATATAATTCATAATCTTTTGCTCCCGCCGGTTTATAAAAATACTGAGACTTTACGCCCTGGAACATCCGGCCAAAACCGCGCAGGTTACCATCTTTATCAAAGTCGTACCCTACAATCGGGTTGGCTACATCTTTGTTTTCATATAATTTTTCCAACGCTCCCGTTACCACGTTCACCTTATAAGGTTCAAAAACCTGCTTATTATCCTTGTTCATGGTAATGATCATATAGTTCTTCTGATCTTTCAGGATACGTTCAATGCTGGCCTGCACCCCATCAAACGGCGTAAGATCGAGCACATTGCTGCCATCTACATTAGCCGCGTAAATATGGAAGTTCTCATTCCCGCCATTGTCCATCACATATACCAGCCGCTCGTCGTTGATCCAGCCATATCCCTTAATCAACTCATCTTTTTCCTCAATTGCCCGGGCCACATTACCGCTGGCGATATCTTTCACATATACATGTCTTTTGCCGTTTTCTTCTTTCTCCATATAGGACAGGTATTTCCCTCCTGGTGAAAGCTGGAATTGGGATGATTTGGGGCGGGCAAAATAATCTTCTACCTTGTATTTATAATCGCCTTTATCCTGCGCAATGATCTTTTGGATTTCCGCGTCGCTGGAGGGCAAAGTAGTATCGCCCGGTTTGGTTACCACTGTTTTGGTAAGAACCAGTGGCCAATTCATTCCTGCCTGCTTAAATTCTCCTGTGATCGTTTTATCAGCCAAAGTTCCGGTGTAGGTTATACCGGCCGCTTTAACACTTAGAGACAATTTATTATCTGCAAAGGCGGTGCTGTCAACCGGAATACCTGATGCGCCCTGGGCCGGGCTGTCCATTGTAGTTATCCAGCTGCCGCTATCTTTCTTAATATGAAATACCAATGGAATTTGGGTGCCCTGTATTTCCAGCGTTCCTTTCCAGGAGCCTGCAATATCCTGTGCTTTTATTAATGTCATAGAAACAATACAAACAATAAATGTGAGAAAGAGTTTTTTCATTATACCGAATTTAAAAGGTACAGAAACAAAAAACACATCCTGTGAGATGTGTTCCTGTATATTTTTTTAGCTGATAGCGTTGGAAATAATATCTCCGATCTTTTCTATGGAGATCCTTTCCTGCTCCATGCTGTCCCTGTGGCGTATAGTAACAGTTCCGTCTTCCTTGGTCTGGTGATCGATGGTTACACAGAACGGTACTCCCAGGGCATCCATTCTTCTGTAACGCTTACCAATAGCATCTTTTTCCTCGTAGAAGCATTTGAACTCGCTGCGGTACTGGGCCATGATCTCCTGCGCAATTTCGGGCAACCCGTCTTTCTTCAACAGTGGAAATACAGCAAGTTTAATCGGCGCCAATTTAGGAGGAAACTTCAGTACAACGCGGCTATCCTGTTTTTCCGGTGTACTCAAATCTTCTTCGGTATAAGCTGCGCAGATCATAGACAGGAACATACGATCCAGGCCAATGGAAGTTTCAATTACATAAGGGATATAGTTGCCGTAAGGCTTACCTGTTTCGGGGTTCACATCATTGTCGAAGTATTGCATTTTCTTTTTACTGTACTCCTGGTGCCTCGACAAGTCGTAATCGGTACGGCTATGGATCCCTTCCAGTTCTTTAAAGCCGATAGGGAAATTGAACTCGATATCGCAGGCAGCATCGGCATAGTGCGCCAGTTTTACGTGATCGTGAAACCGGTACTCCGTATCGGGCACACCCAATTCGAGGTGCCATTTTAGCCGGGCCTGTTTCCAGTACTCATACCACTCTTTCTGAGTGCCAGGCCTTATAAAGAACTGCATCTCCATTTGCTCAAATTCGCGCATGCGGAAAATAAACTGGCGCGCCACTATCTCGTTACGGAAGGCCTTGCCTATTTGCGCAATACCGAAAGGTATCTTCATACGACCGGTTTTTGCACGTTCAGAAAGTTCACAAAAATACCCTGTGCCGTTTCAGGACGGAGGTACACTTTATTGTTTTCATCTTCCGATGAAACCGTTGAGCCAAATTCTGTAGAGAACATCAGGTTAAACTGGCGGATATCCGTCCAGTTGGCGGTGCCACTAACCGGGCACTTAATCTGATTATCGTCGATGATCTTTTTAGTGCGGTAAGATCGCCTGCCGCATCAGCCTTCTCCATTTCGCTGGTAATAGCTGCTGCATCAGCTTCTTTACCTTCGGCTTTTAACTGATCGGTATAAGATTCTATTAAATGATCTACGCGGTAGCGTTTTTTACTGTCTTTATTATCGATCATCGGATCATTAAATCCATCTACGTGCCCACTGGCCTTCCAGGTTGTGGGATGCATAAATATTGCCGCATCTATCCCAACAATATTGTCCTGTAGCTGGGTCATCCACTTCCACCAATAGTCCTTGATATTCTTCTTTAACTCGGCGCCCCACTGGCCATAGTCATAAACTGCCTGTAAGCCATCGTATATTTCGCTGCTGGGAAAAATAAAACCGTACTCTTTACAGTGCGATATAATCGCCTGAAATCTATTTGTCTCTGTTGCCATAAGGCTGCAAAAATAAGGGCGTTTTTGATTTATGATGGCCGATTTGAGATTTAGGATTTACCCTGTGATAACGGATCATTTGCCCGTAATCCATTTTATTGTTTAACCCGAAAAGTGCCTGTGCGATGCGCTTTGTTTTGGTAGCGTCGGTTTTAGCGTCATCTATCCATTTGCTGAAATAGTTTTGATGCGAAGGAGCAAGGCTGGCAAAAAACGCTTTTGCAGGCGGGTCGTCTTCCAGGCAGGCAACAAAGTCGGCATTAAGCTCATACTTTTTGTTGTCCGGCTCCAAACTGGCCGTTATCATCGCCCCTGTCTTTTCGCAATACCTTTTCGCATCGCCGCATTGATAGCCATTATGTAGTTTCCGCCCCGGCAGGTAACAAGGTTACGCCCGAAATGGCATATTGATCTAATGTACCTTTTACCCGGAACGCTTTTTTGGTATCGGCGTTCAGTTGTTCTGCCAGTTCGGCCGGCATTTCAATGTAAGTCCAGCCGGTTTTGTCGCCGTTCTCTGCAAATTTTTTAAGGGTAGCGGTAAAAGTGATGGCTTTCTTTTTCATACCTGTAGCATCAACACTAATTAGTCTGTACTTTTCCTAATACCTCCATTGGCTTTATTCTTACTCCAAAATTGTAAGGCGTCATATCCAGACCCCGTTCGTACATACTTTTAAAGGCATAGGAGCCGTATAGCCGTATAATACCCAGGTTTACCTCAGCTATATAGGAAAGCTTCCAGGGGCGCAGATCAAAGTCGCCACGTGACTTGGCTTTGCCCTCATCTGAATTGATATATTTGTTCCTGGCCGAATATAAATATCCTACGCTTACGCCGGCGCTTACTTCAAACGCGTACAAATTATGCGGTGTTAAATTAAAGTTGAGCATCAATGGTACAGTCAGATAATCGGCTGCCAGCTTATTTTTTTGTAGGTTCTGCCCGGTGTACCGTCCAAACTGATAGCCGGCGCATTTGCTACGGTTGCTGTTTGTAACTGATACCGGATGGGCTGCTTATAGTGATAATTATTCAGCTCCAGCCCTATACCATAATAAAAGTTTACGTAATGATTGATGATGTCTACCTGTTGCGTAACTACCCAGATATTAACATTACGCGATTTAAATGGTTTCAGGCTCATCCAATCGCTGTTAACTGCGGATGTAGCGTATTCCTGCGCCGCAGGGCTGGCATAATCGGTATTGTCTACAAAATTGGAAAACCCGATATCAACGATCCCCATTGGGTTCTTATCTTTTTAGGGTTGGTACGGCTACTTAATTTTTTAATAAACCTTTTTTGGGTGGCGAAGCAAAGGCTCCCGGGTCGTTATCCCTGATGATGGTAACGCCGCCTATTTCCAGCGTATCGGGTTTCGGTTGATCCTGCGCTATGCCAGCAATAGCCAATAATAAACAGAATACGGAAAGCAAAAATCTCATAATTCCGTAAAGATACATTTTAGCAACAACCGAAAAGTTAAAATTCACGCAGTTAACTAATTGTTGGCACTTATTATTTAAAACCTGATACCTACGTTGTAGGGCGTCATATCCAGGCCGTCTTTGAACATGCCTTTCATAGCGTAGGAGCCGTATAAACTGATAACGCCTAAATTCACTTCAGCTACGTAAGAAAGCTTCCAGGGATTTAAATTGAGATTATCCTTCAGCTTTTGCTTACCCTCATCGGAAGTAATGGTTTTATTACGGGCACTGTACAAATAGCCCGCGCTGACACCCGCGCTAAAACCCCATTCTTTTGTTTTTTTGGCGGATATCTCCAGCCCCTTTTTATGCTTTTTAGTAATCGAATAGCCACCTGAATGTTTTCCAAAATCAAAATTCAACATCAAAGGAAAGGTTACATAGTCTGCTGCCAGTTTATTTTTAGAATAAGTCCGACCTTCTGTACGATCCCACTCTACATAAGGCAGGTTGGCATTAAACCGAACAGGATTTTTAAACCTGTAATTATTCAATTCCAACCCTAATGCATATTTCAGATTCACATTATGATTGATGAGGTTTACTTTCTGGCTCACCAGCCATATATTTACGTTTACAGATTTCCCGTTTCTCAGGTCGAACCAGGAAGCATCTGAGCCAGGGGCAAAAGCCTGGGCGCCCCAGAAGTATAATTGGTATTGTCTGTAAAATTAGAGAACCCTATATCAAGGCCGCCAAACCAGCTGGTGGTAATATTTTTGCGCCGCGTGGTTTTGCCATATCTCACCATCCTTGTCTATAATTACTTTTTATTGTCCTTATCGGTGATTACCTGTACTGTTACAGAAGAAGTATCTTTTTGCGCATAAGCCGCAGCCGACATCGCCACACACATGGCAGTAGGTAAAAATTTGCGTAACATATATTTTAATTTTGTATATTTTTTATTATTGGGGGTCAAGAATAACCTTGGTATAATTTTCTTTTCTCCTTTGTGTAATTGGGAAAAGAAAAATTACATGTTGGTTTTAAGTATTATTTTTCTACACGAATGGCAAAGCCTGCCACATTTATATTGTCGCCGCCGTCGGATAAAATATCCAGGGCGCGGTCGCTGATTTGTTTTCCAATTTTTTTGAACAGTGACTTTTTCTCTTTAGCCGGCCCCTTGGCAACAGCCGTTGGCTGCAGCTGGTCGGTTGAAGACGATTGAATTACCGGCTCTGCAGGCATACCCGAAGGCTCGCTAGGTGGTGTTGGCTGATTGGCTTTATTGCTGTTTCCGTTTTGTGTAGCCTCAGGTAGGGAGGTTACCATTTCATTTTTACCTGCAGTAGTAACGCCCGTCCCGGAGGGGCGATCGTGTACATAACTAACTGTCTTAACCGGTTCCTTTGGTTGCTTTTCCCGGCTTGCCTGACGCTCTTTGGGGAAGGAAGCCTGAGGAGCAGCAGGAGTATCTGTATTTGTAAGGGTATCGGCAATAACCGGTACGGGTTCTTTCGGTTGGTTAACAGCTGGTGTATTAACAGCTACCTTGTCATTATTTAACTCTTCCTGCTCCGACTGATTTAAAACCAGCCAGGTACTTATACACAGTAGTAATGATGCAGCTATCGCCAGTTTGCGCCAATCCAGTCTTCTTACCATGCCGCTTCTATATAGCTTTTCTTTAGCCGGGTACTGTATGGAAGGATCAGCTTTCAGGTACAGCTTACCTAAGTTCGCCAATTCTTGTTTTAAGGCATCATTATTTAAAGCTTCTAGTTCTATTTTATATGCCAATTCTTTGTCTGCTTCGTTATCCAGATAAGTGAGCAGCTCTTCTTCTGTTATTTCCGCTTTTTTAACCAGCTTTTCTTTTGCTTTAAACTCAATAGTATCATCTGCTCCTGCTATTGTTTGTTTTAACAGTTCCAATTCACCGGCCAGTTGAGGATTTTGCCCAACAAAAGCCTCTACCATTTCTTTCTCCTGTACCGATAACTCATTATCGATATACATTAAAAAAACTCTTCGTAATTATGTTGGTTAATTTGCATGGATCACTCGTTTGTTGTTAAACCAGATTGTTCACATTTACCAGGTACGACTTTAATTACAACCTGGATCTGTGCAGGTATACTTTTACCTGCGATGGATTGAGCCCCGTAATATTTCCTATTTCCTCGTAACTATAGCCCTCATAGTCTTTCAGCAAAACCAAAGAGCGGTTTTGTTCTGATAAACGGGCCAACGCCTGCTCCAAAACAGCTTTCAGGTTATTCCTTTTCTCCTCCACTCCCCTATCCAGGTATTCAAATGACTCGTGCAAATCCATCCTGCTGTTTTTTCGATAGTGGTCTATCATTTTGTTATAGGCCACTTTGAACAGGTATGCCTTCGCTGTATCCGGATTAATTTCTGCCCTGTTCTGCCATAGCACTTCGTAAGCATTCTGCACCATATCTTCTGCATCCGCTCTATGCTGCGTGGTTTTCAACATAAAACGATATAAAGCGTCCGAATAATTTGTTACACACTCGTTGTAGTCTTTCTCAGTCATAAAACAGCCAGGGCCTTAATTATCAATTACTTTTACATTCTTTCAACTTCTGGCTGCAGTGTAAAATTGTTTAGTTACCTGCACCCCTATATGTTATACGGGCGGGAAAATAAAAAGTTACAGCTATTACAATTTTTTTTTTTTTGCGTCAGGCAGGATGCAGCACAAACCTAATTTGTAAGGGTAATGAAGGAAGCTGCGAACAAGGGGTATATAACTCTTTATAAAAACTGTATACCATTATAGCTCATAAACTTTTTTAAAAAATCGTCCATATCCTCTAATTCTTTAATAGAGACACTTGTGGTTTCAGTATCAAACAAACTGTTCTTTTTTGTATTGGAAAATACTGGTGTATACTCGCCTAAAAAACTCTTAATGATTGATTCTTTTGCCCGTATTATTTCTAATGCCTGCCTATCTCTTTTCCATTCTCTGGCTTCACTTCTATACTTTTCCAATGCTTTAAAAAAGTTATGATTCGCTGAAGCGCTATCGTTTAATTTTCTCTGAACTATACCCAGATAAGCCCACGAATTTCCCCATTCCGGCAATGCGCTTGTATAAGCTATAGCCGTTTTAAGCGCATCTTTGTATTTACCTCTCTTATAATCAATGCATATTTTTGACTCATAACCTGCTGTATGATTTCGATTTAAGGCAAGCACTTCTCCAAGCAGACGGTACGATTGGGCTATTGAATCCTGATTATCATAAAAATTCAACCGATTGGCCTGGCTAAATAAATGATTACTCTGTTCACTTTTTTTATTCACAGTATTTTTCTGTGAAAACACCGTAGTAAAAAATAACGGTCCGGTTAACATTGTTGTAAACAAAAGTTTCTTCATATGCAAATTTTATAAGTTTCAGATAAGTGTGATCGGTTACTTTAATGGATGAATATAAATTTTGGTGTCAAAAAAATGAAAACAATCTCTCCCCGTCGGAAAAAACATGACGGATAAGAATGTTACGTTACTATACAGCTAAAAGTTACAAAAAAATAAAAAAATTAACGAAGTACCATTTGCCGGTCGGCATCGAGCCTGATGAGGATAAAAAGCATTACTGAGAAGGTTAGCAAAGAGGTACCTCCATAGCTGATAAGCGGTAGTGGAATACCAATAACCGGCGCCAGGCCTATCGTCATACCCAGGTTAATAGCAATATGAAAAAAAGAATACAGAGGCTACCCCATAAGCGTAGCAGCGGCTGAAAACGCTTCGTTGCCGTTCGGCTATCGTTACGATCCGGAACAACAACAGCAAATAAAGTCCTAATAATACAAAACTTCCCAGGAAGCCGAATCCTTCGCCAATAGTATCAAAAATAAAATCGGTGCGCTGTTCGGGTACAAAGCCATACCTGGTTTGAGTTCCGTTCAAAAGCCCTTTTCCCACCAATCCGCCACTGCCTATAGCTATTTTGGATTGCTTTACATTATAATCTGCCGTATTGTGTTGCTTACCGGTTTTGGCATCTACTTTTACCTCGCCTTTGATGTACTCCTCGGGAATATCCCTGCCAATAGTGCTGAAGATCCGCTCTACCTGGTGTTTTTCGAATACATGCGTAAATAAAAACGGTACTCCAAATCGCTGTACCCCTATACAAATCACTCCAATCAATAAGATCTTAATCAAAACGCCTTTATTTTTTTTTTTATTTGCCGTTGGTTGAGCAACACCACAATCCCGATGATCGCGGCCAGTATAATAGCGAGCAGATCTTTGTCTAGCAACAGTGTTGCCACTACCAGCGCTGCCGCAGCAAAACCAATTACTATGTATATGGGAGGAAGCCCCTCCCTGAACATTACTAAAAAGAAAGCAAAAAACACCAGGGCCAAGCCTGTTTCCTTTTGCAAAATGGTCAATGCTGCCGGAGCCAGCGTAAGGGCAGCAGCAATCAGTTGCGACTTGGGTTTGCTGAAATCCATCTCAGGTAATGAAAGATATTTGGCTAACGCCAGCGCTACGGTAATTTTACAAAACTCCGCGGGCTGAAACTGGAATCCCCGATACGGATAATGGACTCTGTGCCTTTTACAGAAGAGTGAAACGGGAATACAAGCAGCAGCAGCAATATACCCGCAGCATACCAGAGGTTTGCGGTGGCCGGAAAAAACTTACTATCGGTTAGTAAAATAAATAAACCGAGCGCCATCGCTACACAGGCATAATAAAACTGCTTGCTATAGTCTGTTTTATAGCTTAAAAAAGCTTTGCAATACAGGATCGCCGTCTTTATAGGTTACAGCAAAAATGGCCAGCAAACCAATTGCCAGTAAAATAAGATAAATAATGATCAGTACATAATCTACCCCCTTGGATATCTCGGTTTTGTTCTGGCTCATGCTAAATATTACCTGCTTTGCGTGTGTTTTTTTATTGTCTATTATCGCCCAGTATTCTTTCCGCTCCATACTCTTTCTTTTTCCGGCACTTTAGTGGTTTTCCGATCATTCTTTTTCGTGCTATCCTTTTTTTTCGGGTAAAGCGCCTTTTAAGTATTTACGGTATTGAGTGCTGTCTTTCCTGATATTAGCCCAGTAAGCGGCACTTGTGGAGTCCATGATAAATTGCTCGCGTGGAATGTAGCCGGGAATAATGCTTGTTTTAGAAATAGATTCAAGGTCAGCCTTACTTCTCGGCGTCAGGCTGTCCAATAAATACTGCTCCATCAATATCCTCGACATTCTGCCGGCCCAGGTAGCGCCATAGCCTGCATTTTGCACAACAATACCAATGGCAATTTTAGGGTTTTCCTTGGGTGCAAAGCATACGAAAACCGAATGCTCTTTTGCTCCTTTCCTCTGTGAAAGTTTTGCGCAGTACCTGTTTTGGCGCACACCGAAATGCCGGGGATCTGCGCCGTACGGGCAGTTCCTATTAAAACCACATCCTCCATACCGCGAATGATAGCATTGTAAGCGGTATCCGAAATATGCGTCAGCACTTCGTGCTTTTTTCGGTACCTGGACAACAACGCAGAATCGGCCAGCGTTTCGTTCTCGATGCTGTCTACAAAATGAGGTGTATAATAATAGCCTTTATTAGCTATAATACAGGCGGCATTGGCTATCTGCAGCGGCGTTGCCAGCATCTGGTCCTGTCCGATGCCCAGAGTAAGGTTTGTACAGGAGTTCCAGCTGTTATTATAGATTTTGTCGTACCGCGCCACAGTGGTGATATTGCCTTTATCTTCACTTGGGAGATCTACACCCAACTTAACGCCGTATCCAAAATTGTGCATGTATTCTTCCCAAACTTCATACCCCTTCTTTACATTGCCATATTTAGGATTATCGACCACCTTGCGATAAATATCTGTAAAATAAGAGTTGCACGAATTGGCAGTAGCCAGTCTCAGGTTAGCCGCGTGCCCCCTCCCGCATGCGTACAGGCAGGCTTACCGCCTCCACAGCCATAGTAACGGCCGCCGCAGGGATACCCGAAAGAAGGAGTGATCACGCCCTGATCCAGCGCTATAAGACCGCCAATGGGCTTAAAGGTAGAACCCGGAGGGTATTGACCTTTGATGGCACGGTTGAGCAGCGGTCTGGTAGCCAGCATTTGCAATGCGGCATAGTTCTTTTGAAATTGGGACCGGTGAGATCATTAGGATTAAAAGTAGGCCCCGAAGCCATTGCCAATATGCCGCCGGTTTTAGGATCAATGGCTACTACGCCTCCCAACTTATCGGCAAACAGCTTTTCTGCTAAATCCTGCAGGTCGGCATCCAGAAAAGTTTTAAGACCCCGGCCTGCAACAGCTGTTGTATCAAATTCCCCGTTCTCAAACCGGCCTACCAGCCGGTTTTTATTATCCTTTATCATGTAAGATACCCCGCGCTGCCCCTGAGCACAGACTCGTAAGTACGCTCCAGGCCGTTTTTGCCGATATAATCGCCCATCCGGTAATACTTTGATGAAGCATCAATTTCCGAAGGACTTACTTCGCCTATATACCCTAGTACCTGCGCACCCGAATTGGATGGATAGGTTCTTACCGGGCGCGCCTGAAGATTAAACCCATTAAACCGCCAGCTGTTTTCCTCAAAACGCGCCTGCATTTCGGGCGTAAGCAGCGATATAAAAATGGAAGGACGTACCCGTGAATTTTTTATGATAGCTTCTACTATTTTTTGCCGGAAATCGGCAGTATCCACGTTCATCAATTTGCAGAATGCCAGGGTATCGATATTTTTAACTTCAGATGGCGTAACCATCAGGTCAAACATAACAACATTGTTCAGTATGGGCTTGCCTTTCCGGTCAAAAATAATTCCCCGCTCGGGGTACATGATCTTGGCAAAGACAGCATTATCCCTCGCCAGTTCATGGTATTTCCTGCCAAAAATCTGCAGGTTTATCAATTGCGCCAATATAACAATAAAAACTGCCAGGAAAATGGCGCGTATAATATAACTCCTTGACTGATTGAATACGGACATGTAAAATGGAAAACTTTTGCAGGATAACTTTAATACCTGCAAAAGTACATAGAGAGTACGGTTGCAATATATATTTCTGCAGAAAAAATTACTAATGTTTGAAAGCAGTAAGGTTCCCCAAATAAAAAGCTATGCAGTATTAGACCTGAACTTTAGCTTTCGCGGAAATATCAGCTCCGCAATAATGATCATTAACATACTGATAGCCGTGGTGATCACTACTTTCATTAAAAAATGAATAAAGGAGCCAAACGACAGCCACTCGAGGAATAGCAGGTAAAAATTATGGCAAAAGTAAGGATCAACGCATATAATAAATAAGCGTTCCATCCCATGGCTTTGGGAGACGGCTCCTTGTAACTAAATTCCGTAGCATCTTTTGGTGCAAAAAGGTTAATAATAAGGGGACGCAGAAAAGCCACCAGTACACTGGCCGCTGCATGTAACCCCGGCGTCATCGTATAATAGTCAACACTCATCCCCAGCAAAAAGCCCAGTATCAGCACCCAGCCCTTTTTAATATAGAAAGGCAGCCATAAAATAAAAAGAAAATAAATATAGGGAGTGATGAGCTGGTGCAAATGCGGCATTATATTCAGCACATATACCTGTAAAAAAACAAAAAGTATAAAGCGGATGGTATTTCTTACGAGATCACTCATTTATTACCTCCTTTTCTTTCAACCATATTATGCGTTTCCTTGTCCAACTGCTCCAGCTCGTTGTAATTAACATTCTCTACTACAAAAACCTGCTGGAGGCTGGTTAAATTAGCTGTGGGCTTTACCTTTAGTATAAAGAAGTTGCTCGACTTATCAATCAGTACCTTAGAAACAACACCTACCATCCGGCCTGGGGATAGCTTCTCGAATAGGTTCCGGTTAAAATGGTATCGCCTTTTCGTACAGAATCTGTTTTAGGAATGTTGTTGAGCGTTAGTTCCTGTGGTGATTTTCCGTCCCAGCTGAGCATTCCGGCGCTGCCTGTTCTTTTTAATTGCACGCTGAACTTATTGACCACGTTCAGCAAACTCATTATCTCGCTGAAATTTTTCCCGGTGTTGATGACTTTACCAACCAGGCCGCCATTAGAGCTGAATACCCCATGTCATCTCCTATACCTGTGCTGTAACCCCGGTTGATTTGCAGATAATTTTTATCGCTGCCGGAAGTGCTATATAATACCTGGGCGCTGCGCCAAACATAGTGCCGTACACTTCCTGAAGTATCGCGGTAGCTGCTATCCTGTATAACGGCCGTTCCGGAGTCGGCAGTTACAAAATTGGCACTTAATAAATTCATTAAAGAGTCGTTCAGGCGATGTACACGCCTGTTCTCTTCCTGCATGGTAAAAAAGTCTTCCAATGCATTATACTTACCGTTAAAATAAGAAGTAACGCCCCGGCAAATCCCAGGCCTTTGGCGCGGTGCGATTTATTGTAAGTGAAAAGCAGATACAGCGTAATGATCTGTAAAATCAGGAACAGAACAAAAACTGAGTGACGCCGGATGAATAAAAAGATATTACGCATGAATGAAGTTAATAGGTTGAATAGTTGATAAGTTGACGGGGTAAAACCCTTGTTAACCTATAAACCTGTTAACCAGTCAACTCTTCAATACTACCTCATTACAAATGGGTACCTGTCATAGTTTTGCAGCGCAATACCTGTACCTCTTACCACACTTTTAAGCGGATCATCGGCTATATGTACAGGCAGCTTAATTTTCTGGCTCAGTCTTTTATCCAGGCCTCTTAATAAAGCTCCGCCGCCGGTAAGGTATAAACCACGGCGGTAAATATCGCTGGCCAGCTCGGGAGGTGTTTGTTCCAGCGCTTTTAAAATAGCTTCTTCAATCTTAAAAATGCTTTTATCCAATGCTTCCGCTACTTCCTGGTAGCTTACCATGATTTGTTTGGGAATACCGGTAACCAGGTCACGACCATTTACGGGTATATCATCTGGCGGATTGTCCAGGTCCTTCATAGCAGCGCCAATCTGTATCTTGATCTGCTCGGCAGTACGCTCCCCGATTAAAAGACTATGGTATCTTCTCAAGGCCTCCATAATATCGGCAGTAAACTCATCGCCGGCAATACGTATACTTTGATCGCATACAATACCCGCCAATGCAATAACGGTAATGCCCGTGGTTCCCCTCCAATATCAATGATCATATTACCAACAGGCTCTTCCACATCAATACCAATACCCAGCGCTGCAGCCATCGGCTCATGAATCAGGTATACTTCTTTTGCGCCGGCCTGCTCTGCACTATCTCTAACCGCCCGTTTTTCTACTTCGGTAATAGAAGAGGGGATGCAGATCATCATTCTCCAGCTTGGGGGAAACAATGGCTTTTTAGGATATACCAGCTTTATCAGCTCGCGAATCATTAATTCCGCTGCGTTAAAGTCTGCAATTACACCATCCTTCAGTGGCCTGACGGTTCTGATGCTTTCATGTGTTTTTTCGTGCATCATTAATGCACGCTTACCAACCGCCAATACTTCTTTAGGATTATTGCGGTTGAGTGCTACAATACTTGGCTCATTTACAGCCACTTCTTCGTTATGTATAATGAGGGTATTTGCGGTACCCAAATCCATTGCTATTTCCTGAGTAAACCAGTTGAAAAGTCCCATTCTGCTATATATTCAAAATTGTGTTGGCAAAGGTGAAGTAATTTCCCGAAAGTAACAAAGCAAAACAATAAAACGCCGTATTTTTCGGCATTTAGACATTATTAACACAATTTTTAATCTGAAATTAAAGGGTGCAATTTCAACCTGGAAGTTGGGCTCAAATCCCGGCTCCGCAGCTTTATTAATCGTTAACCCGAAGGAATGATTTTTTTCAGTACGTTTGCCGGATAACTAAAGTTAAAACCAAAAGAGATGGCTTTAAAAGACATTCAATCAACAGGAAGTAAAGATACCCGTAGCGGCTTCGGCGATGGCATCGTAGAAGCAGCACGTAAAAACGAAAATATTGTAGCCCTTAGCGCCGACTTATTAGGTTCAATGAAACTGAACCAGTTTGTAAAGGAGTTTCCCGAAAGATTTGTGCAATGTGGTATCGGGGAGGCGAATATGATGGGAATTGCTTCAGGTTTATCCATTGGAGGAAAAATTCCTTTTACCACCACTTTCGCCAACTTCAGCACCGGCCGCGTATACGACCAGATCCGCCAGTCTATCGCTTATAGCGGTAAAAATGTAAAAATCTGCGCTTCTCACGCCGGCGTTACATTGGGAGAGGATGGAGCTACCCACCAGATACTGGAAGATATTGGTTTAATGAAGATGTTACCGGGTATGACAGTAGTTGTGCCTTGCGATTATACCCAAACAAAAGCAGCCACCCAGGCTATTGCCGAATATGAAGGCCCCGTTTACCTGCGTTTTGGCCGTCCAAGCTGGCCGATCTTCACCAAAGAAGAAGATTTCCAGATCGGTAAGGCACAATATTTTTCAGAAGGTACTGATGTTACAATTTTCGCCTGTGGCCACCTGGTTTGGAATGCCATTCAGGCCGGCGTGGAATTAGAAGAAAAAGGAATCAGTGTTGAAGTGATTAATATACACACAATCAAACCTTTAGACGAAGAAGCGATCATCAAGTCCCTGAAAAAGACCAAATGTGCGGTTACCGCAGAAGAACATAATATCATTGGCGGCTTAGGCGATGCTATTGCACAGTGTGCTGCCAGAAACTTCCCTGTTCCTATCGAATATGTTGGCACTAAAGATACATTTGGAGAAAGCGGCACCCCAAAAGAGCTGCTGAAGAAGTATGGCATGGATGTTTCAGATATTGTTGCCGCCGCCGAAAAGGTAATAGCAAGAAAAAATGCTTAATCTCTTTAATTATAACAGTAAACCCGCGCATTGCCGCGGGTTTTTTTTTCATTTAAACCTTTCCTTATCTTGAAGGTCTTATAACCTCTTTTGATGGAGCGCTCCTTTCCTTCTGATGATGAACTTTTATTGCTCTTTCGTAATCCCGTTACGAAACAAAAGGCGTTTACCCAGATCATTGATAAATACAAGGAAAAGCTTTACTGGCATATACGCCGCATGGTATTGATACATGAGGATGCAGACGATGTATTGCAAAATGTGTTTATTAAAATGTGGAAAGGTTTGGAACAGTTCAGAGAAGAAAGCAAGCTGTACAGCTGGTTATACCGGATTGCCTCTAATGAAAGCATTACCCATCTGAACAGGTTAAAAAAGCAAAAACTGGTAGAAACGGATGAGCAAACCCATGCCTTCCTGACAGAAAAAGTTAAGGCCGATACTTATTTTGACGCCTCAAAGGTAGAATGGAAACTACAGCTGGCTATTCAAACGCTGCCCGAACAGCAAAAACTGGTTTTCAGTCTCCGGTATTTTGATGAAATGCCCTACCAGGAAATGAGCGAAGTGCTGGGGGTATCAGTGGGAGCATTAAAAGCCAGCTACCACCATGCAGCAAAAAAATACAGGACTACCTGGTACAGCATTAAACTTTTAATCCGGCCGGACGTCTATTTTAATGAGAGATGAGTGAACGCAACGACATACTAAAAGCTTTGCATGAGCAAATGAAAAAGAAAATCATTTGACTGGCCAACCGTTTAGTGTTCCGGAAAATTATTTTTCAGAGCTTGAGCATACCCTTCTGAAACAGGTTCTGACAGAAGACGGTTTAGACGAAATATCCTTTGCCGGCGAGGGTAAAAACCTACTTTTCAGGCTCCCGGCGGCTATTTCGATGATTTGAGTAAAACATCCTCCGGCAAATCGAACCGGCCCCTGTTAAAACCCGTTTCTTATATAAGTGGCAACAAATAGCAGCCGGCTTAATTACCGGATTAGTCATTGCAGGGGGCATTCATTACTGGAAAGGCGCTTCTCCAAAACAAACGGCTGTTCAAAACACTTCTGCCGGTCGACCGCTTATACAAAATATCAGCGCCAACGAGCTGAGAGATTTTGCTGAAGAAGGATTTATGAACAATATGAGCGGGCCAGGCAAAAAAATGCGGTTGACATTAATCAACTTTTTCAGCAGGTAACCAGCCAGGATCTGGAGAATTTTTTAAATGAAACCGCTGTTAACAACAGCGAATTATTTTAAATACACATGAGCAGATTCAACGAAATATTACTTGTTTTTGCAGCCTTTTTTGTACTACACAACACCGGCAATGCGCAGCAAAAATCCCCGCGAAAATTAACGACATTTTTTTTGAATATGTTGCCAAAACACTTGAGCTAAAGCCTTCAGAAGCAGTGCTGATGCGGCCTTTGGTGAAGAAGTATCTTGATGAAAGAAAAAGATTTACGGCAGGTTTTCCGACCCGTTGGAACGGGAACAGGAAATACTAAACCTGAAAATAAGCTCCCGGAAAGAGATGACACCCATTGTTGGCTTACAAAAGGCCAATGCTTTTTTTCCAGTGAGCAGAACTTCCGCCGCAAAGTGAGGGAAGAACTCAAACAGCGCCATGAAGACCAGAAAAAAATTGATGTTTAAACTTTTTTCTGCAAGAAATTTTTTTGTCTGAATCTATTTCCTATTTTTGCAACTGGTGTTTTTCATAGGTTAGCAACGGCCAGCTCTTTTAGGGCAGGCCTTTTTTTGCAACTTAGTTTTTATTCAGAGAAACGTTTTACCGGCGTTTGAATATCGTGGTAAAACAGGAACTCCCAATCAGTCCCTTCCTGTAACCATTTCTCCCGCAATTGCATGGCTTTCTTCCCGTCATAGTCGTATTTGGCTGCAAACCGGGTTTTCATTTGCGAAAGCTGGGGGCATCATCGGCACCAAAGAAAATGGTGCTATCCCCTTCTCTGATCCATATTACCCGGTGAAACTTAGAATGGGCGCCCGTAACCTCGTAGCTGATCCCGTCGGCTATAAGGCCCGTTTCCGCCTCTGTGAGCACCAGGTTGTCGGCTTGCTGTAATAGCTCCAGTAAATCAGTGTTGTACGATGCAGAGCCTATTTCCATGGCGTACTCAACTCCTGTTTCTGAATATGATAGGTAGCGTTTTCAAATGCCAGTTGTTTGGTATAAGGGTTGATCAGCCCGCCGGCATGGTCTTTATGCAAATGGCTCATAACCACTTTTGTAATATCAGTTGCATTTATACCATTGTCTCTCAGGTTTTTGTAAAGCTGAAACTGACCATCGTCGCCGGTAAGGCCCAGGCCGGTATCGAGCAATATAATATCATTGCCGGTTATTACTACAAAGGGTTGAATTTCGACCAACAGGCTTCCGCGGTTGCGATCGGCCATTTCGTCTTCGCTTAATTTAAACGGGATAAATTTTTGGTAGCATCTACAGTGAATGCTCCTTCTGACAGAGGTATCATCTTCATAGGGCAAAAGTAGCTGATATTGCGAAGTGACAGGCCGTTTCCTAAAACAGACGCATCCAATTATGTTTAATCAATACATGGTTCATGCAATATCTGTTTTTACTGGCAAGGAAAGTTCAGGTGCATTTTCTTATAGCGATTCACAAATAAACCAAGTATGCCACTGTGTCCGGAACAAGGGGCTATATCATCAGAAAAATCTTCGGAGAAAGTTACTTCCTTTTTCGAACGGCGGGATACATGTAACGCCGCAGAATTGGATGTTCCTACGTTACAGCTTACATATTCCTCCTATACTGCCCTCCTACTTCATACAGCGCATGGGTAATTTCTCCCAGCGAGCAATACTTAACGCACTCCATAAGTTCTGAAAACAGGTTACCGTTTTCAAGCGCTACCTGCTTTAAACTTTGTATAGCTGCCGCACTTTTATCCTGGTTTCTTTGTTGGAAAGCCTGCAGGTTTTTAATCTGTAGCTCCTTTTCTCTGGTTGTGCTTCTTATTACCTCCTGTGGAAGGGTTGTTGGGCTACCCTTCTTGCTCAAAAAGTATTGACCCCTATCAGCGGCAGCTCCCGTTACTTTTCTGCATTTCGTAGTGCATACTTTCTTCCTGTATTTTATTGCGCTGGTACATTCTTTCCATAGCGCCCAATACACCGCCCCTTTCGCTGATGCGCTTAAATTCAGCGAGCACAGCAGCTTCCACCAGGTTGGTCAATTCTTCTATGGCAAAACTCCCCTGTAAAATGTTTTCCGATTTGGCACTGCCTAATTCCCGGTTAATAATTAACTGGATGGCCATGGCCCTGCGCACACTTTCTTCGGTAGGTGTGGTGATCGCTTCATCGTAAGCATTGGTGTGTAAAGAATTGCAATTATCATAAATGGCATAAAGCGCCTGTAAGGTAGTACGGATATCGTTAAAATCGATCTCCTGTGCATGCAGGCTTCTGCCCGATGTTTGTATATGGTACTTCAGTTTTTGGGAGCGTTCATTAGCCCCATACTTTTGTTTCATAGCTTTGGCCCATATACGGCGGGCTACGCGACCGATCACACTATATTCCGCGTCCATTCCATTGCTGAAGAAGAAAGAAAGATTGGGTGCAAAGTCATCAATATGCATACCCCGGCTTAAATAATATTCCACATATGTAAAGCCATTAGCCAAGGTAAAAGCCAGCTGCGTAATAGGATTGGCGCCGGCCTCCGCGATATGATAACCACTGATGCTTACACTATAAAAGTTCCGTACCTTATTATCGATAAAATATTCCTGCACATCACCCATGAGCTTTAATGCAAACTCGGTAGAAAAAATGCAGGTATTCTGCGCCTGGTCTTCTTTTAAAATATCTGCCTGCACGGTTCCCCGCACCTGCTGCAAGGTTGATGTCTTTATTTGCTCATAAATATCAGCAGGCAATACTTCATTACCACTTAAGCCCAGCAGCTTCAAACCCAGGCCGTTATTACCTTTTGGAAGATCGCCGGCATAAACCGGTCGATTATTACTAAACTTCTCCTGCAATCGGCTATTAACTATTGACCATTGACTATTATCTTCTATCCACTTTTCACACTGCTGATCGATGGCTGTATTTAAAAAGAAAGCCAGTAATATGGGAGCCGGGCCGTTGATTGTCATAGATACTGATGTAGCAGCATCGCATAAATCAAAGCCGCTGTATAATTTCTTGGCATCATCTACTGTGGCAATGCTCACCCCGCTGTTGCCCACTTTTCCAAAAATATCAGCGCGATGTGCCGGGTCTTCACCATACAGGGTAACGCTATCAAAGGCAGTACTCAAACGCTTTGCCGGCTGATCGAGGCTTACATAGTGAAAACGTTTATTGGTACGTTCGGGCCCACCCTCTCCCGCAAACATACGCGTAGGATCTTCGCCTTGCCGCTTCAGCTCAAATACGCCCGCTGTAAACGGGAACCTGCCCGGCAGGTTTTCCTGCAATTGCCATTTTAGAATATCGCCCCAGTCTTTATACTGTGGCAGGCTGATCTTTTAATTTTTGAACCGCTTAAAGAAACGCTGACCAGGGATTGCCGTATTACTTTGTCCCGCACTTTATATTCAAAGTAATCCTGGCTATAAGCATCGATTATACCGGGCCATTTGTCCAGTAACGCTTTATTGCCAGGCTCAAAGTTTGCTAACAACTCCCTCTTTTTGTCTTCAATCATTCCGGACGCCTGTTCCATCAATTGTTGGGCGCCTTCAAGCTGGTATAGCTGCGAAGCAATAGTAGACTGAGCTTTTACCCATTGATCGTAACCCTGTATTGCCTCGGCGATTTCCGAGAGATACCGAACCTGCTTCGCGGGAATAATGCGGGTTTTACTGGTAGTATCATTAGTGTGCGGGTATGCTACCAGGGAAGTGTCCCAGGTAACACCCGTTTTGGTTTTAATGGATTGGAGCAAACGTTCGAATAATTCATTAACACCCGAATCGTTAAACTGCGCCGCAATAGTACCAATAACAGGGATCTCCTCTTCTTTAGCAGTCCATAACTGGTGATTGCGCCGGTATTGCTTCTTCACATCCTGCAAGGCATCTAATGCGCCGGGCTTATCAAATTTGTTGATACAGATCCAATCTGCATAGTCCAGCATATTGATCTTCTCTAATTGTGAAGCCGCTCCATATTCCGGCGTCATTACATATAAGCTCAGGTCGCAATAATCTACGATAGAGGCATCGCTTTGTCCTACCCCGCGCTTTCCAGTATAACCAGGTCGAAACCGGCAGCCTTGCAGATGTTGATAGCCTCCCTCGCGGTTTGGCTTAAAGCCAGGTGATCGTTACGGGTAGCCATCGACCGCATATAAGCACGGGGATGGGAAATTGCGTTCATCCGGATACGGTCACCCAATAAAGCACCGCCCGTTTTTTTCCTGGAAGGGTCAACAGAAATTACAGCAATAGTCCGGTCAGGGAACCGGTGTAAAAACCGGCGCACTATTTCATCTGTAACCGATGATTTACCGGCGCCGCCTGTGCCTGTAATGCCTAACACTACCGATTTTGCAGGTTTATTTTCGGATTGCCCCAACGCAAAATCAGCAATAACGGGCAAGCCCAGCTCTGCATGCGTGATTGCCCTTGCTATGCGACGGATATCCCTGCTTTCTCCAAGAGGCATTATGTTATTCCAGTTTTCGGGCGCCTTAAAATAATCTGATCTTCCTGCGCGACTCAGCAAGTCCCCGATCATACCTTCCAACCCCATTTTCCGGCCATCATCAGGCGAATAAATATGTTCAATACCATAGTCGTGTAGCTCATTGATCTCGGCAGGTAAAATGGTACCACCGCCACCACCGAATATCCTGACATGCCCGCAACCTGCTTCCTGCAACATATCTAACATGTATTTAAAGAATTCGATATGGCCTCCTGGTAGCTGGTAATAGCAATGGCATGCGCATCTTCTTCAATGGCACATTCTACTATTTCATGTACGCTCCGGTTATGTCCCAGGTGGATGATCTCCGCGCCTTTACTTTGGAGAATGCGGCGCATAATGTTAATGGCAGCATCATGCCCGTCAAATAAGGAAGCCGCAGTGACAATGCGTATCGTTGTTGCTTGTGTTTTGTTCATATAGCGGGTACTGGTACTAACAAATGTAAAGATTATTGTGTAGTCAAACTACTATAGAAAATAAGGCGATTCCGGGAATACCGCCCACATAGAGAATGTCTTAAATTTTTAACTTAACCGTGATGACGCGGGGAAAGCAGCAACATTGATACATTGCATCTTTTACTTAGGGCCTTCCGTAATAATTTGAAATATTATACACCGGTGAGCAATTACCGCAGAATTATATTCCTTTCTTAACTTCGCCCCGCATGAATCAACGGAACTATTTTTACGCCATGTAGCGCAAACATCCACAGCGCCGCTGGCCCTGGAAATTACAAAAGCAGAAGGCACCGTTTTGCGTGATGTAAACGGTAAAGAGTATATTGATCTTATAGGCGGTATCAGCGTAGCCAACGTGGGCCACCGGCATCCTAAGGTAGTCAATGCAATACACCAGCAGCTGGACAATTACATGCACATTATGGTGTACGGGGAATTTGTGGAAGCCCCGCAGGTGCAATATGCACATTTCCTGGCGCAGCATTTGCCGGAACGTTTGAACTCCGTTTATTTTACCAACTCCGGCGCCGAAGCGGTAGAAGGCGCCATGAAGCTGGCCAAACGTGCAACCAACCGTACCGGGATCATTGCCTGCGAAAATTCTTACCACGGATCAACCCAGGGCGCGTTAAGCATTATTGGCAGCGAATACTGGCGCAATGCCTATCGCCCGCTTTTACCGGGCATCCTGCATTTACAATATAACAGCCAGGAGCTGATTGACAGCATCAACACTAATACGGCTTGCGTGATACTGGAAACCGTGCAGGCAGAAGCAGGCATTATAGTACCTGGCACCCATTGGCTGCAGGCTGTAAGAAAAAATGTACAGAAACCGGTGCCCTCTTAATACTGGATGAAATACAGGCAGGCTTTGGCAGAACCGGGAAACTTTGGGGCTTTGAGCATTTTGACGTAGTACCCGATATGGTGCTGCTGGGAAAAGCATTGGGGGCGGCATGCCTTTAGGAGCCTTTATAGCCGATAAGGAATTGATGATGCAATTGGCAGATAATCCGGTGCTGGGTCATATTACCACATTTGGCGGCCACCCGGTTTGTTGTGCTGCAGGATTAGCAGCCATGCATGCGCTGCTCGACGAAGCCATGACAGACAACGTAACTCAAAAAGGCGACCTGTTTAAATCCCTGCTTCAACACCAACAAATAAAAGCAATACGCCATATAGGTTTATTAATGGCAGTAGAGTTTGATAGCTTTGAAACCAATAAAAAAGTAATCGATGCCGTGATTGAAACCGGCGCCTTAACCGACTGGTTTTTGTTTGCGTCGAACTGCCTGCGCATTTGTCCGCCCTTAACGATCAGTGAAGACGAGATAAGAAAGGCCTGTACCATCATAATAGACGTACTGAACAAAATTTAAATATTGACCAACACAAAGAATACAATGGATACCGCGAACAACGAAAAGAAAAGGGCAGCGCTGGAAGCTGTTAAAGAAATTAAAGACGGGATGATTATAGGACTAGGCACGGGCTCTACCGCTTATTATGCCATACATGCTGTAGCTGAGCTGATCAAACAGGGTATGAACCTAAAAACAGTCCCTACTTCCGAGCAAACCAAACAGATGTCTGTTGAACTGGGTATCCGATGGTTGACATCAACAGTATTGATTCTTTAGATATTACTATTGATGGTGCTGATGAGTTTACCCAAAACCTCGAATTGATCAAAGGTGGCGGCGGAGCTCTTTAAGGGAAAAGATTGTTGCATCCATCACTAAAAAACAGATCATCATCACTGACAGCTCTAAAATGGTGCACCAATTAGGTAAATTTAAAGTACCTATTGAGGTAATTCCAATGGCCTGCAGCTATGTAATGCGCCAGCTATCAGTCCTTGGTGGCATCGGCCTGGTTCGAAAAAAAAGAAGGCAAAGACTATATCACCGACCAGGGTAACCTGATCATTGATGCAGACTTCGGATTGATTGAACACCCCGCAGTATTAGATGAACAACTGAACAAAATTGTAGGTGTAGTAGAACACGGCTTGTTCATTGGACTAGCTCATAAAGTGATTATGATCAAGGACGGAGAGGCCATCACTTTCGCTGTGTAAGCCTAAAGAACTCCTAATAAAAAGAGGCTGTATGGAGCGTGATGCTTTAGTACAGCCTCTTTGCTTTAGCCACCGGCTAATACACTATTGCACAGCTTCACTTTTTATTACAGGCCTTTCGCCATCCTTATACCAGTCTTCAGCATGCATTTGCCTGCTATAACGTTCATTGCAAAATCTACCGTTGTGGCGCTTTGCAAAATATTGTTCACCGGCAACAGCATACAAGCTGCCAAAAGTTACTATAGCCGCTATTAATCCTATTAGTATATGTTGTCTTCTTTTCATTGTTGATTCATTTAAATTAGATGAAATTTACTGAGCCGCAGTTGTGTTACGATGTCCTCCGCAACCATACTGAAAGCGCTCTTTAAACTGTGCATATTCTTCATCCGTCATGTTTCTTACCTTATCAGCAAAACGGGTAAAGCGCTCCTGACGCCTGTTTCCCGGCCCCCAGGACCTGCGCCCGAACAAACGGAATAGCAGCCCTACAATAAGAACAACGGTAACGACCCTTAATACAAAAAAGGGTATAAAGAATAAAGCAGCTCCGATAAGGACGCCTGCTATAATGGGTTTTAAAATACTTCTATTCATAAATATGTTTTTATTTGTTTACAGTTAGAATAACGACTTACACCAGTAAAATACTTTAACCCCGCCGTCATTTCCTGCAAATAAAAATGCGAAGAGAATTCTCTTCGCACCTGCAATTTTTGAGCTTATTTTCAGGAATGCATCCCGCAACGACGCTTCCAGGCCTCTTTAAACTTTTGCCGCTCCTCCTCGCTCATATTGCGGTATTTATCTCTCAGTTCGCCCCTCGACCCGAATTTTTATGGCCCCGGCCACCGCCAAATCCGCCGAATAATATTTTGCTCAATACCAGTATTCCCATCGCCTGCCAGTAACTCACCGGCTTTACAGGAAGTACGTCCGGCAATACCGCATTCCAGAGCAGCATTACAATGGCGCTAAATAAAAAGACAGCCGCTATGCCACAGAGTACCATCAGTATTTTTGGCGGCCGCCCACATTTTCTTCTCATGCTCATAAATATTTTAAAGATTACTTAATTCGTTGTACAAATACTGCAAACGTTTACGCAAATGTTGTACCGCATACCGTTTGCGGCTGATCACCGTTTTAATGCTTTCGCCGCTTTTATCTGCAATTTCCTGGAGGGTCATATCTTCCAGCTCATTCAAAATAAACGCCTCCCGCTGTGCTACCGGCAATTCTTCCAGGGCGTCAAATAAAGATTCCCAAAAGAGCTCTTTAAAATCTTCGAGTTCTGGGTTATCATTGATGGCCAGAAATATATCCTTAAAATACACATCGCCATCTTCACCCTCATACTGGTAATCTTCGATCAGATCCGGTTTCTTTTTGCGGTACCGGTCGGTTATTTTGTTGCGTGCTACGGCAAATAACCAGCCGCTTACTTCTTCAATAGTTTGGGTGGCAGAGGTATTCGTAAACTGGTACCATACATCCTGCAAAATATCTTCTGCATCAGCATCGGTATTTACCTTTCCGCGTATGAAGCCAAAAAGCCGCTTACTGTAATTTCTTACAGTGTCCACAATGTTCTGCTTTTTGTCTTCGGCCATTATCGCTATTCCGTCCGCCATTAAAATAGTAAACGGACGATGGAGAAAATTACTTTAAAATTTCTGAATTATGATTTTCCGTTGCCTTGACGCGTGTAGACCATCGCATTGCATTGACGCGTGTCGACACGCGTCAATGGGGCTGGCAAGTACTTTTTACCAGTTAAAATGCACCAAATCATCAAAATTCACCTGTTGCTGCGCTCCCGTTGCCAGGTTCTTCACATTCACCACGCCCTGCTCGAGCTCCTTGCTCCCCAGCACCGCTATAAAAGGAATTACTTTTTTTCCGCATATTTAAACTGCTTATCAAATTTGCTGCTCTCATGAAACACTTCGCAGGCAACGCCCTGGCTGCGTAATACCTGGGCAAGCTCCATCGCTTTGGCCACTTCGGCTTCCCTAAATTAAAAAACAGGAGTTTCGTTCCCGATACCACTTCTTTAGGAAAAAGATCCAGCTCACTCATCACATCATAAATGCGATCTACACCAAAAGAAATGCCTACGCCGGGAATATTGGGCACGCCAAATAAACCGGTCAGGTCGTCGTAACGGCCGCCGCCGCCAATGCTGCCTATTTGCACACCGTTGGCTTTTACTTCGAAAATAGTTCCGGTATAATAGTTCAGGCCACGGGCCAGGGTGAGGTCGATAACGGGTTGGGTGTTGGCAGTTGATCGTTGACTGTACTGCACTATATATTCGAGCTCTTCAATGCCTTTCAGGCCAGTTTCATTTCCGGCAAAAATGGTTTTTAATTGTTGCAATTTTTCCTCGTTGCTGCCGCCAATATTTAAAAAAGATCCGATAGTCGCAATCTGCGTATCATCCAGCCCCTTTCCGATAACTCTTCTTTTACTTTTTCTATACCAATCTTATCCAGCTTGTCAATAGCAACGGTGATGTCGATCATTTTTTCAGCACCGCCGCAGATGTCGGCAAGCGCAGCCAAAACCTTGCGGTTATTGATCCGTATCTCTACATCTACCTGTAATTTTTGAAAAACGGTAGCATATATATTCAGCAGCTCCAGTTCGTTCAGTAAAGACTTGCTTCCTACCACATCCGCATCACACTGGTAAAACTCGCGGTAGCGCCCTTTTGAGGCCGGTCTGCCCGCCATACCGGTTGCATTTGATAGCGTTTGAATGGCATGGGCAACTGCTGGTGATTCATGGCTACATAACGGGCAAAAGGAATGGTCAAATCATAACGTAATGCCCGACTGGTTAAATCCTTACTGTTCTTACCAGCCAACGCCTGCTCAAACCCCATTTTAGCTTTATCTATCTTGTCGCCATTTCGAGGGTCCCCTAATCCGTTATTTAATATTTTAAAGATCAGCTTATCACCTTCTTCTCCATACTTACCCATTAAAGTTTCCAGGTTTTCCATGGCCGGCGTTTCCAGCGGCTGAAAACCATATAACTCAAAAACAGTTTTGATAGTACTGAAAATATAATTGCGTTTTCTTACTGTATCCGCTCCAAAATCACGGGTTCCTGTGGTATTGTTGGTTTCATTTTTATTTTAGTTCATGGTTCATGGTTCATGGTTCATAGCCGGTTAGATAGTACATCTATCCATGAACTATGATCCATTACCTATGAACCTATTTATATTTCTCTATTATCACCTCGCAGGCACTATCAATCATATCATATACTTCGTGATAGCCAGGTTCAGGGCCGTACCAGGGATCAGGCACATCCCTGTTTTCGCCGGGATAGATCTCATTCATTAAGAGCTCTACCTTAGACGCGTCGTATTTGCCTTTGGCTATCCATTTTATTTCATCCACCACATCCCCGGCCATTGCGTAAATCTTATCATATTTATCAAAATCAGCTGCCACAAACCGGCGGGAACATTGACCACTGATATCCAGGCCTCTGGCCTTTGCCACTTTTTGAGACAGCTGGTGCGGCGCTTCGCCCGTATGATAACCATTGGTGCCGGCACTGTCCACCGTCCAGCTTAAACCTGCCTGGTTTACCCTATGTTGTAAAATACCCTCAGCCAAAGGACTGCGGCAGATATTTCCCAGACATACCATCAAAATATTCATCCCTTGTATGTTATTACGTTTAATCTATATAAGTAGCCCGTTGTCTGCTCTACCACCAATAACCGGGTTCATTTCAAGTGCGCAAAGATAGAAAAATAGACTGTAGTCTATCATTCATGGTCTATGGCCTGCCCGTCGTATCTTTGCAAAATGGCAGGAAAACAAAACATCAGGCATCTGACGCTCGCAGAGCTTGAGCAGTACTTATTATCTATTGGCGAAAAAAAGTTCAGGGCGAAGCAGGTGTACGACTGGCTTTGGCTGAAACCCGTGCAGCATTTCGATGCAATGACGAACATTAGCAAGGATTTACGCGAAAAATTAGCCAATAACTTTTCCTTTCCTTCCATTACTGTCGATACGGTTCAGCATTCGGAAGATGGTACCATTAAATCGAGGTTCAAGACCATTGAAGGCCACCTGACCGAAGGCGTTTTAATACCCACTGAGGAGCGAAAAACAGCTTGTGTCAGCTCCCAGATCGGTTGCAGCCTGAGCTGTAAATTCTGTGCCACAGGTTATATCGACCGGAAACGCAACCTGAATTTTGATGAAATTTTTGATGAAGTGGCGCTGATCAACAAGCAATCTTTAGAGGTTTACGATAAAAAGCTTACCAATATTGTTTTTATGGGCATGGGAGAGCCTTTGCTGAATTATAAGAACGTATTGAAGGCGATTGAAAAGATCACTTCTCCCGAAGGGCTGGGTATGAGCCCGAGACGTATCACGGTTTCCACAGCCGGCGTGGCCAAACAAATAAAGCAATTGGGTGACGATAAAGTAAGATTTAAGCTGGCTTTATCCCTGCATGCCCCTACCGACAAGAAGCGGCACGAGATCATGCCTATTAATGATAGTAACAATATCAAATCACTGATAGAGGCGCTGAACTATTTTTATAAGCAAACGAAGAACGAAATCACTTTCGAGTATATCCTCTTTAATAATTTTAATGATTCGATCGAAGATGCGGACGACCTGATCAAGATCTATCGCCAGGTTCCTCGGACCTGATCAACCTGATTGAATATAACCCGATTGAGTTTGCCCAGTTCACCAAACCTTCTGAAGAAAAGGTGGAGGCTTTTATGAAGCATCTTGAAAAGAACCGGGTAAATGTGCGCCTGCGCCGTAGCCGCGGAAAAGATATTGATGCTGCATGTGGGCAGCTGGCTAATAAAGGATAGAACGGCAAACGCTGGTTGGGTGGTATCAGGGGTACCAAGGGTTTTTGCGAAAACTTTTTATCGTCAATGCCGGCCTCCTTTGTGCCGGTATTCCTTTGGCTCAATACGGATAGCGCCCAACACGCTTTTTGCAGAATGATATTCTCATTACCTAATCTTTCTTCGCCCTGAGCGTAAATCCAATAGTGGTGCCTACGTCCTGTGTACTACGAATATGGATGGTTTGGTTGTGGGCTTCGATAATATGTTTACAGATAGCCAGGCCCAGGCCGCTGCCGGTTGCATCCATGCTACGTCCTACATCTGTTCTGTAAAAACGCTCGAAGATGCGGGGAAGGTTTTTTCAGCAATGCCCACGCCATCATCACTTATCTCGATGAGAATTCTTTTATCATCGGTGCGATAAATGCCGGCTTTGATAGCGCCGTTCTGCTTGCCATACTTAATGGCATTCTCAAAAAGATTCAATACGATTTGCCGTATCTTTTCTTTATCTGCATGTACTACTATCGGGGCTTCGCATCCTTTTTTAATACTAAACCGGATATTTTTAGGCTCTGCTTTTATGGATATACTTTCAAAAGTATCTTTTAATAGGTCCTGTATTACAAAATTCGTTTTAACCAGAACCAGCTCCCCCTTTCGAGGCTGGATATTTCATCAAGATCAGCCAGCAGGTTAGTGAGCCGATCCACATTTTTGGCCGTTTTTTCAAGAAATTTTCTGCGAAGCACAGGGTTCTCGGGTTCATCCTGCAGTAAAGTATCTACATAACTCTGTATCGTAAATATGGGAGTTTTAAATTCATGCGAAAGATTCTGTAAAAACTCTCTTCGAAATTGTTCATTGGCTTTCAACTGCTCTACCTGCTTCCTGTTTTCCTGGGCCCAGGCTTCAACATCTTCCGTTACTTCTCCGATACTTTTTTAGGTAATATGTACTTGTAATAGGTTTCCTCGCGCTTGGTAGCTTTTGTTTGATAAATGAACTTATAGATCAATTTTATTTTACGGTAAATAAAATTATCCAATACAAAAGAAATCAATACGTAAGCTCCTGCAAGCAATATCAAAAATGAGATTACCGCGAACAGCCAACGTTTTTCAACCGCGTAGAGCAAAATGCTTACCGGCACTGCCAGGGCCAGGGCTGTGTAAAACGATAACTGTTTAGGTGATAAGTTCTTTGGATTCATCCGGTTTAAACATTCGGGGCTTCATAATGCTCAGATCTCAAATTTATACCCTACTCCTTTAACAGTGGTGATACAATCCATATCCAGCTTTTGCCGGATCTTCCTGATATGTACATCTATTGTTCTGTCTCCCACTATCACATCATTACCCCAGATGGCATTTAAAATTTCATTTCTCAAAAATACACGACCAGGCTTAAGCGCTAAAAGGTACAGCAATTCAAATTCTTTTTTGCCAGAACAATTTCCTTGTCTTCTATCTGCACCAGGAACTTCTCCGGATCAATACTGATATTACCCACTTTAACAGCTTTCGAATGATCTTTCTGCACGCGCCTTAATAAGGCTGCCACCCTGCTTAATAATACTTTGGGGCTTACGGGTTTGCTTACATAATCGTCTGCACCGGTTTCAAGGCCCCTAACCTGGGTAACCTCATCATTTAATGCCGTCAGAAACATGATCAACGTATCCTTGAAAGCCGTTTGCCCCCTCAACACCTGGCAAACCTGTACACCGGTTTTCTTGGGCATCATCATATCCAGTATTATTAAATTGGGCTTATCTGATAGGCTTTTTCTATCGCCTCATCGCCGTCTTTTGCTGTAATTACTGTATATCCTTCTTTTTCAAGGTTATAGGACAGGATTTCTAAAATGTCTGGCTCATCATCAGCAATTAGAATTTTATAGCCTTTCTCCATTTTAATAATAATTTAAAGCAAACGTAACAGTAATTTGTTTTATACGGAAATTACCGGCTTTTGTTAAGCCTATCTTAATGTAAATTTAATATTGTAGCCTGTTTCCTGTTTGTTTCTGCCGGATAGCATGTTATAAAAACGGCTTAATTATTGCTACAAACTGGTTGATTTTTAATAATACCAATAAATTTGCTGTTACCTTAATACTATGAATTCTTTATTTATTACTGCCTGTAAAAAGGCATTGCCTTTTCTAGCGCTCCTGCTTTTTACCGTTGATGCCGATGCCCAAAGAAGAAAGAGAAAAAGCAGGCACCGGAGCCGGTAGCTGTTGTAGATACCATTCCGGCCTACAATATCGCTATTAACAGGCAAATCATGCACGAGAAGGTGGAGAAGGAACAGGCGGCCCTGCTTTCCATAGATGGGAAAGCAGACAAACTTTGACCATATCAACCGACGAACAGCTGAACGCCGCTGTAACAGATGCGGCCACCAAAAGGGTAGACTGGCTGCAATATGAAATAGAAACCAAACCCACTATTGATGCGCGATTAAAAGCCAATTACCTCGACGGGTTATCGACTATTCTCAAATACCTCAGAACTTATAACCGCAGCCGGCAGTCGGCGCTCAATTACCTGCCCCAGGTTATTGCAACTTATAAGTCGCTCATTGAAGCCAATACCCAGCACAAATCTATTGCGCCGATTATACAGCCACTTTCTTTTGAAATAGCCAATGCAGCTCTCCAACCGGAAGTGTTTAAAGATAATACCGGCTATAACGAGGTAAGAGACCTGATGATATTAAAAACGGCTGATCTTTACCCCGAAAAAACATTTGCAGCGTTGAAGGCCCATCCTGAATCACCGGTAGCGGACAGCCTGATCAGGGCAATTGGCCATAGGTACCCACACCTGATTTATGATTACGCACAAGCTAATAATAAATTCAGCTATCGCATACAGAATATCGAGGACGACCCATTGATCGTGAATATAGTGTCAATGGCGCGCAATCCCAATAAAAGCGGGCAATTCTATTTTCCTTTCCTGGACAATATCGTTAAAGGAAAAATTACCATGGAGGATATAGACCAGGCAAAAACGGACCCGGTAAAATATTTCCGGCTGCTGGTACAAACACAAATAGATTACACACAGCGCGCGTTGAACGGCGACACCGCAATGGGGCATACCAGTTTGCTAAAAAAACTGGAGCAAAAGGCCAAAGATGATTTTGTTGCCAAAATCAATGGTTTGCACGAAATGTCGGACGGCGTTCGTTTCCGCTGCCTGCAGCCATTAACAGCAGAGGAGTTATACTATGTTGCAGTGCTGACCAACGGCCTGATTTATACCAGCAGCTACACCAACGGGGTTTACCCTTTAATGATGCGTAAAGCCAATCAGAAAGGCGATGAGCTGCTGAAGAAACTCAACTTTGATCATTACAGGAAATTCCTAAGCCAGGCAGCCTCCTATAATACTTTAAAGAATTTCCTGGGCAGCTTTTCCAACAGTTCGGATGCTACAGACCTGATGAAGTCGTTTGTAACGGGACTTGAAAAAACGAGTGGCCTGGAAGATGGTGTTGATGTGGCTGATTCTTATGCCAGTATCTCTGAAACACTGCCAGACCTTGCTAAGGATATGCTGGTGAATGTAAAAGCCAACCTGGACAGGAACCGTAACGAAAACAATAAAAAGGCATTGCGATTTACGACATCCTTTACAACCTGTTTCTTTCTGCAGACTCATCTAACCATATAGACCTAACCAGTAAGCTTGAAATACCACCGGTATATAATGTTCCGTTCTCCACCCTTACCAATGAAAATGGAGAGGTAATATCTCAGGTATTTTTTACGGCGACCAGGACGGACGTAATATTTTTAACGGGTTTTTAAATATGTTTGGAGGCGGCAACTGGAAAATTGATGGCAGCAATAAACAGTGGGTGGTAATAAAGTCAACCAAAGGGAAACCGGTATCAATTTATGCCAACCGCCCGCTGGATGAAAACAAGGGCCTGGACGATAAGGCGCAAAGAGCCCTGAACGATTACCTGGATGAGCACAACCTTCATCCAACGGTTACCATACACCGAGGTCATAGTTATTATGCAGAAGCTACTATTGGCTATATGGCCCCTACCTCGAAAATTGTTTTCATGGGTTCATGCGGTGGTTTTAACCTGATCGATTCTATATTAAAAAAATCGGAAGATGCGCATATTATAGCCTCCAAACAGATCGGACGCACCTCTATCAACAAACCCTTCTTTTATTTATTAACGGAGAAATTACGCACAGGTACGGATATAGATTGGATTCCCTTCTGGAAAGAATTTAAAGGGCGAGCTAATGTAGCGGGATTTGAAGATTATATTCCTCCTTATAAGAACCTGGGCGCCATTTTTATAAAGGCCTACAAAAAGGAAACCGGCGAAACCGATGTATAAAAAAAGAAGCTGTTTCTTATTCGAAACAGCTTCTTTTTGTCTTTTTCGAAAACAAAGTATTACACCGTAGCAAATACCTGTACTTCTACTTTCCATTCGGGGCGTGCCAAACGTACTACCTGCATAGTAGCACGAGACGGGGTTTGCCCTGGTCTGCTGCTACCCAGCCTTCCCACACTTTATTCAATTCGTCAAAATCATTGATATCGGTAAGATAGATATTGGCGAAGAGAATATTGGCTTTGTTGGTACCGGCTTTCTCCAGCAGGGCATCAATACTGGCAAAAATACTTTGGGCCTGGCTGGTTACCGTTTCCCCATCTGCAACCTGTCCGGCTAAAATGACCAGGTTGCCTGCTTTCGACGCTTCACTCATGCGGGGATTTTGTTCTATTCTTTGAACACTCATTTCTTTTGGTTTTGCTTAATTTAAAATTTAGAAAATTAATTAACGATGAATCGCAATCGCATAAATATATAGATAAAAAATTACCGCCCGTATAAAATTAGCCGGCAACACAGTGCATCAATAAGGTGGCATGGGTGGGCAGGAACACCGTTTGCACAAACTTGCTATTATAAGACTTTACTGTTGTTGTTGCTGTTGCATTTGCTCCATATAAAAACGGTAAGAATTAGTTTTTGTAGATGGAACCGGTTTATCCGATTTATAACTAAAGGCTGGCTGGCTCACTGTTTCTTCCATGGGAACAACCGTTCTGTTATCAATAGAAACCAGCACTTCCAATACATGATGAGAAGAACCTTTATAAGTACCTTTTACCGGTGTTACGTCCGAAAAATTTCTTCCCACGGCTAACCTGATATGCCGGTCACTGGCAATACAATTATTGGTAGGATCCAGGCCAATCCATCCATAATCCGGCAAATAGGCTTCTACCCAGGCATGCGTGGCCCCTTCTCCTCTCAGCTCATGATTTTTAGGGCAGATATAGCCGCTTACATAACGCGCCGGTACGCCCACTCTTCTTAGCATTAATAGCAGCATATGAGCAAAATCCTGGCATACACCAGCTTTCAGTTTCCATATTTCATCTACCTTGGTTTCCACGCTCGTGATCCCCTGTTTATACTCAAAATTTTTATAGATATATTCTGAAAAGCGCAGTGCATTTTCAAACGGTGTTTTGTTGCGATCAAACAGCCCGTCTATCAGCGCCTGCAATTCATCGGTTTTCTCAAAAGCTTCCTGCTGCATAAAGTCGATGTGCGGAAACTGCTCCTGAACTGTTAACAGGCGCTCCCATTGATCCGGTGCCGGCAGTTCATTTTGGGGTGCCTGCACTTCCTGTGTCACCACTTCAGCCTCAGAGGAGATCAGTAGTTCGGTGTGCGGCTCTACGATGGAAAACATACCGAGCTTATTGCCGAAATAGTCTACAAAAATCTCTACCCCGGGTTCTTGGTGATGGTTATTTTATGACTTACCAGGTGCTGTAGTGCATCCTGTATGGGGTACAGCATGATCTGGTTGGTACATTCAACTGCCGGGCTGCTGTAAGAATAGCGTGTAATATGTTTGATCTTAAATGATGGCATTCTTAATATTTGAAACGTTTTGGTAGTTAAATATTCAATAAAAATTCTATTATTCAAATTGAATTCACAAAGAGATCTAATTGTACCCGAAATAATGCTTATTGAACGCACGGGCTATATTGTGCAGATCGGTGCGGGTTTGCGCCAGCAAACTCCTGATGCTCTCGCCTTCTTTTAAATTGCAGGTGCTATATTTCAGGTTATTCAAACCTTTACCAATCAAAAAATCTACCTGCTCGTAACTTTCAGGTATACTTTGCCCATATAATCTTTTAAAGTAACGGCTGATATGGGCGGTACAATACAAAATAGAATGTACAAAATCTTCGTCATACAATATCTGCTTGATAATAGTATCTGCCTCTACCATACCGCGCGACGACTTTAAATAAGCTTCATATCCCGAAAGAGAATATAACAGGTACCGGAGTGAAGGCGTTCCTGTTTCATGCGCCATATTATAATCAATTTCTTTGAGCTTAATATCGGTAACATCGGTTGTAATAACAGCTCTTTCCACATACAAACCCACATTTAAAAAGTTGTAAGCCTCACCCCTCGACATAGTAACATTGATCGTTCCGTACAAAAAAAGCCCGTGTTTCAGCAAGGCATCCAATGCAGTTATCGGGTCGCCATATTTAATGGTACGCTGAATGCCGGCTTCCTGATCAGCAAATAATACCCATTGAGGGCATGCCACATCTCTTTGGTAATATGATCCTGTACCGCTTTGGCATTTTCCCGCGCTCGGGTAATATTGTTGATGAGCGAGGCATCGTTGTCCCTGTCGAGCATTACATAATTCAATACAGCACGCGAATCGTATTGGATGGGCTCAATCTCGGCAGCATCCAGGTACCCATAAGTTTGCAATACTGTTTTCCAGTTATATTCCCTCATTTCATCCTGCGATGCAATATAATTGGTTCGCAATACTCTTAACAGCCCATTGGTTCTTTCCATATACCGCGCCAACCAAAACACCGATTCTGCAACACGACTTAACATTTTAAACTTTAAATTTTAAATTCAGAATTTTTATTCTCCCAACACCCAGGTGTCTTTACTGCCACCGCCCTGTGAAGAGTTTACCACCAGCGATCCTTCCCGCAATGCTACCCTTGTCAGCCCTCCGGGAACAATACTAATACCGTCAGGCCCGTAAAGTGCAAAGGGCCTCAGGTCAACTCTCCGGGGTTGCAGCTTGCCATCTATATAGCAGGGCGACGAGGATAAATTGATTATGGGCTGGGCAATAAAATTTCTCGGGTCGTCCAATATTGCCTTTTTATATTCATCCATCTCCTGTTCAGTAGCCTTATTTCCCATTAACATGCCGTAACCGCCCGATTCGTTGGTTTTCTTGATCACCATATTACTCATATTGGCAAATACCATCGAGCGATTCTCAGGTACATTCAATTCATAAGTGGGTACATTTTTTAGTATCGGCTCCTCGTTCAGGTAGTATCTGATCATATCCGGCACATAGGAATAAACGGCCTTATCATCTGCCACCCCGTTACCCATAGCATTTACTATGGCCACATTTCCTTTCCGGTAAGCCCAGTAAATACCAGGTACACCCAAAATGCTATCCGGCCTGAAAGTAAGCGGGTCAATAAATTCATCGTCTACCCGGCGATAAATAACATCTACTTTCTGCAACCCGCTGGTTGTTTTCATGTATACATGATGATTCTCTACCACCAGGTCTCTCCCTTCCACCAATTCAATACCCATCAGGCGTGCCAATGTCGTATGCTCAAAATAAGCCGAATTGTACACGCCCGGGGTCAGTAAAACAACGGTGGGGTTGCTGGTTTGCCTGTTAGCGAGGCCCAGCAGATTTTTCAGTAACAAAGAAGGATATTCTATTACCCGGCGAACATTATTGCGTGGAATAAGATCAGGAAATATTCTAAAAGTAATACTCCTGTTCTCCAACATATAAGACACACCGGATGGCGTTCTTAGATTATCTTCCAATACGTAAAAGCTGCCATCGGCATCCCTGATCAAATCGATACCGGCTATATGCGAGTAAATATCGAACGGCACGTTTACATTCATCATCTCCCTTAGAAACAGGGGACAGGAATAAATAAGCTTGGCCGGTACTATACCATCTTTAATAATAAACTGCT
Organism: Paraniabella defluvii; assembly: GCA_019316985.1. Taxonomy (GTDB): domain Bacteria; phylum Bacteroidota; class Bacteroidia; order Chitinophagales; family Chitinophagaceae; genus Niabella; species Niabella defluvii. Next base: position 1,164,125 of record CP079215.1, read on the forward strand.
GATGGTACACATCCTTCAGGAATATATTCAACGCTTTCAATCGTTGCTTTACACCGGCCTCAATCACCGCCCATTCCTTCGCTTCAATAATCCGGGGATAATATCAAATGGGAATATTTTTTCCACCCCTCATTATCGCTGTATACGGTAAAAGTAATTCCCTGCGTCATGAACAGCTTTTTGCCAATTCATCCTTATTGCCCATCTCTTCTGCAGAAAGCCCTTCCAGCGTTTTAACCAGGTGTAAATAGCTTTCTCTTACACCCGTGTGGCTCATCAGCTCATCCCAAACATTGGACTGTGTATGATAAGATTCCAAAATTTCAGGTAAAGTCATAGTCCGGTTCAGTTTGCTTTAAAAATGGAATATATATATAAAAAACGTAAAAAACAAAACTGATTCCAATACATTATATCCAAAAACATGTTTGTAAGAGCCGGGAAAATTTATATAATATTGAACATAAAAATTAAAAACCCTTATTACACTACTCCTAATAGTTCAATAGGCAAATAATAATGTATATAAAAATATATTTAAAATAAAAAAATATAAAATATCAATTATTTTTGTGTTTATAGTAAATCAGAACAGGGCTTCGAATCCGGTTCCCCGTTATCTGAGCCCATGAATGTGATCATTGTATTGAAAACTGTTATCGATGAAAAAAACACCGCTTTGCAAAAGCCCAGACAGGTTTTGCGAATCATCAAATTGAAAAAACGTATTGTCCCCAACAACGAATTATCAGGTGTGCTGTACTGGAATTATTATGCTTTAAACTTTCTCTCGTAGCGATGCCTGATTAAATTTGTAAACCTATACTCTGCTACCCTCCAGTAGGCTTCTACCGAGGTAATCAGCAACCGGCTGTTTCTACAAGAGAAAAAAATCTCATCTCCGTAAGGTAAAAATCAGGACAAAAACTTTTATCTACATTTGACGCATGAACGAGTTACCATCCATTTCCTTTCAAAAAGCAGCGGCAATAGCAGTTTACCAGGAAAAAAACTGGCAGATCTTTTAACATACCTGCAAACTCATTCGGCTTATTACCGGGAGCTATTTCGAACTCATAATATACCGGTGCAGCAAATCAAACGTATACAGGACCTTCCTCTCATTCCCCCACAGAAAAGGAACACCTGCAAACGCGGAATAACGAATTTCTTTGCGTAGCCAAAAACAGGATCATTGAATATACGGCTACTTCCGGCACGGTAGGCAGCCCGGTAACTGTTGCGCTTACAGAAAACGATCTGCAACGCCTGGCCTATAATGAATACAGCTCTTTTGCCTGTGCCAATGGTACATCAGAAGATATTTACCAGCTGATGCTAACACTCGACCGTCAATTTATGGCAGGAATGGCCTATTACAGCGGCATACGGAAATTGGGGGCCGGGGTAGTACGGGTAGGACCAGGAGTTCCTTCGCTTCAGTGGGAAACTATTGAGCGCTTAAAACCTACGGCCATTGTAGCGGTTCCTTCTTTCATTATTAAGTTGATACAATATGCAGAAGATAATGGCATTAATATTAACGCTTCTTCGGTAAAGAAAGCCGTCTGCATTGGTGAGAATATCAGAACCGAGCAATTAGAACCGAATATACTGGCACAAAAAATAACCGACAAGTGGAATATCCAGCTCTTCTCCACCTATGCGTCTACTGAAATGCAAACGCATTTACCGAATGCGAAGCCGGTAAAGGCGGGCATCTGAATCCCGAACTGCTGATCGTAGAGCTGATTGATGAAATGGGGCAACCGGTAGCCGACGGGGAACCTGGCGAAGTAACCATTACCACATTGGGTGTGGAAGGTATGCCCTTATTAAGGTATAAGACCGGCGATATTTGTAAAGCTTATACCGAACCATGCAGCTGCGGCCGCCATACATTGCGGTTGTCTCCGGTAATTGGCCGCAAAAAGCAAATGATCAAATACAAAGGCACTACTCTTTTTGCGCCCGCCCTGTTCGAGATCATCCACCGCATAGATGCTATAAAGGAATACGTGGTTGAAGTATACAACAATGAAATAGGGACCGATGAAGTACTGCTGCATATAACGGCCACTAACGACCAGGAAGAAACACAGAATAAGATCAAGGCTTATTTACAGGCGAGGCTTCGCGTAACACCACATATCAGGTATATTGAACCAGATGCCATGCAAAAGTTGCAGTTTCCGGATGGAGTAAGAAAGCCCGTTAAGTTTATCGACCGCAGAAAATAGGTCAATAAGCGTATTGCAACGTCTTATAATATCCTTGTGTCCCTGTAATACTAACAGAAATTTTATTGGTTTTCTGCTGCCTGATTGGGTACAGATCAAAGCTATAAGTGCGCACACCTGGCATCGCACAGTCTGAGCCGTAGGTGAGCGCCATTTTTAAAGCATGCAGCGGCGGGTAAACTGCCGCACTACCAGGCGCATGCAAAATGCTAAGACTTGCCGGCTCTCCGCAGGCGCTACTTAAACCCAATGTTACGGTAAGACAATCTCCGGATATAGAAGCCTCGGTAATTGTAAAAACATCGGTAGCTACTGTTGAAAAATTCGGGGCATTGGCTACAACGGCTTTGCCACAGGGCTGGCTCATCCGGCTTTCTTCTACGGGTGAAGAACGTTTACAGGCTAAATCCACAATGGTCAGCAGCAGTACAATTAGCAGGTAAGTTAGTTTCATAGTGTTGTTTTATATAATGACGTAAGGAATCGTAAAAACGCAACGCAAAAAACAATGGCTAGGGCACTCTAAGCAGCCCGCTATGAAATGTAAATTTCCCGATCTCGTAAACACAAATTCCCGATTTCAAAAATGATTGCGCCGGTTAAAGAGGAGTTTTGCTTTTCTTTTACAAACACAACATGAACGTATTCTTCAAGTATTGGCTATTTATATTAACTGCACTATGGACGAACCAGTACCTGCAGGCGCAAACAGATACCAGCAAAGTACTGGAGGAAGTAACCGTTAGCACAGGACAGTATACGCCACAATCGCTAAAGAAATCTGTTTACAAGATAAAAGTGATTACAGCAGCGCAAATTAACGCCAGGGCGGCACTTAATCTTACACAGGTGTTGAACATGGAACCCGGCATTCGCTTTAGTAACGACAATACACTTGGTGTTTCCGATATACAACTGATGGGCATGACGGGCAGAAGTATTAAAATATTACTGGATGGCGTACCGGTGGCCGATCGTAATGATACGCGTGAAAGCCTTAACCAGATTGACATTCAAACCATAGAACGGGTGGAAATTGTGGAAGGCCCTATGAGTGTGATCTATGGTTCGGATGCATTGGCGGGTGTTATTAACATCATCACTAAGAAAAATAAAAATACCCGCTTTAGCGCCGGTGCCCGTGTGCAGGAAGAAACGGCCGGTGATGAATATAGCTTTTGGGGCAATAAAGGATTACACCTGCAATCGGTGAACGCCTCTTTTTCGAAAAATAAGTTTTTCGCCAACGGGGCCTTTACGCATAACGACTTCAGGGGATACGGCGGTAGCTACGGGCGGGATAAAGGCTGGAAACCGAAAGAGCAATGGCTGGGTAATGTAACTGTTGGACATAGAGGTGAGAAAAATACCGTTTATTACCGGGTTGACGGACTGGATGAAAATATTGCCGCAAAAGGAGCTATTAATATGAATAATTATAAGCCTTTGACCAGCAGTTCATCACCCGGCGGTGGATGCACCAGGTGCAGGACGATTGGCAAATCAGTCCACTATTTCACCTGAACAGCGCTGCATCCTATACCGATTACAGCCGCCGTACCCGCAGCACCCGGCACGACTTCACCAATAATACTGATGAGCTGACTACCGGCATTGGTGAACAGGACACAGCTGTTTTCACCACGCTATTTTTCAGGTCGCAGGGGCATTATATTATCAATAAAAATTATCCATTCAGCCGGGCGTTGAATATAACCGCAACGCGGCCTCAGGCGCCCGAATCGAAGGATCGCCCGTAATCAATGATCTCGCTTTTTTGCTTCCGCAGAGTGGAAACCCGCAGATCGTATTAATATCCGGCCGGGAATCAGGCTTATCAAAAACTCTTTGTATGATGCACCGCCCATTGTGCCTGCGCTCAATGCCAAAATAGGCTTAAGGGATAATATCGACCTTCGTTTGTCTTTTGCCCAGGGATACCGCGCGCCCGCACTAAGAGAGCTGTATTTCGACTTTGTAGATGCCAATCATAGCATACTAGGTAACAAGGACCTTAAAGCAGAAACCTCCAATAGTGTTAATGCCGCTTTAAGCTGGCGTTATGGAACGCCGCTACGTTCCACTTTTACCTTCAGCAGCTTTTATAACGTATTCGACAACCTGATCGATTATGGTGTTGATGCTAATGACGCTTCTATTACCCGTATGATGAACGTAGATAAATTTAAAACCACCGGCGTTTCTTTCGAGCAGATGTTTGTGTACAAACAGTGGCAGCTCAACTTCGGGGCATTATACATCGGCCGCTACAACCGGCTAAGCAGTGAAAACAATCTAAGCCGGGAAGTACCGCAATTCAACTGGTCGCCCGAGGCCAATGCAAGCCTGTATTATAACTGGGCAAAAACCAAAACAACGCTGGCCCTGATGTACAAATATACCGGCGCGCGGCCCACCTGGCAGTTTGTTAACGGCGCCGGCAGCAACGAGGTTAAACTCGCCGAGCTAAGCAGCTTTAGCTGGGCAGATATTACTGCCACTAAAACATTGCTGAACCATATTACCCTGCAGGCAGGGGCAAAAAATATATTCGACATCAGGAATGTGAATAATACATCAGCAGGCGGCGGAGCACATAGTACAGGAGGTCCTACTCCTATCGGTTACGGGCGCTCCTATTTCCTCGGCATATCTTATCAATTTATTAAAAACAAATAATCAATAAAAACATGAAGCAATTACTAGTGATAACGATGGCAGTAGCAGTACTGGCCTCTTGCAGCAAAGACCAGGATCCTATTATTGTGGTGCCGCCTTCGAACGGTTCGCAACTTACTTTAAACGGAGGGAATGGCGGGGCTTCTGCCGAAAACGCAGTATACGTAGACTTTAGTGCAGATAAACAGGACTCTACAAAAGAACAAGCTGGCAGTTAGGCTTTACTCTGGCAGCGACTTTAAAGTGATACTCAGCAGCCTGAGTGGCGCATCTGCTATACAGGTAAATAAAACCGACATTAGCACCGTTACAGAATCTGACGTTGACCTAAACACTTTAAGACTGGGACAGGGCCAGGAACCTTTTCAATTATCGACGATCCCAGGGAAGATAATATCCTAAGTAAAACTGCTATAGCTGCCATCTCTGCAACTGATGCAGATAATAAGGTATATGTTGTAAATCCCGTTGGGGATCTACAGGCGCTATCCTTTCTACAGACAGCATATATAAGATAAGAGTACTAAGAAAAAGTAACGGCTACACACTACAATATGCAAAGCTGAAAGAAACTGCTTTTAAGACAGTTGACATTTTGAAAAACCCTGATTACAATTTTCAATTTGTTTCTCTTTTTACCGGCGCAGTAGTAACAGCTGAACCAGCTAAAGCCAGCTGGGACCTGGTTTGGAGCTGGAGTGTTTATTTTACGGCTACAATACCCTATAGCTTTTCCGACATGGTGTTTATCAACAATCTGGGAGGCGTTACGGCCTTTGAGCGGGTTTATGCATCAGCAGATATAGCAGCAGCAGCATACGCCAGCTTCACCAGGGATAGTGTAGCCAGATATACTGCCAGCAGTAGCCGTGCCGTTATAGGAAGTAACTGGCGCGCCACCACCGGAGCAACAGGTGTAAAAAAGACAGGTTTTACGTGCTAAAAGACCCGGCTGGAAATACCTATAAACTAAAGTTCCTGAGCTTTACTACACAGGACGGCGGTACCCGCGGCAAACCACAAATAGCTTACGAACTCATCAAATAATTTTTAGCAAGAGCAAATACTATCAAAAAAGACAATGAAACAATTATTCAGTATGGCCGTAGCAGCTGTTTTAGCGCTACCGGTAACCGCTCAAAACGGTAAGGAGAATATCAGTAACCTCTGCGGATGCTTCGAGGTAACTTTTAAATATGCCGAAACATTTTCCCCGGATAAGGATTACAAATTCCACGACCGCGAAAAATACAGGGCGCCACCGAACTGGCATTACCTATTATCAATACCGATAAAAGAGTAGTAATACAACACCTGCTGGTAGTGGGCAATGGTATGGTGGTAAAGCACTGGCGCGAGGACTGGACCTACGAAAACCCCGTACAATGGAATTACAAAGGCGATAAGGTTTGGGAAAAAGTAACCCTGAACAAAGCTGATGTAAAGGGCAAATGGTCACAGTCTGTATGGGAAGTAACGGATGCCCCCGTTACCAGGGCTCGGCGCCATGGCAGGTAGTAAACGGTCATACCATCTGGGAAAATACAGCCAATGCGCCTTTACCGCGCAGGAGTACACACAGCGTTCGGATTATAATATCCTCCAAAGAACCAATCGCCTGGTGATTAACAACAATGGGTACAATCATGTACAGGACAATAAAAAAATACTACGTGCCAACAGCACAGATAAAGTAATTGCAGAAGAAAAAGGGCTTAACCTGTACGAAAAGGCAGACGACACAGATTGTGAAGCAGCTGCTAAATACTGGAACGATCACAAAGGTTTCTGGACCGCCGTACAGGAAGAATGGGATAAAGTGTTAACCCAAAAATCATCTATCAAACTGGTGAATGATAACGAACTGATGGGCACTTTATTTAAACTGGCCGACGAATGGAAGGAGAAGAAACTAACAACCGCCAATGCCGGCACTACTGTGGCTTCGGTTTTAGCAAAGCATATACAGTAATGGACATCATTAGGCTTCTTCTGCTCCTGTTCTAAGGCAACATAAAAGAAGCGTTGCAAAAAAATTTCTGAATAGTGGATATAAGCCGCGTCATTTTTGGCGTGGCATTTTTTATTCTGTAATGCTAAAGCTGTGCTTCCTCCCGCTACCTGTGCAGCGGGTTGCCCGGAAGCAATACGGTTGCCGTACAACCCGCAGGAATGACAATATCTAACCGCACTTTATTGCCGTTTCTTTTCCATGCCGACCTGATGGTGCCATAAAGCGACTCATGGTGGCCTTCTGCAAACAGGTCTTTTACAAATGCCGGCTTGATAATGATCTTTTTAAACGCAGGCGCCGTTTCATCCATTTGTATACCTGCCAGGGCTTTATACATCCAGGCAGCAATAGCGCCCATCGAAGGGTGATTACGCGAGGCATCGCCGATATTGCGCCCTACATCCCATGTTTCGAAAAGGCTGGTGGCGTCATAATTCCTGATCCAGTATCCCCAGGAAGGCAGGGTTTCTTTGGTAACCATTTTATATACAGTTTCTGCATAACCAAAACGGGACAATACTTCCGGAACAATCAAAGAACCAATAAATCCAAAATCAAGACTATAGTTGTTGGCTGCTATTGTTTCCTGTAGCTTTTTAGCTAATGCCGCGCGATGTTCCTCCGGCGCGATATTCATATACAGCGGCAACGCATACGACAGCTGTGTTTGATTAGCGTAGGTCTGTTTTTGCTGATCAAAATAATGCTTGTTGATCTTTTGTTTGAGATCTTCGGCTTTTGCAGCATACTCTTTTCCTTCTTCTGGTTTACCCAATAGTACCGCCATGCGCGACATCAATACATAGTCCCAGTAATAATAGCATGACACCATGAAATCATTAGGCGTAACAGCTTTATAATATAACCAGTCGCCAAGCCCGTCTTTAAAAGTCCCTTATCATTTTCAATAGTAGCCAGGTATTTTAAATAACGTTGTGCCGTGGGGTATACATTGCGTATACTTTCCACATCACCGTAGTATTGGTAAAGCAAAGAAGGTACAATAAATATCGCTGCATCCCATACAGGTCCAGCCCATTCGGAGTTCCAGTTCCAGGATGTAGGTACAATGCCCGGCACATTGCCATCGGCGCTTTGCGCATCTGTCATATCTTTTACCCATTTGGCATAAATACTGCCGGAGTTATAACTCAACATGCCTGCTTCCTGCACCATAAACCCATCGGCCATCCAGCCGTTTTTTTCACGGGTTGGGCAATCGGTGGGAATACCAAATAAATTACTGAGGTAGGAATTACTGCAGATATCGAAAATATTATTCAATAAAGGATTGGAGCTTTTAAAACTGCCCGCCTTTTCCACCTTACTATGCATGCGCAGGGCTTCCATGGTAACCTTAGTAATATCGATGGGTTGATTAGACGTCATTTCTATGTACCTGAATCCATGGTAGGTAAAATCAGGAACAAAGGTTTCTTTACCTTCTCCTTTTAAATGATAGATATCTAATTGAATCACATCCCTGGCATTTCGCGGTCTTAAATGCATATTGATATTACGCTGATCAATACGGCCACTGGCATCTGTCATTTCAGCATGGCGCAAACGGATCCGGGTTCCTTTTTCCCCTGAAATACGCAAGCGGGGCACGCCGGCGAAATTAATGCCCATATCAAACACATAGCAGGTATCATTGATCTTTTTACAGACTTTGCCTGGAGTACTTCAGTTACCCCAATCAACGGCATAGCCTGGGCCTCCATAAGCGGAGCAGTTGCCGTGGTAACTACTGGCGGCTGCCAGCCGGAAGCATTAAAACCGGCTGTGGCCCAGCCTGCTTCTTCCTTTATGGCATCATAGGTGGCCCCCGCATGAATATTATCAAACTGAACCGGGCCTGTGGATGTTAACCAGTCGGCGCCTGTTTTGATCACTTTGCGCGTTCCATCCGTATAGGTAAGATGCACTTCACTAATTACCTGCGGGCGTTTGCGCCAGGGTGCTTTATGAAAATTCCACACCGTTGGTGTTTGTTCGTTAAACCAGCCATTACCCAATTGTATACCAACACAGTTATTCCCTTTTTCAGCCCCCTCGTAATATCATATACATTATATAGTATGCGTTTGCTATAATCGGTAAACCCGGGATCCAGCGAGTGAGGGTTCAGGCAACGGCCGTTGATGTACAGCTGGTAATATCCCAGCCCGCTGATATAACACCTGGCTGAAACGATTTTGCTTTTAGCACGAAAAATCTTCCTGAACCGGGGTGAGGCATTGTATTCGATATCGTGACTGTCTGTTATCCATTCACCGGTCCAATCAGATGCCTGCATTTTAGCTGTTTCAAACCATGCAGGCGCCGATTGAAAGGATTTATGGCCTGCCCGTACCTCAACCCGCCACCAATACCGGGTATGCGCTTTTAAAGGACTGCCGTCAAAGTACACCTGCTGCCGATCTCCTGCCTGTAGCTGGCTATCCCAGATATCAGGTTTGCCGGCAAGCAGCAGCTTTTTGTCTGTAGCCACCTGTACGCGGTAAGCCGCCTGGGCAATTGCCTTAACTTCCGGCAACTGCCAGCTCAGCCTGGGATTGGGCACGTCAATTCCCAGTGGCTGCTCCCTGTATTCGCAATGGAGCCGGGCTACGCTATTTTGACCCAGGCCGGAAAAGCTTATGATTATCAATATAATTACCAGTGTGTACGTAGAAACAGTTTTGAAAAATACAGATCGGTTCATAACAGGAGGGAGTATTCGTTTACCTATCGCCGTAAGATAATTCTTTTCGGCCTATTTTGTCCCTGGCAGATGTGCATACCGTATAAAAGCCCTATATTCCTTACCTTTGCACTCATTTTTTAACGAATTATGAGTGCAAAATATCAGGAGTTTTCGGGTTTGAACCTACCCGCGATAGAAAAGGAAATATTATCGAACTGGATAGAAAATGAGGCGTTTGAAAAAGTGTTTCTTTGAGAGAAGGCGCTGAACCCTTTGTTTTTTATGAGGGCCCGCCCAGCGCCAACGGTATGCCGGGTATTCACCACGTCATTTCCCGTACCTTGAAAGACCTGGTTTGCCGCTATAAAACCATGCAGGGCTTCCAGGTAAAGCGCAAAGGAGGCTGGGATACGCATGGCTTACCCGTAGAGCTGGGCGTAGAAAAAGAATTGGGTATTACTAAAGAAGATATCGGCAAAAAGATATCGGTAGAAGAGTATAACCAGAAATGTCGTGAAGCCGTACTGCGCTTTAAAAGCCAGTGGGACGATTTGACCCGCAAAATGGGCTATTGGGTAGACCTGAAGGATCCTTACATCACTTTCAAAAACGAATATATTGAAACCCTTTGGTGGATATTAAAGCAACTGTTCAATAAAGGGTTGCTGTATAAGAGCGTAAGCATTCAACCTTACTCCCCTGCCGCGGGTACGGGTTTAAGTTCACACGAGCTCAATCAGCCCGGAACGTATAAGGATGTAAAAGATACCAGTGCCACCGTATTGTTTAGGGCTATCCCTAACGAGAAACTGGCAGCTGCAAATGTAACCGGCGATATCTTCCTGATGGCCTGGACCACTACTCCATGGACCCTGCCGTCCAACCTTGGATTAACTGTTGGTCCGAATATCGAGTATAGCCTGGTTCAATCCTTCAACCCTTACACCCACGAGCCGCAAAATGTAGTGATCGCAACAGCTTTATTACACAAATATTTTAAAGCAGAGGGTAAAGACGCCGACCTGGCGGCTTACCAGAAAGAAGATAAGATCATCCTGGAAAGTAATCAGCACCTTTACCGGCAAAGAGCTGGAAGGATTAAGATATGAGCAACTCATGCCGTTTGAGGCAAACAGCCTCAACGCTGTACAGGCTATTACTCCCGGTGCCGATCCGTTCAAAGTAGTGGTGGGCGACTTTGTCACCACCGAAGATGGTACCGGTATCGTGCATACCGCGCCCGCTTTTGGCGCCGACGACTATAAAGTGGGCCAGAAAAACAACCTCGGTATTGTTACCCTGGTAGACCGGGAAGGTAAGTTTGTGAACGGTGTGGGCGAATACAGCGGTCGTTATGTAAAAGACTATAAAGATGAACCCAACTATATAGATGTAAACGTAGATATTTCGGTAGACCTCAAATTAAAAGGCAGAACCTTCAAAGTAGAAAAATACGAGCACAATTACCCCCACTGCTGGCGTACCGACAAGCCCGTATTATACTACCCGCTGGACGCCTGGTTTATCAGAACCACCGCGTTACGCGAAAAAATGGTGGAACTGAACAAAACTATACACTGGAAACCCAAATCAACCGGTGAAGGACGTTTTGGTAACTGGCTGGAGAATATGGTGGACTGGAACCTGAGCCGCAGCCGCTTCTGGGGTACACCCTTACCTGTATGGAGCACTGAAGATGGTGAAGAAATCAAATGTATCGGCTCCATTGAAGAATTAAATACTGAAATAAAGAAAGCCAGCGAGGTTTTAGGTGGCGACGTAAACCAACACTACCTCCACGACGGCATTCTTGACCTGCATAAACCTTATGTGGATGAGGTAATATTGGTGAGCGACAGCGGTAAACCCATGCGCCGTGAACCAGATTTGATCGATGTTTGGTTTGATAGCGGCGCCATGCCTTATGCGCAGTGGGGCCTGGATTATGAAAAGCTGAAAGCCGGCGATCCGAAACCTTTTAATCAGCCTTTTGATAATAATTTTCCTGCCGATTTTATTTGTGAGGGTGTGGATCAAACCCGTGGATGGTTCTATACCCTGCATGCTATAGGTTCTTTATTGTATGAAAATGTTGCCTTTAAAACAGTGGTGAGCAATGGTTTGGTGCTGGATAAGAATGGCAATAAAATGAGTAAGCGCCTGGGTAACGTGGTAGATCCCTTTGACACCATTGAAAAATTCGGCGCCGATGCTACCCGCTGGTACCTCATTACCAATGCCTCGCCCTGGGACAATCTTAAATTTGATATCGACGGTATCAAGGAAGTGCAACGTAAATTCTTTGGTACCTTATATAACACCTACCAGTTTTTTGCCTTGTATGCGAATGTAGATGGCTTTACTTTTAAAGAGCCATACCTGCAAATGAACGAAAGACCTGAAATTGACCGCTGGATCATTTCGTCATTGAATACCCTGGTTAAAAATGTAAACATTGCGATGGACGATTATGAGCCCACGCAGGCTGGTCGTTTAATAGAGGACTTTGTAGACGAGCACTTGAGCAACTGGTATGTACGGCTTTGCCGCCGCCGGTTCTGGAAGGGCGAATACGAGGCGGATAAGGTATCAGCTTACCAAACCCTGTACGAATGCCTGGAAACCGTATGCCGGTTAATGGCGCCCATCGCTCCTTTCTTTAGCGATGCGGTATTCCGTAACCTCAACAGCATTACCCAACGCCATAGTGCAGCAAGTGTGCATCATGCCTTTTTCCCCAAGGCCGATGAAGCCCTGATCGATCAGTCGCTGGAAGAAAGGATGCAATTAGCACAGGATGCCTCTTCGCTGATCCTATCGCTGAGGAAGAAGGTGAACATCAAAGTACGCCAGCCCTTGCAAAAAGTGTTGATCCCTGTACTCAATCCTTCGATGAAAGAACAGCTGGAAAAGATCGAAGAACTGATCAAATCAGAGGTAAATGTGAAAGAAATAGCTTATCTTACCGAAACGGAAGGGTTTATCAAGAAAAAGATCAAACCCAACTTTGTTGCTCTAGGTAAAAAGCTGGGCCCCAAAATGAAGGCAGTTTCGGTGCACTGGCTCAATTCAGCCAGGAAGACATCAGCCGCCTGGAAAAAGACGGTAATTATGAGTTGAATATTGACGGAGAAACGGTGTCATTGAATGTGAACGAAGTAGATATCAGCAGTGAAGACATTCCCGGCTGGACAGTGGCTTCGAAAGGAGCATTAACTGTTGCCCTCGATATTACCATTACCCCGAACTACAACAGGAAGGCGATGCGCGCGAATTTGTAAACCGCATCCAGAAGATCAGGAAGGACCAGGGCTTTGAACTTACAGATAAAATAAGTGTTGTTATTGACACAAATGAAACATTAAAAAATTCGTTAACGGTCTTTAAAGATTATATTTGCGCGGAAATTCTCGCGGAAAATTTATATTTTCAAGCCATTACAGATGATAATGGTATAGAAATTGATGTTAACGAGAACATTTTAAAAACGATTGTTTCTAAAAAAGGGTAAATTAAATGGCTACAAAAAAAAGCACACCGGCTAAAAAAACGGCTCCGGCCAAGAAAACAGCTTCAACTAAAGCGGTAGCAAAAGCGCCCGCCAAGAAAACGGCTCGTTCTGCGGGCAGTGCGGCAACCCCTAAAGCAACTTCAGCTAAAGCTGCGCCCAAAAAGTCGGTTTCTGCTAAAACGGTAGCCAAAGCAACGCCTAAAAAGACAGCGCCTGTTAAGGTTGCCAAAGCAGCTGCAAAAAAACAACGCCCGCCCGGAAAAATCATGCCGGTGCAAGCAGTAGTTCGGCAAGCGCGGCAGCACCGGCTAAAACGAGCGTAAAAGCAGCGCCCAAAAAACCTGCCCGTCCTGCAGGCGGCGCAGCAAGCAAGGTGGCGGCAGAAAAAACGCCGCAACCACCGCAAAAAAAACCGGTACCTAAAATAGCCCCTAAAAAGAACAATCAGGTAAGCCACCCGTGGTACCCAAGCTCACAACAAAAAGTGCGGTAAAGTACACACCGGATTTTACAAAAGCATATTAGACACCCCTAAAAACGAAAACGTGAAATCAGTAGTAAGATATTCAGATAGTGATCTACAGGAGTTCAAGGAAATTATCCTAAGAAAATTAGACGCCGCTAAGAAAGAGCTGGCCTATTTACAGGGACTTATTACCCGCCGCGATGAAGGAGGTGATATGGACGAAGGACGTTATATGACCATGGAGGATGGCAGTGTAAGCATGGAGCGGGAGCAGCTCAGCCAGTTAGCCAGCCGCCAGATCACTTTTATCGACCACCTCGAAAAAGCATTGATGCGTGTAGAAAACAAAACCTACGGTATTTGCCGTGTAACCGGAAACCTGATTGACAAAGCCCGTTTGCGCGCAGTGCCTCATGCTACTTTAAGCATTGAAGCCAAGTCGATGATGAATAAGTAAGCCGTTAAACCGGCAGTTAAAATAGTAAAGCGAGGCGGCAACGCTTCGCTTTTTGTTTACCAATTATTATTTGTATCCAACCACACCTTTATCAATGACCATTTCATTCGACTACGATAAAAAACAGGTGATCCAGGCTTTACGCTACCACTTTATATCCAAAACGGAGCTCCGTATTATGATCATACTGGTTAATGCATTTGCCATTTTATCGCTGGTATTGTACACATTAGGTAAGATTACACCAACAGCCTTCCTTACTTATTCCTTTTTGTGGATCCTTTTAATGGTGAGCATATGGTTTATACTGCCTTCGGCGGTATACCGGCAGGCTAAAACATTTCAGCATGCATTCACCATGTATTTTAACGAGGCCGATTTTACGCTGGAGCACGAACATGGCAAAAGAAGCTGGCCTTACACTGCTTTAAAAACTATAAGGAAACCCCTAATTTCTTTCACCTGTATTTCGATGCCAAATCTTTCCTGCTGGTGCCTAAAAATGCATTTAATGATCTTGAAACAATGCAGCGCTTCCGGGCTTTGCTGAAAAGCAAATTATAGCCCTAGTTGATACGTTTTTTCATCAGGATATGGGATATGGACAGCTTCTGAAATTCGTTGCCGGTGGTTATATACCCCATTTTTTCATAAAACCCTGCTGCGCTGGAGCGGGCATGCATTGATATTTCGCGGTAGCCAATATCCCTGGCAATGGTTTCAGCAAATTCCATTAACGCGCGCCCGATACCTTTACCCTGCAACTGGTTTCTTACAGCCATTTGCCTTAATATCACCCCTATATCCCCATCCTTCACCAGCATACAACAGCCCAGCATTTTTTCCTCTTCAAAGGCGCCTATCAGGATATTTTCTTTGTCAGCCTCAATGTCGGTACCTTCCAGCTCCATACCCAGGGGTTTGCGCAGAATTTCATTGCGCAGGTCGATCATCTGCTGATATTCTTTTGTGCCGTAATCTATAATTTTTAAGGCCATCCGGATTGATTTACACTACTGATTTTTTGAGAACCGTTGTTTGTAAAATAGCATTTTTTTCTGTCTTAAATTCAACTTTTTTAAAGCATGACAACATTTTTACATTTTTTTGTTTCTCATACTTATTTAGTCAAAAACTCTATTTTTGCACTCAACAAACAAAAACAATCAGATATGTCAGACATTGCATCAAGAGTAAAGAAAATCATCGTTGACAAATTAGGAGTTGACGAAGCAGAAGTAACTACCGAAGCATCTTTTACCAACGATTTGGGCGCAGATTCTCTCGATACCGTTGAGTTGATTATGGAATTTGAAAAAGAATTCAACATTTCTATTCCTGATGAGCAGGCTGAAACAATTACCACTGTTGGCCAGGCTGTATCTTACTTAGAAGAGCACGCTAAGTAATAACTTTAAAACAAATGCTTCATTTGCCGGTTTTCATGGCATTTTAGTAGCAAAAACTTATATCCGCCTTTGAAGTGGTTAGCCATGCAAAGGCGGTTTTTATTAACGTAGAGCTGCACAGCTTATGGAATTTAAAAGGGTAGTAGTTACCGGTATGGGTGCGCTGACACCACTGGGGAATACAGTAGATGATTATTGGAACGGGCTGGTTAACGGCGTATCAGGCGCCGCACCTATCACCCAATTTGATGCTTCAAAGTTCAGAACCCGGTTTGCGTGTGAAGTAAAGAATTTTGAACCTACCAACTTCCTGGATAAAAAAGAAGCCCGCAAGATAGACCGCTTTTCGCAGTTTGCCCTGGTAGCAAGCGATCAGGCAATGGCAGATGCAGGGCTTAATAAAGATAATATAAACCCCGACCGTATCGGAGTAGTATTAGGTAGCGGTATCGGGGATTAATTACTTTTCAGAATGAGGTAATGGATTTTGCCAAGGGCGATGGCACACCACGCTTCAACCCTTTCTTTATTCCTAAAATGATCCTCGACATTGCGGCGGGACAAGTGAGCATGCGGCATAACCTGCGTGGCCCTAACTACGCGGTAACCAGCGCCTGCGCCAGCAGCACCAATGCCATGATCGATGCTATTAACCTGCTGCGTTTGGGCAAAGCAGATATTATTGTAACCGGTGGCAGCGAAGCGGTGATCAGCAAGCAGGTGTAGGTGGCTTTAATGCTATGAAAGCCATGAGTGAGCGCAATGACGACCCGGCTTCGGCGAGCAGGCCTTACGATAAAGACCGCGATGGTTTTGTAATGGGAGAAGCTGCAGGTATTTTAATATTGGAAGAGCTCGAACATGCAAAAGCAAGAGGCGCTAAAATTTACTGCGAAATTGTAGGCGGTGGCGCCAGTGCCGATGCGTATCATATCACAGCTCCGCATCCTGAAGGATTAGGGGCCAAAAATGTAATGCTGGCGGCTTTAAACGATGCACACCTGAGCATTACAGATATAGATTATATCAATACACACGGCACTTCCACACCATTGGGCGACATTGCTGAAACAAAGGCCATTCTGGATGTTTTTGGAGAACACTCTTATAAGCTTAATATCAGCTCCACCAAAAGTATGACAGGTCATTGCCTGGGAGCGGCGGGCGTTATTGAGGCCATTGCCTGCATTAAGAGCGTGATGCACGATATTGTTCCGCCAACGATCAATCATTTTACAGATGATCCGGACCTGGATCCGAAATTAAATTTTACCTTTAACAAAGCACAAAACCGCGTAGTAAATGCTGCATTAAGCAATACTTTTGGTTTTGGAGGGCATAATGCCTGTGTAATTGTAAAGAAATACACATAAGTGAGTTTCATAAGGGACCTTTTTTTCAGGAATTCTGACACATCTCTCAAAAAAGAGCTGAAGAATATATTGGGTTTTGCGCCCGATAATTTTGAACTTTATAAAACTGCCCTTACCCACCGTTCCATCAGCGAAAGTGTAGATGAAAATAACGAGCGGCTGGAGTACCTGGGTGATGCCATATTAAGCTCTATTACGGCCGATTACCTTTTCAGGCGCTACCCTTACCATGGAGAAGGCTTTCTTACCGAAATGCGCAGCAAAATGGTAAACCGGCAGCAGTTAAATGATGTGGCGGTAAAAATGGGGCTTAAAAAGATCACGAAATTCAACAAGCTTGATAATTGCCTTAAAACCAGCCATATTTTCGGAAATACGCTGGAGGCGCTGGTAGGTGCTATTTATCTTGATTACGGTTATAAACGCACCTGTCGCTGGGTACAGGACTATCTTATTGGCCCGCACATGTTTATGGACGAGCTGGAAACCCGTGAGATCAACCATAAAAATAAATTATACGGCTGGGCCAACCGTAATGGGAAGTCGCTCGAATTTAACCTGTTGAGTGAGAAAATTGAAAACGGCCGCCGGTTATTTACAATGGCTGCTGTTGTTGACGGAGAAACCATTGCGGAGGGAAGCGCGTTTAATAAAAAAGATGCCTCTCAAATTGCCGCCAACACCGCGCTGGCCTTACTGGGTATTAACCAGAGTGAGCCCGTACAGTAAAATCCTCCGCCTAAAAAATTCACTCCCCTTTTACTACCTTTAACGGATGGTACCAGGCATGCCTGTATATTTAGATTATAGCGCCACTACACCCTGCGATGAAAGAGTAGTGCAGGAAATGCTGCCCTATTTTACACAATACTTCGGCAATACAGCCAGCCGTGTGCATAGCTTTAGCTGGCAGGCAGAGGCCGCCGTAGCACAAGCCAGGGAACGCGTGGCAAAGCTGCTGGAGGTGCAACCGCGGAAATCATCTTTACTTCGGGGCAACCGAAGCCTGCAACCTGGCTTTAAGAGGTATTTTCGAGATGTATGCAGTAAAAGGCAAGCATATCATTACCTCCAAAACCGAGCATAAAGCAGTATTGGACACCTGCAAAGCTTTGGAGAAAAAAAGGGGCATCAGTTACTTACCTGGATGTCGATTTTAACGGAACGGTTAACCCCGGGCAATTGGAGAACGCCATCCGGCCCGATACCATTTTGGTAGCCATTATGATGGCCAATAATGAAACCGGTGTGTTACAGCCTGTAGAACAGGTAGGCGCTATCTGTAAA
This sequence comes from Paraniabella defluvii, assembly GCA_019316985.1. GTDB lineage: Bacteria > Bacteroidota > Bacteroidia > Chitinophagales > Chitinophagaceae > Niabella > Niabella defluvii. The sequence continues at coordinate 1,182,250 of CP079215.1, forward strand.
CAAAAACAGGTGTTGTTTTTCTGCGATGCTACACAGGCTACAGGTAAAATACCGGTACACCCCGATAAACTGGGTATCGACCTCATGAGTTGCAGTGCACACAAAATATATGGCCCGAAGGGTGTGGGCGCCTTGTATATCAGGAGCCGCAATCCAAGGGTTAAAATAACGCCCCAGCTTACCGGAGGCGGGCACGAACAAAATATCAGAAGCGGCACCCTGAATGTTCCTGGTATTGTAGGCTTCGGGAAAGCTTGTGCCTTATGTGCGGAAGAGATGCCGGTTGAAGCGAAAAGATCAGAAGTTTTACGGGGTAAGCTTGAAAGGGCACTACTGCAAATACCGGATAGCTTTATAAATGGACACCCGGTTCAACGCCTGCCCAACATTTTAAATATTTCTTTTGCAGGGCTCAACAGCAGCCAGTTACTATCGGCCCTTAATAAATCACTGGCTCTTTCAGCGGGCTCGGCCTGTACCAGCGGCAGCTTGGATCCTTCTTACGTTCTGGCCGCTATGGGTTTGGCGGAGCAGGTATCGCGTGCGGCCCTGCGATTTAGCTTAGGCAGGTTTACCACAGAGGCACAAATTGATTTTGCCATTGAAGAAGTTTTTAAAAAAGTAGCTGAACTAAGGAGCCAGATACCTGCTATTCATTAAAAATAACCGGTATGAAAAAGCCCCGGCAAGCTGTGCCGGGGCCTGTATTTTAAAATGGTATCGCTACCTGTTAAACTTTTAATCTACCACCAAAAGACCTACTGTAACATTTACAAAATTGTCGCAAAAAGTAGTAGTGGGTGTGGTTGAGCACACATTCTCAAGCGTAATTGCTGTGCCGTTTGAATTAAGAACGGTTGTTACGTTGGTATTGTTGCTTAACACCAATGTTTTTGAAGGGTTTACTGCCGGGCTGATAGCGCCGGTGTATTTTCCTGCTGCCGTACGCGACCAGGAAACTGTAACACCCAGGTTGTTTACCAGGGGATGCCAATAGGTGCGCCTGTTCCTGCTGACTTACTACCGCTGCATATACCCGGTTGGCATTACAGAGGTAAGAAACTTTGCTGATCTCTGCCTGGTCGAGCACATTGTTGCGGTTCATATCCATACCATAATTGATACGGGTTCCACCACCTGCACAATTTGTACCTATAGGTTCGGGTACTACGTCCACCAGGCTGTTATAACCATTAGTTCCAGTACCACCCGCTGCATTACAGATGTATTGTGTTCCCTGCACCTCGCTGTTGTCTAATATATTATTACGGTTCATATCGAGGCCGGTAGTTACCTTAAAACCGCCGCTGGCACAATTAGCGCCTGCAGCTTCGGCTACCACCGATACCAGGGAAACCCGTCCCTCATCACCATTACAAATATATTTGGTGCTCTGCACTTCGCTATCATCCAGCACATTGTTCCCGTTTGTATCAACGCCTGACATTACTTTGTACCCGCCGCTGGAACAATTGGCTCCTGCCCCTTCAGTAACAAAGGAAATAAGTGAGTTTTTACCATTGCTTCCGGTACCACCGTTGCCATTAGTACCATTACACAGGTATTTGGTAACCTGCACCTCGCCGGCATCCAGCGTCCCGTTGCCGTTCTGATCTATTCCGGAAAGTACTTTATAACCACCGTTAGCGCAGTTGGTGCCAGCCGGTTCAGCAACAAAATCAATCAGGCTGTTCTTGCCGTTAACGCCATCGGTTCCGTCTGTTCCGTTTCTGCCCTGTGTGCCTTTTTTACAACTAAATAAAACGGCGCAGAACACAATAAATAAGATACAATAATTTCTCATTATGTTTTGGCCTAGAGGGGGTAATGTTGAAGGCAAATATTTCGCGCAAAAATACTACAAATGAGCCAGATACAATACATTTTAATCTCCCGGCAGACCCGCACAGGCATAGTATTGAATATATTGAACAGAGCCTTATTTTTTTGAAATTTATTAGTAGCAACCGCTTATCATTGCCATGGTATAAAAATTATCTAAATCTATTACCTTCGTAAGCATAATAAAATATAGTATATGAGCCAAGTTTGGAAAGAATATCAGGAGCAAAACCAGGAGAGATTTTTGAAAGAAATGATGGATTTATTGCGTATTCCGTCAATAAGCGCCAAAAGTGAACATAAAGAAGATATGATCAGGTGCGCTGAAGCCGTAAAAGCTTCGTTACTGGCCAGCGGTTGTGATAAAGCGGAGGTGATGGATACCGGCGGGCACCCGGTAGTGTATGGCGAAAAATAATTGACCCTGCAAAGCCTACCGTATTGGTGTACGGTCATTACGATGTGCAGCCTGTGGAGCCACTCGAACTTTGGCACACCCCCGTTTGAGCCTACAATAAAAGACGGAAAGGTATTTGCCCGCGGCAGCGCCGACGACAAGGGCCAGTTTTACATGCATGTTAAAGCACTGGAAACAATGGTGAAGACGAATACCATGGCCACCAACATCAAGTTTATTATAGAGGGCGAGGAAGAAGTGGGCTCTCCCAACCTGGGCAAGTTTGTGGCCGCTAACAAAGAGCTATTAAAAGCCGATGTAATACTGATCAGTGACAGCTCTTTGCTGAGCATGGAAAATCCATCCCTGGATACGGGTGTACGCGGGCTAAGCTATATTGAAGTAGAAGTAACGGCAGCAGCGCGCGACCTGCATAGCGGTACCTATGGCGGAGCGGTAGCCAACCCCATTGTGGTTCTATCCAAAATGATTGCCAGCTGCCACGACGAAAATAATCATATTACTATACCCGGCTTTTATGATGATGTAACCGTAGTATCGGCAGAAGAAAGGGCACTGATCAACAAAGCGCCCTTTGACGAGCAAGAGTACAAAGATGAAATAGGTATTAAAGAATTATGGGGAGAGAAAGGCTTCAGCACTTATGAGCGCACCGGTATCCGCCCTACTTTGGAGCTGAACGGCATCTGGGGTGGTTACACCGGCGAAGGTGCTAAAACCGTTTTACCGGCTAAAGCCACGGCAAAAATATCTGCAAGGCTGGTTCCTAATCAAACCAGCGAAAAGATCACTGAACTGTTGCTTGCCCATTTCAGGAAAATAGCGCCTTCATGTGTAACGGTAAATGCTTTCGAGCATCACGGCGGAGAACCTTACGGAACGCCTATTGATAGCAAGGGTTACCAGGCAGCCAGCAAGGCACTGGAAACAACATTCGGCAAAACGCCTATCCCGGTAAAAGGCGGTGGCAGTATACCTATTTGTCATACACTGGAGAGCGAGCTGGGAACCAAGATTATCTTTATGGGCTTTGGGCTGGATAATGATGGCTTGCATAGCCCGAATGAAAAGTATAATATAGAGAACTACTATAAGGGTATTGAAACCATTCCTTATTTCCACCAGTTCTTTGCGGAGTAATTACTACAGCCACGGATGCATCGTTAAATTATGCAATGGCATGGCTGACAATATCATTTATAGCTCCTTCAACAGGCTGTATATAACTCAAAAATAAATGCCACAGATGTATAGGATAAAAATCCGTGCATCTGTGGCAAATAATATAAGCAAACTATATAAAAGCCCGCAACCGTTTGAAGAAAAAACCTATTCGCTTATCGGCACCTGCATGGAAGTGCACAATTAACTCGGTACCGGATTTACTGAGATAATTTATAAAGATGCATTAAAATATGAGCTTAGACAACGCGATATCTCATTTCAAAAATTCCGGTACTTCACCGATAAAAATTTGTCGTTTAGTTTCCGTATGCTTTCTTTGAAGAAATTAAAAATTATCCCTATGATAAAGTTGCTCGGTGGTGTTATCCTCTTCGGCTTAACATTCATTATGATTTCCCCTGTATTGGGCCAGGATAATACCGAACTCAAACAAATGCATGATGCCGACCAGGCGGCGCGTATGAAGCAACCTATAGACTGGAGCGTATTGATAAAACAGGATAGCCTTAGAAGAGTCAGAACCTACCAGCTATTGGACTCAGGTAAGGTAACCACCGGTAAAGATTATTACCATGCCGCCATGATCTTTCAGCATGGGGTATTTGGCGATACTACTTCATCGGCTATGGCAGTACAACTCATGCGCAAAGCATTGGAAAAAGATTCCAGTGTTAACCGCTGGTTACTTGCTGCTGCGATAGACAGGAACCTGATGTATAGCGGAAAGCCCCAAATATATGGTACACAGTATACTTCTAACAAAGAAAATCCCAAAATGCATTTGTATACCATCGACAGTACGCAGATAACCGATGAAGAGCGAAGCTATTATCATGTGGGCACCATGGCTGAGATAAGAGAAAAGGAGCGGCAAATGGGCCTGGAACCAATCAGTAAGTTATATAATGCCACTCAGCCTATTGCTCAAACAATCGCATCGATAAAAAGTGAGCACCGGAAAGGCAAAAGCTCAGCTTATGCAGTAGACGAGGCAGCCATCAATAGCTTTGGCTATAGCCTTCTCAGCTCTAACAAAAATGAAGATGCCCTGGCTATATTTAAGCTGAACACAGAACTATATCCCGATGGCTATAATACCTGGGACAGCTGGGCGAATGCCTGTTCCAACTCAACCGTAAAGATGAAGCCATCAAAGCTTATGAACGATCTGTACAACTGAATCCGGGCAGTCAATCCGGTACCGAGGCATTGAAAAAGCTGAAAGGGAAGTAATATAAAAACGTGCAACATCTATTATGTTTTTGAGCCATAAAAAGTGAGGTGTATTAAGACTTATTTATTCTAACTCGTTGATGGTTCATTTTTCAACAAAGTGGCGATTTTTTTTTGCCGGCATATCTTTCGAACAAGTATTAAAACATTAAGCTGGTCTGCTTTTTAATATCATTTTCAATAACATCCCAATATAAAATATTGGGGTAATAGCTCGTCATTTTGGTGCCGAAATACTACCGGCACACCTTCCTGTTTCATTTACCAAATGCGGAATTTATCGACTGACCTCAAACAACTATTCGGAATTACTGGCCGATTTTATAATTTTGACCTGATGACAGACAAAGAAAAATTACGCCTCGATAAATATTTATGGTCCATCCGCCTGTTTAAAACCCGGCGGCTGGCTACTGATGCCTGCAACGACAACCGGGTAAAATACCAGGAAGAACCGGCCAAACCGGGTAAAAATGTGCATTTAGGCGATATTTATGATGTTCGCACCGAAGGGCGCAAATGGCGCATTAAGGTGACAGGATTGCTGCACACCCGCCTTAAATACGAAGAGGCGATCAAATATTACACAGACCTCACGCCACCCGAAGAACTGGAAAATCGAAAACCCAGGCGGCTTCCTTCTATAGCGGTAAGCGCCTGAGCAAAATTGGCCGTCCTACCAAAAAAAAGAACGCCGTAATCTGGACGACTTTATGGGCGGAGAAGAATTACCAGAAGAAAATTGATACAAAATTGTAACGAATACTGCTCTAAGCACACTAACTTATATAACACGGCATATCGGTCAATGCTACATCTCGTTGAATCGCCAGGAGGCTAAGATGCGACGATTCTTCTAAAGTAATGACCCGGTATTCTTTGCAGCATAGCGTCCCTGCTACTACTCATTATTTAACCAATCGCTTTGGCAGAAAAAGAACAGGCGTTTTTAAAACTCATGAAACAACATGCAGGCATACTTCACAAAGTGGCCCGCCTGTATATGGATACTGAGGCCGACCGGCAGGACCTGATACAGGAAATGATGGCGCAGTTATGGCGCTCTTTTCACAGCTTTAACGGAAACAGCCAGTTTGCGACCTGGATGTACCGGGTGGCGTTGAATACGGCTTTAACTTACCTGCGTAACACAAAAAAGCATAACGAATATATTATATACACTGATACACCGGAGATGGCCGACACCAGCTCCCATCCGCAAAAGCAGGCGCAGCTGGATATTTTTATGCGGCTACGCATCATTTAAACCCGGTTGAAAAAGCGCTGATCTTCTATTTCATGGAAGGACTTTCACATAAGGAAATAGGACTGCAACTCGGCATCAGCGAAGTAAATGCCCGTGTGAAACTGAACCGTACCAAAGAAAAACTACAAAAATTATTAAATCATTGGGTTATGAATTTTGACAATTTAAAATCGGAATGGGACGGGGAAAAGGCCGACGATGTACAAATTCCGGATGCCGTTGCCAAGCTGCAAATAGCGAAGCACCCGCTGGCTCAGCTAAAAGCCACTATGAAAAAGAGTTAAGAATGCAGGTGGGCAGTCTGATCATCTTTATTTTCTTCCCTTTTATCCTGAAAATGGATCCATCTTTATACCTGGTCTATTACCTTGGATTTATGGTTGTTGCCATTATATCTGTATACTACCTGCTGGCTTTTTCTAAATTTTATAAAGCAGTCGACGCTTTCGATCTTGCCAGCAAAGATCAGCTACTTAAAATTTATTTCGAACTGCAGTTAAATATGGAAAGATACCGTTCATGGGCCTTTCTGCTTACCCCCTTCCTGATGTGTACTATTGGCCTCTTCGCTTACAGCCGGCTGAAGGCAACTGATGTATTCCAATCCCTTAATGGCATGATGATATTGCTTATTTTCATCCTGTGTTTTTCATCGCTCGTATTTATGATTGTTGCTACCGACTGGTGGTTAAAATACTATTATGGCAAATATGTGGATGAGCTAAAAGTAGTGCTCGATTCGCTAAAAGAAGATAATTAATGCCTGTCGTCGGCAATAGTATAAAGCCAGGTCTTACATTTGCAGCATGCATATCGATATACTTACCGTGTTACCCGACCTGTTAACCAGTCCTTTTGAGCACAGCATTATGAAACGCGCGCAGGATAAAGGCCTGCTTACCGTTAAAGTACACCAGCTGCGCCAGTGGGCGGTGAATGAATACGGACAGGTAGACGACTACCAATACGGCGGCGGCGCAGGAATGGTGATGATGTGCGAACCTTTGGCGAACGCTATCGAAGAGTTGTCGAAAGACCGGAAATTTGATGAGATTATTTACCTCACGCCTGATGGCGAGCGGCTGAACCAGAAAATTGCCAACAGCCTTTCTTAAAGGCAACCTGCTCATGATCTGCGGGCATTACAAGGGTATTGATGAACGCATCCGCCAGCAATATGTAACCAAAGAAATTTCAATAGGTGATTATGTACTAAGCGGTGGAGAGCTGGCTGCGGCCGTTTTAGTAGATGCCATCGGAAGGTTGTTGCCCGGCGTGCTGGGCGACGAAACCTCTGCCCTTACTGACTCCTTCCAGGATAACCTGCTGGCGCCTCCTGTGTACACCCGACCGGTTGACTTTCGCGGGCATAAAGTGCCGGATGTATTGATGAGCGGCGATCATAAGAAAATTGACAACTGGCGTTACGAGCAATCGGTACAGCGCACTAAAGACAGGCGGCCCGACCTATTGGACGATTAACTTTTACATATACGGTTTTTTTCATCAGCAAACGGTAGCGCCTAAGGGCAAAGCCCATCGTAGCTTTGTATAAATACTTAGGCAATGAGAAACCAATTTATACTACTTCTTTTTTGTATTTGCTTATGGGGGGGGCGTTGGCTCAGGGATCGCTCACCACATTGCCCAGTGGCGGCAATAAAAGAGCCACTGTGAGCGAGCAGGTGGGGCTTACAGATATTACGATACATTACAGCCGGCCTGCCGTGAAAGGACGTGAAGGAAAATCTGGGGCAGTTGGTGTATGAGGGGTTTGGCGACCTGGGTTTTGGCAATAGTAAAGGAGCACCCTGGCGGGCGGGCGCTAATGAAAACACAACCATCAGTTTCTCTAATCCTGTTACAATAGAAGGGCAGCCACTTCCTGCGGGTACTTACGGTTTCTTTATCGCTTATAAACCTGATGAATGCACACTGATATTTTCTAAAAATCACAGCTCATGGGGCAGCTATTATTATGATGCAGCAGAAGATGCTTTGCGGGTGAAGGTAAAGCCGCAAAGCCTGGACCAATCAGTAGAAAGGCTGCAGTATACATTCAATAATCAAACAGAATCTGCTGCTACTATCAATTTAAGCTGGGAGAAATTATCCATTCCCTTTAAGGTAGAAACGGATTATGTAGCTGATCAGCTGAATGTATTCAGGCAGGAGCTGAGAACAGAAAAAGGTTTTGCCTGGCAGGGATGGCAGCAGGCTGCTCAATGGTGCCTGCAGCATAACACTAACCTGGAGCAGGCTTTATTATGGTCTGATTCAGCCACAGGCAAAAGCTTTGGCGGAGACCAGCAATTTGCTACCTGGAGCACCAGGTCACAGATACTCGAAAAGCTGGGTAAAAGCAGCGAAGCAGCACAGGCTATTGAAAAAGGTTTAGCTTTTGCCGGCATGAACGATATGCATCAATATGCGCGCACCTTATTACAACAGAAAAAAACAAAAGAAGCTATAGCTGTATACAAAGCTAATTTTAAGAAGTACCCGGGCAACTATATTACATTGATGGGAATGGCAAGAGCTGCTTCCGCTGAAGGCGACTATAAAACCGCTTTAAAATATACGCAGCAGGCATTGCCGCTGGTTACCGAAATCAATAGCCGTAATTCGATGCTGGGTATAATAGAAAAACTGAAAGCTGGCAAAGATATCAATTAAAAGCATCCTTAAGATTAGCCACGAATTCCAGCGTTCCTTGTAGGATTGATTTATTAGTACAACTAAATATTACTTAACCGCAAGGACGGGAAGACGCCAGGAGTTTAAAAATAATGAATTGTTGTACAGAATACACGAATAGAATACATAATTCGTGTATTCGTGGCTTTATAACTCCCGCAAAAAACGCGGGATTCTAAAATTGCTTCATCGACGCGGCTAAATAATCAGCTAAACAAACAATTACATTCAATAAATATAAAGCCACGAACACACTAATCAATCATTCGTGTATTCGTGGCTATCCTTCTTTTACAGAAGCCGGATAAACTTATATCTTACCCACCATCTTCGCAGGTATCACCCATTCATCAAATTCTTTATCGGTCAAATAACCCAGCTTCAGCGCCATCTCCTTCAAAGTCGTTCCTCCTTATGCGCCTTCTGCGCTATCTCAGCTGATTTATAGTAACCGATCTTTGTATTCAATGCGGTTACCAGCATCAGCGAATTATCCAGGTGTTTTTAATATTGGCCTGTATAGGCTCAATACCCACCGCACATTTATCATTGAATGAAACACAGCCATCGCCAATAAGCCTGGCGCTGTGCAGGAAGTTGTAGATCATTACCGGCTTAAACACATTCAGCTCAAAATGACCGTTAGCGCCACCCACGCTGATCGCCACATCATTACCCATTACCTGTGCTGCAATCATGGTTAATGCCTCGCATTGGGTAGGATTTACTTTACCCGGCATGATAGAAGAGCCCGGCTCGTTATCAGGAATAAAGATCTCGCCAATGCCGCTGCGCGGACCGCTGGATAACATGCGGATATCGTTCGCAATCTTCATCAGGCTTACGGCCACTGTTTTCAATGCGCCATGCGCTTCCACAATGGCGTCATGAGCCGCCAATGCTTCAAATTTATTTTCTGCCGTTTTAAAAGGCAGCTTGGTTAAGCGCGCTATTTCTGCAGCCACATTTACATCGTAACCTTCAGGTGTATTAATTCCCGTACCAACCGCAGTGCCACCCAGTGCCAGCTCGCTCAGGTGCGGCAAAGTATTTTTAATGGCTTTTAAGCCATGGTCTAACTGCGACACATAACCGCTTAGCTCCTGTCCCAAAGTTAATGGTGTAGCATCCATAAAATGGGTACGGCCGATCTTCACCACTTTCATAAATTGCTTGCTCTTCTTCTTCAGGGTATCACGCAGCTTTTCAATACCAGGTATGGTTACTTCCACCAGTATTTTATAGGCGGCAATATGCATCGCTGTGGGGAAAGTATCGTTACTGCTCTGGCTTTTATTTACATCATCGTTAGGATGTAAAAATTTTTCTTTGTCGGTCAACTTACCGCCATTCAGCACATGGCCCCTGTAAGCCACCACCTCATTTACATTCATATTACTTTGCGTACCGCTACCGGTTTGCCACACCACCAGTGGAAATTCCGCATCCAGTTTGCCTTCCAGTATTTCATCACATACTTTGCCGATCAGCACACTTTTGTTTTTAGGTAATACTTTAGCCTTTTGGTTGGTAATAGCGGCAGCTTTCTTCAGGTAAGCAAAAGCGCGGATAATTTCTTTCGGCATTTTGTTAGTATCCTGCGCTATTTTAAAATTCTCAATAGAACGCTGGGTTTGCGCGCCGTAAAAAGCCTGGGCAGGCACTTTTACTTCTCCCATCGTATCCTTTTCAATTCTGTATTCCATAATTGTTTAAAAATTTATTTAATATGAGATGGCGACAAAGGTATTATTTAAGCCCATTCATACTGCATTATTTTTATAATACATGGATTAACAATATAATAGTACAGGAAAAAAATGGTCGGACCTGCACATTAATTACAGTATTTTTATAGAGACTTTTATGAAGTATTTTATTATCATATTACTTGTAATGGCCGGACTTGGATACTACGCCTTAACCATTACCAGGAGTGCAATACCGGCTCCGGCATCACCCAAAATTGCATCCGCTGATACACTGCCACAAACAAGAGATTCTTTACTAAACAGTCATACAACAGCCAGGGCTACCAATGCCGCTCTTCCATTGGATTCTATAGTTGATTTTGCAGAAACGCTGCTGGGCATTCCTTATTTATACGCTTCCAGCAACCCTTCAAAAGGGTTCGACTGTTCGGGTTTTATTACTTATGTTTTCAACCATTTCAATGTGGAAGTACCCAGGTCTTCGGTAGACTTTACCGACAAAGGTGTTGCTGTTGACCTCCGGGCTGCACAACGGGGAGACCTGATCCTTTTACAGGAACCGACACGGCAGCAACGGTAGTTGGGCATATGGGTATTGTAACCGGCAATACCGATAGCCTGAGGTTTATCCATTCCAGCTCGGGAAAGGCGGGCGGCGTAACTATCTCCTCGCTAAACGAATATTACGCATCAAGGCTGGTAAAGATCATTTCGGTAAAAGACGGATTGTAACCTTTTTCTTATTATCTCGTTGCAAAACCTCAACCATTCGCAGAGCCGCACTCACTTAATGTCTTCTTCGGTTTGCAACGCCATTGCAATAATAATCGCCCATTCTGCAACCTTGTTTTAATAATACTCAAAGCCATGAGTTCACCCATTTCAACCTTGCAATAACTTTGCCTGTTATAATAGTGAGTTATGGAAACCAATAAAAAAATACAATGGAAAGTAGAGGGTATGGACTGTGCCACCTGCGCGCTGACCATCAATAAATACCTGAATAAAGAAGGAGCAAAAGAGGTGAAAGTAAATTTCGCCACCGGGGATGTGAGCTTTGAAAATAACAGCGGGTTATCAGTGGATAAGATCACCAAAGGTTTGGCCGACCTGGGTTACACAGTGGCGGGCGACGCGTCCTCTCATAACCATGCGCATGGCCATAGCCACGAAACCAGCAAGACCGGCTTTTTAAAGAACAATGCCCAACGCTTCTGGTTTTGCCTGCCTTTTACGCTGGTGCTGATGCTGCACATGATACCTGCCCTGCATCATAGCTGGATCATGCAGCCTTACGTGCAGCTGGTATTAAGCTTGCCGGTTTATATAGTCGGTATGTCTTTCTTTGGTGTAAGCGCCTGGAAAAGCATCCGAAACGGCATGCCGAATATGAATGTATTGATCGCCATTGGCGCCACGGCTGCTTTTGTCTATAGCTTGTATGGAACCTTAACCGGCCAGGATGCGTATATATTTTACGAAACCGCGGCAACAGTTATTACCCTGGTGTTCCTGGGTAATTTTATCGAAGAAAAAGCGGTAGACTCTACCCAGGCGCAATTAAAAAAATTATCAGAGAGCCAGGTCATAATGGCCAACATGATCGCTTACGATAATGAGCATAATGAAAATGTGTTCCCCGTAGAGACCAGCTCATTGCGCACCGGTGACCTGATCCTGATAAAAAGCGGCGAGCAGGTACCAACGGATTGTAAGATATTATGGGGCGACGTCAATGTAAACGAAGCCATTGTTACAGGGGAAAGCACGCCTGTACAAAAAGGTTATAAGCAGGAGCTGATTGGTGGCAGCGTGGTTACAGACGGCACCGTAAAAGCCCAGGTAACGGCGGTAGGAAAAGACACGGTTCTGGCCGGCATCATCAATATGGTACAGGAAGCCCAGGGCGAAAAACCACCGGTACAGCAGATGGCCGATAAGATCAGCGCCATATTTATACCCGTTGTACTGGGTATTGCAGCCATTACCTTAGTGGTGAACTGGATCGTATTGCAGGAATTTACACCAGCGTTGATGCGCGCTATCGCGGTGCTGGTAATTGCCTGTCCTTGTGCGATGGGCCTGGCTACACCAGCAGCTATTGCGGTGGGCCTGGGGCGTGGCGCCCGTAATGGCATCCTCTTTCGTAATGCCACCAGTCTGGAGAATTTTAAAAATATCAAACAGGTGGTATTTGATAAAACCGGCACGCTTACTACCGGTCAGTTTGCCATTACCGATTATAAAATACTCGACAATCGCATTGATGAACCTGCTTTCCAGCAACTGGTTTATTCAATGGAAAAATATTCCAATCACCCCATAGCGAAGGCACTGGTGAAAGAATGGAAAACCAGGGGTGAAATACGCTGGCAAAAAATAGAAGAAATAAAAGGTGAAGGCATGCGGGCGCTGGATAAAGCGGGTAATGAATACAGGGCCGGATCTTATAAAATAGCGGCGCACTTAACCGAGGATGACAGTCATAATATTTATGTGTTGGAAAACAATACCCTGATCGGCTATATTAATGTAGCAGATGAGTTAAGGCCCGAAGCCAAACAGGTAGTGAGCTATTTTCACCGGAAAGGGATTAAGACCGTATTATTAAGTGGCGATAAGCAATCCAAAGCCCAACATATTGCTGCAACGCTAGGCATTGATGAAGTAATTGCCGAGAAAACACCTGAGCAAAAGCTGCAGACCATTGCACAAAAAAATGCGGAAACACCCACTGCTATGGTAGGCGACGGTATTAATGATGCGCCTGCACTAGCCAAGGCAACCATTGGTATTAGCATGAGCGATGCTTCGCAGATAGCCATGCAAACCGCACAGGTGGTTTTAATGAATCATGGTTTGAAGAACCTGCCCATGGCATTAGGCCTGGGCCGGCATACCTATAAAACTATTAAAGAAAACCTGTTCTGGGCTTTCTCCTATAATATCATTGCGATACCCATCGCCGCGTTGGGATTCTTAACGCCATCCTTTGGCGCATTGATCATGGCATTTAGTGATGTAGTGCTGGCAGCTAATAGCAGCCGGTTGCTGGTGAAGAAAGTGGATTAAACGATCAGTTAGTTGTGAGCCACGAATGCACAAATGATAGTAAAAATATACGTGCATTCGTGGCTATTTTAATTATGAAATGAAAAGGGGAAGTAGAACGATAGCTTATAGCCGTGGGCGGTAAAAATTAACAGAAGGAATATATTATAATAATTACATTTAGTATATAATTCCGGTTTTCGTATGAACGGGCAGAAACAGGTTTTTGAAACTGAAAGCAGGCTGCGATGGAACACATTCAGATGGTCGAGCCGCATTATTATATTTTTACTGGTGCTGATTGTGCCGGTGGTCTGGATTTCATTAGCACATGTAAACCCACCTTTTTACCCAAGCTGGAAAAAGAAGCAATGTCACCAATAAGAAGCTGGTTACGCCCGCTGGCTTCACCTCGAAAGAAGCAGCCAAATACCAGGGCTTTCAAAAGTTCCTGGAGCTAAAAAAACAAAACAGCACTTATATAGCCAACGATGCCCGAAGGCCCAGGTCGCAGGCCATAAGAGCCGCGTTTTACGTAGACTGGGATCCCCAATCCCTTTCATCGTTAATAGCCCATATCGACAAAGTAAATATGGTGATCCCCGAGTGGTTCTTTATCGATCCGCTTACCGACACCCTGGTTACCCGGATAGATCCCGAAGCGCTAAAATACATGCGCCGCTTTCATGTAAAGATCGTTCCCATTATCAGCAATGTTAACATTAGCACCGGCAACGGTGATTTTGACGGAGCAATTTTAGACCGTTTGATGCAGAACCCTGAAAAACGAAAAAGACTGGCCGACCAGATTGAAGCAGTTATACAAAAAAACGGCTTTGCGGGTATTAATCTTGATTTCGAAGAGATCCATCAGAATACGGTTGAGCCGCTGTTTACTTTTCAAAAAGAATTATACAACCGGCTACATGCAAAAAACCTGCTGGTAACGCAGGATGTAGTGCCCGGTGATGACAATTACGATTTAAATAGATTATCCCCTTACCTGGACTATATCTTCCTGATGGCCTACGACCAGCATTTTACGGAGAGTGTACCCGGCCCAGTGAGCGATCAGCGATGGATTGAAAAGGTATTGGATAGAGCAGCAACCGGTATCGACTCTAAAAAGATCATTCTTTGCGTGGCTGCTTATGGTTACGACTGGCCTGATGGTAATGATGCCGGTAACGTTACCTATGCCGAAGCCATTGCCCTGGCAAAAGATCATTACGCCCCTATTGATTTTGATAACGATAGCTACAATTGCTCTTTTAGTTATAAGGATGTAGACAGCGTTGTACACAAAGTATATTTTAACGACGCCGCCAGTAATTTCAACACCATACGTTTTGCAGATGACTACGGTGTGGGTGGTACGGCGCTATGGCGGTTGGGTTCGGAAGATGAGCGTATATGGACCTTTTACAATAAAGATCTAAGAAGTGATTCGATAGCCGCACATCCGGGTATCTTTACCAGGCTTCAACATGCACCTGTAGGTTACGAAAAGCCTGATTATATTGGCGACGGCGAAGTGTTGGATTTAATCACCGAGCCTGGCGAAGGAAAGATGCGTATTACAAGAGACGCTACCGAAAACCTGATCGCCGAAGAAGAATACTTACAATTACCTACCAAATACATCATTAAAAAATTCGGGCAGGTACAAAAACAAGTGCTGCTTACTTTTGATGATGGCCCTGATCCGGAATATACCCCACAGATACTCGACATCTTAAAAAAGAAAAGGTACCTGCGGCCTTTTTGTAGTGGGCATTAACGTGGAGGATAATCTTTCCCTGTTTCAAAAAATATATAAAGATGGATTCGAAATAGGCAATCATACCTTCACACACCCCAATATTGCTGAAGTAGGTAGAAACCGCGCCATTACTGAAATTGAAGCCACCCGCCTGTTGATCGAATCGCAAACAGGGCATAGCACGGTACTGTTCAGGCCGCCTTTTAATGCTGATGCGGAACCCAGCAGCTACACAGAGCTGGAGCCTATTGCCATCGGTAAAAACCATAGTTATTATGCTGTGGGAGAAAGTATCGACCCTGAAGATTGGGACACCAAAAATCCTGATTTCACCATGAATGCCGATACCATTTATAACCGTGTGATCAGGCAGTACGAAGCCAATCCTGAGAAAGGTATCATCCTTTTGCATGATGCGGGTGGTCCGCGGCAGGCAACAGTAGATGCACTGCCACGCATTATCAGCTATTTTAAGAAAAAAGGTATTCAATTTATATCAGTAGCCCAGCTGCTTCATCTTACTAAAGACCAGGTAATGCCACCGGTTAAAGGTGGGTTACTGCAGGCAGATAGCTTTGCATCGAAGACCATTGCCTTTCTTTCCAAATTCCTTACCATTACTTTTTGGCTGGCCATAGTGCTGGGCATTATACGCATTCTTTTCCTGGGCGTATTGGCATTACTGGATCACAGGAAGGAACGTAAGCAACCACCACTCGTTACCGGTTCATTTACCCCGCAGCTAAGCATTATTGTTCCCGCCTATAATGAAGAGCTCAATTGTGTAGCCACCATCAAAAGCCTGTTGCAGCAGGACTATCCCCACTTCGAGATCATTTTTGTGGATGATGGCTCGAAGGATAATACATTCGAAAGAATTAATGAAGCGTTTAAAAACAATAGCAAAGTGCGTGCTTTTAAAAAACAGAACGGGGGTAAAGCATCGGCATTGAATTATGGAATAGAAAGGGCTAACGGTGATTTCTTATTATGTATTGATGCCGATACCCAATTAAAAAAGATGCCATCAGCCAGATGATGCCTTACTTTCAAAACGACGCAGTGGGCGCCGTTGCAGGCAATGTAAAAGTGGGTAACACCGGAACATGTTGACCCAATGGCAGTCTATAGAGTATATTACAGCACAAAACTTTGACAGGCGTGCTTTTGATTATATTAATGGCATTACGGTGGTACCCGGCGCTATTGGCGCGTTCCGTAAAAAGCCATGGAAGATGCCGGAGGATTTACTACCGACTCCTAGCTGAAGATTGCGACTTAACCATACGTATATTACGGCAGGGCTATATTATCCGCAACTGCACCAAAGCCATTGCAGTTACCGAAGCGCCGGAAACCATTCCGCAATTTTTAAAACAGCGTTTCCGCTGGAGCTATGGTATTATGCAAAGCTTCTGGAAAAATAAAGATGCCTGCTTCAATCCCAAATACAAAGGATTAGGTATAGTATCGCTCCCCAATATTTTATTATTCCAGATCATACTACCCTGATTGCCCCGCTGGCAGATCTGTTGTTCTTTGTAGGGCTTATTTACAATCGCCATGATATGGATAGTATGCAGCATATCTTATTTTACTATTCGCTCTTTTTATTGATCGATGTATTTATATCTGTGGTGGCTTTCCGTTTTGAAAAGGAAAATTACTGGAGATTGCTATGGTTGCTACCGCAGCGCTTTGTGTATCGTCAGTTGATGTACGTTGTACTGTTTCGCAGCATACGAAAAGCCATTAAAGGCGAAGGCCAGGGCTGGGGCAATTTAAAGCGCACGGGTAATGTGGTGTTGAAGGAGTTATAAAAGTTGTTTATTGATATGGCCACAAATACACGAATGTTATTCATTATCATTCGTGTATTTGTGGCTAATTTATTCAGCAACGCTCAACCGCATACACCAGCTTCTTAAGGTATGCATTAAAATACAATAAATCCGATCCGGGTAATTCTTCTGCTATAGAACTGTTACCCAATGCATTCTCTGTAAAGCAGGCTAGCAGCTGTTTCCATTGAGGTAAAGATTGATATTTAAAGAAAGATGATAAGAACAACTGCGGCTGATCATACTCCGCGGCGCTTAAGGGCATGGGCAATAAGCAGGACGGCAACTTTATTTGACGAGGATTTTGTCACTGATTGTAGTAGTGTCATTTTTCCGATACAACAGGTAAGCTACTTCTATCAGCAACTCTATGTTTTTACTTAAGTGCAAAGCATTGGCCGGGCTGCCCTGCTGCCAGGTGTAGCCCTCGGTTAAAGCGGCTATGCAAAATTGGTCAATAGCGGTTGCTAACTCCTGCGGCGGGTTTTCTTTGAACAGGTCTTTTATTACTTTCTCACAATTGAGTTGAAGCGGGTGGCATTGATATTGATATGCCAGTTGGCTTAACCAATGCTCCGGCAACAGTGGATGTTTTGTCTTTTTCATGGCTTGCAATTTTATGGAGTAATTAATCTGCCGGGAAAAGCGGTAATAATTTCACCGGCGGCGCTGCTGATTACGGTCATAGCAGTAACGGTATTACCGGCAGGATCATAGCCCAGCGGGTAGCTTGCCTGCCCCACACCCTTTGCAGGTTGGTGCTGCCGGCAATGGGCTCAGGAGCCAGCTGACCGGCTTCTTTAATGGCATTTACAATTTCGGGTACGGAGATGTTAAACTTACCGGCCAAGGGGTGGCGCGGCAATTTATAATAATGGCGCTCCAGTATATGCGCTAATACCGTAACGCTTAAGTACCAGCTTTTACGCAATAGCTTTTTATGCTGCTTTACCGGCAATTGCCATATTAAGCCCTCCTGCAGCTGTTGCAGCCAGGTAGCGGTATCGGCCAATAAAAATAATACCTGTAGCCATTGGGCTTCGTTAAAAACAAGAGGGTTGGGTGTTGTGGCGGTGCCGGTGGTCGTGTTCATGGTAAAGCGTTTTAACAGCACCGCACAAAAAAGGCGTGGTGCTCAACTTATCGCTTTTGAGGCCCTGAGAAGCCCTGGAACGGATAAGAGAGCCCACGCCTAGGTCGTGAGCTATTCTACTTATCATCTCGTTCCGTTTTAGAAATTTCTCAGGTTTCAAAAGCGAGATTCAAAGCGAATGCTTCAATAATTTATGAAGTAGTCGCGAATATATTTACTTAGGACAAATATAAGAAAATAATCGAAATGACGGACGATTGTCCGTCACTATTTTTTCAAACCACTCTTACTTCGTTAAATGAAGCAAATTGGGCTAGCGATAAATGAATATATAATCAACAACTGGTTATGTGACTATCTGTATGAAGACGGCTCGTATATGTTTACACAGTTTGCTAAGGAACATTATATTGAAGAAAAAATTGCCAGGAAAATTGTTAAGGAAAGCAACTACCTCATGACGATAGAAACACTAGAAAAAATGTGTTCATCAAGAGATATAACTTTAAGTGAGTTTTTTCAATTGCTTAAAAGATAATGTATGCTAAATGCACGATCTCAACACTGATATTTGTAACTACATTAATAAAGAATGGATCGCCCATTGGGAGGGCTCTATTCGGTCGTTTGCAGAAGAGCATGATGTAGATGAGAAAACGATCAGGCAAATTGCTGACTCGAAAAATACACCTTATAGAATTAGTCTTTATACTTTACATAAAATGTGTGTGGCAAGGCATTTAACGCTGGAAGACTTTTTCAGGTTGATTAAAAGGTAGAATAGTGATTTCTCAGAACATTAGAACGTAATTCTTCTCATGCCACGCTTTAGTTATTGGACACAACAACGGCGGAAAGGAAAGACCAACAATGGCAAAAAAATCGAAAAAATGAAATTACCCTTTGAACCTTATAACCCGGAATGGAAATCTTTATTCGAGCAGATCAAAAGCCAGCTTAAAGCCTTGTTGCATCATTTCAATTTATCTATTGATCATATAGGTAGCACTTCTGTTGAAGGGCTTTCTGCCAAACCTATAATCGACATTCAGCTAGGCGTAGCCAATCAAAGCGACCTCAATAAGGTAGCAGAGGTGCTGCAATTACCGAATATAGTTTATTATGAGCTATACAACGAAGCTATGCCCGGGCGAAGGTTTTTGTATTATTCCACCGATCCACCCGGGAAATGGGTGTCGTCCCGATTGTAAAAATAAATGAACCCGTCCCTGCGATACTGCAGCAACATCATTTACGCATGGCCCATATACATGCTTTTGTAAAAGAGTCGGAAGATTGGCTGCGGCATATAGCTTTCAGGGATTACCTTAGAGCATACCCCAAGTGAAACAGGAGTACCAAAACCTGAAGCAGCGTTTAATACAACAGGAATGGATAGATGGCAATGAATACAACGAAGCCAAAGATTCATTTTTAAAAAGCAGGAGGCAATTGCCTTGGATTGGTACGAAAAACAATTGAAAAATAGTTTATAATTCAGAACAATGACCCTGAAAGAAATAGCCTCCCGCCTGGCCCTGCCAAAGGTATTAAATGATTATGTTGCCTGCGGAGATGTAGCTGCCGCGATTGAAACGGTGGCCGGTAATGTATACACCGGCATAAGTATAGATACTGCCTGCTCCTTAGGGCATTGTGCGGAACACAGTGCAGTTTCGGAAATGCTAAAACATGGTGAACATATTATTAAAGCCTTTGTAGCAGTAGACAGTAAGGGCAATGCCGTACCTCCTTGTGGTAGGTGCCGCGAGCTCCTGAGCCAATTAGCTCCTGAAAATAAAAAAGCAATTGTTGAAGTCCGGGACGGTATATTTAAAACATTGGAGGAGTTAATGCCTTTTGACTGGAAAACCGCATCGGACGTAAAGTAATATTTTTAACCGCTGTTGGTGTTTTTCACCAACAGCAATGTAGTACTACTGTACATTAATTGTAAATGCATGGTGCAACCTGAACGCTATTGTTAACCCCATGCTTCATCTATTCCTGTTAGCCAATGCTCCAGTTGTTGGTCAAAAAGACACAACAACGGCGGATGAAGACCAACAACGGCAAAAAAGGCGAAAAAAAAACGATCAGGTAAATTGCTAATTCAAAAGATACGCCTCATAGAATTGGTCTGTATACTTTACATAAAATGTATGTAGCGATAGTTTTAAGGCTGGAAGATTTTGAGTGAAGCCTAAATACAAATACTAAGCATGAACAACAACAACGGTGAAAAAATAATATTAAGGCCTCAGGAAGACTGACAAGGAAAAAGTATTCTAGCACTTTAAGTAAAATTCGCCAAAATTGAATTTAAACAACCAAAACTGGTTCGAAACCAACTCCACTTAGATTTTCGCTTACCATTGCCTCTTTCATTTTTTTACTAACATACAAACTCGATGTTATTTCCCAGAAAAGTTGAGGTCTATAAACCAAGTTCAACTTAGAAAGTTTGATGGCTGAGAATACTGGCTTTATAATATGCGATGTCCCAGGAACATATGTGGTCATTTCTTCATTAATAACATCTAATTCTTTTGTAAATTGTAATATAAAATAGTCTCGTTGTTCTTTTTACATTTAACTTTTACACTGATCCATGTAATACCTTCTTTACCAGTCAAATTTTCTTCTATGACCATCCTCATCTTTCCAGACATCAACGGCCACGCTAAATTATTAGGTTGATAATCCAACCACAGATATTTTATCCCACTTAGATCACAACTAACCTCCAATTTATTCTTTTTACTATGTACACTTTTCAAACGTAAATCAAAGGGCAATTCTAGCGTATTTTTGACTATAGGGATCAGTTCATGTGAAACGATATCTTGGTTGTCAGTATATGCAAATGCCGTTTTAGAACTAACTTTCTCTGATAAGAAGAAATATTCACTTATTACCATCCTGTTTTATTTAACATATTAGGTTTCTGCAATATAGGTTGCTTAACATAGCTATCAAAAAGATTGAGAAAATTATTAACATTTCCTCCTGATTGAGCGTCGGCAAGTCTCATTCCATCCAAAACAAAATTTAGCCACTGTTGGTGTTTCTGAGGTCGACCCAGAATCTTTTTAATGGCTTTTTAGCCGCTGTTGGTGTTTTTCACCAACAGTAAATATACCATTGACCTTGTCACTTGTTGGTGAAATTCCAGCGCAGTTGCCGGGCACGATTACCAAAGGTGTAAATAATTTCTCTATTCTTTAGAGTGTTTAATCATTATCCATTGAGATATACTGATACCAATACCAAGTATTGCCAGAACGCCGAAAGATAATATATTCATCACAACGGACTCATCAGGCCTTAATATTGTCTTTGAACCTTTAAAAACTTCATATCAACCAACTCGCCAACATAATGTTTTTCACAAAAATTTCCTCTTGTGGCTTTTTCAAACATCTTCCCATTATAACTATAAGTAACAAAATACCTGACTCTGGCTCCTATACATGATCTTGGAAGAGACTCAATCTTCATTTTTACAACGTCTCCTTTTCTTTCGACCTCAAGGTCTTCATACTTTTTAAACAAAAGCCCTATGGAGCCTACAAAAATCACAAGCCCTACAACAAGCAAAAATTTCATTTTTCTAATTTTAACCACAGTTGGTATTTTTGAGCTGGACCGAGGATCTTTTCACAAAATGTAGTACTACTGTACATTAATTGTAAATACATGGTGCCACCTAAACGCTATTGTTACATCCCACCCATGCTTCCTTTACTCCTGTTTAACCAATGCTCCGCTGTTGATCAAAAAGACACAACAACGGCAGAAACACCTCACTTACATTTTCTTGTTGAAAACCAATAGCTAGAGGTCTGATAAAGTCCTTTTTCCACATCAATAATTTATATCTATTTTAAGGCATGTATTTGGGTTACCCAAAAAGTTTTCGGTATCTCTAAAACACTTTTAAGAAGATCTCCTGGATAATAGTTACCTTCTGCTAGAATATCTTTAGAAAGTGCTCTCAACGCCAAAGGAACTATATATTTCAAGCCTATTTGTTGGCCTATTAATAGCCGCAGATCGTCTATATCAAGATTTGTTATAGGAACCTTTCTAAGCTCATAGCTTCGTCTAATTAATTCAGTAGGGTATTCAGTATCCTTCCAAATATCACACTCTAACTCTTCTATACTTTTATTGTCCATTTGCAGAATTTTGCAGTTCCTTTTTAGCTGCTGTTGGTGTTTCTCACCAACAGCAAACTACACTATTTTCCAATCAATCTAAGTGATGCGATAAAAAACCCCAGTCATCTACCCCTGTTTCATAAAACCTGGCAGATGAATATAAATATTCTTCGGGGTATTTGCACAGGCCAGCCCGGACCGGATTTAAATGAATATAATCCAGCTTTTGCCTGTATACAGCATGATTCCGCAACTCGATGCTTAGTGGATTACGCTCCCAAAACTGGTATGCCCCGTCTGCAGCGCCAACAAAAAGTTTTTTAGTAATTCGGGATCATTCAGCTGTAAATCGTGCTTGATCTGTTGAGCTGTATACTTCAAAAAATCTCTTTGTACATGTTGGGGATGTATAAGCGGTTGCATCTGCCATATCAGATGTATATGGTTAGACATGATAACAAATGCGAAGAGCTTTATTCTTTTGTTTACTACCAAAAATCGCAGGCTGTCCAATACCAACTTTTTGTATTTATCCGATCTCAAAAGTGGCTTCCACTCCAGGTTTGTAGCAGTAAAAAATTGTGGGTATTCAGTGATTAGCGCAACCATTAAACAGGTATTGATACCTAAATTTAAGTTAAATAATCAATACAAAATTTTGTTGGTGTTTTCACCAACAAAGGCATCAAAATCGGATGTAAGTAATCTGGAGCAATAAGTTGCATTTTTATTATTTTCTTTAACCTCGATAAAACCTGATATTCTTCAATTATTGAATTAGTTGGAGATAACATAGAATCTATTAATTGTTCCACCTTTCCCTTGGCTATCCGGTATATCGTAAAATTATAAATATCTGTCTCATCATTTCTCAAATACAAGACACCATATGAGCCAATGGCCGTTTTTGCAATAAACTCCCACATTTCCAATACTTCGTCAATTTCTTTCCCCAATGGTTTGTATATCCTTCACAACGCAAGACGGCAGCTCCGTTGATAAATTGCACTTGTGCCCGGGACTTCGTTTCCAAAATCTTATTATTAAGATCCTTTATTATTTTACGCAGTTGAAGATCTTCATCCAGGTTATCCTCTTCAACTTTGTAGCTCCCGCTTATATTTGCCCAACCGTAATATTCTACCATAAGCTATGTCTTTTCTCCGCTGTCGGTTTTTTCATCAACAGCAAACGTAATTTACAAATTCCTTTTTGTCTACACTTATAAATATAAAGCAACGAATACACGAATATTTTTGTACTATCATTCGTGCATCCGTGGCCATAAAAACAACAATATTTATCTGCTAACAGATTACTCTCTACGTCGCTACATTAGCTGATGCCGCTGCAACAGACTGGCTTTTCTTCCTAATAATTCGCTGTATCACCAACACTGAAATAATCAGCAGCACCATTGGGATCAGCAATACATAAAAAGCTTTCACCCTCCTACTTCTCCAAATAATATCCCTACGATCCGCGAACCGAGCGTACCACCTAGCGCAGAAAAAATAATAATGAGGCCCGACATAGGCGAATGCAGGTTTTTAGGCAAATGGCTTAATACTGTTGAGTTCAACAAAGGATAAATAGGTGCTATGAACAAGCCTATCAGCGGTAACATAAACCCCAGCACCGGCACGTCTGAAATATTGGCCAGCCGGGTAACGGTAGCCGCTACATTCAGCTGTGGCAATATAGCCAGCAGCAATGCAATAGAAAGCAGCGCACAACCAATAACAATAACGGCCCAGGATATTTTTTTGGACAACCACCCGGCCACAAACCTCCCCACAGCTAACGATATGGCCAGCAGCGAAGCCATCTGCACACTTAGCTTTTCAGAAAAAGAAAAGATCTTTTCATTAAACCGGGGCAGCCAGGTCATAATACCCTGCTCGATCATTACAAAGAAAAAAGCGGAGCATATAAATACCAGCACCAGAGGTACCGCAATCAATGATAAAGAGCTTTTGATATCCTCCTTCCAGTTAGCGCCTGCAGTAGGCGCGGGTATCTGCACATTAGATACAACAAGAAACAAAAAGATAATAGTATGCCCCGCAAAGCAACAGGTATACATTTAACCAGGCATTAGTATCCGTGTCCGAATAAAAAGCCGGGAACAGGAAATAGGCGCTGGCAATACCTACCATAAAAAAACCTTCTACCGAGCTCATTAAAGCCGAATGCTGCCGGGGACTATCGGTAACCACACCAACTAAGCTATACACCGATAATTTAATTAACGCGAAGCTTACACCAACAGATAAGAACATCATTTTAGCAGACCAGAAGCTATTGCCAAAGCGCATGCCTAAACAGCCTACAAACACAATTGCCAGCGCAATCAGCATCGCTCTTTATAACCCAGTCTTGGTAAAAAAGAGGCTACAAAAAAGATACAATGGCAATGGGCAGGTCTTTAAAAGCTTCTAATATAGATGCGGCTTTTTCATTAACACCATATACGTTGATAGATTTGGCGATAACAATACCCACGCTGTTCAACAGTATAGCAAATACAAAATAGTTGATATACAGGGAGAGCTTTATTTTCCAGTTAGTTGACATAGTTGAACTTTAAAAATGAAAGGCCATTAATTTACTAATGGCCTTTCAGAAAACAACGGAAGCAATTAATAACCTGCATTTTGTTTCAAATTAGGGTTTACCGCGATCTGCTGACTTGGTATTGGATACACCAAAGTTTTAGGATCGGGATCGGCAGCTTTCTCCTGCCAGGCCATCAGGAATTTTCCAAAGCGGATCAGGTCCTGCCTTCTCCAGCCTTCCCAATACAGTTCACGGGCGCGTTCGTCCAATAAATTATCCAATGATAAGGAAACCAAAGGCACAACGCCCCGGTTAATCCTTATGCCGTTTACAAGGCCCAACGCCTCTAAAGCGGTGCCTGTTCCACCTCGCAATATGGCTTCAGCCTGCATGAGTAACACATCAGAATAGCGATATACTACCCAGTCATTATTCCTTTGACCCGTAACACTATAATCAAATGCATATTTCATAGGGCGTATACCCGCTGTTTCCAGCGTGGCGCCAGAAGTGCGTATGGTTACTTCACGGGTAAATACCAGCGGTGCAGTAGAGGGATTCCTGGCCATTAAAGGCGCATTAGTCGTCCAGTTGTATTGCTGACCTACAAAGAAACCTACGTTCTGTCGGTGATAGCCTAGTAGCCTGTTATTCGTTATATCTGCCGGGTAATCGTAATAAATACCTCTACGTTCATCAGTAGCCTGAAATTTATCATAGAAGTCAGATAAGGTACACCAGCCATTCCATCCTCCCGGATTCATGTTATAATGCGCAATGGTGTTCCAGGTTCTGTCTATATTACCGCCTCTTTCCCCATTTTTATTAAACAGCGTGTAAATATTTTCAGTCGACTTTACATCATTATCGGGAGCAAAATTGTCGAAGTATTTACCGGCACCAGATACTGTGTACAAACCGGATGCGGTAATTTCCTTGGCCAGTGTTATTACCTGATTCATATCCGCTGCAGAGAATGTAGGCGACTGCCTGTTTAGGAAAGTACCTTTATTTAAATAAATTTTCATGAGTAAAACCTTTGCCGCATTTCTATTGGCAACATATGCGCCGGTGGGCCCATTGTTTGGCAAAGCACTAACAATTTCATTGAGTTCCTTTACCATATAATCGATAGCGGCCTGCGGTTGCAATACCTCGGGAGCAATTCTAAAATCTTCCAGTGCTGACCCCTCTCTTATGGGAACTACACCGTATAAGTCGAGTAGATCAAACATTGCCAGCGCACGTATAAATTTTGCTTCGGCTGCTTGTTGAGCGCTTGGACTATATCGCAAAACATTGGTAGCATTATAAACCACGGTACCTAAACTTACAAAAGTGTTATTCATATAACCATTATCCGGGTTCCAGGTATGCAGGTGTATGGAGCGGTGCATACCATTGTCATCCCAGTCACCACCCCGTGTTGGAGCCATTGCTGCATCTGTAGATATTTCCTGCATTACCCATCGTTGCTCCTGTTGGTAAGGCGTGTTTAAAGCAGTGTATGCCGAAACTAAAAGAGTTGCGGGATTAACATTGGTATTTCCTTCTTCCAACTCGCTTTTAAATTCTTCATTGAGCTTGGTACAAGAAAATGAGCCAACAGTAACCGATCCGGCCAGTAGTGTATATATTAAAATTTTTGATTTCATAGTATTCATTTTTAAAGCGAGAAATTAATGCCTAGTAAAACTGTTCTTGCAGGAGGATAAGGTAAATATTCAATACCCAAAGACGGAATTCCATTAGAAGAACCATCTGTATTTACCTCCGGATCAAACCCGGTGTATTTGGTAATGATAAACAGGTTTTGCCCGGTAAGCGAAATGTTGAAGTTTTTTAAGACATTGCCAATGTCGCCCACCTTGTATGCCAGTGTTAAATTGGCCATTTTCAAATAATTACCTTTCTCCAGATATCTTGTAGAAGGCGCTGCGGAGTTGGATGTAGATTCTTTAACGTCGGTATTAAAGAAAGCAGAGCCAATATTTCTCAACGACAAATTACTAATACCTAAAGTAGTGGCGGCAGAGTTATTAAACAAATAATGTCCCATCGCCCCATTCATATTTACTCCTAAACTAAATTTCTTATACGTAACATTTGAAGAAATACCCAATAAGGTAGTAGGATTGGGGCTGTTTGAGTAAACTTTGTTAACCGCAGGATCGTTAGCGCTGCTAACACTTCCATCTAAACCCCGATACATACTCATGCCGGTTGCCGGATCGATACCCGCATACTCGGCCAAATACCAAACGTTAAGCGGTTGACCATTTACCATTCTTTGTCCGAGTACACCAGAAAACCTTGTCCCCGTAAAGCTCCTGTTTCATAATAACCTTGTAGCCCACTTACACTATTTTTCAAAAAAGTTACGTTACCGGTTAAGTCCCAATTCCAATCAGTACTTCTGATAATATTACCCGTCAAAGCTATCTCTACCCCTTTGTTCACAACCTCTCCATCCAGGTTCACCCAAATACGACCTGCGGGAGCAGGTTGTGCAAGCGTTTGCTCAAATAGGGCATCCGTAGTTTGTTTATTAAAATAGTCCACAGAGCCATAAATGCGATTGTTGAAAAGTGAAAAGTCGATACCTGCATTAAAGGTTGTGGAGGTTTCCCATTTTAAATCTGCATTACCAAAGTTTACCTGGCTAATGCTCTGTGTACCGAAGGTCAACCTGTCTAACGATGCACCAGATGGAAACTCCTGGTTACCGGTTTTACCCCAACCTAAACGTAATTTAAGTTGGTTAACATCAGCGTTTCCTTTTAAAAAGGCCTCTTCACCAATATTCCAGGCTACCGCAACTGAGGGAAATATTGCATATTTATTATTAACACCAAATTTGGTAGACCCATCTCTTCTGGCAGTTGCTGTTAATAAATACCTGCCTAAATAGTTGAAACCACCACGTAGAAATAATGATTGCAATTGGTTGGTTGGACTTCTATAGGAAGAAATTTCTCTTTGGCTAATGGTAGAGTATTGTAAGTAATCAAAATAATCCAGTCCAAGATATTTGAATCCACTACCAAAACTAATGTTATTATTGTAGCTAAAATCCAGGTATTCATAACCCGCAACTGCATTTACATTCCAGTCATCGTTTATCTCCTTGTTGTAGGAGAGCGTATGTGTCATTTGCTGGTTGGTTTCGCTATTGTTAGAGATGAAGGCTTGCTCATTATTTGTAGCGGAGTTTGGAAGCGCCGCGTTAGTTGTATCGATAATCCCGGCTCTATACACACCTTCTCTATTACCCGTTTGCCTCATTACACTATAGGTGAACCGATATTCAAGATCGTTCGTGATTTTATAGTAGGGCGAAAGATTAATAACCATAGTGTTGGTTACGGCACGGTCTTTAAATGCATCTATACTCGCTAATGGATTACGTGTATTGGTATTAATGAATGTAAGATTTCCACTTGCGTCTCTAAGAGGACGGGTAGGGTTCCACTGTAAGGCCTGCGAAATAATATTGCCTTCTGCACCTACACCCACGTCGATAGGTGCATAACGATTATTTAGCTGCGTTAAAAACACTGCAAAATCTAATCCTAATCTCCGGTTTTCAAGAAAACGAAAATTACCGGTAAAATTTGCTGTGTACTTTTTTAATTGCGAGCCAATAATGATCCGTTCTGGTTTAAATACCCGCCGGATAAGCGATATTTTCCATGTTGCGTTCCACCAGAAACGTCTGCATAGTAGTTCTGTGTTACCGCAGTTCTGGTAATTTCTTTAAATGCATTCACATCACTTCCGAAATCAGCGTTTGCCGCTTCAGAAGGCGTATAATATTTCAACGCTTCTCTGAACCGGGCGGCATCTAATACGTCAGGATATTCGCGCATGTTGGAAATACCGGTAGCAGCGCCAACAGAAACAACCGGCTCGCCCATCTTTCCTTTTTTGTGGTGATAATAACAACGCCATTTGCGCCCCGCGACCCGTAAATAGCGGTAGCCGATGCATCCTTTAAGATGTCCATACTGGCAATATCACCAGGGTTCAAATAACTAAGCGGGTTACCCCTGTCAGAAGTAAAGCCGCCGCGTCCCTGAGGCAACGGTGAGTTACCCGACATAGGTACCCCATCTAACACAAATAAAGGGTTATTACTGGCCCTGATGGAAGAGTTACCCCTGATGCGCACGGTAACCGATCCGCCGGGCTGCCCGGTATTGTTGATCACCATCACGCCCGGTGTTTTACCCTGTATCAGCTGATCAGGGTTTGTCATGATACCCTTATTAAAATTTCTTTCGCTGATGGTTACCATCGATCCGGTGAGGTCCTTCTTTCTCGCCGTTCCGTAGCCGATCACTACTACTTCATCAATGCTCTGTGTAACAGGTGTTAAGGTAAAATCAACGGTCTGGGCTTTACCATCTGCAATATTCACCGACTGGCTGCCCGATGCATATCCTATAAAAGAAGCCGTAACCGTATAATTACCATCTTCTAGTTTGCTGAAAGAAAAAGAGCCATCACTTCCTACAGAAATACTTAAGTTCTTTTCCACTATCACTACTGTAGCCCCGGCTAAAGCCTCTCCCTTATCGGAGCTTACTTTCCCGCTAATACTCCCGGATTGTGCGTAGCTGTTAAAGGCGAAAATAAATTGCAGCAGTAGTAATACCCCGGCAATTTTTGCAGTTCGCCCGATCCATAAAGGTGGTCTTTCCATAATCATTGAGTTTAAAGTTTGAGTAAAAAAAAAAGATTCATTGGCAATACATTTATTTATCAGTAGTTATGCTCCCGCATGTTTCATTTTTAAATACACCCCGTTGGTCCATCCAAAACCATCCTGGTTGGGATATTCGCCACCGGTATCTTTTCCATCGTATTTTTTCACTACAGGATACTTTTCCATTAACTTTCCTGTTTGTGCAAAACGGTACTCTATATTGTTCATCCAGTTACTCCGTATAGCCCCGGCCAGATCCCGGTCGCCATACTGTAAAGCTGCTTTGTAACCCACCCACTGCAAAGGAGCCCACCCTTTGGGAGCATCCCACTGCTGATCTGTAGCCACATCAGTGGTTAAAAGTCCGCCTTCTTTTAACAAATGCGCTCTTACAAATGCAAGTACCTGTGCAGCATGCTCAGAAGAACTGATCCCAACATACAACGGGAATAGCATAGCAAGCGATCTTGATACGGTATGCTGCTTTTTAAGAAAATGATAGTCTTTGTATACTCCACTTTCCTCGTTCCATAAATATTTTTCTATGGCGTCAATTCTCCCGGCAACAATCGTTTCATATTTACTTCTCATGCTCCTGTTACCCGAAACTGTATAAGCATCCAATAATGTTTGCTCCAGGTGCAACAACATACAGTTCAGATCTATCGGAATAATTTCTGTAGTACAAATACTGTGCAGATTATTGCCATCGGCAAGCCACCGGCTCGAAAAATCCCAGCCCGACTCACAGGCCGCTCTTAAATTCCTGTATAAATTTTTATTGCCGGGCGCTTTATTCATTAAAGCTATATCTAATGCATATCCTTCCGGCCGGGGTGTATTTTCGGTATCCCAATAACGGTTTAACAGTGCGCCATCCTCCATTTTTACAACATGCAGGCATGCCGTCTGCTGGTTCAGATTTTCAGCACCCAGCATCCAGAAGTCATACTCTTTTTCCAGCGCCTCCTGGTATTTTACCAGTACGGCATCGCCCTTTTATCCTGTAACAAGCGTACCATAGAGGAATAAAAGGGGATTTGTGAACGTGTGAGATAATAAGTACGATTGGCATTAGGTATGAATCCTATACTGTTAATAAGATAAGTGAAATTATCTACCATCCCTTCTACCAGGTCCATCCGGCCGCTTTCAGCCAATCCCAGCATCGTAAAATAGCTGTCCCAATAATATAATTCATTAAACCGCCCGCCGGGAGCCACATACGGATGCGGTAACCCTATAAGCGAACCTTTATCCATACTATTGAACCGGGTTAAGCTGTCCCAGAGATTATAGATATAATCGCATATCGGGCCGGCACCGGAAGAGGCGTTAGCTTCGGCACCGGTGGGAATAAAAAGTTTTCTCTTACAAAAGCTAAAAGATCAAAGCCCGGCAAATTTTTCTGATTCGCATACTTGGCGGCGATATAAGGCAATGCATACAGCGGTTCTGCATCAGCAAAGGTTTTCTGATCCTTAAAAACATGTTGAGCCTGCACATCGGCAAACAAAGCTCCTATGGCTGAAGTTGTGTCTGTAGCAATCATAATAAATAAGTTTCTTTAGCAATCGGCAAAGCATACTGCTACCGGATGGCAATCATGTAGTAAATCCTGGCAGCCTGATCGTTTCTTTCTTAAACAAAAGTGCATCAGCTTAACTTTTTCTCATACAACACTATTCACTTTTTATTGAACTGTATTAATCATTTTTTATTTATATTTAACAGAATAATGAAAATAGAATACGAAATTGTAAAACCAGATAAGGGAAGTTCCTTTAGATTGCTCCATCATAAAATGGTGCGTGAGTCCGATTTTGTATGGCAGTTTCACTATCATCCTGAGTATGAAATTGTATTTGTACCCCAGGAAGCGGCACCCGGCACGTGGGTAATCATTTAAGTACTTATCACCAGGGAGACCTGGTGCTGATTGGCAGTAACTTACCTCATTCGGGTTTCGGCCTCAATTCATCCGGGCTGCATGAAGAAATTGTACTACAGGTAAGGCCGGAATGCATACCCTTACATTTTACCGAAATGCAACTTATAGCAACGCTGCTGGAACGGGCAAAGTTTGGGGTATCTTTTTCGGGAGTTACCCGCGAACAGGTTGGAGCTCTCATGACCGGTATGATCAGTCAACCACCGTTCAGAAAGATGATCATGCTGCTGGAAGTACTGGAAAAGCTGGCGGTTTCGGAGGAATATATGATTTTAAACAGCAGTATCGTTTCTCCCACGGTACTTTCCAGGCATAAAGCGCGGTTGCAAAAAGTATTTTCTTACGTTGAAAAAGAATATGCGAATGATGTGCAGGTACAAAACGCCGCCCGGCTGGTCGGTCTTTCGGTTCCCTCCTTCTGTAATTTTTTTAAGAAAACCACCCAGATCACTTTTTCAGATTTCGTGAATCAATACCGCATACAGAAATCGTGCATGTTACTGCACCAGGACAAAAGTATATCCGAAGTTTGCTTTGAATGCGGCTTTAACAATGTTACCTATTTTAACCGCCTTTTAAACAGATCATGAACGAAACCCCTTCGGCTTTAAAAAGAAAATAAGCGGCCTGGGCGAAGCACCGTAGCCTGCATTTTTTTACTTCGGGAAATTTATTTTAATTCTTCAGCGGCAGGCCGGCATGTTCTATAATAATTGATGTATTTTAGGGCCGGCGTAATAAGCCCGATATGAATTCACTGGCGCAGGAAACTCTTAAAGAATACTTTGGTTTTGATCATTTCCGCCCCATGCAGGAGGAAATAGTAGAAGCAGCACTGCAGGGTAGCGATGTGCTGGCATTGATGCCCACCGGTGGCGGTAAATCGCTTTGTTACCAGGTACCCGCACTTGCCAAAGAGGGCCTGTGCCTCGTTATTTCCCCCTCATTGCTTTAATGAACGACCAGGTTCAGAACCTGAGGAAAAAAACATTACTGCTTTTAGCATTCATACAGGCATGCAGCGTAAAGAAGTAATCAGCGTGCTTGAAACGGCAGCGCACAGCAACTGCAAATTCCTGTACGTATCGCCTGAGCGACTTGAAACAGCCTTATTCAAAGAATACCTGCCCGGATTAGGTGTTAACTTCATTGCGGTTGACGAAGCGCATTGTATATCCCAATGGGGATACGATTTCCGGCCACCTTATTTACGTATTGCAAAACTACGCGAGGAATTGCCCCACGTGCCGGTTATTGCACTTACAGCATCTGCAACACCCTGGTTCAACGTGATATTTGCGAAAAGCTTTCTATCGATACAGAAAACACTTTCAGGATTTTCAGACAGTCTTTCGAAAGACCCAATCTTTCCTATAGTGTTTTTCGTGTAGACTCCCGCATTAACAAGATAGTCTCTGTATTAAAATCGGTAAAGGGATCGGCTATTGTATATTGTAAAACCAGAAAACGCTCTAAAGAAATTAGCGAACTGCTGAACGCACAGAACATCAATGCCGACTTTTACAATGCGGGCCTGCCGTCTGAAGAAAGAGCAGAAAAGCAGGAACGCTGGATTAAAAACCAAACACGTGTGATAGTATGCACCAATGCATTTGGCATGGGCATCGACAAGCCGGATGTACGTGTTGTGGTGCATGCCGATGTTCCCGATTGCCTGGAAAACTATTACCAGGAAGCCGGGCGTGCAGGGCGGGACGGAGAAAAATCGTATGCCGTATTGTTGTACGACGAAATGGAGCTGGATGCGCTAAAAGCCCTGCCGGAAATACGCTACCCCAATGCGGATTCCATCCGCAATGTTTACAGAAATGTAGTGCATTACCTGCAATTGCCCGAAGGGGAGGCTCCGGGGCATAGCTATGACTTCAACCTGAAAGATTTTATTAAAAAGTTTTCGCAGGATATACGATCTACGCTTTTTGGCCTCAAAGCGCTGGAGCAAAATGGATGGCTCACTTTCAACGAACAGGTATTTAATCCAGCCACGGTACGTTTTAATATTTATAAAAGCGACCTGTACGAATACGAAAAAACTTCGCCGATTATGAGCCCCTTATTAAAATCCTTTTGCGTACTTACGAGGGTATCTATGATTACCCGTAGCCATTTCAGAAGGATATATTGCTCATCTTTTAAAATATGATATTGCTGTTGTAAAAGACCAGCTACGCAAGCTACACCTGGACAGGGTGATTATTTACGAGCCGCAAAAGAAGATCCGCAGGTAATGCTTACAAGAACCCGTATTAAAATCGCGTTACTGCACATAGACATGGATGAGCATAACAAACGGAAAAGTATTTTTACCGAAAGGATTGATAGGATCATCGACTATATTAAAGACGCTGATACCTGCCGTGGCAAAATCATAGGCAATTACTTTGGCGACGTTAAAATGAACGATTGCGGTATTTGCGATAACTGCCTGAAGAAGAAAAAAATCGGCTTTATCCCAGGACACTTTTAATAAAATTGCAGATCATCTGCAACAATTGCTGCAAACCCCGTTGGCGACTGAAGAAGTTTTCAGGCAATTAAGCATGTATCATAAAGATCATATCTGGACCGTTATTAATTTCTGGGTAGATGAAGGAAAAATAACTATAGAAAAAAACGGTTCACTCCTTTTTAATCCCTGATCATTATTTATAAAATTACCTTCGTATCCTGCTGAGTGTTTCCTGCGACATGCCCAAATAGCTGGCTACAGCTCCCAGGGGAGCGCGCAAAAGAATATCTGGCTCCTCTTCCATCATCTGGTAATATCGCTCTTTAGCTGTCATATATTGCAATGTATAAATACGGCGTTCGAGGTTGATCATTAAAGTACCCATTACCGAGATCATAAGCTTGGAAACGGATATAGACGTTTCCGCAAATTTTGAAGACTGTTGAAACTAAGTGTATTGACCACTGATGTCTCTAATGCTTCTATACTGTTGTGAGACGGCTTTTCCAGGAAGAGTGTTTCCTTGCTGGCCACCCAGCCATTTTCTTTGATAAAACCAAGCGTCATATCTTTTCCGTCTTCAATATAAAAAGTACGGAGCAGCCCGCTTTCTACGAAGTAAATATTCCGGTCGAGGGCCTGTTCTCCTCTTAGCATTTCGCCTTTATTAAGAGCTATTGCATGAACATGCTGCAAAAGAAAATCCTTTATATCATCATCTATTTTGATAATCCCGGATAAAAAATTCAAGGCGTGCATTTTGTCTTTTTCAAAAGTATCGAATATCCCGGCATTAAAAAGCTCCTGCTAGACAACAGGAGCTTTATCAACAAATAATAAAAGAAAAAACTTTAATCCGCTACAAGCTCTGGCACCTGCTGCACTGCTATCTTTTTCTTTTTAAGAATCAGCAATAGCCAGCTTAGCATGAAAAAAATAACAATAAGCACCAGCAAGTGAATTGCAAATGGCATTGTAAGAGACCCGCCGCCCCGCTCTACCAGCGATATTTTCAAAACGTTCAGATAGGGTGTTAATGGAACTATTGATGTAAAAGCATTAATAAAAGAAGGCATTGCTATAGCCGGCCATGTAAAACCGCTCATTATAAAGGCAGGAGAAGCAATTACCATTAGTACCTGCGTAGCTTTTAACGCGTTGGGGATGAGTATACTCATAAAAACGGCCAGGAATATGGATGCAAGAATAAAAAGCTCCGAATTCATTAAAAACACCCCCAATTAACAGGTCCGGGCACTCTGAACCCGAGTCCGAAAAAGTAAAACATTAATACGTTTAAATTAGAAAACAGAAATACCGGTATGATTTTTATCAACATCAGTTTCAGCTTATTTTCTTTGCCGAATATTTCTAAAAAATCTTTACGTTTAAAGTCTTCCGCAAAGCTGACTGCCATTGCCAGCATAATTACCTGCTGCAACACTACTGCCATAATAGCCGGCCACATAAAAACCAAATAGTTGCCTGTGGTATTAAACAGGGTAATATAATTGGCCTTAAACGGCTCATACCTGGTGCGGGCCGCTTCAGCAGACATGCCTCTTTTTTGTAAAGCCTTCATTTCGGCCCCGGCCGAATAAGTGCCCAACACCGTTTGTATAGATTTTGACGCAAAGTTTGCAGTAAGCAGGTTGGAGGTATTGACATAAGTGTTCACCTCAGGATATTTCCCCTGCAACATCATTGCTTCAAACCGTTCGGGTATTACTACCAAAGCCGCTGCATTTTTCCGTATGATTTCGTCTTTAATATTAGCTGGTTTTATTGAGTATTGGAGCACTTTAATAGTTGTATTATCGTTCAGCATCTCTGTTAGCTGTGTTGAAGCCGGGGTACGGTCATAATCAACCACTATAACGGGGATATCTACCACTTTACCTTGCCTGTAGGTAAACCCGATAAAAATGGCGTAAATAAGCGGGGCCAGAATAAAAACGGATAACAACGTAGTATTGCTCAAAAACAGTTTAAATTCTCTCTTCACCAGTTTGTTGAAATTTTTCATTATCTTAAATTTAACTGCTAATAAAGTTGCACACTGGCATTCACTAATACATTACCGGCATCAGTAGAGTTTACCGGAACGATTTTAATTTCATACACCGCGTCTTCGGGGTCATAGTCAGGAAAAGCGGTGGTAATATCTGCGTACCTGGCCAATTGCTTTATCGACACCACTTTGCCGGTAATTTTCTTTTTGCTGTAGGGTATAGTCATGCTTACTTCCATGCCTTTTTGATATTTCGACATCCTGCTTTCTGGAATGGTAAATCTGAAATAAGTGGTATTGGGTATATACCCGTAAATAATGCGTACCCCGCTACTGCCAGTTCTCCTTATTCAGTGATATGGTTTCTATTTCCATATCATTGGTTGCAATAATATAGCGTTCTTTATAAGCAGTGTTTGCTTCCTGTAATGCACCCGCCGCCTGGCCCGACTGGCCGGCAGCCATCTCGATCTTCTCATAGCGCGTACCGCGCGTTGCATCATGTAACTCGGCATTAACAGCATCCAGCTGTGCCTTGGCGCCCAGGTATTTTGCATATACTTCATCATAATTCTGGGGCGACATTAAACTATCGCGGTACATATTTTCAGCCCTGCTGAAAGATTTCTGCGCATAATCAAACTGGTCTTTCAGCCCCTGTTGCTTTGCCTTTAATTGCTTTAGCTGGTCGGAGGTTGCGCCATTGCGGGCCATTTGCTCCTGTGCCCGCGCAGCCAGGGCTGCTCCACTGGCCTGGGCAATTTTGGCTTCCACTTCGGGTATATCAAGCCTGGCCAGTGTATCGCCGGTATGGATTGTTTGCCCTTCCTGAACATATATTTCAGCTATACGTCCGCTTATTTTGGGTGAAAATGATATCACCTCTTTCTTAACCTTCCCTTCTACTGCGCGCTCTTCTTTTCGATGTCTACAACCTGTTGCGGTGCTTATGATGAAAACGGCAATTATTGCTATGTTTAAATATTTCATGGCTTTGATATTAAAGTTTGTTGAAGTCTAATTCCTGTGTTGATCTCATTAATTCTATTGCGGCCCGGCGCTGGTTGAAGATGGCCGTCTGGTACTCCAGTTCTGCATTTTCAGGTCGTTTTCCGCCTCAATATAATCTGCAGATTTCTTAGTACCGTACCTGAATTCTTTTTCAATATTGCTTAAAGCAGTTGCTGCTATTTCGCGGGCTTTCTCCTTTAAAGCAATCTGCGCATTGGCTACTTTATAGTTACTCTGGCTATTGGCCTGGTTTAATTGCAGTTTATCCTTTGCGTCTTTTACTTTGCTTTCCAGCACCTGCCTCTCTACACGCGCACGCGCAATAGCATTTTACCTTCCTTTCCGTCAAACAGGTCCCATTTAAACCCAACCCCCGCCTGCACAAGGGGCAGTACCTGTAAATTATCGGGTCTCCAGTTCAAACTTTGTACAGCGCCGGGAATGATGTCTTTGGAAGTAGTTATATGATTATTGTAAAGCCCTATATAAGAAGCAGAAGCCTTGGCCATTACCTTGGGTATCCACCAGGTTTGCTCAGCTTTTATCTTATAATCAACAGCTTTTATAGCATGATCAAGTGCTCTTAATTCAGATCTGTTGGAGATGGTATGCTGGCCCGTTAAAAATTGAATAGGCTTTAACCGGGGTTGAATGCGCATGATCCTCTCTTCCTCAATGCCGCTCAAAATGGCCAATTGTGCTGTTAGCACCTCTTTCTTACTTTCATACTCAATAATTTTTGAATCGAGCGTAGCCTGGGCTAATTCTATTTTTTTGTGATCATAAGGTGTGATCAAACCATAGCCCAGGGCCTTATCGGCTGTCTTCTTCATTATGTCCAGCCGCTCTTTACCCTTCTGCAATACATTAGCCGATTCATTCAATAATGCAAACTGGTCGTAAATTTTACTGATAGAAGCAATCACATCCTCCCGGCTTTTTTCCATCAATATATTTTCTGAGTGATCTTTTTCTTTATTGGCTTCTTTCAGATGTTTTACTTTTCCGCCTGAATACAATAACATGCTGGCTTCAGCACCTGCCTGCACAGAGATCCCTGAAATATTGAGATTATTGTCCAGAGCCCCTTCTGCCAGCGTTATGCCGGGAAAAATATTTGCAACGGCAGGAATAACAATTTCGGGAGACTGCAATTTTGCTGAGGCATACAGGTACCCTGATTTACCGCTAACTGCAACTTTAGGCAGGAATATATCATTTAGCTTCTCCTGGTCTAAATGGGTTAGCCTGTTCTGTAGTTTTTGCTGTACCAGGGTAGCATCCTGTTGCAGCGCACTGTCTACCAGCTCCTGAGTGTTGGAGCACTTTGAGCCAGCAAAGCAGCTTGTATACATAAAGCGGATGTTAATAATAGGAATGCTTTTTTCATTTTATTACTCGTTTGTTGACAATGCAAAGGTGAAAAAGATTGCAGGCATTACTTTTGACTTTTGTCAAAAATTATTTTACCTGTAAATTATATCTCCTCCAAATACGGTCATTTATAACCGTATTTACTATATTTGCAATGTGCTTCCTGCCGCATAACTTTTGCTTGACCATGCTGCCTGGCACCCAACTTATAAAATCAAATGAATGCACTACGGTATTATCACTTTCGGCTCGAGGGGAGATATACAGCCTTATATTGCGCTGGCCCTGGGATTAAAAAACAGAGGACATTGGGTAGGTATACTAGGAAACGAGAATTTTTCGGAGCTGGTAACAGCGCATGAAATAGATTTTTATTCTCTTCCCGGAAATATAGAAGCGATGCTTCAGACGCCTCAAATGACGGGTATTCTGAAGTCGGCGAATACAATTGCTTATTTCAAGGAGCTTCGGAAGTTAACCAGGCAAATGCAGGGAGGGATTATTGAAAAGATGATCACGCACTGTAAGGCATTTGATGTACTTATTGCCACTCCTTTAA
Organism: Paraniabella defluvii; assembly: GCA_019316985.1. GTDB lineage: Bacteria > Bacteroidota > Bacteroidia > Chitinophagales > Chitinophagaceae > Niabella > Niabella defluvii. The sequence goes on from CP079215.1 coordinate 1,221,157, forward strand.
CAATAATGTGGGTATTTTCTGTTGCTGAAAGCTTAAAGAAGCCCTGGGCCATCATCCAGCTATCTGTTCCAACAGTACCCACTGCCGAATTTCCTTTTCCCGGGCTTGATCTTTTTAACAACAGGATATATAACAGGTTTACTTACCGGCTTATTCGTTGGTTTTTCTGGAATGAAAATAAAAAGGATATCAATACACACCGGGCATATTTAAACTTACCGCCGCTTAAAAAATCTTTAATACAGATCATTGACGAACAGGAAATCCTGCATTTGTATGCCTTTAGCAGATTTCTTATCAGCCGGCCGGCTGACTGGCCACGGCAGGCTGACATAACAGGGTTTCTTACCGCCAAAGCGCCAACAGCTTCCAAAGAGAAAGATGCGGATAAGATCGCCGAAATTGGCAGTTGGTTGCAGCAGGGTAAGCCACCTGTTTATATCGGGTTCGGAAGTATCCCTGTGCCGGATCCTCAAACTTTTTCCAATGTATTGACCAGTTTACTTGACAACACCGATGAACGTTACATTTTTTGTGAAGGCTGGACCCATAATATCAGGCTGCCGCAAAATAACCGTTTACTTAAAATTAAATCAGCCAGCCATGCCTGGCTATTTCCTCAATGCCGGTTGGCCGTCGTTCATGGCGGAATTGGTACAATCGGGGCAGCATTGCTGGCAAAACTACCGGTAGTTGTGGTTTCTGTTTTCGGCGATCAGCCCATGTGGGGAAAGTTTATAGAAGAAAAAGGAATGGGGATACATGTTCCTTTCAAAAAACTTACCGGGCAAAAAATATTGAACGCCATTAAAAAGGCGGATACGGAAGAAATAAGAACAGCCGCCCGTTATACCGGCACCCTCATGGAAAAAGAAGACGGCGTGCAGCAGGCGATATCAAAACTGGAAGCATATTTTACGTCGAAAGGCAATGGTATGAAGCAATAAGACGCCTCAATAATTGTTTTACTCTGACAGTCATTAATTTTTTTGATAAACACCATTTAAACACATTTAGTATGAAGAAAGATATCACAGTAGTTATCACTTTATGGAAAAGGAATTATTTGCGGCTTCAACTGGATAGTATCATCAATCAAAGTGTCAGGCCATCGGAAATCTGGATTATTCAATGTGAGCATCATATTGAGATAGATGAAATACTCAACGAGTTTCGACCGATGTATTCAAATTTTGTAGTTATCAAATCTGATACAAATCTGAAATATTTTTTAGATTTTCAGTCGCTTTAATGTGTACATCAACTTATTTATTGATGCTGGATGATGATATTATACCCTGTAAGGATTGGTTACGGATTTGTATTGCCAAGTGCAATGAGTATGATGCTGTTATTTCGTGCACGGGTCGTATTATACCGCTGAATGATATGTACCCCGAAACAATAAAAGATTCGAATTATAAAGATTTATTAATAGGCGATTGTTTTAATGATGAAGCGTTCAACTATTGTAAAAATGATACACAGGTTGATTTTGGTTGTAATAGTTATTTTATCAAAAGGTTATGGCTGCATGAATTTTGGAGCATCGCGCCCTATACGTTTGAATCGGGAGAGGATATTCATTTATCTGCATCGCTTATGATAAAAATGAAAATTCCTACTATAGTACCAAAGCAACTATCCAGGTATGACTCTGGCAACCTGGTGAAGGAATATGGAAAAGATGAATTTGCTTCCTGGACAAAGCCCGGTTTCTTTGAAATACGGAAAGGGATTTTTGAAAATTTTATAAACCAGATGGGATGGCAGCCTTTAAAGTGGAAAAAATAGGATTTTTCAATAATTATCCGCAATAGATAAAGCCTGGAAAATATTAAATGCAGAATGAATGCGGTTAAACAATGAGCCTGTATATTTTAGAACGCGGAATTGTTGAATACTAAATACATTTAGAATAAAAGGCTTCATACTTATATCCAGGTGCTTTTAGATTAGCACCGACAAAAGGCCGGCCCGAAAGAGAAATTATGAAACAATTGGCTATGCTGTTGCATCTACATACCCGCCCAGATGACCCTCCCGAATAATAGTGCATACTGGTAGCTTTTGTCAAAAAAACATCCGTTGCAGTACAGTATTCACTTATATTCATGAGGTTACTGTTCATACCACTTACATTATGAGTATTTTTTCAGGAAAAACGGCCTGTTTTCCTTACTTTTAGCGCAATCGGAAAACAAACCTGTTATACATGCTTTTAACGGTATTGGCTGGCTTACTTACCTCTATTTTCATTATTCCATTTGGCAAAATCATCAAATCAAAGTGGAGCATTTTACTCATGCTCCTACCTCTGAGTTTATTTGTTTACTATTTGAGGCTGGTACCTAATGTATCTTTAGGACAGGAGTTTTTAGAGTCTGCTTCGTGGATACCATCGCTCGGTGTGAACTTCGACTTTAAACTGGATGGCCTTTCGTTATTATTTGCCCTGCTTATTACAGGAGTTGGTACGGCAGTATATTTTTATGCACGTACTTATTTAAAAGGGCATCCTTATTTTGACCGTTTTTTTGGTTACCTGAGTTTGTTTATGTCTGCCATGCTGGGCATGGTACTGTCAGACAATATGTTGCTGTTATTTGTGTTTTGGGAATTAACCAGTATCAGCTCTTTTTTTTCTTATCGGTTTCAATAACAGCGAACTCAGTTCCCGCAAAAGCGCGATCACAGCGCTTTCTATTACCGGCATGGGGGCTTTTTTCTTTTGGCAGGTATTATATTATTAGGAAATGTTGCAGGTACTTACTCTATTTCGGAGTTAGTGCATGCACGGGAAACCATCATCCATCATACCCAATACCCATTGATATTGGGACTTTTTTTCATAGGTGCTTTTACCAAATCGGCACAATTCCCTTTTCATTTCTGGTTGCCGGGTGCCATGAAGGCGCCCACACCGGTTTCCGCCTATCTGCATTCTGCAACTATGGTCAAGGCCGGCATTTACCTGCTTGCCAGGTTTGATCCGATATTAGGAAATACGCCCATGTGGAGCTACCCGCTAATGATTGTTGGAGGCTTTACGATGTTATTTGCTGCCGGCCACTCACTGTTGCGGGTAGACTTGAAAAGCATACTGGCTTATTCTACCATTTCTGCATTAGGCATCCTCACCTTTCTTATCGGCCTGGGTACCAGAGACGCGGTAATTGCGGTGAGCGTTTTTATATTGGTACATGCACTATATAAGGCGGCACTGTTCCTGGTTACAGGTATTATAGATCATGAAACGCACACACGCGATATCACGAAACTGTCAGGTCTCAGAAAAGTATTATTACCGGTAGCTATAGCAGGTTTTTAGCGGCGCTCTCCAGTGCAGGCATACCGCTTTCATTTGGTTTTATAGGTAAAGATCTTATTTATGAGGCCACGCTTCATACCGGATCTTCGATGGTACTGGTATTAACATCGCTGGCAGTTATTACCAATATCTGCCTGGTGTCAGCCGGTTTTATGGCCGGTATTAAACCCTTTACCGGTCAATTGCCTGCATCCTTTCAAAAAATACACCTGCCCTATACCTCTATGTGGCTGCCGCCGCTGATACTTGCGGTTTTAGGAGTATTGTTTGGATTGATACCGCATTATATAGGAGAGCTTTTTTTCCCTGCGGGCAGCTAATGCCATGTTTGGCGCAGATACCAAGCTCGATTTAAAAATATGGCATGGTTTCAATACCGTACTGCTATTAAGCTTGCTAACATTTGCCGCCGGTACCCTGCTCTACTTCGTTAACAAACCGGGCTTATCGAAAAGCCGCTGGATCCATCGGTTTAAGAACCTGGCTCCTGAGTTCATTATGCAGCGCATTACCGCCGGCATCTTCCGGTTCTCCGAATGGTATACAGGCACTTTTCACAACGGCTATCTCCGGTCTTATCATCTAAAAATTATTCTTTTTGCCGAGGCATTGCTCGCTTATAAACTTTGGCTAAGCGGCCCTATAGATATTAATTTCTATAACCTGGCCATGCTAAGTGTGTACGAAGTAGCTATAGTAGCCATTTTAATAGGCGCACTAGCCATGATGATTACAACGAAATCGCGCCTGACAGCCGTGGTATCTATGAGCATTATCGGGTACTGCATCTGCCTGATGTTTGTTTTTTACAGCGCTCCCGACCCCATGACTCAATTTACCATCGACACGCTTACTACTGTTCTGTTTGTGCTGGTACTTTATAAATTACCCCGTTTTTAAACCTTGGTACCCGAAGGAACGTTACCGGGATATGGCCGTGGCACTTGGGTTTGGATTAATACTTTGTATGGTAGCATTGCAGGTGCATCACGAACCGATTGAAACTGCAACCAGCGACTTTTATGGATCACATGCCTACCTGGAAGCCAAAGGCAAAAATGTAGTGAATGTGATCCTGGTAGATTTCCGCGGCATTGATACACTTTTTGAAACAGTAGTGCTGAGCATTGCAGCCATTGGCGTATACAATTTATTAAGGCTGAGATTAAAACCCTCGGAAAAAGAATAATATGAGAAGTAGTATTTTACAAACGGCAACACGGTATTTACTACCCATCCTGCTTTTGTTTTCAGTGTTCCTGCTTTTAAGAGGGCACTATTACCCCGGCGGTGGTTTTGTTGGCGGACTGGTAGCTTCTATAGCATTTGTACTGCATAGTTTTGCCAACGGTACCAATGCTACCATGACGTTATTAGGCAGGAAGCCGCTTTCTTTGATCCCTATGGGATTAGGTATCGCTGCGCTGAGCGTGCTGGCGCCTGTGCTTTGGGGTTACCCCCATGACAGGCCTTTGGGTGGAAGGAAATTTCCCATAATAGGATCGCTCGGCTCAGCCTTGTTCTTCGACCTGGGCGTTTACCTGGTGGTAGTGGGTGTTGTGTTAACCATCTTATTTACCATTTCACTAACAGACGATTAATATGGAGCTACTGTTGATACTGGTTTTAGGATTGTTGTATGCGGGCGGCGTATATCTTATTTTACGGCGCAGTTTGGTGAAACTTTTACTCGGTATTATGCTTTTAGGCAGCGCTACTAATATCCTGATATTTGTTTTGGGGCTATTGTAAAAGGCAAACCGCCCATTATTGATTCGGCACAAGACGTATTGGATAAAGCCTATGCCGACCCTGTGCCGCAGGCATTAATTCTTACCGCCATTGTAATAAGCTTTGCCCTTACTGCTTTTGCCATTGTACTGCTAAAGCGGGTATATGCGTTAGTAGAAACAGATGATTTAGATAATCTAAACACACCCGAGGAAGAAGATATATGATGGGAAATTTTATTTTAGCCCCGGTTTTCATTCATTTACTCATTGCCATCTTTCAACTGATTGCGTGGCGTAAAACAGTTACGCAAAGAATTCTTTCGGTAGGAGGCGCGCTGGCCGCACTGGTTACTGCTATACTCCTTTTTCGTGAAGTTTACCTGCACGGCACGTTTACTGTAAATGCCTCTAACTGGAAAGCCCCTTCAGCATTGTTTTTGTAGCCGACCTTTTAGGTGTTACTATGGTGCTGCTCACTTCCATAGCGGCATTTGCGGTATCTATGTTTTCGGCCACCGGCTTAAGCCGCCAAAGAATGCTTTATGGTTATTTCCCGATTTTCCATTTCTTGGTAATGGGCCTAAACGGCGCTTTCCTTACCGGCGATATATTCAACCTATATGTATGGTTTGAAGTGATCATT